>NZ_JBGEDP010000001.1:3611788-4815717 GCF_041206865.1 Mycobacterium sp. HUMS_12744610
CGATACCGCCCATGCAGTGGCTGACCAACCGCCCCGACTGGCGTGGCAAGGCGCTGCGTGCGATGAGCCCGGCGGTGCGCCAGATCTACACGCGGTTCTTCACCGGCGGGCTGGTGCTGGCCGCGATGACAGAAGATCTGCCCTATCTGGAGAACCGCGTGCTGCCGTCCGACCGGCCCGGCCTGGACGGCCGTCAGCGGCTGCGCATCAGATATCGCTTGCATCCCAGTGAGATCGAGCGCCGGGCGACGTTTTTGCGCGAATTGAAAGCGGTGCTGCAGCCCTTTCGCCACATGTCCGTGGGGAGCGGCGAAAACAACGGGAACCTGGGTCACGTCTGCGGAACGTGCCGCTTCGGCACCGATCCCAAAACTAGCGTGCTCGACCCGCAAAACCGGGCGCACGAAGTCGACAACCTGTACGTGGTGGACACTTCGTTCTTCCCGTCCAGCACCGGCCTGAACCCCAGCCTGACCGTCGCGGCCAACGCGCTGCGCGTGGCCGAGCACGTTAACCAGGCACAGTTCCCCAGCTGACCCGGCCGATGATGTCCGAAGCGCCTGGGCGAACGGACCGCCACCGTCAGGCTGGCATCCGAATCGAAAGGCCCGCAGCGCGATACATCGCGTCGATGACGGTCATGTTCTCGATCGCTTCTTCCGGTGTCGTCTTGATCGGTTGGTCGCGCAGCACGGCCGCGGCGAAAGCGTCGAGTTGATACGCATACGTGGGGCGCGCTGCCGCGAAGTTCTCCACCCGCTTCCCCTTGGCCGACCGGACCGAGAAGCGCTGGAAAGGTATCAGCGGATGGAGCCGCAACTCGCCGCGGTCACCAACTACCCTTACGGTCAACCGCGGCAGGTCGGTCGACCACATCGAGCAGTGGATCCGGCCGGTATGCCCGCCGGCAAAGCGCAATTCGGCGGTCATGACGCGGTCCACCTCAGCACCGCGCAGCTTGGCCTGCGCCGAAACGACATCCGGAGTCGAACCACCGAACCTGCGCACCATGTCGACCGCATAACATCCGAGGTCCATGAGCGCGCCCCCACCGAGGGCGTAGTTGTAGCGGTTGCGCGAGGACTTCGGCATCGGAAAGCACCAGTGCCCCTCGACCCGCTTCAAGTTGCCCAACTCCCCGGAGGCAATGATCTCGTCGACCCGCAAAGCACACGGGTGGTAGCGGTAATGAAAGGCCTCCATCACAACCCGGTCAGACTTCGCGGCCAGCTCGGCGACCTCGCGGGCCTCGGCTGCATTCGCGGTGAAAGGCTTTTCACACAGCACGTGCTTACCCGCGTCCAGCGCGGCGCGAGTCCACCTGCCGTGCAAGGCGACCGGTAGCGGGTTGTAGACAGCGTCCAGGTCCGGATCGGCGATCAGCGCCTCATAGGTGTCGTGCACCCGGGCGACGCCGTGTTTGGCGGCAAAGGAGTTCGCACGCGACACGTCGCGCGCGGCCACCGCGGCCACCACGACTTCGGCGCTTTTCCGAGCCGGTTTGACAAGCGCCGTGGGTGCGATGCCCGCTGCCCCCAGAATGCCGATCCGCACCGGGGCGCCGCCTCCAGACATGGCCGGGATGCTAGCACCCGACCCACCGCTTTCGTGTGCCGGCGCGGTTGGGCATACTGTCGCAATGATTGCCGCCGATATCTGGCGCCGCATTGGCCTGTGGCGGCACGCAAATGAGGCATCGGGCACTAAAACCGATCTCCCCCGAATCCTGGTGATCTCCCATCGATGGGAATTGGACGGAGGCGCTGAGTTCGGATTTCGCGATATGGTCCTGGCGCTCCGCAAAAAGCGGCCAGACCTCGATGTGGTCGGCGTCTACCCGCGGAAGGGAAGCCTCGCGAGGGAGTGCGAGGGATACGGCATCCGGACCGAAATCACCTGGGTACCGTGGTGGGCTTACTACGAACAGTGGCGCGAACGCGTCAGCTCGCGACTCACCCAAGCCCTTGTCGGCGCACTTCTCGTGCCACTCGCCGAGGCGATTGTCGTCGCGCTGCTGCTGCCGGGCATCTTGCGAGCAGTGTGGCTGCTTATTCGGCTGCGGCCGACGATGGTGCTGACCAATACGATGGGCATTCCTTCACACGCCATCGCTGCCAAACTGCTCGGTATCCCCCACTACTGGATGGTTTGCGAGTTCGGAAAAGAGGACCACCAGCTTCGGTTTTTCCTGGGCTACCGCCGGACCGTCCGTGTGATTGGCCGGCTCTCGAATATGGTGATCTGCAGTTCGCAAGCGGTTGAGAAATCGCTACTCGCGGTGGATCCGACGATGAAGACGTCCGTCCTCTATCCGGCCATCGACGCCGCACCCGCGACGCCGCCGCAGCGACAGCCGGGCGAACGGATACGAGCTGTGCTTGTCGGCCGTTTCTCTGCATCCAAGGGACAACACCTTGCGGTCGAGGCTGTTGCCGTTGCCCGGCAGGCCGGTGTCGACATCGAGTTGACATTGGTCGGTGCGGGCGACCAAGAACCGGTACGCGAGCTCGCTCGACGCCTGGGCGTCGCGGACCTGGTCAACATTGACGGACCAACGGACGACGTCGACCGCTACTGGTCGGCCGCCCATGTCGGCCTGATGTGCAGCGAGTGCGAGGCGTTCGGCCGCGTCACCGTGGAGGCGATGAGGGCCGGATTGCCGGTGTGCGGAACGAACGCGGGCGGTACCCCGGAGATCATCGATCCGGGCGTCAACGGGCTGCTGAGTCCCGCCGGGGATGCCACCGCACTCGCGGCCAACCTGATGGCGCTAGAGTCGGACGAGGAGCTGCGCCGTAGCCTCGGTGTTCGTGCGGTGGAAACCGCGCAGCGCTTCGAACGCAACCGCCACGACAATGAACTCGCCACCGTTCTCGACCTGTGCTGAACCGCCTGCCAGGGCTGCCTTTGCGTCAAGGAATGGCAATCACATCCACTATTGGTGGATAGGTGTTGCAGCGGAACGGAAATGGCCGCCGCCTCAACGGCTCGGCTTCACCGATCTATCGATGCGCCGCTGGCGGGCGAAATTTTCGAGGAGATCGGCAGCGGCTGCGGCGCTTTCGGCGGGTCGGGTCATGCGGGTGGCGATCTCGCGGGCGCGTGCGAGGTAGTCCGGGGCCAGGATGGTGCGAAGTTCTGCGACCAGCGATTTAGGGGTGACAGACGAAAAGCGCCGGGAGGAGCCGATTTTGAGTCGTTTGAGCTGGGCTCCCCAGATGATCTGATCGGGCAGGGTCCACAGGATCAACGTCGGGACTCCGGCGCGCAGCCCCGCGGCCAGGGTGCCCGCACCACCGTGGTGCACGACCGCGCGACAGGTGGGGAAGGTCGTCGCGTAATTGACCGTGCTCACCACCTTGACGTGTTCGAAGTCGGCGGCATTGCCGAAGTCACTGGACCCGGCGCAGACCAATGCCCGCTCACCGACCTCCGCGCAGGCCGCGGCGATCAGGGCGAGCGTGTCGGCCGGGGATGCGATGGGTATGGTGCCGAAGCCGAAGAAGATCGGCGGTGTCCCGGCGGCGATCCACGCCGCGACCTCCTCGTCGGCATCGGTCGGCGACTCCATTGTCAGGGTGCCGACGAAGGGCCGCTGGCCTCCATATTTCGCCCACTCCGCGGCCAACCCGGGAAACCACACCTCGTCGTAGGCCTGGATTTGCAGGGAACCGCTTTCGGTGATCCGCCGCGATGTGGTGCGCGTGGCCTTCGGTAGACCCAGTTCCCGGCGCTGGGCATCCTCGGTCTTTTTCATCGCGCGCCAATTCATCCAATCGCCCGCCATCCATGCGCGGCGGATCAACGGAGCCGGCAGGAACGGCAGCAGCTGCCCGTTGGCCCGGATCGGGTAGTAATCCAGTGTGGCCAACGGAATGTCGTAATACTCGGCGACATTGGCGGCGGGCTGCTCAAAGGTGAGGCCGGTGAACAGCAGGTCGGCCCCTTCTGCGAGCGAGGTCAGCGTGGCGCCCATCTGCCGCCAGCATTGGTTGGAGATTTCCAGATTCTCGCGCTGCAACCTGTTCATCTCTTTGATGTTCCAGGGAGTGCGAAAGCGACATGTCCAATAGTTGCGCTGCGCGTCCAGGAGGGCCTGAGTGTCCAAGCCGTAGGCAACCGCCGCAAGCCCTGTCGCCTCGGTGAAGCCGACCAAGTTGGGTGAAACGGCCATACGCACGTCATGCCCTCGGCGCTGCAACTCGCGACCGACAACGACGGAGGGCTCGACATCACCGCGACTTCCATAGCATGCCAGCACAAATTTCATCGCGGGCTCAAGCCTTTCAGTCGGGGCATAGGCGACGCCGGGGGGCATCGATCATTATTACCGGATCTCGGATTATGGGCGGGGGTTGGAGCTTTGAAGCGCCTCCGAGAGCATGTGCAGTTTGCTTTCCCCCCGGCGCGGGTCTTTCTCGTCTCTTGCTAGTCTCGGCTCGTCGGCTCGTCAACCCGCAGGTGGGCGATCTGCCCGGCCTGCGGGTCGCGCCGATTGACCCCCGGATGCGGCAGCAAATTCCCCGACGCACGCGCGCCGGGGTCCGATGCCATCTCAAAAACTTAGCTGAAATGCCACTCGTCACGACGCAGCACCGGGCCCGAGATCGTTGGTGACCCGAGAGGCCTGCACCGCCCCGCTCGAGGTCGAGCCGTTGGCCAGCCGCCTCAGCTCGAGTTCAGAGAGCGTCGCGGAAAGCGGTCGAGGCGGCGCAAACCGAGCTTGAACTGCCAAAACGTGCGCACATCTAGGCCTTTTGGAAGGCCGATGTAGGAATCCCCGTCATCGGAAGACCCCCACCCCCGGCTGGGCCCGCAACGGGCCAAGCCCCTCCAGACCTCGATCTATGAAGAGCCGACGAACTTCGCCCAGTAGGCTCGTTTCGGTTGCGGAAACAGTATCCCTTGGGCATAGTAGTAGGGGATGCGGCAACGGAACAGAACGAAGTGGACCCTGAATCCTGAGCTAGCCTGGCGTCGGACTCGCGGTCGCTTCCGAGACCCGCTATTCGTGTTTCAGATGGGCAAGGTGGGGTCCACAACACACGAGGAAACGCTCGAGGCCCGTTACCGCTACTACCATCTGCATGATCGCGCGGACTTCCATTCCACGTACGAGCCCTACAGGATGGGTCGACGGTCAAAGAGGGCTGAGTATTTCGACATCATCACTGCCACACGGGATCCGCTGGCTAGGAAGATTTCATGCTTTTTCCAAAACCTTGCCGTGACTCGGGTAAGCCCAGATGCTGCGGTGCATGGCTTTTGCTTCGAGTCCGAGGAAGCCGCCCGAAACGCTAGCATGGACGAGATGATCGCGCGTTTTCACGCATGGGACGAAGGGATACCGCAGGCAACGGAATGGTTTGATCGCCATTTTGAACCGGCCACCGGAATCCGGATCTACGATCATGGCTTCGAGCCGGAGCAGGGCTGGCAGATTTTCCGGGAAGGGAACTGGCGGGTTCTGGTGCTCCGGTTCGAAGACATCCATAAGAACCACCTGGACGCACTGAACGAGTTCGTGGTGAGCCGCTATGGGGAGTCTTCCCGGATCGACCGCCTCTGGCCAGCTAATCTTTCTTCTCGGAAGTGGTACTTCGATTTGATGAACGAGTTCCGACAGGAAATCACATTTTCGGACGCCGATTTCGAGGCTGCATACTGTACGCCTTATGCACGCTATTTCTATACCGATCAAGAGTTGGCGAGCATGCGGTCAAGATGGCGGAAAGCATCCACTAGTGAAGCAGCCGTAGATTGGGATCATCGGGCCCCGCGGCATCGGTAGCGGGAAAGTCGTGCTGCATATCGGCACCTTTGCCGCCATCGTGAGCAAGGCCAGCAGATTAGCGGCTCTTCGCAGTTGAGGGTGTAGAGGTGGTCGGCGCGTCGTTGCCGGGGTAGGCGTCGAGGTCTTCCGAAGATGAAGGTTCCTACACGCCTCATCTGGAAGACCTCGACGTGCCTGACGCTACCTTCGCTTGCCCTGATCTGACCACGTTCTGCTGCCTTGATGAGCTCGGACTGCAGGTGACCGGACAACGCCTGCAACCTGATCGGGCGGTACTGGCGTGCCGGATCATCGATGACGACTCGTGGTGTCGCCGCTGCGGCGAACAGGGCAGCGTGCGTGACAGCGTCACCCGCCAACTGGCGCACGAGCCGTTCGGATGGCGGCCCACGACCTTGCTGGTCACCGTGCGCCGCTATCGGTGCGCCGGCTGCGCGCATGTGTGGCGCCAAGACAACAGCAAGGCCGCCGAGCCGCGGGCCAAGCTCTCCCGCTGGGGGTTGCGCTGGGCGCTGGAAGCCCCTGCCCTGCCAGCACCTGAGCATGGCCCGGGTCGCCGAGGGACTGGCGGTGTCGTGGAACACCGCCAACAACGCGGTGCTCGCCGAAGGACAGCGGGTACTCATCGCCGATCCGGCCCGCTTCGACTCGGTGGCGGTGATCGGTGTCGATGAACACGTGTGGCGTCACACCCGCCGCGGCGACAAGTACGTCACCGTCATCATCGACCTGACCCCGGTGCGGGATGGCTCCGGTCCTGCGCGGTTGCTCGACATGGTCGGAGGGCGGTCCAAGAAGGCGTTCCAACAATGGCTGGCTGAGCGGCCACAAGACTGGCGTGACCGAGTGGAAGTCGTTGCTATGGATGGATTTTCCGGTTTCAAGACGAGCCTGTCACGATTTCTGTGTAAGTCAGAGGTGATTTGACTACGAGTTGTATTCTAGCACAATGGGATTCGCCCAGGGAATAGTCTGGCGAGTGTGTTGAGCGCCACAGTCCAGTTGTGCGTTCCAGTACCCGAATAGCCTCCTCTCTCGCTGGAGATGTTGCGCAGCCCGAGGTACAGCAACTTCATCGCGGCGTCCTTGTCCGTGAAATGACCACGGTTCTTGGTGATCTTGCGCAACTGGAAGTTGATCGACTCGATCGCATTGGTGGTGTAGACGATCTTGCGCAACTCCACCGGATAGTCCAGGAACGGAACGAATTCCCCCCAGGCGTTGTGCCACACGTCAATTGCACCCGGATATTGGGCGCCGAATTGCTGGTCGAACTCCTTGAGTGCGAGTTCGGCTCCATCGACGGTCGGCGCACTGTAGATCGCCCGCATCGCGGTGGCGACCTTCTTGCGGTCCTTATAAGACACGAAGCGCATCGCATTCCTAATGACGTGCACGACGCAGGTCTGCACCACGGTATCGGGATAGATCGAGCGGATCGCATCAGGCAGACGGGCGTGTCATTCCATCTGTGTAAGTCCGGGGTGGTCCATCATCGGACCGCCGTTGGGCGGACAGAAGGAGTGTTTTGTGACCAAGACCATGCAGATGCCGGCTGAGGAGACGACCGCGGCGCGGCGGCTGGCCGAGATGTTCACCGAAGAGACGCTGGACTCGTTGATTAAGGATGCGGTGAAGACCGGGACCCCGATCGACGGCGCGGACGGTTTGCTGAACCAGCTGACTAAGGCCGTGCTGGAGCGGGCGCTGAATGCGGAGCTAACCCACCATCTGCCTGGATTTTTCATCGAATGTGGAGCTCAGGGGTGTCGTTAACGTGAAAGGTGCACTGCCGCAAGGATAATCGGAGTATTCGAGGCTCGGTTATCCAGGATGGGAGTGCACCTGTCAGATGCAGGCTACTACGGATTGGTCGAAGAATGTCCGAGTTGAGGTCCGTGGCGACGACGTGGTCGGGCACGCCGGTAACGTGATACCCCGGTTGCTGGCCGACAATCTGGGTTTGACCAGCGGTTTGTCGTCGGTGCTGTCGCGCCCAGAAGTCACCCACGACCGAGGCGCGGTGTTGCGCGATGTGGCGGTATCGATCGCCGGCGGCGCGCAGAACCTGGCCGGCACCGCGGTGCTGCGCGATCAGCACCGGTTGTTTCAGGCGGTGGCGTCGGTTCCGACGATGTGGCGGTCCCTGGGCGAGATCGACGAGCAGAGCATCACCGAGGTCACGGCCGTGCGCAACAAGGTCCGCTCTCGGGTGTGGGAGGCGATCGAGGCCCGCCACGGTGCGATCCCGGCTTCGCAGACCTGCTATGGGGACCTCGGGGACACGATCGTGATCCGCATCGACGCGTCGCTGATTCAGTCGCACAGCGATAAGCAGCACGCCGCAGGCAATTTCAAAGGCGGGTTTGGCTTCCACCCGCTGTTGGCGTGGTGTGACAACACCGGCGAACTGCTGGCGGTGATCGCCCGTGCAGGCAACGCCGGCTCGAACACCGCGGCCGATCATATCGCGATCATCGACGCCGCGATCGCGGCGATCCCGGCCAAGTGGCGCCGCAAGTTGCTGGTCACCATCGACGGCGCGGGTTCAAGCCACGCCGTCGTCGAACACCTGGAGAAACTCAATGCCCGGCCGGGGATGTCAGTGGGCTACTCGGTCGGATTCGACCTCGATGAGCGGGTCCGGGTCGCGATCGGCCAGATGCCCGATGCGGGATGGCAAGCCGCACTGGATGCCACCGGAGCGGCCCGTGACGACGCCCAGGTCGCCGAGTTGACCGGGCTGCTGCGCCACAGCACCGGAGGGGATCGGCTGGTCGGCTGGCCGGCCGGCATGCGCATCCTGGTGCGGCGCGAAGAAATCGAACACGGCACCCAGTTGTCATTGTTCGAGCAGCTGGCCGGCTACCGCTACCAGGTCCTCGCCACCTCGACTGCCGGTGGACAACCCCAGCGACTGGAAGCCCGCCACCGCGTCCACGCCCGGGTGGAGGGCTTCATCCGCACCGGCAAAGACACCGGCCTGGCCCGCTGGCCCTCACACTCGTTCGCCATCAACACCGCTTGGGTCACCGCCGTCGCGATCGCCATCGACCTGCTGTGCTGGATGCGACTGCTACTCCTGGACGGCCCACTGGCCAAAGCCGAACCCGCCACCCTGCGCTACCGGCTGCTGCACGCCGCGGCCCGGCTGATCAAACGATCCCGCTACCTGATCCTGCGGATCCCCCAAACCTGGCCCTGGGCACAAGAATTCGCCGACGCCCTCAACAGGGTCCGCGCCATACCCTGACCCACAGGCCCCTATGCCCTCTCGACCCCAAGAAAGGAGTAACCACCCCCGGGATAAAGGACCCGGCGTCACCGCACGACACGCGGCGCCGCCGCCTACCCCCAGCCTCAAAACCTCGACAAAGCTGCCGCCCCGCAGACCGCCACAGCAGAACCCGGGCCACCGTGAAATTCTGAGGCTAACGGCGATGCCCAAGGCGAGCGCGACGAGCGTCCAGCCGTCGTGCTGGATAAGAGTGTTGTCGGCAACCCTGCTAAATGTGACTATGGGTTCGACCAGCGGCAAGAACGTCGAGATATCAATCGCGACGGCACCGACGATAACTAGGCCCAGACCGAGAGGATTGTCAGACGCTGCTCTGTTCATTGCGCCCCCGCTATTCGGTAGTTCGGAGTGGTTTCGCTCCTACCGGGAGTGTGGACTGAGCGCGTGGCAGACGTGTCTACAACCTGAGGCATGTACAGGAGATTCGCAGGCGGCTTTTCTCGTGTTACGGGTTCCGAGCGCCCCTGGCCTCAGGCAACGTCGGCCTGCCCGCCGCGGATGGCGGCCGAGTGGACATGCGCAACCCCCAGGCGCCCCATGGACACCATTGGCAGCAAACGCTGGCGCCCTTCACCAGTCTCCACTTTACTGATACAAACCCGATAGATGCGCCCGGATTCAACCGGTTTAGCACGGACGCTGTGCCTACAGAAACTATTGTGCTGCAATACATTAACGGACGCACGCGGACGGTCTACTGGCGGTTGGATACGCCAGAAGGTTAGGGGTTCGAATCCCTTCGGGCGCGCTCAGGTCAGACCTTTTTGGCCGCCGTGTCGGGGCGATACCCATACGTTTGACGACACGATTCCTGTCGATCGTCGATGAGGCTGACCACCTGATTCCCGAGCAACTGCCTGTAGCTCGGGCCGTACGCTTTGGCCGTGTAACGCTACGCGGTACGCTTTGATTTGTGATCCAGGCGTTCGCCGACAAGGACACAGAGAAGCTGTTCAACGGACGCCGAGTAAAGAAGTACAGCCCGGAACTCAGCGATCGAGCGCTCCAAAAGCTTCTGATGCTCAACGCGGCCAACCAGATCAGTGATCTCAGAATGCCGCCCGGTAACCGTCTCGAAGCCTTGGGTAGTGACCGCAAAGGCCAGTACAGCGTCCCCATCAACGGCCAATACCGCATCTGCTTCGTGTGGACCGCCGCCGGCCCGCGCGACGTTCAAATCGTCGACTACCACTAGGGAAAGGACATCACTATGAGGGATATTGCGCCGGTTCACCCCGGCCGGATTCTCGCCGACCAGTACCTCGCTGACCTCGGTCTTTCACAGCGCAAGCTCGCTGATCTGATCGATGTACCGCCGCGGCGCATCAATCAGATCGTGCACGGTCAGCGTGCCATCACGCCCGACACGTCGTTGCGGCTCGGGAAGCTGTTCGGCCAGTCGGACACTTACTGGCTGAACCTCCAGAAGCACTACGACATCGAAGTCGCACGTGAAACAGCCGACTTGAGCCGCGTTCAAGTTCTGGCGTCGTAGCCACAACCAACGTGGGGGACGCGCAACCCTGTTTGCGGTCGGCGGGTCCACGTCAGTTAGTTACCTTCGAACACCGCCAGCACCCCGTCGCCGAGGCGGGCGGCGGACGACATTTCTGACGACAGTCAGGCATCCCTGCACTGCTGGCTACACGGTTCGAATCCCTTCGGGCGCGCCATAGATGCAGGTGGCAGGCACCACGAACCCCGCGTCGTTCACATCGAGGTGTGGCTCTCACCGCCGGGTCGCGAGGTAGATGGTCGCGGACGACTTGCCTCTGGTGAGGGGGTTGTCGAACCAGATATGCCTGGCCTCGACGTCGGTGAAGACGGCCTCGAGGATGGAGCTGAAGCTGTCGTCCGGTGCATCGTCGGACCACATGGCGAACGTGCCGCCGGGGGCCAGAAAAGCCGACATGGCGTGCAGGCCGTCGTAGGTGTAGAAGTCTGCGTGCGGATGGTGTAGCACGTGGCGGGGCGAGTGATCGATGTCGAGCAGGATCGCGTCATAGGTTCGGCCGGGCTGGGCAGGATCGAAGCCCACCGAGTCCGTCGTCGCCGCGAAGAAGTCCGCGCACACCAGCGCCACACGGTTGTCAGCGGCTAGGCCGGCTGTGTCAGGTAGCAGGTCGCGTTCATGCCAGCTGATGACGGCATTGGAGTATTCGACCACAGTGAGTGTCCGAATCCGGTTGCATTCCAGTGCTTCTCGCGCGGTGTAGCCAAGGCCGAGTCCACCGATTACCACGTCGAGGCCCGCTCCTGGCGTCCGTGCCAATCCCAGCCTTGCGAGTTCCCTTTCGGCGACGGTGAACAGGCTCGACATCAAGTACTCGTCATCGAGCTTGACCTCATAGACATCGGCGCGCACCGTCAGATCGAATCGGCGCCGCAGGCCTGGATTTTTCATCGAATGTGGAGCTCAGGGGTGTCGTTAACGTGAAAGGTGCACTGCCGCAAGGATAATCGGAGTATTCGAGGCTCGGTTATCCAGGATGGGAGTGCACCTGTCAGATGCAGGCTACTACGGATTGGTCGAAGAATGTCCGAGTTGAGGTCCGTGGCGACGACGTGGTCGGGCACGCCGGTAACGTGATACCCCGGTTGCTGGCCGACAATCTGGGTTTGACCAGCGGTTTGTCGTCGGTGCTGTCGCGCCCAGAAGTCACCCACGACCGAGGCGCGGTGTTGCGCGATGTGGCGGTATCGATCGCCGGCGGCGCGCAGAACCTGGCCGGCACCGCGGTGCTGCGCGATCAGCACCGGTTGTTTCAGGCGGTGGCGTCGGTTCCGACGATGTGGCGGTCCCTGGGCGAGATCGACGAGCAGAGCATCACCGAGGTCACGGCCGTGCGCAACAAGGTCCGCTCTCGGGTGTGGGAGGCGATCGAGGCCCGCCACGGTGCGATCCCGGCTTCGCAGACCTGCTATGGGGACCTCGGGGACACGATCGTGATCCGCATCGACGCGTCGCTGATTCAGTCGCACAGCGATAAGCAGCACGCCGCAGGCAATTTCAAAGGCGGGTTTGGCTTCCACCCGCTGTTGGCGTGGTGTGACAACACCGGCGAACTGCTGGCGGTGATCGCCCGTGCAGGCAACGCCGGCTCGAACACCGCGGCCGATCATATCGCGATCATCGACGCCGCGATCGCGGCGATCCCGGCCAAGTGGCGCCGCAAGTTGCTGGTCACCATCGACGGCGCGGGTTCAAGCCACGCCGTCGTCGAACACCTGGAGAAACTCAATGCCCGGCCGGGGATGTCAGTGGGCTACTCGGTCGGATTCGACCTCGATGAGCGGGTCCGGGTCGCGATCGGCCAGATGCCCGATGCGGGATGGCAAGCCGCACTGGATGCCACCGGAGCGGCCCGTGACGACGCCCAGGTCGCCGAGTTGACCGGGCTGCTGCGCCACAGCACCGGAGGGGATCGGCTGGTCGGCTGGCCGGCCGGCATGCGCATCCTGGTGCGGCGCGAAGAAATCGAACACGGCACCCAGTTGTCATTGTTCGAGCAGCTGGCCGGCTACCGCTACCAGGTCCTCGCCACCTCGACTGCCGGTGGACAACCCCAGCGACTGGAAGCCCGCCACCGCGTCCACGCCCGGGTGGAGGGCTTCATCCGCACCGGCAAAGACACCGGCCTGGCCCGCTGGCCCTCACACTCGTTCGCCATCAACACCGCTTGGGTCACCGCCGTCGCGATCGCCATCGACCTGCTGTGCTGGATGCGACTGCTACTCCTGGACGGCCCACTGGCCAAAGCCGAACCCGCCACCCTGCGCTACCGGCTGCTGCACGCCGCGGCCCGGCTGATCAAACGATCCCGCTACCTGATCCTGCGGATCCCCCAAACCTGGCCCTGGGCACAAGAATTCGCCGACGCCCTCAACAGGGTCCGCGCCATACCCTGACCCACAGGCCCCTATGCCCTCTCGACCCCAAGAAAGGAGTAACCACCCCCGGGATAAAGGACCCGGCGTCACCGCACGACACGCGGCGCCGCCGCCTACCCCCAGCCTCAAAACCTCGACAAAGCTGCCGCCCCGCAGACCGCCACAGCAGAACCCGGGCCACCGTGAAATTCTGAGGTCTGGGCTATGAGGCCGGCGATCCGGCCGGACGCGGATCGGGAAATTCGCGCAACGGCACCACGCCGAAAACGGTGACCACCGTCAACGGCCCGGTGCAGATCGATGCGCCGCGTGATCGCAACGGCTCGTTTGAGCCGGCGATTGTGCCGAAGAAGACCCGCCGGCTCAACAACATCAATTCGGTGGTGTTGTCGCTGTATTCACGGGGAATGACCACCCGCGATATCGAAGCCCACCTGCAGGAGGTCTATGGGGCGTCGGTGTCGCGGGAGTTGATCTCCAATATCACCGAGGTGGTGGTCGATGAGATCAAGGCCTGGCAGGCCCGCCCGCTCGATGAGGTCTACCCGATCCTCTACATCGATGGGCTGCGGCTGCGGATCGGCGACAACGGGGTCATCACCACCAAGGTCGCCTATTTGGCCATTGGCGTGGATCTGGAGGGCCGCAAACACGCCTTGGGCTGCTGGATCCAGGACTCCGAGGGGGCGAAGTTCTGGCAGAAGGTCGTCATCGACCTGCGCAACCGCGGGGTGCGCGACATCCTCATCGCCTGCTGCGACGGGCTGACCGGTCTGCCTGATGCGATCCGCTCGATCTATCCCGATACCGTGGTGCAGACCTGCGTCGTGCACGTCATTAGGAATGCGATGCGCTTCGTGTCTTATAAGGACCGCAAGAAGGTCGCCACCGCGATGCGGGCGATCTACAGTGCGCCGACCGTCGATGGAGCCGAACTCGCACTCAAGGAGTTCGACCAGCAATTCGGCGCCCAATATCCGGGTGCAATTGACGTGTGGCACAACGCCTGGGGGGAATTCGTTCCGTTCCTGGACTATCCGGTGGAGTTGCGCAAGATCGTCTACACCACCAATGCGATCGAGTCGATCAACTTCCAGTTGCGCAAGATCACCAAGAACCGTGGTCATTTCACGGACAAGGACGCCGCGATGAAGTTGCTGTACCTCGGGCTGCGCAACATCTCCAGCGAGAGAGGAGGCTATTCGGGTACTGGAACGCACAACTGGACTGTGGCGCTCAACACACTCGCCAGACTATTCCCTGGGCGAATCCCATTGTGCTAGAATACAACTCGTAGTCAAATCACCTCTGACTTACACAGAAATCGTGACAGGCTCAGGCAGACCGGTCAGCCCGTCGCAGCAGGCGATGAGGATGTCGCGCACCCCGCGGTTGCGCAGGTCGATGACGACCTTCTGCCAGAACTTCGCCCCCTCGGAGTCCTGGATCCAGCAGCCCAAGGCGTGTTTGCGGCCCTCCAGATCCACGCCAATGGCCAAATAGGCGACCTTGGTGGTGATGACCCCGTTGTCGCCGATCCGCAGCCGCAGCCCATCGATGTAGAGGATCGGGTAGACCTCATCGAGCGGGCGGGCCTGCCAGGCCTTGATCTCATCGACCACCACCTCGGTGATATTGGAGATCAACTCCCGCGACACCGACGCCCCATAGACCTCCTGCAGGTGGGCTTCGATATCGCGGGTGGTCATTCCCCGTGAATACAGCGACAACACCACCGAATTGATGTTGTTGAGCCGGCGGGTCTTCTTCGGCACAATCGCCGGCTCAAACGAGCCGTTGCGATCACGCGGCGCATCGATCTGCACCGGGCCGTTGACGGTGGTCACCGTTTTCGGCGTGGTGCCGTTGCGCGAATTTCCCGATCCGCGTCCGGCCGGATCGCCGGCCTCATAGCCCAGATGGTGGGTTAGCTCCGCATTCAGCGCCCGCTCCAGCACGGCCTTAGTCAGCTGGTTCAGCAAACCGTCCGCGCCGTCGATCGGGGTCCCGGTCTTCACCGCATCCTTAATCAACGAGTCCAGCGTCTCTTCGGTGAACATCTCGGCCAGCCGCCGCGCCGCGGTCGTCTCCTCAGCCGGCATCTGCATGGTCTTGGTCACAAAACACTCCTTCTGTCCGCCCAACGGCGGTCCGATGATGGACCACCCCGGACTTACACAGATGGAATGACACGCCCTTCAAGACCGCCACCAGTGTTTCCCTCTGCCAGGCACCCGGCTTCCTGGGCCGGACTGGCCCCGGGATCCAACGAGTCCGCCGGGCGAGTGAAGTCCAACAGGACCCGCCCCGGCAACCGCTACCTCAAGGGCGCACTCGGTATCGCCGCCTGGAACCTGCTCACCAACGGAGACTTCTACCGCGACCCCGGCGCTGACTACTACACCGCACACCGGCCAGCTGTCTCCAAAGCACGAGCGGTCAACCAACTCCAAGCCCTCGGCTACCGCGTCACCCTCGAACCACTCGCCCAACCCACCTAACCCACCACAGGCTCCAGTCACCTGTTGTGGTCTCCGAATTTTCGTGTCAGCGCCGGCCACCGGATGGGTCACCCGGCTTGCCGAACCCGGTCACGTCGCGCGCCTGGACGCCGACCTGCGCAAAATCTGGCGCATCAGGTTGATTGTTGTGAAGTCGGCGACATCCCCTTCGAGGCCGAAGCGGCTAATCGGTTCTCCCAATTGGTGTCCACCCAATAAGAGAAGTTGCCCAGTGTATGCTCGGGATACGCCGCTGACGGGATGGATTAGTTATGCGCATCGTGATTAGCCGGAATCAGGTCTCAGATCCAGCCGAAGTTGAAGCCTACTATCGTCAACGACGGCCGGAGATGTTGCCATTCGTGCCTGCGACGGCAAAACGCGTGCTGGAGCTCGGCTGCGCAGAGGGGGCATTCGCTGCCACAGTCAAGGAACGTACGGGAGGGGAAGTTTGGGGCATCGAGTTCAACCCGCAGGCGGCCGAACGTGCATGTGCTCTCATCGATCGAGTCCTCGTCGGAGATGCCGATGAGCAGATCGCCAAACTACCGGACAACTACTTCGACGCGATCGTGTGCAATGACGTCCTAGAGCATCTTGTTGATCCGGGTTCCACACTTCGGGAGCTCCGGCGCAAGCTCGCCCCCGGGGGTGTCGTTGTTGCCTCTATCCCAAACATCCGCTTTCTACCTGCGCTCAGCAAGGTAGTATTTCGGAAGGATTTTCCACAGGAGGACTACGGTATATTCGATCGCACGCATTTACGCTTTTTTACCCACAAAAGTATCGTGCGGCTGTTCAGAACATCAGGCTTTAGTATGCGGCGCATGAAGGGCATCAGCGCATATTACAGTCCCCTTGCACTGGTGCTGACCATCATAAGCTTCGGATACTTCAGTGATTGCTTCTATATGCAGTATGCGTGCGTCGCGTCGCCATCAACGTGACATCCGCTCGTCCTTAGCTTAGGCATGACAAATAATTTGCGCGCAGTAGAAAATCTACTGGGCCACGCCCGACAGCGCATACAGTACGCAGCGCTGCTGTACGCTTGCCCAAGTTGGCCTATCCGATCGATGTTTCGATCTACTCGTTTAATGCTGTAGCGCGGTAGCCCTTGATCGCGCACTTGCACGCTGAGACCGCGTCGGCGTCTTCGGAGCCATCGTGAGCAGGCCGACAGAGTAGACGCAGGACCGTCCAGAGACCGCCTTCGCTAATCAGCGGGAACACTTCAAGCGGACGAATTTTTCCAACAGATCGGCAGCGTTGGCAACGCTTTCAGTCGGTGTCGTCATGCGCGTGGAAAGCTCACGGGCTCGGGCGGCGTATTCAGAGGCAAGGATCTGGCGCAGGTCCGCAACCAGCGATTCCTCGGTGGCGGCCGAAAAACTCCGGGCGGCACCCACTTTCAGTCGTGCGACCTGAGTTCCCCAAACGGCTTGATCGAGCCATGTCCAGAGAATCAATGTGGGGAGTCCGGCGCGCAGGCTCGCAGCCGTGGTGCCCGCGCCGCCATGGTGAACGGCGGCACGACAAGTCGGAAAGATAGTCGCGTAATTCATCGATTCCACGACCTTGACGTGCTCGAACTGCGGGACGTTGCTGAAATCAGACACCGCGGCGCATACCAGAGCTCGCTCGCCTAACCGCTGGCAGGCCGCGGCGATCATGGCGATCGTGTCTGCCGGAGATTCGACCGGTGTGCCACCGAACCCGAAGTAGATCGGCGGTGTTCCCGCGGCGATCCATGACGCGACCGCGTCATCGGCCTCCGTCGCCAACGCCAGCGTCAGCGTGCCGACGAAAGGTCGTTGCCCATCCCATTTCGCCCATTCGGTCGCCAGCCCCGGAAAGCACACCTCGTCGTAAGCCTGGATTTCCAGCGATCCGCGTTCGGCGATGCGTCGCGCCGACGGAGTTGTTGCCTTCGGCAAGCCGAGTTCACGGCGCTGCGCGTTGTCGTTCTTCTTGAACATGCCCCAGTAGTGCCGCCACTCGTTCAGCGCCGTGGCCGAGCGTATCTGGCGGTTGACCCGTCGCGGGGTGACGTGCACCGTGGCCAGCGGAATCCCGTAATACTCGGCGATATTGAACGCGGACTCCTCGAGGAGCTGATAGGTGACCAGCAGGTCGGCCCCCTCCGCCAGGGGCGTCAGCACCGCGCTCGTCTGCTTCCAGGTCTGCGTAAGGAGCGCCTCAGCTTCGCGCGATAACCTGATAAGACGCGGGATGTTCAAGAGTATCCGGAAATCAGTGGCGGGCAACAGGTTACGTTGCGTGTCGTTATAGGTCTTGAAATCCGGTCCGAATGCGACCGCCGCAAGCCCGGCCGCCTCGGCGAAGCCAACCAGATCGGGAGTGACGGCAATGCGTGTGTCGTGGCCTCTGCGCAGCAGCTCACGGCCGATGGCAACGCACGGCTCGACATCGCCGCGAGTGCCGTAACATGCCAGCACAACTCTCATAGCGGAACAGCCTTTCCGTTGTTGCGTGTGCCTTGGATGCCGGTGCGTAGAAAAAGTGTCACTGCGGGGATTCGGCTGCCGCGCGGTACCCGCGGACGGCCAGCGGTCCGATCACTGCGGCCAGGCCCAGGGCCCACACCACGGTCAGCAAAAGCGGCCACAGCGCGGGATCGCCCTGCGCGAGTGCCCGCATGGACTCAATCGTCGGCCACATCGGCTGCAGGTGCATCTCTAGCCGCACCGCCGAGGGCAGGTTCTCAGCGGGAACAACGCCCGAGCTGGAGAACACCGAGCCGATGGATGGCACCGCCAGCCAGGAGAGCACAGCACCGGTCTTGGACCGTACCGCGATCGCTATCACCGCCATCGCGAAGACGAGAACTATCAGCACGGGCACCAAGAGGAACGGAATCACGGCGAGCCAGCCCCCTTTGAACCGAAGTCCGAGCCCAACGCCGACCGCGGTGATCAATGCGGTGCTCACCAGCGTGCGGGCAGCCTCGGCGAGGAGCCGACCGGTCAGCGCGCTCGCCCGGTGCACGGGCATCACCCACAATCGACCGATCATGCCGCTGTCGCGTTCGAAAGGAAGGGTGCGTCCGGCTATAACGGCCCCAAACATCGCACCGGCTACGGCGCACATGGGCACCAAACCATACAGACTGTCCGTGCCGGTGAGTCTCATGATCGATTTGCCGACCAGCAATTTGTAGGTGATCAGCAGAAAGGTTGGGAACACCAGGGCCTGGATCAGCACCGCCGGCTGGCGCCGCCACTCGGTGAGGAGCCGACCGGCAAATACCAGACTTTCGGTGGCCAGCGAATTCCGCAACGGTGCGTCGACGGTCATTGCTTCCGCCTCTGTGCCCGCACAGCAATGACACCGAACACCGCCAGCAACGCGAGGCACCATGCCACGCTGGTCGCTAAGTTACTGGCCACTACGTGGCCGGCTGCGAACCCGCGCAGGGTTTGCGTCACTTGCGAGACAGGCTGGTTACGCACGAATGGATGGAGCCAGTTGGGGAACGAGTCGACCGGCGCCATCCCAGTGGACAGCATGACCAGCAGCATTTGGGGCACCAGAAGCAACTGCGAGAGCCCTCCGCTGCTCGCTGTCTTGCTCCGCGATGCCTCGGCAAGAACCCCAGCTGCGTCGGCCGCCAACGACAGCGCCAACGTCAACGCCAGGGTAAGAACGGCGAAACCCGCGGCGCAGCCGAACCCGCCGAACAATCGGAAGCCGAACGCGTACCCGACTGCGATCGCGGCGAGCAGAGCGAGAGCGCCCCGAAAGAGGCAATACACCATGCGGGCCATCATCGGCGTCACCGCGGATATGGGAAGTGTGCGAAGCCGATCCCCGAAGTCGCCGCGCTCGTCGCGGGCGGCCCGGTCAACGGTCGTCAGCGCACCGAGGAATATCACCTGGACGATGACGACCGGTAGCACATACTGCGGGTAGCTCATTCCACCGGTGTCGATCACATTGTTCAGCATGAAGTTGAAGACAACCAGGCTGGCGACGGGCGACAGCACCGCAAACGGCAAATCGTCACGCATTGCGACGCGCACCACACGCTCGGTCAAGGCAGCTAGCGCGGTCACTTCGTGGTGACCTCCCCGGTGAGGTGCAGAAACGCCTCGTCCAGCGACGGCTTACGCAGCGCTATGTCGGCGAGCTCAACCCCGAGCTGGTCCACCCGGCGAAACACCTCACCGAGCGTCGCGACACCATCGGGCGACCGCACCGAGACGGTGTTCGCCTCGTAATCGGCTTCGGCGCCGTCGAGATCGGCGACCGCGGTGAAAATCGTGGCGAGATCGGCCGGATTCACCGGGCTCACGGTGCAGTAGCCCAACCCCACGCGGCGCTTGAGGTCTTCAGCGGTCCCGTTGGCGACGATGCGACCATTGCTCAGGACGACGATCGAATCGCTGAGCACGTCGGCTTCCTCGAGATATTGCGTGGTGAGCAGGATTGTGACGCCCTGAGCTGACAACGACGACACCAAGTCCCACACGTCACGGCGACTACGCGGGTCCAACCCGGTCGTCGGCTCGTCGAGGAAAAGCACTTTCGGCAGAACCACCAGTCCGGCGGCAATATCGATGCGACGCCGCATGCCACCCGAATAAGTTCGCACTGGCCGGTCGGCGGCGTGCGACATCTCGAACTGGTCGATCAAGGCGTCGGCCCGCAACCGCGCGTGTTTGCGCCGCAACCCCCGCAGCCGGCCGAACAACACCAGATTCTCCCGGCCGGTGAGCTCGAGATCGATCGCGGCCCACTGGCCGATGCTCCCGATACTTGCCCGTACCTGTGCCGGGTCGCGGACGACGTCGAACCCGGCCACGACCGCATGGCCGGAGGTGGGCTGCAACAATGTTGACAGGATCTTGATCGCGGTCGTCTTACCGGCGCCGTTATGACCGAGCAGCGCGCATATCGACCCCGTCGGAACGGAAAAGCTGACGTCGTCCAGGGCGTGTATTGCCCCGTCGAACGTCTTGGCTACGCCGTCTAGTTCGATCACGATCACAGACGATACCCGCCGCTATACGCGTGTTGAGTAGAAACCGGCTCCTACGATTTCGCGGTGGCCTCCTCGGCCTGCGCGCCCTTCGCGGCCGGCAGCGTGGTCGCCTCGGTTGCGCTGCGCGATTATCACTCCCGGCAATGGCCGCGCGGACTTGCCGAGGGATAAGACTCGTTGGCACGCAACCTGACACGGCAACTGTTGGACTATCTCGGGATCTGGCCACAAATCCGGCTAAACGATCACCGCCAAAACCAACGGCTTCTATTTCGGGCAGGACCAGAAATGCACACCGCACATTCACCAGCGCGCGAGGGGCCCCATTGGAGGCAGGTGGCCTGACGACGCCCGACCGACACGCGGTTCTTTGACCACTGACTCCGTCACAGAGCGAGATCGCGGAAAACCTTGGGACGCGCCGCAGCAATCCACAAGGATCTGGCGTCCCCCGCGCAGTGCCGGCGCGGGCGGAGCGGGTCACAACAAGGGATAGGGCGGTAACGGAGGTAGCGGAGGTAGCGGAGGCGGCGGGGGCGGCGGCGGCGGCGGAAGGGGCGGGAGCAATGCATACCACCACGGTGGCGGGTCGGGCGGTATCGGCGTACCAGCGACACCTGGGGTGCCCGGGGCGCCCGGACCATCGCCAGCCGGTGCACCCGGAGCGCCATAACCGCCCTGACCCGCCTGCCCGCCGGTACCAGCGGCCCCACCTTTACCGCCATCGCCTCCGTTGCCGCCGTTGCCGTTGGTGCCGCCGACGCTGGCATAGCCGCCATAGCCACCGGCAGCGCCGGCGCCCCCGCTGAAGCCGTTGTGTCCGGAAGCGCCCTCGGCGCCGACGGCGCCGCTACCGCCGTTTCCGCCGTTTCCGCCGTTACCCCCAAGACCCGCAGCACCGGGGTGAGCCAGGAAGTTGAAGAACAGGGATTGGCCGCTGGCCCCGCCGATGGAGTAGCCGCCGTTGCCGCCGGCCCCGCCCGCGCCCCCAGCCGAGCCCGTACCGGAACCACCGTTGCCGCCGTAACCGCCGTTGCCGCCGTTGCCGGCGTTGCCGCCCGCCCCGGCGGTGCCCCCCAACAGCGCCCCGTTGTCGCCACCAGCCCCGCCGTAACCGCCGTTGCCGCCGTTCCCGCCGGCCATCCCGGCGGCCCCGGGCGTGGTGCTCGACGTTCCGGGGAGGCCGTTGCCGCCGTTGCCGCCGTTGCCGCCGTGCCCGCCGGCACCGGTCATCGAGAAGATCGCCCTGTTGAAGCCACCGCCCCCACCGTTGCCGCCGTTCCCGCCGCTTTGGCCGGGCTGCGATGCGGACAGGCCGTTCCCGCCGTTCCCGCCGATCCCGCCGTTGCCGCCGCCGAGCCATCCATTGGCCCCGCCGGCCCCGCCGTTGCCGCCGTTCCCGCCTGCGCTTGTGGCATCTCCACCGGCGCCGCCGTTACCGCCGTGGCCCCACAGGCCCGCCGACCCGCCGGCACCACCGTTGCCGCCGTTGGGGCC
The DNA here is from genome assembly GCF_041206865.1 of Mycobacterium sp. HUMS_12744610. Lineage (NCBI taxonomy): Bacteria > Bacillati > Actinomycetota > Actinomycetes > Mycobacteriales > Mycobacteriaceae > Mycobacterium > Mycobacterium servetii. The sequence continues at coordinate 3,633,775 of NZ_JBGEDP010000001.1, forward strand.
ATTCGCGCCGTTACCGCCGTTGCCGCCGTTGCCAATGATCCACCCGCCGTTCCCGCCGGCCTGGCCCGCGCCCCCAGGGGTTGTGGCCGACGCCCCGTTGGCGCCGTTGCCGACCAGCGGTCGACCGGTAAGCGTCTGGATCTCGCCGTTGACCGTGTTCCACACGCCCTGCAAGCCCGCCACGCCGGCCGCCTCTGTGGAGGCATACTGTGCCCGGGCAGCATCCAAGGCGTTGAGGAATTGCTGGTGAAACAGCATCGCCTCAGCATTCAGCGCCTGGAACTCCTGCGCGTAAGCGCCGAATAATCTTGAGACCACCTGCGAGACATCGTCCTCGGCCAGGGGTATCAGCGACGTCGTCGAAGGCGCCGCCGCCGCGGTGGCGGCCATGATCGTCTCCCGGAGCCCAGCCAAATCCGACGAAGCGACGGCCAACAGGTCCGGCGTGGCGATCACATAGGGAGACATGCGTGGGCTCCGATGGCGAGACCGGTCTCAACATAAAGCTGTGGACCGTGACAGTGTAGTACACAAGTTGAATTGTTATCGAGGTCTAATTGATCAGTTTGACTCATTCCGGTACTTATCCACCGAAGCGCGTAGCACAAACCGGGAGTCGGTCTCCGCCCGCCGGACAGCACCGGCCGGACCGCACCGCCGCTTTTTGCGAACCGGCCTGGACAACCGAGGTGCGGCAAGCCGAACCGGGGGCGGTGACTACGGCGCGTTTGTGCGGGGCGTCGGATGGTACGATCCCGATTCGCCAGACCCGGGCAATGGATTGGGGCGTCATCCCAGCTGAGGAGCTCTATTTTGGCTGACGGCGATCTGAGCGCGCGCGAGGCCGAACGCATCGTGTGGGACGTGATCGTGGTGGGCACCGGCATGGGTGGGGGCATGCTGGGCTACTCGCTGGCCCGCTCGGGCCGACGCGTGCTGTTCGTCGAAAAAGGACGCTCCACCCTGCCCGGCACACCGGGCACGATCCGCGCGGCCATGCCCGAACTGGCCGAACCCCAGGCGGCACGCTCCGCAACGACCTACTACGACGCCTTAGTCCGCGCCGGACGCTCCACCGACGAAATCGAAGACATCAGCGGACGCTTCCCCAAACGCTTCGTGCCGTACATCGGTGCCGGTACCGGCGGCTCCTCGGCCCTCTACGGCATGGTCTGCGAACGCTTCTTCACCCAAGACTTCACCCCCCGCCAAAACTTCAAGGATCCCGGCGACTCGACCGTGCCCGAAACCTGGCCGATCACCTACGACCAGCTAGCCCCCTGGTACACCCAGGCCGAAAAACTGCTCGGGGTGCGCGGCGCACCCGATCCCCTGCGACCCGAAGCCGCCCACGTCAACCTGCCCGCCGCTCCCCCGTTCTCCCCCGACAACCAGCCCCTGGTCAACTACCTGACCGGACGCGGCCTGCACCCCTACCACCTGCCCATGGCGTGTGACTACACCGACGGCTGTGCCACCTGCCAGGGCCATCTGTGTCCCCGGTCGTGCAAGAACGACGCCGGCCGCAACGGCGTGCTGCCCGCGGTGACCGAGCACGGCGCCCACCTGATCGACGAATGCCGAGTGCTCCGCCTCGAGGCCGACCACTCTCAGGTCCAGCAGGTGATCGCCCAACACCACGACGACATGCTGGCACTGAAAGCCAAAGTGGTGGTGCTCGCCGCCGGCGCCCTGGCCACCCCACTGCTCCTACTCAACTCCCGCTCCGGGCAATGGCCACGCGGACTGGCCAACGGCTCCGACTACGTCGGGCGCAACCTGATGCGCCATCTCATGGACTGGATCGAGGTCTGGCCAGAACGCGGCTGCAAGATCACGGCCGAGAACAAGGAGATCGGGCTCAACGACTTTTACTTCTGGGAGGGCCAGAAATACGGCACCCTGCAGTCGGCCGGCGCGATGGCCAATCTGGCGTCCCTGGACATGTTGACCAACCAACCCGGCTGGCAGCCGAAGTTGCTGCGCCTGATGAGTCCGGCAGTGCGGCCTATCTACGACCGCTTGTTCAACGGCGGACTGCTGCTGGCCCCGATCATGGAAGACCTGCCGTATCTGGACAACCAGGTCGAGCCCAGCGATCGTCCCGGCGCGGACGGCCGCCAACGGCTGCGGCTTCGGTACCGGTTGCATGCCAGTGAGATCGAACGCCGCGCGGTGTTCATGCGGCAGATAAAAGAGGTGTTGCAGCCGTTTCGCACCCTCACGCTGCGGACCGGCGCAAACAACTCGACCCTGGGCCACGTCTGCGGCACGTGCCGCTTCGGCACCGATCCCAAAACCAGCGTGCTGGATCCCCAGAACCGGGCGCACGACGTCGACAACCTTTATGTCGTCGATGCGTCGTTCTTTCCCTCCAGCACCGGGTTGAACCCCAGCCTGACCGTTGCGGCCAACGCCCTGCGGGTGGCCGAGCACATCAACCAGGCCCACTTCGCCACCTGACGCTCAGCCAACACGCTCGAGGCGAGCGAAATTTTCCACGAGGTCGGCCGCGGCGGCGACACTTTCGGCGGGTCTGGTCATTCGAGTGGCGATTTCGCGGGCTCGGGTCGCATATCGCGGGGCCAGGATCCGACGCAGGTCTGCGACCAGCGATTTCTCGGTGGTGCTCGAAAAGCGCCGGGCGGTACCCACCTTCAGCCGTTTGATCGCAGCTCCCCATATCAGCTGAACGTCCGCCATCCAGAGGATCAACGTGGGCACGCCGGCGCGCAAACCTGCGGCCGTGGTGCCCGCGCCACCGTGGTGGACGACGGCACGGCAGGCGGGAAAGATCGCCGCGTAGTTCACCGCACCCACCACTTTGACGTGATCGGAGTGGGCGGCGCTGCTGAAATCGGACCAGCCGGCGCAAACCAGCGCTCGCTCGCCCAGTTGCGCACACGCGGCGCTGATCATGGCCAGCGTATCGGCTGGAGATTCCACCGGTATGCTGCCGAACCCGAAGCAAATCGGCGGCGTACCCGCGGCGATCCACGATGCGACGTCGTCATCGGCACCGGTCGCCAACTCCATCGTCAGCGTGCCGACGAAGGGCCGCCGCGGCGGCTTCCCCTCATTCCATTTCGCCCATTCGTCCGCCAGCCCCGGAAAACACACCTCGTCGTAGGCCTGGATCTCCAGTGATCCGCGTTCCGCGATGCGTTGCGGCGCCGGATGTTTCACTTTTGGAAGGCCGAGTTGACGGCGCTGCGCGTCCTGAACCTTCTTCACTCCCCGCCACACCAACCGCTCGTAGACCGTCATCGCCGAGCGGATCAACGGGGCGGGCAGGACGGAACGAGGTGACCGTTGGCCCGTATCGGGAACCACAGCAGGGTGGCCAATGGAACCTCGCGATATTCGGCGACGTTGAGAGCTAGCTCCTGGTAGCTCATGCCGGTGAGCAACACGTCGGCACCATCGGCCAGCGCCGTCAGCGTCGTGCTCATCTCCGCCCAGCGCTGGGTGCCGGGCTCCCGAGCTTCGCGCAGCAGCTTCTTCACCTCCTGGATTCTCCAGGAGTTGCGGAAGAATCGCGCCCAGAAGTTGCGCGTCGATTCCAGCCACGCCTGCATGTCGGGTCCGTAAGCGGTCGCTGCGAGCCCAACCGACTCGGCGAAGCCGACCAAATCGGGCGGAACGGCCATGTACACGTCGTGCCCTCGGCGCAGCAACTCCCGACCGACAGCGATGCCGGGCTCGACATCGCCACGAGTTCCATAGAATGCGAGCACAAATTTCATCGCGCGATCTCGGCCTTTCACTCCCCGTACGCGTTCTGTGAAATGAAGGCGGCGGACCGCGTCCACAGCTCAGCCGCACCGCAGCATAACCCCGGTACCTGACGGCGATGGCAACGACGCGTGACCGTACCCGGGTCGGGGCAACGTCTGGCGCGACAGTGGCGTGAGCGGCTGGGCGGCCAAATGTCTTGGGAGTGTGCGCGCTTCCCCGACGCGGTCGCCGCCGAGACCCCGACTGCGTCGGGACACCACCCTGAGAAGTTCCTTAAATCCTGGTCGGGCGCTGTAGGCCACCAGTATGGTTTGGAGCCGTAATTAAACTCGTGTCAGCTAGGGTGGTGCGGTGGTCTGGGGCAGTGTGCACGATGTCGAGCCGGCGTGGCCCGATGTCCCCGTCGAGGGCGGCCAAAACGCTGACCAACGCCACGGCCCGCGGCGCGTTCTGCTGCGACGTCCTCGCCAACCGTCGAGTGCGCCTACAGCACAGGTCGGCCCCGGTAAGAATCGCCGAAATCCGGGGTCTGTGATTATGCGGGGCCTGAAGCGGCTGTGGATCCCGCTGGTCATCCTGGCGGTGATCGCCGTTGGCGGATTGACTGTGTCGCGACTGCACGGGCTCTTCGGCTCCGAGAAGAGCCTCTCTTATGCCGACACCAGAGCCGACAACAAACCCTACAATCCCCAGCACCTGACCTATGAGGTCTTCGGACCACCGGGGACCGTGGCTTTGATCAGCTATTTCGGCGCCAATGGTGATGCGCAACATGTCGAGGGGGTGAGCCTGCCGTGGTCATACGAGTTCGCGATAACCGCGGCAACGGGCATGAGAAGCGTCGCTGCGCAGGGTGACACCGACAGTATCGGCTGTCGCATCCTGGTGGACGGCGTGGTCAAAGCCGAGAAGACAACGCACGAAGTAAGCGCCTTCACCTCCTGCACGCTGAACGCCTCATGACCAACCGTCAGCAATCCCACAGTCGACCATTGGTAGCGCGGACCATCCGGAAATTTTCGGTGCTCGTCATCCTGGCGTGGCTGGCGTTCATCGGTGTCTTGATCGTCTGCGTCCCGTCGTTGGAGCAGGTCGAGAGCGAGCATTCGGTATCCCTGAATCCCACGGATGCGCCGTCCGTCAGGGCAGCACAGCGGCTGAATGAGGACTTCAAGGCGTCAGACCAAACCGGGCAAAAGAATTCCGGCGGCGTGGCGACGATCGTTTTGGAGGGCCAGCAACCCCTCGGCGACGACGCCCACAGGTACTACGACCATTTGATCGCTCAATTAAAAGACGATCCGAAACATGTGGCATACGTCCAGGATTTCTGGGGCGATGAACTAACCAGACACGCTGCGCAGAGCGTGGACGGAAAGGCCGCATATGTTCAAGTAGTACTCGCCGGTAATTCGAGCCAGACCACGGACAACGAATCGATCGCCGCCGTTCAGCGCATCGTCGCGCGAACGCCGGCCCCGCCGGGGGTCAAAGCGTACGTCACCGGGCCCGCGGCGATCAATGCGGACATGAGCCACAGTGGCGACAGGACGGTCGCCACGATCACCGCGGTAAGCGTCGCGGTGATCTTCATTACGTTGCTTCTCGTCTACCGGTCGGTCATCACAACAGTTCTGCTGTTGCTGGTGGTGGGCATAGAATTGCAAGTGGCGCGAGGAATTGTCGCATTTCTTGGCCATCACGGGTTTATCGGTCTCACCACCTTCGCCGTTAATTTGTTGGTATCGCTGGTGATCGCGGCCGGAACCGACTACGGAATATTTTTCGTCGGCCGGTATCAGGAGGCGCGTCAGGCCGGCCAGGACAGGGAAACGGCCTACTACACCACCTACCACGGGGTCACCAAAGTCGTCGTGGCCTCGGGTCTGACGATCGCCGGAGCACTGTTCTGCCTGATCTTCACGCGGCTGCCCTCGTTCTACGTGCTGGCCGTCCCGTGCGCGGTCGGTGTACTGGTCGCCGTCGCGGTCGCGATCACGCTGATCCCGGCAGTCCTCACCGTCGGGAGCCGTTTCGGCCTGTTCGAGCCCAGGCGGACATTCAACCCCCGCGCGTGGCGGCGGGTGGGCACGGCGATCGTTCGATGGCCCGGCGCCATCCTGGTCGCCACCTTGGCGGTCACCCTCGTCGGGTTGCTGACGCTGCCGGGCTACAAACCCAGCTACAACGACCAGAAGTACATCCCCAAGAATATCCCCGCCAATTTGGGGTATGAGGCGGCAGCGCGGCACTTTCCCCCGTCGGCGATGATGGCGCCCGACGTCCTGATGATCGAAACCGATCACGACCTGCGCAATCCGGCCGATTTTCTGGTGCTGGAGAAACTCGCCAAGGCAGTCCTCGCGGTGCCGGGCATTTCGTCGGTTCAGGCGGTGACGCGCCCTGAGGGAACCCCGATAAAGCACACGTCGATACCGTATTTCCTGAGCATGCAAGTCGCCGGCCAGCAGCAATTCCTGCTTTTTCAGAAAGCGCGCCTCAAGGACATGGTCAAGCAGGCCGACATGTTGGCGGAAGCGATCAGCATCACGCGGCATCTCTATGCCCTGACCAAGCAGATGGTCACCACGACGCACGACATGGTCGTCACGACGCGCGACATAGACGACCTCACGAACGAGTTGCGAGCCCATATTTCGGATTTCGAGGATTTCTTCAGGCCGATCCGCAGCTATTTCTACTGGGAAAAGCACTGCTACGATATTCCGATCTGCCTTTCGCTGAGAAGCATATTCGATTCTCTCGACGGTGTCGACGCGGTTACCGATGAGCTGGGAAAGGTTGTGGGAGACCTTAATCAGATCGACGTCCTGCTGCCGCAGATACTCGCCCAGTTTCCCGAAATGATCGCGATCATGGAGAGCTCGCGGTCCATGCTACTCACCATGCACAGCACCATGTCCGGAGTCCTCGGGAACATGAGCGACGACAACGGCAATGCGAGCGCCATGGGAAGGGCGTTCGACACCGCCCAAAACGATGATTCGTTCTACCTGCCACCGGAAGCCTTCAAGAACAAAGACTTCCAGCGAATCATGAAGATCTTCCTGTCACCGGACGGGAAGACCGTCCGCATGCTCATCTTGCAAAAAGGCGACCCCGCGTCGCCCGAGGGCATTTCCCGCGTCGATCCGATCAAAAGCGCGGCCGAGGAAGCGCTCAAGGGAACTCCACTGGAAGCCTCGAAAATCTATCTCTCCGGCACCGCAGCGGGTGTGCGCGACGTGGTCCAGGGGTCCACATACGACCTCATGATCGCCGGTGTGGCCGCGCTCTGCCTCATCTTCATCGTCATGCTGATCATGACGCGAAGCTTTGTTGCCGCCCTGGTGATCGTCGGTACCGTATTGCTGTCGCTGGGCGCATCCTTCGGCCTCTCCGTGTTCGCCTGGCAGGATCTGCTCGGCATCCAAATACACTGGTCAGTGCTCGTGATGGCGGTGATCGTCCTCTTGGCGGTGGGGTCCGACTACAATCTGCTGCTCGTCGCCCGGATCAAAGAGGAAATAGGCGCCGGCATCAACACCGGCATCATCCGCGCCATGGGCGGCACCGGCAAAGTGGTGACGAACGCGGGACTGGTGTTCGCGTTCACCATGGCGTCCATGCTGGTCAGCGACCTGCGTGTCATCGGTCAGGTGGGCACCACGATCGGTCTGGGCTTGCTGTTCGACACGCTGGTCGTGCGCGCGTTCATGACGCCGTCCATCGCCGCGCTGCTCGGGCGCTGGTTCTGGTGGCCGCAGCAAGTGCGCCCCCGCCCCGCCAGCACCCTACTTCGGCCCACCGGGCCCCGCCCGTTGGTACGTGCCTTGTTGCTGAGATGACGGCAGTCAATGGCGGATTTTGAGTTCAGGACCGTACCGGCAACCGTGGAGAGCACCGTGGCACAACGCTATAGCGAAAGCAGTGGCTGCCGCTTCGAGGTGCACGGCGCGGGCGCCCGTACCGTCTTCTGCCCGGGGCAGCCCAAATGAGCCCCGAGCAACCTCGCCGGCCCTTCGTGGCGCGGACGATACGCACGCTTTCACCTTTCATCGTTCTGGCCTGGGTGGCGCTCACGCTCACCGTGACCTTTGCGGTTCCACCGTTGGAGCGGGTCGGCGAAGAGCACTCCGTACCGCTGGCCCCCCAAGACGCGCCATCGGTGCGGGCGATGATGGAGATGGGCAAGGCCTTCAAGGAATCCGATTCGGACAGCTTCGCCATGATCCTCCTGGAGGGCAAGCAACCACTCGGGGACGACGCCCACACGTATTACCGCGAACTGGTCCGCGAATTGCGGAACGACCCGCGGCATGTCGAACACGTGCAGGACATGTGGGGAGACCGACTCACGGCGGCGGGTGTGCAAAGCCCCGATGGCAAGGCTGCCTATGTGCAACTGAATCTGGCGGGCAACCAGGGCACCACCCTGGCACAGGAATCCGTGGCGTCGGTCCGGAAGATCATGAAGCAGACGCCGCCTCCCGACGGCGTCGAAGTGCATCTCACCGGCCCGGCGGCGCTCATTCCGGACATGCAGCGCAGCGGCGACGCATCGCTTCTGCAGATGGCCCTGATCGGCGCCGTGATCATCTTCGTCGTGCTGTTGATCGTCTACCGCTCGGTCACCACCGCGGTCCTGGTGTCGATCGGGGTCGGGATCGAAGTGGGCTCGGCCCGAGGAATCATCGCGTTTCTCGCCGACCACAACGTCGTCGTGCTCTCGACGTTCGCCATCAACCTCCTGGTGACGCTCTCGATGGCGGCCGGAACCGACTACGGGATCTTCTTCGTCGGCCGTTATCAGGAGGCCCGCCAGGCCGGCGAAGACACCGAATCGGCCTACTACACCACCTACCGCGGGGTTACTCCCGTCGTCTTGGGTTCCGGATTGACGATCGCCGGGGCGATGTTGTGCCTGAGTTTCACCCGGATGCCCATCTTCCAGACCATCGGCGTGCCCTGCGCCGTGGGCATGCTCGTCGCCGTCGCGATCGCGATCACGCTGGTTCCGGCCATCCTGGCCATCGGAAGTCGCTTCGGGCTGTGCGACCCCAAGCGCCAGATCGCACAACGCCGGTGGCGGGGGGTCGGCACGGCGATCGTCCGCTGGCCCGCGCCCATTCTCGCCGCGACGCTGGCGGTCGCGCTGATCGGGCTGGTGACCCTACCGGGCTACAAGACGAGCTACGACGACCGAGCCTATCTACCCCAGGACCTGCCAGCTAACCTGGGATTTGCGGCCGCCAATCGGCATTTCTCCCAATCACGAATGATGCCCGATATCTTGATGATCCGGACGGATCACGATATGCGCAACCCGGCCGATTTCCTCGTGCTGCACAAAGTCGCCAAGGCGATCTTCCGGGTTCCCGGGATTTCCCGCGTCCAGGGCATAACCCGGCCCGAGGGGACACCGATCGAGCACACGTCGATCCCGTTTCTGATCAACATGCAAAACGCGGTCATGCAACAGAACGTGACGTTCATCAGACGAAGCATGGACGACCTCCTCAAGCAGGCCGATCTGATGACCAGACAAATTGCGTTGATGAAGCGCCTCTACTCGTTGCAGGAACGGCTCACTGCGCTCGCTCACCACACCATCGTTCTGACTAAAGAAGTGGTTGAGATCGTCGATGAGACGGAGATCCATTTCTCCGATTTCGAGGACTTCTTCAGGCCGATTCGAAGTTACTTCTACTGGGAAAAGCACTGCTACGATATTCCCATTTGTTATTCGCTGAGAAGCATATTCGATTCGCTCGACGGTCTCGACGAGCTCGCCGACAAAACTCACCAGATCCTGAAGGACTCGGAGAAGATCGACGAGCTGCTGCCGCAGATCCTCGCGCAGATCCCGCCGATGATCGCGATCCTGGAGGCCACGCGTACCGTCCTGCTGACGAACCACAGCACCACGTCCGGCTTCTTGGGCGAGATGGACGACGCGAGCCAGAACACCACCGCGATGGGACAGGCGTTCGACGACGCCCACAACGATGATTCCTTCTATCTGCCTCCGGATGTCTTCCAGAACGAGGACTTCAAGCGCGCGATGACTTCCTTCGTCTCCCCGGACGGAAAGGCCGCGCGATTCATCATTTTGCATCGCGGCGATCCCGCGACGCCGGAAGGTATTGCGCGGATCGACCGGATCAGGTCGGCCGCCGAGGAAGCGCTCAAGACAACACCTTTGGAGGGTGCCAAGATCTCTCTCGCCGGCACCGCCGCGACCTACAAAGATTTCCGCGATGGCGCCAGATACGACCTGTGGATCGCGCTCGTCGGTGCGCTCTGCCTAATTTTCGTCATCATGCTCGCCCTCACGCGAAGTTTCGTGGCCGCCCTGGTCATCGTCGGGACGGTATTGCTTTCGTTGGGTGCATCTTTCGGGTTGTCGGTGCTCGCCTGGCAGTACATGCTCGGCATCAAATTGCACTGGATGGTGCTGCCGATGTCGGTGATCGTCCTGTTGGCCGTCGGATCGGACTACAACCTGCTTCTGGTATCGCGGATGAAAGAGGAAATCGCGGCCGGCATCCACACCGGCATCATCCGCGCCATGGGCGGAACCGGGAAAGTGGTGACGAACGCGGGCCTGGTGTTCGCCTTCACCATGGCCTCGATGGTGTTCAGCGATTTGCGCATCATCGGCCAGGTCGGCACCACCATCGGCCTGGGCTTGATGTTCGACACCTTGGTCGTGCGCTCGTTCATGACACCGTCCATCGCCGCGTTGCTCGGACGCTGGTTCTGGTGGCCGCAGACGGTGCGCCCGCGCCCGGCCAGTTTCATGCTTCGCTCCACGGGACCGCGTCCGCTGGTGCGGTCCCTGCTGCTCAAGGAGGACTTGCCCGCGAACGGCGAAGCGGCCACCGTCGAATTCCCGCGGCTGTCCGTCTAGGTCGAAATTCGTGCGTCAGCGGGTCTCGCGCCGTTGGCGATCCGGCGGCACAAATAGGCCGGGCCCGGTAGAGCACACCGCAGACAGGGCAACCCGAGAATCTTCGCTATCAACGCGTTCGAAACTATCAAGCACCGGGGATCGGAATCGACACACCCAGGTACTGCAGCAGCAATTGAATCGCACCGATCCCCAGGGCCAGGGACAAGTACGACAAGACCAATGCCTCGTACGGCACCAGGACGATCAGCTCGATTACACCCAAAATCTTTTGCACGACAGCGGTTAACGTGTTGTAGGCGCTTGTCATCTGATTGGAAATCGACGCGACGATGCCGTTGATGATATCGACATATGAGCCGCTACTCGGCACCAGCGAAGCAGCGCCGGCCGCCTCGGCCGCCGCATAAGAGCCCGCACCCGAAGTCAAATGCTGCACGAACTGAGCGTGAAATGCCGCCGCCTGCCCCGCCAGGTAGTGAAATTCCTGGCCCACTCCGGAGAAAAGCTGCGCTACGGCCGCCGATACCTCATCGGCGGCCGCGGGTGCCACCCCGACGGTCGAGGCCGCAGCCGCCATATGGGCCGCGTTGACCGACGAACCAATGGCAGCCACGTCCTTAGCCGCCGCCGCGATCAAATCCGGCGAAGCCATCACATATGACATATCAGTCCTTCCACCGGTCATCACCGACCCAGCGGCAAAGTGAAAGCATGACACCGGTCCGTCACGCCCACGAAAGACCTTAGCCCTTGTAGCAGGATTATGTGGGTGCTTTCGAAAAGATACCGAGGGCCTACAAATCGGCGGCACAGTGCACCGACGGCAATCCCACCGGTTCCGGGCGCCCGCTGTGGGCAGCCCAGAATAACCACCTGTACAACCAGCACCATAGGCACCATAAGCACCAGATTGGGCTCGGATTGATTGTCCGCAGACGGGTCCCGGGGAATGGTCGCACCGAGGGTTGCGAATCGACGTGCACACGCAACTGTCGTAAGACCGGCCACTTTCGGCCATGCCACCCAATGAGATGTTGCGGGTAATGGCTTCGGTGTTTACCGGGCGCGGCTACTTTTCAGTGTCACGATGCGCTCCGCCGGAATCTCAGCCGGCGTTGCGCAACACCGGCTGCGACATAGAGTGCGCGTCGACAACCGGCTTGCACTCAGCAAACAAATCGATAGCGGCAGCAATGGTTCGGTCGACGATGGAAGCGAATTCCTCGGAGGTGATGCCGTCACGGATCCACTCGGACCTGCGGGCCGAGACACCGACGCGCTGCGGGTCGGGGGAACCTTGCAGGATCGCGGTGACTCCGCGGTTTTGCCGGTTCCAGGTATCCGCCAGGCGCGTCAGCCGGGGACGGTCCGCGATCGGAAAAGCCCGCGCGGGAGTGATGCTGATGTTCAGCACGTCACCGAACGACGCGGAGACCTCGAGGCGGACATGCAGGCGGCCGGAACCCGTGTTGGCGGCACAGAAGTATTCGCCATCGTGGTCGCCCCGGAGGAAACGCAGCCCGCAGGTGTTCAGGTAGCGTTCGATGAGGTTGGCGCAGAGCAACTCGCTGGTCATGAGATAGATACTGGGCGCCCCTGCTTTGCGGACCCTTTGAGCCGAGCTAGCCAAAGCCCAAGAAGTTGTTGAGATTTCCCTGAGAGAGCGAGCCGGCGACGGCCCCACCCAGTACAACGCGCCTGGATCCGTCACGCGGCACGGCAGCGGGCCGTCACGGTTGAGACGGCCGGCGCTCAGGCGTTGACGACGAGCCGCGCGACCTCGACCATCGCGGACGTGATCCGCCCGATCTCGTCGGGCGTACAGATATACGGCGGCATGGCGTAGATCAGGTTGCGGAACGGGCGCAGCCACACGCCGCGGTCCATCGCCGCCGGGGTGGCGACGGCCAGGTCGACGGGCCGGTCGCATTCGATGACGCCGATCGCGCCGCACACGCGCACGTCGGCGACACCGGGCAGCGCCCGCGCGGGCTCGAGCCCGTCGGTCAGGCCGGAGCCGATCTCGGCGACCCGCGACCGCCAGTCCTGGCCCAGCAGCACCTCCACGCTGGCCACCGACACTGCACAGGCCAGCGCATTGGCCATGAACGTAGGCCCGTGCATCAGTGCACCCGCTTCCCCGGCGCTGATCGTGGCCGCGATGTCGCGGGTGCACAGGGTCGCGGCCATGCTCAGGTATCCCCCGGTCAGCGCCTTGCCCACGCACATGATGTCCGGGCTCACCCCGGCGTGGTCGGCGGCGAACAGCTCGCCGGTGCGGCCGAAGCCGGTGGCGATCTCGTCGAACACCAACAACACCTCGTGCTGCCGGCACATCGCGCGCAGGTCGGACAGATAGCGGGGGTCGTGAAAGCGCATCCCGCCCGCGCCCTGCACCACTGGCTCGACGACCACGGCCGCCAGTTCGTGAGCGTGTTCGGCCAGTTGTTCCTCGAACGCAGCGGCGTAGGCCGGGTCATAGTCGGGGGGCACCTGCGGGGCGAACACCTGCCGGGCCAGGATGTCGGTCCACAGCGCGTGCATGCCGCCCTCGGGGTCGCAGACGCTCATCGGCGTGAACGTGTCGCCGTGGTAGCCGCCCCGCCAGGTCATCAGCCGGCGTTTGCCGGGCCGCGCGCGGCTACGCCAGTACTGCAGCGCCATCTTCACCGCGACCTCGAGCGACACCGACCCCGAGTCGCTGAAGAAGACCGTCTCCAGACCCGCCGGAGTGACCTCGACCAGCAGCTGGGCCAGCCGGGCCGCGGGCTCGTGGGTCAGGCCGCCGAACATCACGTGGTTCAGCACGCCGAGTTGGCTGGTCAGCGCCGCGTCCAGGACCGGGTGGCCGTGCCCGTGGATGGCGGTCCACCAGGAGCTCATCGCGTCGAGAGCCTCGATCGGCCGCCCATCGCGGATCAACGTCAGCCAGGCACCGCGGGCGCCGACGGCCACGACGGGCGGCACGGCTTCCCGGCCGATCGTGCTGTACGGGTGCCACAGGTGCGCGGCGTCGATCGCGCTGATTTCGCCGGGGGTCAACCGGGCTCTCGCCGCAGGCATAGAGATGCAGCGTAAAGCAGTCCGGTCGCGCAATCCCCGGCCATCGGGAAGCATGGGAGGACATGGCCGCGCCGCATCAGCCCGAAGACCCCGGTCCGGGCGACCCCGCCCCGTCCGCACCGGTGGACTACGACCAGGAAGCACCTCGGGTGCTGCGGCTGCGGCTGGCCGCCTGGGACGTCGTCAGCACCGTCGCGCTGCTGATCCTGCTCTTCGTCCTGGCCACGGAGACGCGATGGCCAGCAAGGCTTTTCGGCTTCCTCGCCCATGTGTGCGAGGGGGACGAGTGCGGGATGGTGCCCTTTGGCCTCGATTTCTACATCCGTCCGCTGGTGTGGGGCGGGATCGGCGCGGCCGTTGCCGCGGCCGTCGTCGGCCCGGTGGTTTCGCTGTTGAAGGGCTGGTACATGTCCTTCTGGCCGGTGCTCTCGCTCGCGCTGCTCATGGTCGCCTCGGTGGTCGGCTTCATGCTCACGACCTTCAGCGAACGCTATTGGCTCTGAGCCCCGCCGCGGCCCCCGCGTGAGACCGAAATCACAACTGCGCATGGGGTTTTGGGCCGATGCCGTTACCTTCCGGTCACGTTCCGACAAATAATCCCCTGTGGGCCTCACCAGCTATTTTCCGATCGCGACTTCTGTTGTAGAAGTGTCTGTAGTGACTGGTGTGAATTCAGCCGGCTATCCGACCGAGTTCGTACCACCAACGTCATGCCGCGGCGTCGGACCACGACGAGGAGGACTTCGCGCGAGTCATGACATCGGGGCCGATGCGCGAAGTCACCGCGTCGAGGCCCACTAGAAAGTTCGGAGGGAAACCGAGATGAAGCGCCTCTACCTCTTCGCGGCGGGCCTGGCCATGCTGGTCGGCGCGTTGCTCGCGCCTGCCGTGGCAAGCGCCGACCCGATCGTGCGGCCGATGGACTATCAGCAGGCCACCGATGTCGTCATCATGCGCGGGCTGTCCCAGCGGGGCGTGCCGTACGCCTGGGGCGGCGGCGGCATCACCGGTCCGACCCGCGGCCGGGGAAGCGGCATCACCACCGTCGGCTTCGACGCCTCGGGCCTGATGCAGTATGCCTACGCGGGCGCCGGGATCCGGCTGCCGCGCTCCTCCGGCGAGATCTACAAGCTCGGCCAGAAGGTGCTGCCGCAGCAGGCCCGCCGGGGCGACATGCTCTTCTACGGCCCCGAGGGCACCCAGAGCGTGGCGATGTACCTGGGCAACGGGCAGATGCTCGAGGTCGGCGACGTCGTCCAGGTCTCGCCGGTGCGCAGCGCCGGTATGACGCCCTACCTGGTCCGGGTGCTCGGAACCCAGCAGGTTCCCGTCCAGCAGGCCCCCCTGCAGCAGGTGCCCACCCAGCAGGCGCCGCTGCAGCAGACGCCCGCCCAGCAGATGCCCACCCAGCAAGCGCCGGCGCAACAGGTGCCACTGCAACAGGCACCCGTCCAGCAGGCGCCGTTGCAGCAGCGGCCGGTCCAGCAGGCACCGCTGCAGCAAATGCCCGCACTGCAACTGCCGGCGCAGCAGGCGCCGTTGCAGCCCGCTCCCGCCGGCATCACGCGGTAACCGCCGCGGCACTACCCGACAGCCGCCACCTGCTCGATCACCGGCGATCATGACCGGAGAGCAGGTGGCGGTTTAGGTAAATTGGCTCCAGCCATGTTGAGCCTCTCGTCCCCGCCCCGCCCGCCGGCCACCGACCCGGAGCCGGTCAGCGGGGCTGGCGCGGCCAACTTCTATCGCCATGACCTCGACGGCCTGCGCGGCATCGCCATCGGGCTGGTCGCGATGTTCCACGTCTGGTTCGGCCGCGTCTCCGGCGGCGTCGACGTGTTCCTGGCGCTGTCCGGGTTCTTCTTCGGCGGCAAGATCCTGCGCGCCGCGCTCAACCCCGCCGCGCCGCTGTCGCCGGCGGCCGAGGCGATCCGGCTGATCCGGCGCCTGGTCCCGGCGCTGATCGTGGTGCTGGCTGGGTGCACCGTGCTGACGATCCTGGTGCAGCCCGAGACCCGCTGGGAGACGTTCGCCAACCAGAGCCTGGCCAGCCTGGGCTACTACCAGAACTGGGAACTGGCCAACACGGCCTCGGACTACCTGAAGGCGGGCGAGGCCGTCAGTCCGCTGCAGCACATCTGGTCGATGTCGGTGCAGGGCCAGTTCTACATCGCCTTCCTGCTGCTGATCGCCGGGTTCGCCTACCTGTGGCGCCGGTTCCGGGTGCCCGCGGCCCCACGACTGCGCTCCGGGTTCATCGTGCTGCTGGGTGCGCTCACCGTGGCCTCGTTCGTCTACGCGATCGTCGCCCACCAGGACAACCAGTCGACCGCGTATTACAACAGCTTCGCGCGGGGATGGGAGCTGCTGCTGGGCGCGCTCGCCGGTGCGCTGGTGCCCTACCTGCGCTGGCCGATGTGGCTGCGCACCACGGTCGCCTCGGTCGCGCTGGCGACGATCGTGTCCTGCGGTGCCCTCATCGACGGCGTCCGCGAGTTCCCCGGGCCCTGGACGCTGGTGCCCGTCGGCGCCACCATGCTGATGATCCTCGCTGGGGCCAACCTGCCGGGCGACCGCGGTGGCGGCCGCCGGCTGCCGCTGCCCAACCGCCTCCTGGCGACCGGGCCGCTGCTGGCGCTGGGCACCATGGCCTACTCGCTGTACCTGTGGCACTGGCCGCTGCTGATCTTCTGGCTGTCCTTCACCGGTCACCGGCAAGCCAACTTCCTCGAAGGGTCGGCGGTGCTGGCTGTGTCCGGCGTGCTGGCGTACCTGACCACCCGGCTCGTCGAGAACCCGCTGCGCTACCGCGGCCCCGCCGGTGCGACCACCGCGGGCCCCGCGCTCCCGTGGCAGGCCCGCCTGCGCCGGCCGACGATGGCGCTGGGGTCGGCGGTGGTGCTGCTCGGCGTCACGCTTACCGCGACGGCGTTCAGTTGGCGCGAGCACGTCACCGACCTGCGCGCCGCGGGCAAGGAACTCAGCGGGCTCAACGCCCGCGACTACCCCGGTGCCCGCGCCCTGACCACGCACGTGCGGGTGCCCACGCTGCGGATGCGGCCGACCGTGCTCGAGGTGCGGCACGACTACCCGGCCTCCACCCGTGACGGCTGCATCAGCAACTTCGTCAACCCGGCGGTGGTGAACTGCACCTACGGCGACGAGTCCGCCACCCGGACGATCGCGCTGGCGGGCGGGTCGCACGCCGAGCACTGGCTGCCCGCGCTCGACCAGCTGGGCCGCCTGCACCACTTCAAGGTGGTCACCTACCTGAAGATGGGCTGCCCGTTGTCGACCGAGGAAGTCCCGCTGATCATGGGCAACAACGCGGCATACCCGCAATGCCACGACTGGGTGCAGCGCACGATGGCCAAGCTGATCGCCGACCATCCGGACTACGTGTTCACCACCTCCACCCGGCCGTGGAACATCAAACCCGGCGACGTGATGCCGGCGACCTACATTGGGATCTGGCAGGCGTTCTCCGACAACAACATTCCGGTCTTGGCGATGCGCGACACGCCGTGGTTGGTCAAGGACGGCAAACCGTTCGACCCCGCGGACTGCCTGGCCAAGGGAGGCGACGCGGTGTCGTGCGGGATCAAGCGCTCCGACGTGCTGGCCGAGCGCAATCCGACCCTCGACTTCGTCGACCGGTTTCCCGTGCTCAAGCCGCTCGACATGTCCGACGCGGTGTGCCGGCAGGACATCTGCCGCGCGGTCGAGGGCAACGTGCTGATCTACCACGGGGCCCATCACCTGTCCCCCACCTACGTGCGCACCATGACCAATGAGCTGGGCCGCCAGATCGCCGACAGCACCGGGTGGTGGTAAGGGCCCCGACCGACCGACCGCGGATAAGGTTTTGTGATGCCGACGAACGATCGCGCTTCAGAAGCAGGCGCCGATGATTCCGAACAACCCAAACTCGCCACGGTCTGGCCGGGAACCCCCTATCCGTTGGGAGCCACCTACGACGGCGCCGGCACCAACTTCTCGGCGTTCTCCGAGGTCGCCGAGAAGATCGAACTGTGCCTGATCGACGACGACGGCATCACCGAGTCCCGGATCGCCTTGGAAGAAGTCGACGGGTTCGTCTGGCACGCCTACCTCCCGAACGTCGGCCCGGGCCAGCGCTACGGATTCCGGGTGCACGGGCCGTTCGACCCGGCGGCCGGGCACCGCTGCGACCCCAGCAAGTTGCTGCTCGACCCCTACGGCAAAGCCTTTCACGGCGATTTCGACTTCACCCAGGCGCTGTACTCCTACGACCTGAACGCCGTCGACCCCGAAGCCCCCGATTCGATTAGCGCCGACCCCGGCACTCCCCCGATGGTCGACTCGCTGGGCCACACCATGACCAGCGTGGTGATCAATCCGTTCTTCGACTGGGCATACGACCGCTCGCCCAACACCCCGTACAACGAGACGGTCATCTACGAGGCCCACGTCAAGGGCATGACGCGAACCCATCCCGGCGTGCCCGAGGAACTGCGTGGCACCTTCGCCGGGCTGGCCCACCCGGCGATCATCGACCACCTGCAGTCGCTCAACGTCACCGCGATCGAGCTTATGCCGGTGCACCAATTCATGCACGACGCGCGGCTGCTGGACCTGGGTCTGCGAAACTACTGGGGCTACAACACGTTCGGGTTCTTCGCCCCGCACAACGAGTATGCGGCCAACCGCAAAGCCAGCGTCCCGGAGTTCAAGGCCATGGTGCGGACGTTCCACGAGGCCGGCATCGAGGTCATCCTCGACGTGGTGTACAACCACACCGCCGAGGGCAATCACCTGGGCCCGACCATCAACTTCCGCGGCATCGACAACGCCGCCTACTACCGGCTTGTCGACACCGACCTGCGGTTGTACAAGGACTACACGGGTACCGGCAACAGCCTCAACGCCCGCCACCCGCATGTGCTGCAGCTGATCATGGACTCGTTGCGCTACTGGGTGATCGAGATGCACGTCGACGGGTTCCGCTTCGACCTGGCCGCCACCCTGGCTCGCGAGCTCCACGACGTCGACCGGCTGAGCGCGTTCTTCGACCTGGTGCAGCAGGATCCGATCGTCAGCCAGGTCAAATTGATCGCGGAGCCGTGGGACGTCGGCGAGGGCGGCTACCAGGTCGGCAACTTCCCTGGTTTGTGGACCGAGTGGAACGGGAAGTATCGCGATACTGTGCGTGACTACTGGCGGGGCGAGCCCGCAACCCTGGGCGAATTCGCGTCCCGGCTGACCGGGTCGTCGGACCTCTACGAGGCGACCGGCCGGCGCCCCAGCGCCAGCATCAACTTCGTCACCGCCCACGACGGTTTCACGCTGAGCGACCTGGTCTCCTACAACGAGAAACACAACCTGGCCAACGGCGAGGACAACCGGGACGGGGAAAGCCACAACCGCTCGTGGAACTGCGGCGTGGAGGGGCCCACCGACGACCCCGACGTCCGGGAGCTGCGTCGCCGCCAGATGCGCAACTTCTGGGCCACCCTGATGCTCAGCCAGGGCACGCCGATGATCGCCCACGGCGACGAGTTGGGCCGCAGCCAGAACGGCAACAACAACGTATACTGCCAGGACTCCGAATTATCTTGGATGGACTGGTCGTTGGCCGACAAGAACTCCGATCTGCTGGCGTTCGCGCGCAAGGTGACCACACTGCGCAAGCAACACCCGGTGTTTCGCCGGCGCAGGTTTTTCGAGGGCGAGCCGATCCGCACCGCCGACGAATTGCGCGACATCGCCTGGCTCACCCCCGACGGCCGGGAGATGACACACGAGGACTGGGGCAAAACCCTGCACAAGTGCGTGGCTGTTTTCCTCAACGGCGAGGCCATCACCGCACCCGACGCACGCGGAGAGCGGGTCGTCGATGACTCGTTTCTGTTGTGCTTCAACGCGGACGAACGAACGCTGGAGTTCGTCATGCCGCACGCCGACTACGCCCAGGAGTGGACGGTGGAACTGGACACCAACGATCCCGTCGGCGAGGCCGACCAGGTCGTCAACGCCGAGGAGAAGATCACTGTGCCGTCCCGCTCGCTGCTGGCACTTCGTAAGACGTTGTGACGCATGGCTTTACCGGTCCTGGCCACCTACCGCTTGCAGTTGCGTGGTGAATCGAGCGGGTTCGCGTTCACCTTCGCAGACGCCGAGAACCTCCTCGAGTACCTTGACGAGCTGGGCGTTTCGCATCTGTACCTGTCCCCGATCACGACGGCGGTCCGCGGCTCTAGTCACGGCTACGACGTCGCCGACCCGACGGCGGTCTCGCCCGAACTCGGCGGCCCCGAGGGGCTGGCACGACTGGCGGCGGCGGCCCGGGAGCGCGGGCTGGGCCTGATCGTCGACATCGTGCCCAACCACGTCGGCATCGACCAACCCGAGCAGAACCCGTGGTGGTGGGACGCGTTGCGGCACGGCCGCTCGTCGCCGTATGCGGCGTTCTTCGACATCGACTGGGACCTGGACCAGGACGGCCGGATCGTGTTGCCCGTCTTGGGTTCCGACGAGGACACCGCCGCGCTGCAGGTCGACGGCGACGTGCTGCGACTGGGTGACCTGGCGTTCCCGATCGCACCCGGCACCGCGGCGGGCACCGGCCCCGAGGTGCACGATCGTCAGCACTACCGGCTGGTCGGATGGCGCAACGGCGTCTGCGGATATCGGCGGTTCTTCTCGATCACCTCGCTGGCCGGACTGCGCCAGGAGGATCCCGCGGTGTTCGACGCCGGCCATGCCGAGGTCGCCCGCTGGTTCGCCGACGGACTCGTCGACGGCGTGCGGGTCGACCACCCGGACGGGTTGTCGGATCCCTGTGGCTACCTGACCCGGCTGCGCGCCCTCGTCGGCCCCGACGCCTGGATTGTCATCGAAAAGATTCTGGCTCCTGACGAGGCGCTCGAACCCACGCTGCCGGTGGCCGGCACCACCGGCTACGACGTGCTGCGCGAGGTGGGCGGGATCTTCGTCGACCCGGCGGGCGCCCCGGCGCTGACCGCGCTGGTCGAATCCGCGGGGGTGGACTACGAGGCGATGCCAGAGCTGCTGGCCGAGCTCAAGATCCGTTCGGCCACCGAAACTTTGGGCAGCGAGCTGCGCCGGCTGCGCCGCAGCGTCGTCGCCGTCGCCGGTGCCGATCATCCGCTGCTGCCCGACGCGGTGGCCGCCCTGCTCAGCCACATCGGCGTCTACCGTTCCGACTATCCGGGGCTGGCCGCGATCATGCCGACCGCGCTGGCCGAAACGCAGGCGGGCGCACCGCAGCTGGCCCCCGCGCTGGAGGTGCTGGCCGCCGCGCTGGCCCGCGGTGGCGAACCGGCCACCCGACTGCAGCAGCTGTGCGGAGCGGTGACAGCCAAGGCGAGCGAGGACTGCCTGTTCTACCGCGACGCCCGGCTGGTGTCGCTCAACGAGGTGGGTGGGGAACCTTCGCGGTTCGGTGTGGGCGCCGCGGAATTCCACCAGAGCGCCGCCACCCGCGCCCGGCTGTGGCCGCAGGCGATGACCACGCTGACCACCCACGACACCAAGCGCGGCGAGGACGTGCGCGCCCGCATCGGCGTGCTCTCGCAGGTGCCGTCGCTGTGGACCGAGTTCGTGTCCCGCTGGGAAGTTCAGGCGCCCTCCCCCGATGCGGCGACCGGACGCTTCCTGTGGCAGAACATCTTCGGGGTGTGGCCGCTCAACGGGGAGGTCACCGACGAGCTGCGGCAGCGGCTGCACGCCTACGCCGAGAAGGCGATCAGGGAGGCGTCGTTGCGCACCTCCTGGAACGACCCGGACGCCGAGTTTGAGGACGCGGTGCACCGCTGGCTGGAAACCGTGCTCGACGGCCCGGTCGCCGGACAGCTGACCGAGCTTGTCGCCCAACTGAACTCGCACGCCGCAAGCGACGCGCTTGGCCAGAAGCTGCTCGCGCTCACCGTGCCCGGCGTGCCCGACATCTACCAGGGCACCGAGTTGTGGGACGACAGCCTCGTCGACCCGGACAACCGCCGCCCGGTCGACTACGCCGCCCGCCGGGCCGCCCTGCAGGTGCTACAGCATCCCAAGCTGCGGGTGGTGACCACGGCGCTGCGGTTGCGTCGTGCCCATCCCGGGTGCTTCCTGCGCGGCGCCTACACGCCGGTGCTGGCCGACGGTGAGGCCGCCGAACACACCGTGGCGTTCCGCCGCGGCGAGGACATCGTGGTCGCGGTGACCCGCTGGACGGTGCGGTTGGCCGAGAAAGGTTGGGGCAACACCGTGCTGCCGCTTCCCAACGGGACCTGGAAGGACACGCTCACCGGGGCCATCGCCGCCGGACCGACCGCGGCCGCCCAGCTGTTCGCGGACCTGCCTGTCGTGCTGCTGGAGCGGCACCATGACTGAATTCCGCGTCTGGGCGCCCAAACCCGAGCTGGTCCGCCTCGACGTCGACGGCCGGGTGCACCCGATGACGCGCTCGGACGACGGCTGGTGGCACGGATGCGTCGACACGGCCCCGGACGCCCGCTACGGCTACCTGCTCGACGACGACACCACCGCGCTACCCGACCCGCGATCGCCGCGCCAGCCCGACGGGGTACACGAGCGCTCACAGTTGTGGGACCCCGCCCGGGCCGAGTGGACCGACTCCGGCTGGACCGGCCGGTCCGTGCAGGGTGCGGTGATCTACGAGCTGCACGTCGGCACCTTCACCGCCGCCGGTACCTTCGATGCGGCCATCGAACGCCTCGACTACCTGGTCGATCTCGGGATCGACTTCGTCGAGCTGATGCCCGTCAACTCCTTCGCCGGCACCCACGGCTGGGGCTACGACGGCGTGCTGTGGTACAGCGTGCACGAACCCTACGGCGGTCCCGACGGCCTGGTCCGGTTCGTCGACGCCTGCCACGCGCGGGGTCTGGGCGTGCTGATCGACGCGGTGTTCAACCACCTGGGCCCGTCGGGAAACTACCTGCCGCGCTTCGGCCCGTATCTGTCGTCGGGCAGCAACCCCTGGGGGGAGGGGATCAACATCGCCGACGCCGACTCCGACGAGGTGCGCCGCTACATCATCGGGTGCGCGCTGCGGTGGATGCGCGACTTCCACGCCGACGGGCTGCGGCTCGACGCCGTGCACGCGCTGGTCGACACCACCGCCATCCACATCCTCGAGGAGATGGCAGGAGAAACCGATTGGCTGTCAGAGCGGTTGGGCCGCCCACTGTCGCTGGTCGCCGAAAGCGACCTCAACGACCCGCGCCTGATCACCACCAGGGACCGCGGCGGGTACGGGATCACCGCGCAATGGTCCGACGACATCCATCACGCCATCCACACCGCGGTATCCGGCGAGAGGCAGGGCTACTACGCCGATTTCGGCTCGCTGGCCACGCTGGCGCAGACACTACGGCACGGTTACTTCCACGCCGCGACGTATTCGTCGTTCCGGCACCGCCGCCACGGTCGTCCGCTGGACACGACCACAGTGCCGGCCACCCGGCTGCTGGCCTACACCTGCACGCACGACCAGGTCGGCAACCGGGGCCTCGGGGATCGGCCGTCGCAGAACCTGACCGGTGGCCAACTTGCGGTCAAGGCGGCCCTTGTCCTCGGGTCTCCCTACACGGCAATGCTTTTCATGGGTGAAGAATGGGGCGCGTCGACCCCGTTCCAGTTCTTCAGCTCGCATCCCGAGCCGGAGCTGGCCGAGGCGACCCGGACGGGCCGCAGGGCCGAGTTCGCCGAGCACGGCTGGGACGCCGAGGACATCCCCGACCCGCAGGACCCGCAGACGTTCCAGCGCTCCAAACTCAACTGGGACGAAGTCGACTCCGGCGAACACGCCCGCCTGCACCGAGTGTATCGCGACCTGATCGCGTTGCGGCACAATGACCCCGACCTGACCGATCCCTGGCTTGACCACCTCGTCGTCGACTACGACGAGGACGAACACTGGATCGTGTTGCGACGCGGCCGGTTACGCATCGCGTGCAACCTGAGCGCCCAGCCGGTGGCGGTGCCGGTCACCGGCGAGGTGGTGTTGGCCTGGGGCGAACCGGCCGTCGATGCCGACCGCACCGTGCTCGAGGGCCATTCCTTCGCCGTCATCTCCACGGCCGAGCAGCCCTAGGCGCCGCCGCTACGAGGACTTGGCGTACCGGCGCACGACCTGGTTCTCCCCGAACGTGCTCGCGTGCTGCCGGCCGTGGTCGTCCTGTCCGAAGAACGTCCACTGCTTGGGACTCTTCTGCGGCTCGCCGATCATCTTCACCTTGAAGGGCAGATGACTGGGCTCGATCGTGCCGATGGTGTCGCCGACCCGGATCTGGGACGGATGGATCTCGGGTGCGTCCATCCAGTTTTGTACGGCCATGTCGTTCGTCCTTTCTCACCAAGAGTTGAGCGCGACGTTGCGCGTCGCCTGTCAAGAGGGAATTGGTCTCGCACTCCTGCCGGGCCCGTCTCCGCGATGCGTGGGATCTCTGTCAATCGGTCACGGCCGCTTCGGCAGGAGCGCCGCAGTCATCCGGCCAGCGCTGGCCACAGCGCGCGCTTGCGGTGCGGGCCGCCCGCACGATGTCTGCGCCGGTGCGGAATTCTTGGCTTTCGCGTTCCACGCGCGCTACGGGAAGGGCGGCCGCCTGCCGTAACACCATCGTCGCCAGAGCAGCCGAGGTTCTGCACGGCACCACCAGGACGTTGGCGCAAGCCCGGCTACCGACGACCACCATCAGCCGCTGGCGCCCGACAGCCCGGGCACCATCTCCGACCCGAAGGCGGTTCAGCGCGTCCAGGTCCGGGGAGCTTTCCAGCGATGACCA
This sequence comes from Mycobacterium sp. HUMS_12744610, assembly GCF_041206865.1. Lineage (NCBI taxonomy): Bacteria > Bacillati > Actinomycetota > Actinomycetes > Mycobacteriales > Mycobacteriaceae > Mycobacterium > Mycobacterium servetii. The sequence goes on from NZ_JBGEDP010000001.1 coordinate 3,658,285, forward strand.
GTTGACGCTGATGTCGATGATCTCCCCCAGACGGGCGGACAACGCACCGACCAGCTCGGGCAACTCGGCCGCGATCGAGGAGGTGTGCGGCCACCACGCCCCGTCGATGGGCGAACCCAGTTCGGCGGCCAGGGCGAGCCGCACCGGGCTGGCCAGGCGCCGGCCACGCACGTCCCGATTCATGGTGCCGGGATCGTCGAGACTGGTGCGCGAGTAGACGCTGCCGCCAGCGGAGCCGCACGTGACGCCCGTTGATCCATCGACGATCCCTTCGCTTCCGGCTGCACCGGCATATAAACGTGAGGATCGACAGAGAACGTCAGTCGTAGACCACGATTTTCACGTCGGCTTAGGTAAAGCTCGGGGTCGACATTACACCTCACGCGGCAAAATCGCGTTGGTTGAGCTGTCGCGGCCACCGGCTGCCGCCCAGGGCGCGTGTCTGTGCGGCGACGCGCCGCACAGCGTGTATATCTGCGCACGCTCGCGCCCGGAAGCGACGGCTACAACAGGTAGCGGTACGCCGGTGAACCCGGCGCCAGTGGCTCGACGTGGATCTCGGTGGCCCGCATCCGGGCCAGCAGCCCGTCCAGGTCGGCGGCCGAGCCCAGTTCGATGCCCACCAGCGCCTCACCGGTCTCGCGGTTGTTGCGCTTGACGTACTCGAACAGGGTGATGTCGTCGTTGGGCCCGAGCACCTCGTCGAGAAAGCGGCGCAGCGCACCGGGTTCCTGCGGGAAGTCCACCAGGAAGTAGTGCTTGAGCCCGAGGTGGACCAGCGATCGCTCCAGCACCTCGCCGTAGCGCGAGACGTCGTTGTTGCCGCCCGAGATCAGGCACACCACAGTGGATCCGGGTTCGATGTCGGCTTCCAACAGCCCGGCAACCGCCAGCGCGCCCGCCGGCTCGGCGATGATGCCCTCGTTCTGATAGAGGTCCAGCATCGCAGTGCACACGGCCCCCTCGTCGACCGCCGTGATCGACACCATGTCACCGGCCGCGGCCAGCGCTGCGTAGGTCAGCGCACCCGCGCGCCGCACCGCGGCGCCGTCGACGAACTGGTCGACATGATCGAGCTCGACCGGCTCGCCGGCGGCCAGTGCGGCCATCATGGCCGCGGCCCCGGCCGGCTCGACGCCCAGCACCGCCGTGTTCGTCGTCCGCTCGGCCAGGTAGGTCGTGATGCCCGCGATGCATCCGCCACCGCCCACCGGGACCACCACGAGGTCGGGTTCCCCGCCGAGCTCGTCGAGTTGCGCGAGGAGTTCGACGGCGATCGTGCCCTGCCCGGCCATGGTCCGCGCGTCGTCGTACGGCGGCACCAGGGTGGCGCCGGTGCGGGCGACGTCGGCCAGCGCCGCCTCGGCGGCCAGGTCGTAGGTCGACCCGCCCACGATCAGCTCGATGAACTCACCGCCGTGGTAGCGGATCCGGTCGCGCTTCTGCTTGGGGGTCTTGGCGGGGACGTAGACGCGGCCGCGCACGCCCAGCCTCCGGCACGCATAGGCGAAGCCCTGCGCGTGGTTGCCGGCCGAGGAGCACACCACCCCGGCGGCCAGCTCCTCGTCGGAGAGCTGCACCAGCAAGTTGTAGGCGCCGCGGATCTTGTAGGACCGCACGATCTGCAGGTCTTCGCGCTTGAGATAGACCCGGGCGCCGGTGATCGCCGACAGCCGATCGCTGAGTTGCAGGGGCGTGGGCGTGACCACCGGGGCGATCCGCTTGGCCGCGCCGTCGACGTCAGCCGCGCACAGCGGTGACACGCTCGGGTTCTGGCTCAGTTCAGCGGACACCGATCAATGGTGCCATGACCGCAGACTGCAGGCGTCGGCCCTGTGGAAGTCAACCGACGGGTGTCAGCACGAACACGGGGATCTGGCGCTCGGTCTTCTTCTGGTAATCCGCGTAGTCCGGGTACGCCTCGACGGCGCGCTCCCACCACACGGCCTTTTCCTCGCCGAACACCTCACGGGCGTCGTAGTCGCGGGTGACGGACCCGTCCTGCAGCTCGACCCGCGGGTTCTTCTTGACGTTGTAGTACCAGACCGGGTTCTTCGGCGCCCCACCGAGCGACGCGACGCAGGCGTACTCGCCATTGTGCTCCACGCGCATCAGCGGCGTCTTGCGCAGCTTGCCCGTCTTGGCTCCGACGGTGGTCAGCAAGATGATGGGCATGCCCCGCAAATCGGCGGCTTCTTTCCCACCGGACTCGGCGAACTTCTCCGCTTGTTCGCGAGACCAATCCCAGGGCGACGGTTCGTACTCTCCGGTAAGTGGCATGCTCGTCATTTTACGGCCGTGACGCACCGGCCGACCCGCGGCAACGCCGGCATCCGTGCCCGCCGGCGCCGGACAGGCACCGCCGGAGATCAGGGCCGGTGCGAGGTCGCCAGACCCTGCCGGATCCCCTGATCGATCTCGTTCCGGAGATCCGGGCTGCCGGCAGATGCCGTCTCGTGGCAGCTGCAGCCCAGGACGGCGAACGCGTTGGGGTCGGCGCGGGCCGGTTCTGCCGCCGCGACGCAAACCACGACGGCGACGGCGGCGCTGATCAGTTTTCTGGCCGAAACCCGCTCACGCGTGGCCCTTTTCGGCAATTGGCCGATTCGCCCGCTCACTTCCGTGGCCATCTCGGACAGAAACGCATCCACGGCGACCGCGTACTTGTTCGACCACCACTTGTAGATCGTCGCATTGCTCACCCCGCTGCGGGCCGCGATCTCGTCGGTCGTCATAGCCCGCAGCCCAACCTCGTCGAGCAACGCGGATGTCGCAGCCAGCACGGCCACCCGCGACGGCTCACTGCGCGGACGGCCGGGACGGCCTGCGGCGCGGTCGGCCACGTCTCACCCCTGCACACCCATATAGCGAACTAAATGTTCAATATTTCGGCGACAATAGCAGGGACGGGCACCGAGCAGGCACCTCAGAGCCTGTCCGCCTCGCGAGCCATCAGGGAGCGCTCGAGATAACCGCAGCGCGCCGAGCAGCCGATGCGCGGCGGGCGTGCAACTCCCCGGGGCGTCAGGAGGGTGCGACGCATCGACGCGGCCACAACGCGCAGCGAGCCCGAGAAGCGGCGACCCGACCACATCGGAGCGCCCTGCCGGTGCCGCAACGGCACTGCCACCGACGCGCTGGAGACGACTTCGCTGGTACCTGTCGTCATGGCTTACTTCCTTCGCCCGTCGGCCCGAGGCGTAGGGCGCAAAGCACGGTGCTGCGCCCTCAGGCGGGACCAACGCGGATACCGGAGGGGGTATTCCTCCCAGTGACGAGGATCGCAGCGCGATTTCGGAGAGTTCAGCCGACTCGACAGCCGCCTACAGGCGTTACGCCGCGTGGCACAGCACGAAAGCTGCGATCAACCTGCCGGGCCGCCCGGATGCCTTCCGCGCGGCGAAGCGCCGGTTACCGCGTCCGCGCCAGTTCCGCGATCTCGTTGACTCGCCTTGTCGCCGTGGCGATCTCGTCGGCGAACTGCTGACGGCGCTTGGCCAGGTCGGCTCCGTCGGAGTCCCCCGAGCCGTCGATCAGCTCGCGGTGCCGGGCCAGGCGCAACCCGGTCTTGAACAGCTCCATCGACCTCGACTCGGCGCTGGCGATGCGGCGCTGCAGCTCCCACTGCTTGCCCACCTCCAGGCACTCCGCGAGAAAGGTTTCCTCGTCGAAGGATTCGTCCTCGTAGGCGGCCAGCCGCTCGGCCACGATGTGGTAGGCGTCCAGGAACGGGCGCAACACCAGATGCGCCAAGAGCACGTCGGCCGACTCCAGCAGCCGCCGCACGTCGGCGGCGCAATAGGTCTGGGTCGTGTCCACGGGGGCCAGCAGGCGGATCTCGTCGACCAACTCCCTCTCGAACTGCGTGCGCCCGGAGAACAGGAACTCGAACTTGAGCAGTTCGCGCAGGCGCAACGCCTCGTCGCGCACGGTAGCCGGCGCGACCGACTCACCGCCCTCGCAGGCCGCGACCAGCGCCATCTCCGCGATGGCCCGGTCGACCAGGATGTGGATGGCGGTGTTGCGGTAGAACGCCGCCACCAGGTGCTGTTCGGCGCCGATGCCCCAGACCGCCTCGGTGCCGGCGTCGTAGACGCTGACGACTCCGGAGGCGACGAGCTGGTGCAGGGTCCACCGGATTGTCGAGCGGTTGTTCAGGTCCGCCGCGCCGGCCACCGCCCAGTTGCGCGCGGCGATGTAGTTCGCCAGCGGCTGCACGGTGGCCAGCACCTCGCTGATCGACAGCGAGCGGTCCGCCCCGAGCAGCGCGAGGCTGACTACCGCGGTCGGAGTCACCGGGGTCGCCCGGTTGATGCGGTGTTCCGCGTCCAGGGCGATGCGTTCGATCTCGGTCCCGGTGCCCGACTCGTCGCCGCGCAACTCCTCGAGCCGCTTGCGCAGCGGCAGCGGCTCGCCGAAGTCCAGGTAGGCCCGGCCCAGCCGATGGCCCTGCTGGCGCGCGAGCCGGACCAGAAAGCGGAGGTCCTCGGGACGTTTGGCGGCCCCGTAGGCCTCGGTGGTCATCGCCTCCACCTCGTGCAACTGGTCGTACACGATCGAGGTCGGCACCAGATACACCTCGGGGCCGTCGATTTCGTCGACGGCGTCGGCTATGTAGCGCAGGATCCCGAACACCGGCGGGCGCAGCTTGCCGGTCCTGGTGCGGCCCCCCTCGATCGACCAGGTCAGGTTGGCGTGGTTCTGCACGAGCTGCGCGGCGTAGGCGCGCAGCGCGAACCGGTAGACCGGAATGTCCTTGGTCTGGCGGCGAATGAAGATCGCGCCGGTGCGCTTGGCCCACGCACCCATCGGGAAGAAGTTCAGGTTGGCCCCGCCGAACGTCAGCGCCGGGGACAGCCGATTGGCCATGATCACCTCGGGCAGCAGCATGCCGTCCAGGTAGGAGCGATGCGAGAAGGCGAACGCCAGCGTTGCCTTGCGGTCCAGCTTGCGCAACTGGTCGATCTCGTCCTCGTCGACCAGCACGTCGTAGGCGCGCATCAGCCAGCGGCTGAACCCGCGCCAGGCCTGCACAGCGCGTTCGTCCAGGGAGGCCGCCATCTCCCGCAGGTAACCGGCGGCCTCGGCGCGCACGGCGCCGGGATCGCGCCCGAGTTCGGCCGCCAGCGCGCTCAGCCTCTCGTCGTACCAGCGCGCCCGCAGCAGCTGGCTCACCTCCGTCGGGTCGGTGGCCAGCGGGACGCTCGATTCGCCTTTGATGCCGTTGCGCTGCAGCACCTTTCGCACGCCCACGCGGCCGAGTTCGCGCGCGGTCACCGCCGCTCCCGGATCGTCATCGCCGTCGTCACAACGGTGAGCGTACGTCGGCGATCGGCGCCGGGGAACACATCACGAGATTTCCCGAAGGCGGTCGGGGTCAGCCGCCGGGACGCCACAGCTGCAGCGTGGAGGTCACCCCGGCGGGCAGCTCCAGCAGCTCGATGGGGGTGTCGTCGGGGTCGTAGACGAAGAACATCCGCACTCCCCCGATGTCGACGGGCGAGTCCGCCCGGACCTCGGGGTGGTCGCGCCGGACGGATTCATAGGCGGCGTCGAGGTTCTCGACCCGGAACGACATGTTGGTGTAGCCCAGGTGCGGGCCGCTGGGTGTGTCCGGCACGGCGCCCAGGGACAACAGCTCGACCATCGCCCCACCGATCAGGCCGCCGACCATGCGGCCCCGCTGCGCGGCCCCGCCGGTCACCGCGTCCAGAGCGGCCCCTTCGAGCGCGACGTCGAACACGACGTCCATGCCCAGCACGGCGGTGTAGAACGCCATGGAGGCCTCGACGTCGGAGACACCCACGCAGACGTGGGAGAAGTTCTGCACGGCGATGGGGGGCGGTTGGCTCATGGGTTCTCCTCGCGCGGTCGGTGCGCAACATGATATGCATCCGATCGACCGGCGAGCGCCCACGAATACCATGCGACGATGGCGACGGCGCTGATCACCGGTGCCGACGTGCGGGACGGAATCTCCGAGCGGGCGGCGCCCCGACACGTGCTGGTCGCCATGCCCGGGGATCCCTTCGCCGACATCGACGTGACAGCCGCGTCGACTTCGTCATGAACGACGTTGTGGCGCAAAAGCATCCGGCCGCGGCATGACCCCCCGGGCGGGCCGCTCAGGCGCCCAGGCAGCCGGGGCCGAGCAACTCCTTGAGGTCGCCCATCAACGCCGGCGACGGCGTCACCCGCAGCGACTGGTCCAGCTCGAGCGTGGTGATGCGGTCACCGCTGATGAGCCGCAGGTGCACCTGTGAGGTTCCGGGATGGCGCGCCAGCACCTGCTTGAGCGCGCTGACCTTGTCGACGGTGCACTGGCGGGTGGGCAGGCTGACCGACAGCGGCCGGTCCGCCTGGGCGTTGGAGAAGTCGGGCACCACCAGCTCGTTGGCGATCAGGGCGATCCGATCGTCGCGGATGGCCACCTTCGCGTTGACCAGCACCACCGCGTCGTCGGCGATGTCGGCGCCGTAGGCGGAGTAGGCGTGCGGGAAGAACATCACCTCGATGCCGCCGGTGAGGTCCTCCAGTTGCGCTGACGCCCAAGGCATCCCGTTCTTGTTGACGCGTCGGTTCACCGACGCCAGGATGCCCCCGACGCGCACCTGGGTCTCGTTGGGCACGTCACCGTCCAGGATCGCCGGGATCTGGGTGTCGACCTGCGCGGCCAGCAGGTGGGCCACCCCGTTGAGCGGATGCCCGGACACGTACAGGCCCAACATCTCGCGTTCCAGGGCCAGCTTGTGCTTGTCCTCCCACTCGTCCTCGGGCACCTTGATGGTGAATACCGCGTCGGCGCCGGAGTCGCTGCCGCCGAACAGGTCGAACTGGCCCATGGCCTCGGCCTTCTTGGTGCCCAGCACCGAGTCGACGGCGTCGGTGTGCACCAGGAACAGGCCCTTGCGGGCATGGTTCAGTGAGTCGAACGCGCCCGCCTTGATCAGCGACTCGGTGACCTTCTTGTTGCAGGCCGCGATGTCGATCTTGTTCAGGTAGTCCGAGAAGTCGGTAAACTTCCCCTTCTCGTTGCGGGTCTTGATCAGCGAACCGACCACGTTGGCGCCGACGTTGCGCACCGCGCCCAGGCCGAAGCGGATGTCTTTGCCGACCGAGGCGAAGTTCACCAGGGATTCGTTGACGTCCGGCGGCAACACGGTGATACCCAGCTTGCGGCAGTCAGCCAGGTACACCGCGGCCTTGTCCTTGTCATCGCCCACCGAGGTGAGCAGCCCGGCCATGTATTCGGCCGGGTAGTTGGCCTTCAGGTAGGCGGTCCAGTACGACACCAGCCCGTAGCCGGCGGCGTGCGACTTGTTGAACGCATACCCGGCGAACGGAAGGATGGTGTCCCACAACGCCTTCACGGCCTTCTCCGAGAAGCCGTTGGTGGTCATACCCTCGTAGAAGCCCTTGTATTCGGCCTCGAGCACCTCGAGCTTCTTTTTGCCCATCGCCTTGCGCAGCGCGTCGGCCTTGCCCATCGTGTAGGAGGCCACCTTCTGCGCGATGAACATGATCTGCTCTTGGTAGACGATCAGGCCGTAGGTCTCGGAGAGGATCTCGCGCAGCGGTTCCTCGAGTTCGGGATGGATCGGCTTGATCGGCTGACGGCCGTTCTTGCGGTCGGCGTAGTCGTTGTGGGCGTTCATGCCCATCGGGCCCGGGCGGTAGAGCGCGAGCACGGCGACGATGTCGTTGAACTCGGTGGGTTGCATGCGGCGCAGCAGGTCGCGCATCGGCCCGCCGTCGAGCTGGAAAACCCCGAGGGTGTCGCCGCGGCCCAGTAGCTCGTAGGTGGGCTTGTCGTCCAGCGGCACCGACTCCAGGTCGAAATCGATGCCCCTGTTGGCCTTGATGTTCTCGATCGCGTCGCCGATGATCGTCAGGTTGCGCAGGCCCAGGAAGTCCATCTTCAGCAGGCCGATGGCCTCGCAGGACGGGTAGTCCCAGCCGGTGATGATCGCGCCGTCCTGCGGCCGCTTCCACAGCGGGATGGCCTCGGTGAGCGGCTCGCTGCTCATGATCACCGCGCAGGCGTGCACACCGGCGTTGCGGATCAGGCCCTCCAGGCCGCGCGCGGTCTGGTAGATGGTGCGCACGTCGGGGTCGGTTTCGATCAGGCCCCGGACCTCGGCGGCCTCCTTGTACCGCTCGTGGGCCGGATCGGTGATGCCCGAGAGCGGGATGTCCTTGGCCATGATCGGCGGCGGCAACGCCTTGGTGATCCGGTCGGCGATGGCGAAGCCGGGCTGACCATAGTGGATCCGCGCCGAATCCTTGAGTGCCGCTTTGGTTTTGATGGTGCCGAAGGTGATGACCTGGGCCACTCGGTCCTGGCCCCACTTGTCGGCCGCGTAGCGCACCATCTCCCCGCGGCGGCGGTCGTCGAAGTCGATGTCGATGTCGGGTGCCGACGGGCGTTCCGGGTTGAGGAACCGCTCGAACAGCAGCCCGTGGGGAATCGGGTCGATGTTGGTGATGCCCATCGCATAGGCGACCAGCGAGCCGGCCGCCGAACCGCGCCCCGGCCCCACCCGGATGTCGACCGAGCGCGCGTAGTTGATCAGGTCGGCGACGATCAGGAAGTACGACGGGAAGCCCTTGTCGCAGATGACCTTGATCTCGTACTCGGCCCGGTCGATGTAGTCCTGCCCGACGCCGGACGGGAAACGCCGGCGCAGTCCGGCCATCACCTCGTGGTGCAGCCAGGTCGCCTGGTCGTGTCCTTCGGGCACCGGGAAGATCGGCATCCGGTCCCGCGGCTCCCACACGTCGTCGTAGGGCTGCACACGTTCGGCGATCAGCAGGGTCGAGTCGCACGCGCCGGGAATCTCGTCGTCCCACAGCTGGCGCATCTCGGCGGCCGACTTCAGGTAGTAGCCGTCGCCATCGAACTTGAACCGGTTGGGGTCCGAGAGCGTCTTGCCGGTCTGCACGCACAGCAGCGCCTCGTGGTTGTGCGCGGCGTCGCGTGTGACGTAGTGGCAGTCGTTGGTGGCCAGCGGCGGGATGCCCAGCTTGCGCCCGATCTCTAGCAGACCCTCGCGGACCCGCTGCTCGATGGACAGCCCGTGGTCCATCAGCTCCAGAAAGTAGTTGTCGGCCCCGAAGATCTCGCGCCACTTGGCGGCCGATTCCAGCGCCTCGCGGTCGTGGCCCAGGCGAAGGCGCGTCTGCACCTCCCCCGAGGGGCACCCGGTGGTGGCGATGATGCCCTCGGCGTGTTCGGCGATGAGCTCGGCGTCCATCCGGGACCACTTGCCGAGCTGTCCCTCGAAGGACGCCAGCGAGGACAGCTTGAACAGGTTGCGCAGGCCGGTGGCGTTCTCGGCGAGCATCGTCAGGTGGGTGTAGGAGCCGCTACCCGAGACGTCGTCGGACTTCTGGCCGGGGTCCCCCCACAGGATCCGCCGGGTGTCGAAGCGGGAAGCCGGAGCGATGTAGGCCTCGACGCCGATGATCGGCTTGATCCCGGCTTTGGCGGCCGCGTTGTAGAACTCGCTGGCGCCGAACATGTTTCCGTGGTCGGTCATCCCGACCGCGGGCATCCCCAGCCGCTCCACCTCGGCGAGCATCGGCGTGATCTTCGCGGCACCGTCCAGCATCGAGTACTCGGTGTGGTTATGCAGGTGCACGAAAGAGGACTGGTTCATAGGGAGGCCAGTCTATGACCGAGGACCGACGACGTTCGGGCGTGTCGCGAAGTGTGTCTTGCGGGCCTACCCGTAAAGCTCCACGAAGCGCTCGAGCGACTTCTGCACGTCGCCTTTGACGGCACGGGCCGGCCGAGCCCACCGGGCCGAACAGGGGACGTCCGCCCAGCTCGAGACGCAGGCCGAGGGTCGACCCAGCGGCGGTGGGCCGCACTGTGAGCGTCACGCCGTACCTGGCGCCGCCCTTGCCGGCCCCCGACATCGCGACCTCGTGCGGCGGGTTCCACGTGGTCACCGTCCAGGTGACGCGGTTGCGCATGCCCTTGGCCCGTGCCACGCCGACGATCTCGGTGCCCTCGGTGATCTCGTCGGGCAACTCGCTGCGCCACCCCTCGTGCATGACCAGCCACTCACCGAGCTCCGAGAGGTCCGATACCCGGTCCCACATGTCGTGGGGACTCATCGGCATGTCGGCGGTCATGTCCAGCGCGGCCATGGCGTGAGCCTAGCCCCGGCGCCGGCGCGGGCCGCGTGGAGCTCGTGTCGCGACACACGCGATTTGTCGCTACAAGGCGGGCGAAGAGCGAGCCGTCCGGCGCAGAGGCTGGTGTGACGACTGCGACCGACGAGACGGTAGTGGCCTGCGATGCTCCGACGGCGGCGGCCCGGGATCGCCTCGGGCGCTTAGCGGTCCGGCCCGCCGCGCAGGCGCTGACCGATCCGCAGGGCGGGCAGCAGCACGCTGCGTGGCGCGAACCTGCCGCTCATGCTGACCGCCTTGGGCACCACTCCCGGCACCACGCTGCGCTTGCCGGCGAGCATCCCCTCGATCGCGGCCTCGGCGACGTCACGCGGGGAGACCTGCGCCACCGGGATGCTGAAGCGCTCGGCACTGGCGATCTCGGCCCACTCGGTGGGCACCGGTCCGGGACACAGACAGGTGACCGACACGCCCGTCCCGTGCAGTTCTTCGTGGACGGCCTCGGAGAACGTCTGCACGAAAGCCTTGGTGGCCGAATAGACCGCCATGTAGGGCATCGGCTGGAACCCGGCGATCGACGCGATGTTCAGCACCGCGCCGACACCGCGCTCGACCATGCCGGCCAGGGCGGCGTGGGTGAGTTCCATCAACACCAGCGAGTTGAGGGTGACTTCTTCGCTTTCGCGTTCGAGCGGCAGCGTGTGGAACAGCCCGCTGGTGCCGAAACCGGCGCTGTTGCACAACCCGGCGATCGGTTCGCCGCGCAGCCGACCCGCCAACTCGCCGCGCGATCGCGGTGCGGACAGATCGAGAGGCAGAACCTCCACCCCGACCGAGTAGTCCGCACCGATCTCGTCGGCCAGTTCGTCGAGGCGCTCGCGCCGGCGCGCGACCAGCAGCAGCGGGAAGCCGCGCCGCCCCAGTCCCCGCGCCAGTTCGGCGCCGATGCCGGAGGAGGCGCCGGTGATCACGACGGTGGCGCGGTTGTCGGGTTTCGGAAGGCTCATGGTGTCACCAATGTATCCCGCGGGTCGCGCGCACAAACGTCTCGCTGCGTTTGTCCAGTTCGGCTGCATCGGAAGCGGATTCGCGACCCTTGGCGGCCTCGGAGTCGCTGAACATCCCGAAGGCGCGGTTGCGCACCATGTCCATGACCGCCGGGTTCACGGCGTCGGCGACGGCGGCGAACTGCCCGAAGGGCGAGCTCGCGCGCCGCGGCCGGTGCACGATGGCGTCGGCGATCACACCGGCGGCCTGTTCGGGCGTCAGCGCCGGGAACTTCTCGTACATCGTGGTGGGACTGATCATCGGGGTGCGCACCAGCGCCATGTGCACCGTGGTGAACCGGACGCCGTCGTTGACCGTCTCGGCCTGCAGCGAGTCGCACAGGCTGTCCAGCGCGGCCTTGCTGGCAATGTAGGCGCCGAAGCGCGGCGCGCGGGTCTGCACCCCGACCGACGAGACGTTGATGATCTGACCCGAGCCGCGTTCCCGCATCCCGGGGATGAACTTGAGGATGAGCTGCACGGCGCCGAGGTAGTTCAGCTGCATGGTCCGCTGGTAGTCGTGAATCCGGTCGTAGGACAGTTCCAGCGAGCGCCGGATCGAGCGCCCGGCGTTGTTGATCAGGATGTCGACGCCGCCCAGGTCGGCGAGCACCTGGTCGGCCATCGCGGCGATGGCGTCGGTGTCCGACAGGTCGCACGGATAGACATGGGCGGTTCCGCCTTTGCCGCGGATCTCGTCCGCGACCTTCTCGAGCTTTTCGAGGGTGCGGGCGACCAGCACCACGGTGCCACCCGCCTCCGCGATCTTCTTCGCGGCCGCCTCCCCGATGCCCGAGGACCCGCCGGTGATGAGCACCACCTTGCCCTCGACGGCGTCCTCGAGGGTGCGCCCCTGCACCGCGTCGAGCACGTTGCGCCAGTAGAACGGCCGGTAGCGCCCGGCCGAGTTGGGAGTGTTCACCAGATTGGACACAGCGGCCAGCGGTTTCTCGACCAGGTTGGTGAGGTCACCGAGGTTCATCAGCGGTCGCTCCTGAGGACAGGGTGGATGGTGTGACGCGGGTCATAGCGCAAACCTAGGACATCGGTCGGCGAATGGCTGTGGATAGCGACAGATTCCCGTCGTCTACGCCCGGGGACTCTCGAGGCCGCCCGCAAGATAACAGCCGGGCAAAGATCTGAGCACACGCTGCGAACAACCTGTGGACAACGCGGTGTAGCGCATACGACACCCGTCGAACGAGTCATACTTGGCAGGTATGAGACTGCTGCCCGCCACCGTCGCGGCCCTGGTCTTGAGCGTCTGCGGGTTGGCCGCAGCCCATCCAGCGGCCGGCACCACCGCGGGCGCCGACTGCGCCGCGCCGGTCAACGCGGTCAAACGGTTGATCTGCGCCGACCCGCATCTGAGCGAGCTCAACCACCGGACCAAGACCGCCTATCACAAGGCGCTGGCACGGCCCGGCGCCGACCGTGCGGCCCTGATGTCGGCGCGGAAGGACTGGAAGGCCGCCCGCGACGGCTGCGCCTACAACACCGAGGTCCGCCGCTGCGTGCTCGCCGCTTATCAACCCGCGGGCTTCGGCCAGCTCACCTCGCAGTTCTACCGCCAGCTGGCCCCGCCGAGCGCGGTGCTCAACTGGAAGGGTGACCACCAGGTTCTGTTCCTGCAACGGTCCGGCTACCGCGGCTCGGACAGCGCCGAGCACCGGGGCGAGCCCAAGCTGGTTTTCAACGGCGCGACGTTCATCTGCCGCCCCGAGTGAGCCGGGCCGCGCCCGCATGACTCGCACCTTCGAGGATGTGGTTGCCGAAGCCGAGCAGGTCTCGGTGGACGGTTGGGATTTCTCCTGGCTCGACGGACGGGCGACCGAGGAGCGCCCGTCCTGGGGTTACCAACGGCTGATGAGCCGGCGGTTGGCGGACGCGACGGCCGCCTGCGACCTCGACACCGGGGGCGGCGAGGTGCTCGCCGGCGCCGAGAAGTTCCCGCCCGCGATGGTCGCCACGGAGTCGTGGCCGCCCAACGCGGCCCTGGCCACCAAGCTGTTGCATCCGCGCGGCGTGGTGGTCGTGAAGACAAAGGACGAGGCCGAGTTGCCGTTCGCCGATGAAGCGTTCGACCTGGTGACCAGCCGGCATGCCATCACCGTGCGGTGGCCCGAGATCGCGCGGGTGCTGCGCCCGGGCGGCACCTACCTGGCGCAACAGATCGGCCCGGCGACCATGGCGGAGCTCGTCGAATACTTCATCGGGCCGCAGCCGGAGAAATGGGCCGAGCTGAGTCCGGACCACCAAGCCGCGCAGGCCCAAGCCGCCGGGTTGCAGGTGGTGGAGATGCGGATGGAGCGGATGCGCGCCGAGTTCTTCGACATCGGGGCCGTCATCTATTTCCTGCGCAAGGTGATCTGGACGGTGCCGGACTTCACGGTCCAGCGCTACCGCGAGCGGCTGGCCGAACTCCACGAGCGCATTCAGGCCGAGGGCTCCTTCGTCGCCCACTCCGCGCGGGTCCTCGCCGAGGCGCGCAAGCCCGCGTGATTCACCCTTCGGCCCGCAGCACGTCCAGGGCGTGCTGCAGGTCGGGCGGGTAGGGGCTGACGAACTCGACCCGCCGGCCGTCGGCCGGATGGACGAACGACAGGGACCGCGCGTGCAGCCATTGTCGTTCCAGGCCAAGCCTTTTCGCCAGCACCGGATCGGCCCCGTAGGTGAGGTCCCCGCAGCACGGGTGGTGCAGCGCGGCGAAATGCACCCGGATCTGGTGCGTGCGGCCGGTTTCCAGGTGCACGTTGAGCAGGCTGGCGGCGATGAAGGCCTCGCACGTGTCGTAGTGGGTGAGGCTGTGCCTGCCGTCCTTGGTGACCGCGAACTTCCACTCGGGGCCACGGTGGCGTCCGATCGGGGCGTCGATCGTCCCACTGGACGGATCCGGATGCCCTTGCACCAGCGCGTGGTAACGCTTGTCGACGGTGCGCTGCTTGAAGGCCCGTTTGAGCGCGGTGTAGGCGCGCTCGGACAACGCCACCACCATCACCCCGGAGGTGCCGACGTCGAGGCGATGCACGATCCCCTGCCGTTCGGGCACTCCCGACGTGGTGATCCGATAGCCCGCGGCGGCCAGGCCCCCCAACACCGTGGGCCCGCTCCAGCCGACGGACGCGTGCGCGGCCACCGCCGCCGGCTTGTCGACCACGACGATGTCCTCGTCGGAGTACAGGATCGTCATCCCCTCGATGTCGACGGGCGTGTTCTCCAGCGGCGGCGGCGCTTCGGGTATCCGCACCTGCAGCCAGGCGCCGGGTGTGAGCCGGTCGGACTTCCCGGCCGGCGCGCCGTCCAGTTCGACACCCCCCTCTTCGGCGATGGCCGCCGCGGCGCTGCGCGACAACCCCAGCAGGCGCGCCAGTCCGGCGTCGACACGCATGCCCGCCAGGCCCTCCGGGACGGGCATCGAGCGCTCGGTCAACGCCGGCCGGCCTTGCGCCGGCCCGCAGTGTCGAAGTCGTAGCCGAACACCGACAGCACCACCAGCAGGATGGCCCCGCCGACCACAGCCGGGTCGGCGACGTTGAACACCGGCCACCACCCGACCGACAGGAAGTCCACGACGTGTCCCCGCAGCGGGCCGGGCGACCGGAAGAACCGGTCGACCAGGTTGCCCGTCGCGCCGCCCAGGATCATGCCGAGGCCCACCGCCCACCACGGCGACACCAGCCGCCGCCCCATCCAGAAGATGCCGACCACCACACAGGTAGCGATCAGCGTCAGCATCCAGGTGTACCCGGTCGCCATCGAGAACGCGGCCCCCGAATTGCGCACCAAGGTCCAGGTCACCGTGTCACCGATGATGGAAACCGGCTGGCCCGGCGGCAGCAGCTTGACGGCGAGCACCTTGGTCACGACGTCCAAGGTCAGCACGACCGCGGCGACCGACAGCAACAGGCGCAGCCGCCGGGGCGGGTTCGCCGGGCTCCGCGGGCCAGAGCCTTCCGGTTCCCCGGATTCCGCGGCCGCCGTCACCGACTCCGCCGATCCACTGGGTTCCTCAGACACTCCCCCATCATCCCCTAAAGCCATTGCGGGATGATCCCCCCATGGCCCGGCTCACCGTCATCACCACCGGAGGCACGATCGCGACCAGTACCGGCGCCGACGGGGTGCGCCGGCCCACCCGCAGCGGAGCGGAGCTGATGTCGGGCCTGAACGTCGACCAGGACGTCGAGGACATCGACGTCGTCGACGTCCTGGCCGTGGACAGCTCGCAGCTGACCCCGCCCGATTGGGACCGCATCGGCGCCGCGGTTCGGGCGGCGGTCGACGGCGGCGCCGACGGCGTGGTCGTCACGCACGGCACCGACACCCTCGAAGAGACCGCGCTGTGGCTGGAACTGACCTATGCGGGGGCCGCACCGGTGGTGGTGACCGGCGCAATGCGCAGCGCCGACGCCCCCGACGCGGACGGTCCGGACAACCTGCGCGACGCGCTGGCCGTCGCGGCCAGCCCGGCGGCGGCCGGCCTCGGCGTGGTGGTGTGCTTCGCGGGCCGCGTGCTGCAACCGCTGGGCCTCTACAAGGTGACCACCTCGGACCTGAGCGGCTTCACCGGCGAACTGCTCGGCACCGTCGACGGCGAGGTGACGCTGACCCGCACCAAGACCCGGCCCTACGTCGGCGACCTGAACGCGGCCGAGGCGCCCCGGGTCGACATCGTCGCGGTGTACCCCGGCAGTGACGCGGTCGCGCTGGATGCGTGCGCGGCCGCCGGCGCCGCGGCCGTCGTGCTCGAGGCGGTGGGTTCGGGCAACGCCGGGGCGGCGGTGATCGACGGGGTCCGCCGGCACTGCCGCGACGGCGTGGTGGTCGCGGTGTCCACCCGGGTGCCCGGAGCGCGGGTCAGGGCGGGCTACGGCCCCGGCCAGGAACTGGTGGAGGCCGGCGCCGTGCTGGTGCCCCGCCTGCGGCCTTCCCAGGCCCGGCTGCTGCTGATGGCCGCGCTGGCCGCCGGACTACCGGTCGCCGCGGTCATCGCCCGCTGGGGCTGACGAATCGGCTTGCAGCGGAACGACATAGTCCGGCCAGGCCAGGGAGTCGACCGGGTTGGCGCCGACGAGGTCGCCGGTGTCGGCGGGGAACGTGCGCGCCTGCCCCGGACCGGAAGCACGGGTTTCGAAGCGCACGGTGACGACCCCGTGGCCCGCGCCCTGCACCCAGCCGTGACCGAGGTCGCGGTGGCCGACGTCGTCTCCGATCCGCCACGCCGACGTCTCCGCTTGGGCCGCGAACATCGCCTCGGTCGTGGTCTCGACGGGTGGGGATTCCACCTGGGACGCCGGCAGCTCCAAGTCCGGGAACAGCGACTCCTGCCGCACCTCAGTCAGCCCCGAAAAGCCAACGCCCAGAAGGCGAATCGGCCCGATCTCGCGGGGATCCAGCAGCAGCCGCCGGGCCGTCGCGACCAGCGCGCCGGCCTCGGTGGTGGCGTAGGGCAGCGTCGCCGAACGGGTCAGGGTGCTCATGTCGGATTTCTTCAGCTTGACCGTGACGGTGCGGGCGCCACGGCCGTCGCGCAGCAGCCGTCGATGCGCATGCTCGGCGATCGGTCCGATCGCCTCGAGCAACCGCTCCAGGCTGGTCAGGTCGGCCGCGAAGGTCGACTCGGCGCTGATCTGCTTGGCTTCGGCGCGCTCGGCGACGGGGCGGTCGTCGATGCCGAGGGCAAGCCGGTGCAGCGCCGGCCCGAGCGTCGCGCCCAGGATGTTTGCCGCCTCGACGTCGGTCAGCGCGGCCAGCTGCCCGATGGTCGCGATGCCGAGGCGGTGCAGCTTTTCCTCGGCGACGGGGCCGATTCCCCACAGCCGGCGCACCGGCAATCCGCCGAGCAGCGACCGTTCCTCGTCGCGGCGCACCACCCGGATTCCGTCGGGCTTGGCCAGGCCGGACGCGATCTTGGCGATCTGCTTGCCCGAGCCCGCGCCGACCGACGCCGTCAGCCCGGTTTCCTCGCGCACCCGGCGGCGCAGGTCCTCGCAGAACGTCTCGACGTCCGCGGCCGAGGCCCCGGCGAGCTGCACCGGCTCCCCGAAGCCCTCGTCGTGGGACAGCTGCTCGACCACCGGCAGCACCGAGCGCACGGTGTCGAAGACCCGCCGACTGGCCACGCCGTACACCACGCCGCGCGGCGGCAGCACCACCGCGGTGACCCCGATCAGCCGGCGGGCCTGGTGCATCGGCATGGCAGACCGGGCGCCGTACACCCGCGCCTCATAGCTGGCGCCCGCGACCACGCCCCGGCCGCCCAGGCCGCCGACCAGCACCGGCCGTCCCCGCAGGGTCGGTCGGGTGAGTTGTTCGACGGAGGCGAAGAACGCATCCATGTCCAGGTGCAGCACCCAGCGGGACTCCACACCTGCAGATGCTATTGGTCTAGGTTCGTCCGGTATGGCGATGAACCTGGCCCACCGGTGGTACTGCAACTCCGACCGCTGGAGTCGTGCGGTGCGGGCGCGCCTGTTGCCCTGGGTCCTCGGCGGCGTGGACCTGGGCGACAACACGCTGGAGATCGGCCCGGGCTACGGCGCCGTCCTGCGGCTGCTCGTCGACAGGACGCCGCGCCTCACCGCGGTCGAGATCGATCCGCCGATGGCGCAGCGCCTGCAACGGCTTTACGGAGACCGGGCGCACATCGTCAACGCCGACGGCACGAACACCGGATTGCCGGCCGGCGAGTTCAGCTCGGTGGTGTCGTTCACCATGCTGCACCACGTGCCGACCGCCGAACTACAGGACCGGTTGTTCGCCGAGGCCTTCCGGGTGCTGCGGCCCGGTGGTGTGTTCGCCGGCAGCGACAGCGTGTCCTCGCTGCGCTTCCGGCTCCTGCACATTCGCGACACCTGCAACACGGTCTCGCCCTCGACGCTGCCGGATCGCCTGCGCGCGGCCGGTTTTCGTGACATCCAAGTCGAGGTTCGCGGCGGCCGGCTGCGCTGGCGCGCTCGCAAGGGCTAGCCTTCGCCGAGATCGACGTTGCGCAGGGCCGCTCTCGCGATTTTCCTGCCAAATGTCGATTTCGCGTGCTGTCGGCGGCCGGTGTCACCATGCGGGCGTGAGGAACGTCTTTCTCGGCGGACAGGCCGTGGCGGCCGGCCCGCACGGCCTTCGATCTGGGCCGGCATCTGCCGCGCGCGGAGGCGGTGGCGCGGCTCGACGCACTCATGTACGCGACACCATTCGACCCAGCGGGTGTGCTGGAGCTCGCCAGGCGTTACCCCGGAGCCCGGGGCCTGCGGCGGCTGCGCGCGGTGCTGCCGCTCGTCGACGGTGGCGCCGCGTCCCCGAAGGAGACCTGGCTGCGGCTGTTGTTGATCGACGCGGGCTTTCCGCGGCCGGTCACACAGATACCGGTCGTCGAGGGCTGGCAACCCATCCGCTTCCTCGACATGGGCTGGAAGGACCGCAAGGTCGCCGCCGAGTACGACGGCGATCAGCATCGGACCAACCGCAAGCAGTACGTGAAAGACATTCGCTGTCAGGCGAAACTGCAGCGACTGGGCTGGATCGTCGTGCGGGTGGTAGCCGAGGACAGCGAAGAGGACATCATCGGCCGCGTCAGTGAGGCACTCGACCGTCGCGGATATCGCCGAGATTGACGTATTGCAGGCCCGCTCTCGCGGTTTGTCTGCAAAACGTCAATCTCGGCTCAGGCTCACCAGGACGCCGTCCCCGATCGCGACGGCGTCCGCTCCCGGCTCGCCGAATTCGAAGCTGGTGGCCAGGATTTCACCGGCGATCAGGTCGCGATGCGTCGCCGCCCAGTCGAGGCGCCCGGCGGGCACCGACATCACCACGGCGATGCGGTCGGAGACGTCCAGTCCGGTCGACTTTCGCAGCTCCTGCAGCTCACGGATCCGGTCCTTGGCCCAGCCCTCGGCCTCCAGCTCGGGCGTCACCGTGCCGTCGAGCACGACCAGGCCGGCCCCGTCGGGCAGCGCCGCGGTGAACTCCGGGTCGGCGGCCACCAGCCGCGAGCTGTACTCGCCCGGTTGCAGCACCGCCGGGCCCGCGGTCAGGGTGCCGTCCGGGTTGACGACGCCCTCGCCGGCCTTGACCGCCTTGATCGCGGCCTGCACGTCCTTGCCCAGCCGCGGCCCGGCCACCCGGGCATTCACGGTCAGCTCGAAACGGCCGTAGGTGTCGATGGCGTCGGTCAGCTCGACGGCCTTGACGTTGAGCTCGTCGGCAATGAGGCCGACATACGGCTCGAGGCTCTGCGGATTCTCCACTGCCACGGTCAGCTTCGGCAGCGGCAGCCGCACCCGCAGCTTCTTGGCCTTGCGCAGCGAGGACGCCGACGAGCACACGTCGCGGACCTGGTCCATCGCGGCCACGAGGTCCGGGTCGGCGGGCGCGACGCCCGCTTCGGGCCAGTCGGTCAGGTGCACCGAGCGCCCGCCGGTCAGACCGCGCCAGATGATCTCGGTGACCGACGGCAACAGCGGAGCGGCCAGCCGCGCGGTCACCTCCAGCACGGTGTGCAGGGTGTCGACGGCGTCGGGGTCCTCCTCCCAGAACCGCGAACGCGACCGCCGCACATACCAGTTCGTCAACGCCTCGGTGAACTGGCGCAGATGCTCGCAGGCCCGGGAGATGTCGCAGGTCTCCATCTCCGCGGTGAGGTCCTCGCGCAGCACCGCCAGCTTGGCCAGGATGTAGCGGTCCAGCACGTGCGGCGAGTCGGTGCGCCAGGTGCCGACCTTCGGCGCGTACAGGGCCAGGAAGCTGTAGGCGTTCCACAGCGGCAGCAGCACCTGGCGCACGCCCTCGCGGATGCCCTGCTCGGTGACGATCAGGTTGCCGCCGCGCAGGATCGGCGAGGCCATCAGGAACCAGCGCATGGCGTCGGAGCCGTCCCGGTCGAACACCTCGGTGACGTCGGGGTAGTTGCGCAGCGACTTGCTCATCTTCTGGCCGTCGGATCCCAGCACGATGCCATGTGCCACACAGGTTTTGAACGCCGGGCGGTCGAACAGGGCGGTGGCCAGCACGTGCAGCGTGTAGAACCAGCCGCGGGTCTGGCCGATGTACTCGACGATGAAGTCGCCCGGGTAGTGCGTCTGGAACCAATCCGCGTTGTCGAACGGGTAGTGCACCTGCGCGTACGGCATCGAGCCCGAGTCGAACCACACGTCGAGCACGTCGGAGATGCGCCGCATGGTGCTGCGACCGGTCGGATCGTCGGGGTTGGGCCGGGTGAGCTCGTCGATGTAGGGCCGGTGCAGGTTGTCCGGGCGCACCCCGAAGTCGCGCTCCAGCTCGTCCAGACTGCCGTAGACGTCGACGCGGGGATAGGCCGGGTCGTCGGACTTCCACACCGGAATCGGGGTACCCCAGTAGCGGTTTCGCGAGATCGACCAGTCGCGGGCGCCGGCCAGCCACTTGCCGAACTGGCCGCGCTTGACGTGCTCGGGGTACCAGGTGATCTGCTCGTTGAGCTCCACCATGCGGTCCCGGAACTCGGTGACCGAGACGAACCACGACGACACCGCCCGGTAGATCAGCGGATTGCGGCAGCGCCAGCAGTGCGGGTAGGGGTGCTCGTAGGTCTCGTGGCGCAGCAGCACCGCGCCGTTGGCCGCGGCCGCCCCGCTCCCGTTCTTCAGGTCCCGGATGATCTGCGCGTTGGCGTCGAACACGTGCTGGCCCTGGTAGTCCGGGACTCCCGCGTCGAAGCGGCCCTTCGCGTCGACCGGGGTCACCGGCACGATGCCCGCCGCCTCGCAAACCGCCATGTCGTCCTCACCGTAAGCCGGTGCCATGTGCACAATCCCGGTGCCGTCCTCGGTGGTCACGAAGTCGCCCGGCAGCACCTGAAAAGCCTTGGGGCTCTCCATGAAATACGGGAACGGCGGCAGGTAGCGCACGCCCAGCAGGTCGGCGCCCCGCCAGGTGCCCAGGATCTCGGGCTCCTCCCCCAACTCGCGCGCATAGGCGGCCAGTCGCGCTTCGGCCAGCACGTAGCGCCGGCCGCCGGCCCCGACGACCACGTAGGTCACCTCCGGGTTGACGGCGACCGCCAGGTTCGACGGCAAGGTCCACGGCGTCGTCGTCCAGATCAGCAGGTACGCACCGTCCACCGGGCCACCTACCGCTTTGAAGCCGACCGTGAGCGCGGGGTCCTGGCGACTCTGGTAGACGTCGTCGTCCATCCGCAATTCGTGGTTGGACAAGGGGGTTTCGTCGCGCCAGCAGTACGGCAGCACCCGGTAGCCCTCGTAGGCCAGGCCCTTGTCCCACAGCCGCTTGAACGCCCAGATCACCGACTCCATGTACGGCAGGTCGAGCGTCTTGTAGTCGTTGTCGAAGTCCACCCAGCGGCCCTGCCGGGTGACGTAGGCCTGCCATTCGTCGGTGTAGCGCAGCACCGATTCGCGACAGGCGTCGTTGAACGCGGCGATGCCCATCGCGTCGATCTGCGACTTGTCGGTGATCCCCAGCTGGCGCTCGACTTCCAGCTCGGCGGGCAGCCCGTGGGTGTCCCAGCCGAAACGGCGCTCCACCTTGTAGCCGCGCATGGTGCGATACCGCGGGACGATGTCTTTGACGTATCCGGTGAGCAGGTGCCCGTAATGCGGCAGCCCGTTTGCGAACGGCGGCCCGTCGTAGAAGACGTATTCCGGGGCGCCGTCGCGGCGGGCGATGCTGGCGCGAAACGTGTCGTCGCGGTCCCAGAAGGCGAGAACCTCGAGCTCGAGCGCCGGGAAGTCGGGCGCCCGGCCGACCAGTTTGGGATAAGCCTTGTCCGTCACGTCGTGCGTCGTCTCCTGTGCCAAACGCCGTTACAGGGACGACGCCGCGCCGGGTGCGCGAGCGCCGCGGTACCACCCCGCTTGCCGCACTTTCGCGTGGCCGCTCATTGAAAGGCTGTGACGGGCCTACCCGTTCGGGTCTACTGGGCCGAGCTGGCTGTTCTTCCGAAGGCTCCCCGGTGATGGCCGGATCGATGCCGTTGGGTCGATTCTACCCAGCACTCAGGCGCGGACTTCGAGCACGCCGACGCGCCACAGCGCCGCATACACGTGCCGCAGCGGGATGCACAGCAGGTGAGCCGCGCCGTCGACCAGGGGGTCGCCGCCGAACGGCAGGCTGGCCGACCGGCGGGTGGCCTTCTTGGGCGCGGGCGCCGCAGCCGCGTCGGTGTCGCGCACCACCGTCAGCGTGCGGACGGGCGCCGGGCTTACCACTTCGTCGTACAGGGCTGCGGTCATCATCGCCTCCTCGGGGACTTCCAAAACGAGAACTGACTGGACTGACGCGTCCCGTCCCGTTGTGGTTCCGTCCCCAGAACGCCTGGCTGGTAAGCCTATTGGCGTAGTGACAACTCAGCCGAGTATGTCGTGCCGGAGAACGGATCGGGACGAGACGAAGTTCGGATTTCGACCCGGACTATCGCTGGAACTCATGCGTCCCTCACCTCCTCTACGGTCACGACTCGTGCGGACTACCCGCACGATCAGCGCGCACGCGTGGAATACAGGACCCGACGACCGTCGGAGACCGGCACCCCTCTCGTCAGAGTTTTGACACCACACGACGTGATCCGGTTGCCCGGAAGCCACCTGGGCTCAACCCTTAAGCCGGGAGGAGCTGTCCTGACCCGGGGCGTCTTTCGACGTTCGGGGTCAGTGGCCTGTATTCGTGTAGCCGCCTCACCTAACGAGGTGCATACCAGACCGATGATGCACGACGGGTAGGGCGCGGTCAAATTCCGCGTGCCGTGTTCGCGATTCTTTATGCTCCCATTCACCTGCCCCACAGGCTTCGTCCAGCTTTATCCCGGCTGAGCTGGGCTTACGAGCTCACGCGGGCGCAATCCGTCGAACACCAGCGCGACGAGGAAGTCGGCGACCTGGGCCGCGGTGACGCCATCGTCGGTGCTCAGCCGCCGCTGCGCCAGCTGCCCCACCAGCGCGGCCAGGCTGTGGGCCACCATCCGCGGCGGGGCGGCCACCACCTCGCCGCGCGCCTGCGCGCCGACGACGACGGATTCGATGTCGTCGACGAACCGCTCGTACATGCCGCCCAGCTGCTTCTCGAAGCGTTCGCCGAGCGCGTAAGGGTCGCGCAGCAGCAGCTTGATGGTGTCCTTGTCGGCCTCGAAGAACTCCAAGGTGGCTTGCGCGGCGACTTGCAGAGATACCCGCAGCGGCACCTGATCCGGGCCGTCTGCGGCCGCGGCCAGAGCAGCGCCGACGTGGCTGCGCAGGGCACTGTCCTCGGCCGCCATCAGCGCGTGGAACAGCTCGTCTTTGGAGTGGAAGTACCAATAGACCGAGCCGTAGGCCAGGTTCGCCCGCTTCGCGATGTCGGCGATCGTTGTCGCGTGAAAACCTTTACGCGCGAACACTTCTTTCGCGGCCGCCAGGATCTCGTCACGCCGCTGCGATTTGTCCTCGTCGGTGACCGCGCGGCGCCGGCGGACACCGCTGCTCACCTGTCGACCAGACCCTCGAGGCGCCCGACGGCGTCGATGAACTCCTCGACCATGTCCAGGACGACCGCACGCGTCGGCCGGACCCGGTCGAGCGATCCGACGACCTGGCCGACGAAGTAGGTGGCCAGCTCGCGGGCCCTGGAGTCGGGATGGGTGGCGGCCTTGTTGATGCGCACCTGCGACTCGGCGATCAACGCGCTCTGCAGCGGCATGCCGAGCGGGGCGGGACTGTCGGGGCGCTCCCACTCGTCCGTCCAGGCGGTGCGCAGCATCCGGGCCGGCTTTCCGGTCATCGACCGCGACCGCACCGTGTCCGTGGAGCTGGCGGCCAGGAATTTCTCCTTGACCGCGGGGACCGTCTCGGCTTCCTCGGTGGTCAGCCACACCGACCCGCACCAGACGCCCTCGGCTCCCAGCGCCAGGGCGGCGGCGACCTGGCGGCCCCGGGCGATGCCCCCGGCCGCCAGCACCGGGACGGGCGCGACCGCGTCCACCACCTCGGGCACCAGCACCATCGTGGCCACCTCACCGGTGTGGCCGCCGGCCTCGGTGCCCTGCGCGACGATCAGGTCCACCCCCGCCGCGGCGTGCCGCTGCGCGTGCCGGGTGGTGCCCGCGAGCGCGGCGACCAGCACGTCGTTGTCGTGGGCGCGCTCGACGAGATCGGCCGGGGGCGGCCCCAGCGCGCTGGCGATCAGCCGGATGTCGTGGTCGAAGGCCACGTCGAGCAGGGGTTCGTAACCCTTGGGAGAGATGTTGAGGCCGCCGGGCGGCCGGCGGGTCTGGTCGACGGTCGCGGTGACGCCGTAGCGGGCCAGCAGATCGTCGACGAAGGCGCGGTGCTCCTCGGGCAGCAGGTCCCGGGCCTGCGCGGCGTCGATCCCGCCCCGCTCGGACCCGACGTATTTGGGCGGCAACAGCAGATCCACCCCGAAGGGCTTGCCGCCCGTCTGTTCCGCGATCCAGGTCAGCTCGTTTTGCAGGCGCTCGGGACTGTGCGCGACGGCGCCGAGAACCCCGAATCCGCCCGCGTTGGTCACCGCGGCGACGACATCGCGGCAGTGGCTGAAGGCGCAGATCGGGAACTCCACGCCGAGCAGTTCGGCGGCCCTGGTTCGCATTCGCCGACGCTAAGATTTGATGACTGATAAGTCAATCTAGTTTGCGAACGCTGGAGAATTCGGCACTCACGACACCTCGGGTGTGGGTGGGCGGCCGTCCGGCGGCCAGCTCGCGACGCCGTCTTCCAACGGGACTTCGAGGCTGTGCAGGATCGACGCGATCATCCGCCACGCGCCGATCGCGGTGACGAGTTCCAGCAGAACCTTTGTGTTGCCGTTCAATTCGTGCGCACAGGCCGCCCAGCTCGCCGCGCTGACCGCCCCGTCGCACACCACATCGTCGGTGGCGGCCAGCACCGCGCGCTCGGCGGGCCCGAAGGAGTCGTGGTGCCGCCAGTCGCGCACCCCGAGCAGGTCGTCGGCCGGCACCCCCAGCCGGCAAGCGACCCGCCAGTGCTGCGTCCACTCGTAGTCGCAGGCGGTGAGCCAGCCGATCCGCATGATCGCCAGCTCGCGCAGGCGCGGGTCGAGGTCGCCGTGCCACAGCATCGTGGCGAGCAGGTCGTTGATAGCGCGCGCCAGCGGTGGATGGTTGAGCAGCACCTGAAAGATGCTCAACTCCGCCATGTAGTCGGGCACGGCCGCTTCGTCGGCGGCGGCTTTGGCTTCGTCGAGCGGCAGTCTGGGCACCCGGGTTGTCGTCATGGCATGCGTACTCCATTGTACTGGCGGGAATCCGTTGCGTTCACCGGCAATGGTATCCAGCGGGTAGGTGCCGGACACAACGACGACCCGCCGAACGGGTCGGGCTCAGCCGATACCGAAACATCCTTGCGTGCAGCGGCTTTCACCGGTCCACACCACGGGCGACCGGAAACCGTTGCCGCCCAACGCCCGTCCGGCAGCCACGGCGAAATCTCGGCCCGCCGACCAGGCATGGCGGACCGCCCCTAACATTTCGATCGACCCGGGCCCGCACACGGTTTGCGCATGCGGTCGACGAGGTCCGATCCGTCCCCGTCCAGAAGACGGTTCGAGCCATTAATTTAACGCTTGTGTAGTAACGATCAGGCTCACGGCGCGGCACACATTGATGTGGAATACGTCACTCATGCATATCAATTCGCCGAATTGCCCACGTGGATTCCCCAAAGCACCTACCATCACGCCATCGGGCTCCACTGGAACGCCACTTCCAGGCGCCGAACTCGCGTCTGCCCGGACCTCGCCGGGGCAGCCGAAAAGCAGCGCCGAGGCGCCCGATCACCGCTCGGCGAAGCACCGCCGATGCGGCAGTCCCCTGTTACATCGACGGGCGCTTCCCCGGGAGAACGCCCACCCAACTGCGGAGGGCTAAACCACTGTCGCACTCGTCCGCCGCACCGCGGCCCGATCCCACGAATACTGGACAACGTTGGCGCACAGCGCCTCTAGCTGCGGTTTCTAGCCGATCAGGAGGCATGGCAGGGGCGCGATCGCCTAATGACCGATGAGTCAGTCAAGCCGGTGGGCCGACTTGACCGACTCCTGAGGATTGTAAATTTTTTGTACGTCCGAACGATTTTTCCGCGCAGGTGAACCGAAGCCGCTACGCTGCAGATCGCGCCAAGGTCTAGCGGCAGGGTTCGACTGCGGGGGTCGATGGGTTCTTCGTGCGGCACTGCGATGTTCGCGACCAGCACTGAAAATTCAACGATATTTCTCGAAGCGCTGATAAGAGCTTGCGGCAGTGATAGGAACTTCAGGATAGGCAAGGAGAGGTGAAGGACAGTGGATAGGGCAGGAGTTACTCCGGTAGCCGTCATTGGGATGGCATGCCGGCTGCCGGGGGGCGTCAACTCCCCTGACCTCTTTTGGGAAGCATTGCTGCGCGGCGACGACATGGTCGTCGAGATCCCGGCCGACCGTTGGGACGTCGACTACTACTACGACCCCGAACCGGGTGTCCCCGGACGTTCGGTGTGCAAGTGGGGCGCGTTCCTCGAAGACATCGGCGCATTCGACCCCGAGTTCTTCGGCATCTCTGAAAAAGAAGCGACCGCGATGGATCCACAGCAGCGCTTGCTGATGGAGACGGCGTGGGAGGCCATGGAGCACGCCGGCCTCACCAAGGCCACCATGGCCGAGGCCACCGGTGTGTTCGTCGGATACAACTACAGTGACTACGAATTCGTGTCGGCGGCCACCGACGCGTTCGACGGGCCGTACGGAACGCCGGGCACCATTTCCTGCATGGCCTCCGGGCGCATCGCCTACGCCCTCGGGGTGCACGGACCGGCCGCGACCATCGACACCGCTTGCTCGTCCGGCCTGTTCGCCGTGCACCAGGCCTGCCGCAGCCTCGCCGACGGCGAGAGCGACCTCGCCTTCGCCGGCGGCGTCAACGTGATGCTCGAACCGCGCAGGTCGGTGTCCGCGTCGGCCGGCGGCATGCTGTCGGGGACTGGGCACTGCCACGCCTTCGACACCAAGGCGGACGGCTTCGTGACCGGCGAGGGTTGCGTGGTGCTGCTGTTCAAGCGCCTGGCCGATGCGCAGCGCGACGGCGACCGGATCCTGGCGGTGATCCGTGGCACGGCCGCCAACCAGGACGGCCACACCATGAACATCACGATGCCGTCGGCGGAGGCGCAGGCCGCGGTGTACCGCGCGGCCCTGACCGCATCCGGGGTGGACCCCAGCACGGTCGGCATGGTCGAGGCGCACGGCACCGGCACGCCGGTCGGTGACCCGATCGAGTACTCCAGCCTCGCCGAGGTCTACGGCGTCGACCAACCGTGCGTGCTCGGCGCCGTCAAGACCAACTTCGGACACACCCAGGCCGCCGCCGGCGTGCTGGGGATGATGAAAGCGGTGCTCGCCGTCCAGCACGGCGTCGTTCCCAAGAACCTGCACTTCGAGGCCCTGCCCGCCGAGATGGCCCAGATCGAGACCGGGCTGTTCGTGCCGCAGGAGACCACGCCCTGGCCGACCAACGGTGGCCAACCGCGGCGGGCAGCGGTGTCGGCGTACGGCCTCTCCGGCACGAACGTGCACGCCATCGTGGAGCAGGCACCCGATACCACTTCACGCAACGGCGCGGTGATCGACACCCGCCACGACGGCGCCCTGCTCTTCCCGCTGTCGGCCTCGTCGGCCGAGGGGCTGCGCGAGACCGCCCGGCGGCTCGCCGACTGGGTCGAGGCCCACGCCTCGGAGCTGACGCCGGCGGACCTGGCCTACACCCTCTCCCGCCGGCGTGGGCACCGCCCGGTGCGGACGGCGGTGCTGGCCGGCACCAACGCGCAGCTGGTCGAGGCGCTGCGTGAGGTCGCCGACGGCGACACTCCCTACCAGGAGGCGGCCGGCAAGGACGACAAGGGCCCCGTGTGGGTGTTCTCCGGCCAGGGCTCGCAGTGGGCGGCGATGGGCGCCGACCTGCTGGCCAACGAGCCGGTCTTCGCCGCGACCATCGCCGAGCTGGAGCCCCTCATCTCCGCCGAGTCCGGGTTCTCGGTGAGAGAGGCGCTCACCGCGCCCGAGAAGGTGACCGGGATCGACCGCGTGCAGCCCACGCTGTTCGCCGTGCAGGTCGCGTTGGCCGCGACCATGAAGTCCTACGGTGTGCGGCCCGGCGCGGTCATCGGCCACTCGATGGGCGAGTCCGCGGCGGCCGTGGTCGCCGGGGCGCTGTCGTTGCAGGACGGGGTGCGGGTCATCTGCCGGCGCTCCAAGCTGATGACGACCATCGCCGGCAACGGTGCGATGGCCTCGGTGGAGCTGCCCGCCCAGCAGGTGCTCTCGGAGCTGATGGCCCGCGGTGTCGACGACGCCGTGGTGGCCGTGGTGGCCTCCCCGCAGTCCACCGTGATCGGCGGGGCGACCGAAACGGTCCGCGAGCTCGTCGCGGCGTGGGAGCAGCGTGAGGTGATGGCCCGCGAGGTGGCCGTCGACGTGGCATCGCACTCGCCGCAGGTGGACCCGATCCTCGACGAGCTGTACGAGGTCCTGGCCGACATCGAGCCGTTGACCCCCGAGATTCCGTATTACTCGGCCACCTCGTTCGACCCCCGCGAGGAGCCGTACTGCGACGCCAACTACTGGGTGGACAACCTGCGCCACACGGTGCGGTTCTCCGCGGCGGTGCAGGCGGCGTTGGAGGACGGCTACCGCGTCTTCGGGGAGCTCGCACCGCACCCGCTGCTGACCCACGCCGTCGACCAGACCGCCAAGAGCCTGGACATGACGGTGGCCGCTCTGGCCGCCATGCGGCGCGAGCAGCCGCTGCCCCACGGGCTGCGCGGCTTCGTGGGCGACGTGTACTCCACCGGCGCCGCGGTGGACTTCTCGGTGCTGCACCCGAGCGGACACCTGGTGGATGCGCCGCTGCCGTCCTGGACGCACCGGACGCTGCTGCTGAGCCGCGACGGCCACAGCTCGCGGGCCCTGCGTTCCAGCGTGGCGGTGCACCCGCTGATGGGCCAGCACGTGCGTCTGCCCGAGGAGCCTGAGCGCCACGTGTGGCAGGCCGAGATCGGCACCGCGGTGCTGCCCTGGCTGGCCGACCACCAGGTCCACGGCACGGCCACCCTGCCGGGTGCGGCCTACTGCGAGATGGCGCTGGCCGCGGCCCGCACCGTGTTCGGTGAGACGGCGGGGGTCCGCGACGTCCGCTTCGAGCAGATGCTGCTCCTGGACGAGGAGACACAGGTCAGCCTCACCGCGACCGCGGAGGCCCCCGGTGCCCTCAACTTCTCGGTGGAGACCACCGACGAGGGCATGCAGGTGCGGCGCGCCAGCGCGGTGCTGTTCGACGTGCTCGACGAGGAGGAGCACCCGCCGGCGCAGGACATCGACGCCCTGCTGGCGGCCCACCCGAGCCACCTGGAAGGCGCCGACCTGCGCGACGCGATGGACCTGTGCGGCATCCAGTACGGTCCGGCCTTCACCGGCCTGGCCGCCGCGCACACCGCCGAGGGCACCGGCACCACGGTGCTGGCCGAGATCGGGCTGCCCAGCGTGATCCGGACGCAGCAATCCAGCTACGGCGTGCATCCGGCGCTGCTGGACGCCTGCTTCCAGTCGGTGGCCGCTCACCCCAGCGTCGCGAACGCCAGCTTCGGTGGCCTGCTGCTGCCCCTGGGCGTGCGCCAGCTGCGCGTCTACGGCCCCGTCCACACCGCCCGCTACTGCTACTCGCGGGTGACCGCGGCGACCGGCGGCGCCGTCGAGGCCGACCTCGACCTGCTGGACAAGCACGGCGCGGTCCTGTTGACCGTGCGGGGGCTGCAGATGGGCACCGGCTCCGCGCCGGGCAGCGAGCGCGCCCGCGTGATGAGCGAGCGGCTGCTGACGGTCGAGTGGCAAAAGCGGTCGCTGCCCGACGTGGCCACCGCCGAGCCCGGAACGTGGCTGCTGATCAGCACCTCCGATGCCGCGGACCTGGTGGCGGCGTCGTTCACCGACGCGATGAAGCTGCACGACACGGAGTGCACGACGATGTCGTGGCCGCAGGACGCCGACCACGCCGCCGTCGCCGAGCGGATGCGCAACCAGATCGGCAACGGCGGGTTCACCGGCGTCGTCCTGCTGACCGCGCCGCAGAACGGCAGCCCCGACGACGAAAGCGCCGCCCGGGCTGGCGAGTACGTCCGCCACCTGGTGCGAATCACCCGCGAGCTGCCCGAGCTCGAGGGCGAGGCGCCACGGCTGTACGTTGTGACCCGCAACGCGCAGACGGTGCTCTCCGACGACCGGCCCAACCTCGATCAGGGCGGCCTGCGCGGCCTGCTGCGCGTGATCGGGGCCGAGCACCCGCACCTGCACACCACCCACATCGACGTCGACGACAACACCGACGCCGAGCAGGTGGTTCGCCAGTTGCTGCTGGTCGGCCCGGAAGAGGACGAGACGGCGTGGCGCAACGACGAGTGGTATACCGCACGGCTGTGCCCCTCGCCGCTGCGGCCCGAGGAGCGCCAGACCAAGATCGCGGTCCACGAGAGCGACGGCATGCGCATGCAGATCCGCATGCCGGGCGACCTGCAGAGCATGGAGTTCACCGCCTTCGACCGAGTCCCGCCGGGGCCCGGGCAGATCGAGGTGGCGGTCACCGCGTCGAGCATCAACTTCGCCGACGTGCTACTCGCGTTCGGCCGCTACCAGAGCCTGGACGGGATCCTGCCGCAGCTGGGCACCGACTTCGCCGGCGTGGTGACCGCCGTCGGACCCGACGTGACCAACCACAAGGTCGGCGACCACGTCGGCGGCATGTCCCCCAACGGCTGCTGGGCCACGTTCGTCACCTGTGACGCGCGCCTGGCCACCAAGCTGCCCGAGGGAATGACCGACGCGCAGGCGGCCGCGGTGACCACCGCGCACGCCACCGCCTGGTACGGGCTGACCGACCTGGCCCGCATCAAGGCCGGCGACAAGGTGCTGATCCACTCCGGCACCGGCGGCGTGGGGCAGGCGGCCATCGCGATCGCCCGCGCCGCGGGTGCGGAGATCTTCGCCACCGCCGGCAGCGAGCAGCGCCGACAGCTGTTGCGCGACATGGGCATCGAGCATGTCTACGACTCGCGCAGCGTCGAGTTCGCCGAACAGATCCGCCGCGACACCGACGGCTACGGCGTCGACATCGTGCTCAACTCCGTGACCGGTGCCGCGCAGCTGGCCGGGCTCAAGCTGCTGGCCCTGGGCGGGCGGTTCGTCGAGATCGGCAAGCGCGACATCTACGGCGACACCAAGCTGGGGCTGTTCCCCTTCCGGCGCAACCTCGCGTTCTGGGGTGTCGACCTTGGATTGATGTCGGTCAGCCACCCGGAGCAGGTCAGCCAGGTGCTGAGCACGGTGTACCGGCTGACCGCCGAGGGCACGCTGCCGATGCCCGAGAGCACGCACTACCCGCTGGCCGAGGCGGCCACCGCGATCCGGGTGATGAGCGCGGCCGAGCACACCGGCAAGCTCATCCTCGACATCCCGCACGCCGGGCGCAGCAGCGTGGTGCTGCCTCCCGAGCAGGCTCCGGTGTTCCGGCGCGACGGCTCCTACATCATCACCGGCGGTCTGGGCGGCCTGGGGCTGTTCCTGGCCGAGAAGATGGCCGAGGCCGGCGGGCCGCATCGTCCTGAGCTCGCGCTCGGAGCCGACGCAGAAGGCGCTTGAAACGATCGAGCTCGTCCGAGCGATAGGTTCTGACGTGATCGTGGAATGCGGCGACATCGCCCACGCCGACACCGCGGAGCGGCTGGTGGCCACGGCGACCTCGACGGGTCTTCCGCTGCGCGGCGTGTTGCACGCGGCGGCGGTGGTCGAGGACGCCACCTTGACCAACATCACCGACGAGTTGCTCGACCGCGACTGGGCGCCCAAGGTGTACGGCGCCTGGAACCTGCACCAGGCCACCGCCTCGGCGGAGCTGGACTGGTTCTGCCTGTTCTCGTCGGCGGCGGCCCTGCTGGGCTCCCCGGGTCAGGGCGCCTACGCCGCGGCCAACAGCTGGCTGGACGCCTTCACCCAGTGGCGGCGCACCCAGGGGCTGCCGGCCACGGCCATCGCGTGGGGCGCCTGGGCCGAGATCGGCCGCGGTGCCGACTTCGCCGAGGGCAGCGGCGCGGCGATCACGCCCGACGAGGGCGCCTACGCGTTCGAGTCGCTGCTGCGCCACGACCGGGCGTACACGGGTTACACCCCGCTCGTCGGGACCCCGTGGATCGCGTCCTTCGCCGAACGCAGCAAGTTCCTCGAGATGTTCAAGACAGCCGGCGAACAACGTTCGGGTTCCAGCAAGCTGCGCGCCGAGCTGGCCGAGCTGCCGCTCGAGGAGTGGCCAACCCGGTTGCGGCGTCTGCTCTCCGAGCAGATCGGGCTGATCCTGCGTCGCAACATCGATGTGGACCATCCGCTTTCGGAATACGGCCTTGACTCGTTGGGCAACCTAGAGCTGCGAACACACATCGAAGCTCAAACGGGGGTAAGGATCACCTCTGCCGATATCACGACCGTGCGGGGTTTGGCGGATCACCTGTTCGACAAGCTGGCACCCAAAGAGGATGCACCGGCGTGACGGAGAGCTGGACGGCAAAGTGGCCTGGTTTTCAGGAGTTGGAACAGAGGAGGGAAACGTGTTCATAGGTGGAGGCACCGAGCACGACAGCCTGCGGGTGGGGAACGCCTACGACTGGGACCTGAACGGGGGATCAGTCGTGACGTGGCAGCCAACGCCTGGTTCTCTTGCGAAGGCCCGGCAGGCGCCGGTCAGCCCGGTGCCGGCGAGCTCCATGCAGGTCGGCCACCTTCGCGGCTACGTCGAGTTCAAGGAGAAGGGGCTCGACTACTCGCGGGCTGTCATGGGCTCCTGGGACGTTCCCGGTCGTTGCGACATCCGCGCGATGACCTACGTGATCAACGCCCACCTTCGTCGGCACGCGACGTACCACAGCTGGTTCGAGTACAACGGTCCCAAGGACATCGTCCGGCACACCATCGCGAACCCGCGCGACATCCAGTTCGTCGCAAAGCAATACGGTGAGATGACGCAGCCGGAGTGGGAAGAGCACGTCCTGGCGACGCCGGACCCGCTGCAGTGGGACTGCTTCCGTTTCGGCATCGTCCAGTACGACGAGCGCTTCGCGTTGTACGCGGTGGTCGACCACCTGCACTGCGACCCGATGCTGATCGCCGGGCTCTACGTCGAGATCCTGATGAACTACACCGCGATCCTGGAGGGCAAGGCGCCGGTCACCCTGCCGCCGGCGGCCAGCTACGACGACTTCTGCCTGCGCGAGGCGCAGACGGTGTCGTCGATGACGCTGGACTCCCCCGAGGTGCGCAAGTGGATCGAGTTCGCCGAGGCCAACGGCGGCACCCTGCCCGACTTCCCGCTGCCGCTGGGTGACCAGTCGATCCCGTGCGGCGGGGACGTGCACGCGGTGCAGTTGCTGGGGCCGGAGCAGACGGCGCAGTTCGAAGCCCTGTGCCAGAAGGCGGGCGCCCGCTTCAGCGGCGGCCTGTTCGCCTGCGCTGCCCTGGCTCACCACGAATTGTCCGGTGCGGACACCTATTACGGGCTCACGCCGACCGACAAGCGCAAGAGCCCGGCGGATTTCATGACGGTGGGTTGGTTCACCGGTGTGGTGCCGTTCACGGTGCCCATCAACCCCAACTCGTTCGGGGAGACCGCACGCGCCGCGCAGGAATCCTTCGACGCGAACATGGAATGCGCGAACGTGCCGTTCGACAAGGTGCTGGAACTGGCCCCGTGGCTGCGCAAGTACGGGCCACAGTTCACCATGATGAGCTACATGGACGCGGGCCTGCCTCCCCTGTCCGCGATCGTGGCCACCGCGCTCGATGGGGTGAACGCGACCGCGTTCACCGACGGCCGCAGCCCGGCCTACATGTACTCGACGGTGTTCCGGCTGTTCGACGAGGTTTCCATCATGGTCTCCTTCCCGAACAACCCGGTCGCCCGCGAGTCGGTGATCCGTTACACCGACGCGCTGAAATCGGCGTTCGACAAGGTCGTCGCGGGCAGCCTGGCCGAGATACCGGTCCGCGCCGCCGGGTGAGGCTCGCCGAGCCCCAAAAGCCCACGCCCGCAGAGTAACCGGCGTCGGTGATGAAAGCTGTTCTGGCTGTCCATGGCACCCGCGGCGATGTCGAGCCCTGCGCCGCGGTCGCCCTGGAATTGCGGCGCCGGGGGCATGACGTGCGAATGGCGGTGCCGCCCAACCTGATCGGATTCGTCGAATCCGTTGGGCTTTCGGCGGTTGCCTACGGGCCCGATTCGCACACGCAGCTGGACGAGGAAGTGTTCCGCCACTTCTGGCGGGTCCAGAACCCGGTCAACGTGTTGCGGCCGGGCGCGGAGTACCTGACGCGGGGCTGGGCGGAGATGAGCACGGCGCTGGTGTCGCTGGCCGAGGGCGCCGACATCATCGTGTCGGGGCAGACCTACCAGGGCGTCGTCGCGAATATCGCCGAGTACTACGGCATTCCGATGGCCGCCATGCATCACTTCCCGCACCGGGTCAACGGCCACATCGTCCCGTATGTGCCCGGGCCGCTGATCCGTACGACGATGCGGGCGCTCTACGGGATGTATTGGTGGATGACGAAAGACGCCGAGGACACCCAGCGGCGCGCCTTGGGTCTGCCCAAGACGTGGCGCTCCTCGGCCAGGCGGATGATCGACGACGGCGCGCTGGAGATCCAGGCCTACGACGCGGTCTACTTTCCGGGCCTCACCGAGGAATGGGACAGCCGGCGCCCGTTCGTGGGCCAGCTGACACTGGAGCTGCCGACAGCGTGCGACGACGAGGTCGCGTCGTGGATCGCGGCGGGGACACCGCCGATCTACTTCGGTTTCGGCAGCATGCGGGTCGAATCGCCCGCCGACGCGGTCGCGATGATCGGCGATGTCTGTGCGCAGTTGGGCGAGCGGGCGCTGATCTGCGCCGGGGTCACCGATTTCGGCGACGCGCCGCACCGTGACAACGTCAAGGTGGTCCGTGAGGTCAATCACGCGGCCGTGTTCCCGTCCTGTCGCGCGGTCGTCCATCACGGCGGCGCGGGAACCACGGCCGCGGGCATGCGGGCCGGCGTGCCCACGCTGATCCTGTGGATCGGCGCCGAACAGCCGGCCTGGGCGTTGCAGGTCACGACGCTCAAGGTCGGCAAGGCGCGGCGCTTCGCGGGAGTGACCAAGAAGTCGCTGCTCAAAGACCTGCGCACCGTCCTGGCTTCGGACTACGTAGCGCGCGCCCGCCAGATCGCCGACCGCATGACGCCGGCCAAGGTGAGCGTGACCACCACCGCCGACCTGCTCGAGGACGAAGTCCGGAGGCATCACCTGATCGCGGCGGGCTCCGGCGGAACGGCGCGGTAGCGGCTGACCGTCGACGCGGCCCTCTTCGCCATGCACATCGGTGGCCCCGGGTGTTAGCCCGTGGCATTCGGGTATTCCGGGGGATTCCGAAACTCGTTCGAACCTCAGTATTTCGAAGGGGACATTTCGTGCGCGCGCAGCACTCGACAGGTAGCCGACTCGAGCCGCGTCCACCCGCCGCCCGGCGGTGCCGACCGTTTGCTGCGCGGTGAGCACCCGAACCGTCTTCGCCCTGACCAGCGCGCGGTCGGGGACCATGTCGTTGTACGAGCTGCTGCGACGAAACGCCAGGCAGTTCACCGTCATCCACGAAACCAACGTGCGCAACGGGTGGAATCCGCCGATGTTCGGGCGGGTGATCCACGACCACACCACGGGCTGTCTGGACCGGGTGCGGGCCGTCCTGAACAGGAAGCGCCGTGCGATCGCCTGGCATCCCACCTCGACCTACATCGAAACCAGTCACTCGTTTCTCGAGTCGTACTGGGATCTGGCCCCGGAGTTCTTCCCGCGCACCAAGGTCTTCCATCTGATCCGTAACCCGCTGGAAGTCGCACGCAGCGAATCGAATCGGGAACTGTGGATGACCGAGAACGGCTTGTACCGCTGGTACCGCGCAGCCGACGGCGGGCGTTACAAGCGCTTCGCGCTCACCGAACTCGAGCCCATCTACGGCGGCTTCGAGCTGTCGGAGCTCACACTGTTCCAGCGCTACCTGATCCAGTGGATCGAGCTGGAAAACCGGGCGATGGACTACCTGCGACGCTTCGACATGCACGACCGCTGCCTGACCCTGCACACCCCGCAGGACCTGAACGATCCGCAGATGGCGGCCGCCATCCTGGACTTCGTCGGGGCCGGCCACGGCGACCGGGTGCGGCTGCCGGGAGCCCAGAACCGCAGCCACCCGGGCTTCGAGACGACCCTGGACGACGACGCGCTACGCCAGTGCCGCGACGTCGTCGACGCCCTGCCGGCGAACTACCTCGAGATCTTCCAGAGCGAGCCGTACCGGGGCCTGCCCTGGGCCACGCTGTTGAGCAAGAGCTCGCAACTGCCTGGGGTGCGCTGACTCAGGCGCTGACTCAGGAGAAGCCCGTCCCCTGGGCCAGCATGACGACGCCCAGCACGCCGGCGCTGACGACCAGGATTCGCCGGCTGTGTCTGCGCATCCATCGGTGCGCCTGCAGCGTGATCGCCTCGGTCCGCGCGGGCGCCACCAGGTAACTGACGAGCGGAATCTCGACCAGCACCAGCGTCACCGCGGTGAACGTGACGGCCGCGCCCAGTTGCGTGCCGAACGCGGCCCCGGAGGCCAGGATGGCCGCCAGCGCCGCCAGGTACTGCACGGGCGGGGTCGCCTGCCCCAGGCCGACCACGAACGCCACCCACGGATTGCCGCCACCGAGCGTGTCGCGGGCGCGCGAGACCAGTTGGGAGAACGCCGTCGGGGTGCTCGACTGCGGCGGCGGCGCGACCGGTCCCCCGGTGGGTACCGGCACCCGGGCCGGCCTGCGCATCGCGCCCACCGCGGCGACCGACAGGACGAGCACGCCGACGACGATCTGGACGTGCCCGCCGGTGAGACGGGCCATCGTCGCCGTCATGTCGTGCACCAGGCCGGGCAACGCGTCGCGCAGAACCAGCAACGCGGTCAGGCCAGCAACCACGCCCGTTGTCATGCCGCCGAGCCAGAACGCAAACAGATTGAGCAACGGCCGTGGCCGCGAGACCAACAGGATGGCGATACCCATGCGCACCGGGTCGGGCGCCGTGACCAGCGCCATCCACAGCACAAAGCTCCACATGACGGCAAACGCTACGCGATAGTACCGGGCCGCACCGGGCAACCGGAAAATCGATGCGCGACGGCCGGCCCGGCTAATATCACATCCAGATCACGATCACCTCGCGGATCGCGATCCCCCGACGTGGA
Source organism: Mycobacterium sp. HUMS_12744610 (assembly GCF_041206865.1). NCBI lineage: Bacteria > Bacillati > Actinomycetota > Actinomycetes > Mycobacteriales > Mycobacteriaceae > Mycobacterium > Mycobacterium servetii. Next base: position 3,695,789 of record NZ_JBGEDP010000001.1, read on the forward strand.
TCGATATCGAATTGTAGGGTTGTTGCGTGTCAAGCCGTACTGGTTCTCATGATGCGGCGAAACCCGGGGGGCTGTTCGACCACCTAGGCGATTTCGTCATACGGCGACCGCTCGTGGTCATCGCCGGCTGGATCATGTTCGCCGGCGCCCTGGCGCTGATATTTCCCCCGCTTCCGGTACAGGCAGCCAAGCAGGAGCAAAAGCCCCTGCCGGACGACGCCCCGACCGTGATCGTGGGCCACGAGATGCAAAAGGCCTTCCACGAGATCGGCGGGGGCTCCGAAGCGCTGATCATCTTAGTCGACGAGAGGGGCCTGACACCCGCCGACGAGGACACCTACCGCAAACTCATCGACACGCTACAGCAGGACGAGCAGGACAAGCAGGCCAAGGTAGCCGTCCAGGACGTCCTGAAAGTGCCGGAGATGCGCGAGCTCCTGGCCAGCAAGGACGGCAAGGCCATCAACCTGCCGGTCAGCTTCCCCGGTGAGGCCATGGCGCCCGCGACGCTGGCGGCGTATCGCCACGTCAAGGAGATAGCCCAGCAGGTCACGAAGGGCACCACGCTCACCGCCTACCTCAGCGGGCCGCTCGCGAGCATCGCCGACATCACCGCGATGACCGAAGAGGACGCGCACTTCATCGAGATCTCGACGGTGATCTGCGTGCTGGTCATCTTGTTCGTCATCTATCGCAACGTGGTCACCATGTTGGTGCCGTTGGCCAACATCGGTGCATCTATCGGGACCACCCAGGGCGTGTTGTCCGGGCTCGTCGGCGCGGGCCTGCCGTTCAACCTGGAAAGCATGATCCTGATGAGCGCGGTCATGCTCGGTGCGGGAACGGACTACGCGGTCTTTCTGATCAGCCGCTATCACGACTATGTGCGGCACGGCCAGACGTCGGACGAAGCGGTCAAGAACGCGTTGATGTCGATCGGGAAGGTCATCGCCGCGTCGGCGGCCACGGTCGCAGTCACCTTCCTCGCGATGGTCTTCACCAAGCTGCAGGTGTTCTCGGCCGTCGGCCCGGCGATCTCCATCGCGATCGTCATCGCGTTGTGCTCCGCGGTGACGCTGATGCCGGCCCTGCTCGTCCTGGCGGGACGCCGCGGCTGGATCAAGCCCCGCCGCGAGTTGACCACCCGCATGTGGCGGATCACCGGAACGCGGGTGGTGCGCCGGCCGCGAATCCATCTGGTGGGCAGCCTGGTGGTGCTCGTCGCCCTGGCCAGTTGCACGAGCGTGATGCGCTTCAACTACGACGACCTCAAGACGATGCCGGCCTCCGTCGACAGCTCCAAGGGCTACGCGGCGATGAACCGCCATTTTCCGATGAACGCCATGACCCCGATGATGTTGTTCGTCCAGTCCTCCCACGACCTGCGCACCCCGACCGCCCTGGCCGACCTCGAGCAGGTCGCCAACCGGGTGAGCCAACTGCCCAACGTCACCATGGTGCGGGGCCTGACGAGGCCCAATGGTGAACGGCTGGAACAGATGAAGCTGTCCTGGCAGGCCGGCGAAGTCGGCGGCAAGCTCGACGAGGCATCCGGCCAGATCGCCAACCACGGCGACGACCTCGACAAGCTGGTCAACGGCTCCAACCAGCTGGCCGATGCCCTGGCTCAGCTTCGGGACCAGGTCACCGGCACCGTTTCGAGTCTCAGCGGAGTGGTCGGGACGCTGACGTCCATGGAGCAGATGCTGGGCGGTGACAAGGCCATCGCCGCGCTCGACCAGGGGTCCACCTACACCGGGCAGATGAAATCACTCGGCGACAACCTCGGCGCGTCCACCGCGCACGCCGAGAACACGGCCCAGTGGGCCGGCCCGATGCTGGCGGCGCTCAACGACAGCCCGGAATGCAATGCCGACCCCGGCTGCGTGCAGTCGCGCGCGGGGTTGGCGGCCCTGGTCGCGGCCGACAACGACGGCACCCTGAACTCGCTGAAGATCATGTCCCGCAATCTGCAGTCGGCCCAGAAGGCGGCGACGATCGGCCAGACGCTGGACACCGTGCAGCAGACGCTGATGCAGGCATCCAGTGCCATGAAGACGATCAAGGGCCTGCAGGCCACGATGGCGCAGGCGCAACAGGGCTCCAACATGCTGGCCGACGGCAGCCGGGCGATCGCCGGCGGTGTGAAGGCGTTGGTCGAGCAGACCAGGAAGCTGGGCACCGGCCTCAACGAGGCGTCGCAATTCCTGCTGAACATGAAGCAGGACGCCGACACGCCGTCGATGGCCGGGTTCAACCTGCCCCCCCAGATCACGACCAGGGACGAGTTCAAAAAGGGCGCCCAGATATTCCTCTCGCCGGACGGTCACGCGGCCCGCTATTTCATCCAGAGTGCGCTGAACCCGTTCACCACCGAGGCGATGGATCAGGTCAACACGATCGAGAAGGCGGCCCGCTCCGCCCTGCCGAACACCGAGCTGGCCGATGCCAAGGTGTCGGTGGTCGGAGTTCCGACCGGGCTCAGGGACACTCGTGACTACTACAACCACGACATCAACTTCATCGTCATCGCGACGATCCTCATCGTGTTCCTGATTCTGGTCGGTCTGCTGCGGGCCATCGTCGCGCCGCTGTACCTCATCGGCTCGGTGCTGCTCTCCTACATGTCCGCGATGGGCCTCGGCGTGCTGGTGTTCCAGATATTCATGGGCCAGAACCTGCACTGGAGCCTTCCCGGCCTGTCCTTCATCCTGCTGGTCGCGATCGGCGCCGACTACAACATGCTGCTGATCTCGCGGATCCGCGACGAGTCACCGCACGGGGTGCGCGTCGGGGTCATCCGCACCGTGGGCTCGACCGGTGGCGTGATCACCTCGGCGGGGCTGATTTTCGCCGCCTCCATGTTCGGCTTGATGAGCGCCAGCATCTACACGATGCTCGAGGCCGGCTTCATCCTCGGCATGGGGATTCTGATCGACACGTTCGTGGTGCGCACCATCACGGTGCCGGCGCTGGCCGCGATGATCGGCCAGAAGAACTGGTGGCCGTCGAACCTCGGAAAGACTCCCGCGCAGGTGGTCGCGGCGTACGAGACCAAGCAGCGCCAGCTGGAGCAGATTTCCGAACAACTGGTCCGGATGAAGGTCATTCCCAGCCCCAGAACCCACGTCCCGGCGCCTGCGCCGCAGGCAAATGGTCATGCACCGGGGGCGCACAAGGCGTCCAAGGGCGATCGATCGACCGCGCATGTCCCCAACCACGCACTCCCCCTGTTCGACCTCAGCGGCATGTCCACGCAACTGACCGATGAACTGGTCGAACCGACACGTGATGCGGTGTCCGCCAACGGCCGCCGCAACGGCAACCACAAGCGCAGAGTCGACCGCTATCTGGGCCACTCGTTGCCGCTGTTCGGCCCGGACGTCCTGTCGCACGCGCTCGTCAGCGTGGGAACGAACGGGCATGCCAACGGGAGCAACGGGAAACACCGCACGGCCGATGCCGAGCAGGCAGGCGACCAGGACGAGTCGCTCCCGCTGTTCGGCCCCGACGGACGGTGACGAAGGACTAGGCGTCTAGCCTGGTGAACTCGTCCTGCCGGTAGAGCTCGACGCACTGCGAGCGCCTGATCTTGCCGCTCGTGGTGATGGGGATCGCGCCGGGCGAGACGAGCACAAGATCGGCTACCCGCAGCCCGTGAGACTTCGAAATCGCCGAAGTGACTTCACGTTTGACCACGCGGAGCCTGTCCGTCGCCTCTTCGTCGGACTCGCCCTTCTTCTTGAGTTCGATGATGGCGACCAGCTTTTCGACGCCCTTGTCCGGGATGGCGATCGCCGCGCAGCGCCCGGGCGTGACCTCCTGGATGGTGGCCTCGATGTCGTCGGGAGAGTGGTTGCGCCCGTAGACGATCAGCAGGTCCTTGATGCGGCCGACGATGAACAGCTCGCCGTCGGAGAAGAAACCCGAGTCCCCGGTGCGCAGCCACGGGCCCTCGGGGGTGCCTTCGGAGGGGTTCTTGATGCGGGCCCCGAACGTGGCGGCGGTATCTTCGGGTTTGCGCCAGTAGCCCGAAGCCACGTTGCCGCCGTGCACCCAGATCTCGCCGACTGTTCCGTCGGGGCATTCGTGGCAGGTCTCGGGGTCGACGGCGCGGACCAGCATCGATTTCGGGACACCGTAGCTGATCAGCGGTGTGCCGCTTCCGGTTGCGCAGCGCTGCGCTTGGCCGGCGGGCAGCTTCTCGGAGTCGAAGTGCACGGTTTCGGGGGGATCGCCCACGTTCCGGGTCGCGATGTACACGGTGGCCTCGGCCATGCCGTAGGACGGCCGCAGGGCCGCGGGATTCAGATTGAACGGGGCGAACCGGTCAGCGAATTGCTTGAGTGTTTTCGGCTGCACGCGTTCGCTGCCGTTTTGGATGGTGTGGACGCCCCCGAGGTCAATCCCGGCCATGTCCGCGTCAGATGTCTTGCGCGCGGCCACCTCGAACGCGAAGTTCGGCCCTCCCGAAAATGTGGGGCCGTCGCCGGCCATCAGGTGCAACCACCGGGCGGGTCGCTGCAGGAATGCAACCGGGCTGGTGAGCACGCTGGGCGCCCCCACCAGAATCGGCATGACTATTCCCAGCAGCAGCCCCAGGTCGTGGTAGAACGGCAGCCACGACACCGCGGTGAGCCCCGGTGGGGCCACTCCCCCGTCGAGAGCGAAATAGTCGGCCATGATCTGCTCGAAGTTGGTGAAGACGTTCTTGTTGGAGACCGTCACCCCGGCCGGTGTGCGGGTGGAACCCGACGTGTACTGCAGGTAGGCGGTTTCGGAGTGTTCGGCGGGGGCGCGGCGCGATCCGGGCCGCGGACCGCTCGGCCGCGAATCCAGGTCCAGCCGGTCGACTTCGACGATCGAGGGCGCCGATCCGCCCTCCTGCGCCCGGGCGTACGGGCTGACGTGGTCGACGACGCCCGAGGTGGTCAAAAGGACGGTGGGGGTGGTGTCGGCCAGCACCGACGTGGTGCGCTCGTCGTGGGGGCCGCCGTAGGGCACCGACAACGGGACCGCTATGAGCCCGGCCTGCAGCGCGCCGAGAAAGCTGATGAGGTAGTCGGGGCTCTGCGGGGCCAGGATCACGGCCCGATCACCCTTGGACCCGTGATCGAGCAACTGGGCGGCGAGATTGGATACCCGCCGATAAAGCTGCGACCACGTCAGCGGTATCGCGACGCCGTCCCAATCCTGGTCGTAATCGAGAAACGTGAACGCCGTGTCATTGGGCTGCAGGCTCGCACGTTCGCGCAGCACCGCGGGGATGGAGGACTGGACCACGGGATGAGGTTACCTTCGTGACGGGCCGTTGCGGCCGAGACTGGCAAGCTGTCAGAGTACCAATATGTCGCGGCGGCGGGGCGCAATCCCGAAGCCCTGCGTATTGCGGCGCCGGTCAACTACCCTGATCGCGGTGGACAACCGGCTCGCTCACATGGATCAGGCCTCGTTCCTGGGTCTGCGGGCGCTTGGCTATGGCGCGCTCGTGCAGTTCAGCTGGATCTACAACCGCCCCGTGGATATGGACGGATTGCGGCGATTCAACCGCAACCTCGGATACGGGCTGCTGGGGCGACGTGTCGAACGGTCACCGATCCCGTTTGCGCGCGACCGGTGGGTGATCTCCCGCGGTCCGGCCGACATCGACGTCGCCGAGACACCACGTCCGCGCTCCGAAATCAGCGCCTGGACGCATGAGCGCGCGAGGCTGCCGCTGGACCCCGAATACGGACCCAGCTGGCATCTCGGTGTGCTGCCCCTGCAGGACGGTGGCACCGCCGTCACCCTGGTGACCTCGCACACGCTCGTCGACGGGCTCGGGATCTTGCAGGCGATCGGCGATGCGGCCCACGGCCGGACTCGCTACCTGGGCTACCCCCTCCCCCGTTCCCGCACCCGCCGGCGGGCCGTGCTGGAAGACGGCAAGGCGTTCCTCGCCTCGGCGCCGGAACTGGGGCGGGCGGTGGCCGCGACGGTGCGCATCGCCCGGAAACGGCGCCACGACGTCGCCGCCTCGATCGCGTCGGCGCCCCCCTCGCCGCGGGGAACCGGCGACGACAAGCCCGTCACGGTGCCCGCCCTGACCGCCTATGTCGATCTGGCCGAGTGGGACGGCCGCGCGAAAAGCATTGGCGGCAACGGGTACACGCTCTTCGCGGCGTTCGCGGGCCGGCTCGGCGCCCGGCTCGGGCGCATCTGCGACGACGGAACGGTCACCCTGTCGTTTCCGGTCAGCAACCGCACCGAGGACGACACCCGGGGAAACGCCCTGGTGTTCCCCGTGATCTCCGTCGACCCGGCGAACCTGGCCTCCGATCTCACCGAGGTGCGGCTCAAGTTCAAGCAGGCCTTCGCCGACCTGGCCGAAACCACCGAGGAGTTGTTGGCGCCACTGCCGCTGACGTCGCTGACGCCGAAATGGGTGGCGCGCCGGGCGGCGGGCATGGGCCTGGGCACCGCGGACCTTCCCATCGGCTGCTCCAATGTCGGGGACACCGACCCGGTGGTGAACCGGCCCGACGGCACCGAGGCCGACTACGCATCGGGACGACTGATCGAACCGGGCATCAGCAGGCACACCCTGGAGCGCATGGGCGGCCAATTGTTCGTGGTGTCCGGGCGCAGCTGCGGAAAACTGTGGATTTCGGTCAACGCCTATCTGCCCGGGCGCAACAACTCCCTGGACGCGCTGCGCGACGTCACGTCTCGTGCTTTCGCCGACTTCGGCTTGACCGCCGAGATTTTGCACTGAACGCGCGGCGACGGCCGTCAGTCCGTCAGCTGGCGGCTCGCGTTGTCCAGCGGAATCGGCTTGTGCCACTTGCGGTCATGCGCGGCACCGATCTGCCGCATGATCGCAAGCGCGGCGCCCAGGCCGTGCAGCCGGCGCAATCCTTGCAGCATCGCCACATTGGCGCCCAGCTCATAGCGCCAGCTGCCATAGTGGCCGTTGGCCGTCCTGCGGCCGAAGTGGTTGATGTAGGCCATCTCGGTGGTGTAAATCCCGAATCCGGCGCGTCGCGCGCGTAATGCGAGGTCCAGGTCGATGCCCCAGCCGTAACGCTTGAAGTTGGTCAGGTCCAGCCCGCCCGCGCGTTGCCAGCATTCGCGGGAGATCATCAGCGCCGTGCCCTCCACGGCGGGCACCACCCGGTACTGCGGCCGGGGGCGATAGTCGGCGGCGTGCGGTTCGCTGCTTTCGACCGCGTAGGGAAAGCCGTGATCGATCATGGGCCCGACGATTCCCGCGTCGGGGGGCAGGCGCGAGTCCAGAAAGGCACCGACGAACCCCTTGGAGAGCCGGGTGTCGTTGTTCAGTGTCATCGCGTGGGTGTAGCCCTCGGTGAACGCGATGCGGAACCCGTGTTCGCTGCCGCCGGCCCAACCGAGGTTCGTGCCCGGGGTGGAGACCCGCTCGCTGCCGATCCGGGGATAGTCGCCCCGGTTGTCCACGATCAGGTAGTCGGCGCCCTCGCGCTCCAGATCGCCCACCAGGGCATGGGTGTACTCGTGCTGCCCGAACACCGGGACCGTAATCAGGAGCGACACGAGCCAACCGTACCGCGGGGGCGGATGTGCCAAGACTGTTTACAGGTGAACCTGGTCAGCTTCGTCTACTCGCGGGCAACATCGCTGCCGGCCTTGACAGGTCATCGCGCAGCCGCCGGGCATGCGCGAACTCCCGATAGGGTGCTCGAGCAAGGATCTTCAGGCGTGACCACCGCTGGGGTCCGAAGAGCGTGACTTCGCCTACGGCCACCAGCCATGCTGGTGGCCACAACACCGCCGACATGACGCGAACGCCGGCGGGCGATGCCGGGTCCACGATCAGCCAGGTGAGAATGCGTAGGTGGTCTAGCCACCAACGCCGGGTTGTGACGTTGCGCGTCGTCTCGGTGCCACCGCTGTGGCTGCGCACCGACAACTCGCGTGGGACGAAACAAACCGCCGATCGCAGCATCAAGCGGTACCAGAAATCCAAATCGACGAGTTGGAAAATATCGTCACGAAGTCCCCCGACCTCCAGGGCCAATTCGCGGCGAAACATCACGCATGTCGGTTCGCCGATCCAATTCCCTTTGCCACCTTGCAGCAACATTTGCGTGACCAGCGACGGTCCGTCGTTGTATTCGCGAAGCCCCCAGAATCGGGTGTGCTGCCTACCGCATCGCCGCAGCCATCTGAGGTCTTCTGTCTTCACGTGCCTGGGCGCGAAAGCCAGCCCAACAGTCGGATCGTCGAACCGTGTGGATAACATCTGCAAAGCTCCCGGAAGTAACCAGTCGTCGCCGTGGACGAACTGGATGCACGTACCGCGTGCGTTTTCCAAGCAGTTGTTGTGGTTGCGGTTGAGCCCGGCGCGCGATTCGTTGCGGATCAGTCGATCTCCCGGCCTGAGCAGGCGCGCGGCGATCGCGGCACCATCGTCAGATGAATTGTCGTCAACGACGACTATCTCGAAGTCGACGCCGTCCTGGTCAAGGATGCTCCGCAGACAACGTTCGATCGTCGCGCCGTTGTTGTACATGGGTACACATACCGAGACGTGCGGAGTCCTGGTCGCTTCGTCACGATAGTCGGCGTCTACCGACACCACGGCTGTCGCATCAGTCGGGAGCGAAACCACCTTCGCCGCCCCTGGTCGGTCAGCCACTGCAGCCTTAGCGGATGCCAGCTGGTCGAGTGCACTTCGCAGAGCCCACCTCAGAGACTGCCTATGCCCTGGAACATTAACGCCACTCCACTGACGCCCAGCGCCGTTTGGGAAATCCGGGCACGGTGAACGTGTAGCCAATTCTGCACACGCAGCATGACCGCTTGAGTTTTGTCGGGCTCCACCAGATAGCAGACCAGTGGAATCTCGATGACCGCAAGAACCATCACGGTGTACACGAGGAATGCGCTGAACTGCGTGCCGATGGCAGCGCCCGAAGCCATGATGATGGTCAGCAGGATCAAGGTCTCCACCGGCGGCGTCGCCGACCCGAGACCAACCACGAACGCCGGCCAGAAAAATCCCCGGTTCAGGATGTTCTGGTTGAGAGTTCCGAGCTTGGCGAACAATCGCAGGAAGCGCGGCTGCGCCGCGCCCCCGGACCCATCGCTGTGGCCACAGACCGCTGCGACAGGCCGTAGCATTCGCGCCCGCTCACGTGCCAAGAGGACCACTAGGGACACCAGCGCAATCGCGCCGAGAGTGATCTTGAGATGCCCACCTTCGAAGAAGGCGATCGAGGATCGCACGTCTGCGACCACGGCCGCCGCACTCCGCAAAGCTGCCATCGCGGTGTCGCGCATGACAACCAGCACAGCCATTCCGATGCCGATGCCCGCGATCATGCCGCCCATCCAGAAAGCGAAGAGGTTGAGCATGGGGCGCTTCCGCGACAACACGACGGCGACGAGCCCCAACCGCAGCGGGTCGAGCGCCATCCCAAAGCCCAGAAATAGCACGCTGTTCCACAACATCACCTGGGACGCTACTATGGTCCGATCTGTCCCGCGACGTTACTGCGAAATTTCTGCCGACGGGCTTCCTGAGCAGCCAAGACACGCCGGATTCTCGTGTTGCGTTTGTCGGCATAAGGGACCTGTCCAGCGGCCGTCGGGACGACGAAGTACGACGGGCGATCGAGGAGCAGCGCTGCATCCCCCGTGTGCTGTAATAGGGCATCTGAGGCGACGAAGCCGGCATGATCCTAGGCAAAGACGAGCTTCCTTGACTCGCCCGAGATGGGGGCTCGTTGGTGAGACGGAGTTAAATGTTGGGTCTTGCTAACAAAGTCCTGCGCAGGCTGCGCCCCGCACGCAGCGAACAGCAGAACCATGCGGCCGCCCGGCCGCACGCTCTCATCGCCACCGCAGCCACCCACGCTGCCGGACGAAACGTCCATAAGCTGCCCGGACGACGCCGAAAAGCGCTCGGCCGCGTGCGGGACACGCTGACAGATTCCAGCGAAGCCAGCCAGGAATCTGGCTGCCGGATCGGATCTGCGCAGCGAACTCGACCCAAGGCTGAATGCGGGTGGCCGCCCGAGTACGGCGACCACTTACGCGACTCGCCATCGCTTCCCCTGAAGCCGCACTCTGCAGCAAACTTTTTGCTAAGGTCTACCTGCCCGCCCGCCAGGAAGAATGTCTGCTCGCAAATCGTTACGCTTCCGTCATGTGACGGCATCGCCGAAGGCGACGGCACATCACGCGTCTTAGCCACCGGACGAAAATGGAGCCCCGCGTGACTGACAGGACAGGAGCCAACTGCCCCAAAGTAAGCGTGGTATCGACCACCTATAACCAGGAGGCCTACGTCCGCCAGACTTTTGACGGCTTCGTGGCTCAGCAGACTGACTTTCCCGTGGAAATCATCGTCGCCGACGATGCCTCGACCGATGCCACGCCAGCGATAATCCGGGAGTACACCGACCGTCACCCAAACTTGTTCCGGCCAATCTTCCGGTCCGAAAACCTGGGCCTTAACGCCAACTTGATCGACGCCTTATCGTCTGCTCGTGGCGAGCATCTCGCCCTGTGCGAAGGCGATGATTACTGGATCGATCCGCTAAAACTCAGCAAACAGGTGACATTCCTCGACGAGCATCCCGAGGCGTCGGTGTGCTTCCATCCCGTGAGAGTGATCTGGGAAGACGGCCGCATCAACGACTCGGAATTCCCGCCGGTCGACTGGCGCCGCGACCTGAGCGTCGACAAGCTGCTCAGGCGGAACTTCATCCAGACGAACTCTGTGATGTACCGCCGCCTTCCGGACTACGGCGGCATCCCGGCCGATGTCATGCCGCTGGACTGGTATCTGCACGTGCGGCACGCGGTTCACGGCGGCATCGCAATGCTGCCGGAGACGATGGCGGTCTACCGCCGCCACCCTCATGGCATGTGGTACAACCTCGTCGTCGACCCGGCAAAGTTTTGGGTAGGGCAAGGTCTAGGGCATGCGGCGACGTTCAACGCGATGCTCGACCTGTTTCCCGACGACCTGATGCGCGAGCATATCGTCGCCGAGCAAGTTGACTTTATGCTCCGCCAGGTCGCCAAGGTCCCGGGGCGGGAGGGTCGCGCCGCTTTACTGGAAATCGGGCGAAAATACCCGCGGATTGCGATGCTCGCCCTTGAAACAAGGTATTCGACGCCATGGCAGCGAATGAAGGCCAAATGGCACACGCACGGCACTGAATCGCTGAGCCGACGCGCGCTCGCAAATTCGTGCTCCCAGCTGATTGAAAATCTAAGGAGAGAATCCACGCGTCGCGTACAGTCGCGCGCCGACCCGCAGTAAGTAAGCCTTGAAACCGTGGATCGGTGATTTGGATCGGTCGTCGGCGGTTTGGGTGAGGCGTGATCGGGAGTGTGGACGCGCGGTGCGTGGTCTGCTCGCGGCAACAAGCTTTTCCTTATTGCGGGGTTCTCGGTTGGGCCCGGGCCGCAACTCATAGCGTGCTTTGCAGTCCTCGCGCTGTCGGTGGCGAGGCCATCAATAGCTTCTCGGTGGTTACGGCAGTCGATTATCCGCCGAGGTGATGGACATCGCGATACCCCCCGGTCATGCCCTGGCGCTTACCCACTTCGCCGCGTGATCAAAGTTGGGGTCCATTCCTCGCAGCGCGTTCTGTTGCACCCCGATCACCGGTATTACTACGCCATCGGGGATCCGCCTGCGCTCCAGGGGATTTCACCATAGGCTTCTTGTATCCTATGGGCTTTAGCCGACGAAGGCTGAGCAAACGGGCCTCTCCTGTTTCGAACCGAACTGTGTCGACGTGCCATAACGCCCCGCTCAGCCTGCCGCATCTCCACGACGAACCGGGGGTCTGCTACTCGACGCGCCGGTGCCTACCGTGACGTACTATAACTTGCGCGAGCTAGCCAGCCCGACTTGCAGAACGCAAAACGATTTCACGTAAAGGCGCGCCAGTCGACCGTCAGAGGCCGTCGGTCTCTGGTTTGTGCACCACATACAACATCGATTTGAGAGCTATGCTATGCCGCACGAACGTCCGCTGCGTGAAAGTGCTCCAGCTGAGCGCCGAGAGTTCGAATCCGCTCTGCCGGATACGCGAACACAGCGTGGAGCGGTCGTAGAGTCGCACGTGGTCGCCTTGACAGAAGCGGCGCCAACGCTCCGATTCATCGGTCACCGTGGGATCCTCGTCGAAGCAGCCTTCAGGCGCCACCGGTGTCATAACGATCCCGCAACCACCGGGCGCCAGTATCCGGTACAACTCATTGAGCGCGCGGCCGTCGTCCGAAACGTGCTCGAGGATATGGGAGCAGATGAAGAAGTCGAATGAGTCGTCCGCGTACGTCTGCATGTCCATGATGTCAACGACGTCATCGACGCCGGTCATCATGAGATCCGCGGTGCGGTACTGAAAGTCGGCGCGGCTGCGTAGATACGCTGATAGGGGCGCCGATGGCGCAAATTCCAGTACCCGCCGAATGTCGTCGGGTCGGAGGAACCGGTCGACGTAGAGCTTGTAGAGCCGATCTCGATCGATCGAACCGCATATCGGACAGAGAAACCGGCGGTGGTTGAGGGTCTCGAAATCGTCGATGGAGTACCGAAAACCATGTCGGACCAGCGTGTCTCGCAAATCAGGATGCCTGCCGAAGCGGACCCAGTAACCGCACAGGTTGCACTGGTGGAGGCCCAAGTAGCACACGCCGCGACCAAAGCGTGTGGCGCGGCGGAGAACGGCGCCGGCGCGAACACGGATGTCGAGGTTCAGCATGGGTCTCATTCAACAACAGACCACCATAGTTGGCACAATCCCCGCTTGGAGACTTCCGCTCTCGAAGTCGGGAGTAGTCGAACGCTGATCGGGACTTGGCGGTAATGCAAGGCTGCACCACGTCTGTTGACGATCTGTGCGTCCTGTGATGCCGGAGCGCCAAGTGTCACTCCGCCAAAGCGCGGCAACAGAGTAGAGCGGTTCCGGGGCGGGGTCGCGAGACCCGCCGTGGGTGCCTGGCAAATTAGGTTGTCTAAGCAGAAAGCGAATTCCCGTAGCCGGTCTCGCGTGGTTTGAACAGTTCAGACCACACGCAAAGCAGCTTCGGCAGTTAGCGTGAATTGTGGGTCTTGATGCCGATGAAAGTCCCCCGAAGATTTGCTTGATAGGAACCACCGACCAAGCATTCTGCAATGCTCGGTTGCAAATTGCCATATTCTTCCAGCACGAGATCAAATCCAGCGTCCTGAATCGCCTGAATTAAGTACTCACGTTGAATCCAGAAAGACCGACGATTGTCCCACGACGACCATTTCGCAGTCTGCCTTTTGCCGAATGATCGATCGTTGGCGAATTCCGTATACCACCTTCCAGGGAGGCCCTCGTTTTCGGTGGGCGGCGAAAGAACGTACTTCGTGGACTCATGCCTTCTTAATAGCTTGTCTGTCAATAGATTCGTCGGTAATCTAAACCTCCTATCATTCCGACTAATAAGCGAAAAATGTGTCTGCAGAATCAGAAGCTTGTTCGTCACTGCTGAAAGTGTTTTCAGGTATTCTTTTGGGCGATCAAGGTGATACAGCAGGCCGCAGCAGAAAACAGCATCGAAGGTGCCGTGTCTGGCTATGTTCAAGGCGTTATCCTGGACAAAAGCTAAGTGCGGCAGATCAGTCTTCGACTTGACATAATTACACGCCGCTATATTCAGCTCACGTACCTCAATCCCAACAACCTGAAAGCCCATGCGCGCGAACTCAACCGCGAACCCGCCTTCCAAGCAGCCCACGTCGGCCAAGCGAAGTTGGCTTTTATCCCCAGGGAACACCGTTTCCAGAATTCCGCGCGCCGATATGAACCACGGATGATCCACCATTGAAATCATTGAATCGGGTTTCGTGAAAGTTCCGTCATCGAGGCGGATGTTATGCGCGGTGAATTCCAACGTGCTTTCAGATTTTCCCGATGCCACGCTTTGTTCCTTTCATGTGCTTGCGCACTTCTAGGGCAGTAGGACCGCACCGAGATTTGTTCGGTACCTGCCGTCGAACTGCAACACTACGAACGCCATCCCTGTGTGCCGCCTTGGAAGGACAGGCTACCGCGCGGGCAAAGTTGAACAAAGGGGGCCGGGGGGTTAGCGGCACGTCGTTGCGGGCCGCGGCAGCCTCTACACGGCGCCGCTCCGTGGCGACCCACCGCCCCCGCAGGCCCTCGTTCACACGGAGATCGCGAGCAACCTCGGCGATCATACGGCCGGAATCGATCACCCGATGGGCGGCTTCGACCTTGTACCCTGGCGCGCAAGGGCGGCGGGTTCGGGACATGGCGACATCCCTCAGCGGGACCATTTATCCCGATGTCCACCGCGTTGGCCACGCCTCACTAAGGCGGCAAGCCCTGTCAAGGACATCCCTGGCCAACTAGCTGCGTCAAGCTCCGTGGCCCCCAGGAACTTCAACGCTGACCCCTACCGGAGGGGGGACAAACCGGACGAGGCGGCCGTTGCGCCAGATCACGAATGCGAGGCTAGGGCTATCTAGCGGGACATCGACCGTCACGTCGAGGGATGTGGGCAGACGACCCTCGACGGTACGGACGGTCAGCGCAGCACCGGTGAGTTCCACGTGGCGACTAACCCGAGGAGCGTCGCGGAGCGAATCCCACGCGTTGGTTCCATGTGCGCCGCCGACAACGTCCAGCCGGAAACTGGCCACACCGGTGCGCGTGAAGCGATGGTCGCTGTCGGCGATGGATAAGATGTGCCAGCCACTCACAGCTTGCGGCTGAAGCGCCTGCGCCACCGTACCGGCGTAGAACGCTTCCATATCAGGGGCCGCCAGAACGATCACGTGATGTGTTGCAGAATGATCGAACTCGGCTCCAACGAAGGCATCGCTTTCTCCGCGGGCATCATCGGCAAGTTGCGTGGTGGCGACCACGAACACCACTGGGGCAAGGACGAGGTGTACCCCAACGAGAAACCAGCGCCCAGCGCTCAGCGTCGATTGCGGTCGTGCGGCGGCCAGTTGCTGGCTGCCGCGGTAGATCAAGATGGCAACGAACAACGCGCTTGCGATGCTCGGCAAGAGCATCAGCCGCGCGCTGGGCGGGCCAGCTGTCAACACCAACGCGAACACGGCCCCCGGGAGTAACCACCGCAGCGCGGCTTGCTCCGCATCGCAGACGGCGGGCCGCGCGAGCCGATAGAGCGCAAACGCGATAAGCGCGGCGCCAAATCCAAGCACGATAAAGAGAACTGGCGGCACCGCCTGGGCCGCCTCTGGAATCCCCGATAACGCGATACCCACCAACATGGGGACCCGCTGAGCGGCAGCACGCAAGAAACCGAGTGGTTCTTTGGTGGGATCGAAATATGCACCGCCGCGCGAGCCGAAACCGAAAAACGTATAGATGCCTAGATAAACCGCGGTGATCGCACCTATCGGCATGCTCGAGAACAGACGAGAGCGGGGCGACGACCGCTCGGGCGGTGCCGGCCCTAACGCGTCAAAAGCCAGCCAGTAAACGACAGCGCCCACACCGGCCTCGCTGCCGAGCAACGCCGCGACGACGCCGATCGGGCCAAGCCAGAGACCCGGGCCCCAACCCTCGCGGACGAATCGCACGTGGGCAGCGAGGCCGAGCACCGCCGGGATAGCAGCGACCACGAAGTGGCGGGACGAGATCCAGTCGACGGGCATCACATGATGCGGGTCGACGGCAAAGAGCAGAGTTGCGAGCGTCGCCGTCACTGCCGACGAGCCTGGTCGGCGCACGCCGAGAGCGATGTGGAAAAAGAGGCCCACACACAGAACAAGTCCGACGTAGAGCAGCACCGAGGTGATGTGGTAGCCCGCCGCGTGGTAACCCCAGAGACTGTGGTCAAGAGCAAACACGAGACTCGTCAGCGGCCGGAAGAAGTGCATCGTCGAACCGGGATCGCTGAACCACGGAGTCGGCCCGTCCCGAATCTGTCGTTCGACCTCGGTGCGGTCGGAAGCAAAATGATAGAGGTCGAGCGGAGACCGGTGTGCAAGGGACGGCACCTTATGCTCGATCTCGACGATCAAACTGTAATCATCCGCGTAAAAGCCCACCCACAACGTGGGCACGACGACAAGCGCCGACAGCACGACGATCGCGGCGAACGTTCGCGGAAGCCCAAACAGCTGGATAAACCGGATAAACCGGCTAGGAGATCCCGCGGCGGCCAACGTCGAGCCCGGGTCCGATGAACTCTGGCGTTCCCGGGCGGCCGGCGCCGATAAGCGCTCCCGCAACGTCGAAACCCCGCGTCGACGCATCCCGAGGGGTCGGCTCACTTTTCCCCCTTTTTCTCCCGCGAAACGGCAGCGGAGCACTGCGAACCCCACCGCAGTCGTCGGGAGCCTAACGCGGGCCGACCCCTCGCCGACCCCGAATCGCAAACTTTTCATCGACCGGCCGGCAATCCACGAACAACCGGCCCGCGCCGCCGGCCCGGCACCGGCTCACCGCTCGGCGATTGCACCCGAACGCTCCCTGCGCCGCGGCCGGTGCGAGGGTAGAGCGATGAACAATCACACCTACCGCGTGATCGAGATAGTCGGAAGTTCACCCGACGGCGTTGACGCGGCTATCCGCAGCGGCCTGAAACGAGCGGCGCAGACGATGCGCAACCTCGACTGGTTCGAAGTGGAGTCGATTCGCGGCCACCTGGATGACGGGGCCGTCGGCCACTACCAGGTGACCATGAAAGTCGGCTTCCGCCTGGAAGACTCGTAGAGCCGCTCAAGCAGCGGTCGGCGGCGGTCGCGGCCAACCCGCGAGCCGCCTCGGCTACCGCACCGATGCGGCGAACCGCCGCGACAGGGCCACGACGAGGTCCACGGGGTCAGGCTCACCGTCGAGCAGCGCGATCAGCCCGTCACGCTCGCCCGGTGACACCGGCTCCATCCCGCCGAAGATCTGCATCGTCTCCCCCGCGGGAACCACGCGCGCGCAATAGTATTCGCCCGCTTTGACCCGCCCGCTGGCGGTGCGCTCGCGCACCTCGCACACCTCACCGGTGCGCACGTCACGCAACGTGAAACCCTGACCGGGTGACACGTCGAGCACCTCGTGCACCGAACGCCGCACGAGCAGCCACTGCTCGGCCAGCGCGCGCTCGTCGTCGGGCAACAGGAACCCGCGCGTGTCGAGGAACTCGGCGAACGCCCCGCCCTCGAACAGCACCGCATCGCAGACCAGCGGATCGCCGAACGCGGCGACGAGCGCCTCGGGGTCGTCCCCGTACTGCGCCCGGGCCTCGGCGGCGTCGACGAACAGGGACCCGAACGCTCCGTCGAGCAGGTCGGTGGTGGCCTTCTGGTACAGCCATGCGGCCCGCTGCTCGAGCGGCAACTGCTCGCGGTTGAGGTGGCACGCCTTGTATTTGCGGCCCGACCCGCACCAGCAGCGTTCGTTGCGGCCCAGGCCGGCCCGGGGCGCCGGGCGGAACCGCGCGAACAGTTGCACCAATTCGTCGTCGTCGGGCGCCCCCGCGCGGCGCAGCAGCGCCAGGCCACGCTCGGCGTCGCCGCGGTCGCCGGCATAGCGGGCCAGCGACAGCAGGGTCAGCGGCCACGACGGGTCCAGCGACTCGGCGGCGTGCAGCGTCGCTTCCGCTTCCTCGCAGCCGCCGAGCGCCTCGAGCGCCTTGGCCCGCATCCAGCGCAGCGCGGGACGCGCCGCGCGCGGCGCCAGCGGCTCCGCCGTCTCGGCGAAAACACCCAGCGCGGCGGCGGATTGGTCGTCGTGCACGTCCATCTCGTCCAGCGCGGCGGCCGCGACGGCGGGCTCGGCCAGCGACTCCAGGGCGGCAGCGGCGATCTCCCGGTCGAGATCCAATGCCACCTCGTCATCCGCGGGCGGCGCGGTCTCCGCGCTCCGCATGCCCTCGACCGCGTCGAGAACCTGTTCGTAGATCCCCACGACGGCCAGCACGGCCAGGGCCTCGTCGTCGTCGAGCTCGTAGCGCTCCTTCATCGCCTCGATCCGGGCGTTGAGTCGCCACTCGGCGAAATCGAAACCGGCACGGGCGATCCAGTCGCCCTCGCAGGCCAGCCCGCTCGTCGCAAGCAGTTCGCTCAGCGGCGTGGTCGGCTCCCGGAACAGGCCCTCGTCGTCGGCGCACACCGTCCACACCGCGTTGTCGAGCATCTCGGGCCGGTCGGGGTGTTCCTCGAGCAGGGCGGCCAGCGCCGCGCCGCCGGCCGAGGGAGCCGGCCCCACGACCACGGTGAGGTCGAAACCGTCGGCGGTGACCCGCAACCCGACGAGATCGCCCGCGCGGACGCCAAGGCCGGCCAGGCACCCGGGCGGCAGCAGCAAGGCCCCCTCGCCGCCGATCGCCGCCGCGGGCACCCCACGCGCGGCGAAGGCGTCCGCGTCCTCGTCGAGCAGCGCAAACGCGTCGCCGACCGGTGCGCCGTCGGCGAGCCGTCGGTAGGCGTCCAGCTCGGTCAGCATCGACACCGGCGCCAGGTCGGGGCCCCACTCGAGCAGGTCGTGGGCGACCTCGGCCTCACCCAGGCGGTGGGTGAACACCCTGCCGTCGAGCACCGCCGGAATCAGCGCCCACCGGCCGTCGGCCAGGGGCATGACCAGATCGGCGTTCCCGTCGAGGGCCTCCGCGAGCGTCGCCTCGGCATCGCGCCCGAGATCGACGCCGTCGGCGACCAGCGCGTCGTGCAGGTCGTCCTCGGTCATGGGGCCGCGCGCCGACAGAACCTGGCGCACCGCGGCGTCAATCGCGTCGAACATCGCCCCGACGCTACCCGCGCGGCGCGCGCCGTCAGGGACGGGCCGTCGCGCAGGAAAGCGGTCACCTTACGCCCGCGTCAGCGCGTCGGCGTCCTTGATGAGCAACAGCAGGTGCAACCGGTCGGTGGGCGACGGCTCGAAGTCGAAATGGGCGTAGAACGAGCGGGCCTCATCGCTGATGGCGTGTACCAACATCGCCCGCGCGCCGATCAGGCCGGCCGCGCGCACGCTGCGAATAATCGCATCCCGCAGCAGATGTGCACCGAGCCCCTTGCCTTGTTCCGCACGATCGACCGCCAACCGGGACAACAGGATCACCGGCACGGGCTCTGGTATGTTGCGCCGCACTCGTCCGGGCGCCGCACGGCGCTGCAGCGACGCCGCCGACAGCGCGTAAAAGCCGACGACCCGGTCGGCGCGACACGTCACATAACAACGAGACGCGCCTTCGACGTGGTTGGCCAAAGCTCGGGCACGCAGGTAGTGGTCCAAGCTGGTATCGCCGCAGTCAAATGGGAGGAGATCGTAGCGTTCACTGATCGGACGCGGCGTGCTGTAGCCGCTCACTCCGCTGCATCGAAGATGGATTCCTCGGCGCGCAGCGCTTTCAGCCGTGGCTTGTGCGACACGGGCCGGTCGAGCGCCGCCATAAATTTCGACCAAGCCGCGTCGTCGAGCACGAACCGGCGGCGATCGGCCAACACGTTGCGGGCATGCGCCAGCGTTGCTGTGACCGTGAAATTGGTGAGATCGGTCCCTTCCACCTCGGCTGCACACCGGATCAGCGCGCCCTGTTCGGCGGTCAGACGCACCGCGAATCGTTCCGTCTTGGTGGCCATTACCCCATTGTGTGCCCAATAGGCACACAGGTCAACGCCGCGGGCCGCTCGAAAATCGCCTCGACGCCACTCGCTCCGGACACGCTTTCAGGCGCGCGGGCCGTCGCGCAGGAAAGCGGTCACCTGTTCGACGAACTGATCCAGGTCCCGCAGATCGCTCAGCCGGGACTCCACGATCGCGTCGGACACCTCGACGTACTCGTGCACCAGGACGTTGCGAAAGCCGACAGCCTTACGCATGGCGTCGGACAGGTCGGCCGTGAGGGCCCCGTGGCGCCCGAGCACGTTCATGGCATCGCCGTTGTCCGCCGGTGGCCCCCAGCCCTGCGCCGAGCAGATGTGCTGGGCGATGTCGATACACGCTTCGATCGACGTGACGAACGTGTACTTCACCCCGCGTAACCACAGCGGATCGGCACGCCGCGCTGCATCGGCCTTGGATTCCTGAAACAAAAGATCGAGGTCGTCGGTGACGGCACGTAGCAACCGCAGGACGCGGACTTCATCCACCACGGCGCAGCACCGCGTCCGCGAACTCCCGGTGGGCCCGGGTCAGCCGCGGCAACTCGTCGAGATAGATCTTGCGGGTCGTGGCCTCCCACACCACACGAGCGCCGGGATCGCGCTCGAAAAGCAGTGTCCCGCGCAGCGCGACCCGGCCGGCAAGCTCCAGGGGGGCACGGTTGAGCACCAACAGGTCGATGCCGGCGGGCAGGAGGACCTCGAAAGGCTGCGGCGCCGCTCCGTCGAAGTAGGCGGCAATGTCGACATCGGAATCTTCGCGCGCGGTTCCGGCGGCGCGACTGCCGTGCAGGTACGCAAAATGCGCGCCGTGGCGCCGCAGCGCCTCGACGGCCTCGGCGATCCGGGGGTCGACGTGATCCACCGTCCGATTGTCGCACCGCGCGGCGAAAATCTGCGTGAGCGCGGGGGAACGCTCGACGCGTCAGACGGTCAGCATCTGCGCCAAGGCGTGCCGGACTTCGTGCAATTCGGCGACCGAGAGCCGGATCTCGGGGGCGTGGCGGCGAAACCGCTGGACGGACACGGTGCGAATCTGCTCGGTGATGACCCAACCGCCGCCGGAGCCCACATGGACCCGGTGCAACCAGCCGACGCGCTCCACGCTTGTCAGCGGCAGCACGCAGATCCGCTGCCCCATCGTCAAGTCCAGGTGGAAGCGGGACGAAACCACCAGCGCCGGCCGGTCCTTGCCCTGCTCGCGCCCACGCACCGGATCGAAGTCGACGAACCACACCTGCCCCGACTCGATGCGTGGCAGGCGCCTCACTCCGCCCACTCGTCAGTGATGGGCGCGTCGGCACCCGTCAGTTCGTCGGCTTCGGCGACGTAGTCCGCCCAACCCCGGGGGTCGTTCTCGCGGTAGTTGCGCACCGCAGCGATGGCGGCCGCCTGCCAGTGCTCGTCGATCAGGCGACGGATCGTCTCATCGGCCGACGCGCCGCCGAACTCTTCACGGCCGATCCGCAGCACTCGCTCGCGGGTTTCGTCACCCACGCGCAACACCCTGCGAATATACAGACGTGTAAACATTATTGTTAACACGGCGGGACCCGGTACCACGGTGCTCATGTCCGCCGACGACTACGACTCGTGGCAGGAACCGTCTACCTGCTGCGAGCGCCGGAAAACGCCAGGCGGTTGATGGAAGCGGAGGCCCTCGACCAAGCCGGGAGTCCGCCGTCACCAAATCCGTCGGCGGCAGCGGGAGATGGCCGGCCGCGAACAGTGAGAAGCACCCACGTCGACCCCGACGCCTGGCAGGACTTTCTGTTCTGGCTGGCCTCGGACCGCAAGACCACCAGGCGGATCACCCGCTTGATCACAGAGATCAACGAGATCGGCAAACCCGAGCCCCTCAAAGGCGAGCTGTCGGGCTACTGGTCCCGCCGCGGCGACGACGATCATCGGCTGGTGAGCTCCCCACGGGCGCCGCCAAAAGGCCCGTCAGCCGACAGCGGCTCCCGGCTGCGCGTAGCACGTGCCGAAGTCGGCCACCGGCCGGAAGCCGTGCTTGCGCGCCTTGGCCCGGCATGATGTTGCCGATGGGCAGGCTGCGGTAAGCCAGGCGAAAAGCCAAGGGTACGAACAGGTTCCGATCCGCCACAGGATTCCACCAATCGAATCCCTCGCCGCCGAGCCGGCCCAGACCGAAGGTAGGGCACGGCCAAAGTGTGGTACGACAGTTATCTCACTTTGAGTAGGATGCCCTTGATACGGCGAAGCACAAGGTTTCGGCGACGATCGACCAGGCGGTACTCGCGGCGGCCGATGCGGACGCCTGGATCATCACCTGCCCCTTCACTCCGGTGAAATAGGCCCCGCAGGCTGGCCCGTTCTCGGCACGCAGATCACACAACGAGATTCATTCCTCAACGCCCAAAATCATGGCGAGGGCGCGTTCGACTTCGCGCATCGTGACCGGCGCGAGCGTTCCCAACTTTTCCAGCAGGCGGGTACGGGCGACAGCGCGCACGCTGCGGCAGACAGCGACACTCGGGCTGTCTACACCTTCGTCCGGTGAGACGGTCGGCCGCAACGGGGTGGATGAGCGTGAACTCGACACCGGTACCACGACAACGAGTTCGTCATCGACCCCGGCGAGTATCTCATCAACGGAAACGATGACGGCCGGGCGGTGTTTGCCGGGCTCACTGGCGCGGGCGGCTCCAAGTGCCACCAGCCAAACGTCGCCTCGTCGCGGTTCAGGCAAGGCCGTCAGCGACGGAGTCGTCCCAGTCGCGGTCCTCCTCGCGTACTTCGGCGGCGGTCGACTCGGCGCGCGTGGCGTCGCGTTCGGCGCGGAAGCTGATCTCGCGCTGGGCACGCAAGGCCAGCTCCGAGAGAAGAGCGGCAATTGAGATGCCTCGTTCGCGGGCCTGGGCTGCCAGTCGGTCACGAGTCTGGACCGGCACCCTGATCGTTGTGGTACGTATAGCCATATACATAGCTTACTTGTGTCGCCATAAACGGGCGCTAATTCGTGTAGGCGGGATCGAAGCCGGCCAACACGATGACGACCTCGACCACCTTGGCGACCTTGGCCACCTCAAGCGAGGCGACAATCGTTCTACGATGTCTCCGTACTGGAACGGTACGAGTCTGTTGTACCGGGTCCGCCCGGGGAGGTTTACGTTGAGCATCAGCGCAAGCGACGCCAGGCGGCGCCTGTTCCCCCTGCTCGAGCAAGTCAACACCGACCACCAGCCGGTGCGCATCACCTCCAAGAGCGGAGATGCGGTGCTCATGTCCGCCGACGACTACGACTCGTGGCAGGAAACCGTCTACCTGCTGCGCTCGCCGGAAAACGCCAGGCGGCTCATGGAAGCGGTCGCCCGCGACAAGGCCGGGCAGTCCGCCGTCGCCAAATCCGTCGACGAGCTGCGGGAGATGGCCGGCGGCGAGGAGTGAGAAGCATCCACTTCGACCCCGATGCCTGGCAGGACTTTCTCTTCTGGCTGGCATCGGACCGCAAGACCGCCCGGCGGATCACCCGCCTGATCGCAGAGATCCAACGCGATCCATTCAACGGGATCGGCAAGCCCGAGCCCTCAAAGGCGAGCTGTCGGGGTACGGGTCCCGCCGCATCGACGACGAGCATCGGCTGGTCTATCGGGCCGTCGACGACGAAGTCAGGATCCTCGTGGCCCGATACCACTACTGACCCCGTAGGGGCGCAAGCCCGTCAGCCGACGGCCACCCCGGGCTGCGCGTAGGGCGCAGCTGCGGTAGGCGAGACTAGGTCGAATCCCTCGGCCACCGAGCCGGCCCAGACCGAAGCCAGGGCACGGACAAAGCCTGGTACGACAGTTGTCGTACTTTTTGTAGGATGTTTGGTATGGCGAAGGATAAAGTTTCGGTGACGATCGACCAGGCTGTACTCGCGGCGGCCGATGCGGACGCCCGGGCGGCTGGGCTGAATCGTTCAGAGATGATCGAACGAGCCCTGCGCAACGAGCATCTCCGAATCTCGCTTGAGGACTACACCACCTACACCGTGCCGACACTGGATATCGACGCCTACGCAGAGAAGGTTTATCGGGCGAACCGGGCCGCTGGCCTGTGATCACCCCCGGCGACATCACGCCACGCCGCGACACCGACCAGGAACTCTACGTAGTCGTGCTGTCCAACGCGATCCACCTCGCAGCCGCTACCGGACGGATCATCACCTGCCCCTTCATTCCAGGTGAAATCCCCAGCGGCACAATGGTTATGACCGTCACGGTGCAGCAACCCAAAGGGGTTGTCCTGCCGGAGCTCGTTCAGTGGTTTCCGCGTGCGGCCCTCGACGAACCGATCGGCAACGTCGGCGGCGCACTACTCGCCGACACGATCGCAACCGTCATCGCCCTCGTTTCCTGACAGCTCGATTTACGCGTCGGCGCTCGCGGCCACCGGGTACGCGACCCGGCCGGGGACAACACGCCCGGCGGCGGATCAATCCAGCCCGAGCGCCGCACGCAGCCGTGCCGGACTCATGGTTCCGGGCCGGCCCGTGTCCGGGGGGAACGAGTCGAGCAGGCGGATCAGGTCCGGGCGCCGGGTCGGATCGTCGGCGCACTGCCGGGGTGTGTGACCAGCCAGGGCAGGGATCGGTTCGTCGAGCCAGGCCGCCTCATAGGTGTGGATCATCTCCTCGAGGGCCGCGGCGAGTGCCGGATCGGCGGCCGCGTCGACGCCTTCCTCGATCACCCCACCCTCTGCAGCGTCGCCGGCGAGCCGCTGGACGTCGCGCAGATCGCCGAGTGGCTCACGGGTCTCGCTAAGCACACTCACCGGCGAATCGAGCGCGCGCACAGCGGCCAGAACCCGATCGAAGCGTTCCACGCTGTTGGCGTGCACGCGGAGCTCGTCGCCGGTGAGCTCCAGGTGCGCCCGAATCCGCTGCATGCCGTCGGTGACGACATGCTCGAACCACGCCGTCGCGTCTCCCGACTGACCCTCCTCGCGTTCGTAGAGGCCGTCGAGCCCGCGGGCCAGCTCGCCCGGGTCGGCGGCGCGCAGCACCGCATCGCACATCGTCAGCGGCTCCCCCTCGGTGTTGAGCAGCACCGGCGGCGCGAATCGCCGCGACAGCGCCGCGACGAGGCCGACCGGATCGGGCTCCTCATCGAGCAGCGCGATCAACCGGTCACGCTCCCCGAGAGAAACCGGCTCCAACCCGCCAAACACCTGCATCGTCTCCCCCGCGGGAACAACTCTGGCGCAATAGAATTCACCGGCCTGGACGTGCATGCTGCCGGCCCGTTCACGCACCTCATGCACGTCGCCGGTGCGCACGTCGCGCAACGTGAACCCCTGCCCCCGCGACACGTCGAGCACTTCGTACACCGACCGCTGCACGAGCAGCCACTGCTCGGCCAGCGACCGCTCGTCGTCGGGCAACAGAAAGCCGCGGGTACCGACGAACTCGGCAAACGCCCCTCCCTCGAACAGCACCACGTCGGCGACCAGCGCATCCCGGAGCCCGTCGACGAGCGAACCGGGCGAGTCCCAGTGCTGCGACCGGGCGGAGGCGGCCTCCAGGAGCAGCGCCACAAAGCGGCCTTCCAACAGATCGATAGCCGCTTTCTGATACAGCCAGGCCGCCCGCTCCTCCAGCGGCAACTGCTCGCGGTTGAGGTGACACACCTTGTATTTACGCCCCGAACCGCACCAACACCGCTGATTGCGGCCAAGGTCGGCACGGGGGGCGGGCCGGAAGCTCTCGAGCACGTGCTGCAAATGGTCGTCGGAGGCTACCCCCGCGCGACGCAGCAACAAGAGCCCCCGCTCGGCGTCCCCCCGATCGCCGGCGTAGCGCGCCAAGTCCCGCAGCGTCAACGGCCACGACGGGTCCAGCGACTCGGCGGCCTGCAGCGCCGCCTCGGCCTTTTCGACATCCCCGAGCGTCTCGTGTGCCTTGGCTTGCATCCAGCGCAAGGCCGGGCGCGCAGCACGCGGGGCCAGCGGCTCGGCGGACTCGGCGAAGACACCCAAGGCCGTCGCCGAGGCCTCGTCGTCCGCGCCGATCTCCGCCAGCGCGGCGGCGGCCACGGCCGGCTCGGCCAGCAACCCCAAAGCGGCGCGCACGCTGATGCCGTCGGGCGCGGCGAGCGCACCTGCCGGGGCGGCTTGCGCGGCGATCTCGGCGAGGTCGGGCCCGCCCGCGTCATCGAGGTGGGCGCGCGCCACGGCGACCACGTCGAGGGTCTGTTCGTGCAGCTTGACGACCGCCAGCACGGCCAGCGCCTCGTCGTCGTCAAGTTCGTAGCGCGCCTTGACCACTTCGAGCCGTTCGGCCAGCCGCGCCGCGGCGAAGTCGCAGTCATCCCGTGCGACCAGATCCCCGTCGTGAGCCAACCCGCTCGCGGCGAGCAGCTCGCTCAGCGGTGCTGCCGGCTCGCGGAAAAGGCCGTCGTCATCGGCGCATACCGTCCACGTCGCGACATCGAGCATCTCGGCCCGGCCGGGCCGCTCGTCGAGCATCGCCGACAGCGCCGCACCGACGCTGCACGAAACCGTCTCCGAGACCCCGACCAGCTCGAACCCGTCCGCCCCGACGCGCACCCCGACCAGGTCACCGGCACCCACACCGAGCGCGGCGAGGCGTCCGGCCGGCAGTAGCAACGCTCCGGCGGGGTCGACTGCTTGCGGGGACACGCCGCGGGCGGCCAGGACCTCGCTGTCCAACATCGGAAACACGTCGCTCAGCGGCGAACCGTCGACGAGCCGCTGAAAGGTCGCCATCTCCGTCAGGATCGACACCGGCGTCAAGTCGGGCCGCCAGGTGAGGATGTCGTGACTGGCCTCGGTTTCACTGAGGCGATGGGTGAAAATCCTGCCTTCGAGCAAACTCGGGAGCCAGACCCACCTCTCGTCGAGCAACGGCATCACCAACTCGGTGTGTTCGTGGAGAACACCGTCGAGCACTTCCTCGGCGTCGATTCCCAGGTCGACGCCGTCGGCTTCGAGCACGTCCAGCAGATCGTCCTCACTCATTGCACCGTGCGTCGAAAGGGCTTGGCGCACTGCGGCGGCTACCAGATCGTCGGACATCGGAACGAGACTACCCACCCCCAGGTGGGCTGCCAGTACCGGCCTCACGCGGCTGCTCGCGGATCAGCCGACGGCGGCCCCCGGCTGGGAGTAGGGGGCGCCGAACTCGGGCACCGGCGCGAAGCCGTGCTTGCGGGCCCTGGCGGCGGCCTGGCGCATCAGTGCATAGATCCCGACGAACGCGGCGTGATCGGTCATCACCAGCGGCGTCAGGAGCCGGTTGTGCACCAGAGCGAACGCGATCCCGTCGGCGGGATTGGTCCAGCCGACCGAACCGCCCAACCCGACGTGACCGAAGCCCGGCATGATGTTGCCGATCGGCAGGCTGTGGTAGCCCAGGTGGAAAGCCAACGGCACGTAGAGGTTTCGGTCCGGCCACAGGCTCTTGCGCCCGGTCAGGGCGGCGACGAGCTCCGGGGACAAGAACCGGATACCGTCGATCTCGCCGCCGTTGGCGATCGCACCGTACATGCGCGCCAGACCGCGGGCCGTCGCCACCCCGTTGGCCGCGGGCATCTCGGCGTCCAGCATCGCGTTGTCGCCCTTGACGACATCGATGATGCCCGGGAAATACATCGAGCGGTATGCGCCGGACATCTCGTTGGCGACCTTGCGCAGCACGAAGTTCGCCACCGGATTGCCGACCATGTTCTGCGGCATGACGATCTCGGCCACCCGCGTCGGCGCTCCGGCCGGCGGCCGGCCCAGGTGCAGCCCGTCGGTGCCCAGCGGCGCGGCGAGCTCCTCGCGGATCAGCGCACGCATGCCCTTCCCGGTCACCGCCCGGCCCAGCCCCGACATCAGCCAGCCGAACGTCAGCGCGTGATAGGCCGACTTGCCCAGCAGGCGCCCCGGCGGCGCCGCGGCCAGCCGCTCCTCCATCGCGATGTGGTCGAGCAGGTCTTCCTGGGTGGCGCCGCGCAGACCCGACAGGCCGGCGGCGTGCCGCATCACGTCGCGCACCGTCAGGTACGCCTTGCCGTTGGCCCCGAACGCCGGCCAGTACTCGGCCACCGGCGCCTCGTAGTCGATCAGCCCCCGGTCGGCGAGGCGGTGGATGACCGTGGCCGCCATGCCCTTGGTCGCCGAGAACACCATCGGGGCGCTGTCCGCCGACCACGGCGTGTGCCCGCCCCGGTCGGACCAGCCCGTCCATACGTCCACCACCGGCTGGCCGTCGAGGTATACCGCCAGGGCGCCGCCGCCGAGCCGGCGCGCCGGGAACATGCTGGCGAAACTGCGAACGACGCAATTGAAATGTGAGTCCGCCGCGCCGGACACGCGATGACCTGCGTCGGGGTCATCGGGGTGGGAGACCCCGCGGCGATCGACTCGTGTTTCCACCGTCACACATTTGAATTTACGTGGATTTCACACCGGTGCGGAGCGAAATATAGATTATTTACCTATCCGTTAGTCGCGTCGCCCGAGATGATCCGCCGGGCGGGCAGCGCAGTGCGAGCGCACGTGCGCCGGAGTCGGCCAAGCGCCCCCGAACTGCGGATTCCCCCGCCGAGCGACGGCCGTGATCGCACCACTTCACTGGGACGGCGCCGTGTTGGGCCACCGGAAGCGCTCGCGATAGGTAGACCAATCCCACGTGGACAGGAAGTCCTGCGCCGCCTCATAACCCTTGTCGAAAAGCTGTTCCAGACGCTGGCGGGACGCGCTGAAGTCGAGCACGCCGACGTCGGTCGATTCGACCAGGATGGCGCGGGAACGGACCCACGGCTGGTTCAGCTGGGTCTGGTCATGACCGACCAGCATGGTGGTGAGCAGGCTCTCCAATAGCGAAGTCTGCTCGAAGAAGCGGAGTGGCCTCAGAGCGGGCATCACTTCACCGATTCCCTCGGCGATTCTGGGTACCACCGTGATCCCGAACGTGGGCCGGCGGGGCGCCTTGCCATCGAGACGGTCGAAGGTGTCGATCGGAAAATTCGACAGCACACCGCCGTCGACCAGGGTGGATGGCCGCCCGGTGGCGCTGACCAGGGTGACCGGTCGGTAGAAGAACGGAATCGCCATCGAAGCGCGCACCGCGTCGGCAACGGATTGTTCATCGGCGTCGAGCCCGTAGAGCCGCCGGTAATCCCATGGCAGCCGCACCAGTTGGGCTGCCGTCACGTCCGCGACGGTGACCACCAGCCTGCTACGGCGCAAGTCCGGCAGGTCGTCTTCATCGAGGTAGAGGTCACCGAAAGTCTCGACACCCAGGTTCTTCAGCTCGCTGCGTACCCACTCATGGGCGAAGTCGCCGCGATACATGCTCGTCTCCCGCAGCAGGCCCCAAGCCGCTCCGATGAAAGGGACAGGCGGTGCGTCGCGCCATTTGCTCAGCGGCACCGACAGCGCCAGTTCCTTGATCTCCTGGCTCGTCAGCTGTTCACCCTTGGATGCGGCCGCAAGAACCGCCGCGACGACCGAGCCGCCAGAGACGCCGGACACCCTCTTGAACGAATAGCCGGCATCCATGAGGGCGACGATGGCACCGACCAGGCCGATGAACTTGACACCCCCACCAGAAAGGACGACGTCCGCATGTTTCGGCTCGCGCATCTCGTTGTCGTCTTCCATAACCGCCCTTCCCCTCGCAACGCAGATCAGTCTGATCCCAGTTACTGCGCCATCGCTGCCAGAATCTGCTGGGCGGCCAGCGCCGGCGTCAGCTCCCCCGCCTTGACCTGGCGCTCGATGTCGGCGCGGATCTTGCGCACCGCCGGGTTGGACAGCACCCGGTCCAGCACCGTGTCGCGCACCATCTGCCAGGTCCAGTCGACCTGCTGGGCACGCCGGCGCTCCTCGAAGTCGCCGGCCTCGGTGAGCACCCGGCGATGCCGCTCGATCGTGTCCCAAAGCTCGGCCAGGCCGGTGCCCTCGGTTGCGCTCATCGTGAGA
Source organism: Mycobacterium sp. HUMS_12744610 (assembly GCF_041206865.1). Lineage (NCBI taxonomy): Bacteria > Bacillati > Actinomycetota > Actinomycetes > Mycobacteriales > Mycobacteriaceae > Mycobacterium > Mycobacterium servetii. Next base: position 3,725,334 of record NZ_JBGEDP010000001.1, read on the forward strand.
ACCGGCGGCCGCCAAAGAATTTCACCTGCATGGATCAACCGGATCGCCGCGGAGAGCTCCCGCGCGGCCGACCGCGCCTCGGCCAGGTGCTCCCCGTCGGCCTTGTTGACGACCACGATGTCGGCCAGCTCCAGGGCACCCTTCTTGATGCCCTGCAGCGAGTCGCCGCTGCGCGCCAGGGTCAGCAGCACGAAGGTGTCCACCATGTTGGCGACCGCCACCTCCGACTGCCCGACGCCGACGGTCTCGATCAGGATCACGTCGAACCCGGCCGCCTCCAGCAGCACGATCGTCTCCCGCGTCGCCTTTGCCACACCGCCCAACGTGCCCGACGTCGGGGACGGCCGCACGTAGGCGTCGTCGTGCACCGCCAGCCGCGCCATCCGGGTCTTGTCGCCCAGGATCGACCCGCCGGTGCGCGTCGACGACGGGTCCACGGCCAGCACCCCCACCCGGTGGCCGCGCTCGATCAGGTACATACCGAGGGCCTCGATGGTGGTGGACTTGCCCGCCCCCGGCACGCCGGTGATGCCCACCCGGTGGGCGCCGCCCGCGTCGGGCATCAGCTCCAGCAGCAGCTGCTGGGCCTGCTCGTGATGATCGGGCCGAGTCGACTCCAGCAACGTGATGGCCCGCGGCAGCGCCGCCCGGTCACCGCCGCGGACCGCGGCGGCCAGCTCCTCGACCGCTTGCGGACTCATCGGCTCGCCGAGCGTGAAGTCACTGCGAGATACGGCGCGATTTTTCGCACTGGCTTCACGCTCGCGGGTGGAAGACGGGTCACTGGCCCAGGTCGTAGCCCAGCCGCTCGGCCAGCTTGTGCAGCAGGCCGATCGCGGCGTCGGCGATCACCGTGCCGGGCGGGAAGATCGCGGCGGCCCCGGCGGCATAGAGCTCGTCGAAGTCGCCGGGCGGGATGACCCCGCCGACCACGATCATGATGTCGGGCCGGCCCACCTGCACCAGCGCGTCGCGCAGCGCCGGCACCAGCGTCAGGTGGCCCGCGGCCAGCGAGGACACCCCGATGACGTGCACGTCGTTGTCGGCGGCCTGACGGGCCACCTCCTCGGGGGTGGAGAACAGCGAGCCGACGTCGACGTCGAAGCCGATGTCGGCGAACGCCGTCGCGATCACCTTCTGGCCGCGGTCGTGGCCGTCCTGCCCCATCTTGGCCACCAGGATCCGGGGCCGGCGGCCGTCGGCCTCGGCGAACTTCTCGACCAACTCGGTTGCGGTGGCGATGTTGGTGGCCTTTCCGGCTTCGTCACGGTAGACCCCGGCGATGGTACGGATCTCCGCCTGGTGCCGCCCGTACACCTTCTCCAGGGCGTCGGAGATCTCCCCGACGGTCGCTTTGGCCCGCGCCGCGGCGATGGACAGCGCCAGCAGGTTGTTGCCCAGCCCGTCCGCACCGGCGCGGCCGTGGGCGGCGGCCGCGCGCGTCAGCTCGGCCAGGGCGGCGTCGCAGGCCGCCTGGTCCCGGCTCGCCCGCAACTCCCGCAGCTTGGCCAGCTGCTCGGCGCGCACCCGGCTGTTCTCGACCTTGAGGACCTCGATCTCGGTGTCCTCGTCGACCTGGTACTTGTTGACCCCGATCACCGGCTGCTGACCCGAGTCGATGCGGGCCTGGGTGCGGGCGGCGGCCTCCTCGATGCGCATCTTGGGGATGCCCTCGCTGATGGCCTGGGCCATCCCGCCGTACTCGGCGATCTCGGTCAGGTGCGCACGAGCCTTCTGCGCGAGCCGGTGGGTCAGCCACTCCACGTAATACGAACCGCCCCAGGGGTCAATCGGGCGGGTGGTGCCCGACTCCTGCTGCAACAACAACTGGGTGTTGCGGGCGATGCGCGCCGAGAAATCCGTCGGCAGGGCCAGCGCCTCGTCGAGGGCGTTGGTGTGCAGCGACTGGGTGTGGCCCTGGGTGGCGGCCATCGCCTCGATGCAGGTGCGCGCCACGTTGTTGAAGGCGTCCTGGGCGGTCAGCGACCAGCCCGAGGTCTGCGAGTGTGTGCGCAGCGAAAGCGATTTGGGGTTCTTCGCGCCGAACCCGGCGACCAGCTCGCTCCACAGCAGTCGCCCGGCGCGCAGCTTGGCGACCTCCATGAAGAAGTTCATCCCGATACCCCAGAAGAACGACAGCCGGGGCGCGAACTTGTCGATGTCCAGCTCGGCGTCCAGGCCGGCCTTGATGTAGTCCACCCCGTCGGCCAGCGTGTAGGCCAACTCCAAATCGGCTGTGGCACCGGCCTCTTGGATGTGGTAGCCGGAGATCGAGATGGAGTTGAACTTCGGCATCTTGGCGCTGGTGTAGGCGAAGATGTCGGAGATGATGCGCATCGACGGCTTGGGCGGATAGATGTAGGTGTTGCGCACCATGAACTCTTTGAGGATGTCGTTCTGGATGGTGCCGGCCAGCTTCTCCGGCGGCACCCCCTGCTCCTCGGCGGCCACCACGTACAGCGCCAGGATCGGCAGCACGGCCCCGTTCATCGTCATCGACACGCTGACCGCCGACAGGTCGATGCCGTCGAACAGCTGCCGCATGTCGAGGATGGAATCGATTGCCACACCGGCCATTCCGACGTCACCCTGAACGCGCGGGTGGTCGGAGTCGTAGCCGCGGTGAGTGGCCAGGTCGAAGGCCACCGACAGGCCCTTCTGGCCGGCGGCCAGGTTGCGCCGGTAGAACGCGTTGGAGTCCGCCGCGGTGGAGAACCCGGCGTACTGGCGAATCGTCCAGGGCTGGTTGACGTACATCGTCGGGTAGGGCCCGCGGATGAACGGCGGCTCGCCGGGGAAGCTGTGCAGCGGATACCCCTCGGCCTGCGCGGCGGCGCGGTCGGCGGCGACGTAGACCGGCTTGACGTCGATGCCCTCCGGGGTGTGCCAGCTGTCGTCCCGATCCACCGCGGCGGCCGGTGGCCGCCCGGCGCGGTCGCCCTGCAGCGGGACGTCGGCGAAACTGCCGATCACTGAGGTGCTTGCGGTCATCGCGGCTACGCCCCCAATCGGGTGAGCAGATTCGACAGGGCTTCGACCGCATCGATTTTCGCGGTCAGGTACTCGTCGGGCCGGGGCTCGGCATCGCCCATCGCCTTCTCCGGCCCGGCTAGGTACACCCTCGCCACGCCGGCGCCGCGGGCCGCCGCCACGACGCCCGCCGCCTCCTCCCCGTAGCGCTTGTCGGTGCCACAGATGACCGCCACCTCCGAAGAACCGGCGTCGGACACGGCCTGCGCGACACCGGCGGCGTCGAGCGGCCCGGGGTTGACCGCCTCGATCCCGCCGGAGGCCAGCAGGTTGGCGGCGAACGTCGCCCGGATGTTGTGCTCGGCCAGCGGGCCCAGCGGCAACAGCAGCGCCCGCGGGCGGGCGCCGGTACGGGCCAGGAAGGAATCCGAGCGGTCCCGCAGCGCCTCGAACGCGGCGGCGTAGCGGGCCACCGTCGGCGTCGAATCCTGTTGCGGCAGAGCCGCCTCGGCCAGGTTCGGGAACTCGTTGACGCCGGTGATCGCGGTGCGGCGGTGCGCGATGTCCTCGGCGCGGCGCGCGGCCACCGCGGCGATCTGCCCGGCGAGGTAGCCGCGGGCGTCGGCGAACCCGCCGCGGGACTCGATCTCCTGGAAGTGCCCCCAGGCGTCGCGGGCCAGCTCGTCGGTGAGTTCTTCGACGAACCACGAGCCGCCGGCGGGATCCAGCACCCGCCCGACGTGGGACTCCTCGAGCAGCAGCAGTTGGGTGTTGCGCGCGATGCGGCGCGCGAAGCTGGCCGATACGCCCGGGAAGCCGGCCGGGATCGCGACGTCGAACGGGTGCACCAGGACGGTGTCGGCGCCGCCGACACCCGCGGCGAACGCGGCCACCGTGGTGCGCAGCATGTTCACCCACGGGTCGCGCTGGGTCATCATCGGCAGCGAGGTCTCGGCGTGCAGCACCGCCGCGCCGCCGTCGGCGTCACCGGCCACCTCGGCGACCCGCGCCCACAGCCGGCGAACGGCCCGCAGCTTGGCGATCGTCATGAACTGGTCGTCGTCGGCAGCCAGCCGGAAGCTGATCTGGCGCAGCGCGTCGCCGACCGGGATCCCCGATTCGACGAGCATCCGCAGGTAGGCCACCGCGGCCGCCAGGCTGCCGGCCAGTTCCCACGCCGCGCTGGCGCCCAGGTTGTGAAAGGCCGGTCCGTCGACGGTGATCGCCCGCACGCCGCGGCGCCCGGCTGTCCGGCCCGCGACCGCCATCACGTCCTCCACCGGGCACGACGGCCGGCCACCCAGCGCCGCGCTCAGCGGGTCGGCGCCCAGGTCCACCGCCGGCGTCGCGCCGGCATCCAGCCGGTCGACCAGCTCCAGCACCGCGTCGCAGGCCGCCGCATAGTCGGCGCCCGCGTCCAGGATCAGCGGCGCCAGGTCCAGGTGCACGCCGGCGAGCAGGCCGCCGAGCTGCCCGGGTGCCACGCCGGACTCCCCCACCCGGACCAGCAGCGCGCTGACCCCGTCGTTGAGCGCGGCCAGCACCGCCGCGTTGCCGTCGTCGGCGCCGGGCCTGGGGAACACCTCGGCGACCTTCCAGCCGGCGTTGACGTCGCGCGCCGCGTCGCCACCGCGCACGTAGGGCCACTCGCCGGGCAGCGGCGGCTCGGGCAGCTCGTCGAAGGCGGTGTAGAGCGCCCGGACGGCAAACCCGTCATAGGTCGGGGTGTCCAGCGAGCGCTCGGGTTCCTCACCCAGCTCCGCGGGGTCACGCCGGGCGCTCTTGGCCAGCACACCCGCGACCGCGGTGCGCCAGCGCGCCAGCGCTTCCTGACCGGCTGCTGGTTCGGCAGGTACCTCCGTTGGTACGTCCACGGACACCGACTGCTCCTGTAATCGCAGGAATTGGCAATCTTCCCCATCCCGGGTCGCCACTTGCTAACCAGGCTAATTGATCGGCTGCGGCCCTCCCGCGGGGAGGTCGCCATCGCGAAACGCCAGACTCGGGCAACGCGATATTCACCCGCGGCCCGTAACCTTTGAAGACGTGACGGCCCCCGCCACCGGCAAATCCACCGGCGTCCTGCGCAGCGTCGGATGCGCGCTGGGCGCGACCGCGCGTCAGCTGTCCCGGCCGCGCGCCGTCGCGACGGCGCTCGGCATCGGCGTCGTGGTGGCGGTGGCGCTGCTGGTGCCGCTACCGACCGCGGTGCAGGTGCGCGACTGGGCGCAAACCGTGGGACCGTGGTTCCCGCTGGCGTTTCTGACCGCGCACGTCGTCGCCACCGTGGTGCCGATTCCCCGCACGGCGTTCACGCTGGCCGCCGGGCTGCTGTTCGGCCCGCTGCTGGGCGTGCTGATCGCGGTGTCCGCCAGCGCCGCCAGCGCGGTGATCGCCCTGCTGCTGGTACGCGCCGCGGGATGGCAACTGGGCCGCCTGGTTCGCCACGGCGCGGTCGACAAGGTGGACACGCGCCTGCGGGAGCGGGGCTGGCCGGCGGTATTGTCGCTGCGGCTGATTCCCGTCGTACCCTTCTCCGCGCTGAACTACGCCGCCGGCGCGTCGGCCGTGCGGGTGCTGCCGTTCGCGGTGGCCACCGTCGCCGGCCTGCTGCCCGGCACCGTCGCCGTGGTGGTCCTCGGCGACGCGCTGGCCGGTCACCCCGACCCGCTGCTGTATCTGGTGTCGCTGTGCACGACCGCCCTGGGGCTGCTGGGGCTGGTGTTCGAGGTTCGCCACTACCGGCGTCAGCACCGCCACGAGCCTGCCGTCGGCCGCTGAGCGAACCGCACTTTTAGCGCCCCGGCATCGAGATCCGCGGTGGCAACCCGGCCAATCCGCACGCGGGATGCTCGGTTCCGGTGGAGTTCTCCTGGCAGAGTTGGTGCAGCCCTGGCTGGACAGGTGGCACCTGACCGCCGTCGTCACGCTCCCTCGCCCAGGGGCAGGGTGAGCACGAACTGCGCCCCGCCCTCGCGCGGCAGACACACCAGCTCGCCGCCGTGCGCGCGGGCCAGGGCACGGACGATCGGCAGGCCCAGGCCGGCGCCGCCGTGATCGTAGGCGCGGCCGGCATCCAGGCGCACCAGCCGCTCGAAGATGCGTTCGCGCTCGGCGTCGGGAACACCGGGTCCGGTGTCGGTGACGGTCACCCAGGCGGCGCCGTCGCTGACGGCGACGTCGATGTGGATGGCACCCCCGCCCGGGGTGTGCCGGCGCGCGTTGTCGAGCAGATTAGCCATGATCTGGGCGAGCCGCGTCGAGTCCGCGGTGACGGCGAGCTCGCTCAGGCCGGTACGGATCACGGTGAGCTGCGGCGCCAGCAGCGTGGTCCGGTCCGCTTCGGCGTCCACGACGGCCGCCAGGTCGACGTCTGCGACCTGCAGCGGAATCCCGGCGTCGATGCGACTCAGATCCAGCATGTCGGCGACGAGGCGCCCGGCGCGACGGGCGTCCGCCAGCAGCAGGCCCGCCCTGCGGTACTGCCCGCGCGCGGCGGGGTCCTCCCGGTGCCGGACGGCGCTGCCGGCGATCTGTTCGGCCGCCGCCTGCATGCCGGCGATCGGGGTGCGCAGCTCGTGGGCGGCGTCGGCGAGGAACTGCCGGGTCGCCGCCTCGGCGCGCCTGGCCGTGTCGGCGGCCTGCCGGGCCTGCCGCTCGGAGGTCTCCAAAGCGTCCAGCATCCGGTCGAACGCGCCCGCGGCGCGGCCCAATTCGGTGTCGGCGCGGTCCGGATGCAGGCGACGGCCCCGGTCCCCGGTGGTGATGTCGTCGGCCAGCGCGGTGAGCCGGTCCAACGGCCGCAGCGCTGCCCGGCTGACCGCGACCACCAGCAGCGCCGCCAACAGCAGGGTGGCCAGGCCGGCCCCGATCATCAGCCCGCGCAGCTGGCGGGTCACCTGCGTGGTCTGCGTGGTGTCGGCGACCAGGACGAGCCGGGAGCCGCCGGGCAGGGGGTGCACCACGACGGTCGCGGTGGCATCCGGCGGTGGTGGCGGCGGGGGCGGCCAGGGGGGCATGCCGGGCGGGGGCGGGCCGTGCGGCGGCGGAGGGGGCGGCCCGGGCGGCGGCACGAAGGCGCCGGCGCGGGCGTCGGGACTGATGCCCCGGTCGCCGTAGGTGGCGCCGTCGGCGGTGACCAGCAACGCCCGCACACCACCCCCGTTGAGCTCGGCGGCCAGCAGCTCCGGCGGCGTCCGCGCGGCCGTCAACGCGTCGGCGCGGGACGTCGCGGCCAGCAACCGGTCGTGCAGGTTCCGGCGGGCCAGAACCCCCAGGCTCACGTCGAGGGTGGCACCGAGGAGCACCAGCAGGCCGGCCAGCAACGCCAGCAGCACCACCGTCACCCGGCGCTGCAGCGACGGCGTCGGCGTCGTCACGGCCGCTGCGGCTGCAGGCGGTAGCCGATACCGCGGACGGTGTGCAGGATGCGCGGCCCGTGGGCCTCGAGTTTGCGCCTCAGGCCGCTGACATGGACCTGCACCAGGTTGGGGTCGTAGGCGTCATAGCCCCACACGGCGTTGAGGATCTGCCCGGCGTTGACGATGCCGCCGCGCTGCTCGACGAGGAAGGTCAGCAACCGCAGCTCGGTGCCCGTCAGCTCCAGCCGGTGCCCGCCGCGCGCGGCCACGCCGGCCTCGACGTCCAGCACCAGGTCGCCCACCTGGACGACCCGCGGCAACCGTCCGCGCCGGCGCAGCACCGCGCCGACGCGCGACACCAGTTCGGCGAGCTCGAAGGGTTTGACGACGTAGTCGTCGGCACCGCCGTCCAGGCCGCGCAGCCGGTCCTGCAGGGCGTCGCGGGCCGTGATCAGCACGATCCCGATGTCTCCCCACTCGTGGATCACGTCGATGAGCGCGAACCCGTCGCGCCCCGGCAGCATCACGTCGAGCACCACCAGGTCGGGCCGCAGCCCGTCGAGGGCGTCCTCCAACTCGTCGCCGTCGCGGCGGGCGTCGGTGTGGTAGCCGACCTCGGTGAGCGCCTCGCTGACCATCTCGCGGATCGTCCGGGAGTCTTCGACCACCAGCACCCGCGGGGTGCCCGCAGTGAGCCGATCGCCCGCCCCCAGCAAATCGGCCATGCCCTATTTGTAGTGCCCCTTTCTGGGATTGGGCTGAAGATCGGCATGCATCTGTTCTGCTGCTATCGCTGCTAATATGCATGCATGGTGGCCATCACGATCCGCGGCATCCCCGACGACGTCCGCGACGAATTGGCCGCGCGTGCCGCCCGGTCGGGCCAGTCCCTGCAGGAATACCTGCGCGGCCTGCTCGTCGCGACAGCGGCCAAGCCGACGGCACGCGACGTCGTCGCCCGGGCCCGCGCGCGGGTGAACGCGACCGGCGTGCGATTCGACGCGGACGCCATCCTCGCCGCCAAAGAATCCGATCGCCGGTGAGCGAGCGCGTCGTCTGCGATGCCTCGGCCATGGTCGCCGTCCTGCTGGATTCCGGCAGCGACGGCCTGTGGGCGACGGCACAGCTGACAGACGCCGAACTGGTGGCGCCCGCGGTGTTTCCGTTCGAATGCGGCAACGTCATCAGGCGGGCCGAACTCGCCGCGGCGATCGGCGCCGACCAGGCCGCGCAGGCCCACGCCGACCTGCTCGACCTACCGGTGGACCTGTGGCCGTACGAGTTGCTGGCGGCCCGGGTGTGGGAGCTGCGAGCGAACCTGTCCTGTTACGACGCCGCCTACGTCGCGCTCGCCGAGCTCCTGGCCGCCCCGCTGGTGACGCTGGACCGGCGGATCGCGCGGGCACCGGGCATCGCCTGCGCGGTGTCGGTTCCCGACGACAACTGACGCAACTTCTTCAGACCCACTTCAGGTCCGGCTCCTAACGTCCGGGCACATGAGCACCGAAGACAACGACCACAACCCCGCAGTCACCCCGGCACCCATTCCTGCACCCGCCGCCGCCCCACCGCGCGAGCCACGCCGCCACTCCACGCCCGTGGTGGTCGGCGCCGCCGTGGCGGGCGCGCTGGTCGGCGCGGTCGGCACCGTCGCGGCGATCGCCTTCGCCTGGATCATCAGCGCCGGGCCACCCGGACCACCGCCCCCGCCGCCGCTGCTGGCCCCGCAGCTGCATCCCGGCCCCCCGCCGCCGCCGATGCCGGGACTCACGTCCGACGGCTTCGGCTTCGGGCCGCCCGGACCGGCCGGGCCGCCGCGGGGCTTCCGGCCACCACCACCGCCACCGCCGGGCGGGCCGCCGGCCCCGGCCCAGCCGCCGGCCCCGCACAGCTGAGCACGCCGACCTGCGCGCCTCAGCGCGGGGCCGGCCGCGCGTCGCGCTGTTTCCCGACCAGTGCGCGCGCCTCCTCCTCGCTTTCGACCGCAGGCCCCGAGCCCGGCAGCCGCTTGCCGGCCACCTCGGGGGTGAAGAACAGCGTCGCGGCGCCGACCAGCCCGGCGAACATCAGGATGTAGGCCGGCATCAGCGCGTTGCCGGTGGCGGAGACCAGCGACTCGGCGATCAGCGGGGTTGGCCCGCCGAAGGCAGAGACCGCGATGTTGTAGGCGACGGACACCGCACCGTAGCGGACGTTGGTCGGGAACAGGGACGGCAGCGTCGCCGGCTCGACGCTGTTGAAGCACAGCAGGGTCAGCCCCACGATCAGCACGCCCGCGAACTTCGTCGGGTAGCCACCCGCGCGCATCAACAGGAACGCCGGTATCGACGCCGTCATGAGCAGGACGCAGCCGGTCCACATCAGGGGTTTGACGCCGACGCGGTCGGACAGCCTCGCCACGAACACCACCACGGCCATCAGGATGACCAGCACCATCAGCAGCATCACCAGCGCCGGGTTGTCCGGCAGGCCCACGGTCTTCTTCAGGTACGTGGGCAGGTATCCGGTGGTCATGTAGCTGACGACGCTGATCGTCAGCTCCAGACAGACGCACAGCACCAGCGCCTTCCCCTGCCCCAGCACCGTCTTGCGGAACTGTTCACGACCAGAGGTTGTGCGCTCGTCCTCACCCATCTCCTCGTAGTCGGGCGACTCTTCGATGCGCAGCCGCATCAGCAGCGCCGCCAGGCCCAGCGGCGCGCCGAGAAAGTACGGGAGGCGCCAGCCCCAGCTGGTCATGTCCGAGGTCGACAGCAGGACCTGCAGCGCCGTCACCAGGCCCGCACCCGCGACGTAGCCGCTCAGCGTGCCCATCGGCAGAAACCCGGCCATCATGCCGCGTTTTCGGTCCGGGGCGTGTTCGTCGACGTAGGTCATGGCGCCCGCGAACTCCCCGCCGGTGGACAACCCCTGACAGACGCGGATGAGGACGAGCAGGATCGGCGCCCAGGCCCCGACGGTGCCGTAGCCCGGCAACAGGCCGGTCGCGGTCGTGCTCGCCGCCATGAGCACGATGGTGATCATCAATACCCTCTTGCGCCCGATGCGATCGCCCAAGGGGCCGAAGATGAATCCGCCGAGGGGCCGCACCCCGAACGCCGCGGTCAACGTGCCGAATGTGGCGATCAGGTTGCCGGTGCTGGAGGTGTTGCCGGGATAGAAGACCTGCGCCAGCGTGGTCGCCGTGTAGCTGTAGAGGCTGAAGTCGTACCACTCCATGAAGTTGCCGATCGCGGTGCCCTGGATGGAGCGGTGCGCCGCATCCATGTCGGCGACCCGAATTTCGTCCCGCGACCATCTTTTCGTTCTCATCGAGCGGTGACGTACCCGCCACGGGCGGGGTCTACGCGTTCGCGTGGATCACGGCCGCTCAAACTGCGAGGATGGCACGAATGTCGGCAAACTCCCTTCGCGGCAGGCTGGGTGGACGTCTGCTCCGGTCGCGGCGGCTGATGCGCGCACCGATCTGGATCTTCAAGGCCCGCGCGGGCGCAGCTCCGGCCCGTGCTGGAGACGACGCTCGGCGTTCCGATCACCGAGACGGGCACGCCGCTACCGCTGGTCGAGTTGCGTCTCGACTAGCTGCGGTCGGGTCCCTTGACCGTCATGACGGCGAAGGTGGTCAAAAACGCCGCAGCCGGCAGGGTGTTGACGATCTTGTCCCGCGCCCGGATGTGCGCACCGACCGCCAGGACGAAATACAGCGTCAGCATCGCCGTGGTCAGCCTGGCCAGCGCCGGGAACCGGCTCACCGACAGCAGGCCGATCGCGGCGGCGGCCTTGACCACCGGCAGCACCGGCCGCACGCTCTCGGGGACATCGAGGTCGTCGAGGATTTTCTTGATCGGGGCTACCGGGATGGCGCAGGCCACCGCATCGCCGGCATGGAACGCGGCAAGCGCCGCATATGTTTTCGGGGAAGTCAGCACGCTCATGTGCAGATCCTATTGCGCGGCGCCGGCGGCGCCGGCGGCAACGGCGGCGGCCTGCTATAACCGGCGACCGACGCCGACACGGCACGCTCTCGTCCCGCGCGCCGATCTGTTGACTATTGGCCCAATTCCGGCGGCCGGTGACCCTCCACCGGCTTCTGCGCAATCGCCTCGGCCCTGGCCACCGCCCGCGCGATCGCCGGATCAGTCTCAGTCGAAAACCAGTCGGCGACCTCGGCGTCATCGGTCTCGCGCTGCGGCGCCTCGTCAACCGGCGACGGCTCGAACCGGAACACCCCGTCCTCGCCCGGCTTGCCCAGCATCCGGGTGAAACCCTGCAGCGCGGCGTTGAAGTCGCTGGGCACCACCCACACCTTGTTGGCGTCACCGCGCGCCATCTCCGGCAGCGTCTGCAGGTACTGGTAGGCCAGCAACTCCGGGGTGGGCCGCGCGGCCTTGATCGCGGCGAACGTCTTCTCGATGGCCTTGGCCTGCCCCTGCGCCTGCAGGTAGGCCGCGGCGCGCTCGCCCTGGGCGCGCAGCATGCGGGACTGCCGGTCGGCCTCGGCGGCAAGGATCGCGGCCTGCTTGGCGCCCTCGGCGGCCAGGATCTGCGCCTGCTTCTGCCCCTCGGCCTCCTTGATCGACGACTCCCGCATGCCTTCGGCGGTCAGAATCATGGCCCGCTTCTCGCGGTCGGCCTTCATCTGCTTCTCCATCGAGGCCTGGATCGACGGCGGTGGGTCGATGCTGCGCAACTCGACCCGCGCCACCCGCAGGCCCCACCGGTTGGTGGCCTCGTCGAGCACGCCGCGGAGCTGGGCGTTGATCACCTCGCGGGAGGTCAGGGTCTCCTCCAGCGTCATGCCGCCGACGACGTTGCGCAGCGTGGTGGTGGTGAGCTGCTCGACCCCGACGATGTAGTTGCTGATCTCGTACACGGCCGCCTGCGGACTGGTGACCTGAAAGTAGACCACGGTGTCGATGTTGAGGGTCAGGTTGTCCTCGGTGATCACCGGCTGCGGCGGGAACGACACCACCCGCTCGCGCAAATCCACCCGCGCGCGCACGCGGTCGATGAACGGAACCAACAGGGTCAGCTGACCGCTGACCGTGCGGCTGTACCGGCCCAGCCGTTCGATCACCGCCGCCTCGGCCTGCGGGATGAGCGCGACCGACTTGGCCACCACGACGACGGCGAAGATCACCAAAACCACCAGCAACACCAGGCCGGCTACCGCTCCTTGCACCGGAGTTCCTTTCTCTCGCAGCGTCTGTCGAACGCCGTCACGCGGTCCTGAACACCACCGCGGTGGCGCCGTCGATGTGCACGACGGTGACCGACTCCCCCGGTTCGTAGACATCGCCGTCGTTCAGCGGCCGGGCCGTCCACACCTGGCCGTCGAGCTTGACCTGGCCCGCATCGCGGGCCACCCGGTCGAGCACCAGCGCATTCTTGCCCTCCAGCGCCTGGATGCCCAGCTGCGGCGCCCGGGGCGTCAGCTTGCGCCGCAGCGCCGGCCGGACCAGCACCAGCAGCAGGACCGAGACGATCAGGAACACCAGCCCGTCGGCCCAGATCGGCCAGTCCGCCAGCCAGGAGACCGCCGAGGCAGCCAGCGCGCCGCCACCGAGCATGAGCAGGAACATGTCGCCGGTGAGGGCCTCCGCGCCGGAGAGCACCAGTGCGAAGATCAGCCAGAGCGCCGCGCCGGGCATGCGGCCAGAATACGCGTGATCGGCCGATGCGGGACAAAGCAACTACACTGCGACATCGTGTGGTGTCCCAGTGTTTCGCTGTCCCTGTGGGGCAACGCCTGGCTCGCGGGCAAGGCCGCGCCCGATGACGTCCTGGACGCGTTATCCCTCTGGGCGCCAAAGCAATCCGTGACCGCGTATGATGCGGTCGCCGCGGGCCACACCGGCCTGCCCTGGCCCGACGTCAACGACGCCGGGGCGGTGTCGCTGTTGCAGACCCTGCGCACGGCGGTGGGGCGCCCGGCGGGTGGTCCCGGCGGTCTGCGCGGCAGCATCAACGTGCTGCTGCCGGTGCCCGGCGACGTGCGGGGGCTGGCCGCCGGAACCCAGTTTCAGCGCGACGCCCTGGCCGCGGGCGAGGCGATCATCGTTGCCGGCCCCGGCGCTCCCGGCAGCACCGTCGGACTGGTGCCCGAGTTCGGCTACGGCGACTTCGAGGACGCCGACGACGACGCGGGCCTGCCCGAATCGTCCGCGCTGTCCTGGACGGTCTACTCGCTGCCCGGTGTGCCGGTGCCGCATCACCACGACCTCGGTGACGCCGAGTACTCGCTGCGCTCGGCCGTGCGGTCGGCCGCCGACGCGCTGGGCACCCTCGGTCTCGGGTCGGCATCGTCCGACGTCGACGACCCGCGCGGGCTCGTCGAGCAGCTGCTGGAATCCACACGGCAGCACCGGATTCCCGACCATGCACCGTCACGCGCACTGCGGGTGCTGGAGAACGCCGCGCACGTCGACGCCATCATCGCGGTCAGCGCCGGGCTCAGCCGATTGTCGGACTCCCCCCGGGGCGGGTTCGCCGGGCTGGAACCGATCGCGGCGCAATCCTCCTCCGAGTCCCGCATCGCCAACGACGCGCTGCTGCCGCTGAACGCGGTGGTGCGTTCGGCGCGGATGGCCGCCGTCACCGCGATCCTGCACTCGGCGTGGACGGAGTGAGGGTCGCTACTGTTGCGGCGCCACGCAGTGCGGCGGGCGGCACGGCTCGCCGTTGACGCTGGCCAGGCAGCCGGGCACCGGATTCCGGCCGCCCACCCGCAGCGGCGTGCGGTCGTCGCGCAGTTCGTCGATCAAACCGGCGGCCAGCTGGGCGAATCGCCTGTCGGCGTTGGGTGTTGCAGCCCGGGCCAACGCGATGCCCGCCGCCTCGGCCTGCAGGCGCAACTCGTGGTCGAGGTCCCACACCACTTCGATGTGGTCGGCGACGAAGCCGATCGGGCACACGACGACGGCGTCGTTGCCGCCCTTCGCCAGCGCCCCCAGGTGGTCGGCGACGTCGGGTTCCAGCCAGGGCACCTGTGGCGGGCCCGACCGCGACTGCCACACCACGTCGTGCTCGGCGTAGCCGGCGGCCGCCGCGACCAGCCTTGCGGCATAACCGACTTGGCGGCTGTAGAGGTTCGGGCCGCAGCGCCGGTCGGCGGCCACCGGCACCGAATGCGCGGTGAACACCAGCCGCGCGGCATCGCGTCGCCCGGGAGGCATCGTGGCGGCGGCCGCAGCGATCGACTCGGCGAACATCTCAACGAACAGCGGGTGGTCGAAGTAGGGCCGCAGCTTGACCAGCTCGGGCGCTCCCGGCCCGGTCACCCGCCGGGCCCGGGCGATGTCCTCGACGTACTGGGTGCAGCTGGAATACCCGCTCCACGCCGACGTGGTGAACACCGCCGCCCGCCGAACGCCGTTGTCGCGCATCGTGGCAACGGTTTCCTCGACGTAGGGCTCCCAGTTGCGGTTGCCGAAGTACACCGGTAGCCCGGTTTCTGTCTGCAACTCGGCGATCAGCGCCCGGTTGATCCCGTTGATCGGCGACACCCCGCCGAAGTGCAGGTAGTGTTGCGCGACCTCGTCGAGGCGTTCGGGCGGAACGCCACGGCCGCGGGTGACGTTCTCCAGGAACGGCCGCACCTGCTCGGGACCTTCCGGCCCGCCGAACGACAGCAGCAGGACGGCATCGAATTGCATTGGTGCCTACAGTAATTGGGTGCTGGCGCCGCCATCGGCGAAGATGATGGTCCCAGTCGTGGCCGGCAGCCAGTCGGAGAGCACCGCGCACACGGTCTTGGCAACCGGCGTGGGGTCCTTCATGTTCCAGCCGATGGGCGCGCGCTGGTCCCAGCCCTGCTCGAGCAGCTGCATCTGGGCGCCGGCTTCGTCGCCCAGCGCGCCGCCGACGATCGCGCTCATGGCCAGCGTCCGGATCGGCCCGGCGGCAACGAGATTGGAGCGCACACCGTACTTGCCGGCCTCGCGGGCCACGAACCGGTTCACCGATTCCAGCGCGCTCTTGGCCACGGTCATCCAGTTGTAGGCGGGCATGGCACGGCTCGGGTCGAAATCCATCCCGACGATGCTGCCGCCGGGATTCATGATGGGCAACAACGCCTTCGCCAGGGAGGCGTAGGAGAACGCCGAGATATGGATGCCCTTGGAGACGTCTTCGTAGGGGGCGTCGAAGAACGGGTTGATGCCCATCCCGGTCTGCGGCATGAAGCCGATCGAGTGCACCACGCCGTCGAGCTTGTGGTCCCGCCCGATCGCCTCGCTCACCCGGTCGGCGAGCGTGTTCAGGTGCTCCTCGTTCTGCACGTCGAGCTCGATCAGCGGCGCCTTCTCGGGGAGCCTGTCGGCGATGCGCTGGATCAGCCGCAACCGGTCGAACCCGGTCAGCACCAACTGCGCCCCCGCCTCCTGAGCCACCTTGGCGATGTGGAACGCGATCGACGAGTCGGTGATGATCCCGCTGACCAGGATTCGTTTGCCTTCGAGCAGTCCTGCCATGTCCGTCCTTGTTTCCTTCTGGCTCAGTGGTGGCTCAGTTCTGGCTCAGTGGCCCATGCCCATGCCGCCGTCGACCGGGATGACCGCACCGGAGATGTAACTGGCGTCCTCGGACGCCAGGAAGCTGACCACCCCGGCGACCTCGGCGGCGGTGCCGACCCGCTTCGCCGGGATGAATTGCAGGGCGCCCTCCTGGATGCGCTCGTCGAGCGCACGGGTCATGTCGGTGTCGATGTAGCCCGGGGCAACCACGTTCGCGGTCACGTTGGCCTTCGACAGCTCCCGGGAGATCGAGCGGGCCATGCCGATCACGCCGGCCTTGGAGGCCGCGTAGTTGGCCTGGTTGCCGATGCCCCAGGTGCCGGAGACCGAACCGATGAAGATCATCCGGCCGAACCGCTTCTTCTGCATGCTGCGCGACGCCCGCTGAGCCACCCGGAAAGCCCCGGTGAGATTGGCGTCGATGACCTTCTGGAACTTCTCCACGGTCATCCGGATGAGGAAGGCGTCCGCAGACACGCCGGCGTTGGACACCAACACCTCGACGGGGCCCTGGTGCTCCTCGACCTGCTTGAAGGCGCGGTCGACGGCGGCCTCGTCGGTGACGTCGCACTCGACGCCGAACAGCCCCTCGGGCACCCCGGATCCGCGGTGGGTGACGGCCACCTTGTGTCCGTCGGCGGCCAGCCGCCGCGCGATCGCCAGGCCGATCCCCCGGTTGCCGCCCGTGACCAGGACGGAACGGGACACGAACGGGGGCCTGACCGCTTCGGCGGCGTTCTCGGTGGTGGCGTCGGTGGCTGTGTCAGTCACTCCGTCAACCTAGCGCCTTGCCGGGCGGGGACTGCAATCGGCTCGCCGCGACTCAACGACGGCGCAGGACGATGTCGACGGCGGCCTCGATGACGTCGTCGCCGGGCACCGTGCCGAACATCAGCGACGGGCAGGCGACCACGCCGGAGAGCATGGAGACCGCCGCCTCCAACTCCGGCCCCTCCGCGAAGGCCTGGGCGAGCATCGTGCGGATCGGCCGCTGGCCTTCGGAATTGATTTCGTCCCTGACCCGGTTCATCGCATCGGCCATCGCCCACTCGGCCATCGCGGCAAGCACCCGGTCCAGGCGCAGGTCGAGCACCGCCTGCCGGAACGTCTTGAGCTCCCCGATCAGATCGGCGCGCAGATCGCCGGTGGGCTCGTGGTGTTCGAAGTTCCGCAGGGACTCCAAGGCGAGTGCGGCGAGGTCGGGGCGCGACGGCCAGTGCTTGTAGAGCGTGGTCTTGGAATAGCCGGCCTTCTCGGCGACGCGAGCGTGCGTGAGCGCCTCGGAGCCCTCCTCGACGAGCACGTCGAAGGCCGTACGCGCGACGTCGGCCCGGGTTCGGGTGATCCGGGCGTCTTCGCCCGGCGCGCTCGATGGGCGGCCGCGGTCGGTCATCGGTGCGCTTCCTTTCCCGCGGCGAGCGCTCGAGCGGTTCACGGGTGGTCCGCAAAGAAAACTATCCGATGAACAAGGAGACCAGAATCATACCCCTCGATCACTAGTGGTCTGTTAGTTCATTACTGTACGGTTGGTGAATCCAGCGCCGTGGACTTGGGAGTGAACCGCATGGACCGGAAGAACGAAGCGGGTGCACGGCTGGCCCGCAGAGCCGACGAGATCGACACCCGCTACCACCCGTCGGCGGCGCTGCGCCGCCAGCTGAACAAGGTGTTCCCGACGCACTGGTCGTTCCTGCTCGGCGAGATCGCGCTGTACAGCTTCGTCGTGCTGCTGCTCACCGGCGTGTACCTGACCCTGTTCTTCGACCCGTCGATGACCGAGGTCACCTACAAGGGCGTCTATCAGCCGCTGCGCGGCATCGAGATGTCGAAGGCCTACGCCTCGACCGTCGACATCTCCTTCGAGGTGCGCGGCGGGTTGTTCATGCGCCAGATCCACCACTGGGCCGCGCTGATGTTCGCCGCCGCGATCATGGTGCACCTGGCTCGCGTCTTTTTCACCGGCGCGTTCCGGCGGCCGCGCGAGGCCAACTGGGTGATCGGGTCGCTGCTGCTGATCCTGGCCATGTTCGAGGGCTTCTTCGGCTACTCGCTGCCCGACGACCTGCTCTCGGGCACCGGCCTGCGGGCCGCCCTGTCGTCGATCACCTTGGGAATCCCCGTGATCGGCACCTGGCTGCACTGGGCGTTGTTCGGCGGGGACTTCCCCGGCGACGTCCTGATCCCGCGGCTGTATGCGATCCACATCCTGATCTTCCCGGGCATCATGCTGGCGCTGATCGGACTACACCTGGCGCTGGTGTGGTTCCAGAAGCACACCCAGTTCCCCGGGCCGGGCCGCACCGAGCGCAATGTTGTCGGCGTGCGGGTGATGCCGGTGTTCGCGGTGAAGTCCGGCGCGTTCTTCGCGGCCATCGTCGGCGTGCTGGGACTGATGGGTGGCCTGATGCAGATCAACCCGATCTGGAACCTGGGCCCCTACAAGCCATCCCACGTCTCGGCCGGCTCGCAGCCCGACTTCTACCTGATGTGGACCGACGGGCTGGTGCGGCTGTGGCCGGCCTGGGAGTTGTACTTCTGGCACCACACCGTTCCGGCCGCCGTGGCCGTCGCGGTGCTGATGGGCGTGATCTTCGCCGTCCTCATCGCCTACCCGTTCCTGGAAAGGCGGTTCAGCGGCGACGCCGCCCACCACAATCTGCTGCAGCGTCCGCGCGACGTCCCCGTGCGCACGTCCATCGGGGCCATGGCGATCGCGTTCTACCTCGTGTTGACGTTCTCGTCGTTCAACGACCTCATCGCCTACAAGTTCGACATCTCGCTGAACGCGACGACCTGGATCGGGCGCATCGGGATGGTGGTGCTCCCGCCGATCGTCTACTTCGTCACCTACCGCTGGTGTGTGAGTCTGCAGCGCAGCGACCGCGCGGTGCTCGAGCACGGCATCGAAACCGGCATCATCAAGCGCCTGCCACACGGCGCCTACATCGAGGTGCACCAGCCGCTGGGCCCGGTCGACGAGCACGGCCACCCCGTCCCGCTGCCCTACCAGGGCGCTCCGGTGCCCAAGCGCGTGAACAAACTCGGCGCGGGCGGCCGACCGGGCGCCGGCAGCCTCCTGTTCGCCGATCCACCCGCCGAAGCGGCGGCCCTGCGCGAGGCGGCCCACGCCGGCGAACGGCGCGCCCTGACGGCGCTGCGCGGGCGCCAGAACGGCGACAACGGCCACGATCCGGAGCCGTAACGGCGCACCGAGCCGGGCAGGGCCGTCAGGCGGGCAGGCGGCGGTTGATCAGCAGCGCCGCCAGCGCCGCCAGCGCCAGCACCAGCGCCCCCAGCCGCAGCCAGCCGGCACTGGCGTCGCCCTTGATGGTCTCGTAGCCGATCTGCTGCTGCAGCGAGGCGTAGACGGCCTTCAGCTCCTGCAGGTTCGACGCGCTGTAGGAATTGCCGCCGGACAGCTGGGCCACCTTCTTGAGCGTCTCGTCGTCGACGGGCACCGGCTGACGCTGGTCGTTGATCTCGACGAAGCCGTAGGGCGTGCCGAACGAGATCGTCGAGATCGGCACCCCCTGGTCCTTGGCGGTGCGCGCGGCGGTGAACGCGCCCTTGGGGTTGTCGGGGCTGGTCGGCATCGTCTCCTTGCCGTCGGAGAACAACACGATGCGCGCCGGGGGCGGGGTGTCGCCGCCCCCGATCACCGCACCGACCGTCGCGATCGCCTGCAGCGCGGTGAAGATGGCCTCACCCGTGGCGGTCCGGTCGGCGAACTGCAGCTTGCCGAGCGCGTTCTTGGTCGCATCCCGGTTGGTGGTCGGCGACACCAGCACCGTCGCGGTGCCCGCATAGGAGATCAGCCCGAGGTTGATACCCGGGGTCAGCTCCTCGGCGAACTGCTTGGCGGCCTCCTGCGCGGCGACCATCCGGTTGGGCGCGACGTCCGTGGCGCGCATCGACTGCGACACGTCTATCACCAGCATCACCACCGCGCGGTTGCGCGGAATCCGCACGTCGCGGGTGGGGCCGGCCATCGCGACGGTGAGCAACACCAGCGCGGCCACCAGCAGGATCGCCGGCACGTGCCGCCACTTGGCCGGCCGCTTGGGCGCGACGCTTTCCAGCAGCTCCATGTTCGCGAACCGCAGAATCCGCCGCTGCCGGGCCAACTGCATCAGCACGTAGAGCACGGCCAGCCCGGCGACCACCAGCAGGAACAGGAAAAACCACGCGTGTTCGAAGCCGGACAACGACATCGGGCCGAGCAACGGCAACGTCACTGCCGCCCCGCCAGTGCCCCACGCCGCCGGGACTCCACGAAACGCACGATGTCGGCGAGCCAGTCCCGGTCGGTGCGCAGCGTCAAAACCGGTGCGCCGCAACCGCGGATCGTGCGCGCGACGTCGGCGCGGTGCGCCGCGGCCGCCTTGGCGAAGTCGTCGCGCAGCTGGGCGTCGATGGTGAACTCGCGGGTCAGCCCGGACTCGGCGTCCTGCAGCACGACGTCGCCGACGTCGGGCAGTTCGACATCGCGGGGGTCGAGCACCTCGATGGCCAGCACCTCGTGGCGGGCCGCGATCGCCCGCAGCGGGCGCATCCAGTTGATCGGCCCCAGGAAGTCGCTGATGATGACCGCCATACCGCGCCGACGCTCCGGGCGGCGCAGCGCGTCGATGGCCGTGGCCAGATCCCCGCGCACCCCGATCGGCGCCCGCGGGGTGGTGGCGATGGTGCGCAGCAGCGTCTGCTCGTGCTGGCGTCCGGACCGCGCGGGCACGCGGATCATCCTCTCGCCGTTGGTGATCAGCGCGCCGAGCCGGTTGCCGCCCCCGCTGTTGAGGTAGGTGATCGCGGCCGCCGCCGCCACCGCCAGGTCGCGCTTCTCGCATCCCACGGTGCCGAAGTCCAGGCTGGCCGACATGTCGACCACCAGCCAGGTCTCGAGCTCCCGGTCGGCGATCATCTGCCGCACGTGGGGATGCGTGGTGCGCGCGGTGACCGCCCAGTCCATCCGGCGGACGTCGTCCCCGGGCTGGTACTCCCGCGACTCCCCCGGTTCGCTGCCCGGCCCGGGGATCAGCCCGAGGTGATTGCCGTGCAGCACGCCGTCCAGCTTGCGCCGCACGGTGAGCTCGAGGGTGCGCAGCGCCGCCGACAGCTTCGGGTCGTTGATCTGCCCGCGCTGCATCGACGGTGGATGGCGAGGAGCCGCAGGCACCGCGGCGGGGTCGGTGTCGGTCACCGACCGCTGGCCACGCCCGCGGCCTGCATCACCGGCGGCACCGATTGGCCTTGCTGCGGAACGGCGTTCACCTGCGGGAGGGCAACCGTCTGCAGCACCCGGTTGATGACGACCTCGGCAGAGATCTCGTCGGCCAGCGCGTCGTAGGTCAGCACCAGCCGGTGGCGCAGCACATCGGGGATCACCTCGACGATGTCCTGCGGGATCACGTAGTCGCGCCCGCGCACCAGCGCCAGCGAGCGCGAGGCGGCGATGATCCCCAGCGAGGCGCGTGGGGAGGCCCCGAACGAGATCCAGGACTTGACGTCGTTCATCCCGAGCTGCTCGGGATGGCGGGTGGCGGTGACCACGCGCACCACGTAGTCGACCAGCGCGTGGTGGACGAAGTTGTTGGCCGCGATGTCCTGCAGGCGCAGCAGGTCGCCGGGATTCATGATCTGCTTGGGCTGCGGCGGCTTCACGCCCATCCGGTAGATGATCTCGCGCTCCTCCTCGGGCGAGGGGTAGCCGACGTTGATCTTGAACAGGAAGCGGTCCCGCTGCGCCTCGGGCAGCGGGTAGACGCCCTCGTGCTCGATGGGGTTCTGCGTGGCCATCACCAGGAACGGGTTGGGCAGGTCGAAGGTCTTGCCGCCGATCGACACGTGCCGTTCCTGCATGACCTCCAGCAGCGCCGACTGCACCTTGGCCGGGGCGCGGTTGATCTCGTCGGCGAGCAGGAAGTTGACCACCACGGGGCCGAGCTCGGTGTCGAACTCCTCGCGGCCCTGCCGGTAGATGCGGGTACCGATGATGTCGGTGGGCACCAGGTCGGGCGTGAACTGGATGCGCGCGAACGTGCCGCCGACGACCTTGGCGAAGGTTTCCACGGCCAGCGTCTTGGCCACGCCGGGAACCCCCTCGAGCAGCACATGTCCCTTCGACAGCAGGCCGACGAGCATCCGCTCCACCAGCTGGTCCTGGCCGACGATGATCCGCTTGACCTCGAAGATCGCCCGTTCCAGCGTGTGGACCTCGGCCGCCAGCCCGTCACCGCCGACGGAGGGTCCGTCCTGGGCCGGCGAGGCGACGTGCGCGCCCGGGCCCGAGTAACCGCTGGCGCCCGGGGGCGGCCCGCCTGCTGATGTCATTAGCAACCCTCCACAGCTCAATCGGACACATATGCCGGCACGACCGAAATCGTGGGGCAGTCACGTGCCCGCGTCCAACTATTCCAGGCCCGCCGGATTCCGTCGACGCCGCGGCTGCACCCGGCAATCACCCGGGCGACCCGCGCCTGGGTCAGTACTCGATGATCCTAGTCAGGTAGGGCGTCATGCCGGGCTTGCGCACCGGGCTGACGGTGACCTTGCCGGCGCTTCCGGAGGCCTCGAGCATCTGGCCGTTGCCCAGGTACATGGTCACGTGCTGGCCTCCGCCGGGGCCGTAGAAGATCAGGTCGCCGCGGCGGGCCTGGCTCGGCGGGATGTGGCGGCCGGCGTTGTACTGGTCACCGGAGAACCGCGGGATCAGCACACCGACGCCGGCGAAGGCGTACCGCATCAACCCCGAGCAGTCGAAGCCGGTGATGTTGGCGCCGTCGCCGACGCCCTTGCTGGGCCCCTGCAGCGAGCCCCCGCCCCAGGAGTAGGGCACGCCCATCTGGGAGCCGCCCCGCTTGATCACGTACTCGATGGCCTGGCGGCCGTAGACGCGCGGGATCTTGCCGCCGGGATTGGTGGCGGCGGCGGGAGCCTCGCCGCCGGGAAGGTTGATACCCAGACCGCCCAGGAACTGCCTGCCCAGATCGAAGGTGGTCTGGGTGGCCTGCGCGGTCGCCTGCAGCGACGCGTTGGCGACCGCGAGCGGGTCCCCCGGCGCGCCCGCGCTGATCATGGCCGGCAGTGTGGGGTCCCAGGGGCCGGGGTCGGCGGTGGCCACGGGTGCGCGGCCGGCCGCGGACACTATCAGCCCGGTCACCACGGTGGTGATCCAGACGAGCTTGGTGAGGCGAAACCGATTGCGGCGCATGGCTCCTCGCTCAGTAATCGATGTAGCGGACCACGTAGGGCGTCATGCCGCTGGTGCGCACGGGCGCGACGCGCACCTTCAGCCCGACGTCGGGGGCCTCGAGCATCTGCCCGTTGCCGAGATAGATGGTCACGTGCTGACTGCCGCCAGGTCCGTAGAAGATGACGTCGCCGCGGCGCATCTGCGCCGACGGGATCTTGCGGCCCAGGTTGTACTGCGCCCCCGAGTAGTGCGGCAGCTTGATGCCCACCCCCGCGAACGAATACAGCACCAGGCCCGAGCAGTCGAAGCCGACGGTCCCGGCCCCCGAGTCGATGCCCTTGCTGGGGCCGGCCGCGTTGCCGCCGCCCCAGGAGTACGGCACCCCGATCTGCGACATCCCGCGCCGGATCACGTACTCGGAGGCCTGCCGCCCGTAGACCCTCGGGATCCGGCCCGGGGCGTTGGTGAAGCCGGTGTCGTCCGGTTTGAGAATGCCCAGGCCCTGCAGGAACTTTCGTCCCATGCTGGCGGTGACCTGAGCCGAGGTCGCCGAGTAACCCAGCACCTGGTTGACCACCGCGACCGGGTCGCCGGGGACGTTGGCGCTGGGCACCATCGGAAGCGTCGGGTCCCAGGCGCCGTCCCACTTGCGCCCCCCGGCCGCCGGCGCGGCGGAACCGCCGGATTCCCAGCGGTCACCGGACGGCGGGGCGCCGGATCCGCCGCCGCCCGCCGACCATTTGCGCGCGGCCTCGCGTTTCGCGGCCTCCAGCGTGGCCTGAGCCTCGTCGCGCTCGGCGGCCAGGCGGGTGACCTCCTCGCGTTGCCGGACGAACTTGTTCTTGGAGTCCACCAGCGCGGCGACGGCCGCATCCTGGCTGGCCTTGGCGTCGGCGGCCGCCTTGTCGGCCTTCTGCTTGGCAAGCCGCGCCGCCGACTCCCGGTTCACCTGCTCGGTGCGGGCGCGCTGCAGCTTGTCCAGCGCAGACTGCGAACTGGCGGTCAGGGCCTGGGCGGTCGCCGCGGTGGCGAGGATGTCTTCGGGGCTGGTCGCGGTCAGGTAGCTGCCCGACGGCCCGTTCATGTACACAGCCGCCGCGAAGTGGTCGAAGCGGCGCTGCGCCCCGGCGATCGCCGCATCGGCGTCCCTGACGGCGCCCCGGCTGGTCTCGACGTCGTGTTGGGCCGCGGCGGCGTCGTCCCGCGCGGTCTCGACGTCGACCATGGCCTTGTTGACGCTTTCGAGCTCCGTCTGGATTTCGGCGTTCAGGTCCTCCAGGCGCTGGTTGGCCTTGGCGACGTTGGCGATCGCCGCCGCCAGTTTGTCGGCAACGGGATCACCGTGCGCGAGCCCGGGCGTGCCCACCAGCAGCGCCGCGCTGACGAGCGAACCCAGGACCGTCGGGATGACCGGCCGGCCCAGCCTTGCGGCCGGTCGCCCAGAAAAGCCCCGGATGGTGCCTCTCATTCGACAGGTCTCCTACGTCTGACGCGAACGGACGGCGCAGATCGTGACGTAAGGCGCCATAGATAACACGAGCATCATTTGCACCGTACGTCACAGATGCCGCTGTGGAAACGGTGGTCACAAACTGCATTCTGGACGTGCGTTTAATGTGACCGAACGGTTACCCGTCGCCTTTGCCAGTCGTGATCACCGGGGTTGCGCCCCGACGACGACTCAGACCGAATTCCCTTGTCAGGAACCTTCGGCGGGCTCGGCCGCCGAAGCGTCGGCAGCGATGGCCGACGTTGCCGCACGCCGTCCGCGCAGCTGCAGGAACCGGGTGCCGACGGCGGTCGCGAGCACCCCGACCAACAGCACTATGGTCAGCCCGGTCCAAGGGAATTCGGGCGTCTCCAGCGCATGCAGGAAGTTCTGGGCCGAGACCACCGGGTTGCCCGTCTTGGAGTGGTCCTCGCCGGCCTCGAGCGTCACACGCGGGAACCGCGTGCTGTAGCTGCCGACATAGCTGGGGCTGAGCGTGAGGACCGTGGCGTCCGGATAGTCGGCGCCCACCACCGTGGAGATGTCGCGCAGGGGCGTGTCGTTGGGCGGATTGTGGTCGAGCAGCACGATCTTGAGGTCGATACCCTCGGCGCGTGCCTGGTTTACCACATCGAGCAGTCCCGGCACCGCCGCCGGCGGGGCGCTGACCCCGTCCGCCGCCACCTGTGCCTTGACCACGGTCATGTCGACGTCCTGCGGAATGTAGGTGGGCAGGAGGCCGAAGGAATCGTGGCCCGTCATCGCGTCGCTCCTTCCGCACGGCTACAGAAACGGTACGCGACCCCCCGGGCCGGCCACGCCGCACGGGCGCCGACGCGCGGAGATGGCGGGCGATCGAGCGGTAACGGGGGGTTTAAACCCGCGCTGGAGGCGACAAGACTGGGGAGGTACGCGTGCGGTCGCAATGCAGGACAACCGTACTGTTAAAGTGGCTCCGCCGGCACGGCCCGTCGGCGCAAGAACTCAATCCCCGGGAGTTGATGTGACTAGCAAGGATCCTGTGAACTCGTTCGGAGCCCGAAACGACCTGAAGGTCGGCGACAAGAGTTACCAGATCTATCGCCTGGACGCCGTCCCCAACACCGGGAAACTCCCGTACAGCCTCAAGGTGCTCGCCGAGAACCTGCTGCGCAACGAGGACGGCAGCAACATCACCAAGGACCACATCGAAGCCATTGCGAACTGGGACCCCGAGGCCGAGCCCAGCATCGAGATCCAGTACACGCCCGCCCGCGTCATCATGCAGGACTTCACCGGCGTGCCCTGCATCGTCGACCTGGCCACCATGCGCGAGGCCATCGGCGATCTGGGCGGTAACCCGGACAAGGTCAACCCGCTCGCACCCGCCGACCTGGTGATCGACCACTCGGTGATCGCCGACCTGTTCGGCACCCCCGACGCGTTCGAGCGCAACGTCGAGCTCGAGTACCAGCGCAACGGCGAGCGTTACCAGTTCCTGCGCTGGGGCCAGGGCGCGTTCCGGGACTTCAAGGTGGTCCCCCCGGGCACCGGCATCGTGCACCAGGTCAACATCGAATACCTGGCGCGTGTCGTCATGGAACGCGACGGGGTCGCCTACCCGGACACGTGCGTGGGCACCGACTCGCATACCACGATGGTCAACGGCCTGGGTGTGCTGGGCTGGGGCGTGGGCGGCATCGAGGCCGAGGCGGCGATGCTGGGCCAGCCGGTGTCGATGCTGATCCCACGGGTGGTCGGCTTCAAGCTGACCGGCGAGATCCAACCGGGTGTCACGGCCACCGACGTGGTGCTGACCGTCACCCAGATGCTGCGCGAGCACGGTGTGGTCGGCAAGTTCGTCGAGTTCTACGGCGAGGGCGTCGCCGAGGTGCCGTTGGCCAACCGCGCCACGCTGGGCAACATGAGTCCCGAATTCGGTTCCACCGCAGCTATTTTCCCGGTCGACGAGGAGACCATCTCCTACCTGCGGTTCACCGGGCGCAGCGAGGAGCAAGTGGCGCTGGTCGAGGCCTACGCCAAGGAGCAGGGCATGTGGCACGACCCCGGGCACGAACCCACCTTCTCCGAATACCTCGAGCTCGACCTGGCCGACGTGGTGCCCTCGATCGCCGGACCCAAGCGTCCGCAGGACCGAATCCCGTTGTCGCAAGCCAAGGCAACGTTCCGCCGGCAACTCCCCGGCTATGTCGACGACAGTCAGGACACCGCGGAGTACTCGAAGCTGGACGAAGCCGTCGACGAGAGCTTCCCCGCCAGCGACCCGTCGTCGCTGTCCTCCAACGACCACGACGACGCTCCCGAGGTATCGGCCGCCCAACACGCCAACGGCCGTCCGAGCAACCCGGTGACCGTGAAATCCGAGGAGCTCGGCGAATTCGTGATCGACCACGGCGCGGTGGTGATCGCCGCGGTCACGTCCTGCACCAACACGTCCAACCCCGAGGTGATGCTGGGCGCGGCGCTGCTGGCGCGCAACGCCGTCGAGAAGGGCCTGGCGACCAAGCCGTGGGTGAAGACCTCGATGGCGCCCGGCTCGCAGGTGGTCCACGACTACTACGAGAAGGCCGGCCTGTGGCCGTACCTGGAAAAGCTCGGCTTCTACCTCGTGGGCTACGGGTGCACCACCTGCATCGGCAACTCCGGGCCGCTGCCCGAGGACGTCTCCAAGGCCGTCAACGACAACGACCTCGCGGTGACCGCGGTGCTGTCGGGCAACCGGAACTTCGAGGGCCGCATCAACCCCGACGTGAAGATGAACTATCTGGCGTCGCCGCCGCTGGTGGTCGCCTACGCGCTGGCCGGCACCATGGACTTCGACTTCGAGTCCGAGCCGCTGGGCAAAGACGAGAACGGCAAAGACGTCTTCCTCAAGGACATCTGGCCGTCGCAGAAGGACGTCTCCGACACCATCGCCTCGGCGATCAACTCCGAGATGTTCACCAAGAACTACGCCGACGTGTTCAAGGGCGACGCGCGCTGGCGCAACCTGCCGACCCCGAGCGGCAACACCTTCGAGTGGGACCAGGACTCGACGTACGTACGCAAGCCGCCGTATTTCGCCGGCATGCCGGCGGAACCCGAACCGGTCGACGACATCACCGGTGCGCGGGTGCTGGCGCTGCTCGGCGACTCGGTGACCACCGACCACATCTCCCCGGCCGGCGCGATCAAACCGGGCACCCCGGCGGCGCAGTACCTCGACGAGCACGGCGTGGACCGCAAGGACTACAACTCCTTCGGTTCCCGGCGCGGCAACCACGAGGTGATGATCCGCGGCACGTTCGCCAACATCCGGCTGCGCAACATGCTGCTCGACGATGTTTCCGGCGGCTACACCCGCGACTTCACCCAGGAGGGCGGTCCGCAGGAGTTCATCTACGACGCGGCGCAAAACTATGCGGCACAGAACATTCCGCTGGTGGTGCTGGGCGGTAAAGAATACGGGTCCGGCTCCTCGCGGGACTGGGCGGCCAAGGGCACGCTGCTGCTGGGCGTGCGGGCGGTGATCGCCGAGTCGTTCGAGCGCATCCACCGGTCCAACCTGATCGGCATGGGCGTCATCCCGCTGCAGTTCCCCGAGGGCAAGTCGGCCGGTTCGCTCGGGCTAGACGGCACCGAGGTTTTCGACATCACCGGGATCGGCGCGCTCAACGACGGCAACACGCCCAAGACGGTGCACGTCAAGGCCAGCAAGGACTCCGGTGACCCGGTCGAGTTCGACGCCGTGGTGCGCATCGACACCCCCGGGGAGGCGGACTACTACCGCAATGGCGGCATCCTGCAGTACGTGTTGCGCAACATGCTCAAGTCGGGCTAGTGACGATCGCGAGCGCGGCGCGGCCCGGCGCAGCGGGCCGCCGCCCGCAGAGCTAGCCGACCACCTGTGCCGAAGGTCAGCCAGGACCATCTGGCGGCTCGCCGCCGCCAGATCCTGGACGGCGCCCGTCATTGCTTCGCCGAGTACGGCTACGACAAGGCCACCGTCCGCCGGCTCGAACAGGCGATCGGGATGTCGCGCGGCGCGATCTTCCACCATTTCCGCGACAAGGACGCACTGTTCTTCGCCCTGGCGCACGAGGACGCCGAACGGATGGCCGACGTGGCGTCCCGCGAGGGCCTCATCCAGGTGATGCGCGACATGCTCGCTGCGCCCGAGCAGTTCGACTGGCTGGCCACCCGCCTGGAGATCGCGCGCAAGCTGCGCAACGACCCCGCCTTCAGTCGCGGGTGGGCGGAACGGTCCGCGGAACTGGCGGCGGCAACGACCGAACGGCTGCGCCGGCAGAAGGAGGCGCAGCGGGTGCGCGACGACGTCCCCGCCGACGTGTTGCAGTGCTATCTGGAACTGGTCCTGGACGGCCTGGTGGCGCGGCTGGCATCGGGGGAGGATCCGCGGCGGCTGGCCGCGGTGCTGGACCTGGTGGAGAAGTCGGTGCGGCGCAACGACTCCCGGTCACCGGCGTAACCGGTCAGGCTAGGTTCGCGAGGACCTCGCCGTGCGGTTGGGCCCGCCGCGGCCGCGCATCGTGTTGCCCGACTCGCGCAGCATGCTGTGCACCGATCCGTACGATCTGCCGACGGTGGCCGCCAGGTTGCGAATACTGGCCCCCTGCTCGTAGGCGCTGCGCAACTCACCCAGCAATTGCTCGCGCGTCGTGTTCGACTTCTGCACCGGCTTTCCCACGGGTATCCTCCCCAACGCTCGCTCACGATCCAAGCACCCAGAGTAAGAACCCGGTGTCCGGCGTGGGCTGGATTGACCGAAAATCGCCTGCGGCGGCGCGGCCGAACTAGGCCAGCTCGATCAGATCGCGGTATTCGTCGGACCAGTAGTCCTCGGTGCCGTCGGGCAGCAGCAGCACCCGCTGCGGGTCGAGCGCCTCGGCGGCACCGGGGTCGTGCGTCACCAGCACCACGGCACCGGCGTAGCTGCGCAGCGCGTCGAGAACCTGCTCGCGGGACGCGGGATCGAGGTTGTTGGTCGGTTCGTCCAGCAGCAACACGTTGGCCGTCGACGCCACCAGACCGGCCAGCGCCAGCCGGGTCTTCTCACCGCCGGACAGCGTGCCCGCCGGCTGGTCGAGCTGCGGGCCGCTGAACATGAACGCCCCGAGCAGCCCGCGCAGGTCCTGCTCGCCGGATTCGGGTGCGGCGTGCCGGATGTTCTCCCACACGGTCGCGTCGTCGTCGAGCGTGTCGTGCTCCTGCGCGAAATAGCCGATCCGCAAACCGTGTCCGGGCTCGAGGCCGCCGGTGTCGGGGCTTTCCACACCCGCCAGCAGGCGCAGCAGCGTGGTCTTCCCGGCGCCGTTGAGCCCCAACACCACCACCCGCGAGCCGCGGTCGATGGCCAGGTCCAGGCCGGTGAACACCTCGAGCGAGCCGTAGGTCTTGCTCAACTCCTTGACCACCAGCGGCGTCCGCCCGCACGGAGCCGGCGTCGGGAACTTGATGCGGGCCACCTTGTCGGCCACCCGTTCGTCGTCGAGGGCGGCCATCATCCGGTCGGCGCGCCGCAACATGTTCTGCGCCGCAGCGGCTTTGGTCGCCTTGGCGCCCAACTTGGCCGCCTGCTCGCGCAGCGCAGTGGACTTGCGCTCGGCGTTGGCGCGTTCCCGGCGACGACGCTGCTCGTCGGTGGCACGGGCGTCGAGGTATTTCTTCCAGCCCATGTTGTAGATGTCGACCTCGCCGCGCACCGCGTCCAGGAACCACACCCGGTTGACGACGTCGGCGAGCAATTCGACGTTGTGGCTGATGACCACCAGCCCGCCGGTGTGCGCCCGCAGGAAATCGCGCAGCCACCCGAGCGAATCCGCATCCAGGTGGTTGGTCGGCTCGTCGAGCAGCAACGTGGTGTCCGAACCCGAGGCTCCCGCTCCGCCTTCGGAGGCCGCGAACAGGATGCGCGCCAGTTCCACCCGGCGGCGCTGCCCGCCTGACAAAGTGCGCAGTTTCTGCGTCAGCACCCGGTCGGGCAACCCGAGGCTCGCGCAGATGCGGCCGGCCTCGCTTTCGGCGCCGTAGCCGCCCAGCGCGACGAACCGCTCCTCCAACTGCCCGTAGCGGCGGATCGCGCGGTCGCGCGCCTCGTCGTCGGCGACCTCGGCCATCAGCACCTGCTGCTTCTCGAGATCGCTGACCAGCACGTCGAGGCCGCGGGCCGACAGCACCCGGTCGCGCGCCAGCACCTCCAGATCCCCCTGTTTGGGATCCTGTGGCAGGTAACCGATTTCGCCGGTGCAGATGACCGAACCGGCGTACGGCTGACCCTCCCCCGCCAGGATCCGCAGGGTGGTGGTCTTGCCCGCGCCGTTGCGCCCGACGAGCCCGATGCGGTCGCCGGGCTGCACGCGCAGGTCCGGGCCGTCGGGTGAGAGCAGGATGCGCGCGCCGGCGCGAACCTCGAGGTTCGTGGCCGTGATCACGATCGCGCCCCTTGCCTATTTGTCGTCGGTGAAAACCGCCGGCCGGCGCTCTTTGCGCGCGGCGACCGCTTCTTCGAAGTTCGCGGTGAGCAGGCGGACGAACAGCTGTCCGAGGCCCTCAGCCTGCATATGCCCCTCCAGGCTACCGGCATCGAGCCCGCTCCACAGTGTGCGCTTGGTCAACTCCGTCCCCGGCCGGGAAAACGCCGCGATCCGCCCGGCGATGGCATAGCAGGTGTCCAACAGCTGATCCTGGGGCACCTGGCAGGACACCAGGCCGATCCGCTCGGCCTCCTCGGCGGTCACGTCGCGGCCGGTCAGCATGATCTCGAAGGCACGCGAGGATCCGATCGCCCTGGGCAGCAGGTAACTCAGGCCCAGTTCGCTGGCGGTCAGGCCGTTGTTGATGCCCGCGGCGCGGAAGTAGGCACCGGTCGCGGCGACGCGGATGTCGGCAGCCAGCGCCAGGCACAGGCCACCGCCGATGGCCGGGCCGTTGACCGCGGCGATTACCGGTTGGTGCAACCGGCGCAGGGCCAGGATGACCTCGTCCAGAACCTCCATCGAGCGCAACGCGTAGGTGGGACGGGTCAACCCGTCCACGTGGGGCACCGCGCCCGCGGACTTGTGGTCGGCGCCCGAGGAGAATCCCCGGCCCGCCCCGGTCAACACCACCACCCGCACCGAATTGTCGTGCCTGACCCGCTCGAGAGCCTCCCTGAGCGGCACCATGACGTCGAACGCCATGGAGTTCATCCGCTCGGGGCGGTTGAGGGTTACCAGCGCGACGCCCGGTCGCGGATGCTCTACCAGAACCAAACTCACCCGTGAACGGTAGCGCGGACCCCCGCGCCGGGCCGCGACGCAGCGCGGCGGGGGCTCAGGTCTGGTCCGCCTGATCCGCCTGAGCGGCCTCGACGTCGAACGCCTTGACCTGCCGCACCAGGTCCTCCAGCGCCGCCGGCGGCAGGGCTCCGGGCTGATTGAACAGCAGCATGCCCTTCTTGAACGCCATCAGGGTGGGGATGGAGCGGATCTGGGCGGCCGCAGCCAGCTCCTGCTGGGCCTCGGTGTCGACCTTGGCGTGGACGATGTCGGGGTGCTTCTCCGACGATGCCTCGAACGTCGGCCCGAACTGACGGCACGGTCCGCACCACGAGGCCCAGAAGTCGACGAGCACGATGTCGTTGCCCTCAATCGTTTCGTTGAATTTCTCAGCAGTGAGTTCCAAAGTTGTCACACCGAACCCAACGCGGCCGGGGGGGCGTTGTGTTCCCGCGACGGGCCGGGCGGCGCCCCGGTTACGGTTGCGTACCTATTCCGGCTCGGAGGACACTGTGGCTGATGCCCGCCGGTGAAGGGAACCACCTTGGGCCACTACATCGCGAACGTGCGTGATCTCGAGTTCAACCTGTTCGAGGTGCTCGAGTTGGGCGCTGTCCTCGGCGCCGGGAAATACGGCGACCTCGACGAGGAGACCGTCCGGACCATCCTGGCCGAAGCCGCCCGCCTGGCCGAGGGCCCGCTCGCCGAATCGTTCGCCGTCGCCGACCGCCACCCGCCGGTGTTCGACCCTCAGCAGCACACCATCAGCGTGCCCGCCGAGTTGGCCGAGACGGTCGAGGCGATCCGAGCGGCCGGGTGGTGGCGACTGGGCCTGGCCGAAGAGATCGGCGGCGTGCCCGCCCCGCCGCCGCTGACGTGGGCGGTCAACGAGATGATCATCTGCGGCCATCCCGCCGCCACCTTCTTCTGCCTCGGTTCGTTGATGGCCCAGGCGCTGTACGAGGTGGGCACCGACGAGCAGCGGCGGTGGGCGGCCGAGGGGCTGGAGCGCGGCTGGCAGGGCACCATGGCGCTCACCGAGCCCGACGCGGGCTCGGACGTCGGCGCGGGCCGCACCAAGGCCGTCGAGCAGCCCGACGGCACCTGGCACATCGAGGGCGTCAAGCGGTTCATCTCCGGCGGGGATGTCGGGGACACCGCCGAGAACATCTTCCACCTCGTGTTGGCCCGGCCGGAGGGCGCCGGCCCGGGCACCAAGGGGCTGAGCCTGTTCTACGTGCCCAAGTTCCTGTTCGACCCGGACACATTCGAGCTCGGTCCCCGCAACGGGGTCTATGCCACAGGGCTCGAACACAAGATGGGCATCAAGGCGTCCCCGACTTGTGAGATGACGTTCGGCGCCACGGACGTCCCAGCCGTGGGCTATCTGGTGGGCGGCGTGCACAACGGGATCGCACAGATGTTCACCGTGATCGAGCAGGCGCGCATGACCATCGGCGTCAAGGCCGCCGGCACCCTGTCCACCGGCTACCTCAACGCGCTGGCCTTCGCCAGGGAACGGGTGCAGGGCGGCGATCTCACCCAGATGGCCGACAAGACCGCGCCGCGGGTGACGATCATCCACCACCCCGACGTGCGGCGGAGCCTGATGACCCAGAAGGCCTACGCCGAAGGCCTGCGCGCGCTGTACATGTATGCCGCCACACACCAAGAAGACAGCGTGGCGCAACATGTTTCGGGCGCTGATCACCAGATGGCGCACCGCGTGGACGATCTGCTGCTACCGGTGGTCAAAGGGGTGAGCTCCGAACGCGCCTACGAGGTGCTCACCGAGTCGCTGCAGACGCTGGGCGGTTCCGGCTACCTGCAGGACTATCCCCTCGAGCAGTACGTGCGCGACTCCAAGATCGACTCGCTCTACGAGGGCACCACGGCCATCCAGGCGCTCGACTTCTTCTTCCGCAAGATCGTCCGCGACCGGGGTGAGGCGCTGCGCTTCGTCACCGCCCGGATCGCCGCGACCATCGACACCTGCGACGAGGCGCTCAAACCGGACGCGCGGCTGCTGCAGACCGCGCTGGAAGATGTCACGGCGATGACCGGGGCGCTGACCGGGTACCTGACGGCGGCCGCCGAGCATCCCCCCGAGATCTACAAGGTGGGACTCGCCTCGGTGCGCTACCTGCTGGCGGTGGGCGACCTGCTGATCGGCTGGCGCCTGCTGGTCCAGGCCGGGGCGGCGCGCGCCGCGCTCGACCGGGCCGCCGCTACTGACGCGGCGTTCTACCGCGGCAAGATTGCCACCGCCGGCTTCTTCGCCCGGAACATCCTGCCCAGGCTGAGCTCCCTGCGCAGCGTCGTCGACTCCCTCGACGGCGACCTCATGCGGGTTGCCGAAGACGCCTTCTGATTTTGTTACACACAGGTTACTTTCAGCTTCAACGGGTAAACCCCTTGCGTTGGTGCCAAACCAGGATTGGAGAAACGTTGATATCTGTCAGCCCACAGTCCCCTCGACTCACCCGGTTCGCTGTTTTCGCTGTCACCGGAGCCACCGCGCTCTCCATCGCGGCCTGCACCTCGTCGAACAAGTCCAGCTCGACGTCGACGTCGACGTCGACCTCCACGTCCATGTCCACCTCCACCGAGACCTCCACCAGCGGTGTGCCCCCGGCCGAGGGTCAGGCCAAGGTCAGCGGGCTGGTCGCGTCGGTCGCGGGCAACGCGGTCCAGGTCACCCAGAAGGACGACTCCAACGCCACCGTCGACTACACGCCGACCACCAAGATCACCGAAATCACCCCCGCGGCGCTCACCGACGTCACCACGGGCAGCTGCGTGATCGTGCGGCCCACCAAGGCCGAAGCCGAGGCCGGACAGCCGGTCACCGCGGCGTCGGTGCGTGTCAAGCCCGCCGTCAACGGCAAGTGCCCGCAGGGGCCGAAGTCCCCGGCCGCCTCCAGCAGCCCGGCGCCGTCGGGCTCGGCCACGCCGGCGCCCGCCAAGCCGATACCGGTCCGGGGCACGGTCGCGTCGGTGGCCAACAACACGATCAACGTCACGACCAACGACGCCGCCGGCAATCCCGTGCAGACGGCTGTGACGGTCGACGGCAAGACCAAGTACTCCAAGCAGGTGGAAGCCACCAGCGACGCGATCACGCAGGGCAAGTGCATCAAGGCGCGCGGCACCAAGGACAGCACCGGCACGCTGCAGGCGACCAGCATCAAGCTGCGCGAGGCCGTCGACGGCAAGTGTGGCAAGGCGGCGCAACCCGCCCAGGGCGGCTGACGGCGACCCGCTCGCCTCAGCCGCCTGAGGTTCGTATCGCCCGGTGCGGGCGCGGTGTGACGCGCCCGCACCGGGCATCGACGTGCGATCGGAGAAAGTCGGTGCCTGCCATCCCGGTGAAACCTCGGGTGCTCCAACCCGCGATCGTCGCCGTCATCGTCGCGCTGACCGTCGCCGCGTGCGGCGCCACGCACACCACGAACAGCGACGCCGGGAAGCGCAGCGTGACGGCGACTGCCCCACCGCGCTCCGCACCGAGCGCGGCGCCGCCGGCACCCCCGGAGGGCAGGGACTACGTCGAGGGCCTCGTCGAGTCGGTGTCGGGCAACGCGATAGCGCTTCGGACCCGGACCGGGAGCGCGACGGTCGACTTCGCGCCGTCGACGCGCGTCGTCGAGGTCACCCCCGCCCGGCTGAGCGACGTGACCCCCGGCAGTTGCGTCAACGTCCGCGCCACCCCGCAAAGCGCCCCGTCGGGCGGCGGCGTCACCGCCGACTCAGTGACGATCGCCCCGGCGGTCGACGACACCTGCCCGCCGCCCGCAGGCCTCTATGGCAGGGTGGCCGCGGTCTCGGGCAACACGATCTCGGTCGACGGCGGCCCCGGCGGGAAGCCGCCCACCACGGTGACCGTCCTGAACACCACCACTTACCGCAAGCAGACCCAGGCCGGCGCCCAGGCGATCGTCAAAGGCCGGTGCCTGGGAGCCCAGGGAACCGGCGGCGACGGGGTACTGCAGGCGACGACCATCAGCCTGGAGGCGTGCCCACCGATGGGCGGCCACCATCATCACCATCTGCACCTCCCGCACTTCCCCTTCCACCTGTAGGGCCCGTCCACCGTAGGGCCCGTCGGGGTTGGGGCCGACTCAGACGGTGAAGCCGAGGGCCCGCAGTTGCTCGCGGCCGTCGTCGGTGATCTTGTCCGGGCCCCAGGGCGGGTTCCAGACCCAGTTGATCCGCAGCTCGTCGACCAGGCCGCTGCCGACCAGCGCCATGCGCGACTGGTCCTCGATGACGTCGGTCAGCGGGCATGCCGCCGACGTCAACGTCATGTCGATGACGGCGACGGTTCCCTCGTCGCCCTCGTCGACGACGTTGAGGCCATAGACCAGGCCCAGGTCGACGACGTTGATGCCCAGCTCCGGGTCGACGACGTCGCGCATAGCCTCCTCGACGTCGGCGAGCAGCTCGTCGTCCGGGGCGGTGGTCTCGCTCATCACCCAACCTCCTTCAAAGCTTCGCAGGCCCGGGCCAGCGCGTCCTTACAGGCCATCCATCCCAGCAGCGCGCACTTCACCCGCGCCGGGTACTTGGCGACGCCGGCGAAGGCGATCCCGTCGCCTAACACGTCCTCGTCGCCCTCGACGGTGCCGCGGGAGGACACCATCTCGGTGAACGCGGCGATGGTCTCGAGCGCCTCCGGGACGCTCTGGCCGATCACCTGCTCGGTGAGCACCGAGGTCGCCGCCTGGCTGATCGAACACCCCTGCCCGTCATAGGAGACGTCGACGACGCGCTCACCGTCGTCGGACAGCGCGACCCGCAGGGTCACCTCGTCGCCGCAGGTCGGGTTGACGTGGAAGACCTCCGCGCCGAACGGTTCCCGCAGTCCCCGGTGCTGCGGATGCTTGTAGTGATCGAGAATCACTTCCTGATACATCTGCTCGAGCCGCAACGTCATTCTCTCCCGAAGAAATCGAGCGCGCGCCGAACGCCGGCCACCAGACGGTCGACCTCCTCGGCGGTGTTGTACACCGCGAACGACGCGCGCGCGGTGGCCGCCACCCCGAACCGGCGGTGCAGCGGCATCGCGCAATGGTGCCCGACGCGCACCGCGACGCCCTCGTCGTCGAGCACCTGCCCGACGTCGTGCGCGTGCACCCCGTCCACGACGAACGACACCGGGGAGCCGCGGTCCACCAGGGACGTGGGCCCGATGATCCGCACGCCCCCGATTTCCGAGAGTCCCTCGAGGGCCGCGGCGACCAGTTCTCGCTCGTGGGCCTCGACGGCGTCCATCCCGATCGCATCCAGGTAGCGCGCGGCCGCACCCAGCCCGACGACCTGGGAGGTCATCGGCGTGCCCGCCTCGAAGCGTTGCGGTGCGGGCGCGTAGGTGGACGTCTCCATCGTCACGGTCTCGATCATCGAGCCGCCGGTGAGGAACGGCGGCAGCGTCGCCAACAGCTCGCGGCGGGCATACAGCGCGCCGATCCCGTTGGGGCCCAGCATCTTGTGCCCGGAGAAAGCCGCGAAGTCGACGTCCAGCGCGTGCAGGTCGACCGGCTGGTGCGGCACCGACTGGCAGGCGTCCAGCACGGTCAGCGCGCCCACCGCCCTGGCCCGGGCGACGATTTCGGCCACCGGCGCCACCGCCCCGGTGACGTTCGAATGATGGCTGAAGGCGACGAGTTTCACCCGCTCGTCGAGCCGCAGCGAGTCCAGGTCGATGCGGCCCTCGCCGGTGACGCCGTACCAGCGCAGGGTGGCGCCGGTGCGCCGGGCCAGCTCCTGCCACGGCACCAGGTTGGCGTGGTGCTCGAGCTCGGTGGTGACAATGACGTCACCCTCGCCCACGGCCCGCTCGAACCGGTTGTCGCCCAGCACGTAGGACACCAGGTTGAGCGCCTCGGTGGCGTTGCGGGTGAAGACCAGTTCGTCGGCGTCGGCGCCGACGAACGCCGCGACGTCCGCGCGGCCCTGCTCGTAGGCGTCGGTGGCCTCCTCCATCAGCTGGTGGGCGCCGCGGTGCACCGCGCCGTTGGACGTGAGCAGGAACTCACGCTCGGCGTCGAGCACCGGCAG
The DNA here is from genome assembly GCF_041206865.1 of Mycobacterium sp. HUMS_12744610. Taxonomy (NCBI): domain Bacteria; kingdom Bacillati; phylum Actinomycetota; class Actinomycetes; order Mycobacteriales; family Mycobacteriaceae; genus Mycobacterium; species Mycobacterium servetii. Next base: position 3,763,172 of record NZ_JBGEDP010000001.1, read on the forward strand.
CGGGCGCTGCGAGGTCGCCCCGGAATCCAGATACGCCAACTGGTTCCCGCCACGCATGACGCGCTGCAGGATCGGGAAGTCGGCGCGGATGGCCGCGACGTCCAGCCGGGTCGGGGTCGTCATGGGTCACGCTCCCGCAGCCGCTTGGGTGAAGCGCACGTAGCCGTTCTGCTCGAGTTCGTCGGCCAGCTCCGGCCCACCGGACTCGGCGATGCGGCCGCCGACGAAAACGTGGACGAACTGCGGGCGGATGTAGCGCAGGATGCGGGTGTAGTGGGTGATCAGCAGGATGCCCCCGTGCTCGGTCTCGGCGTAGCGGTTCACTCCCTCGCTGACCACCCGCAGCGCGTCGACGTCCAGCCCGGAGTCGGTCTCGTCGAGGATGGCGATCCTGGGCTTGAGCAACTCGAGCTGCAGGATCTCGTGGCGCTTCTTCTCGCCACCGGAGAATCCCTCGTTGACGCTGCGCTCGGCGAACGCGGGGTCGATCTCGAGCGAACCCATCGCCGCCTTGACCTCTTTGACCCAGTGCCGCAGCTTCGGGGCCTCACCGCGCACGGCGGTGGCCGCCGAGCGCAGGAAGTTCGACACCGACACGCCCGGCACCTCGACGGGGTACTGCATGGCCAAAAAGATGCCGGCCCGGGCGCGTTCGTCGACGCTCATCGCCAGCACGTCCTCGCCGTCCAGCGTGATCGACCCCGAGGTCACCCGGTACTTGGGGTGGCCGGCGATCGCGTAGGACAACGTCGACTTGCCGGAGCCGTTGGGGCCCATCAACGCATGCGTCTCACCGGATTTCACCGTGAGGTCCACACCGTTGAGGATGGGGATCTCGCGCTCCCCCTCGGCGGCGTCGGGATTGTCGACGCTGACATGCAGGTCCCTGATTTCCAGTGTCGTCATGAGGTTGTCGTCTTCTCCGTGAGTTCGAGTTCGTGTTCAATGGCTGCGGTCAGCCGTTCCCTTACCTCGGGCACCGCGATCTTGGAGATGATCTCGCCGAAGAAACCGCGGATCACCAGCCGGCGCGCCTGCTCCTCCGGGATGCCTCGGGAGCGCAGGTAGAAAAGCTGCTCGTCGTCGAAACGCCCGGTGGCGCTGGCGTGGCCGGCGCCGGCGATCTCACCAGTCTGGATCTCCAGGTTGGGCACCGAGTCTGCGCGCGCCCCGTCGGTAAGCACCAGATTGCGGTTGGCCTCGAAGGTGTCGGTGCCGGTGGCCGCCGCGCGGATCAGCACGTCGCCCACCCACACGGTGTGCGCGTCGGGCAGCGCGGAGTCCGGATCCCCTTGCAGCGCACCCTTGTACAGCACGTTGGACGTGCAGTCCGGCTGCGCGTGGTCCACCAGCAGGCGCGACTCCAGGTGCTGGCCGTCGTCAGCGAAATACAGGCCCAGCAACTCCGCGTCGCCGCCGGGGCCGTCGAAGCGCACGGTGGCCGACATCCGCACGACCTCCCCGCCCAGGGTGACGGCGACGTGGCGCAGCACCGCGTCCTTGCCCAGCCTGGCGTGGTGGGCGCTGACGTGCACCGCGTCGTCGGCCCAGTCGGCGATCCAGACGACGGTGAGCCGGGCCGCGTCGCCGACCACAAATTCGACGTTGTCGGCGTAGGTTCCGCTGCCGCGGTGGTCGATGACGACGACGGCCTCGCCCAGTTCGTCGGCGCGGACCTGCAGATGCCCGTAGGCGACCGCGCCCTCGCCGGGCCCGGTGACCGTGACGTTGACCGGTTCGGCGACCTGTACGTCGCGCCCGACGGTGATCAGCGTCGCGGAGTTGAACGATGAAAAAGCTTGCGCCGCAACGCGGTCGGTGGGGGCACCGGCCTGGCCCAGGCGTTCGTCACCGCGGCGGACGGTCTCGGTGTGCACGCCGGGCCGCTCGTCGACGTCGATGCGCGCGCTGCCGGTGGCGGGCGCCGAGCCGTCGTGCAGGCCGCGCAGCCGCCGCAGCGGGGTGAACCGCCACAACTCGTCGCGGCCGTGCGGGACCTCGAAGGCGTCGACGTCGAAGGAGGCGAACAGCTCACCTTTGGTGAGCGCGCCCGTCGTTCCCGTGGCGGTCATCCGACCGCACCTTCCATCTGCAGTTCGATGAGCCGGTTGAGTTCCAGCGCGTACTCCATCGGGAGTTCCTTGGCGATCGGCTCGACGAAGCCGCGCACCACCATCGCCATCGCCTCGTCCTCGGTCAGCCCGCGGCTCATCAGGTAGAACAGCTGGTTGTCGCTCACCTTGGACACGGTGGCCTCGTGACCCATCGTGACGTCGTCCTCGCGGATGTCGACGTAGGGATAGGTGTCGCTGCGGCTGATCGTGTCGACCAAAAGCGCATCGCATTTCACGCTGGAACGTGAGCCGTGCGCGCCCTTGTTCACCTGCACCAGGCCGCGATAGGAGGCGCGGCCGCCGCCGCGGGCCACCGACTTGGACACGATGTTGCTCGACGTGTTGGGCGCCAGGTGCAGCATCTTGGCGCCGGTGTCCTGGTGCTGGCCCTCGCCGGCGAAGGCCACCGACAGCACCTCGCCCTTGGCGTGCTCGCCGGTCATCCAGACCGCCGGGTACTTCATCGTCACCTTCGAGCCGATGTTGCCGTCGACCCACTCCATGGTGGCGCCGGCCTCGGCACGGGCCCGCTTGGTGACCAGGTTGTAGACGTTGTTCGACCAGTTCTGGATCGTGGTGTAACGGCAACGGCCGCCGGGCTTCACGATGATCTCGACCACCGCCGAGTGCAGCGAGTCGCTCTTGTAGATCGGCGCGGTGCAGCCCTCGACGTAGTGCACGTAGGCGCCCTCGTCGACGATGATCAGCGTCCGCTCGAACTGGCCCATGTTCTCGGTGTTGATCCGGAAGTAGGCCTGCAGTGGGATGTCGACGTGCACGCCCGGCGGGACGTAGATGAACGATCCGCCGCTCCACACCGCGGTGTTCAGCGCGGAGAACTTGTTGTCCCCCGCGGGGATCACGGTGCCGAAGTACTGCCGGAAGATCTCGGGGTGCTCGCGCAGCGCAGTGTCGGTGTCCAGGAAGATAACTCCTTGTGCCTCAAGGTCTTCCCGAATCTGGTGGTAGACCACCTCGGAGTTGTGCACCACCAGACCTTCGGCCACGAAGTTGTGCGGTCCGTCCACCTCGATGTCGAAGACCGGCTCGACGGTGTGGGGTTCGATCGACTTGACCCGCTCGAAACCGAGCCAGTCGTTGGTGTGTGCCCGGATCGTCGTTCCATGTGCGCCGGTGGACGAGTGCATGTAGCGCCGCCGGCCGAAGCGGTCCGTCCGCTTCGGGTTACGGCAGCCGAGCCGCTCGAAGTCACCGGAAATGCCGAGCCGCCAAGCGGTTTGGATGCGCTGCGGTGCATGCCGATAGGGTTGCGTGAACGACCACGGGCCACCCGCGCGCAGACCGCTTAATTCGGCCAGTTCGCGGGCCTGCCCGAGCGACGCTTCGTTGGCACAGGTCAGGAGGACCGATCCGCTGCTCGCCGGCCCCACGTACCCGTCGGCGTCGACCCAGCCGCCGAGAAACGCCAGCCGCTGATCGACCGGCACGCCGTAGACCCAGTCCGGCACATGCTTGGTCAGCGACAATCCGTTGAAGCCAAGCGTCACGATCCACTCGGTCAGCGCCTTCGAGTTCACGACGACACGGTATTCGTCGGCTTCGATGCAGCGCAGGCCGAAAAGCTCATTGACCACCCGGGTCAACTCCGCGCGCAACTCGACATCGGCTGCCGGAATAGCGAACTGAACCCGATACGTCCTCCCCGAAACGTGCAGGTTGCCGTCACCGACGTAAAGGCCGAGCAGCCACATCAAGTCGACCGAGCTGGCCTGCGGCGCAGGCAAACCGGCCACGCCCGGAAGTTCCGCGTTGGCGCCGAACTCGGGGATTCCCCTTGGCACGGCGACGAAGTCGCCCGGCTTGATCTCACCAACTGTCACCCAACGGCGGGCAAAGCGCGCGCGTTGCCGGCCCTCTTTGCGTTCGTCCCGCAACACCAACATGGGGTGGTTATCGGTCGCGCGGATGCTGCGACGGGTCGTCTTGACCGTGTAGGTGAGCCGAGTGTCCGTCTGCGCGGAGGCCTTGACCGGGGCCACGACAAATCGCTCGTCGTCCTCGTCGTAGGAGAACACCCGGTCACCGCGCTGGATTTCCTTGATCGGCACTTGTCCCCGGTTGGCCGTCCACACCAGGGTCTCTCCGGCCAGACATTCGTACTGCGCGGCGACACCCGAGACCAGCCGCTGCTTTTCGGCTTCCGGAATGCCGAGCTTGTCGTAGGTCTTGCGGATGTCCTCCGGCAGGTCGTCCCACGTGGCGGCCTGCTTCTCGGTGGAGCGCACGAAGTACTTGATGTTGTCGAAGTCGATGCCCTCCAGGTTCGACCCCCACGACGGCATGGGCTTGCGCTCGAAGATGCGCAGCGCCTTGAGCCGCGTCTCCAGCATCCACTCGGGCTCGTTCTTCTTGGCCGAGATGTCACGCACCACCGCCTCGGACAGCCCGCGCTGTGCGCTCGCGCCCGCGACGTCGGAGTCCGCCCAGCCGTAGCCGTAGCGGCCCATCGAGGCGATGGCCTCCTCTTGGGTGAGCGGGACGGCAGCGGTCTTGTCGGCTTCCAGGGTCATGACGACGCTCCTTTGATGCTCGTGGTGTCGGCGCGGCGCGGGCTGTGCGCCTTGCTCGGTGACTGGGTCAGGGGTACGTGGGTGGTGCAGGCGCAGTCGCCGTTGACGATCGTCGCCAACCGCTGGACATGGGTTCCGAGCACTTCGGCCATCGCCTGCTGCTCGGCCTCGCACAGCTCCGGGAACTCCTCGGCGACGTGCGACACCGGGCAGTGGTGCTGGCAGATCTGCACGCCGTGGATCGGCCCGCCCACCCGGGCGGTGGTGGCGACGTAGCCGGCCTTGGTGAGCGCGCCGGCGACGCGCGCGGCGGCCGCCTCGACCTCGGCGTCCTCGAGGCTGCCCGCCGCCTCGACGCCGGTCAGGATGGCATCGATGCGGCGACGGGCGAACGTCTTGATCGCGTCCTCGCCACCGACCTCGCGCAATTGCCGCATCGCCGCGGCCGCCAGGTCGTCGTAGGCGTGCTCGAGCTTGGCCCGGCCCGCCCCGGTCAACCGGTAGCGTTTGGCGGGACGCCCCCGACCCGCCTGCTGCCAGGCCGCGGCGGGCACGGACTCGGCGTCGCCGGCCTCGATCAACGCTTCGAGGTGACGCCGCACGCCGGCCGCCGCCAGGGCCAGCCGGTCGCCGATCTCGCCGACGGTGATCGATCCGGATTCCAGCAGCAGCCGCACGATCGCGCGGCGGGTGTGACCATCCGGCGTCGCGGGCGACACCGCCGCATCGCATGCGACAGCCTCGTCGCTGGTTCGGATTTTCACAACACCAGTGTGACGCAATTCCGGGCGCCGGTCCACCGCGGGTCCCCCCTGGAGGAGTTGCGCTGCTCACACCCCGTGCCCGGTCGAGGCTAGGCTGCTGAGGATGTCGGCTCGCCACCACACGCTGAGCTCGTCGATCGCCAGTCTGCACGGCGACGAGCTGACGGTGGGTTCGCCGCTGAACGACACCGAGCGCACCGCGATGCAACGCACCCGATTGTTCGGCGCCACCGGCACAGTCGTGATGGCGATCGGCGCGCTGGGCGCCGGCGCGCGGCCCGTCGTCCAGGACCCGACGTTCGGGGTGCGGCTGCTGAACCTGCCGTCCCGGATCCAGACCGTGTCGCTGACGATGACCACGACCGGGGCGGTGATGATGGCGCTGGCGTGGCTGATGCTGGGCCGGTTCGCGCTGGGCAGCAGGCGGATGTCGCGCGGCGACCTGGACCGCACCCTGCTGCTGTGGGTCCTGCCGCTGCTGCCCGCGCCGCCGATGTACAGCAAGGACGTCTACTCTTACCTCGCCCAGAGCCAGATCTCCCTGGAAGGGCTCGACCCCTACCGCGTGGGTCCGGCCTCCGGGCTCGGGCTGTCGCACGTGTTCACCCTGTCGGTGCCCAGCCTGTGGCGGGAGACCCCGGCGCCGTACGGCCCGTTGTTCCTGTGGATCGGGCGCGGCATCTCGTCGCTGACCGGGCAGAACATCGTCGCCGCCGTGCTCTGCCACCGGGTCGTGGTGCTGCTCGGGGTGGGCCTGATCGTATGGGCGACGCCGCGGCTGGCGCGGCGCTGCGGCGTGGCCGAGGTCAGCGCGCTGTGGCTGGGCGCGGCCAACCCGCTGCTGATCATGCATCTGGTCGGCGGCATCCACAACGAGGCACTGATGCTCGGGCTGATGCTGACCGGCGCCGAGTTCGCGCTGCGCGGCCTGGACCCGTCCCGCTTCCCGCGGCTCCTGCCCGCCACCTGGCGCCACCCCGCCGCCTGGGAGCCCCTGGGGCTGCTGCTGGCCGGGTCGGTCCTGATCGCACTGTCGTCGCAGGTGAAGCTGCCCTCGCTGCTCGCGCTCGGGTTCGTCACCATGGCGCTGGCCAACCGCTGCGGCGGTAGCCTGCGCGCGCTGCTGCTCTCCGGCGGCGCGATGGCGGGGTTGTCGCTGGCGGTGATGGCCCTGGTCGGTTGGGCCAGCGGGCTGGGGTTCGGCTGGATCTACACGCTGGGCACCGCCAACGTGGTGCGCAGCTGGATGTCGCCACCGACGCTGTTGGCCCTGGGCACCGGACAGGTGGGCATCCTGCTGGGGCTGGGCGACCACACCACCGCGGTACTGGCGCTCACCCGCGCCATCGGTGTGCTGATCATCACGGTGATGGTGGGCTGGCTGCTGGTGTCGGTCCTGCGCGGCCGGTTGCACCCGATCGGCGGGCTGGGTGTCGCGCTGGGTGTGACGGTGCTGCTGTTCCCCGTCGTGCAGCCCTGGTATCTGCTCTGGGCCATCATCCCCCTGGCGGCCTGGGCGACCCGCGCCGGCTTCAGGATGGCCGCCATCGTCATCACCCTGGTCGTGGGCATCTTCGGGCCGACGGCCAACGGGGATCGCTTCGCGCTGTTCCAGATCGTCGATGCGACGGTCGCCAGCACCCTCATCGTGCTGGGACTGATCGCGGGGACCTATACCCGGCTGCCGTGGCGGGGACTGCCGCCCGAGGGCCGGGAACCGGCCGAAGCGGCGCCGACCGCGCCGGCCCCCGAGTCAGCCGAGACCCCACGGCAGGCCGCGGCGCCGGACGCCTACGCTGATTCCACGTGAGCGCGCCCGCCTCGACCCCCGACGCCCCCGAAATCGTGGTACGGCTGCGCGGAGTGAGCAAACGGTACGGCTCCGGCGCGACAGCCGTGGCGGCCGTCTCCAACCTCGATCTGGACGTGCACGCCGCCGAGGTGTTCGCGTTGCTGGGCCCCAACGGCGCCGGGAAGACGACGACGGTCGAGATGTGCGAGGGCTTCGCACGCCCGGACGCCGGGTCGATCCAGGTGCTGGGCCTGGACCCGGTCACCGACAACGCGCGCCTGCGCGCGCGCATCGGGGTGATGCTGCAGGGCGGCGGTGGCTACCCCGCCGCCCGCGCCGGGGAGATGCTCAACCTGGTGGCCTCCTACGCCGCCGACCCCCTCGACCCCGCGTGGCTGCTGGACACCCTGGGCCTGACCGAGGCGGCCCGCACCACCTACCGGCGGCTCTCCGGCGGTCAGCAACAGCGCCTCGCACTGGCGTGCGCGCTGGTGGGCCGCCCGGAACTGGTGTTCCTCGACGAACCCACCGCTGGGCTGGACGCGCACGCCCGGCTGCTGGTCTGGGAGCTGATCGACGCGCTGCGCCGCGACGGCGTGACGGTGGTGCTGACCACCCACCAGCTCAAGGAAGCCGAGGAACTCGCCGACCGGCTGGTCATCATCGACCACGGCGTGCCGGTGGCCGCGGGCACGCCGGCGGAGCTGATGCGCAGCGGCGCGCAGGGCCAGTTGCGGTTCACCGCGCCGCCGCGGCTCGACCTGTCGCTGCTGGCCTCCGCCCTGCCGGAGGACTACCGGGTCAGCGAGGCGACGCCGGGCGAGTACCTGGTCGAGGGTGCCGTCGACCCGCAGGTGCTGGCGACCGTCACGGCGTGGTGCGCGCAGATCGGCGTGCTCGCCACCGACATGCGGGTCGGGCAACGCAGCCTCGAGGACGTGTTCTTGGATCTCACCGGCAGGGAGCTGCGTTCGTGAGCGAATCCCCTTTTCCCGCAGGCACTTTCACCCCGAACCCGCGGCCCAACACCGTGCCGCGCATGCTGGGCGCACAGTTCGGCCTGGAGTTGAAGCTGCTGCTGCGCAACGGCGAGCAGCTGCTGCTGACCATGTTCATCCCGATCACGCTGCTGGTCGGGCTCACGCTGCTGCCGCTGGGCTCCTTCGGCGCCAACCGGGCCGCCACCTTCGTCCCGGTCATCATGGCGCTCGCGGTGGTCTCCACCGCGTTCACCGGCCAGGCGATCGCGGTCGCGTTCGACCGCCGCTACGGGGCCCTCAAGCGGCTGGGGGCCACCCCGTTGCCGGTGTGGGGAATCATCGCGGGCAAGTCGCTGGCGGTGGTCGCGGTGGTGTTCCTGCAGTCGCTCATCCTGGGCGCTATCGGGTTGGCGCTGGGCTGGCGGCCCGCCCCGGCCGGGCTGCTGCTCGGCGGGGCGATCATCGCACTGGGCACCGCCGGATTCGCCGCCCTGGGCCTGCTGCTGGGCGGCACGCTGCGGGCCGAAATCGTCCTCGCGCTCGCCAACCTGCTGTGGTTCGTCTTCGCCGGGCTCGGCGCGCTGACCATCGAGACGCGGATGATCCCGGCGGCGGCCAAATGGCTCTCGCGGCTGACGCCGTCGGGCGCGCTCACCGAGGCGCTGTCGCAGGCGTTGACCTTGTCGGTGGACTGGTTCGGCGTCGCCGTCCTGGCGGTGTGGGGTTCGGTGGCGGCGCTGGCGGGGCTGCGCTGGTTCCGGTTCACCTGACGCCCACGCCCGTACTACAAGCCGTAGTTGTCGTTGCCTTACGATCGGACGCGTGCTGATGCGGCTGGTGAACCTGCTCCCCGATCCCAGCCTGCGCACCCAGCGCGTCATCGCCGCGATCGTGACCCTCACCCAGGGCGGCATCGCCGTCACCGGCGCGATCGTCCGCGTCACCGCCTCCGGGCTCGGCTGCCCCACCTGGCCGCAGTGCTTCCCGGGCAGCTTCACCCCGGTGGCCCACGCAGAGGTCCCGCGCATCCACCAGGCGGTCGAGTTCGGCAACCGGATGATCACGTTCGCGGTGGTCATCGCCGCGGTGCTGGCCGTGCTGGCGGTGACCCGGGCGCGCCGGCGCCGCGAGGTCCTGGTGTACGCGTGGCTGATGCCGGTGTCGACCCTGGTGCAGGCGGTCATCGGGGGCATCACCGTGCGGACCGGCCTGTTGTGGTGGACAGTGGCCATCCACCTGCTCACCTCCATGACGATGGTATGGCTGTCGGTGCTGCTCTACGTCAAGATCGGCGAGCCGGACGACGGGGAGGTCCGGCGGCGGGTGGCCCGGCCGCTGCGCGCCCTGACCGCCCTGATCGGGGCGAATCTGGCCGCGGTGCTGGTCACCGGCACGCTGGTGACGGCCGCCGGCCCGCACGCCGGGGACCGCGGCCCCAGCCGGGCGGTGCCGCGGCTGAAGGTCGAGATCGACACCCTGGTGCACGCGCACTCGTCGCTGCTGGTCGCCTACCTGGCGCTCGTGGTCGGCCTGGGCTTCGGCCTGCTGGCCGTCGGCGCGGCGCGGCCCATCCTGCTGCGGCTCGGCGTGCTGCTCGCCCTGGTGTGCGCGCAGGCCGCCGTCGGCACCGCGCAGTACTACACCGGGGTCCCCGCCGCCCTGGTCGCGCTGCACGTGGCGGGCGCCGCGGCGTGCACGGCGGCCACCGCGGCGCTGTGGGCGTCAATGCGACAGCGGGCCGAGCCCCAGCCGGTCGCAGGCTGACTCCACGGCCAGCGCGAACTCGCGCTCGGCGAGGTCACGGGCGCCGGCGTCCAACCGACGCCAGCCCAGCGACGGCTCCACCAGTTGCAGTTCCAGAAGGCGCGGATCGTCGTGCCCGCCGACGACGTGGGCGCGCGCGTAGAGCAGCTCGCGTCGCGCGACGCCCGTCCGGGCCGCCGCGGCGGCCAGCGCGGCGGCGCCGACCGCCCAGATCTCCGGGTCGGGTTCGGCCTGGACCAGCCGGCGTTCCCGCATCGTGAACGCGTGCGACGGCGCGCCGCCGAGAAAGACCAGCACCGACTCGGGGGCCGCGTCACAGGCTTGCAGCAGCACGGCACGGCCCGCCCTGTGTAGTTCGCCCGCGTCCACCACGGCCGAGACGCGGTCGGCGCAGCGGCGGCTCCCGGTGCCGACTGCCGGGCCGAGGAAGACGTGCCCGCTGGGCGGCACCCGGATACGTTCCCCGGGCGCGAAGAACTCCCCCGGCACCGTCGGCACCCCCGCACGCGCCAGGTCGGCCAGATAGTGGCGGTCGGCGTTCCAGGCCACCACGGCGGGCGGGTTCAGCACGTTGGCCATGACGCTCATCCAGGCCAGAAAGTCCTCGAGCCGCTCGGCGTAGTCGGCGGTGGCACGCAGGATCACCAGGTCCGCCAGACCCGTTTCGGGGTCGTCCCAGGACAGCCAGCGTGCGTGCAGACCGCGGTGGCGCAGCGCAGCGACCAGCCCCGCGTCGTCGCCGTCGCCGGTGACGTGCCGCCGACAGCCCGCCAGCACGATGCGCGGATGGAAGAGGTCCGGCCGGGCGAGCTTCATCTCCCGGCATGATAGGCCCATGCACGCAATAGAAGTCGCCGACACAGGCGGCCCGGAGGTCCTGCGTTACGTCGACACCCCACGGCCCAACCCGGGTCCCGGCGAGCTGCTGATCGAGGCTGAGGCCATCGGCGTGAACTACATCGACACCTACTTCCGCTCGGGCCAGTACCCGCGCGAGTTGCCGTTCATCCTCGGCCAGGAGATGTGCGGCACGGTCGTCGGCGCCGGCGAGGGGGTGGACGGTTTCAGCGACGGCGATCGGGTGGTCAGCGCCGCGGTGTCCGGGGGCTACGCCGAATACGCCACCGCACCGGCCGCGCTGACCGCGAAGGTGCCGGGCGGGGTGGCATCCGATGTGGCGGCCTCGGTGTTGCTGAAGGGCCTGACCGCCCATTACCTGCTGAAGTCGGTGTATCCCGTGCAAAGCGGCGACACCGTGCTGGTGCACGCGGGCGCCGGCGGGGTCGGGCTGCTCCTGACGCAGTGGGCGCGCCTGCTGGGCGCCCGGGTGATCACCACGGTCTCGACGCCGGAGAAGGAGCGGATGTCGAGGGACGCCGGAGCCGCCGAGGTGCTCTCCTATCCTGACGACGCCGCCGGATTCGGCCGGCGGATCCGCGAGCTGACGGGCGGCGCGGGGGTGGCGGCGGTCTACGACGGCGTGGGCGCGAGCACGTTCGACGCCAGCCTGGCCAGCCTGGCGGTGCGCGGCACCCTGGCGCTGTTCGGCGCCGCCAGCGGACCGGTTCCGCCCGTCGATCCGCAGCGGCTCAACGCGGCCGGGTCGGTGTACCTCACCCGCCCCTCGCTGGTCCACTTCATCCGCACCCGCGACGAGTTCGCCCGGCGGGCGACCGAACTGTTCGATGCGATCGGCAGCGGGGCCATCTCCGTGCAGGTCGGGGGCCGGTACCCCCTCGCCGAAGCGGCCCGCGCCCACCAGGATCTGCAGGGCCGCCGCACCGCGGGCTCTATCGTGCTACTGCCCTGGCCGCCATCGCGCTAGAACAGCGTCGGCAGCGCGAGGGCCGAGTCGACCGCCAGCGCGCAGAACACCACCGCCAGGTAATTGTTGGACTGCAGGAACAGCCGCAGCGGTTTGACGGGCTGGCCGGCGCGGACCCCGGCGTACAGCTGGTGGGCCATCGCCAGGAACCACACCCCGGCGGCCACGGCCACCGCCGCGTACAGCCACCCCGCCGCCGGCGCCAGCGCCAGCGTCGTCAGCACCGTCAGCCAGGTGTAGATCAGGATCTGCTTGGTGACCTGGCGCTCGGTCGCCACGGCCGGCAGCATCGGCACGCCGGCCGCCTTGTAGTCGTCCTTGTAGCGCATCGCCAGCGCCCAGGTGTGCGGCGGTGTCCAGAAGAAGATGATGGCGAACATCACCAGCGCCGGCCACGCGATGGTGCCGGTGACCGCCGACCACCCGATCATGACCGGCATGCAGCCGGCCGCGCCGCCCCACACGACGTTCTGCGACGTCCGCCGCTTGAGCAGCAGCGTGTAGACGAACACATAGAACGCGATCGTGGCGACGGCCAGCAGCCCCGACAGCAGGTTGGTGGTCAACCACAGCCAGAAGAACGAGCCCACGCTCAGCACCAGCCCGAACACCAGGGCGTTTCGCGTGGGCACCGCGGCCCGCGCCAGGGGCCGGCGCGCGGTCCGCTTCATCACCTTGTCGATGTCCGCGTCGGCGACGCAGTTGAGCGTGTTGGCGCCCCCGGCCGCCAGCATCCCCCCGAACAGTGTGTTGAGGATCAACAGCGGGTTCACGGTGCCGCGCGCGGCGAGCAGCATCGCGGGAATCGCGGTGACCAGCAGCAGTTCGATGACCCGCGGCTTGGTCAGCGCCAGGTACGCCAGCAGCGTGGCCATGACCCGGTTCCGCGCCGGGCCCTTCGACGGCTCGGACGACGGCCCGGGCCGGGCGGTCTCGGCTTTTCGGCTCGGCGCGACGCGCCCGCGAACGCTCACGCAATAACTCCTCGGGTTCCCAGCGGCGCGCAGCATCTACTACAGACGATGGTAGACCGCACACCCTGGGTGGCGAGCCCGCAGGGTCCCTTCACTGATGTTTCTCCCTCGATTGCGGGACTGGTTGCACCGCGCGTTCGGCCGGCGCGTAATTTTCACAACGCCCGGCCGTGGGTACCCCAAAATCTTGCACTGCAAGAGCCGCCGCTCCCGCACTAGGGTTGAGATTGATCAGCTCGATGACCCCAAGGACTGAGTCTGTGACAACACTCGAAGAGATCTCTGCGCTGACCCAACCACACCATCCCGATGACTGGGCCGAGATCGACTCGGTCGCCGTCGACACCGCGCGGGTGCTGGCCGCCGATGCGGTCCAGAAGGTCGGCAACGGCCACCCCGGGACGGCGATGAGCCTGGCGCCCCTGGCCTACACGCTGTTCCAGCGGGTGATGCGGCACGACCCCAGCGACACCAACTGGCTGGGCCGCGACCGGTTCATCCTGTCCTGCGGACACAGCAGCCTGACCCTCTACATCCAGCTCTATCTGGGCGGCTTCGGGCTGGAACTCTCCGACATCGAGTCGCTGCGCACCTGGGGGTCCAAGACCCCGGGGCACCCTGAGTTCCGGCACACCCGGGGCGTGGAGATCACCACCGGCCCGCTCGGCCAGGGGCTGGCCTCGGCGGTCGGGATGGCGATGGCGGCCCGCTACGAGCGTGGCCTGTTCGACCCCGACGCCGAACCGGGCACCAGCCCGTTCGACCACTTCATCTACGTGATCGCCTCCGACGGGGACATCGAGGAGGGCGTCACCTCGGAGGCGTCGTCGCTGGCGGCCGTGCAGCAGCTGGGCAACCTGATCGTGTTCTACGACCACAACCAGATCTCGATCGAGGACGACACCGACATCGCGATGTGCGAGGACACCGCGGCCCGTTATCGCGCCTACGGCTGGCACGTCCAAGAGGTGGAGGGCGGCGAGAACGTCGTCGCCATCGAGGAGGCCATCGCCAACGCGAAAGCCGTCACCGACCGGCCGTCGTTCATCTCGCTGCGCACCATCATCGGCTACCCCGCCCCCAACCTGATGAACACCGGCAAGGCGCACGGCGCCGCCCTCGGCGACGAGGAGGTGGCGGCCGTCAAGGAGGCCCTCGGCTTCGACCCGAACAAGAAGTTCGAGGTGCGCGAGGACGTCATCACCCACACCCGCGGGCTGGTGGGCCGGGGCAAGGAGGCGCACGAACGCTGGCAGGCCGACTTCGAGGCCTGGGCCCAGCGCGAGCCGGACCGCAAGGCGCTGCTGGACCGACTCACCGCCGGGCAACTGCCCGACGGCTGGGACGCCGACCTGCCGCACTGGGAGACCGGCGGCGACGCGGTGGCCACCCGTAAGGCGTCCGGGGCGGTGCTGTCGGCCGTGGGTCCCAAACTGCCCGAGTTGTGGGGCGGTTCGGCCGACCTGGCCGGGAGCAACGACACTACCATGAAGGGCGCCACTTCCTTTGGCCCGCCGGCGATTTCGACCAAGGAGTACACCGCCGGCTGGTACGGCCGCACGCTGCACTTCGGCGTTCGCGAGCACGCGATGGGCGCCATCCTGTCCGGGATCGTGCTGCACGGCCCGACGCGGGCCTACGGCGGCACCTTCCTGCAGTTCTCCGACTACATGCGCCCGGCGGTGCGGCTCGCCGCGCTGATGGACATCGACACCATCTACGTGTGGACCCACGACTCGATCGGGCTCGGCGAGGACGGGCCGACCCACCAGCCGATCGAGCACCTGGCTGCACTGCGGGCGATCCCCCGGCTGTCGGTGGTGCGGCCCGCCGACGCCAACGAGACGGCCTACGCGTGGCGCTCGATCCTGGCCCGCGGCAACGGCAGCGGACCGGTGGGCCTGATCCTGACCCGCCAGGGCGTGCCGGTGCTCGAGGGCACCAGCCCGGAGGGCGTCGCCCGCGGCGGCTACGTCCTGGGCGACGACGGCGCCGAGGACGGCGAGGAGCCCGACGTCGTGCTGATCGCCACCGGCTCCGAGGTCCAGCTCGCCGTCGCGGCCCAGAAGTTGTTGGCGGACAAGGACATCGTCGCGCGGGTAGTCTCGATGCCGTGCGTGGAGTGGTTCGAGTCGCAACCCTCGGATTACCGCGACAGCGTGCTGCCGCCGTCCGTGTCGGCGCGGGTGGCCGTCGAGGCCGGCATCGCGCAGAGCTGGCACAAGCTGGTCGGCGACACCGGCAAGATCGTCTCGATCGAACACTACGGCGAGTCCGCCGATTACAAGACTTTGTTCCGTGAGTTCGGCTTCACCGCTGAGGCCGTCGCCGCCGCCGCGGAACAGGTAGTCGACAACTGAGAAAGGGCGATTCCCATGACCACTCAGAACCCGAACCTCGCGGCGCTGTCCGCCGCCGGCGTATCCGTCTGGCTCGATGACCTCTCGCGGGACCGGCTGCAGTCGGGCAACCTGCAGGAGCTGATCGACACCAAGAGTGTCGTCGGCGTGACCACCAACCCGTCGATCTTCCAGAAGGCGCTGGCCGAGGGCGACGCCTACGACGGCCAGATCGCCGAGCTGGCCGAACGCGGCGCCGACGTGGACGCCACGATCCGCACCGTCACCACCGACGACGTGCGCAACGCCTGCGACGTGTTCACTCCGCTGTGGGAAGCCACCCGGGGCGTCGACGGCCGGGTGTCGATCGAGGTCGACCCGCGGCTGGCCAACGAGACGGACAAGACCATCGCGCAGGCCGTCGAGCTGTGGAAGATCGTCGACCGCCCGAACCTGCTCATCAAGATCCCCGCCACCAAGGCCGGCCTGCCGGCCATCACCGCCACGCTGGCGGAAGGAATCTCGGTCAACGTCACGCTGATCTTCTCCGTCGAACGGCACCGCGAGGTCATGGACGCGTATCTGACCGGGCTGGAGAAGGCCCGCGAAGCCGGCCACGACCTGTCCAAGATCCATTCCGTGGCGTCGTTTTTCGTGTCCCGTGTGGACACCGAGATCGACAAGAGGCTGGACAAGATCGGCTCCGAGCAGGCGCTGGCGCTGCGCGGCAAGGCCGGGGTCGCCAACGCCCGGCTGGCCTACGCGGCCTACCAGGAGGTCTTCGAGGGCGGCGAGCGCTATGGGGCGCTCAAGTCCGCCGGCGCCCGCGTGCAGCGCCCATTGTGGGCGTCCACCGGTGTGAAGAACCCCGCCTACCCCGATACCCTCTACGTGACCGAACTGGTGGCGCCGAACACGGTGAACACCATGCCGGAACCCACGATCGACGCCGTCGCCGACCACGGAGAGGTCAAGGGCGACACGGTCAGCGGCACCGCCGCGGCCGCCCAGCAGGTGTTCGACGACCTGGAGCAGGTCGGCATCGACCTGACCGACGTGTTCGCGGTCCTGGAGAACGAAGGGGTCGAGAAGTTCGTGGACTCCTGGAACCAGCTACTCGACGAGACGCAGAAACAACTGGGTTCCGCCGACAAATGAGCCGTGGCGCCGAGGCCGCACAGTGGCGTAATCCGTTACGGGACCCCAACGACAAACGTCTGCCCAGGATCGCGGGTCCGTGCGCCATGGTGCTGTTCGGCGTCACCGGGGACCTGGCCCACAAGAAGGTCGTGCCGGCCATCTACGACCTGGCCAACCGTGGCCTGCTGCCCCCGACCTTCTCGCTGGTGGGCTTCGCCCGCCGCAACTGGGACCACGACGATTTCGCGCAGGTGGTCCACGACTCGGTCAAGCAGCACTGCCGCACCCCATTCCGTCAGTCGATATGGGAGCGGCTGGCCGATGGATTGCGTTTCGTGCGAGGCGAATTCGACGACGCCGTCGCCTTCGGGCGACTGGCCGTCACGCTGGAGAAGCTCGACGTCGAACGCGGCATCGGCGGCAACCACGCCTTCTACCTGGCGATCCCGCCCAAATCCTTCCCCGTGGTCTGTGACCAGCTGCGCAAGTCCGGGCTGGCCAACGCCCAGGACGGCAGCTGGAGCCGGGTGGTCATCGAGAAGCCCTTCGGCCACGACCTGCACAGCGCGCAGGAACTCAACCACGTGGTCAACGCAGTATTCCCGGAGGAGTCGGTGTTCCGCATCGACCACTACCTGGGCAAGGAGACGGTGCAGAACATCCTGGCGCTGCGGTTCGCCAACCAGCTGTGGGACCCCGTCTGGAACTCCCACTACGTCGACCACGTTCAGATCACCATGGCCGAGGACATCGGGCTGGGCGGGCGCGCCGGCTACTACGACGGCATCGGTGCCGCCCGCGACGTCATCCAGAACCACCTGATGCAGCTGCTGGCGCTGACCGCGATGGAGGAGCCGGTCAGCTTCAACCCGGTGGCGCTGCAGGCCGAGAAGATCAAGGTGCTCTCGGCGACCCAGCTCGCGCAGCCGCTGAACGAGACGAGCAGCCGCGGCCAGTACGCGGCGGGCTGGCAGGGCGGCGAGCAGGTGGTCGGGCTGCTCGACGAGGAGGGCTTCTCCGCGGACTCCACCACCGAGACGTTCGCCGCGATCACCCTCGAGGTCGACACCCGCCGCTGGGCCGGTGTGCCGTTCTACCTGCGCACCGGAAAACGCCTGGGCCGCAGGGTGACCGAGATCGCTCTCGTGTTCAAGCGCGCCCCGCACCTGCCGTTCGACGCGACCATGACCGACGAACTGGGCACCAACGCCATGGTGATCCGGGTCCAGCCCGACGAGGGCATCACCCTGCGGTTCGGTTCCAAGGTGCCGGGCAGCGCGATGGAAGTGCGCGACGTCAACATGGACTTCTCCTACGGCTCGGCCTTCGCGGAGGATTCACCCGAGGCCTACGAGCGGCTGATCCTGGACGTCCTGCTGGGTGAGCCGTCCCTGTTCCCGGTGAACGACGAGGTCGAACTGGCTTGGCGCATCCTCGATCCCGTGCTGGACTATTGGGCCACCCACGGCAAGCCCGACCCGTACGAGGCGGGCACCTGGGGCCCGGAGTCGGCGTTCGAGATGCTGCGCCGAACCGGCCGGGAATGGCGGCGGCCATGATTCGCGCCGACGACGATGCAGAGCGCAGCGATGCTGAGGAGTGGCGCAGATGATTGTCGACCTGCTCGACACCAGCACCAACGCGGTCAACAAGAAACTCGACGAGCTGCGCGAGCAGGTCGGCGCCGTGACGATGGGCCGGGTCGGAACCCTGATCATCGCCTCGGAGAACGAGGCCCTGCTCGAGGAGTGCATCGAGGCCGCGAACGACGCCAGCCACGAACACCCGATGCGGGTGCTCGTGGTGATGACCGGCGACGCCGAGGCCTCCGGCGCCCGGCTGGACGCCCAGCTGCGCGCCGGAGGCGACTCCACCGCCGGCGAAACGGTGGTGCTGCGGCTGTCCGGACCGCTGGCGCGCCACGCCGACAGTGTCGTCATCCCGTTCCTGCTGCCCGACATCCCGGTGGTGGTGTGGTGGCCCGACATCGCGCCGGCGGTGCCTGCCCGGGATCCGTTGGGTAAGTTGGCGATCCGTCGCATCACCGACGCCACCAACGGGCAGGACCCCCTCTCTGCGATCAAGAGCCGGCTGCCCGGCTACACCGCCGGCGACACCGACCTGGCGTGGGCCCGCATCACCTATTGGCGGGCGCTGCTGACCTCGGCCCTCGACCAGCCGCCGTACGAGCCGATCGAGTCAGCCCTGGTCTCGGGTCTGCGCACCGAACCCGCGCTCGACCTCCTGGCGGGGTGGCTGGCCAGCCGGATCGAAGGGCCGGTGCGCCGGGTCGTCGGCGACCTCAAGGTCGAGTTGCAGCGCCCGACCGAGACCATCACCCTGAGCCGTCCCCAGGAGGGCACGAC
Source organism: Mycobacterium sp. HUMS_12744610 (assembly GCF_041206865.1). Classification (NCBI taxonomy): domain Bacteria; kingdom Bacillati; phylum Actinomycetota; class Actinomycetes; order Mycobacteriales; family Mycobacteriaceae; genus Mycobacterium; species Mycobacterium servetii. The sequence goes on from NZ_JBGEDP010000001.1 coordinate 3,781,761, forward strand.
GGCCACCCTGAGCCGGACCGGACGCCCGGATGCCCTGGTTCCGTTGGCGCGCCGGGAAACCCGCGAGTGCCTCGCCGAGGACATGCGCCGGCTGGACCCCGACGAAATCTATTTCGCCGCGTTGGAGGGAATAGGCAAGGTGCAGTACGCATGAATACCGTGGTCGAGGTTTTCCCGCAGACCCAGGAGTTGCTCGAGGCCGCCGTCAGCCGGCTCGTCGACTCCGTCCAGAGCGCCATGATGGCCCGGGGACGGGCCATGCTGGTGCTCACCGGCGGCAGCAACGGCATCGACCTGCTGCGGCGGCTCGGCCGGGAAGCGGACCGGATAGACTGGACCAACGTGCACCTGTTCTGGGGCGACGAACGCTACGTGCCCGAAAGCGACGACGAGCGCAACGACAAACAGGCGCGCGAGGCGCTGCTCGACCACATCGAAATCCCTTGCAGCAACATACATCCCATGCCGGCTAGCGACGGGGAGTTCGGCGATGACATAGCCGCCGCGGCGCTCGCCTACGAGCAGTTGCTGGCGGCCAACGCCGCACCCGGGCAGCCGGTGCCCAACTTCGACGTCCACCTGCTGGGCATGGGGCCCGAGGGCCACGTCAACTCGCTGTTCCCGGAGACCCCGGCGGTGCGCGAAACCACCCGCATGGTGGTCCCGGTCGACAACTCCCCCAAACCCCCGCCGCAACGAATCACCTTGACCCTGCCCGCGGTTCAGCGCTCCCGTGAGGTCTGGCTGATCGTCTCCGGGGAGGCCAAGGCAGATGCGGTGGCCGCCGCCGTCGGCGGCGCCCCGCCCGCCTCGGTCCCGGCCGCCGGGGCCGTCGGCCTCGAAACCACCCTGTGGTTGCTCGACGAGGCGGCCGCGTCCAAACTTCCGGGCTGACCGCGGACGACGGATAATCACCGTCATGGCAGACAAAACGGTTCGCGGCGGGCCCCCGGAGCGAAACCGGATCAAGACGCTCACCCAGGCGGCGCTCAACGCCGACAAGACGGTGGAGCAGGTCGGAGACGTCCTCGACAGCCTGAACAGGACCATGACGGAGCTCAGTAGCTCACTGTCGGCGCTGAACGCCACCGTCGAACGCATGGAAAACGGCCTGGACCATCTGGACGGCACGCTGTCCAGCCTCGACGACCTGGCCAAGCGGCTGCTCGGGCTGGTCGAACCCGTGGAGGCGATCGTCGACCGGATCGACGACATGGTCAAAGTCGGCGAGACGCTGATCTCGCCCCTGTCGGTCACCGAGCACGCGGTGCGCGGCGTACTGGACCGGCTGCGCAACCGGACGGTGCGCTAGCCGACGCGTCACCCGCTGTTGCGCAGCGCGCTGGCCAGGCCGTTCATCGTCAACAGGATGCCGCGCTGCACCAACTCGTCGTCGTCGCCGGAGCGGTAGCGGCGCAGCAACTCCACCTGCAGGTGGTTCAGCGGCTCCAGGTACGGGAAGCGGTTGAACACCGAGCGCGCCAACGCCGGGTTGTCGGCCAGCAGGTCGTCCTGCCCCGTGATGAGCTTGTGCATCGCGATGGTCCGTTCGTGCTCGGCGACGATCTTGTCGAACACCCGGTGCCGCAACGACTCGTCGTCCACCAGCTCGGCGTAGCGGGCCGCCAGGCCCAGATCGCTCTTGGCCAGCACCTGCGCCATGTTCGACAGCACGCTGCGGAAGAACGGCCACCGGCGGTACAGGTCGTGCAAGGTCTCCACCCGCTCGTCCTCGGTCTCCGGGCCCGCCGAGATCCAGCGCTCGAACGCCGTTCCGGTGCCGTACCAGCCCGGCAGCATCACCCGGGACTGGCTCCAGGCCAGCACCCACGGGATGGCGCGCAGGTCGGCGATCGAGGCGGTGGGCTTCCGCGAGGTCGGGCGGCTGCCGATGTTCAGCGACCCGATCTCGCTGACCGGGGTGGAGGACATGAAGTACTCCACGAAACCCGGTGTCTCGTGGACCAGTTCGGCGTAGGCGCGCCGCGCCAGCGCGGCCACCTCGTCGAGCAGCGCGTACGCCGGCTCCGCGGTGTCACCGAGGCCCTCGACGTCGAGCAGCGTCGACTCGAGCGTCGCCGCCACCAGGCTCTCCAGGTTGCGCCGCGCCGTGCGCGGCTCGGCGTATTTGGCGGCGATGACCTCGCCCTGCTCGGTGAGCCGCAGCGAACCGCTCACCGCGCCGGGCGGCTGCGCCAGGATGGCCTGGTAGCTCGGACCGCCGCCGCGGCCGACGGTGCCGCCGCGACCATGGAAGAGTCGCAACCGGATTCCGGCGTTGCGGGCCACCTCCACCAGCGCGAGCTCGGCGCGGTAGACCGCCCAGTTGGCTGCCAGATAGCCGCCGTCCTTGTTGGAGTCGGAGTAGCCGAGCATCACCTCCTGGCAGTCCCCCCGCGCAGCCACCAGTGCCCGGTAGAGGGGGAGCCCGAGCATGGCGTGCAGGGTCGCCGCGCCGTTGTGCAGGTCGTCGATCGTCTCGAACAGCGGCGAGATCGCCACCGGGCAGTAGGGTTCGGGCCCGGAGGCGTCCAGCAGGCCGGCCTCCTTGAGCAGGATCGCGGCCTCCAGGACGTCGGAGACCGACCGGCACATCGAGATGACGTAGTTGGGCACCGCGGCGGGGCCGTAGGTCCGGATCGCGTGGGCGGCGGCCGCGACGACGCCCAGCTCGCCGCGGGCCAGGTCGGATAGTTGCGCGCGCTCACCGACCAGCGGCCGGCGGGTGGCGAGCTCGCCGACCAGCAGTGCGACCCGCTCCGCTTCGGGCAACGAGCCGTAGTCGGGGTGCACCCCCGCCCACGCCAGCAGCTCGGCGACCACCTGTTCGTGCACGTCGGAGTTCTGCCGCAGGTCCAGGCCGCACAGGTGAAACCCGAAAGCGTGCACACCCTCCCGCAGCAGCGCCAGGCGGTCGTCGGCCAGCAGCGCGCTGCCGTGCGACCGCAGCGAGGCATCGATCGTGTCCAGGTCGGCCCGCAACTCGGCCGGCGTGCCGTAAGGCGCCAGCCCCAGGTCGAGCCCGTGTTGCGGCCGCCTGTCCAAGATGTGGGACGCGGTGGCGGTGAGCCGCCCGCGGATCACCCGCAGCGCCCGCCGGTAGGGCTCGTCGGCGCGGGCCTGTTCGCGGCAGCCGTCGGCCAACGCCGCCAGCGCGTCGGTCACCGCCACCAGCCGCGCCGACATCGAAAGCTCCTGCTCGAGGTCCGTCAGCTCGGACAGGTAGTGGGCCAGCGCGGTGAACGCGGCGCTGCCGGTGGCCAGGCGCACGACGTCGGCGGTCACGTTGGGATTGCCGTCGCGGTCGCCGCCGATCCACGACCCGGGTTGGAGCAGGGGCCCGGACAGCAGGTCGGTGCCGGGCCAGCGGGCGCGCAGCGCGGCCCGGACCTCCGCGTTGACCTGCGGGATCACCTCGAACAACGCCGCCGGGTAATACCGCAGCCCCACCTCGATCTCGTCGGAGATCTGCAGCCGCGACAACCGGATGAGCGCGGTCTGCCACAGCGTCAGGACGTGCCGGCGCAGTTCGCGTTCGATGCTGCGCCCGTCGGCGGTCTCGGTGCGCCCGTCGGCGTGCAGCCGCATCAGCTCGGTGATGCGGTGCTGGGTGACGAACACGGTGCGCCGCCGTGTCTCGGTCGGATGGGCGGTGATCACCGGGGAGACCAGCGCGCCCCGCAACGCGTCGGCGACGGTTGCCGAATCCAGTTCGGCGGCTTCGAGTTTCGCGTAGGTGGCGGCCAGGCTGCTGTCCTGCGGCGGCTCCCCGGCGGCCACGTGGACCGCGCGCCGGCGCTCCCGGTGGATGTCTTCGGCGACGTTGGCAAGCAGCGCGAAATGGCTGAACGCCCGGATCACCGGGATCGCCCGGTGGATGTCGAGCCCGAAGAACATGCGCGACATGTCCGCCCGGTCGATCTCGGAGCGCCGCACCCGGAACGACTCCACCCGGGCGCGTTCCACGAGGTCGAACACCTCGTCGCCGCTCTGCTCGCGCACGGTGTCGCCGAGGATGGCGCCCAGCAGGCGGATGTCGGCGCGCATCGGCTCGGTCGCCTCGCGGCCGACCTGGGTCCGCTGCACGGCGCCGATCGGGGCCAGCGCGGTATCGGATACCTCAACCATGGGTTCCAGTATCGGTGGAGACCACCGGGCCCGCCCGCCGAGAGAGGTCAGCGGTACTTGATGAGCAGGGCCATTCCGACGATGCACACCAGCCAGATGCCGACGATGAACAGCGTCAGCCGGTCGAGGTTCTTCTCGACCACCGTCGACCCGGACAGGCTGGACTGCACGCCGCCGCCGAACAGCGTCGACAGGCCGCCACCCTTGGCGCGGTGCAGCAGCACCAGCAACACCACCAGGATGCTGGTGACGACCAGGGTGATCTGCAGGGCCAACTCCATGGCTGGGAGTCTAGCGGGTGGGGACCGGGCGCCTCCCTTGCCCTTGTCCGAGTCGGCTCGTCGTGCTGACCGGCCCACCTGCGGGTCGGCGCGCAGGGCCGCCGCCGCGGTCAGGGGCCCCGCTAGGGAAGCGGCCCGCCGGCAGCGATCGCCGCCAGCGTCGCGAACTGCTCGCCGTCGAGCGACGCCCCACCGACCAGTCCGCCGTCGATGTCGTCGCGGGCGACGAGCTCGCCGACGTTCTTGGCGTTCACGGAGCCGCCGTAGAGCACGCGCACGGATTCGGCGACCTGCGGTGAGGCCAGCGAGGCCAGCTCCGCGCGGATCGCCGCGCACACCTCCTGGGCGTCGGCGGCGCTGGCCACCCGCCCGGTGCCGATCGCCCACACCGGCTCATAGGCGATGACGACCTTGCCGATCTGCTCGGCCGAGAGCCCGGCCAGCGAGCCGTGCAGCTGCTCGACGTTGTGGGCGACGTGGTTTCCCGCCTCGCGGACGTCGAGGTGCTCGCCGATGCAGACGATCGGGGTCAGCTCGTTCTTGAGCGCGGCGGCGGCCTTGGCGGCGACCAGCGCGTCGTCCTCGTGGTGGTAGGTGCGCCGCTCGGAGTGCCCGACGACGACGAAGGTGCAGCCCAGCTTTGCCAGGAAGGCGCCGCTGATGTCGCCGGTATAGGCGCCCGCGTCGTGCTGGGACAGGTCCTGGGCGCCGTAGGTCAGGCGCAGCTTGTCGCCGTCGACCAGGGTCTGCACGCTGCGCAGGTCGGTGAACGGCGGGATGACCGTGACGTCGACCTTGTCGTAGTACTTGTCCGGCAGCGCGAACGCGATCTTCTGCACCAGCGCGATCGCCTCGAAGTGGTTGAGGTTCATCTTCCAGTTGCCGGCGATCAGCGGCTTGCGGCTCATGACCGCCTCCAGGCTGGGGCCGGCCGAGCACCTCGATGCCCGGCAGCGTCTTGCCCTCCAGGTATTCCAGCGAGGCGCCGCCGCCGGTGGAGATGTGCGAGAAGTCCCCTTCGGGGATGCCCAGGGCGCGCACCGCGGCCGCCGAGTCGCCGCCACCGACGACGCTGAACGCGCCCTTGCCGGTAGCCGCGGCGATCGCCTCGGCGACCCCCTTGGTGCCCGCGGCGAACGCCGGGAACTCGAACACGCCCATCGGACCGTTCCAGAAGACGGTGCTGGCGTTGGACAGCAACGTGGCGAACCGTTTGACCGAGCCCGGCCCGATGTCCAGCCCCATCGCGTCGTCCGGGATGGCGTCGGCGGGCACGGTCCGCGGGGTCGCCTCGGCGGCGAACTTCTCGCCCACCACGATGTCCACCGGCAGGCGCAGCACGTCGTGATAGTCGTCGAGCAGCCTGCGGCAGGTCTGCACCATCTCTTCTTGCAGCAACGACTTGCCCACCGAAAGCCCTTGTGCGGCGAGGAAAGTGAAGCACATACCGCCGCCGATGACGATGCTGTCGGCCTTGGTGGCCAACGACTCGATCACCCCGAGCTTGTCGGACACCTTCGACCCGCCGAGCACCACCGCGTAGGGCCGCTTGGTGGAGCTGGTGAGCTGCTGCAGCACCCGGATCTCCTCGGCCACCAGCGTGCCGGCATAGTGCGGCAGCAGGGTGGCCACGTCGTAGACGCTCGCCTGCTTGCGGTGCACCACGCCGAAACCGTCGGAGACGAAAGCCCCGGTGGGCCCGACCAGTTCGGCCAGCTCGCGGGCCAGGGCGAGTCGTTCGGCGTCGTCCTTGCTGGTCTCCCGCGCGTCGAAGCGGACGTTCTCCAGCAGCAGGACGTCGCCGTCGGTGAGGCCCTCGGCGCGGGCCAGCGCGTCGACGCCGACCACATCCCCGGCCAGCTGCACGTGCCGGTCCAGCTGCTCGCCCAGGGCCGCGGCGACCGGTGCCAGCGACAGCTTCGGGTCCGGGCCACCCTTGGGCCGGCCCAGGTGGGCGGCGATCACCAGCTTGGCGCCGGCGTCGAGCAGTGCGGTCAGGGTGGGTACCGAGGCGGTGATCCGGCCGGGATCGGTGATGGCGCCGCTCTCGTCGAGCGGCACGTTCAGATCGGAGCGCACCAGCACGGCACGACCCGAAACACCTTCCGACAGAAGGTTTTCCAGAGTGGGGACGGCCACGGGTCTACAGCGACTTGCCGACCAGGGCGACCAGGTCGATGAGGCGGTTGGAGTAACCCCACTCGTTGTCGTACCACGACACCACCTTGGCCTGGTTGTCGATCACCTTGGTCAGGCCGGAGTCGAAGATCGAGCTGTGCGGGTCGGTGACGATGTCGCTGGAGACGATCGGCGCGTCGTAGTACTTCAGGATGCCTTTGAGCCTGCCGTCGGCGGCGGCCTTGAACGCCGCGTTGATCTCCTCGACGCCGGCCGGCTTGGACAGCTCGGCGGTCAGGTCGGTCACCGAGCCCGTCGGGATCGGCACCCGCAGCGCGTAGCCGTCCAGCTTGCCCTTCAGTTCGGGCATCACCAGGCCGATCGCCTTGGCCGCCCCGGTGGACGTCGGCACGATGTTCAGCGCCGCGGCGCGGGCCCGCCGCAGGTCCTTGTGCGGGCCGTCCTGCAGGTTCTGGTCCTGGGTGTAGGCGTGGATGGTGGTCATCAGGCCCCGGACGATGCCGAACTCGTCGTTGAGCACCTTGGCCAGCGGTGCCAGGCAGTTCGTGGTGCAGGAGGCGTTGGAGATGATGTTCTGGCTGCCGTCGTACTTGTCGTCGTTGACACCGAGAACGATCGTGATGTCGGGGTCGGTGGCGGGCGCGGAGATGATGACCTTCTTCGCGCCGGCGTCCAGGTGCCCCTTGGCCTTGGCCGCGTTGGTGAACAGACCGGTGGATTCGACGACGACGTCGACGCCGAGATCGCTCCACGGCAGCGCGGCCGGGCCCTCCCGGACCTCGAGCGCCTTGATCTTCCGGTCGCCCACGACGATGGTGTCCTCGCCCTCCAGGCCGACGTCATAGGGCAGCCGGCCCAGGATCGAGTCGAACTTGAGCAGGTGCGCCAGCGTGTGGTTGTCGGTGATGTCGTTGACGGCGACCACTTCCATGTCCGCGGTGCCCTGCGCCTGCTGCGCCAGCAAAGCCCGGTAGAAGTTTCGCCCGATTCGACCGAAGCCGTTGATGCCTACTCGGACCGTCACTTTTTTCTCCCTGTCTTCCGTGTCCGCTGATGAGCGCTGTGTCCGCTGAAGTGCGCTTTGCCGCCAGCCTAGATCAGCGACGCGCGCCGCCATCCCGCCGGTGGAAGCGGCGGACCCTTCGCCGCGGTCGACCGCCCGGCGGGCGCGGCGTCTCGCGCTTCCGAAAATGCCCACCGGGGATGCTTTCCGAAATCATTCCGGCCGGCGTGACGCCACCGCGCCATACCACATTAGAAAACATCCGCGGTAACCGAATAATTACTCCTCGGCATCGATTTTGTCGCCGCCGGAATCGTCGGTCGGAAAATAATCGATATTCGGCCCCGCATTTACGCATGCCCGGCCGGGGCCCGCGCCCCCGGCGAAGCCCGGTGCACCCTGCGTTGGAATTGACCAGCTAAAACGAGTCGAATATGGTCGGCGCCGACGGAAGGCGGCACCCGCGCAGCCCCCTTTTTTCGACTAATTCGCGCCACTTTGACCGGACAGGAATCGGCTACGTCACCATTTGGAAACAGCGCGGTGCGGCGCGGTGCGTGTCGCACCTGCGCTGCTAATAATCGTGGCGGTCGGCTAGACACCTCTGCGGGGGTACGGCTAATGCGGTTCTGCTGCACCACTTGATTGCGAAATACTGAGCGCTCATAAAGGAGTCGACTTGATGACGGTCTTTGATCGGTTCAACGTCAAAATGGTTGCCGGAGTGGGGTTGTGCGGGGCAGCGATGGCGTTGAGCCCGGAAGCGGCGGCCGCCCCCCTGAAAACCGGCGGTTATGCATGCGTCCAGGATCAGGCGGGTGACGCCGCGGCCCCGGCTGCGGACGGCGCACCCGCGGCCGGTGCGGCCGCCGGCGCGGCGGCCGCGGCCGGTGCGCCGGCGTGCGCTCCGCTCACCGACATGGCCGGTGTTCCGGTGATCGCGCCGGGGCCGGTGGTTCCGGTCGGCGCCCCGCTGATCGCGCTCGGGCCGCCGATACCGGCGGGCGCCCCGCTGCCGCTGGGTGCCCCGCTGCCGCTGGGTGCCCCGTTGCCGCTGGGTGCCCCGCTGCCGGTGGTCCCGGCCGGTGCCCCGCTGATCGCGCTCGGCCCGGCGTTGGCCGGGGCTCCCGTGGGTGGGGTCGCGGCCGCTCCCATCATCGACATGGCCGGGGCCAAGGACGCGCCGACCGGTCCGGCGCCGACCGGCGGCCCGGTTGCCGGTCAGCCGGCCCTGCCCGGCCCTTCGGGAGGCTGAGGCCGATCCCTTCCGACGCAAACGGACCCGCTGGTTGCGACCAGCGGGTCCGTTTTTTGGGCGCTTCCGGGTTTTCTGTGGGTCTGGTCTGGGCGTGATGGGCGCAGGGCGGCAGGATGTGCTGTGTGCGCGACACCGAGTTGTACCGCCATCTGCTGGGACTGGTAGCGCCGTGGGAGGTGCAACGGGTGGAGCTGTCGGCTCAGGAAGGTCGGGTGGACGTCTGGGTCGTGCATCCGGGCCGGACCCGGTTCGCCTGCCCGGACTGCGAGCGCGAGCTGTCGGTGTATGACCATGGCGAGGAACGGGCGTGGCGGCATCTGGACTCGTGTGCGTTTCTGACGTTCCTGCATGCCAGCCCGCCGCGGGTGGCCTGTCCCGAGCACGGGGTGCATCAGGTGCGGCTGCCGTGGGCCGAGCCGCATTCGCGGTTCACCATGTTGTTTGAGCGGCTGGCCATCGACGTGCTCGCCGCGTGCGACGTGGCGGCCGCGGCCGGGCTGCTGCGGGTCAGCTGGGACGAGGCGTGGCACCTGATGGACCGTGCGGTGGCCCGCGGCCTGGCCGCCAAACCGCTGGTGGCGCCGGCCCACGTCGGGGTCGATGAGAAGGCGGCCGGGAAGGGACAGGACTACATCACCGTGGTCAGTGACCTGGACGCGGGCACGGTGGACTACATCGCCGACGAACGCCGCCAGGCCAGCCTGGACGGCTACTTCGACCGGTTCACCCCCGAGCAGCTGGCCGGGATCGAGGCGGTGGCAATGGACATGTGGGAGCCGTTCGCCGCCTCGGTGCGCGCGCACCTGAGCGACGCCGAGAACAAGATCGTCTTCGACCGCTACCACCTGATGGGCTACCTGACCAAGGCCGTGGACACCGTGCGCAAGGCCGAGAACCGGGCGCTGGCCGCGGCCGGCGATAAGAGCCTGGCCGGCAGCAAGTACCTGTGGCTGTATTCGGCGGAGAACCTGCCCGACCGTCACCAAGACCGCTTCGCCACGCTGCGCTCCGGTGACCTGAAAACCGCTCGGGCATGGGCGATCAAGGAGAGTCTGCGGCACTTCTGGTCCTACCAGCGTCGCGGCTGGGCAGCCAAACACTTTAAGCGCTGGTACTTCTGGGCCACCCACTGCCGTCTCAAGCCGATCATCGACGCGGCCAAGACGTTGAAGCGCCACGAGGCGGGGCTGTTGTCCTACTTCGCCCACCGCATCACCAACGCCGGTGCCGAGGGCCTGAACTCACGCATCCAGGCCATCCGGGTTTCGGCCCGCGGCTACCGCAACCGCGAGCACTTCAAGACCGCGATCTACTTCCACCTCGGCGGGCTCCAGCTCTATCCGGCCATCCCATGACCCACGGAGTTCCCAGAAGAGCCGTTTTTTGTCGGGCATTCGGCGGCAACAAGAGGTTCCGCCCGCTCCCTGAAGCGCGCTATTCCTGCACGATGACGGGGTCACCGACGTGGACGGTGTTGTAGTACCACTCCGCGTCGGTCGGGCTCAGGCTGATGCAGCCGTGGCTGACGTTGTCCAGCCCGAGCGAGTTGATGGCCCACGGCGCCGAGTGAACGAAGAGGCCGCGGCTGGTGATGCGGACGGCGTAGTCAACCGGGATGCGGTAACCGTCGGGATCGTCGACGGGGATGCCGACGCTGCTCGAGTCCATGATCACCGAACGTTCCTTGGACAGAACGGTGTAGGAGCCGGTGGGCGTCGGGAACTCCGGCCTGCCCATCGAGGCCGGCAGCACGCCCTCCTGCCCCCAGTGGGGCCGGTGGTGCGGCGCCGGCAGCGGGGTCGGCGGATCGGCCTCGGCTCCGTCGATGCTCACGGTGAACGTGTGGTCCGAGATGCTGGCGACGCCGACGACGGCGGGACCGGTCTGGAAGTCCACGGCAAGCCCGCGCGGGCCGCCCACCGACAACGACACCGTGCTGTGCGCCGGCCAGTACCTGTTGGGAACCCACTGCACGACGTCGTTGTCGAGCCATTCGAACGTGCCGGTCCGCGCGGGCGATGAGGTGACGTCCACGGCGCGCTCGGCCGCGTGCCGCGCGGCCGAGCCGGTCACGGGCGCGCGGAAGGTCACTACGACCGGGTGCGCAATCCCCACCACCTCGCCACGGGTCGGCAGCACCGATGCGATGGCGAACCGGTCGGGCTGGGCGGCCGCCGCCTGGCTGACGCCGGCCGGCCCCGCAACCACGCTCGCAGCGACCCCGATGACCGTGAGAACACCCCGAACAGCCGTCCGCATGGCTCCAATTCCCTTGTAACTGACATCGTTGCAATAGTGATCGTAGGGGTGCCGTGGCGAGTGGAACCGCAAGGGCGCGTGAGCGATTCGGTCAAGGCTCAGTCACGTTTCGGCAACGGCGGATAGTTCAGCGCCGCGTGCGCAACCAGCGCAGCGCCGCGTCGGCGGCGTGGTACCCGCACAGTCCGTGGACACCGGCGCCCGGCGGCGTGGACTGCGAACACAGGTACACCCCCGGTACGCCGGTCGCATACGGGTTGACGGCGATCCGCGGGCGGAACAGGACCTGCAGCCCGTCGTTGGCGCCGCCGATGATGTCCCCGCCGACGAAGTTGGGGTTGTAGGCCTGAAGATCGGCGGTGCCCTTGCTGACGGTGGCGACGACGCGGTCGCGAAAGCCAGGGGCGAACCGCTCGATCTGCGCGACGACCGCGGCGGTGGCGTCGCCGTCGTAACCGAAGGGCACGTGCGCGTAGGCCCACACCGGGTTGAGGTTGCCGGCGCTGCGCGACGGGTCCGCCAGGTACTGCTGCCCCACGAGCACGAACGGGCGCCGTACCATCCTACCTTGTGCGCGTTGGCGTTCGGTGTCGGCGACCTCGGCGAACGAGCCGCCGAGATGGACGGTGCCGGCGCGCCCGCAGTCGGTGTTCGTCCACGGGATGTCGCCCTCGATGACGAAGTCGACCTTGAACGCCGATGCGCCCTCGCGGTAGCGCCGGTAGGAGCGCCCGATCCGGGCGGGCATGAGGTCGCCGTAGAGGTCGTAGGCCAGCGCGGGGCTCAGATCGAGCATGACGATGTCGGCGTCGGGGATGTCGCGGCGGACGGTGACGGTCACTCCGGTGGCCACGGAGCCGCCGTGCTCGGCCAGCGCGGCGGCCAGGGCGCGGGTAATCGCCCCGGATCCGCCTTCGGCCACGGGCCAGCCGTAGCGGTGCCCGCTGGCCAGGATCATCAGGCCCAGCGACGCGGTCAGCGGCCGGTCCAGCCGGGTGTAGACGTGCGCGGCGGTGCCGCCGAACAGCGCGCGCGCCTGTTCGGTGCGGAACCAGCGGGCCATCGTGGTGGCGGGCAGCAGCGCGCGCGGCCCGAAACCGGCCAGCCGCAGCGGGTGTCGCGGGACGTTGAGCACCGGGCGGAGCAGATCCTCGGCCAGCGCGTCGAACCCCGCCGCGAGGTCTCCGACGGCACGCCGCCACCGCGTCGCGTCGGGCCCCATGCCGCCCGTGGTCCGATCGATCGACCGGTACAGCACGCCGGCCGTGCCGTCGTCGAGCGGGTGGGCGCAGTCGACCTCGGGCCACTTCCACACCAGCCCGTGGCGCCCCAGGTCGATCTCCTGCCAGAACGGGGACCCGACGCCGAGCGGGTGGAACGCCGAGCAGTGGTCGTGGACGACCCCGGGCACCGTCAGCTCCCCCGAGCGCGCTCCCCCGCCGACGCTGTCACGGGCCTCGAGCACCTGCACGTCGACACCGTGCCGGGCCAGATGGATCGCTGCGGCCAGGCCGTTCGGCCCGGCCCCGACGACGACGGCCCGGGTCATCGGTTGGCACGCCGGGCCGTCACGTGGACCGGATAGTCGTCACCGGGCTCCGGCCACGGCTGGCGGGTCAGCATGTCCGCGACGTCGACATAGCCCTCTTCGATCAGGCCGGCCTTGGCGTCGACGATGCGATATCCCTGCCGCTGGGCCTGGATCGGCTGGCTTTCCAGGATGATCACCCGCACGTCGCCGTCCTCGAATCGGCAGCGCCGCTGCACGGCGGCGAGCAACTGCTCGTTGTGCAGGTGGCCCTCCCCGAAATTCCAGCCGATCAGCGGCCCGGCCATGATCTCCCCGTCCCGCAGGCGATAGTCCGCCTCGTCGGCCCCGCACAGGGCGCGGGGAACCAGGCCGTTGAGCGTTCGCCCGTGGGTGTGCATCGACCGCCATGCCATCAGCTTGTCGATCATCAGTTCGGAGGTTTCCGGACCATAGAGGCGGGCAAGCTGATTCGGGGGCAGGGCCGACGCCTTGGTGATGCTCGCCTCGATCTTGTCCTCGGCGCCGGTGCGCAGGCACCAGGTGCTGGTCGCCCAGTTCCCGGCGTAGTAGCGCATCGCGGGCAGGAACGAGATCTGTTCGGGGAAAAGGTTTCCCACGATCGGCACCACCGCCAGCGCCGCGATCATGATGGCCAGCAGCAACGGCGAGCGCAGGCCCAACGCCGTCACCCCGGCGTAGTGCCCGAACAGGTAGATCAGCGAGAAGATGAAGAACACGTTCCATTCCAACGGGACTCCCATCGGAATGGTCGAGGTGATGTTGAGGTGGAACAGCACCATGAACCCGATGAGAAACCAGGCCCAGCGATGGCCGTCGGCGAAGAAGACCAACACCAGGGGCACCAGGAACTCGGCGGTGGTGCCGCCGACGTGGGCCATGACCTTCGGCACCCACGAGGGGCGCAGGTCGTCGACGGGGTCGAGGTAGAGCCTGCGCTTGAACCAGTTGAACGCCCTGCTGCGCAGCAGCGGGCTGTTGCTCATCATGACCGCCACCACGTAGGGGAAGTGGTGGTTGAGTTTGGAGGTCGCCGCCCCCCACCACAGCGCGAGCATGATGATCTTGAAGGCGGCGATCTGGTCGGTGAAGCCGAAGAAGAACACCAGCAGCGTCAGCCCGTAGTGCTCGCCGCGCGCGGCCAGGAAGACGGTCTTGTCGCGCAGTCCCAGCAGGGCCAGCGCGACGATCGCGGGCAGCACCCGCACGGGATCGATCAGGCCAATGTCGTTGGAGGGGGTGACCGGCCCGCCGGTCCCCGGCGCGAGCAGGGCCCACACCCCCGACCCCAGCACGATGACGTAGAGCGCCACGTCGACGACGGCGCGGTTGTCGCCGGCGGTCAAGGGCACCTTGCCCGGCCAGGGCGGCAGCCGGATCGTGTTGGGCCGCAACCAATATAGAAAGCCACCGAACGGCGGCCAGAAGCGCGCGGTCAGCGGCCCCGACCCGCAGCCCAGGCCGAGGATCTCGAACAGCAGCGTGAAGACGACCACCTTCTGGTACACGATCGGCTGGGTCCACCAGCCGGCAACGCGCCCGAGCCCGCCCAGCCCCGGGGTCAGAGAGATCACCGCGGCGGCACCGGCGACATAGAGCGCGACCTTGACGACGTAGAACAGGTACACCGCATACGGGGAGCCGAAACCGTGCTCGACCCAGTGCCGGGCCATGATCTGGCGCCGCTCGGCCCGCGGCCGGCTGGGCCAGGTTGCGGGGTCGACGTCGGGAAACTCCGGTGTCATGAAGCCCATCGGCCGACTACGCCTACCGGACGGCGAACCGCACCTGCGCACCGCCGGGGACGCCGCCCGGGTCCTGACGCGGGAAGCGCCGCCGCAGGTTCTGAATCAGATCTTCGAGAGTCCGCCGGTCCTCTTCGGCGTGGGCCATCCGCCGCAAGCCGTAGGAGCATTCGGCGTCGCCGCCGTTCTGGGCGGCGGCGACCGCCTTGCGATATTGCTCGATCCGGTGGTCGACGAGGCGCCGGCGCTGCATCAGCAGCCCCAGAAAGTACTCGGCCTGGCGGCGGTCGGCCGTCTCGACCGCCGCGGCGACGGATTCGTCGGGAGTCACCCCGGTGGTGCGGACCCGCTCGGGCGTGTCAGTCATGCCGGCGAGGTCCATTCCGTCCCTCTCAACTGGGAGTTTACCGTCGGGCGTGCGTAACAATAGCGCGCCGGATACGACCGGCACCATACGTGTGGACGACAAGATACCGCCGCCGCTACGCCCGCCGCGGCGGAATCCGCCGGAAAATGCGGAGGAAACTGCCCGACACCCGGCCCGTTACGATCGAGGAAATCACCGTGGCAGCAACCCCAGGAGCGACGTGACCGACGACAGCGCGGATACCGGCGACATCGACAGGTGGGATCCCGGACTGACGCAGCGCGTCATGGGCGTCATGCGCCCGGTGCTCAAGACGTACTTCCGCTGCCAGGTGCTCGGGCTGGACTCGTTCCCGCCCGGCGGGGCGTTGGTGGTCGGCAACCATTCCGGCGGCATGTTCCCGATGGACGTCCCGATCTTCAGCGCCGACTTCTACGCGAAGTTCGGGTACGACCGGCCCGTCTACACGCTGAGCCACGACATCCTCATGACGGGGCCCAGCGGGCAGTTCTTGCGGCGCACCGGCTACATCCGGGCCAGCCGGGAGAACGCGGCCCGCGCCCTGCGCTCCGGCGGTGTCGTGATCGTGTTTCCCGGCGGCGACTACGACGCCTACCGGCCCACCTTCTCGGAGAACGTCATCGACTTCAACGGCCGCAAGGGCTACGTGCGCACGGCGGTCGAGGCCGGGGTGCCCATCGTGCCCGCGGTGTCGGTCGGCGGGCAGGAGACCCAGCTCTACCTGTCCCGCGGCACCTGGCTGGCCGAGCGGCTCGGGGTGAAGCGCCTGCTGCGCAGCGCCATCCTGCCGCTGTCGTTCGGCTTCCCGTTCGGCCTGAGCGCCGTGATCCCGCCCAACGTGCCACTGCCCACCAAGATCGTGACGCGGGTGCTGGAGCCGATCGACATCGCGGCGCGCTTCGGTGAGGACCCCGACGTCGACGAGGTCGACGAGTACGTGCGCTCGGTCATGCAGCAGGGTCTCGACGAGCTCGCCGCCAAACGCCGTTTCCCGATCCTGGGCTGAGCCGTGGCTTCTCTCATCGGGCGCATCGACCAGACCCTCGGCCTCATCGCCACCCTGCGCCGCGCCGGATTGCTCGCGCCGATGCGGCCCGACCGCTACCTGAAGATCGCCGCCGCCATGAGCCGCGAAGGCTTGGGCATGACGGTGGGCTTCGCCGGCGCGGCGCAGCGCTGCCCGGACCGCCCCGGCCTGATCGACGAGCTCGGCACGCTCACGTGGCGGCAGCTCGACGAGCGGATCAACGCGTTCGCCGCGGCGCTGCAGGGCCTGCCCTCGGGCCAGCCGAAGGTGGTCGGGGTCATGTGCCGCAACCACCGCGGCTTCGTCGAGGCGGTGGTGGCCGTCAACCGGATCGGCTCCGACGTCGTGCTGCTCAACACGTCGTTCGCCGGGCCGGCGCTGGCCGATGTGGTCAACCGCGAGGGCGTCGACGCGGTCGTCTACGACGAGGAGTTCACCGAGACGGTGGACCGCGCGCTGGCCGACCGGCCGGACGCCACACGCATCGTGGCCTGGACCGAGGGACAGCACGGCCTGACGGTCGAGGGGCTCGCCGCCGAGCACGCCGGGCAGCAGCCCCGCCGCACCGGCGGCAAGGGCCGGATGATCCTGCTCACCTCCGGTACCACCGGAACGCCCAAGGGCGCCAACCAGACCGGCGGCAACGCCGGGGTGGGCACGCTCAAGGCGATCCTGGACCGCACGCCGTGGCGCGCCGAGGAGACGGTCGTAATCGTGGCGCCGATGTTCCACGCCTGGGGCTTTTCGCAGCTGATCTTCGCCGCGTCGATGGCCTGCACGGTGGTCACCCGGCGCAAGTTCGACCCGGAGGCCACCCTCGAGCTGGTCGACCGCCACCGGGCGACGGGCCTGGCGGTGGTGCCTGTGATGTTCGACCGCATCATGGAGCTGCCCGACGAGGTACGAAACCGCTACAGCGGCAAGTCGTTACGGTTCGCGGCGGCATCGGGGTCGCGGATGCGCCCCGACGTCGTCACGGCGTTCATGGACGAGTTCGGCGACGTGATCTACAACAACTACAACGCCACCGAGGCGGGCATGATCGCCACCGCCACCCCGCAGGACCTGCGCGCCGCGCCCGACACCGCCGGCCGGGCCGCGGGCGGAACCGAGATCCGGATCCTGGACTCCGAATTCAACGAACTGCCCACCGGCGAGGTGGGCACCATCTACGTGCGCAACGACACCCAGTTCGAGGGCTACACCTCGGGCACCACGAAAGACTTCCACGCCGGGTTCATGTCGTCGGGCGACGTCGGATACCTCGACGCCGCCGGACGGCTGTTCGTCGTGGGCCGCGACGACGAGATGATCGTCTCCGGCGGCGAGAACGTCTACCCCATCGAGGTGGAGACGGCCCTGGCCGCACATCCCGGCGTGGCCGAGGCCGCGGTGATCGGCATCGACGACAAGGAGTACGGGCAGCGGCTGGCCGCATTCGTGGTGCTGAACCCCGGCGAGTCGGCGACCTCCGACGACCTCAAGCAACACGTCCGCGAGAACCTGGCCAACTACAAGGTTCCCCGCGAGATCGCGATCGTCGAGGAACTCCCCCGCGGCAGCACCGGCAAGATCCTGCGCAACGAACTGCGGGCGAAGGTCACCGGCTCGTGAGGTTCGGGCTGACCGGGCGGCTGTGCCGCCCGCGGCCCCTGGCCCGGGCCGCGCTGGAATTGGCCAACGCCGCCAACGGCTTCCGGCCGCTGGCCCGCAAGGGTTACAGCACCGTTCTGGTGTTCTGGTTCGGCTGGCCGACCTCGGAGGTGCCGGGCCTTTACTTCTCGGCCTCCCTGGTGGATGCGCTGCGCCGCGGCCGGCGCGGCGACTTCGCCGGGCCCCGGGGCCGGGCGGCGCTCGTCCTGACGGTCGCGTCGTGGGCGATCCTGGGGGCGATCCGCTACCGCGGCGTCACCACCCCCGGCCCCGTGCTCGAGGCCGGGCTGCGCGAACAACTCGGCCCCGACTACGCCAACGACATCCTCGACCTCCCGGCGGCCTTCACCCGCCGCGGGCGCCGGATCCTGCCGCTGGCCAACACCGTCGCGCGCCGTCGCTACGTCGAGAAGACCAACGTGGTGCGCTACGGCCCGCACGGCCGCGCGAACCTCGCCGACGTCTGGCGGCGCCGCGACCTGCCGCGCGACGGCAAGGCACCGGTGCTGCTGCAGGTGCCCGGCGGGGCCTGGGTGATCGGGATGCGCCGCCCGCAGGCTTACCCGCTGATGAGCCACCTGGCCGCCCGCGGCTGGGTGTGCGTGTCGATCGGCTACCGGGTGTCCCCGCGGCACACTTGGCCCGACCATATCGTCGACGTCAAACGCGCGCTGGCGTGGGTGAAGGAGAACATCGCCGACTACGGAGGCGACCCCGACTTCGTCGCGATCACCGGCGGGTCCGCGGGCGGTCACCTGTGTTCGCTGGCCGCGCTGACCGCGGGCGACCCCCAATACCAGCCGGGCTTCGAGGACGCCGACACCTCGGTGGTCGCCGCGGTTCCGGTGTACGGGCGCTACGACTGGTACTCCACCGAGGGCGACGGGCGTCGCGAATTCATACGCCTGCTCGAGAAGTTCGTCGTCAAAAGGGAATTCGCTTCGCACCGGCACCTCTACGTCGACGCCTCGCCGATCCGGCGGCTGCGCGCCGACGCGCCGCCGTTCTTCGTCCTGCACGGCCGCGACGACTCGCTCATCCCGGTCGGCGAGGCGCAGGAATTCGTCGACGAACTGCGCGCGGTGTCCAAGTCGCCGGTCGCCTACGCCGAATTGCCCGGCGCCCAGCACGCTTTCGACATCTTCTCGTCGCCGCGGGCGCACCAATCCGCCGAGGCGGTGGCACGGTTTTTGTCCTGGGTCTACGCCACTACCCATCCGGACCGCGGCTAGCCGAAAAATCAGCCTGGAGCCGCGTCACCGGCGTCGATGACCACCATACCCATCGACACCGCCTTCATCGGCTCCTGCACCAACGCATGACCGCGGTCGACCCGGGGATGCAGATGCGGTGACTCCGTCGGCCCCGCAAACTGCTTCTCGACGGACTGGACGACATCGGCGACAATCTGCGCCACCGCAACGCCATCGACGCCTACCGCACCGGCGACCGACACCTGCGCAGCCGCCTTCTCCAGCCCGGTCAGCGCCGACGCGATGCCGTCGGCCATCTCGTCGATGTCGTTGGCCACCTCTGGCGTCGTCACGCGCCGAAGTCGAGGTAGTCCGTGTAGGAGAAACAGGTGACGTTCAAGGCGACGTCCAGCACCGGCGGACCGGGCGGAACCAGCGAATCCAGCTTCGCGCCGGCCAGGTACAGCGCTCACGGCGGCCCCGTCACGTTGGACACGACCAGGTTGATGGGGCCCGGTTTTCGCGACAGCCCGCTGGCGGTGTAAGCCCGCGCGGCCAGCTGCAGCCCGGGCGGGGTGGTCCCGGTCAGCCCCGTGATCTGATGCGCCGACAGCGCCTCGGCCCGAGGCGATCGATGCGCTCAGGACGTTCCCTTGTTTTTCACAGCAGGTCCCCCGTTTAGCACGTCGGTGCCGTGGGCAACCGCGACTGAAGTGTCATCCGCTTCAGGAGGAGGACCGGGATTGAATGCATCGACTCATTCGGGTCGTCAGCGCTCCGAGGGCCAGTGGGCGTCGGCAGGTCGGGCGCCGCTTAATGACAACGAGCAGTTCAAACACGACGACGCGCCGCTCAATGTGCGTGACCGCATCCTGAACACCTACGCTGCGGCGGGGTTCGACAGCATCGACAAGACCGATCTGCGGGGCCGGTTCCGCTGGATGGGTTTGTACACCCAGAGGGAACAAGGGTATGACGGCTCGTGGACCGGTGACGAGAACATCGACGTGATTGAGAGCCGCAACTTCATGATGCGGGTCCGCTCGGACGGTAAGGCGTGGTCGGCCGCCGCGGTGGCCGCCCTGGGGGAGATTTCCACAGAGTTCGCCCGCGATACCGCCGATATCGGGGATCGGGAAAATCTGCAGATTCATTGGGTGCAGATCGAAGACGTTCCCGAGATCTGGCGTCGGTTGGAGACGGTGGGCCTGTCGACCATCGAGGCGTGTGGGGATTGTCCGCGTGGCTTCCACGGGTCGCCTCTGGCTGGTGAGTCTGTCGATGAGGTGCTCGACGCGACCCCCGCGATCGACGAGATCGTCCGGCGGTTTTTGGATAACCCGGAGTACGCGAATCTGCCGCGTAAATACAAGACCGCGATTTCGGGTTTGCAGGACGTCTCACACGAAACCCACGATGTGGCGTTTATCGGGGTTGACCACCCTGAGCACGGCCCGGGGACGGACTTGTGGGTCGGTGGCGGGTTGTCCACCAATCCGATGCTCGCCCAGCGATTAGGGGCCTGGGTCCCGCTGGACGAGGTGCCCGATGTGTGGGAGGCGGTGACTGCGCTGTTTCGTGACTATGGTTACCGTCGGCTGCGTTCCAAGGCGCGAATGAAGTTTCTGGTCAAGGACTGGGGTGTGGAGAAATTCCGACACATCCTGCAAACCGAGTACCTGCACCGCTCGCTTCGTGACGGCCCGGCCCCCGAGCCGCCGGCTTTCCCGATCGACCATGTCGGTGTACAGCGGCAAAAAAACGGCCACAATGCGATCGGGGTCGCCCCGATCGCCGGACGGGTTTCTGGCACCATCTTGTCGGCGGTGGCCGATCTGATGGGGAAAGCCGGCTCGGACCGGGCCCGGTTGAGTCCATATCAGAAATTGATCGTGCTCGATGTGCCCGACGACAAACTTGACGACACACTGGCCGGCCTCGACGCCGTGGGCCTGCCGCGGCAGCCGTCACGCTGGCGGAAAAATCTGATGGCCTGCAGTGGGATTGAATTCTGCAAATTGTCTTTCACCGAGACACGGGTCCGAGCCCAAACCTTGGTCCCCGAACTGGAGCGCCGTCTGGCCGATCTCAACAGCGCGCTGGACGTGCCGATCAGCGTGCACCTCAACGGGTGCCCGAATTCGTGCGCCCGGGTGCAGATCGCCGACATCGGCTTCAAGGGCCAAATGGTCGACGACGGTCACGGCGGGGCGGTGGAAGGCTTTCAGGTGCATCTCGGCGGCAGCGTTGGCGCGGGTGCCGAGTTCGGGCGAAAGCTGCGCCAGCACAAGGTTTTCAGCACCGATCTCGGTGACTATATCGACCGCGTGGTGCGCAACTTCGTCGATCAGCGTCAGGACGGCGAACGATTCGCGCAGTGGGCTATGCGCGCCGACGAAGAGGATCTGCGATGAGTCAACACACCGACAGCTGGACCGAGGACCAGTTGCGCGACCTGGCCGCCCGCGGCGCGGCCGAACTTGACGGCGCCGACGCGACCGACCTGCTGCGCTGGACGGACGCGCAGTTCGGCGAGCATTACGTCGTCGCGTCGAACATGCAGGACGCGGTGCTCATCGACCTGGCCGCCGCCGTGCGCCCGGGTGTGCCGGTGCTCTACATCGACACCGGCAACGAATTCAGCGAAACCCTCGGCATGCGTGACGCGGTCGCGGCCAGCTACGACGTGCGGATGCTGACCATCGGTCCCGAACCGTCGGTGCTGGCTCTGGGAACGAGCCTGTGCCACACCGATCCCGACGAGTGCTGCCGGTTGCGCAAGGTCGTCCCGTTGACCAAAGCACTGTCCGAACACGGATTTCGCGCCTGGGTGACCGGGCTCCGGCGGGTCGACGCGCCCACTCGCGCCGACGCCCCGCTGATCAGCTTCGACGAGACGTTCGGGTTGCTCAAGGTTAATCCGTTGGCCGCCTGGACCGATGACGACATGCAGCGCTATATCACGGAACACAAGGTGCTGGTCAATCCCCTTATGGAAGAGGGCTACACGTCGATCGGGTGCGCACCGAACACCACGAAGCCGGCGCCGGGCGCCGACAAACGTAGCGGACGTTGGCAGGGATTGAACAAGACCGAGTGCGGGCTACACGTCCCGAAAGCACCGTGAATCACCGTCGTCGAAGGGAAATTCGGTGGTGATGCGTCGCTTTTACATTGCGATCGTCGGCTCCGGCCCGTCGGCATTCTTCGCCGCGGCGTCCCTGTTGAAGGCCGCCGACGCATCGGCGGACTTCGACGTGACGGTCGACATGCTGGAGATGTTGCCGACCCCGTGGGGTTTGGTGCGCTCGGGGGTGGCGCCGGATCATCCCAAGATCAAGTCCGTCAGCAAGCAGTTCGAAAAGACTGCCGATGATCCGCGCTTCCGGTTTTTCGGGAATGTCGCAGTGGGCCAACATATCAGCGTGGACGAGCTGGCCCGGCAGTACGACGCCGTGATCTATGCCGTCGGCGCGCAATCTGATCGGCCGCTCAACATTCCCGGGGAACACCTGGTCGGGAGTGTGGCCGCGGTCGACTTCGTGGGTTGGTACAACGCCCACCCGAACTTCTCACAGATGGCGCCCGACCTGTCCGGGGCGCGGGCTGTCGTGGTCGGCAACGGCAATGTCGCCCTGGACGTGGCACGGATGCTGGTGACCGACCCTGACGTCCTCGCGACCACCGACATCGCCGATCATGCGCTGGAATCGCTGCGACCCTGCGGAGTACGCGAAGTGCTGATCGTGGGCCGGCGCGGCCCGTTGCAGGCCGCGTTCACCACACTGGAGCTTCGCGAATTGGGCGAGCTGGGCGGCGTCGACGTCATCGTCGACCCGGCCCAACTGGCGGTCGACGACGACGATGTCGCCGCGGCGAGCAAGACCGTCAAGAACAACGTGGCCGTGCTGCGTCAATACGCCGCCCGCCAGCCCCATCCCGGCTACCGCCGCATCGTCTTCCACTTCTTGAGCTCGCCCATCGAGATCCGCGGCAACGGCAAAGTCGAGCAGGTCGTGCTGGGCCGCAACGAGCTGGTCCGCGACGACAACGGCGCGGTGGTGGCCAAGGACACCGGCGCACGCGAAACCCTTTCCGCCCAACTCGTCGTCCGAGCGGTCGGTTACCGCGGCGTCCCCACCGCCGGGCTGCCGTTCGACGACCGCAGTGGCACCATCCCCAACACCAACGGCAAGGTCGCGGGCAGCCGCAACGCCTACGTCGTCGGCTGGATAAAACGCGGACCCACCGGGGTTATCGGCACCAACAAAAAAGATTCCCAAGAAACCGTCGACACGCTGCTCAACGACCTGCGTGCCGCCGGAGATTCCGGGCTCACCGAGTTCGGCGCCGACCACGCCGACCAACTCGCCACCTGGCTGGCCGCACGCCGACCGCAACTGGTCACTGCCGCACACTGGAAGCTCATCGACGCCTACGAGCGAAAAGCCGGTCAGTCCTGCGGCAGGCCCCGCGTCAAGCTGTCCACCATTGCCGAAATGCTGCGGGTTGGCCACGATTGACCCGTTCCTCGCACCGTATCGCCCGCCATGAGCTGGAAAGGAAGGCAAAATCCGTGACGTTTGTGATTACCGAACCCTGCATCGACGTTAAAGACAAGAGTTGCATCGACGAATGTCCCGTCGACTGTATCTACGAGGGTCAACGCATGCTCTATATCCAGCCCGACGAGTGCATCGATTGCGGCGCCTGCGAGCCGGTGTGCCCGGTCGAAGCCATCTATGTCGACGAAGACGTCCCGGAGGAGTGGAGTGACTACACCCAGATCAACGCCGACTTCTTCGCCCAGCTCGGCTCTCCCGGCGGCGCAGCCCGGGTCGGAATGACCGACAACGACCCGGACCCGATCAAAAATAAGGACCCCGCAAAGTAGGCGTCACTCATATTGCGAATGTAACTGATTGTGCTACATACACTTCGCCCGCGGTCACTCGCCTCGCCGGCCAGTGCCCGCGCGCCGTACCCTGCTGCGCGCACTGTTGTGTTGTCCGCTCAGCCGGTCCCGGCTGATTCCCGGGCATTAAGGTCGACGCCGTAATGATCACGGTGACAGCCCCGCTGTGGATTGGCGTGGTGTTCGGAATCCTGTTCGGCGGCGTCGGCGAGGTCTGGGGAATCGGTAATCCGGAGACCCTGATCCGGCTCGCCCGTTGGAAAGACCGGTTGTTGGTCGGCTGCCTGGCTATCGCTTGCGCAATCGGGGCTCTCGCCCTCTACGGCCTGTACGCTCTGGGAATTTCCATGCATTTTTCGCCAAAGCCCGTATACGTCGTCGGCGTGGCTATCGGTGGACTGCTGTTCGGTGCGGGCATGGCGGTATCTGGCTACGTCCCGGGTTCCGAATTGATGGCCCTCGGCGAGGGCCGCCGCGACGCGTTGTATGCGTTTCCGGGCGGTGTCCTGGGCGCCGCAGCCTGGACAATGCTGTATCAAACGGCGGCCGGCCGGTGGTTACTACACACCGCTGGCTACGGCGATGTCATCGCATCCGGTTCGGTCCACCACATTCGGCCGGTATTCACACTGCTGATCGCCGCCGTGTACGCGGTTGCACTGCTCGCCGGTACGGCATTTCTTCCTCGCTATTCAGGCGGCCGAAGTTGGGTGATGCAAGCCCGCACCGGACAGATCAGTCCGCGGGATCAGGAATCGATGCGCGACACGGCCGCATATTTGGCAGAAGGCGGGTTGCGGCAGAACTGCTCGAACCGGCTCCACAGCGTGGTGGCGGCCGACGTGCCCGACAGCAACTTCTACTCCCGAATCAAGTTGAGCACCAGTGTCTTTATCGGGTTGCTGGTGGTACTCGCCATTTTCCTGCACCAGATTTTCGGTGAATCCACGACATACTCGTGGTTGGCCGGTCGACTGTTCCTCCCGAGCTTCGATTACAGCAACGTGGCGATCCACAAAGTAGGATGGGAGCCGTTTTCCGACATCGGAACGTTCCTCGGCGCATTGCTTGCCGCGCTCTTCGTGAGCCGGCATTTTCAAGGCTTCCGGCCGGTTATTCCTCCATCCTGGCGCAACCGGTTCGGAAACGGTCCGATCAAGCGGGCACTCGGCAGCTTCGGTGGCACCTTCGTCATGATGTTCGGTGCGCGGATGACCGATGGATGTACCAGTGGGCACCTTCTCAGTGGTGGCGTGCAGATGGCCGCCAGCGCCTGGGTTTTCGCGATCGCGGTCTTCATCGGCATGACCGCGACGGCTCGTTTCGTGTACGGGAACGCGCGTGCAGAAAGATGAAATCGCATGAGAAATGGTTGCGCGTGATCGTTGTGTGCGGCACGGCAGCGACGTGTGCGGTCGCGGCGCTGGTGACCCACAATCGCGCGTCGACGCCGCTGACCCTGGCCCAGGTGGGCATCACGGCCATCATCCCGGTGGGGCTCCTCGCCTACGCCACCATCTCCCTGCAGCCGAAGCGGATATCAAAGCCCGACTCGGCTGACGCAAATCAAACGAGCCGCCCGACAACCGATGCGGACGGCAACGATGCACGGCCAGCAACACCAGGTTGCGAAGGATCGCGGCGCGTTCGGGATGTTCACGCCACAGCGGCGGAGCATCGAGCGGATCGGCAATCTCATCGCCGACACCATGATGCTGACAACCCTGGCCCCGGGACGTGAGCGTTCGAGCCGCCGGCGGCCGCTCACCGGAATTTCCGGCGCCGATATGGTGCTCGACGCGATGGTGCGCGGAGGCCCGGCAAGTGCCGTACTTCATCGCTGGGGAATTGCCGCCGGGCCCTGATATCAGGGCCCCGGCCACGCAGGGTGCGCCACGGTGAACACGATGCGCTTGGCGGCGCTGACCACCGGCGGCGTCGTCGCCGCGGGACCGTTGGGCTTTCTGATCGGACTCTCCCTTGGCGCGCTCGGCGGTGGTGGCTCCATGTTGGCGGTGCCCGCCCTGGTCTACGGGGTGGGCCAGGGGGCCCACGCGGCGACGACGACCTCGCTGTTGGCGGTCGGCGCCACGGCGTTGGTCGGGACGGTTGGCCACTTGCGCGCGGGCCGGGTGCGGATCGTCGCCGGGCTGGTTTTCGGATTGGTCGGCATCGGCGGCTCGGTTCTTGGTTCACTACTCAGCCGTGCAATCCCCAACAGCGTTCTGATGCTTGCGTTTTCCGCGCTGATATTGCTGGCTGCATGGCGCATGCGCGCCCGGGACACCGAGACTCCCTGCCACACCAAGCAATTGACCTCCGCCGCTGCCGACGGCCACCAGCCGACCACCGTCGCTCACCACGCCGGCTCGGATGCGAACGCCAGTGAAGGCGGCGGTCCGCAACGGACAAAGCCGGGAACCGCCTGGCGAGTGGTCGTCGCCGGCAGCGTCGTCGGATTCTTCACCGGATTCTTCGGGGTGGGCGGCGGCTTCGTGATCGTGCCGGCGCTGGTCCTGGCGCTGGGCTACGAGATGCCGCTCGCGGTCGGGACCTCCCTGCTGGTGATCGTCATCAGCTCCGCCGAAGGGCTGGTGGCCCGCCTGCCCGACGCACGGATCGACTGGCGAGTGGCGATCCCGTTCACCGTGGCCGGAATGGTCGGGGTACTCCTCGGCGATGTGATCGCCGGCCGGGTGCCGGCGGACCGATTGACCCGATGGTTCGTGTGGCTCCTCGTCGCTGTCGCCGGGTACACCGCGGTCCAGTCGCTATTGGAGATTTAAACCGATACCCCGACAACCAAGGACAGGAGAAAGCTAGGAGCCCAGCGCCGCGGCCTTCTCCAGTTCGGTCAGCGCATGGTCGATGCCGTCCGCCATCTCGTCGATGTCGTTGGCCACCTCTGGCGTCGTCACGAAGCCGAAGTCGAGGTAGTCCGTGTAGGAGAAACAGGTGATGTTCAAGGCGACGTCCAGCACCGGCGGACCGAGCGGAACCAGCGAATCCAGCTTGGCGCCGGCCAGGTACAGCGGGCAGGGCGGCCCCGGCACGTTGGAAACGACCAGGTTGATGGGGGCCAGGTTTCGCGACAGCCCGCTGGCGGTGTACGCCCGCGCGGCCAGCTGCAGCAGCCCGGGCGGGGTGGTCTCGGTCAGCCCCATGATCTGATGCGCCGAGAGAGCCTTGGCCATCAGCTTGGCGCTCTGCGCGCTCTCGTGGATGACCCGCAGCCGCTCGGCGGGGTCGTCGACGTCGGTGGCCAGCGACACGGTCATCGAGCTGATCTTGTTGCCGACGTCGTCCTTGCTGTCGTCGGTGCGGGTCGACACCGGGATCTGCGCGATCAGCGGCTTGGCCGGCAGCTCGCCGCGCTTTTGCAGATACTCCCGGGCGGCGCCGGCCACCAGCGCGAGCACGACGTCGTTGAGCTTGACGCCGAAGGCGTCCTTGACCGCCTTGGCCCGGGACAGCTCGACGCGGCACCCGGTGATTCGCCGGTGCGGCGACACCGGCGCGTTGAAGCGCGTTTTGGGTGCCTCGAAGAAGCGCGGCGGGCGGCTGCGGACCCCGAGCGCGGCGATCTGCTGGCGCAGCGTCTGCTCCACCAGCCGGGCGATGCGGAACGGCGTCATGACACCGACGTTGATCAGGGCGCCCACCGCACGCCGTTCAAAGCCCGGCGGCTGGAAACCCACCAGCGATCCCACCGTCTCCTGCTGCGGCGGCCGGGGTTCGGGCGTCACGTCCAGCAGGATCTCACCGAGCCCGGCGCCGGAGACCCCGTCGACGATGGCGTGGTGCATCTTGGTCAGCGAGGCGATCCGGCCACCCTCGACGCCCTCGATCACCCACAGCTCCCACAGCGGCCGCGCGCGGTCCAGCTTGTAGGACATCAGCCTGCCCACCAGCTCCTCGAGTTCGCGGCGCCCGCCCGGCGCGGGCACCCCGATGCGGCGGACGTGGAAGTCGATGTCGAGGTCCTCGTCCTCGACGAACCAGGGCCGGTCCAGGCCCAGCGGCGCCCCGGTGACGCGCCAGCGCAGCTGCGGCAGCTCGGGCAGGCGCTCGATGATCAGCTGACGCAGCCGCTGAAAGCTGTACTCCGGCGCACCGCTGGGATCGCAGATCGCCAGTGCGCCGACGTGCATGTGCCAGCCCGCGGTCTCGGCAGACCAGAACGCCGCGTCCACACTCGAAAGCCGTTTCATTCTTCCGACCGTAGCCCTCGGCGTCGAAAACTAAACAGCTATTTTCGACAATTCGTGCGGGGCCGGCCCGCGCCCATCAGGCGTCTTCCAAGAGGTCCGGCGTCACAACCGACTCCGTGTCGGGAATGCCGTCAACCTTGGCCTTGCGGTCGGCCATCGAGAGCAGACGCCGAATACGGCCCGCCACAGCGTCTTTCGTCATCGGGGGGTCGGCCAGCCGGCCGAGCTCCTCCAGCGAGGCCTGCCGGTGCTCCACCCGCAGCTTGCCGGCGGAGGCCAGATGGTCGGGCACGGTGTCGCCGAGGATCTCCAGCGCACGCTCCACCCGGGCGGCCGCGGCGACCGCCGCGCGCGCCGAGCGGCGCAGGTTGGCATCGTCGAAGTTGGCGAGCCGGTTGGCCGTCGCGCGGACCTCGCGCCGCATCCGGCGCTCCTCCCAGACCAGCCGGGTGTCCTGGGCGCCCATGCGGGTCAGCAGCGCGCCGATCGCCTCGCCGTCGCGCACCACCACCCGGTCGGCGCCGCGCACCTCGCGCGCCTTGGCGCTGACCCCGAGCCTGCGCGCCGCGCCCACCAGCGCCAGCGCGGCCTCCGGGCCGGGGCAGCTGACCTCCAGCGCCGACGACCGTCCCGGCTCGGTCAGCGAACCGTGCGCCAGGAACGCCCCGCGCCATGCCGCTTCGGCGTCGGCGACGCTGCCGCCGACCACCTGGGCCGGCAGGCCGCGCACCGGACGCCCCCGGTTGTCGAGCAGGCCGGTCTGGCGCGCCAGCGCCTCGCCGTCGTTGGCCACCCGCAGCACGTAGCGGGTGGTCTTGCGAATCCCGCTGGCCGACAACACATGCACGACGGCGTTGTACCCGTACAGGTCAAAGATGTCCTTGCGCAGGCGCCGCGCGATGTTGCCCAGGTCGACCTCGGCCTCGACGATCACCCGGCCGCCCACGATGTGCAGCCCGCCGGCAAACCTGAGCAACGACGTGACCTCGGCGCGGCGGGCACTGACCGACTGCACGACCAAGCGGCTCAACTCGTCCTTGACTTCGGTCGTCATCGCCACGCGTCGTCACCCCTCGGTCCGTTGCCAGCCGCTCCATCCGCCCCGGTCTGCGGGCGGTCACCGTCGATCCGAATCTCTTCGGTGGCTGTCGCGCTGGGCACCGACGAGTCCTTGTTGCCCACCCGCACTCCGTCCAGGGCGGCCGCGAGCTTGCCCGGGTCATGTAAAGGTGTACCAGGTCTGGACACGTCAGCGAAGTGCACCTGGGCTTGCAGCAATGTCGCCGTGCGGCGCAGATGGTCGCGCTCGCGGTCGCTGGGGACCCGATCGGCGTCGATGATGACGTCGTGGACGGTGAAATCGGGCGCGTGCTGGGCCAGCACGTGCAGATGGCGCTCCACCGAGAAGCCGGCCGTCTCCCCCGGTTCGGCCACCAGATTGAGCACCAGCGCGCGGCGGGCGGTGGTGGAGCGCAGCGCCGCGGCCAGCTCCGGCACCAGCACATGGGGGATCACGCTGGTGAACCACGACCCGGGCCCGAGCACCACCAGGTCGGCGGCCATGATCGCGTCGACGGCCTGCCGGGTCGCCGGCGGGTTGCCGGGCAGCAGCCGGACCCTTCGCACCTTGCCCGGCGTCGTCGCGATGGCCACCTGCCCGCGGATCAGCCGGAACATGCGCGGGTCGGCCTCCAGGCCGGACACGTCGGCCTCGATCTGCAGCGCGATCGGGCACATCGGCAGCACCCTGCCCTTGACGCCGAGGATGCGGCCGAGCTCGTCGAGGGCCGCGACCGGGTCGCCCAGCACCTCGGACAGGCCGGCAAGCATCAGGTTGCCGATGGGGTGCCCGGCCAGGGCACCGCTGCCGCCGAAGCGATGCTGCAGGATGGTCGCCCACAGCCGGCCGTGCGGGCTGTCAGATGCCAACGCCGCCAACGCCATCCGCAGGTCACCCGGAGGCACGATGTCCAGTTCGTTGCGC
This sequence comes from Mycobacterium sp. HUMS_12744610, assembly GCF_041206865.1. Lineage (NCBI taxonomy): Bacteria > Bacillati > Actinomycetota > Actinomycetes > Mycobacteriales > Mycobacteriaceae > Mycobacterium > Mycobacterium servetii. The sequence continues at coordinate 3,811,494 of NZ_JBGEDP010000001.1, forward strand.
AGCCGGCCCGACGAGCCACCGTCGTCGGCGACGGTGACCACCGCGGTGACGTGTGGGCTCAGCCGGCGGGCCGCGGACAGCGTCGCGTACAAACCGTGCCCACCGCCCAGCGCGACGATGCTCTGACTGCCCGGCGGGCTTCCTGCCGGGTTCATTCGCGGCCCAGGTCCCGGTGCAGCACCCGCACCGACAGTTGGGCTCCGGTGTTGGGGCCCCGCAGCAGCTGCATCAGCGCCTCGGCGATCGCGACGCTGCGATGCTTGCCGCCGGTGCAGCCGATCGCGACCGTCATGTAGCGCTTGCCCTCCCGGCGGTAGCCGTCGACGACCAGGTTCAGCAGCTGATGGTAGGCGTCGAGGAACTCGGCCGCGCCGGGCTGGGCCAACACGTAGTCGCGCACCGCCGGGTGTTGGCCCGTATGGGGACGCAGCTCGTCGACCCAGTGCGGGTTGGGCAGGAATCGCACGTCCATCACCATGTCGGCGTCCATGGGCAGCCCGTATTTGAACCCGAACGACTCGACGGTGACGCTGATGGACGCGGCGGCGACGCCGCCGAAGGCCCGCTCGATGCTTTCCCGCAGACCCCGCACCGACAGCGTCGAGGTGTCGATGATCAGGTCGGCGCCGGCGCGCACCGGGGCCAGCATCTTGCGTTCGGCGGCGATCCCCTCGGCCAAAGTCTGCTCACCCTGTAGCGGGTGGCTGCGGCGGTTCTGCTCATAGCGGCGCACCAGGGTGGCGTCGGAAGCCTCCAGGAAGACCACCCGCGGGGCGATGTTGCGGGTGGCCAGCTCGGTGCGCACCGAATCCAAATCCCCGGTGAACCCGCGCGACCGGACGTCCATCACGACCGCCAGCTGGGTGATCCTGGACCCGGCGGCCAGACCGAAATCGACCATCCGGGTGATCAGCTGCGGCGGGAGGTTGTCGGCCACGTACCAGCCGAGGTCCTCGAGCACCTTGGCCGCGGTGCCCCGCCCGGCCCCGGACAGCCCGGTCACCAGGACGACGTCGATGCCGGCGGCGGATCCTTCGCTGTGCGGCCCCGGCGGGCTCTGGGCCAGCTCACCCTGCCCGCTCATACCGACTCCTCCGGTTGCGCCGGCCGCAGCGCCTCGAGAACGGCCGTGGCGGTGGCCACGCCGATACCCGGGACGGCCGTGATCTGATCGACGGAGGCCTCCTTGAGGCGGGCGATGGATCCGAAATGCGTTACCAGCGCCTTGCGGCGGTGCTCCCCCAATCCTGGCACCGAATCCAGCACCGATGCGGTCATTCGCTTGGATCGCTTGCTGCGATGGTAGGCGATGGCGAACCGGTGCGCCTCGTCGCGGACCCGCTGGAGCAGGTAGAGGCCCTCGCTGTTGCGCGGCAGGATGATCGGGTCCGGCTCCGACGGCACCCACACCTCTTCCAGGCGCTTGGCCAGGCCGATCACCGCCACGTCGGTGACACCCAGCTCCTCGAGCACGGCGCTGGCCGCGTTGACCTGCGGCGCCCCGCCGTCGACGACGTACAGATTGGGCGGATAGGCGAATCGGCGCGATTTCCCTTCCGGCGAAAGCATATTCGGGTCCTGCTGATCGTTCAGGTGGCGCAGGAACCGGCGGCGGGTCACCTCGGCGATGGAGGCGACGTCGTCGGAGCGGCCCTGCCCGGCCGCTTCCCGGACCGCGAAGTGGCGGTAGTCCGACTTGCGGGGCAGCCCGTCCTCGAACACCACCAACGAGGCCACCACGTCGGTGCCCTGCACGTGGCTGACGTCGACACACTCGATGCGCAGCGGCGCGTCCGCCAGGCCCAGGGCGTCCTGGATGTTCTGCAGCGCAGCGGATCTGGCGTTGAAGTCGCCGGCCCTTTTCAGCTTGTGTTGCTGCAGCGCTTCTTTGGCGTTGCGCTGCACGGTTTCGGCCAGCGCCTTCTTGTCGCCGCGGCGCGGCACCCGCAGGTTGACCCGGGAGCCGCGCAGCCCGGCCAGCCAGCTGGACAGCTGCTCGGCGTTGGACGGCAGGCACGGCACCAGCACCTCGCGCGGCACCGGGTTGGCGGCTTCGTCGGCGGCGCCACCCAGTTCGGCCTGCTCGCCGTAGAACTGGGTCAGGAACTGCTCCACCAGCTGCTCCTCGCCGGAATCATTCGGGTCGCCCGACTTTTCGACGATCCAGCCGCGCTGGCCCCGCACCCTCCCGCCGCGGACGTGGAACACCTGCACCGCGGCTTCCAGCTCGTCGTCGGCGAAGGCGATGACGTCGGCGTCGGTGCCGTCGCCGAATACCACCGCCTGCTTCTCCATGGCCCGCTTCAGCGCGGACAGATCGTCCCGCAGCCGGGCGGCCCGCTCGAAGTCGAGCCGCTCGGCCGCGGCGTTCATCTGCTGCTCCAGCTCGCGGGCGAACCGGTCGGTCTTCCCGGACAGGAAGTCGCAGAAGTCGTCCACGATGCGGCGGTGTTCTTCGGCGCTGACCCTGCCGATGCACGGCGCCGCGCACTTGTCGATGTAGCCGAGCAGGCATGGCCGGTCAATCTGCTTGTGCCGCTTGAACACCCCGCCCGAACAGGTGCGTGCCGGGAAGACCCGGGTGAGCAGGTCCAGCGTCTCGCGGATGGCCCAGGCATGGGAGTACGGCCCGAAATAGCGCACGCCCTTGCGCCGCGGTCCGCGATACACCATCAGGCGCGGAAACTCCTCGCCCAGGGTGACCGCCAGCACCGGGTAGGACTTGTCGTCCCGGTAGCGCACGTTGAAGCGCGGATCGAACTCCTTGATCCAGTTGTATTCGAGCTGCAACGCCTCGACTTCGGTGGTGACCACCGTCCACTCGACCTTGGCCGCGGTGGTCACCATCTGCCGGGTGCGCGGATGCAGGCCGGCGACGTCGGCGAAGTACGACGTCAGCCGGCTCCGCAGGCTCTTGGCCTTGCCGACGTAGATGACTCGCCCGTGCGGGTCCCGGAACCGGTAGACACCCGGCTCGAGCGGGATGGACCCCGGCGCGGGGCGATACGTGGCGGGATCGGGCACCTACCCAGGTTAGTAGCCGCCGTGAGGGCTCCGGGCTCAGTCGTCGATGTGGGTCGGCGGGTCGGCGAAGCCTGGATCGGCGGGCGGCTGGCCGGGGCCCATCTCATCACAGTGCCCGTCGGGCACCAGGAAGGAACTGGCACCGCTGGGGATCAGGCGGGGCACCGCCACGCAACGTTGCCAGGTGCCGTCGGGCTGGACGGGTCCGTCGCACTTGCTGATCACCCCTCCCCCGTACACGCAGCCGGCTTGGGCCGGCGGTGCCGAGGCGACCAGTTCCGCGGCCAGCAGCAGGGCAGTCAGTCCCCCGACGATGCCGCGATTCATGGCTGCCTCCCGCCACTCGACGCCGGGGGCCGTTGCCGCGTGCTCGGGTGCCCACCACCGTCGGCGTCCCACCGGCAACCACCTACGCTACCGCGCACACGTCGATCCGCACGCGGTTTCGCTACGATGCCGACAGCGCGTCACCCGGACATCACCACGGAGTTTTGCGGAGGGGCCACCGTCGAACCGTCGCTAGCCTGGTTGCTCTCACCGCTGCCGGTGCAGACCTTCCTCGACGACATCTGGGGAGCCACGCGCTACCACATCAAACGAGACTGCCCGGGCTACTTCGACGGCCTGCTGCCCGGCCCCTCGGTGGTCGACGGGCTCCTCGATCACCTGCGGGCGGAGCCGTCGGTGCTGTGCCTGGTCAAGGGCGAGCAGAACAGGGACCCCGCCACCTATCGGCGCCCCGACGGCAGCCTGGATCCCGCCGGTGTCCGCGACGGCCACGCCGCCGGTTACACGATCGTCGCCGACAACCTCGAGCGCTACGTGCGCACCATCGGGTCGCTGGCCCACGCGATCGAGGTGGAGCTGAACTTCCCGACCCAGGTCAACGGCTACGTCACGCCACCCCGATCGCGGGGATTCGTGCCGCATTACGACCATCACGACGTGTTGATCCTGCAGATCCAGGGGTCCAAGGTCTGGCATCTCTACGGCGACACCCCGGTGGCGCCGCACGAGATGCAACAGCGCAAGGTCGTCACCGCGGCCGAGCTGCCGGCGCCGACCCACCTGCGTATGGACGCCGGGGACACGCTGTACCTGCCGCGCGGGCAGATCCACGCGGCCGAGACGACCTCGGAGACGTCCGTCCACCTGACCGTCGGGATCCACGCGCCGACCGTGCTCACGCTGATCACCCACGCGCTGCACATGCTCAGCTTCCGCGACGACCGCATCCACGACCGGCTCCCGCCGCGGCATCTCGACGACGCCGGCGTGCGCGCGCGCCTGGGCGAACTCGTGCGCGACATCGTCGAGGGCCCGGACGTCGTCCCGGAAGGACTCGGCGCGATGGAGGACCTTCTGGTCCGGCGCGGCAGGTGCCCACCGGTCGGACGGGGCGCGAGCGCCGCCGGGATCGACGGATACACGCTGGTGGTGAAGCACGAACCGCTCTACTCGCGGGTGGTCACCGGCGCCGGCGGCGTCGCCCTGCAGTTCGCCCAGCTGCTGATCAGCGTCGGCGCCGACCACGAAGCCGCCCTGCGGTTCCTGGCGAAGCGCACCGGGCCGTTCCGGGTCCGCGACCTGCCCGGGCTCACCACGGCCCAGCAAACGGAGCTCGCACGGACGTTGATCGTGACCGGATTCCTCGTCCGCCAACCCGACGACTGACGCGGAGCCGGAATCCGCACGCGCTCGAGTGCGCGGTTGCTGTTCCCGCAAATGCGGAGCCAAATACTCTGAAAAGTCGCCATTGCGGCTTTCTCCGGGCAGGGGCAAGATCGGCTCAGTGACGGTCACGCCGATCTGGATGGCCTCGCCGCCGGAGGTGCATTCGACGCTGCTCAGCAGCGGCCCGGGCCCGGTTTCGTTGCTTGCGGCGGCCGCGGCGTGGAACTCGCTCAGCGCCGAATACGCCTCGACAGCCGACGAACTCGGTGCCGTGCTGGCCGCGGTGCAGGCCGGGGCGTGGCAGGGCCCCAGCGCGGAGTCCTACGTGGCCGCGCACGTGCCGTACCTGGCGTGGTTGCTGCAGGCCAGTGCCGACAGCGCGGCGACGGCCGCCCAGCACGAGGCCGCGGCCGCGGCCTACACCGCCGCCCTGACGGCCATGCCCTCGCTGGCCGAGCTGGCCGCCAACCACGCCGTCCACGCGGTTCTGCTGGCGACGAACTTCTTCGGGGTCAACGCCATTCCGATCGCGCTCAACGAGGCCGACTACGCGCGGATGTGGGTCCAGGCGGCCACCACCATGGCGACGTATCAGGCGGTGTCGGGCGCCGCGGTGTCGTCGACGCCGCGCCCCGCCCCGGCACCGCAGATACAGAAGTCCGCCGCCAACAGCTCCTCGTCAAACCAGGACAGCGGGCCACGACCCAATCAGTTGAGCTGGTGGACGACCCGGGCCCAAGAGGTGGCCAACGCCATCGGGCAGGACTTGTCGGGGTTTCCGTCCAACCCCGCCGCGGCGATCACCCGCTTGGAAACCGATCCCCTACTCGTCAGCGAACTTCCACACTGGGAAGGCGAAGCCATCAACACGTTCGCGCCGCAACTGCAGCAGCTCACGCAGGTGGTGGAGGCACTGGGCATCGCGCCGCTGCCGACTCCGGCGTTCGCCGGGCTGGCGGGGTTGGCCGGGCTGGCCCAGCCGGCCGCCGCCGCGCCGGCCGTCGTCGCCCCCGCGCCGGTGGGCGCGCCGGCCCCGGCCACGCCGGCTCCGGTGGTCGGGGTGGTCCCGACCACCCCCACGCCCGCCCCGGTGCCGGCCCCGGCACCCGCGGCCATGCCGGCGCCGACCCCCACGAGCGGCGCCGCTGGGCCGCCGGCGCCGCCACCGGCACCGCCACCCACCGTCCACGCCTTCAGCCACCCCTACGTGGTCGGTCCGCCCGGGGGCGCCGCGGGCTCGCCGATGAGAGTGCGGCCCCCCGCCGTCGCCAGGGCGGCCGAACCCGCCGCCGCGGCCGCCGCGGCCGCGGACGTGCCCGAGTTGGCGCGCCGACGCGGGCGGCGGGGAACCAAGGTGATCGACCGCGGATTCCGCCATGAGTATCCGGAATTGGAGTCCACCGCCGCGGCGCTGGCGTCGGCGGCGGGCGCGGGCGCCGCGGGATTCGCCGGCACCTCGCAGCGGGCCGACGCCGCCGAGGCGGCCGGACTGGCCACGCTGACCGGCGACTCGCCGGGCACCGGCCCGGGCATGCCGATGCTGCCTCGCAGCTGGGATGCCGACGACTGACCCGGCGCCGGCGCCGGCCCGCGCACTGCGGTGCTGGGCCGGAATGCGTTGCGGCGAGGCGGCTTGGCCGGCCTACCGCGTCCTGCGCGCCGGCCGTGCCGGGCTCACCGGCCGGGTTGGTACCGGGCCACCAGGGACCGCACGGTGTCCATGGCCGCCACGGCGCGCTCCTTGTCGACGGCCTGGATCGCCATCACCGGGATGTACTCGTCGTCGGGCAGGTCGATCCGCGCCCAGCGACTGCCCGGCGGAAACGACACGTCGACCACGTCCGGCCACGGGATCAGCCGATCGCCCAACAGGTTACGCACCGAGAGCCCGGCCGCGCCCACCCGCAGCCGCGGCCGCGCGAACAACAGCACGACACCGCCGATGACCAGGCCCAGCGCCGCCATCGCGACCTGGTCGGCCGTCTGGAATATCACCCCGGTGGATTTGATCTTGAGTAGCAGGCCCACCGCGATGTGCGCGGCGGCGATCAGGAAGGCCGCGGAGTAGACGAAGGGCAGCGTGCGATGCGGGCGCAGCACGACGTCCCAGTCGTCGTGGTCCGGTGCGTCGGTCACGACCGGGCGCGCAGGTCACGCAGCGTCAGGGCGGTGGTCAGGGCGGCCGCGGTCGCCTGGGCGCCCTTGTCCTCCGACGAGGAGGGCAGCCCGGCCCGGTCGAGCGCCTGCGCCTCGGTGTTGGTGGTCAGCACCCCGTTGGCGATCGGGGTCGAGGCGTCCAGCGCGACCCGGGTCAGCCCCTGGGTCACCGCGTCGCAGACATAGTCGAAATGCGGTGTCTCACCGCGGATCACGACGCCCAGGGCGATCACCGCATCGTGGTTGCGGGCAAGCTCCTGGGCCACCACCGGGATCTCGATGGCCCCGGTCACGCGGACCACCGTCGGGCTGTCGATGCCGGAATCGGAGGCCACCTTGCGGGCCCCCGCCAGCAGCGCATCGCAGATCGTGCTGTGCCAGGTGCTCGCCACGATCGCCAGCCGCAGCTGCGACGCGTCCAGCGCGGGCACCTCCGGCACACCGGCGGCGGGACTCATACGCGGCTCACAGGGCACCACCGAATTCCCCTGGCAGATGCACGGATTCGTGGAAGTAGTCGTCGAGGCCGGCCAGATCGTGGCCCATCCGGTCCCGCTTGGTCATCAGGTAGCGAATGTTCTCGGCGTTGGCCCGCACCGGAAGCGGGACCCGCTCGATGATGTGCAACCCGTACCCGTCCAGGCCGACCCGTTTGGCGGGGTTGTTGGTCAGCAGCCGCATCGAGCGCACGCCGAGGTCGACCAGGATCTGCGCGCCGATGCCGTAATCCCTTGCATCGGCCGGCAACCCGAGTTTCAGGTTGGCGTCCACGGTGTCCTCGCCGGCGTCCTGCAGCTGGTAGGCCTGCAGCTTGTGCATCAGGCCGATGCCGCGGCCCTCGTGACCGCGCATGTAGAGCACCACGCCCCGGCCCTCGCGGGCGACCATGGCCATCGCGGCGTCGAGCTGCGGGCCGCAGTCGCAGCGGCGCGAGCCGAACACGTCGCCGGTCAGGCATTCGGAGTGCACGCGGACCAGCACGTCGTCGCCGTCGGCGTTGGGGCCGGCGATCTCGCCGCGGACCAGCGCCACGTGTTCGACGTCCTCGTAGATGCTGCTGTAGCCGATCGCGCGAAACTCGCCGTGCCGGGTCGGGATCCGCGCCTCGGCGATGCGCTCGATGTGCTTCTCGTGCTTGCGCCGCCACTCGATCAGGTCGGCGATAGTGATCAGCGCGAGGTTGTGCTCGTCGGCGAAGACCCGCAGCTCGTCGGTCTGGGCCATCGCGCCCTCGTCCTTCTGGCTGACGATCTCGCAGATCGCGCCGGCGGGCCGCAGTCCCGCCATCCGGGCGAGGTCGACGGCGGCCTCCGTGTGGCCGGGCCGACGCAGCACGCCACCGTCCTTGGCGCGCAACGGGACAACGTGACCCGGGCGGGTGAAGTCGGTGGCGGCGCTGTCCGGGTCGGCCAGCAGCCGCATGGTGGTGGCCCGATCCGATGCCGAAATACCGGTTCCCACACCGTTTTTCGCATCGACGGTGACGGTGTATGCCGTCCCGTGCTTGTCCTGGTTCACCGCGTACATCGGCAACAGGCCGAGCCGGTCGCAGATCGCGCCGTCCAACGGCACACACAGGTAGCCCGAGGTGTAGCGGACCATGAACGCCACCAGCTCCGGAGTCGCCTTCTCGGCGGCGAAGATCAGGTCGCCCTCGTTCTCGCGGTCCTCGTCATCGATGACGACGACGGCCTTACCGGCCGCAATGTCGGCTACCGCCCTTTCGACGGAGTCCAACCTCGTCATCGCTGCTACCTTGCTGTCGTGCGGCCCCAGGGGGAGCCCTATTGTTGCATTCAGTATGAACCACCGCGCGGGACCGACCACTACGTGGACATCAACCGCTCAACATATTTGGCGATGACGTCGGCCTCGAGGTTGACCCGCGCCCCCACCGGTGCGCGGCCCAGCGTGGTCAGCTCGCGGGTCGTGGGGATGAGGGACACCTCGAACCAGTCCTGCTGTTCGGCGCCCAGGCCCGAGACCGTCAGGGAGATGCCGTCGACGGTGATCGACCCCTTCTCGACGACATAGCGGGCCAACGCCGCGGGGACCGCGATCCGGACCACCTCCCAGTGCTCGGAGGGGGTGCGCGCGACCACCTGCCCGGTGCCGTCGACATGGCCCTGCACGATGTGGCCGCCGAGCCGGCTGTTGACAGCGGCGGCCCGTTCCAGGTTGACGCGGCTGCCCACCTCGAGGTCGCCCAGGTTGGAGCGGTTCAGGGTTTCGGCCATCACGTCGGCGGTGAACTGGCCGTCGGCCAGCAGCTCGGCGACCGTCAGGCAGACGCCGTTGACGGCGATCGAGTCGCCGTGCCCGGCGTCGGCGGTGACGACGGGCCCGCGGATGGTCAGGCGCGCGGCGTCGGACAGGACATCGCGGCCGGTCACCTCCCCGAGTTCCTCGACAATTCCGGTGAACATCGCCCCAGGCTAATGGCTGCAGACGCGAGCCCACACCCCACTGGTACACCGGCCACGGCACCGCCACCCTCTACGATGCAGGGTATGCAGACCCGCCGCCTGTTGGGCGCCCTCGCATCCCTGGGCATCGCCGCCGCCCTGATCGCCGGCTGTTCGTCGGGATCCAAGCCGAGCGGCGGGCCGCTGCCGGACGCAAACACCCTGATCAAGCAGTCCGCGCAGACCACCAAAAACGTCAAGAGCGCCCACCTGGTGCTGACCGTGACCGGCAAGGTCCCGGGGATGCCGATCAAGAACCTGACCGGTGACCTCACCACGACGCCGGCCACCGCCGCGAGCGGAAACACGACGATCACGCTCGGCGGCTCGGACATCAATGCCGACTTCATCGTCGTCGACGGGACCCTGTATGCCACGCTGACGCCCAACAAATGGAGCGATTTCGGCAAAGCCTCCGACATCTACGACGTCTCGGTGATCCTCAACCCGGACACCGGCCTGGCCAACGCGCTGTCGAACTTCAGCGACGCCAAGGCCGAGGGCCGCGACACCATCGACGGGCAGACCACCATCCGGATCAGCGGCAACGTCACCGCCGACGCGGTCAACAAGATCGCCCCGCCGTTCGGCGCGTCGGGCCCGGTCCCGGCGACGATCTGGATCCAGGAGAACGGCGAGCATGAGCTGGTGCGGGCCAACCTGCAGAAGAGCAAGGGCAACGCGGTGCAGATGACGCTTTCGAAGTGGGGCGAGACCGTTCAGGTCAGCAAGCCCCCGGTGAGCTCGTGAGCACATCGGTCGGGCGCCGGGTCGCCATCAGCGCAGGCAGCCTGGCGGTGTTGCTGGGCGCCCTGGACGCCTACGTCGTGATCACGATCATGCGCGACATCATGCGCGACGTCGGGATCCCCATCAACCAGCTGCAGCGGATCACCTGGATCATCACGATGTACCTGCTGGGCTACATCGCCGCCATGCCCCTGCTGGGCCGGGCTTCCGACCGGTTCGGCCGCAAGCTGGTCCTGCAGATCAGCCTGGCCCTGTTCATCGTCGGTTCCGTGGTCACCGCGCTGGCCGGACACTGGGGCGACTTCCACATGCTGATCGCCGGCCGCACCATCCAGGGTGTGGCCAGCGGGGCGCTGCTGCCGGTCACCCTGGCCCTGGGCGCCGACCTGTGGGCGCAACGCAACCGCGCCGGTGTGCTGGGCGGCATCGGCGCGGCCCAGGAACTCGGCAGCGTGCTGGGCCCCCTGTACGGCATCTTCATCGTCTGGTTGTTCCACGACTGGCGCGACGTGTTCTGGATCAACGTCCCGCTCACCCTGATCGCGATGGCGATGATCCAGTTCAGCCTGCCGCCGCACCAACGCGTGCAGAATCCCGAACGGATCGACCTGGTCGGTGGGGTGCTGCTCGCCGTCACCCTGGGCCTGGCGATCATCGGGCTGTACAACCCCCAACCCGACGGCCAACACGTGTTGCCCTCCTACGGGCCGCCGCTGGTCATCGCGGCAGTCGTGGTCGCGGTGCTCTTCCTGCTCTGGGAACGCTTCTCGCGGACCCGGCTGATCGAACCGGAAGGAGTGCACTTCCGACCCTTCCTGGCCGCGCTGGCCACTTGGTTGGCCGCGGGCGCAGCCTTGATGGTGACCCTGGTCAACGTGGAACTGTTCGGCCAGGGCGTGCTGCAAATGGACCAGGCGCAGGCCGCCGGGCTGTTGCTGTGGTTCCTCATCGCGCTGCCGATCGGGGCGGTGCTGGGCGGGTGGATCGCCACCCGGGCCGGCGACCGTGCGATCGCGTTCCTGGGCCTGATGATCGCCGCCTACGGCTACTGGCTGATCCACTACTGGCGCCAGGACGTGATGCAGCAGCGGCACGACATTCTCGGTTTGTTCCACGTGCCGGTGTTGCATGCCGACCTGCTGGTGGCCGGGCTTGGGCTCGGCCTGGTGATCGGGCCACTGACCTCTGCGGCGCTTCGGGTCGTCCCACCCTCCCAGCACGGCATCGCCTCAGCGGCCGTCGTGGTGGCCCGGCAAACGGGGATGCTGATAGGCGTGGCGGCGCTGAGCGCCTGGGGCCTGTACGAGTTCAACCGGATCGTCGCGGGGTTGACGGCCCAGATCCCACCCGATGCGACCCTCTTCCAGCGGGTGGCCGCCCAGGCGACGCTGTACCTGCAGGCGTTCGCGGAGATGTACGGCAAGATCTTCGAAGCCACCAGCTTCATCTGCGTGGTCGGAGCGCTGCTGGGCCTGCTGGTTGGTGGCCGCACGGAGCAGGCCGAGGAACCTGAGGTCAGCGAGGAACAGGCCGTCGCCCCCACGAAGGGTTAGCCGGGTTAGCGGTCAGTCGCCGCGCGGCACCAGACTCAGCAGCAGATCGGGTCCCGCCCGGTCGATCCCGTCGAACTGCCAGCGCAGCGCCCGCGCGATGCTCGGCACCCCCACGTCGTCGACCGCGGTGACGGGTCCACCCAGCAGGATCGGCGCCAGGTAGACGAGGATTCGGTTGACCAGCCCGGCCCGCAGGAACGCGCCGGCCAGCGTGGGGCCCCCCTCCAGCAGCACGTCGGTGCGGTCCGACACCGCCTTGAGCACCTCCATCGGGTCGTGGGTGCGAATCAGCATGGTGCGCGAGTCGTCGTTGAGCACCTTCGCCTCCGACGGCAGGGCGCGCATGCCCACCACCACCCGCAGCGGTTGCCGCCGCGCCAACGTGCCGTCGGGGGCCCGCGCGGTGAGCGCGGGGTCGTCGGACAGCACCGTGCCGGTGCCGACCACGATCGTGTCGGCGGTGGCGCGGCGGCGATGCAGGTCCAGGCGAGAGGCGTCGCTGGAGATCCACCGGCTCGTTCCATCGGCGGCGGCGCTGCGCCCGTCGACGCTGCTGGCGTACTTCCAGGTCACGTGCGGCAACCCGGTGCGCTGCTTATAGAGCCATTCGCGCAGCGGCCCGCCCGCCACCTGATCGGCCAGCACGCCGGACTGCACCTGCACGCCGGCCGCCTGCAGCCGGCCCGCACCACCCCCGGCGATCCCGTTCGGATCGGTGACCGCGTAGACCACCGCGCCCACCCGCGCCTCGACGAGGGCGTTCACGCACGGCGGGGTCTTCCCGAAGTGGTTGCACGGCTCGAGCGTCACCACCGCGATGCCGCCGGCCGCCAGTCCGCCGGCCCGGCGCAGCGCCACCACCTCGGCGTGGTCGCCCCCGGCCGGCTCGGTCGCGCCGACGCCGACGACATGGCCCTCGCGGTCGATGATCACGGCCCCGACCGGCGGGTTCGGGTAGGTGTTGCCCTTGACCAGATAGGACTGCTCGATCGCCAGCCGCATGGCCTCGTCGAGGTTCTTGACCTGTTCGCCGCTCATGAGTTCTTCGGCGTGCGCAGGTGCGAGGACGCGGCGCCGGCCCGCTGCCGCAGTGCCTCCAGCGCGGCCTCCGGGTCGTCGGCGCCGTACACCGCCGAACCCGCGACAAAGCAGTCGACGCCGGCCTCGGCGGCCTGCTCGATCGTGTCCTCGTTGATGCCGCCGTCGATCTCGAGCAGGATGGCCAACTCCCCCGCGTCGACCATCTTGCGCACCGCGCGCACCTTCCCGAGCACCTCGGGGATGAACCGCTGACCGCCGAATCCCGGCTCCACCGACATGATGAGGAGCGTGTCGAAGTGCGGCAGGATCTCCAGGTAGGGATCCAGCGGCGTTTTCGGCTTGACGCCGATGCCCGCCTTGGCGCCGGCGGCGCGGATGTCGCGGGCCACCCCGACCGGGTTGTCGGTGGCCTCGGCGTGGAACGTCACGTTGTGCGCGCCGGCCTCGGCGTACGGGGGCGCCCAGCGATCGGGATTGTCGATCATCAGGTGGCAGTCCATCGGGATGGTGGTGGCGGCCAGCAGGTGTTCCACGACCGGCAGGCCGATCGTGAGGTTCGGGACGAAGTGGTTGTCCATCACGTCGACGTGCAACCAGTCGGCGCCGGGCACGGCCGCCGCCTCGTCGGCGAGCCGCGCGAAATCGGCGGCCAGGATCGACGGTGCGATCCAGGGCCTTTCGGACTGTCCCGTGAAGCGAGGCATGAGCGACAGATTACGCAGCCTCGCGCTCGCTCTCACGTCAGCCCGCGCAGCGCGGCGGCGGCCGGGTCGTCTTGTCGCCGCCGCGCTACCCCGCCTCGCGGCGCAGCGCGGCGGCGGCCGGGTCGTCTTGTCGCCGCCGCGCTACCCCGCCTCGCGGCGCAGCGCGGCGGCGAACATCGCGTCGGTGCCGTGCCGGTGCGGCCAGAGCTGCACGTGCGGGCCATCACCGAGCGCCGGGACGGGATCGAACAGCGGCCGGGTGTCCACCGCGCTCACCGGATGGCGTCGCAGCGCGTCGGCGACCACGCCCACGGTTTCGGCCAGGTGCGGCGAACACGTCGCATAAAGGACCACACCGCCGGGGCGGGTCAGCGCGATCGCGGCGGCCAGCAGCTCGCGCTGCAGCTTGGCCAGGACCGGCACGTCGGCCGGCTGCCGCCGCCACCGCGCCTCCGGGCGACGCCGCAGGGCACCCAGCCCGGTGCAGGGCGCGTCGACGAGCACCCGGTCGAAGCCCGACTGCAGACCCGTCTCCCGCCCGTCGGCCCGCACCACGTCCACCGGCAGGCCGCGGGTGTTCTCGGCGACCAGGTCGGCGCGCCGCGGCGACGGCTCCACCGCCGTCACGCGGGCCCCCGCGCCGGCGGCGCCCAACGCGGCCAGCAACGCCGTCTTGCCGCCCGGCCCCGCGCACAGGTCCAGCCACCGGCCGGTGTCACCGTCGACCGGCGCCAGCGCCAGCGCGCGGGCCACCAGCTGGCTGCCCTCGTCCTGGACCAGCGCGGCGCCCTCGCGCACCGGCGCCAGCCCGCCGGGGTCCCCGCCCGGCAGATACACCGCGTACGGCGAATACCGCCCGACGGTGCCGCCCACCGCCTCGGCAAGCTCGGCGGCGGTCAGCACCGCGGGGCGGGCCGCCAGGTGCACCTGGGGCCGTTCGTCGTCGCTGGCCAGCACCGCGTCGAGTTCCCCGGCGGCCGCGCCCAGCGCGTCGGCGAAGGCCTGCGCGATCCAGCGGGGGTGGGCGTGCACGAACGCGGCATGCCCGACCGGATCCTTGGCCGGGTCGGGAGCCAGCTCGCCGGTCCAGGACTTCTCGTCGCGGCCGGAGATGGTGCGCAGCACGGCGTTGACGAAACCCGCTCGCGCGGAATCGAATTCGATGCCCGCCTGCTCGACGGTGGTGGACACCGCGGCGTGCGCGTCGACGCGGGTGCGCAGCAGTTGGTAGGCGCCGAGGCGCAGCAGGTCGAGCAGCACCGGATCGATCGCGTCCGGCGAACGCCCGGCCGCCGCGCCGATGATCGCGTCGAGCAGGCCCCGGGTGCGGCAGGTGCCGTAGGTCAGCTCGGTGGCGAACGCGGCGTCGCGCCCGGCGATACCGCGTTCCCGCAGCAGCGCGGGCAGGGCCAGGTTCGCATACGCGTCGCGCTGGCTCACCGCGCGCAGCACCTCGAACGCGGCGGCGCGCGCCGGGTCCAGCGGCCGGCGGCGCGGCCGGCGCCGTTGCGGGGGCGGGCTCATGACGCCCGCGCGGCGGGGTCGAGCCGGGCTCCCCGCGCCCAGTCGACCGCGTCCATGACTTTCTTGCCGGGCGGCTGGATCCGGCCGAGCCGCACCGGCTCGGTGCCGGTACCGACCCAGACACCTTTACGGTCAACGTGAATGGCGCCCGGCGACAACGGTTTCGGCGCGTCGGCGGCGAGGAGCACCGGTCCGAGTTTGATGCGCAGGTCGCCGATCAGCGTCCAGGCGCCCGGGCTGGGTGTGACGGCGCGGATGCGCCGCTCCACCACCGGCGCCGGCAGATCCCAGCGCACCCGGGCCTGCTCGACGGTGATCTTCGGCGCCAGGCTGACCCCCTCGGCCGGTTGCGGCCGGGGCGTCAGCGTTCCGTCGGCGATGCCGTCCAGGGTCGCCGACAGCAGCGCCGCACCCGAGAGGGCGAGGCGTTCGAGCAGGTCCCCGGCGGTGTCGGCCGGCCGGATCGTCTCGGTGACGACACCGTAGACGGGCCCGGAATCCAGGCTGGGCTCGATCCGAAAGGTGGTCGCGCCGGTGATGGCGTCGCCCGCGGCGATCGCGGCCTGCACCGGCGCCGCGCCGCGCCACGCGGGCAGTAGCGAGAAGTGCAGGTTGACCCAACCGTGCGCGGGCACCGCGAGCAGGTCCTCGCGCAGCAGCGCGCCGTAGGCCACCACCGGGCAACACTCCGGCGCCAGCTCGGCCAGCTCGGCGACGAACTCCGCGGAGTTGGGCCGCGCGGGCCGCAGCACCGGGATGCCGCGGTCCAGCGCCTCGCGGGCCACCGGCGAGGGTTCCGGTTTGCCGCGCCGGCCGGACGCGGCGTCGGGCCTGGTCAGCACGGCGGCCACCTCGTGCCGGGGCGAGTCGAGGAGGCGGCGCAGCGCGGGCAGCGCGGGTTCGGGGGTGCCGGCGAAGACGAGGCGCACGCGCACAGTGTAGGGAAGAACACCGCGGTGCTTTCACTTGCGCGCGTAGACTATGTCTGATGCATACTATTTCTAGCGGTTAAAGTCGGTCGGCCTGACCGCACTGCGGTGCTAGCGACGACGAAGTCGAGTACGCAGCCCTTTCCTTAACCCTGAAGGAGGTCTGATGACTCTCGACACCACCATCCCCGATGACCACGCACTGGCGTCTACGCACCGGGCGGTGTGGGCTCTGGGCGACTACGCCCTGATGGCCGAGGAGGTCATGGCGCCCCTGGGCCCCGTCCTGGTGGCCGCGACCGGTCTGGGGCCGGGCGTCCGTGTCCTCGACGTCGCGGCCGGCTCGGGCAACATCTCGCTGCCCGCCGCCAAGTCCGGTGCCGCGGTCGTGTCCACCGACCTGACCCCCGAGTTGTTGCAGCGGTCCCGGGCCAGGGCCGCCGCCCAGAGCCTCACGCTGGACTACCGCGAGGCCAACGCGCACGCGCTGCCCTTCGGCGACGGCACCTTCGACGCGGTGATCTCGGCGATCGGTGTGCAGTTCGCGCCGCAGCATCAGCGCGCCGCCGACGAGATGGTCCGCGTCTGCCGTCCCGGCGGAAAGATCGGCGTCATCAGCTGGACCCCCGAAGGCTTCTTCGGCCGGATGCTGGCCACGATCAGGCCCTACCGGCCGTGCCTGTCGCCGGCGGTGTTCCCCGCCGCGCTGTGGGGACGGGAACGCTACGTCGGCGGGCTGTTCGGCGACCGCGTGCAGGCCGTCACGGCGACGCGCGGACTGCTGGAGGTCAGGCGATTCACCAGTGCCGAGTCGGTGCACGACTACTTCAAGAACCACTACGGCCCGACGATCGAGGCCTACGCCAACATCGGGCACAACCCGGTGCTGACCGAGGAACTCGACGCCCAGCTCATCGAACTGGCACGGCAATACCTCGCCAACGGCGCGATGCAGTGGGAGTATTTGCTGGTCACCGTCGAAAAGCGTTGAGTCGCGGCGGTGCGTCCTACAGGTCGATCTCGACGTCGAGGTGGGCGTCGGGCTCCCCGCCGGCCGTGGTGAACGCCGTCAGAGCCCGCACCAGGCCGTGGCGCTCCGGGGGCGGCATCTTCTCCACGATGGCGGCGATCTCGGCGCGCCGGTAGGCGGTGACCCGGCGAACGACCTCGCGGCCACGTTTGGTCAGCGCGGCCAGCAGCTCGCGCCGCGACGTCGGGTGCGGCAGCCGGTCGATGAGCCCCGCGGCGACGAGCCGGTCGACCATCCGGCCGGTCGCCGACGGTTGCACGCCGAGCAAACCGGCCAGCGTGGCCAGATTGACCGGGCCCCGGTTGGACAGGATCACCAGGGTGCGGAACTGGGAGATGGTGATGGTCTCGTCGACGCGCCCGATCGAGCGGGCCGATATGGCTACCAGGAGGCGAGACGCCGTCAGCAACGCATCGGTGATCACATCCAGTGACTCTTCGGCGGTCGTCATGTCGTCCTGTGCCATCGTGCCACCCTCTTCCGACTGTTCCTACGGGCCGCCGCGGGCTGAAAAAGTAGAAGTGTAACAGCCCCCCACATTCGTACTTACGCATAGTTTCCTAACCCAACTATCACCCTGGGATATGATTTGCGCTAGCCGATGTGCAGCGGGTCGATCTGCACCCGCACCGGTTGGTGGGTTTGCCGGGCACTGAGCACGCTGACGCCGCGGCGCAGGCTCGCCGCCAACTGCAGGCCCTGCTCGCGGGGCACCCGCACCAACATCCTGGTCACCGGCACGTCGGCGGGGGTGCCCGGGGGGCGGCGCACGCCGGGCGGCAGCTCAACCGGGCCGAGCAAATCGGCCCCCGCGGGCAGGCGGGCCTCGTCGAGCAACGCCGCGACCGCTCCCGGTGCGCCGTCGATCGCGGCCATGTGCACGCTGGGCGGCAGACCGACTTCGGCCCTGGCCGTGAGTTCGGCCTCGGCGTGGCCGACCGGATCCCAGCGAATCAGCGACTGCACCGTCGGGATGGACGACTCGGCGACCACCGCCACCACCCCGCCGGCGCCGCGGGCGCGGACCAGCGCGGCGGCCGTCATCCACCGCCACAGAGCGTCCTCTGCGGCGCGCAGGTCCTGCCGACCCAGCAACGCCCAGGTGTCGAGCAGCAGCGCCGCCCCGTACCCACCGGGTGCAACGGGTTCGGCGCCCGGGGTGGCCACGACCAGGGCCGGGCCGGCGGCGACCTCCGCCACGATGGCGTCGCCGGCCGAGGTGACGACAGGCGTGCCGGCGAAGGCGCGGCCGAGTTCCTCGGCGGTGCGCCGCGCGCCGACCACCACCGCGCGCACCGAAACCGAGCCGCAGCGGGCGCACCGCAGCGCGGGCTCGGCGCGGCCGCACCAGCGGCACACGGCAGTCGGCCCGGCCTGCTGCCACGACCGCCCCGGTGACTCCGCCAGGGAAAGGGGCCCGGTGCAGTGCCGGCACCGGGCGATGGCGCGGCAGCGGCCGCAGGCCAGCGATGGGACGTAACCCCGCCGCGGCACCTGCACCAGCACCGGAGCGCCGGCCTGCAGCGACGAGCGCGCGGCGCGCAGCGCCACCGAGGGAATGCGCGCGGTGCGGGCCGCGGGATCGCGTTCGTCCTCGTAGCCGCTGTCGTCGAGGGCTACCACCCGCGGGGTGCGAGCACGCACCACCGGCCGCGCCGCCACGATGTCGTGCGCCCATCCGCTGCGCACCAGCGCGTGGGCTTCGGCGGTCCGAGCGTAGCCGCCGATCAGCGCCGCGCAGCGCGCCAGGTGGGCCCGCAACATCGCCACCTCGCGGGCGTGCGGGTAGGGCGCGCGCGGTTCGGCGAGGCTGTCGTCGGCGTCGGCCCACACCATGACCAGGCCCAGGTCGCTCAGCGGCGCGAACACCGCGCTGCGGGTGCCGATCACCAGCCGCGCGGTGCCCCGCAGCGCCGCCAGCCAGCGCCGATACCGGGCGGCCGGTCCCAGGCCCGCCGAAAGTGCCACCACGCTGCCCTCATCGATCAGGGCCGTCGCGGCCGCCCACAGCGCGTCCAGATCCCGCTGGTCGGGGACGATGGCCAGCACCGCCCGGCCGGCGCGGACGCTCTGCGCGGCGGCCTCGGCGAATCGGTCCGCCCACGCCTCCCCCGGGAGCGCCTGCCACACCGCGCGGGCGGCACGCGCCTCACCCAGGGCACCCAGGAACTGCGCGCCGCGGCCGTAGGTGTCCCAGCCCGCCGGGTCGACCGGCGCCGGCCCGGCCGGGACGGCCCGGGGTTCGCGGGTTTCCCGTTCCACCCGGGCGTGGCGCGCCGGGACCGCCAGCCGCAACACGTCCGGCCGGGTACCGGCGTAGCGGGCAGCCACCGCGTCGACCAGACGACGGATCTCGGGGGTGAGCACCTGTTCGGCCGACACCACCCGATCGAGCCAGCCGAGCTTGCCCGCGTGATCGGTGTCGTTGCGGCGCTCCAACACGAACCCGTCGACCAGCCGCCCGTGGAACCGCACCCGGACCCGCACCCCGGGCTGGGCGTCGTCTGACTGCTCAGCCGACACCAGGTAGTCGAACTCGCGATCCAGGTGCGGCACCGACAACATCGGCAGCACCCGGGCGATCGGCTCCACCTGGACGGGCGTGCGCGCGCTCGGGGTCACGGGCCTCTCATGCCCTCAAAAGCGTTGCTAGTCAGCGCGTTCGGCGGGCCAGTCGACGACCCCGCCGTCGCCGGTCCAGGTGCCGGCGGCTTCCTCCCGGCCGAAGAAGAACCCCGCGCTGAGCAAGATCTCCGCCGCGGCGTAGGACCACCAGATCGGCACCGCCAGCGCCTCGTTGTGCAGGACGAAACGGCCGATCCCGATCATCGAGTCGGACGCCGCAAAACACAGCGCCCCCACCGCGGCCCAGATCGTGGGCAGCCGCGCGAACTGCGCCGTGCACACCATCGCGGTCAGGACGAGGATGTAGACCGTCACCGGAAGCTGCAGGTCGTCGCGGCTCAGGTGCGGCCAGAACCACGCCAGCAGCACCAGCGTCGTGAGGCCGACCAGGACCGCAACCGCGATGCGCGGCGGCGTCGGGCGCGCCAAGCGCGCCAGCGGCAGCAGCGCGGCCAAAAAGCACAAGTGCGCCAACATGAACGCCGACAGCCCCGCGACGAACGACAGCGTCCACCACGGGATCGCCAGCAGCCAGTCGCCGACGGCCGACAACAGCAGCGCCGGCATCAGCCAGCGCCGCTCCCGCACGATGGGATGCCCGACGGCGGCCAGGGTCAGCAGCACCGCCATCAGCGCCTTGAACGGCGGCTGCATGAACCAGTGGCCGGTCAGCTCGGTCCCCGGCGGCGAGCGCAACGCGAGCACCGTCAGATAGACGCCGTAGGCAACGCCGGCCCAGCCCGCCACCACCCATCCGCCGGACACCAGCCGAGGTGCGTACGGTACCTCCATGCCCAGCTTGGACAACACAGCCGACGAAAGACCAGCAATCGACCCCATCCTGCAGAAGGTACTGGATGCGGTTCCGTTCCGGCTATCGACCGAGGAGGGCGTCGACGCGGCCCGGCAACGGTTCCGCGACCTGCCGCGCCGGCCGGTGCACCCGGAGCTGCGCGTCGAGGACCGGACGATTGCGGGACCGGCGGGCCCGGTCGGCGTGCGGATCTACTGGCCGGCAACCGAAACCGACGGGGGCGCCCGGCCCGTCGTGATGTTCTTCCACGGCGGCGGTTTCGTTGTGGGCGACCTGGACACCCATGACGGCACGGCGCGCCAGCACGCAGTCGGCGCCGACGCGATCGTGGTGTCCGTCGACTACCGGCTGGCGCCCGAGCACCCCTACCCCGCCGCGATCGAAGACGCTTGGGCCGCAACGCTGTGGGTCGCCGAGCGCGGCTCCGAAATAGGCGCCGACGCCGGCCGGATGGCCGTCGCCGGGGATTCGGCCGGCGGAAACGTCGCGGCGGTGCTGGCCCAGCTGAGCCGGGACCGGGGCGGCCCGCGGATGGCGTTCCAGCTGCTGTGGTACCCCTCCACGCTGTGGGATGCGTCGCTGCCGTCGTTCACCGAGAACGCCGCCGCCCCGATCCTCGACGTCAAGGCCATCGCCGCGTTCTCCCGTTGGTACGCAGGCGATGTCGACATGGCCAACCCCCCGCCGGGCATGGCGCCGGGGCGTGCGGGCAACCTGGCCGGGCTGCCGCCGGCCTACATCGGCGTCGCCGGCTACGATCCGCTGCGCGACGACGGGATCCGCTACGGCGAACTGCTGGCCGCCGCCGGCGTCCCCGTCGAGGTGCACAACGCCGAGACGATGGTGCACGGGTTCCTCGGTTACGCCGGCGTGGTGCCCGCCGCCACCGCCGGGCTGGACCGCGGCCTGGCAGCGCTGCGGCGGGCATTGCACACATAGCCGCGGCCAATGCGTACGGTAAACCCATGACAGAGCCGACCATCGCCCGACCCGGCATCGACCCGACGTTCAAGTCGTTGCTCGACGCGTTCCCGATGACATTCAGCGCGTCCGACGGCGTGGAGGTCGCACGCTCACGGCTGAAGCAGCTCGCGGTGCCCCCGGAGATGCTGCCCGACCTACGCGTCGAGGAGCGGACCGTCGGCTACGGCGATCTGGACGGGATCCCCGTGCGGATCTACTGGCCGCCCGGCGCCGACACCACCGACCGCGCACTGCCCCTCGTCGTCTTCTACCACGGCGGCGGGTTCTGCCTCGGCGACCTGGACACCCACGACCCCGTCGCCCGCGCCCACGCCGTCGGCGCGGAGGCCATCGTGGTGTCCGTCGACTACCGGCTGGCCCCCGAGCACCCGTTCCCGGCGGGCGTCGACGACTGTTGGGCCGCGCTGCGCTGGGTGGCCGACAACGCCGCCGAGCTCGGCGGCGACCCCGACCGCATCGCCGTGGCCGGCGACTCGGCGGGCGCCAACCTCTCCGCGGTGATGACGCACCTGGCCCGCGACAATGCCGGGCCGGAACTGGCCTTCCAGCTGCTGTGGTACCCAACGGTGTGCGCCGACATGTCGCTGCCCTCGTTCACCGAGAACGCCACCGCGCCGGTGCTGGACCTCGAGGTCATCGACGCCTTCCTGACGTGGTATCTGCCCGACCTCGACATCACCGATCCCGCGGCCCTGCCCGTCACGTTCGCCCCGGCCGCCGCAACCGATCTGTCCGGGTTGCCGCCGGCCTACATCGGGACCGCCGAGCACGACCCGCTGCGCGACGACGGGGCCCGCTACGCCGAGTTGCTCACCGCCGCCGGGGTGCCCGTCGAGCACAGCAACGAACCCACCCTGGTGCACGGCTACGTCAGCTTCGCCATGGTGATCCCCGCCGCCGCCGAGGCCACCAACCGCGGTCTTGCCGCTCTCAAGAGGGCGCTGCACGGGTAGGCGGGAACTCGTGACCAGCCCCGGCTTCCAGACGCTGATCGCGCCGGATTCTCCGGGATCGGCGCCGCGATCAAGCTCGACAAGGCCGGCCTGCCGGACTACCTGGTCGTCGAGGCCGGCGACGGGGTGGGTGGCACCTGGCACTGGAACACCTATCCCGGTATCGCCGTGGACATCCCGTCGTTCTCCTACCAGCCTTCGAGCAGAGCCCGCGCTGGTCGCGGACCTACGCGCGCGGCCGCGAGCTGAAGGCCTACGCCGAACACTGCGTCGACAAATACGGCCTGCGATCACGGATCCGATTGGGCACCAAGGTGATTTCCGCCGCTTTCGACGACGAGCAGTCGCTGTGGCGCATCCAGACGGACCCCGGCGGCGAGATCACCGACCGGTTCCTGATCAGCGCGAGCGGGGTGCTCACCGTGCCGAAGCTCCCCGACATCGACGGAGTGGGCTCCTTCGCCGGGGTCACCATGCACACCGCGCGGTGGGACCACGGGCAGGACCTGGCCGGCAAGCGCGTGGCGATCATCGGCACCGGCGCCTCGGCGGTGCAGGTCATCCCCGAGATCGCACCGATC
Source organism: Mycobacterium sp. HUMS_12744610 (assembly GCF_041206865.1). Taxonomy (NCBI): domain Bacteria; kingdom Bacillati; phylum Actinomycetota; class Actinomycetes; order Mycobacteriales; family Mycobacteriaceae; genus Mycobacterium; species Mycobacterium servetii. The sequence continues at coordinate 3,834,302 of NZ_JBGEDP010000001.1, forward strand.
GTCGAGCGGATCACCGTGTTCCAGCGCACGCCGATCTGGTGTTTTCCCAAGCTCGACGTCCCGCTGCCGGCGCCGGTGCGCGCGGCGATGCGGGTGCCCGGCGCCAGGCTCGCCCAGCGGCTGGCCAGCCAGGCAGCGTCTCCCGTTTTCCCAACCTGTTCAGCGTGTTCGGGCCCTACGGCTACGTCGGCTCGTCGTACTTCGCGCTGATCGAGGCCCAGACGCATCACATCGCGCGGTGCCTGCTGCGGGCCCGCCGCGACGGCGCGACCCGCGTCGAGGTGACCGAGGAGGCCAACGCCCGCTACTTCGCCGAGATGCTGCGCAAGCGGCACCGCCAGGTCTTCTGGCAGGACAGCTGCCGGCTGGCCAACAGCTACTACTTCGACAAGAACGGCGACGTCCCGCTGCGCCCGGCCACCACCGTGGAGGCCTACTGGCGCAGCCGGCTGTTCCCGCTCGACGACTACCGCTTCACTGCGTAGCGCTACGCTCGACGGGTGGCAAAGGAGTTTTCCCACCTCGATGCCTCGCTCCGGGAGTTCATCGCCGAGCAGGCGATGTTCTTCGTTGCCACCGCCCCCTCCCAGGGGGGCCGAATCAATCTGTCGCCCAAGGGGTATCGGGACACCTTCGCGGTGCTCGACGACCACACCGTCGCGTACCTGGATCTGTTCGGCAGCGGCGCGGAGACCATCGCGCACCTGCGCGACAACGGCCGGATCACGCTGATGTTCTCCTCGTTCACCCGCACGTCGCGAATCCTGCGGCTGTTCGGCACCGGACGGGTCGTTCGACCCGATGACGCCGAATTCGACGGTCTGCTGGCGCATTTCGGCGACCGGCACGCGGGCGTCCGGGCCGCGGTCGTCGTCGACGTCGAGCGGATCGCCGACGCCTGCGGGTTCGCGGTCCCCTACTACGAGCTCGTCGACGAACGCCCGGTCCTGGATGCGCATCACGCCAAGGCCACCGACGAGGAATTCGCCAGCCTCCTCGACCGCAACCGGCGCAGCATCGACGGCCTGCCGGCGCTGGACGCCGACCATCCCCTACCCTAGTCCGCGCCAGTAAACGCAAAGTCGCAGGCAAACAACGCGTTTCGTGCGACCCGGCGTCTGCTCGCAGTGAAACTAGACGGCGGCCTTCAGCGCGTCGACCTTGTCGAGCCGCTCCCACGGCAGTTCGACGTCGGTGCGGCCGAAGTGGCCGTAGGCGGCGGTCTGCGCGTAGATCGGGCGCAGCAGGTCCAGGTCGCGGACGATCGCGCCGGGCCGCAGGTCGAACACCTCACCGATGGCCTTCTCGATCTTGACCGGGTCGACCGTCTCGGAACCGAAGGTCTCGACGAACAGGCCCACAGGCGCGGCCTTGCCGATCGCGTAGGCCACCTGCACCTCGACGCGCTCCGCCAGGCCGGCACCCACGATGTTCTTGGCCACCCAGCGCATCGCGTACGCCGCGGAGCGGTCCACCTTCGACGGGTCCTTGCCCGAGAACGCGCCGCCGCCGTGGCGGGCCCAGCCGCCGTACGTGTCGACGATGATCTTGCGGCCGGTCAGCCCGGCGTCGCCCATCGGGCCGCCGAGGACGAACTTGCCCGTGGGGTTGATCAGCAGTCGCGTCGACGACGTGTCCAGCGTGTCGTGCGCCAGGTCGTTGAGCACGGTGTTGAGTACCTTTTCCCGCAGGTCGGGGGTCAGGGTGTTCTCCAGGTCGACGTCGGCGGCGTGCTGGGTCGACATGACCACGGTGTCCAGGCGGACCGGGGTGTTGCCCTCGTAGGCGATGGTGACCTGCGTCTTGCCGTCCGGGCGCAGGTAGGGCAGCACCCCGCTTTTGCGGACCTCGGTCAGCCGCCGCGACAGCCGGTGCGCCAGCGCGATCGGCAGCGGCATCATCTCCGGCGTCTCGGCGATCGCGTAGCCGAACATCAGGCCCTGGTCGCCGGCGCCCTGGGCGTCCAGTGGGTCAGCCGCACCCTCGACGCGCGTCTCGTGGGCGGTATCGACCCCCTGGGCGATGTCGGGTGACTGTGCGCCGATGCCGATGTTGACCCCGCAGGTCAGCCCGTCGAAGCCCTTGTCCGACGAGTCGTAGCCGATCTCCAGGATGCGCCCGCGAACGGTTTGGGTGATGTCGGCGAACGCCTCCTTGGCCGTCGTCGTCACCTCGCCCACCACGTGCACCTGCCCGGTGGTGACCAGCGTCTCGACGGCCACGCGTGAGCGCGGGTCCGCGGCCAGCAGCGAGTCCAGGATCGAGTCGCTGATCGCGTCGCAGATCTTGTCCGGGTGTCCCTCGGTCACCGACTCACTGGTAAACAGCCGACCCGTTTCGCTCACTGTGCTCAATCCCTTCCCATTAATTAGTTAATCGAATCATATCGTCCGGCCCCCGCTCCGATCCGGCGGGCAAGGCCCGCCCGGCCCGGCTCGGGGGCGCTATCCGGCCTCGCCGCGCAGGAAAGTGGCAATCGCATCAACGATACGACTGGCCATCAACGTCTTGGACCCGTGCTCCAGCGCCGACTCGGTCCCGTCGGAGGCCAGCAACCAACCGTCGTTGCTGTCCACCTCGAAGGCCCTGCCCTCCCCGACGGCGTTGACAACCAACAGGTCACAGCTCTTGCGCCGGAGCTTCGCCCGCGCGTGGAACAGCACGTCCCCGTTGGCATCCCCGGTCTCGGCGGCAAACCCGACGATGGCCCGCATGTTGGGCAGCTCACCGTGGGCGCGCGCCCGCACCGCGGCGGCCAGCACGTCGTCGTTGCGCACCAGCTCGATCGCCGGCGGCCCGGCTTCATCGTCGGCGCCCTTTTTGATCTTGGCGGCGGCGACCTGCGCCGGCCGGAAGTCGGCGACGGCCGCCGCCATCACCAGGACGTCGGCCGCGGGGGCGTGCTTGGACACCGCGTTGCCGAGCTGCTCCGCCGAGCTGACCCGCACGACCTCGACCCCGGCGGGATCGATCAGCCCCGCGGTGTGCCCGGCGATCAAGGTGACCTCGGCGCCGCGCTGCGCCGCGACCCGCGCGACGGCATAGCCCTGCTTGCCGGAGCTGCGGTTGCCGATGAAGCGCACAGGATCGATCGGTTCGCGCGTGCCCCCGGCCGTCACCAGCACCTTGCGGCCGGCCAGGTCGTAGGGCAGCGCGTCGTGCCTCTCCAGCAGCAGCTGCGCCAGGGTGGTGATCTCTTCGGCTTCGGGCAGCCGGCCCGTCCCGCTGTCGGCGCCGGTGAGGCGCCCGGCCGCGGGTTCCAGCACGACGGCGCCGCGGCGACGCAGGGTGGACACGTTGTCGGCGGTGGCCGGGTGGAACCACATCTCGGTGTGCATCGCCGGGGCGAACAACACCGGACAGCGCGCGGTGAGCAGGGTCGCGGTCAGCAGGTCGTCGGCGCGTCCGGCCACCGCGCGGGCGAGCAGGTCCGCGGTCGCGGGCGCCACCACGACCAGGTCGGCCTGCTGCCCGATCTGCACGTGCGGCACGTCGGGAACGTCCTCGAAGACCCCGGTGTGCACGGACTGGCCGGACAGGGCCTCGAAGGTCGCGGCGCCGACGAAACGCAGCGCGGACTCGGTGGGGAGGACCCGGACGGAGTGACCGGCCTCGGAAAGCTGCCGAACCACGGTGCACGCCTTGTAAGCGGCGATACCACCGGAGACTCCGACGACGATCCGCTTGCGGTCCACAGCGCGCCCGGCCCTGCCAGCTACTCGCCCTCGGTGTGCTCGAGCAGGTCGGCGTGGATCTCGCGCAGCGCGATGGACAGCGGCTTCTCCTGCAGGCCGGGCTCGACCAGCGGCCCGACGTACTCGAGGATGCCCTCGCCGAGCTGGTTGTAGTAGTCGTTGATCTGCCGGGCCCGCTTGGCCGCGTAGATCACCAGGGCGTACTTGCTCGAGACGCGGTCCAGCAACTCGTCGATGGGCGGGTTGGTGATACCCAGCGGGGTGTCATAGACGCGCTCACCACCTGCGGAGGGATCGAACTGATCGCCGGCGGGGACGGCGGTCAGCGACGCGTCGGACTGCGGAATACTCACGTGAGAAAATCTCCTGGCGGCGTAGAGCGGTGCGAAAGCGGCTCGCAACTCGGGGCTCGATAGTTTTTGGGCTCGATGGTTTGGGGCTCGATATGGTGTGGCCAGGCGGCTTATGCCGGGCCCGGGGCGGTTCCCACCAGCAAGGATACCAATTCCGCACACGCGGATTCCAATTGGCTGTTCACCACCACCGTGTCGAAGTCGTTTTGGGCGGCCAGTTCGACGCGGGCGGTGTCGAGGCGGCGCTGTATCGCCTCGGGCGTCTCGGTGCCGCGGCCGACCAGCCGGGCCCGCAGGTCCTCCCAGCTCGGCGGGGCGAGGAACACGGTGGTGGCCTCGGGCATCGCCTTCTTGACCGCCCTGGCGCCGGCCAGGTCGACCTCGATCAGCACCGGGACGCCGGCCGCGGCAGCCGCCCGTACCGGCCCGGCCGGGGTGCCCGACCGGTGCAGCCCGCCGTGGATCTCGGCCCATTCGAGCAGGTCGCCGTCATCGATCAGCCGCTGGAAGCGTTCCGGGCTGACGAAGTGGTAGTCGACGCCGTCGACCTCGCCCGGCCGGGGCGCTCGCGTCGTCGCCGAGACGCTGAAATGCAGGTCCGGTATCCGCTCGCGCAGACACCGGACCACGGTCGACTTGCCGACCGCCGAGGGACCGGACAGCACGACCACGCGGCCCGCCGGCTCGCGGCGCACCCCGTGCCGGGTGTCCGGTCCCCCGCCGGCGCCTACAGGCCCTCCGGCCTGCATCGTCGGCGCGGGCTAGGCGGAGCCGAACTTTTCCAGCAGGGCCTTGCGCTGCCGATCACCCAGCCCACGCAGGCGCCGGGTCGGCGCGATCTCGAGCTCGGTCATGATCTCCTGCGCCTTGACCTTGCCCACCTTCGGCAATGCCTCGAGCAGCGCAGACACCTTCATCTTGCCCAGGACTTCATCGGTCTCGGCGTCCTTGAGCACCTGGGTCAGGTTGGTGCCGCCACGCTTGAGCCGATCCTTGAGTTCTGCGCGCGCTCGACGTGCGGCAGCCGCCTTCTCCAACGCGGCCGCGCGCTGCTCGTCGGTCAACTGGGGAAGGGCCACAATTCCTCCGTATCTGATCAATCAATCTCAATCGATCTGGTTTGTCTCTGCCGGTTATAACCAGCGCAGACGACCGTACTCAGGCTTCCTGACGAAATCTAACCCGCCCCCTCGCTTTAGCGGGTAACTGACCAGCGTAAACCTGGCGCGGCGGCCGGGGCGGCTTGCGGGAGGGGGCCGGCAGGGCCCCTCGCACCGCACCGGGGCGCCCTCCGGCCACCCCGGTATCCGGACCGCTTCCAAGCCCTCTAGCTGGGCTTTTACCCCCGGCGATCACGTCCCGACGGCGCGGCGCCCCGGCCCGGCCGCCCCGCCGCGACCACCTGCGGCGGGCGGGCGGACAACCGATGCCGTGAATCACGCATTCGGGTGGCGTGTCGCGCGTGTCGCGGCGGGTTCACGCGCCGCCCCGCTGGGACGCGCTGCGGCCGTGGCAGCGGGGCGATCGGCTACCATCGAGCGGTGCCGAACCTGCGGATCCGCCAGGCGGCGGAGCTGCTGGGGGTCAGCGACGACACCGTGCGGCGATGGATCAACCAAGGCGCGCTCGCGGTAGACCACGACGCGGCCGGCCGCAAGGTCATCGCCAGCGAGGATCTCGCCGAATTCGCGCGCACCAACGCACCCACCCCGCCACCGGACCCGCTCAGCATCGGCAGCTCGGCCCGCAACCGGTTCGTCGGGCTGGTCACCAGGGTCGTCAGCGACCGGGTGATGACGCAGGTCGAGATGCAGTGCGGCCCGTTCACCGTGGTGTCGTTGATGAGCACCGAAGCCGCCCAGGAGTTGCAGCTGCGGCCGGGCACCGTCACCGTGGCCGTCGTCAAGGCGACCAACGTCATCGTCGAGACCGCCAATCCCGGCGCGGCGATCGGGTCCGACTGACGCGGCTAGGGCGCCGCCAGGTACGCGACGGCCTCGAGCATCCGTTGGCCGGCCGCCCGCAGCTCCGCCACGCCCGGCCCGGCCCGCAGCACCTCCCGTGACACCGCGGGCAGCAGCTGGCCCGGTTGCGCCCCGCCCAGCCCGGCCAGCGCCTCCGGTCGCCCGCCCTGCGCCCCGATTCCCGGCACCAGCACCGGCCCACCCAGCGCGCTGACATCGGGCGCCTCGAAGACCGTGGCCCCCACCACCACGCCGACGTAGCCCGGGCCGTAGGGCGCCACGGCCCGGTTCAGCACGGCCGCCTGGTCGATGACCAGCTGGGCCACGGCGCGACCGTCGAAGACGGCACGCTGGACGGTGGCGCCCTCCGGGTTCGACGTCGCCGCCAGCACGAACACCCCCCGGTCATTGGCGGCGGCGGCCTCCAGCAGCGGCCGCAGCGAGCCGAACCCCAGATAGGGCGAGGCCGTCACCGCGTCGGCGGCCAGCGGCGAGTCCCCCGCCCACGCGGCCGCGTAGGCGGCCATCGTCGTCCCGATGTCGCCGCGCTTGGCGTCGGCCAGCACCAGCACCCCCGCCGACCGCAACGCGGCGATGGTGCGCTCGAGCACCGCGTAGCCGGCCGCGCCGTAGGCCTCGAAGAACGCCACCTGCGGTTTGACGACGGCGAAGCCGGCGAACGCCTCGACGCAGGTGTCGCAGAACGCGGCCAGCCCGTCGGCGGTCACCGGCAGCTCCCATGCCCGCAGCAGTTCCGGATGCGGGTCGATACCCAGGCACAGGGGCCCGCGTTGCGCCTTCGCGGTGGCCAGCCGGACGCCGAACCCGGTCACCGGTCGTTACCGGGCCCGAGCGTGCTGTGCAGTTCCTGCAGGCAGCGCACCCCGATGTCGCCGCGGATGCCGGCCTCGATGCCCTGCACCGCCGCCGACGCGCCCTGCACCGTGGTGACGCAGGGGATGTTGACCCCGACCGCGACCGACCGGATCTCGTAGCCGTCGATACGCGGGCCGGAGTTGCCGTAGGGCGTGTTGATCACCATGTCGACCTCGCGGGCCTTGATGGCGTCCACCGCCGAGGCCTCCGGGCGTCCCGGCTGCGGCGGCTCGAAGTGCTTGCGCACCTCGTCGCACGGGATGCCGTTGCGGCGCAACATCTCCGCGGTCCCCTCGGTTGCCAGCACCCGGAAACCGAGGTCGGCCAGCCGCTTGACGGGAAACACCAGCGAGCGCTTGTCGCGGTTGGCGACCGAGACGAACACGGTGCCCCGGACGGCAGCGAGCCGTAGGCGGCGGTCTGGCTCTTGGCGAAGGCGCTGCCGAAGTCGCGGTCGATGCCCATGACCTCGCCGGTCGACTTCATCTCCGGGCCCAGCAGCGAGTCGATCGCCGCCCCGTCGGCGCTGTGGAACCGGTGGAACGGCAGCACCGCCTCCTTGACCGCGATCGGGGCCGTCGGGGCCGCGAGGCCGCCGTCCCCGGACGCGGCCAGGATGCCCTCGTCGCGAAGCTGGGAGATCTTGGCGCCCAGCATGATCCGCGCGCAGGCCTTGGCGAGCGGGATCGCGGTGGCCTTGGACACGAAAGGAACGGTGCGGCTGGCGCGCGGGTTGGCCTCCAGGACGTAGAGCACGTCGTCCTTGAGGGCGTACTGCACGTTCAGCAGGCCGACCACGCCGATGCCGTGGGCAATGGCCTCGGTGGCGCGACGGACCTTCTCGATGTCGCTGCGGCCCAGCGTGACCGGCGGCAGCGCGCACGCCGAGTCGCCGGAGTGGATGCCGGCCTCCTCGATGTGCTCCATGATGCCGCCGATGTAGACCTCGGTGCCGTCGCACAGGGCGTCGACGTCGATCTCCACCGCGTCCTCGAGGAAGCGGTCGACGAGCACGGGATGCTCGGGCGAGAGCTCGGTGGCGCGGCTGATGTAGCTCTTGAGCGTCTCCTCGTCGTAGACGATCTCCATGCCGCGCCCGCCCAGCACGTAGGACGGCCGCACCAGCACGGGATAGCCGATGTCCTCGGCGATGCGGCGCGCCTGCGCGAAGGTCGTCGCCATGCCGTAGCGGGGCGCGGGCAGGCCGGCGGCGCCCAGCAGGTCGCCGAACGCGCCGCGGTCCTCGGCCAGGTCGATCGCCTCCGGCGGGGTGCCGACGATGGGAACCCCGGCGTCGGCGAGGCGTTGCGCGAGCCCGAGCGGGGTCTGGCCGCCGAGCTGCACGATGACGCCGGCGACGCCGGGGCCGTCACCGGCCGACTCCGTCTCGGCGCGGAACACCTCGAGGACGTCCTCGAACGTCAGGGGCTCGAAGTAGAGCCGGTCGGCGGTGTCGTAGTCGGTGGACACCGTCTCGGGGTTGCAGTTGACCATGACGGTCTCGAAACCAGCCTGGCTCAGCGTGGTTGCCGCGTGCACACAGCTGTAGTCGAACTCGATGCCCTGCCCGATCCGGTTCGGGCCGGAGCCCAGGATCAGCACCTTGGGCTTCTCGGTCTGCGGGGCCACCTCGGTCTCGGCGGCGGGGTCGAGCTCGTAGCTGCTGTAGTGGTAGGGCGTCTTGGCCTCGAACTCCGCGGCGCAGGTGTCCACCGTCTTGTACACCGGGTGGATGCCGAGACGCTCCCGCAGCGAGCGCACCCCGTCCTCGCCGGCCAGTTCCGGCCGCAGCGCGGCGATCTGGCGGTCCGACAGGCCGTTGTGCTTGCCGCGGCGCAGCAGCTCCGCGTCGAGCACCGGGGCCGCGGCCAGCTCGGCGCGCAGCTTCACCAGCTCGCCGATCTGCGCGACGAACCACGCGTCCACGCCGCTGGCCTCGGCGACCCGCTCCACCGACGCGCCCAGCCGCAGCGCCCGTTCCAGGTCGTAGAGCCGCCCCTCGGTCGGGGTCCGCAGCCGGGCCAGCGCCTGCTCGGCGTCACCCTCGGGATCGGGCTTCGTCCAGAACCCGGCGCGGGGGGTCTCCAGCGACCGCATTACCTTGCCCAGCGCCTCGACGAAGTTGCGCCCCAACGACATCGCCTCGCCCACTGACTGCATCGTGGTGGTCAGGGTGGGGTCGGCACCGGGGAACTTCTCGAACGCGAACCGCGGCGCCTTGACCACGACGTAGTCCAGCGTGGGCTCGAAGGCGGCCGGGGTCTCCTTGGTGATGTCGTTGACGATCTCGTCGAGGGTGTAGCCGATGGCGAGCTTGGCGGCGATCTTAGCGATCGGGAAGCCGGTGGCCTTGGACGCCAGCGCGCTGGAGCGCGACACCCGGGGGTTCATCTCGACGACGATCAGCCGGCCGTCGGCCGGGTCGACGGCGAACTGGATGTTGCACCCGCCGGTGTCGACACCGACCTCGCGCAGGATCGCGATGCCCAAATCGCGCATCCGCTGGTATTCCCGGTCGGTCAGCGTCATCGCCGGCGCGACGGTGACCGAGTCGCCGGTGTGCACGCCCATCGGGTCGACGTTCTCGATGGAACACACCACGACCACGTTGTCGTGGCCGTCGCGCATCAGTTCGAGCTCGAATTCCTTCCAGCCGTAAATGGATTCCTCGATCAGCACGTTGGCGCTCGGCGAGGCGGCCAGCCCGGCGCCGGCCATCCGCTCGATCTCCTCGGTGGAGTGCGCCATCCCCGAGCCCAGCCCGCCCATGGTGAAGCTGGGCCGCACCACCACCGGCAGGCCCAGCTCGGCGACCGTCTCGTGGACCTGCTCCATCGTGAAACACACTCGGCTGCGGGCGGATTCGCCCCCGACCTTGGCGACGATGTCCTTGAACATCTGCCGGTCCTCGCCGCGCTGGATGGCGTCGAAGTCGGCCCCGATGAGTTCGATGCCGTACCGTTCCAGCGCCCCGTTCTCGTGCAGCGCGACCGCGGTGTTGAGCGCGGTCTGCCCGCCCAGGGTGGCCAGCAGCGCGTCGATGCGGTTGCCGCGCTCGGCCTGCTGGGCGATCACCCGCTCGACGAAGGCCGGGGTGATGGGCTCGATGTAAGTGAAGTCGGCGTACTCGGGGTCGGTCATGATGGTGGCCGGGTTGGAGTTGACCAGGCTCACCTGCAGGCCCTCGGCCCGCAGCACCCGGCAGGCCTGCGTGCCGGAGTAGTCGAACTCGCAGGCCTGTCCGATCACGATCGGCCCCGAGCCGATCACCAGCACGTGGTTGAGGTCGGTGCGACGCGGCACTAGCGCTTCCTTCCCATCTCGGCGCGAGCGTGCGGGTGTGCACGCCGGCACGCCGTCAGCGGCGTGCAACTGCGCACGCTCGCGGTCATTGCTGCCCCGCCATCAGGTCGACGAATTGGTCGAACAGGTATTCCGCGTCGTGCGGACCGGCGGCGGCCTCGGGGTGGTACTGCACCGAGAACGCCCGCCCGTCGGCGAGTTTGACGCCCTCCACCACGCCGTCGTTGGCGCAGGTGTGGCTGACCACCGCGGGGCCGAACGGCGTGTCGAAGGTCTGGCCCGCCTCCCCTTCCAGCGCGAACCCGTGGTTCTGGGCGGTGATCGCGACCCGGCCGGTGGCGTGGTCGATGACCGGGATGTTGATACCCCGGTGCCCGAACACCATCTTGTAGGTGGACAGTCCCAGCGCCCGCCCGAGGATCTGGTTGCCGAAACAGATGCCGAACAGAGGGATTCCGGCGCCCAGCACCTCGCGGGTGAGCCCGACGACATGGTCGGCGGTGGCCGGGTCACCGGGCCCGTTGGACAGGAAGACGCCGTCGGGCTGCAGCTCGCTGATCTGCTCGAAGGTGGCCGACGACGGCAGGACGTGGCTGCGGATGCCGCGGCGGGCGAAGTTGCGCGGGGTGTTGGTCTTGATCCCGAGGTCCAGCGCGGCCACCGTGAACCGGCGGGCGCCCTCCGCCTCGACGACGTAGGGCTGCGGCGTGCTGACCTCGTCCGCCAGGTCGGCGCCCAGCATCGAACGCTGGCCGACGACCCGCTCGAGCAGTTCGGCCGGTTCGGCCAGGGCGTCGCCGGAGAACACGCCGGCCTTCATCGATCCGCGGCTGCGCAGACGCCGCACCACCGCGCGGGTGTCGATGCCGGCGATCCCGACGATGTGCTGGCGGACCAGCTCGTCCTCCAGGGTGCCGGTGGCGCGCCAGTTGGACGCCCGCGGTGACGGGTCGCGCACCGCGTACCCGGCCACCCAGATCCTGTCGCCGCGGCTCTCGGCGTCCTCGGCGTTCCAGCCGGTGTTGCCGATCTGCGGCGCGGTGGCCACCACGATCTGGCGGTGATAGCTCGGATCGGTCAGCGTCTCCTGATAGCCGGACATGCCGGTGGAGAACACGGCCTCCCCCAGCGTTTGGCCGACCTCGCCGTACGGCGTGCCGGTGAAGACGCGGCCGTCCTCGAGCACCAGCAGGGCCTTGGTCACGCTGCTCCCTCCTTGCGCTGCTGCGGGCCGGGCGACCCCGCCCGCAGCACGTCGTAGTATTCGTCACGGTTTCCGGCGCGGAACCCGGTGTCGATCTCGGCGCCCGACGGCAGCCGCCACCGGATCGCCAGTATCCCGTTGCGGGCGCCGACCTTTCCGGCCATGCGCCGCTCGGTGCGGACGGCGGCGATCGACTCCTGGGGAATCCAAATCGGATTGGCGTGGCTGCGTTCCAGCAGGATCCCCTCCGGATAGCGGGTCAGCACGGCCTTGCTGCGGTAGCCCAGGTCGCCGGCCGTGACGCGGTCGTTCCAGGCGGGCGACAGCGTGCACCCGAGATAGGCGCCGCGGATGGTGCTGGTCGCAGCGCCCACCTCGGCGGGCATCTGGGGCAGATTTCCGATCAGCTCGGCCTGCCGCTCGGCGCGACGCCGCCAGCCGCGCATCATCAGCTGGATCAGCACCGCGATCACCACCACCAGCACGGCCGCGAAAATGAGCGACCCCACCAGCGTGCCGGAGTTCATGGGCGCCACTCCTGCCCACCGCTGCGCTGTCGATCGTCGCCGGCGCGGTTCATGCCGGGCTCTTCCCGTCTCGGGCGGTGACCTTGCCGCGCAGCAGGGTAGCGGTCACGGTGGCGGGCAAAGTCATCGACTCGTACGGCGTGTTGGCCGACCGGCTGGCCAGATGCGACCCGGCGACCGTCCAGGTGGCGTCGGGGTCGACCACGGTCAAATTCGCCGGCTCCCCCACCTCCAGCGGGCGGCCGTGGTCGGGCAGGCGCGCGATGCGGGCCGGGTTCTCGCTCATCACCCTGGCGACGTCGCGCCAGGTCAGCAGCCCGGGCGCGACCATGGTCTGCACCACCACCGAGAGCGCCGTCTGCAGCCCCAGCATGCCGGGGCGCGCCGCGGAGAACTCGACGCATTTCTCGTGCTCGGCGTGGGGTGCGTGATCGGTGGCCACACATTCGATTACCCCGTCGGCGAGCGCTTGACGCAAAGCGAGCGCATCGGAGGCTTCCCGCAGCGGCGGATTGACCCGGTTGACCCCGTCGTAGCTGGTCAGTCTGGTGTCGTCGAGCAGCAGATGGTGGGGGGTGACCTCGGCGGTGATCGAGATACCTTGGCCCTTGGCCCATTTCAGGATCTCCACGGTGCCCGCGGTGGAGGCGTGGCAGATGTGCACCCGGGCGCCGGCGTCGCGGGCCAGCAGCGCGTCGCGCGCGACGATCGATTCCTCGGCGGCTCTGGGCCATCCGGCCAGCCCCAGCCGCCCGGCGGTAGGCCCCTCATGGGCGACGGCGCCCGCGGTCAGTCGCGGCTCCTCGGCGTGCTGGGCGATGAGCACCCCCAGCCCGGCGGCGTATTCCAGGGCGCGGCGCATCACCAGCGGGTCGTGCACGCACACACCGTCGTCGGAGAACATCCGCACCTGCGCGGCGCCGGCGGCCATCATGCCCATCTCGGTGAGCTGCACCCCGGCCAGTCCGACGGTGACGGCCCCGACGGGGTGCACGTCGACCAGGCCGACCTGCTGGCCGCGGTGCCAGACGTGATCGGTGACCACCGGGCTGTCGGCGACCGGGTCGGTGTTGGCCATCGCGAACACCGCGGTGAATCCACCCAAAGCCGCTGCGGCCGAACCTGTTTCGATGTCCTCGGCGTATTCGCGGCCGGGCTCGCGCAGGTGGGTGTGCAGGTCGACGAATCCGGGCAGCAGCACGTGGCCGGTGGCGTCGATGACGTCCGCGGTGTCGGGGATCGCGAGCCCGGCACCGATCCGGGCGATCTGGCCGTCCTCGACCAGCACGTCGACCCGGTCGCCCTCGCCGTAGAGCCGGACCCCGCGAAGCAGCACAGTCACGCCGCACCCTCTTCCCCGGCCGGTTCGGTGCCGACCAGCACATGGAACAAGACGGCCATCCGCACGTGTACCCCGTTGGAAACCTGTTGCAGCACAGCCGATTGCGTTGAGTCGGCCACCGAAGAGGCGATCTCCATGCCGCGCACCATCGGTCCCGGGTGCAGGACCACCGCGTGGCCGGGAAGCATGGCCTGGCGGCGGTCGGAAAGGCCGTAGCGGACCGAGTATTCGCGCACCGAGGGGAAGAAGCCGCCGGTCATCCGCTCGGCCTGCACCCGCAGCATCAGCACCGCGTCGGCGGCGGGCAGCTCGGCGTCGAAGTCGTAGGAGACGGTGGCCGGCCAGCCGTCGACCCCGGCCGGCAGCAGCGTCGGCGGCGCCACCAGCACCACCTCGGCGCCCAGGGTGGCCAGCAGCATGACGTTGGAGCGGGCGACGCGGCTGTGCAGGATGTCCCCGACGATCACGATGCGCCGCCCCTCGATGCCGCCGAGCCGCTGGCGCAGGGTCAACGCGTCCAGCAGCGCCTGGGTCGGGTGTTCGTGGGTGCCGTCGCCGGCGTTGATCACCGACGGGCCGCCCCCGTCGAGGCCCGCGGACGAACTCCACTCGGCCAGCAGATGCGCGGCGCCCGAGGCCGGGTGCCGGACGATCAGCGCGTCGGCGCCGGCCGCCCGAAGCGTGAACGCGGTGTCGCGCAGCGACTCCCCCTTGCCCACCGAGGATCCGGTCGCGCTGACGTTGATCACGTCCGCGCTCATCCACTTGCCGGCCACCTCGAACGACACCCGGGTGCGGGTCGAGTTCTCGTAGAACATCGTGATCACGGTGCGGCCGCGCAGCGTCGGAAGCTTCTTGATCTCGCGGCCCACCAGGGCCTGCGCGAACCGGTCGGCGTCGTCGAGGATCGCGGTGGCCTCGTCGCGGCTCAGGTCGCCGGCGGCCAACAGGTGTCTGGTCATCTGATGTCGTCCCTCGAGATCACCACGCCGTCGCGGCCGTCGTGCTCGCCGAGCAGCACGTGGACGCTCTCGCTGCGTGAGCTCGGTACGTTCTTGCCCACATAGTCGGCCCGCAACGGGAGTTCGCGGTGGCCACGGTCCACCAGCACCGCCAGTTGCACCGCGCGGGGCCGGCCGACGTCGCGCAGCGCGTCCAGGGCGGCGGCCACGGTGCGTCCCGAGAACAGCACGTCGTCGACCAGGATCACGAGGGCGTCGTCGACGCCGCCGGCGGGGATCGAGGTGGGTTCCAGCGCCCGGGGCGGCTTCTGCCTGAGGTCGTCGCGGTACAGCGTGATGTCCAGGGCGCCGCGCGCGACGTCGACCCCGCTGTACTCGCCGATGTGGACGGCCAGGCGTTCGGCCAGGATGACGCCGCGGGTCGGGATCCCGAGCAGCACGACGCGCGGCGCGTCCGCGCCGTCGAGCGCGGTCTTCTCGATGATCTGGTGCGCGATGCGGGAAATGGTGCGACCCACGTCGGCCGCCGACATCAATTCGCGGCCGGTGGCGGATTCGTCCGCGGCACCCATGCGTGACTTGACCTCCTTCTCCGCCTCGCGGGACGGATCGTTAAAGGATGTCGACTGCCCGGCAGCTTAGCATCGCCGGCGGCGGCGCCGATACGGCCCGCAGACATTGTCCGGGGTGCGCGCTAGTATCGAACGCATGTTCGAAGAATTGGTGGCGGTGGCCCCCCAGGCCGACGAGGCCGCGCTGATCGGGCGCATCGCCGAGCTGGAACGACTCAAATCGGCCGCCGCGGCCGGCCAGGCCCGCGCGGCCGCCGCCCTGGATGCCACCCGCCGCGCGGACGAGGCCGCCGCCGGGATGCCCGCCGCCCGGCGCGGGCGCGGCGTGGCCGCCGAAATCGCCCTGGCCCGGCGGGACTCCCCGGCCCGGGGCGGGCGCCATCTCGGACTCGCCAAAGCACTGGTGCACGAGATGCCCCACACCCTGGCCACCCTGGAACAGGGGCCGCTCTCGGAGTGGCGGGCCACCCTGATCGTGCGCGAATCCGCCTGCCTGGACGTCGAAGACCGCCGCACCCTGGACGCCGAGCCGTGCGCCCGGCCCGCGCGGCTCGAGGGCATGGGCGACGCCCGCATCGCCGCGGCCGCCAAAACGATCGCCTACCGCCTCGACCCGCACGCCGGCGTCGAACGCGCCGCCAAAGCCGCACATGACCGCACCGTCACCATCCGCCACTACCGCTCAGGAGCCCCACCGTGCGCACCCTCCATCGACCGCAGCGAACTCGAAACCCGCATCGGCAGCACGCTGGCGCAACCGCACGCCGCCTAAGACCTAAGCTGGCACCAATGACCGACTCGAATTCATCGTCCGGGTTCTCGGGGTTGCAGCGCATGGACTTCGACGCGCTCTACCGCGGCGAGAGCCCCGGCGAGGGCATCCCGCCCATGACCACGCCCCCCTGGGACACCAAGGCGCCCAAGGACAACGTCATCGCCTGGCACGACCGCGGCTGGGTGCACGGCGACGTCCTCGACATCGGCTGCGGGCTCGGCGACAACGCCGCCTATCTGGCCGCGAACGGCTACCGGGTGACGGGACTGGACCTCTCGCCGACGGCGCTGATCACCGCCGAACGGCGGGCCGCCGACGCAGGAGTCGACGTGCGGTTCGCGGTGGCCGACGCCACCAGGCTCGACGGCTACACCGGCGCCTTCGACACTGTGGTCGACAGCGGCATGTTCCACTGTCTCGACGACGACGGGAAGCGCCGCTACGCCGCCGCGGCCCACCGCGCGACCCGGCCCGGGGCGACGTTGCTGATCAGTTGCTTCTCCGATGCCAACCCCGTCGACGACCGATGGCCCCGCCCGATGGTCTCCGAGCAGACGCTGCGCGATGTCCTCGGCGGCGCCGGCTGGGACATCGCATCGCTGGAGCCCGCCACGATGCGCCGCGAACACGACGGCACCCAGGTCGAGATGTCGTTCTGGTACGTGCGCGCGCAGCGGCGCTCGTGAACCTGCAGGGCAACGCGGCCTCCATCCGCGAAGTGTGCGACGCGGGGCTGGTCTCCGGCGCGGTGACGCTGGTCTGGCAGCGCGGAGAAGTGCTGCAGGTCAACGAGATCGGCTACCGCGACGTCGAGGCGGGGCTGCCGATGCGGCAGGACACCCTGTTCCGCATCGCGTCGATGACCAAACCCGTCACCGTCGCCGCGGTGATGAGCCTCGTCGACGAGGGCAGGCTGGCGCTGAAGGACCCGATCGTGCGCTGGGCGCCGGAACTGGCCGACGTACGGGTGCTCGACGACCCACGCGGCCCGCTGGACCGCACCCACCCGGCGCGGCGCGCCATCCTGATCGAGGACCTGCTCACCCACACCAGCGGCCTGGCCTACGGCTTCTCGGTGACCGGGCCCATCTCGCGGGCCTACGTGCGGCTGCCGTTCAACCAGGGGCCCGACGCGTGGCTGGCCGAGCTGGCCAAACTGCCGCTGGTGCACCAGCCCGGCGAGCGGGTCACCTACAGCCACTCCATCGACCTGTTGGGGGTCATCGCATCCCGTGTCGAGGGCAAGCCGTTCCACCGGGTTCTCGACGAGCGGGTGCTGGGTCCGGTGGGCATGCCCGACACCGGCTTCTTCGTGAGCCCCGAGGCGCGGCGGCGCGCCGCGACGATGTACCGCATCGACGAGCAGGGCGCCCTGCGCCACGACGTCATGGGAACCCCGCACATCAAACCGCCGGCGTTCTGCAACGCCGGCGGCGGGCTGTGGTCGACCGCCGGTGACTACCTGCGGTTCGTGCGGATGCTGCTCGGCGGCGGGACCATCGACGGCGTGCGCGTGCTCTCCGCCGAGTCGGCGCGACTCATGCGCACCGACCGGCTGACCCCCGAACTCAAGCGCCACGACTTCCTGGGAGCGCCGTACTGGGTCGGCCGCGGATTCGGGCTGAACCTGTCGGTGGTGACCGATCCGGCGCGCTCCGCCCCACTGTTCGGGCCGGGTGGGCTGGGCACGTTCAGCTGGCCCGGCGCCTACGGCACCTGGTGGCAGGCCGACCCGTCCGCCGACGACCTGGTCCTGCTGTACCTGATCCAGAACATGCCCGACATGACCGCGGACGCCGCCACGGCCGTCGCGGGCAACACGTCGCTGGCCCAACTGCGCACGGCGCAGCCGAAATTCGTCCGTCGCACCTATCGAGCGCTCGGCCTGTGAATGCCCGGCTACCCGCCTGACAGCATCGCCGGGCCCCGGCTGCTGCTGCGGCTGCCCGTCCTCGACGACGCGGGTGCGCTCTTCCAGCGGGTGGCCCGCGATCCCGAGGTCACCCGCTATCTGCTGTGGTCGCCCCACCCGGACGTGGCGGCGACGCGGCGGGTGATCAGCGAGAAGCTCAACGTCGGCGGCGACGAGCGGACCTGGGTCATCGAGCTGCGACACAGCGGCGAGGTCGTCGGGATGGTCAGCTGCCGGCAAACCGCCCCGCACTCGGTGGAGATCGGTTACTGCCTCGGCAAGCGCTGGTGGGGCAGGGGTTTGCTGTCCGAGGCGCTCGACATGCTGCTGCACGCGCTGGAATCCGACCCGCAGATCTACCGGGTGTGGGCCACCTGCAGCCCCGACAACCAGCGGTCCACCCGCCTGCTCGAGCGTGCCGGTTTCTTCCTGGAGGGCCGCCTCGCCCGGCACGTCGTCTACCCCACCATGGGGCCCGAGCCGCAGGACAGCCTGCTCTACGCCAAGATCCTGCGGTAGCGGCTCAGGCCTCGTCGGTGACCGTCCGCACCACGCCGTCGCCGTTGCCGTTGCCCCGGGCGTCGGCGGGCAGCGCGAAGACGGGCAACGCCGAGCCCAACGCGGCCGTCGCCGCGTTGCGCTGGGCCTCCATCCGCGCCAGCGCCGCCTCGGTGAACACCGACAACCCGAGGTCGGGGTTGTACCCGTGGATCTCCTTGACGTCGAGCTGGGCCAGGAAGTAGACGATCTCCTTGGACACCACCTGGCCGGGCACCAGCACCGGGAACCCCGGCGGGTAGGGCACCACGAACGTCGTCGACACCAGCGTCTTGCCCTCGGCGAGCCGCCGCCCGGCCATCCCGATCAGCACGTGCTCGCGGTCGGACTCCTCGTAACCGGCGTAGAAGGCCGAGCGCATGTCGCCGAACGAGCACGCGTCGACGGGACGGAAGGCGATGTCGAACTCGCTGAAGTCGGGCAGGTGCGGCAGGTCCTCGGTGATCTCCTCGACGCGGCGCGCCTGCAGGGCGCGGTCGTCCTTGCCGCGGTCGAGCTGCCGGCGATCCAGGTCCCAGGCGATCCGGCGCAGCACGTCGAGCAGGTAGTGCACGCTCGACCAGGTGACCCCGATGGTGAAGATCAGCAGCACGCTGTTTATGGAGGTCTTGTTGATCTGGATGCCGAACCGCTTCATCAGGATGTTCTCGCGGAAGTCGTACCCGTTCATCCCGGTCCGCCCGATGAACAAGGTGACCCGCGTCGGGTCCAGCACGAACTGATCCGATCGCCACGCCTCGTTCCACTCCGCCAGCGCGCCCTGCCGGACCTGACGGTACGAGCTCACCGACGAGGTGCGGTACTCGTCGGGCACCAGGTCGGACTCGTCGAGGATGCGGAACCACCGGCTGATCAGCGCATCCTTGCGGACGCGGTGCCGGAAGACCAGCGCCATGTTGTAGACGTGGCGGACCAGCTCGAACCCCTCGATGTCGACCTGCCGGCGCGCCAGGTCCAGCGACGCCAGCAGTTGCTGGTTCGGCGACGTCGAGGTATGGGTCAAAAACGCCTCGTCGAACGCGTCGCGGGTCAGCGCCTTGAAGTCCTGGTCACGCACGTGGATCATCGACGACTGCCGGAACGCCGACAACGACTTGTGGGTGGAGTGCGTGGCGTACACGCGGACCCGGGCGCGGGCGGGGTCGGGCAGCAGCCGCCGGTCAACCCACTCCGAGCGGTCCACGCCGTCCATCTCCGCGCTCCACTGCCGGTACTCGGCAGCGTATTCCGGCGACCTCAGCATCTGCTCGAGGCGCTCGGCCGACACCATGGCGGTCCGCTGCCGGGCCCACGGCACCGCGGTCGCGAACGCGTACCAGGCCTCGTCCCACAGGAAGCAGATGTCCGGTTTGATCGCCAGCACCTCCTCCATCACGCGGCGGGGGTTGTAGACGACGCCGTCGAAGGTGCAGTTGGTCAGCAGCAGCATGCGCACCCGGTGCAGTTGTCCCGCGGCCTCGAGGTCCAGCAGCGTCTGCTTGATGGTCTGCAGCGACACCGCACCGTAGATCGCGTACTCGGGCAGCGGATACGCGTCCAAGTACAGCGGGTAGGCCCCGGCCAGGACCAGGCCGTAGTGGTGGGACTTGTGGCAGTTGCGGTCGATGAGCACGATGTCGCCCGGCCGGGTCAGGGCCTGCACGACGATCTTGTTGGCGGTCGAGGTCCCGTTGGTGCTGAAGTAGGTCCGGTTGGAGTTCCAGGTGATGGCGGCCTTGTCCATCGCCGCCTTGATGTTGCCGTGCGGGTCCAGCAGCGAGTCCAGGCCGCCCGAGGTCGACGACGTCTCGGCCATGAAGATGTTGCGGCCGTAGAACTCGCCCATGTCCTGCAGCGACTTGGAGTTGAAGATGCTGGCGCCGCGGGCGACCGGCAGCGCGTGGAACTGGCCGACCGGGGCGGCCGCGTACGCCCGCAGGGCGTCGAAAAACGGTGTGGCGAAACGGTTCCGCAGACCCGCGAGCACCGTGCTGTGCAGGTCGGTGACGTCGTTGAGCCGGTAGAACGTGCGGTCGTAGACGTCGGGTTCGTCCTCGGTCTCCGCGGCGATCGACTCGTCGGTGAGCAGATACAGGTCGATGTGCGGCCGCAGCTCCCGCATCCATTCGGCGCACTCGACCCAGTCCTGGGTGCCTTCGCTCGCCACGTCCTGACCACCTTGGCCGACGGCGCCCAGCAGCGAGTTCGTCACCGGCATCCGGTCGCGCGAGCGCAGCGGCAGGTCGTCGCGGATGATCGCCGCCTGGATCTCGCCGTTGAGCGCGACCGCGGTGATCGCGTCCTCGATGCTGGAGACCAGCAGCAGCTCGTACTGGATCTCGTCGGAGGAGTGGCGCAGCGCCCGCAGGCACTCCGCCAGGCTGTCGGGGGCCGTCATCGGGGCGTCGTCGGCGAGCAGCACCGTGTAGAACTGCTGCTGTTTGGCCTGGGCGACCAGCTCCTGCTCGGCCAGCGACGCTGAGGTGTCGAAAAGCCCTGCGCGGTCACCGTATTCGGACAGCAGCCGCACCGCCAGCGACACCTCTTCGGCGAGCCGCACGGTGGAGAGCGCCTCCAGGTGCGCGCGGAAAGTCGCCAGGTTCGCCGCGCCCGGGTACAGCCAGTACCGCTCGTAGGCGGCCAGCCGGTCCATCAGCCGCCGCACCTTGGCCACGTCGTGGTGGATCTCCTGCTTGCTCAGGTCCACCTCGGCCAGGTGGCGGCACGCGTCGTCGAGCAGGTTCCACGTGTCCAGCCGGGTGTACGACGGGTTTGCCACCGCCGCCAGCGCGGACACGTGCAGTCGTCGCGGCCGGCCCGTGTGTCGACTCATAACCTCACCTGTCCTTTGGTGCGGATAGTTACTGTGACCCGCTCACGAGTCGGGCCCCGGGTTGCGGACCGCCTCGGCGGCGGCCCGGATCTGCGGCGTCACCAGCATCACGTGACCGAGCACCCCGTTGAGGAAGCCGGGCGACTCGTCGGTGGACAGCTCTTTGGCCAGCTGCACGGCCTCGTCCACGGCGACCGGCGCCGGCACGTCGCCGGCATAAAGCAGTTCCCACACCGACACCCGCAGGATCGCCCGGTCCACCGCGGGCAGCCGGTCCAGCGTCCAGCCCTGCAGGTGCGAACTGATCAGGTCGTCGATGTGCGCGCTGTTCTCGCCGACGCCGCGCGCCACCGTCACCGTGTACGGGTGCAGCGGCTTCACGTCGGGCTGGGACTCGGCCAGCGCGGTCCGCACGTCGACGAGCTCCCCGGGGGTCATCCCGCGCGCCTCGGCCTCGAACAGCAGGTCGACGGCGCGTTTGCGGGCGTGATGACGTCCTTTGACGGGACGCGCGGGGCGCGCGGGTCCGCTCACGCGTTGACGCGCCCCAGGTAGCTGCCGTCGCGCGAATCGACCTTCAGCTTGTCGCCGGTGTTGATGAACAACGGCACCTGGATCTCGGCGCCGGTTTCCAGCGTGGCCGGCTTGGTGCCGGCGCTGGAGCGGTCGCCCTGCAGACCCGGCTCGGTGTGGGTGACCTCGAGCTCGACGGTCACCGGCAGCTCGAGGTACAGCGCCGCCCCGTTGTGGAATGCGATCTGCACCGGCATGCCCTCGAGCAGGAAATTGGCCGCGTCGCCGACCAGGGACTCCGGCAGCGGGTGCTGCTCGTAGTCCTGGCTGTCCATGAACACGAAATCCGAGCCGTCGCGGTACAGGTAGGTGGTGTCGCGCCGGTCGACGGTCGCGGTCTCCACCTTCACCCCGGCGTTGTAGGTCTTGTCGACGACCTTGCCGGAGACCACGTTCTTCAGCTTGGTGCGCACGAAGGCCGGCCCCTTGCCGGGTTTGACGTGCTGGAACTCGACGATCTGCCACAGCTGGCCGTCGATCACCAGCACCAGTCCGTTCTTGAAGTCGGCGGTCGATGCCACGGTCGGTGTATCTCCTAGAGGATGGTCAGTTCCTTGGGGAACTGGGTCAGCAATTCCGGGCCGTGCCCGGCGGTCTCGTCAGGGACAACCAACGTGTCCTCGATGCGGACACCGCCGCGGCCGGGTAAATAGACGCCGGGCTCCACGGTCACCACGGAGCCCGCCAGTAGTGTACCGGCGGAGGTGGCGCCGATCCCCGGCGCTTCGTGGATCTGCAGGCCGACCCCGTGGCCCAGTCCGTGGCCGAACTGCTCGCCGTAGCCGGCGTCGACGATCAGCTTGCGGGCCGCGCCGTCCACGTCGCGCAGCGCGGCGCCGGGCACCAGCGCCTCCCGGCCGGCCCGCTGCGCGTCGGCGACCAGCCGATAGATCTCCAGCTGCCAGGCCGCGGCCTTACCGGCCTTGCCCAGGATGAAGGTGCGGGTCATGTCGGAGTGATATCCGGCGACCAGCGCGCCGAAGTCGATCTTGACGAAATCGCCGGCGGCGAGCACCGCGTCGGACGGGCGGTGGTGCGGGATCGCCGAGTTGGCGCCGGCCGCCACGATCGTCTCGAACGAGATCGCGTCGGCGCCGTGGTCGAACATCAGCGCTTCCAGCTCGCGGCCGACCTCGCGCTCGGTTCGCCCGGGCCGCAGGCCGCCGCGCTGCACCAGGTCGGTCAGCGCGGCGTCGGCCGCCTCGCAGGCCAGCCGCAGCAACGCCACCTCACCCTCGTCCTTGACCTCGCGCAGCGCCTCCACCGTTCCGGCGGCCCGCACCAGTTCGGTGGCCGCTTTGCGGTCCGCCAACTCGGTGGTCAGCGCGTCGAAGCCGTCGACCGTGACGACGTTGCTTTCGAAGCCCAGCTTGCCCACCCCGGCGTCGGCGGCCCGCCCGACCAGGTGGCGGCCGACGGCGCGCTCGATGGCGACCTCGATCCCGGCCGCCTGCTCGGCGGCCTGGGTGCGGTAGCGGCCGTCGGTGGCCAGCACGGGGCCACGATCGTCGGCGAACACCAGCAACGCGCCGTTGGACCCGGTGAATCCGGAAAGATAGCGGACGTTGATCAGGTCCGTGACCAGCATGGCTTCCAGCCCGCGGGCGGCGATTTGCGCCTTCAAGTTGTCTCGACGCTGCGAATGTGTCACGCCCCTTGACGGTACTCGCTACGCTGAGGGCCCATGACTAACTGGATGCTGCGCGGACTGGTGTTCGCCGGGGTGATGGTCGTCGTCCGCCTGACCCAGGGGACGATCATCAACGCCTGGCCGACCCAGGCCGGGCTGGTCAGCATCGTGCTGCTGCTGCTGTTCACCGCCGCCGCGTTCGTGTGGGGCGTGCTCGACGGCCGCGCCGACGCCATGGCCAACCCCGACCCGGACCGGCGCCGGGATCTGGCGATGACCTGGCTGCTGGCCGGCCTGGTGGCCGGCATCCTCAGCGGCGCGGTGTCCTGGATCATCGCGCTGGTCTACAAGGGCCTCTACACCGGGGGGCTGATCAACGAGCTGACGACGTTCGCGGCGTTCACCGCGCTCATCGCGTTCCTGGCCGCGATCATCGGTGTGACGGTCGGCCGCTGGCGGGTGGACCGCAATCCGCCGCCACGCGGGGCGGGCACCGACGAGGAGCGGGCCGACACCGACGTGTTCTCCGCGGTGCGCGGCGACGACACCCCCACCGGGGAGGTGGCCGTGCCGGCGGCCGCGGCAGCCGCGTCCGCCCCGGCGGCGGTGGCCACCGCCGAGCGCGAGGCCCCCACCGAGACGATCCCGACTGCCACGTGGGGCGGCAGCACCGAGGCCATGCCCACGGCCGCCGACGAGGCCAAGACCGAGGTGATCACGCCGGTCCCCGCCGACGAGGCGGGCGAGGCGACCGAAGCCACCGAAGCTGTCGCCGAGCAGCCGTCCGAGGAGCCGGAGCGCGGCTGAGCCGAACAGGCCGGCTCAGTCCCGCTGCGCGCCAGCCAAAAAGCGCAGGGCCAGCAGGTAACCCTGCACGCCCAGGCCCACGATCACCCCGGTCGCGACGGGGCTGAGGTAGGAGTGGCGCCGAAACTCTTCGCGCGCGTGCACATTGGAGATGTGCACCTCGATCAGCGGGGCGCGCAGCTCGGCACACGCGTCGCGCAGCGCGACCGAGGTGTGGGTGAGGCCGCCGGCGTTGAGGATCACCGGCTCTTCCGCGTCGGCGGCCGCATGGATCCACTCGAGCAGCTGGGCTTCGCTGTCGCTTTGCCGCACCACGGCCGTCAGCCCCAGCGCGGCGGCCTCGGCCTCGACCAGCGCGGCCAGCTCGTCGTGCGTGGTGTGTCCGTACACGCCGGGCTCGCGCCGGCCCAGCCGGCCCAGATTCGGGCCGTTGAGGACGTTGACGATCACGGGGCGCACACTCCCGCGTAGGCGGCCGCCAGCAGCGCGGGATCCGGCCCCTCCAGGCGGCCGGGTTTGGCCAGCCCGTCGAGCACGACGAACCGCAGCACGCCCGCCCGGGATTTCTTGTCGGCGGCCATGTATTCCAGCAGCTGCGGCAGCGCGTCGGCGTCGTATTCGACGGGCAGGCCCAGCGACGTCAGGACGGCCCGGTGCCGGTCGGCGGTGGCGTCGTCCAGCCGGCCGGTCAGCCGGCCCAGTTCGGCGGCGAACACCAGACCCACGGAGACCGCGGCGCCGTGCCGCCACCGGTAGCGTTCGCGGCGCTCGATGGCGTGGCCCAGGGTGTGGCCGTAGTTCAGGATCTCGCGCAGCTCCGACTCCTTCTCGTCGGCGGCCACGACCTGCGCCTTCACCGCGATCGCGCGGCGCACCAGCTCCGGCAGCACCGCACCGGAAGGGTCCGGGGCGGCCTGCGGGTCGGCCTCGATGAGGTCGAGAATCACCGGGTCGGCGATGAACCCCGCCTTGACGATCTCGGCCATCCCGGAGACCAGCTCGTTGCGCGGCAGCGTTTCCAGCGTCGCGAGGTCGACCAGCACGGCCAGCGGCTGGTGGAACGCGCCGACCAGGTTCTTGCCCGCGTCGGTGTTGATGCCGGTCTTGCCACCGACGGCGGCGTCCACCATGCCGAGCAGGCTGGTGGGCATGTGCACGATCGACACGCCGCGAAGCCAGGTGGCCGCCGCGAAGCCGGCGACGTCGGTGGCCGCGCCGCCGCCCAGGCTGACCAGGGCGTCCTTGCGGTCGATGCCGATGCGGCCCAGCACCTCCCAGATGAACCCGACGACGGGCAGCTCCTTGCCGGCTTCGGCGTCGGGGATCTCGATGCGGTGCGCATCGACGCCGTGGCCGGCCAGCCGGGCGCGGATCTCCTCGGCGCCGGCCGCCAGCGCCGGCTGGTGCAGGATCGCGACGCGGTGCCGGCCCGACAGCAGCCGGTCCAGCTCGCCCCCCAGATCGGTGCCGATGATCACCGGGTAGGGCGGATCGACGGCCACCTCGATGGTGACCGGCGCGGTCGTCCCGGTCATGTGGCCGCCCCGCTGGGCTCGGTTTCCTGCAGCCGCTCCACGATGTTGCGAACCACCGCCCCGGGGTTGCGGCGGTTGGTGTCCACCCGGATCGTCGCGACGCGCCGGTACAGCGGGACGCGCTGGGCCATCAGGTCGCGGTACCTCTCGGCGCGGTCGGGGCCGGCCAGCAGCGGCCGCGCGGTGGAACCGGCGGTGCGCCGCACCCCTTCCCGGGCGCTGATCTCCAGGTAGACGACGGGGTGGCCGGCCAGCGCCTCGCGCACCCCCGGGCTGGTGACCGCGCCCCCGCCGAGTGAGACGACCCCGTCGTGGTCGGCCAGCGCCGTGCGCACCACGTCCTCCTCGATGCGCCGGAACTCCGGCTCGCCGTCGGTGGCGAAGATGTCGGCGATGCTGCGGCCCGTCCGTTGCTCGATCGCCGCGTCGGTGTCGAGCAGCTCCACGTCGAGCGCCCTGGCCAGTCGCCGCCCGATAGTGGTCTTGCCGGAGCCGGGCAGCCCCACGAGCACCGCCTTGGGCGCCATCACGCGGTCCCACGGGCCGCCGGCGCCTCCCGCTCGGCGACCGCGCGCCGGTAGGAGTCGATGTTGCGGCGGGTCTCGGTCAGCGAGTCGCCGCCGAACTTCTGCAGCGCCGCGCGGGCCAGCACCAGCGCCACCATGGTCTCGGCCACCACGCCGGCGGCCGGCACGGCGCACACGTCCGAGCGCTGGTGGATGGCGACGGCCTCGTCGCCGGTGGCCATGTCGACCGTCGCCAGTGCCCGCGGCACCGTGGAGATGGGTTTCATCGCGGCGCGTACCCGCAGCGGCTGGCCGTTGGTCATGCCGCCCTCGAGCCCGCCGGCCCGGTTGGTCGACCGGACGACACCGTCGGGCCCGGGGTACATCTCGTCGTGGGCACGGCTGCCGCGGCGCCGCGCCGTGGCAAAGCCGTCGCCGATCTCGACGCCCTTGATCGCCTGGATCCCCATGACCGCGGCGGCCAGCTGGCCGTCGAGCCGGTTGTCGCCGCTGGTGAACGATCCCAGCCCGATCGGCAGGCCCAGCGCCACGACCTCGACCACGCCGCCGAGGGTGTCGCCGTCCTTCTTGGCGGCCTCGATCTCGGCGATCATCGACTCCTCAGCGGCCTTGTCGTAGGCGCGGACCGGGCTGGCATCGATCGCGGGCAGGTCTTCGGCGCGCGGCGGCGGGCCGTCGTAGGGTTCCGACGGCCCGATCGCGACGACATGGGACAGCACCTCGACACCCATCGCCTGGCGCAGGAACGACCGGGCGATGGTCCCGGCCGCGACGCGGGCGGCGGTCTCCCGCGCGCTGGCCCGCTCCAGCACCGGCCGGGCGTCGTCGAAGCCGTACTTGAGCATGCCCGCGTAGTCGGCGTGGCCGGGCCGCGGGCGGGTCAGGGGCGCGTTGCGCGCCGCGGAGTTCTCCAGCTCGGCGGCGTCGACCGGGTCGGTCGCCATCACGGCTTCCCATTTCGGCCATTCGGTGTTGCCGATCTCGACGGCGATGGGCCCGCCCAGGGTGATGCCGTGGCGCACCCCGGACAGCACGGTCACCGCGTCGCGCTCGAAGGCCATGCGGGCGCCGCGGCCGTAGCCCAGTCGGCGGCGGGCGAGTTGATCGGCGATGTCGGTGGAGGTGACCTTTACGCCAGCGACCATGCCTTCGAGCACGGCCACCAGCGCACGACCATGCGACTCCCCGGCGGTGATCCAGCGCAACACCGGATCATTCTCCCATGTGCACCAGGCATCGCCTAAAGCGCGCCGAGCGTGAAACTGCGGCGAAAAAACCGCCGAAAAATCGCAACCGTTTCACGCTCGGCGATGACGCCGGGCTACCAGGCCGCCACGCCCACCGCCGCCGCGGTAGCCGCGCACATCGACGGACCGTGCGGCACGGCGCGCCCGCCCCGCAGGGTCGACCACAGCGCCGTCAGCAGGGGAGCGCCCACCGCCGCCAGCAACCACACGCCGGCGCCGAAGCACCCGGTCAGCCCACCCAGGCCCGCAGCGAGCTTGACGTCCCCGGCGCCCATCGCCGCCGGCGCGCCCAGATACACGAGCAGGTACACCGCGACCAGGGCAGCCGCACCCGTCATCGCCGGCAGCGGGTGCCCGGCAACGCCGGCGGCCGTCAGCACCGCAACCGCGCCCGGCAGTGTGAGCCAGTTGGGCAGTCGTCGCTGCGCGAGGTCGTAGCCGCTCAGCGCAGCCATCCACAGCAGCGCCCCCGCGACCAACATGCCGGGCACCCTAACCCAGCGCGGCGGCCATGGCCTCTCGCGGAGCGGGCAGCCCTGTGAATTGCTCGACCTGCGCGAACGCCTGGTGCAGCAGCATCTGCAGGCCGCCGATCACCCGGCCGCCCGCGGCGGCGACCGCGGCGGCCAGCGGGGTGGGCCACGGGTCGTAGACGGCGTCCAGCAGCACCGGGATCGCGGCGAAGGTGTCGGCGTGGCGCGACGCCGCGTCCGCCGGGATGGTGCTGACCAGCACCTCCGCGGCCGCCACCCGCGCGGCCAGCCCGCCGTCGTCGTCCAGGCCGCAGAACCGCGCCGTGACGCCGGCGCGCTCACCCAGGTCCACCAGCCGGGCCGCCTTGGCGGCGTCGCGCGCCACGACGGTGATGTCGGTGACGCCGAGCCGGGCCAGCCCCACCACCGCGGCCGGGGCGGTGCCGCCGGACCCGCACACCAGCGCCGGTCCCGACGCGGTCCCGAGCGCCCCCGCCACGCCGTCGACGTCGGTGTTGTCGGCGCGCCAGCCCGCCGGGGTGCGCACCAGGGTGTTGGCCGAACCCACCAGCGCGGCGCGTTCGGTGTGGTCGTCGGCGAAGCGCAGGGCGGCGAACTTGCCGGGCATGGTCACCGAGACGCCGACCCACTCGGGCCCGAAACCGCCGACCACGCCCGGCAGTTCCTCGGCGCCGCACTCGATGCGCTCGTATGTCCAGTCGTGCAGGCCCAGCGCGCGATAGGCGGCCAGGTGCAGTTGCGGGGATTTCGAATGGGCGATCGGCTTGCCGAGCACCCCGGCCTTTCTACCGCGCGGAGTCGAGGACACCGTTGCGCTTAGCCAGCTCGATGTTGGCCAGATGCTGTTGATAGTCGCGGGTGAACAGGGTCGTCCCCTGGGCGTCGATGGTGACGAAGTACAACCAGTCCCCAGGCACGGGATGCTCGGCGGCCTGCAGCGCATCGACACCGGGCGAACAGATCGCGGTGGCGGGCAGCCCCGGCGACACGTAGGTGTTCCACGGCGTCCGCTGGGCCCGGTCGGCGTCGCTGGTGGCCACCTCGCGGCGGTGCAGCGGATAGTTCACGGTGGAGTCGAACTCGAGCGTGCGGTGTTCGTGCAGGCGGTTGTAGATCACCCGCGCCACCTTCGGGAAATCCTGCGTGTTGCTCTCCTGCTGCACCAGCGAGGCCACCACCAGGATGTCGTAGGGCGAGAGGTGCAGCGACGCCGCGGTGTCGGTCAGGCCGGACTTCATGTACTCCACCGCCCCGGCGCTGATCAGGCTGGCCAGGATGTTCGCCGGCGAGGCCGCGGGGTCGACGTTGAAGGTCCCCGGCGCGATGAGGCCCTCGATGCGGCGATGGTCGTTGCCGAGCTCGGTCACCGGTTCCATGGCCCACGGCGGCACCGCCAGCACCGCCGGCGAGCTGTTGGCCGCCGCCGCCCGCAGGTCGCCTGCCGCTACGCAGCGCCGGTTGCCGTCGAGGTCCACGCAAGTGGCCTGCGAGATCAGGCTGAAGATGCCGGGGTTGACCTTGTCGGTCTTCATGTCGGTGGTGTCGTCGAGCTGCCGGCCCTCCGGGATGACCAGGCGCCCCACCCGGTCCTTCGGGTCGGTCAGCCGCGCGACGGCGTCGGCCGCCGGGATCTCGGTGCGCAGCCGGTAGTAGCCGGGCTGGATCGCGTTGATCGCGACGTTGCCGTGCGCGGCGTTGACGAAGGCCCGGACCGTCTTGACCACGTGCTGCTTTTGTAGCGTCTCCCCGACCATGGTGGTCGAGTCGCCGGCCTGGACATGGATCACGACGTCGCGCTTGCCGTTCCCGGTGTAGTCGTCGCCGGACCCGAACATCGTGTGCCAGAGCTTGGTGCCGGCGAACACGGCCGCCACCACCACGCCGACGAGGGCGACGAGCGCGAACCTGGCCACGGTGCGCCGCCGGCGCCGGCCGCGTTCGGCGCGCTTGCGGGCCGAACGGCTCATCCGGTGCCGGGGCGGCCCGATCGTCTCCGGCTCGGCCCGTTGGCTGTCAACCATCTGCACGCTCCCCGGTGCACGGGGCGCGGCGCTGGTCGAGCCAGCTCTGCAGGATCGCGATCGCCGCCGCCTGGTCGATCACCGCCCGCTGCTCGCGGGCGCGCACGCCGGCCGAGCGCAGCGAGCGCTGGGCGCTGACGGTGGTCAGGCGTTCGTCGGCCAGCCGCACCGGGACGGGTGGAACGCGGCGCGCCAACACTTCGCCCAATTTCCCGGCCAGTTCGATCGCGTCCAGCGCGGCGGGGCCGGTGCGGTCGGCGAGGGTACGCGGCAACCCAACAACGACCTCCACCACCCCGAGTTCGGCGACCAGCTCGGCCAGCCTGCGCACGTGCCGCCCGCTCCGGTCCCGGCGCACCGTCTCCACCGGGGTGGCCAGGATGCCGTCGGGGTCACCGGCGGCCACGCCGATGCGCACGCTGCCGACGTCGACGCCGAGTCGTCGGCCCGGGCCCGGATCCTGATCGGGGTCACCGGGCCGGTCTGGCAAGCGATGCGGCGTGGGGACCACTCAACCGACCCGCGCTATCTCCGCACGCACCGCGTCGAGCGCCGCGTCGATGCCGGTCGGGTTCTTCCCGGAGCCCTGCGCCAGGTCCGGCTTGCCGCCGCCGCGCCCATCGACGGCCACGGCGAGGTGCTTCACCAGCTCGTTGGCGCGCACCCCGAGGTCCTGGGCGGCGGGATTGGCGGCGACCGCGTACGGCACCGTCCCGCCGTCACCCTCCGCGATGAGCGCCACGACCGCGGGGTCGCTGCCCAGCTTGCCGCGGATGTCGCCGACCAGCGAGCGCAGGTCGCCCGCCGTCGTCCCCGAGGACATCCGTTGCGCCACCAGCCGGACGTTACCGATCCGCTCCGCACCGGCCGCGGCGTTGGCCGCCGCGGCCCGCGTGCCCGCGAGCCGGGCCCGTTCGAGCTCTTTCTCGGCGGCCTTGAGCCGGTCCACCAGGGTGGCCACCCGGGCCGGCACCTCGTCGGACGGCACCTTCAGCGACGACGCCAGCCCGGCCATCAGCGCCCGCTCCTTGGCCAGATGGCGGAACGACTCGAGGCCGACGTAGGCCTCCACGCGGCGCACCCCGGAGCCCACCGACGATTCGCCCAGGACGGTCACCGGCCCGATCTGCGCCGAGTTGTGCACGTGGGTGCCCCCGCACAGCTCCAGCGAGAACGGCCCACCGATCTCGACCACCCGGACCTCGTCGGGATAGGCCTCGCCGAACAGCGCCAACGCGCCCATCGCCTTGGCCTTCTCCAGCCGCTCGGTGAAGGTGTGCACCGCGAAGTCGGCCTGCACCGCCTCGTTTGTCACCTCTTCGATCTGGGTGCGCTGCTCGTCGGAAAGCGGACCCTGCCAGTTGAAGTCGAACCGCAGGTACCCCGGCCGGTTGAGCGAGCCGGCCTGGACGGCGTTGGGCCCCAGCACCTGTCGCAGCGCGGCGTGCACCATGTGGGTGCCCGAATGGCCCTGGGTGGCACCGCGGCGCCAGCCCGGGTCCACGGCCGCCACGACGGTGTCGCCCTCGACGAATTCCCCGGATTCCACGTTGACCCGGTGCACCCACAGGGTTTTCGCGATCTTCTGGACGTCGGTGACCGCGGCCCGGGCGCTCTGCCCGGCCCCGGTGCCGCTGATGGTGCCCTCGTCGGCGATCTGCCCGCCGGACTCGGCGTAGAGCGGGGTGCGGTCCAGCACGAGCTCGACCTGGTAGGCGCCGTCGCGTTCGCGGTGGCCCTCGTGCGCGACCACCGGCACCCGCTTGCCGTCGACGAAGATGCCCAGAATCCTTGCCTCCGTAGTCAGCTCGGTGAAACCGGTGAACTCGGTGGGACCGGCGTCGACCAGTTCCCGATAGGCGCTCAGGTCGGCGTGGGCGTGTTTGCGCGCGGCCGCGTCGGCCTTGGCGCGGCGGCGCTGCTCGGCCATCAGTTCGCGGAAGCCGATCTCGTCGACCTGCAGGCCGGCCTCGGATGCCATCTCCAGCGTCAACTCGATCGGGAAGCCGTAGGTGTCGTGCAGGGTGAAGGCGTCCGAACCGGAAACCACCTCGGCGCCCTTTGCTTTGGTGGCGCCGACGACCTCGTCGAACAGCCTGGAACCCGACGCCAGGGTGCGGTTGAACGCGGTCTCCTCGGCGACGGCGATGCGCGCGATCCGGTCGAAGTCGATGACCAGCTCCGGGTAGGACGGGCCCATCGCATCGCGCACGGTGGCCATCAGGTCGCCGACGATCGGGCCGGCGATGTCCAGCAGCCGCGCCGAGCGGATCACGCGGCGCAGCAGCCGGCGCAACACGTAGCCGCGTCCGTCGTTGCCGGGGGTCACCCCGTCGCCGATCAGGATGGCCGCCGTGCGGCTGTGGTCGGCGATGACCCGGTAGCGCACGTCGTCGTCGTGGTTCCCGACGTCGTAGGGGCGAGCGGCCACCGCCGCGACAGTGTCGATGACCGGCCGCAGCAGGTCGGTTTCATAGACGTTGTGCACGTCCTGCAGGATGAACGCGACCCGCTCGACGCCCATGCCGGTGTCGATGTTCTTGCGGGGCAACGGCCCGAGGATCTCGAAGTCGGTCTTGGAAGTGCCCTGGCCGCGCTCGTTCTGCATGAACACGAGGTTCCAGATCTCGATGTAGCGGTCCTCGTTGGCGATCGGGCCGCCGCCCACGCCGAACTCCTCGCCGCGGTCGTAGTAGATCTCCGAGGACGGTCCGCACGGCCCGGGGATGCCCATCGACCAGTAGTTGTCTTCCATGCCGCGGCGCTGGATGCGGTCGACCGGCAGCCCGGCGATCTCCTGCCACAGCCGCACGGCCTCGTCGTCATCGAAATAGACTGTCGTCCAGATTCTTTGGGGATCCAGGCCGTAGCCGCCGGCGTCCACCGGGGTGGTCAGCAGGCGCCACGCCAGTTCGACGGCCTCGCGCTTGAAGTAGTCGCCGAACGAGAAGTTCCCAGCCATCTGGAAGAACGTGTTGTGCCGGGTGGTGATCCCGACCTCGTCGATATCGGGTGTGCGGATGCACTTCTGGATGCTGGTGGCCTTCGAGTAGGGCGGGGTGCGCTGCCCCAGGAAGTACGGCACGAACTGGACCATGCCGGCGTTGACGAACAGCAGGTTGGGATCCTCGAGGATCACCGACGCGCTGGGCACCTTGGTGTGTCCCGCCTTCACGAAGTGATCGAGGAACCTCTTCCTGATCTCGTGTGTCTGCACTCTTTTCCGCTCTTCCTGTTTTCCTCGCCTTGCCGCGGCCCGAACGGGATGGGCGCGCGGCGGCCCTTCAAGTCGTCAACCAGCTTATTCGCCGGGTTTTGGGGAGACTGTCTAACGACTGGCTTGACCGCCCAACAGTACCTCGTTCGCCGCTTCCGCCACCGGCCCGCTAACCCTCCACGAAGCTCAGCCGCACCGACCGCCGCGGGTTGTCGCGGTTGAGGTCGACCAGCACGATGCTCTGCCAGGTGCCCAGCTGCAGTTCGCCGCCGGCGACCGGGACCGTCACCGACGGCACCACGATCGCCGGCAGCACGTGGTCGGCGCCGTGGCCCGGCGAACCGTGTGAGTGCCGGTACCGGTCGTCGCGCGGCAACAGCCGCTCCAGCGTGTCGACCAGGTCGTCGTCGGAGCCGGCACCGGTCTCGATGATCGCGACCCCGGCCGTCGCGTGGGGGACGAATACGTTGCACAGCCCGTCGCCGCAGCTGAAGCAGAACCTGCGGACGGCATCGGTCAGATCGACGGTGCGGCGCCGGGAGGTGTCCACGTCCAACACATCGGTTTGCACCCGGCCCAGCCTACGGCGGGGCCGCAGGACGCGGCCAATTCCGTGTGACGGTTGCCACACGGTCGCATGCAGGAGGAAGGTGGCTGGTATGCCCCGGTGGCGCCACCGGGGCCCGGTTTGAAGGCAAGCCCCGGCATGGGAGGTCCGTCATGTACGCACGCTCAACCACCATTCAGGCGCAACCCCTGTCCATCGACATCGGGATCGCGCACGTCCGCGATGTCGTCATGCCCGCGCTGGCGGAGATCGGCGGGTTCGTCGGCCTGTCGCTGCTGGTCGACCGGCAGTCCGGCAGGTGCATCGCCACCAGCTCCTGGGAGAGCGTGCAGGCCATGCGCGCCGCGGCCGAGCGGGTGGCCCCCATCCGGGACCGGGCGGCGCTGATGTTCGACGGCAGCGCCCGTGTCGAGGAGTGGGAGATCGCCTCCCTGCACCGCCACCACCGGTCCGGCGAAGGGGCCTGCGTGCGGGCGACCTGGCTCAAGGTGGTGCCCGACCAACTCGGCCGGTCCCTGGACTTCTACCGCGCGTCGCTGCTCCCGGAGATGGAGGCCCTCGACGGTTTCTGCAGCGCCAGCCTGCTGGTCGATCACCCCGCATGCCGGCGGGCCGTGTCGAGCTCGACGTTCGACAGCATGGAGGCGATGGCCCGCAACCGCGACCGCGCCACCGAGCTGCGCAGCAGTCGGGTGCGCGACCTGGGGGCCGAGGTCGTCGACGTGGCCGAGTTCGAGCTGGCGCTCGCCCACCTGAGGGTGCCCGAGCTGGTCTGAGGCGCGGCCCTCCGTCCGCCGTTCGCCGAGAGACGTTTTGCCGGCGCCTACTCGCGCTTTCTCTGCCAAACGTCGATCTCGGCGTCGAAGCCGAGGGACGCCGCTCGGGGATCCGTCAGCCCCTCCGGCGGATGATCGCGCGCAGCCGCTCCAGGCGGCCCGCCATCTCGCGCTCGCCGCCGCGACCGGTGGGCCGGTAGTAGTCCACCCCCACCAGCTCGTCGGGCGGATATTGCTGGGCCACAACACCGTCCGGGGCGTCGTGCGAGTACTTGTAGCCCTGGGCGTTGCCCAGGGCCGCCGCGCCCGAGTAGTGCCCGTCACGCAGGTGCGGCGGGACCAGACCCGCCTTGCCGGCCTTGACGTCGGCCATCGCCGCGCCCAGCGCGGTGGTCACCGCGTTCGACTTGGGCGCGGTGGCCAGGTGGACGGTGGCGTGCGCCAGCGTCAGCTGGGCCTCGGGCATTCCGATCAGCGCGACGGTCTGCCCGGCGGCCACCGCGGTCTGCAGCGCGGTCGGGTCGGCCATGCCGACGTCCTCGCTGGCCAGGATCATCAGCCGGCGCGCGATGAAGCGCGGGTCCTCCCCGGCGACGAGCATGCGGGCCAGGTAGTGCAGCGCGGCGTCGACGTCGGAGCCGCGCACCGACTTGATGAAGGCGCTGACGACGTCGTAGTGCTGATCGCCGTCGCGGTCGTAGCGCACCGCGGCCTTGTCCAGCGACTGCTCGATGGTCTCGACGGTGACCTCGTCGCCGGCCGCCGCGGCCCCTTCGGCGGCCACCTCGAGCGCGGTCAGGGCGCGGCGGGCGTCGCCGGCCGCCAGTTGCACCAGCAGGTCGACGGCGTCGGGGTGCACTCGGACCCGCCCGCCCAGGCCGCGGGGGTCGTCGATGGCGCGCCGCACCACCGCGCGGATGTCGTCGGGGCTCAGCGGCCGCAACTGCAGGATCAGCGACCGCGACAGCAACGGCGCCACCACGGAGAAGGACGGGTTCTCGGTGGTCGCCGCCACGAGCAGCACCACCCGGTTCTCCACGGCGGAAAGCAGTGCGTCTTGCTGGGTCTTGGAGAACCGGTGCACCTCGTCGATGAACAGCACGGTCTGCTCGCCGTGCAGGAGCGCTCGGCGCGCCTGGTCGATGACGGCCCGGACGTCCTTGACACCGGCCGATAGCGCCGACAGCGCCTCGAACCGGCGTCCGGTCGCGTGCGAGATCAGCGCCGCCAGCGTGGTCTTGCCGCTGCCGGGCGGACCGTAGAGGATCGCCGAGGCCACACCCGAGCCCTCGACGAGGCGGCGCAGCGGCGATCCCGGCGCCAGCAGGTGGTCCTGCCCCACCACCTCGTCCAGCGTGGCCGGGCGCATCCGCACCGCCAGCGGCGCGCCGGCCGACACGCCCGGGTCATGGGTGGTCGTCGGGCGGTCGCCGGGAAGGTCGAACAGACCGTCGGACACGGCTTCAGGCATACCACGCCCGGGGGCCGGGTGCGCCGGGCCCGACCCGGTGCCCCGCCAATGCGCGCGGCCTGCCCACATTTTTGCTAAGTTGCCGTTTGCCAAGGTCCGTGTGGCGTGCCCGTAAAGCCCCTAGAGCTAGGACGGAAATGAGCCAGCCCCCAGAGCATCCAGGCAATCCGGAGTATCGAGGCAATCCGGAGCAGACGGGCGGCCCGGCCGGTCCCCCGCCCGGCTACGGCGCCCCGCCGGGACCGCCACCCGGATACGGCCCGCCCCCCGGCTACGGCGGACCACCGCCCGGGTACGGCCCCCCACCCGGCTACGGCGGACCGCCGCCCCCGCCGCCCGGATACGGCCCCCCACCCGGATACGGCCCCCCACCCGGATACGGCCCGCCACCGGGTTACGGCGGCCCGCCGCCCGGCTATGGCGGTGGACCCGGTTTCGGGGGCCCGCCCAAGCCCGCGTTCGGCATCGGCGAGGCGTTCGGCTGGGCGTGGAAGAAGTTCACGCAGAACGCCGTGGCGCTGATCGTCGCCGCCTTGGTCTACGCGCTGCTGCTGGGCGCCGCCTATGCTCTGATCGCCGTGAGCGGCGGCATGGGCACCACGATCACCACCTCCGACGACTACACCAGCGCCAGCCCCAATCTCGGCCCGGGTGAGTGGGTCATCATGGCCGTCGGCTATCTGCTGGTCTTCGCGGTGGGGGTGTTCGCGCATGCGGCGTTCCTGACCGGATGCCTCGACATCGCCGACGGGCGGCCGGTGACCATCGGCTCGTTCTTCAA
Organism: Mycobacterium sp. HUMS_12744610; assembly: GCF_041206865.1. Lineage (NCBI taxonomy): Bacteria > Bacillati > Actinomycetota > Actinomycetes > Mycobacteriales > Mycobacteriaceae > Mycobacterium > Mycobacterium servetii. Next base: position 3,870,804 of record NZ_JBGEDP010000001.1, read on the forward strand.
GCCGCGCAACTTCGGCACGGTGATCCTTGCGGCGCTGCTCGTCGGCGTCCTCAGCACGCTCGCCTCGGCCCTGTGCTTCCTGCCCGGCCTGATCTTCGGCATCTTCGCGATGTTCACGGTCCCGTTCGCCATCGACCACGCGCTACCGCCCGTCGCCGCGCTGACGTCGAGCATGTCGACGGTCTGGTCGAACTTCGGCAACGCCCTGCTGGCGTGGCTGGTGCAGGTGGCGGTGGTTGTCGTCGGCGCGCTGCTGTGCGGCATCGGCATGCTGGTGGCGGTCCCCGTCGCCGCGCTGATCCTGATCTACGCCTACCGCACCCTGTCCGGTGCGCGGGTCGTGCCGCCCGAGCAGGGCTACCAGCAGGGACCGCCACCGGGATACCAGCCGTCCTGACGCCGGACAGCTAACCGCGCGCGGGGCGCCCCCGCGGCGCGCTGCGGCGTTGTGGCGCCTGTGATGCAATCAGCGGTTATGAGCATCAAAGTTGCGCTGGAGCACCGCACCAGCTACACCTTTGACCGGCTGGTCCGGGTGTATCCGCACGTGGTGCGGCTGCGCCCGGCGCCCCACTCCCGAACACCGATCGAGGCTTACTCGCTGCGCGTCGAACCCGACGACCACTTCATCAACTGGCAGCAGGATGCCGTGGGCAACTTCCTTGCCCGGCTGGTGTTCCCGAACCCCATGACCCGGCTGACCATCACCGTCGGGCTGATCGCGGACCTGAAGGTGATCAACCCGTTCGACTTCTTCATCGAGGACTGGGCCGAGATATGGCCCTTGAATCACGGGGCCGGGCCGGCCTACCCCAAGGCGCTGGCCGACGACCTCGAGCCCTATCTGCGGCCGGTCGACGAGGACGGCGAGGGGTCGGGGCCGGGCGACCTCGTCCGCGCCTGGGTGCGCGACTTCTCGGTGCCGGACGGCACCCGCACCATCGACTTCCTGGTCGCCCTCAACCGCGCGGTCAACGCCGGCGTCGCCCACAACGTGCGCATGGAACCCGGCGTCCAGACACCGGATTTCACGCTGCGCAGCGGTGTCGGCTCGTGCCGGGACTCGGCGTGGCTGCTGGTGTCGATCCTGCGCCGGTTCGGGCTGGCCGCCCGGTTCGTGTCGGGCTACCTGGTGCAGCTGACGTCCGACGTGGAGGCGCTGGACGGGCCGTCGGGACCCGCCGCCGACTTCACCGACCTGCACGCCTGGACCGAGGTGTACATCCCCGGTGCGGGCTGGATCGGCCTGGACCCGACGTCGGGACTGTTCGCCGGCGAGGGGCACATCCCGCTGGCCGCCACGCCGCATCCGGCGAGCGCGGCACCGATCAGCGGCGGCACCGAACCGTGCGAATCGGTGCTGGAGTTCTCCAACACCGTCACCCGCGTGCACGAGGACCCGCGCGTCACGCTGCCCTACACCGACACGGCGTGGCGGTCGATCTGCGAGGTCGGCCGCCGGGTCGACGCCCGGCTGGCAGCCGCCGATGTGCGGCTCACCGTGGGCGGCGAACCGACGTTCGTCTCGATCGACGACCAGGTCAGCGAGGAATGGACGACGGCCGCCGACGGCCCGCACAAGCGGCAGCGGGCATCCGATTTGGCCGCCCGGCTGAAGGCGGCGTGGGCCCCAAGAGGGCTGATCCAGCACAAACAGGGCCGGTGGTATCCCGGAGAGCCGTTGCCGCGCTGGGAGATCGCGCTCTACTGGCGCACCGACGGACGGCCGCTGTGGGCCGACGCGGCGCTGCTGGCCGACCCCTGGGGAGACCAGCCCGCCCGACCCGCCGACACCGACGCGGCCCGCGCGGTGCTCGCCGCGGTCGCCGACGGCCTGGGGCTTCCGGCCACCCAGGTGCGACCCGCCTACGAGGACCCGCTGCACCGACTGGCGGCCAAAGTGTGCCTGCCGGAAGGGGATCCGGTGGAACCGGCCGACGACCTCGCCGACGACTCCCCCGCCGGGCGTGCCGCGCTGCTGGCCCGACTCGACGAAACCCTCACCGCGCCTGCGGCTTTCGTGCTGCCGCTGCACCGGCGCGACGACGACCTCGGGTGGGCCAGCGCGGACTGGCGGTTGCGCCGCGGGCGCATCGTGCTGGTCGACGGCGACTCGCCGGCGGGCCTGCGGCTGCCGCTGGACTCGATCAGCTGGCAACCGCCGCGCCCCACCTTCGACGCCGACCCCCTGACCGTGGCCGACGCGCCGGCCACCGACTCGGCCCGCGCAGTCGTCACCGAGCCCGACGGGGCGCCGCCGACCGCGATGGTCGCCGAGGTCCGCGACGGGCTGGTGCACATCTTCCTGCCGCCCACCGAGGCGCTGGAACACTTCACCGATCTCGTCGCGCGCGTCGAGGCCGCGGCGGCGGACGCCGGCCGCGCCGTGGTGATCGAGGGCTACGGCCCGCCGCCGGATCCTCGCCTGCGCTCGACCACGATCACCCCCGACCCGGGCGTGATCGAGGTCAACGTCACACCGACCGCCGGCTTCGCCGAACAATGCCGGCTGCTGGAATCGCTGTACGAGAACGCTCGCCTTGCTCGATTGTCAACGGAGTCGTTCGACGTCGACGGCACCCACGGCGGCACCGGCGGAGGCAACCACATCACGCTGGGCGGGGTCACGCCGGCGGACTCGCCGCTGCTGCGCCGCCCGGATCTGCTGGTCTCGCTGCTGACCTACTGGCAGCGCCACCCGGCGCTGTCCTACCTGTTCGCCGGGCGCTTCGTCGGGACCACGTCGCAGGCCCCGCGCGTCGACGAGGGCCGCGCCGAGGCGCTGTACGAACTCGAGATCGCGTTCGCCGAGATCGCGCGGGTGAGCGGCGGCGGCGCCAAACCGTGGCTGGCCGACCGCGCGCTGCGCCACCTGCTGACCGACATCACCGGCAACACCCACCGCGCCGAGTTCTGCATCGACAAGCTCTACAACCCCGACAGCCCCCGCGGCCGGCTCGGGCTGCTGGAGCTGCGCGGGTTCGAGATGCCGCCGCACCTGCGCATGGCGATGGTCCAGTCGCTGCTGGTGCGCTCGCTGGTGGCGTGGTTCTGGGAGCAGCCGCTGCGCGCCCCCCTGATCCGCCACGGCGCCAACCTGCACGGTCGATATCTGTTGCCGCACTTCATCATTCACGATATCGCCGACGTCGCAGCGGATCTGCGCGCGCACGGCGTCGCCTTCGAGACCAGCTGGCTGGACCCGTTCACCGAGTTCCGCTTCCCGCGCATCGGTACCACCGTGTTCGACGGTGTGGAGATCGAGCTGCGCGGCGCGATCGAGCCGTGGACCACCCTGGGTGAGGAATCCACCGCGACGGGCACCGCCCGCTACGTCGACTCCTCGGTCGAGCGCCTGCAGGTCCGCGTCATCGGCGCCGACCGGCACCGCTACATGGTGACCTGCAACGGCTACCCGGTGCCGCTGCTGGCGACCGACAACCCGGACGTGCACGTCGGCGGCGTGCGGTTCAAGGCCTGGCAGCCGCCCAGCGCGCTGCACCCGACCATCTCGGCCGACGGCCCCCTGCGGTTCGAGCTGGTCGACCTGACCACTCAGACGTCGCGCGGGGGCTGCACCTACCACGTCACGCACCCGGGCGGGCGCGCCTACGACGAGCCGCCCGTCAACGCCGTCGAGGCCGAGGCCCGCCGGGCCCGCCGCTTCGAGGCGACCGGCTTCACCCCCGGCAAGCTGGACCTGTCCGGCCTCCGGGAGAAGCAGGCCCGCATATTCACCGACGTCGGCGCGCCCGGCATCCTCGACCTGCGCCGCGTGCGTACCGTTCAGCTGTAATGGCAGCTGCGGACGACACGGCGATGGCACTCGGCAGGAACGGCTGGCCGGAGACGGCTGCCGCCGTACCGGGCGGCCGCCACGACGCCGACCGGCTGCTGGACGGGTACCGCACCGCGCGCGCCCAGGAGGCGCTGTTCGACCTGCGGGAGGGCCCCGGGACGGGCCCGGCGATCGGTTTCGACGAATTCGTCGAACCCGACGGGACCGTGCGCCCGGCGTGGCACGAGCTGGCCGACGCCGTCGCCGAGCGCGGCCGCGCCGGGCTGGACCGGCTGCGCTCGGTGGTGCGCACCCTGATCGACAACGACGGCATCACCTACACCGAGGTGGGCCCGGGCGGTCACGGACTGGAGCCGCGGCCCTGGCGTCTGGACACGCTGCCGATCGTGCTGTCCGCGGCGGACTGGGAAACGCTGGAGGCCGGGCTGGTGCAGCGCTCGCGCCTGCTCGACGCGGTGCTCGCGGACCTGTACGGACCGCGTCGTCTGCTCACCGAGGGCCTGCTGCCCCCGGAGTTGCTGTTCGCCCATCCCGGTTACGTGCGCGCCGCCAACGGGATCGAGATCCCCGGGCACCATCAGCTGTTCATGCACGCGTGCGACCTCAGCCGGCTGCCCGACGGCAGCTTCCGGGTCAACGCCGACTGGACGCAGGCGCCGTCGGGCGCCGGCTACGCGCTGGCCGACCGGCGCGTGGTCGCGCACGCGCTGCCGGACCTCTACGAGCGGATCGCGCCGCGGCCGACGACCCCGTTCGCCCAGGCGCTGCGGCTGGCGCTGATCGACGCGGCACCCGACGTCGCGCAGGATCCCGTGGTGGTGGTTCTCAGCCCGGGCATCTACTCCGAGACCGCGTTCGACCAGGCGTACCTGGCGACACTGCTGGGCTTTCCGCTGGTGGAGAGCGCGGACCTGGTGGTGCGCGACGGCAAGCTGTGGATGCGTTCGCTGGGGACCCTGAAACGCGTCGACGTGGTGCTCCGCCGGGTCGACGCGTTGTACAGCGACCCGCTGGACCTGCGCGCCGACTCCCGCCTGGGGGTGGTGGGCCTGGTCGAGGCGCAGCACCGCGGGGCGGTGACCGTGGTCAACACGCTGGGCAGCGGCATCCTGGAAAACCCCGGGCTGCTGCGCTTTCTGCCCGGGCTCGCCGGGCGGCTGCTCGCCGAGGACCCGTTGCTGGACACCGCGCCGGTGTACTGGGGCGGCATCGCCGCCGAACGCTCGCACCTGCTGGCCAACCTGTCGGCGCTGCTGGTGAAGTCGACGGTCGGCGGGAAAACCCTTGTCGGACCGACGCTTTCGTCGCATCAACTGACCGAGCTGGCCGCGCGCATCGAGAGCATGCCCTGGCAGTGGGTGGGCCAGGAGCTGCCGCAGTTCTCGTCGGCGCCCACCGACCATGCCGGTGTGCTGGCCTCGGCCGGTGTCGGGATGCGCCTGTTCACGGTGGCCCAGCGCAGCGGCTACGCGCCGATGATCGGCGGCGTGGGTTACGTGCTGGCTTCCGGGCCCGCGGCGTACACGCTGAACACCGTCGCGGCCAAAGATGTCTGGGTGCGGCCCACCGAACGCGCGCGGGCCGAGGCGGTGACGTTGCCGGCAGCCCCGGCGGCACAGCCGGCGAAGACCGGCGCGGGCACCTGGGCGATCAGCTCGCCGCGGGTGTTGTCCGACCTGTTCTGGATCGGGCGCTACGGCGAGCGCGCCGAGAGCATGGCCAGGCTGCTGATCGTGACCCGCGACCGCTTCCACGTCTACCGCCATCACCAGGACAGCGAGGAAAGCGCGTGCGTGCCGGTGCTGATGGCCGCGCTGGGCGCGATCACCGGGGCGGACACCGCAACCGACGGCGACCAGGCCGAGATGATCGCCGTCGCGCCCTCGACGCTGTGGTCGCTGACCGTGGATCCGGACCTGTCCGGGTCGCTGGTGCAGTCGGTGGAGGGCCTGGCGCTGGCCGCCCGGGCGGTCCGCGACCAGCTGTCCAACGACACGTGGATGGTGCTGGCCGGGGTGGAGCGCGCGCTCGCCCACCCCGCCGAGCCGCCGGACTCGCTGACCGAGGCCGACGCGCTGCTGGCCTCGGCGCAGTCGCAGACACTGGCCGGGATGCTGACGCTGTCGGGGGTGGCCGCCGAGTCCATGGTGCGCGACGCGGGCTGGACGATCATGGACATCGGCAAGCGCATCGAACGGGGCCTGTGGCTCACCGCTTTGCTGCAGGCCACGCTGACCGTGGTGCGGCCCGCGGCGGCCGAACAGATCATCATCGAGGCGGCGCTGGTGGCCTGCGAGTCGGCGGTGATCTACCGGCGCCGGACAGCCGGCTCGGTCAGCGTGGCCGCGATGGCCGAGCTGATGCTGTTCGACGCCACGAACCCGCGGTCGTTGCTGCACCAGGTGGAGCGGCTGCGGGCCAACCTGCGCGACCTGCCCGGGTCGTCGGGTTCGTCGCGCCCGGAGCGCCTGGTCGACGAGATCAGCACCCTGCTGCGCCGGTCCCATCCCGCCGAGCTCGAGCAGGTCAGCGACGACGGGCGCCGCGCGGAGCTGGCCGGCCTGCTGGCCGGGATACACGCCGGGCTGCGCGACCTGGCCGAGGCGATCACCGCCACGCAGCTGGCGCTGCCCGGCCACATGCAGCCGTTGTGGGGTCCCGACGAGCGCCGGGTGTTGCCGGCTTAGACGGCGTTGGACTCCGACCGTTCCCCGGCGACACCGTGGTAGCGGTGCGGATCGGGCAGTCGCCGGCGTCGCGCCATGTGCACCAGTACCAGGACCGACAGCACCGCGGCGTAGACACACCACAGCGACGCGAACGCCTGCACGTAGAGGACGGCCGACCACGATCAGGCCCGCCAGGTTCGCCCATCCGAACACCACGATGGAGCGATAGCCCGACAGCACCGCCGGACCGATGACGGCGATCACGTAGAGCACCGCCCAGAAGTAGCCGTCGTGAACGCCGGTCTGGTAGCGCAGCGCGTGGGGCCACACCGCCGCCTCGATGAACTGGTGGACCGCGAACACCCTGGGCAGCAACGCAAACGGCACTTCGCGACAGTGCTTGACCGCGCGCAGGGTCAACACCGCGACCGGCACGAGGGCGGTACCCACCACCAGGTAGGCCGTCATCGAGAAGCACATCGCCGGGTGTGTGCCCACTTTCCGGCGCCGCCAACCGGGCTAGCCCGCGATCGCGGCGGCTCCCCCCGACGCCGACGTCACCTCGTCGATCACGGTGTGGATGAACCGCATCTTCTCCAGCACCGCCGCGGGCAGCACGAACGGATAGAGGTCGTCGTGGCCCATCGACCGGTTCACCATGTTCAGCGACCACGACAGCGGCAGCCACAGGTCGATGATCGTCGCAAAGGCGCTGGGGCCCAACATGGTCCGGTCGAAAGTCGCCGTCGCCGGTGCGAAGCCGCACCATGCCGAGGTGTCCAGGGTGTCGCGGATGTGCAGATAGTGGGCGAAGGTCTCGGCCCAGTCCTCGGCGGGATGCATCGTCGCATACGACGACACGAACCGCTCCTGCCAGCCGTCGGGCGCGCCCTCGCTGTAGTGGCGGTCCAGCGCCTCGGAGTAGTCGGCGTCGGGATCGCCGAACAGCTCGTTGAACCGCGCCACGTAGTCGCCGGACGGGGAGATCAGCCGGTAGAAGTAGTAGTGCCCGACCTCGTGGCGGAAATGCCCGAGCAGGGTGCGGTACGGCTCCTCCATCTCGACGCGCAGCTGCTCGCGGTGCACGTCGTCGCCCTCGGCCAGATCCAGCGTGATGACCCCGTTCTCGTGCCCGGTGAACACCTTCTCGTGCGCGCTGGACAGCAGCCGGAAAGCCAGCCCGTAGTCGGGGTCGCGGTCACGCCCGATGATCGGCAGCTCGAGCTCGTGCAGCTCGGCGATGAGCCGCCGCTTGGCCGCCTCGGCCCGGGCGAACGCGGCCAGGCCGTCGGCGTCGGCGTCGTTGGGCCGCTCGATGGTCAGCGCGCACGACTCGCACAGCCCGCCGGAACTCTTGGACACCAGCCAATTGCATTCGGCCAGATACAGATTGGCGCACAGCTGATACTCCTCGGCGTCTACGGCGCCGGCGTGCTCGCCCTGCTCGCCCGTGGCGATCACCAGCAGCGCCATCTGATCCAGGGAGAACCCCAGCGCGCTGCCGCACGACAGGCACGCGGAGTTCTCGAACGTCAGACGCTGACCGCAGTTGGGGCAATGGAAGTCACGCATGCGAGAAGTCGCCTTCGACGGGGCCGGAGTAGGGCACCACGTCAACCGCGACGTCGATGACGCTGTGCTCGGAGTTGGTGTAGATGATGCCGCGCAGCGGCGGCACGTCCGCGTAGTCGCGGCCGCGGCCGACGACGATGTAGCGCTCGTCGACCATCTGGTCGTTGGTGGGATCCAGGCCCAGCCACTCGTGGTGGCCGGGCTTCTGCGGAGTCCACACCGCCGCCCAGGCGTGTGTGGCGTCGATTCCGATCATCCGATCCTTCCCCGGCGGCGGGTCGGTGGCCAGGTATCCGGAGACATAGCAGGCCGCCAAACCGTTGGCTCGCAGGCAGGCGATCGCCAGCCTGGCAAAGTCCTGGCATACCCCTTCCCGGGCGGCCAGAACCTCATTCACCCCGGTGGATATCGTCGTCGAGCCCGAGCGGTAGGTGAAGTCGGAGAAGATCCGCGACGCCAGGTCGCGCAGCACCTCCACCAGCGGACGCCCGGGCGCGAAGCTGGGTGCGGCGTACCGGCGCACCTCGTCGGTGATCTCCGGCGGATCCAGGTCGAGGGTGAACTCGGCCGCGAGCGCTCCCGCGGGCCCCGCCGGCCGCGCGGCCTCCCACGGTCGCAGCGCCGGACCGCTGCTGTAGAGCGCCGGCGCCGGCGGGTACACGTCGACGATGGAGTCGCCGGTGATCGTCAGGGTGCGGTGCGGCTCGGTGACGTGGAAGTAGGAGCTGGTGTTGCCGTAGCCGTCCTGGCTGGTGGAGACGTCGGCGGGCGGCGGATCGATGAGCAGCCGGTGCGCCACGCAGCGCTGCCGCGGCGAGTCCCGCGGCGTGAGGAAGCCGCGGCCGTAGGAGCTCGTCACCACGTCGGAGTAGCGATACTCGGTGCGGTGCGTGACGCGATGGCGGCGGGCGACCCCGTCCTCGGCTGCTGGCAAGACCCCTCCTCCTCACGGCTGATCACATCACATGCCGCACGATTTCGGCGGCCAAGCGTGCCGCGCCGGGAGCACAATCGGAGGCGTGGCCACGTGGGACGACGTCGCCCGCATCGTCGGACGGCTGGCGCTGACCTCCGAGCCGGCGCCGCACGACTGGCGCGTCGGCAAGAAACTGCTGGCGTGGGAACGTCCCCTGCGCCAGTCCGACCGCGAGGCGCTGACCCGCGCCGGGATCGACCCCCCGGAGGGCGACGTCCTGGGCGTGCGGGTCTGCGACGAGGGGGTCAAGTTCGCGCTGATCGCCGACGAGCCGGGGGTGTATTTCTCCACCCCGCATTTCGACGGATACCCGGCGGTGCTGGTCAGGCTGGCCGAGATCGACGTCGGCGTCCTCGAGGAAGTGATCACCGAGGCCTGGCTGACGCAGGCGCCCCGCAAGCTGGTCCAGGAGTTCCTGGCCGATTCGTCCTGACGGCCGTCACGCCGGCAGGTCGAGCACCGTCTGCAGGTTGCCCAGCACGCCGGCGCGCGGTGCGCGGCACGGCCAGCCGGTCGGCGGGGCACAGGACGATGGCGAAGACGAGGGCCACGGCCCCGCCGATCAGGGCGTCGAAGATCCGCTCGAAGCCGGTGCCGCTGCGGTAGAGCGCCAGCACCAGGATCGCCGAGATCGCGGTCTGGTTGGCGAACATCATGCCCTGCCCGATCAGGCCGTGCCCGATGAGTACCGCCACGCACGGCGCGGTCAGCGCGGCGACCGCGCTGGCCACGTCGCGGGCGAGTCACCAGGACACGCCCGCGGCGACTGGCGTCTGCACCAACGTGAACCAACCGTGCGGAGCCGATCGATGCCTGCGCCCACGGCCGAAGGTCAGGTGCGGTGCAGCTCGAACAGCGGAATCACCCGGCTGGTCTTGGACTGGTAGTCGGCGAAGCCCGGCGCCGCGGCGGTGATTTCCGGGAAGAGCGCGTCGCGTTCGGCGGCCGGTAGTTCGCGCGCGGTGACGTCGAACGCCTCGGTGCCGATCTCGACGCGTGCGCCGGGGTTGGTCCGCAGGTTGTGCACCCACGCCGGGCTGACTGGGGCGCCGGCGAAGGAGCCGACGATGATCAGCCTGCCGTCGATGCGGAAGTAGGCCAGCGGCGAGAGCCGCGGCCGGCCGGACTTGGCGCCGGTGGTGGTGAGCAGCAGCAGGTCGGTGTCAGCGAACTGACCGCCGACCTTGCCGCCGTTGGCGCGGAACTCGTCGATGATGCCCGTGTTGAACGCGTTGATCGTCTCGGTGTCCGGCATTTCAGTCATGGCGCCGCTCCTCCTCATCGCTTCGCGCTGCATCGTCGCCGGCGCGGCTGCTCATGCCCGGTCAACGTGCTCGGGCCGGACGTCTATTCCGGACTCCTTGCGCTGCTGGGCGGTGATCGGCGCCGGCGCGTCGGTGAGCGGGTCCACCCCGCCGCCGGTCTTGGGGAAGGCGATCACCTCGCGGATGGAGTCCACCCCGGACAGCAGCGCGTTGATCCGGTCCCAGCCGAACGCGATCCCGCCGTGGGGCGGCGCGCCGAAGGTGAACGCCTCCAACAGGAATCCGAACTTCTCTTCGGCCTCGGCCCGGTCCAGGCCCATCACCGCGAACACCTTCTCCTGGATGTCGCGGCGGTGGATACGGATCGAGCCGCCGCCGATCTCGTTGCCGTTGCAGACGATGTCGTAGGCGTCGGCGAGCACGCTGCCGGGATCGCTGTCGATCGCGTCGGCGTGCTCGGGCTTGGGCGAGGTGAACGCGTGGTGCACCGCGGTCCACGCCCCCGCGCCGACGGCCACGTCCCCGGCGGCGGTCGCGTCTGCGGCGGGCTCGAACAGCGGCGGGTCGACCACCCAGACGAACGCCCAGGCGTCGGGGTCGATCAGGCCCAGCCGGTGGGCGATCTCGCCGCGGGCCGCGCCCAGCAGGGCCCGCGAGGGCTTGGCCGGGCCGGCCGAGAAGAAGACGCAGTCCCCCGGCTTCGCCCCGACGTGCGCGGGCAGGCCGTCGCGTTCGGCGTCGCTCAGGTTCTTGGCCACCGGGCCGCCCAGGGCGCCGTCGTCGCCGACCAGCACATAGGCCAGCCCCTTGTGCCCGCGCTGCTTGGCCCACTCCTGCCAGCCGTCCAGGGTGCGTCGCGGCTGCGACGCCCCGCCGGGCATCACCACGGCGCCGACATAGGGCGCCTGGAACACCCGAAAGGTGGTGTCGGAGAAGAACTTCGTGCACTCGACGAGCTCCAGCCCGAACCGCATGTCGGGCTTGTCAGAGCCGAAGCGCCGCATCGCGTCGGCGTAGCTGATCCGCGGGATGGGCCGCGGAATGTCGTAGCCGATCAGCGCCCACAGCGCGGACAGGATCTCCTCGGAGACCGCGATGATGTCCTCGGCGTCGACGAAGCTCATCTCTATGTCGAGCTGGGTGAACTCGGGCTGGCGATCGGCGCGGAAGTCCTCGTCCCGGTAGCAGCGGGCGATCTGGTAGTAGCGCTCCATCCCGGCCACCATCAGCAGCTGCTTGAACAGCTGCGGGCTCTGCGGCAGGGCGTAGAACGAACCGGGGTGCAGGCGGGCCGGAACCAGGAAGTCGCGGGCACCCTCCGGCGTCGAGCGGGTGATGGTCGGCGTCTCGACCTCGACGAAGTCGTGACCCGCCAGCACCGCGCGGGCGGCAGCATTCACCTTGGAGCGCAACCGCATCGCGGCGGCCGGGCCGTCGCGGCGCAGGTCGAGGTAGCGGTACTTCAGCCGCAGCTCCTCGCCGGCGGGCTCGTCGAGCTGGAAGGGCAGCGGCGCGCTCTCACCCAGCACGGTCAGCGACGCGGCGTTGACCTCGATGTCGCCGGTGGCGATCTCCGGGTTGGCGTTGCCCTCCGGGCGGACCTCGACGACCCCGGAGACCGCGACGCAGAACTCGGCGCGCAAGCGGTGCGCCTGCTCCAGGACGGCCGGGTCGCGAAACACCACCTGGGCGACACCCGACGCATCGCGCAGGTCGATGAAGATAACGCCGCCGTGGTCGCGGCGGCGGGCCACCCAGCCCGCCAGCGTCACCTGCTGGCCGGCGTCGGTCTTCCGCAGCGAACCGGCGGCGTGGCTGCGCAGCACAAACACTCCTCTTGTAATGGGCTTTCAAGGGCTTTTGAAGGGCTGGAACGAATGCCCAGTCTAGAGGAGGTAATTTCTGTCCCATCGCCACCAACATCGCACTCGTCGGTCCCGGCGCCGTCGGCACGACGATCGCCGCGCTGCTCCATGCGGCCGGGCACCGGGTCCTGTTGTGCGGTCACACGCCCCGGGACCACATCGAGCTGCGGCCCGACGGCGCGGAACCGATCGTGGTTCCCGGGCCGGTGCACACCGACCCGTCCGAGGTCGACGGCCCGGTCGACGTGCTGGTCCTGGCGGTCAAGGCCACCCAGAACGACGCGGCCGCGGGCTGGCTGGCCCGGCTGTGCGCCGAACACACCATCGTCGCGGTGCTGCAGAACGGGGTCGAACAGGTCGAGCAGGTGCAGCCGCACCGCCCGGCCTCGCCGGTGGTGCCGGGAATCGTGTGGTTCGGCTCCGAGACCCAGCCCGACGGGTGGGTGCGGCTGCGCGGCGAGCCCGCGCTGGTGCTGCCCAGCGGGCCCGCGGCGGAGACGGTCGCCGGGCTGTTGCGCGGCGCCGGCTGCCGGGTGGACTGCGACCCCGACTTCATCACCGCGGCGTGGCGCAAGCTGCTCGTCAACGCGCTGGCGGGTTTCATGGTGCTGTCCGGGCGCCGATCGGGCATGTTCCGCCGCGACGACGTCGCCGCGCTGTCGCGCCGCTACGTCACCGAGTGCCTCGCCGTGGCCCGGGCCGAGGGGGCCCGCCTCGCCGACGACGTGGTCGAGGAGCTGGTGGACCTGTTCCGTCGCGGCCCCGAGGACATGGGCACCTCGATGCTGGCCGACCGGGAGCACCGCCGGCGTTTGGAATGGGACATCCGCAACGGCGTGGTCGTGCGCAGGGCGCGTGCGAACGGCCTGGCCACACCGATCAGCGACGTGCTGGTGCCGCTGCTGGCGGCGGCGAGCGACGGCCCCGGCTGATGCCGCGCAAGCAATCGCAAAAGCCCCTCATTTCGCCACGAAATGGGGGCTTCTGCGAGCGCTCGCGCTAGGTTGGTGGCCATGTTCCGCTGCGAGCGTGTCGACCTGACCTTCATCGACACCGCACCGTTCCGTTTCCGCAACAGCGTCGACCTGGCCATCACGCCCGAGCAACTGTTCGACGTGCTCGGCAACGCCGAGGCCTGGCCGCGCTGGGCGCCGGTGATCACCAAGGTGACCTGGACCAGCCCCGAGCCGCGCGGTGTCGGCACCACCCGCACCGTGCAGATGCGCGGCGGCATCGTGGGCGACGAGGAGTTCCTCGCGTGGGAACCGTTCACTCGCATGGCATTCCGGTTCAACGAATGCTCGACAAAGGCGGTAGCGGCGTTCGCCGAAGACTACCGCGCCGAGGCCATCCCCGGCGGCTGCCGGCTGACGTGGACGATGGCGCAGAAACCCGCCGGTCCGGCGCGGCTGGCGATGGTCGTGGTCGCCCCGCTGCTGAACCTGGGCCTGCGCCGGTTCCTGAGCAACCTGCGCCGCTACACCGACGCCCACGCGGCCCGGCCGAGTTAGGAGCGCGCGATGACCTTCAACGAGGGGATGCAGATCGACACCAGCGCCGCGTCCACGTCCGGGGGCGTCGGCGGGATGCGGATCGCCCTGGGCGGGGGCATCGGCGGGTTGCTGATCCTGTTCGCGGCGTTGTTCTTCGGCGTCGATCCCGGCGGCATCACCAGCCAGCAGCCGATGGACACCCGCGACGACGTGGCCAGCGGCTTCGACTTGAGCCGGTGCCGGACCGGGGCCGACGCCAACAAGTACGTGCAGTGTCGCGTGGTGGCGACCGGCAATTCCGTGGACGCGGTCTGGCATCAGCTGATGCGCGACTACACCCGCCCGCGAATGCGCCTGTTCACCGGCAGCGTCAACACCGGCTGCGGTCCGGCCACCAGCGCGGTCGGCCCGTTCTACTGCCCGGTGGACCAGACGGCCTACTTCGACACCGACTTCTTCCAGGTCCTCGTCAACCAGTTCGGTTCCAGCGGAGGGCCGTTCGCGCAGGAATACGTGGTTGCCCACGAGTACGGCCATCACGTGCAGCAACTGCAGGGCATCATCGGCCGCGCCCAGCAGGGCGCCCAGGGCGCCCTCGGCAACGGCGTGCGCACCGAGTTGCAGGCGGACTGCTACGCCGGCGTGTGGGCCCACTACGCGTCCACCGTCAAACAGGAGAGCACCGGCGTCCCCTACCTGGAGCCGTTGAGCGACAAAGACATCCGCGACGCCCTCTCGGCGGCGGCGTCGGTCGGCGACGACCGCATCCAGAAGGCCGCGACCGGGCACATCAACCCCGAGTCGTGGACGCACGGATCCTCGGCCCAGCGCCAGAAGTGGTTCACCACCGGCTACCAAACCGGCAACCCCAACAAGTGCAACACCTTCTCCGCCGCCAATCTCGGCTGACGGGCCGCGCTCGCCCCCGATCCCGGCGCCTCGGCTGACGCCAGAGTCTGTGCCCGAATAGCGTTCACTCACTGCGAAATACGACCGACGATGGTGGCGAGGTGGGGCGGGAGGCCACGGCTATCGGCCATATTGCGCGGCTCTTCGGCGGGTGGGCTGGGCACGAAGGCTGCACTTCGATACATTGCCTGGGTGTCCGTTCTCAAGGCATTGCTCGGCCTGTCCTGCGCCGGTCTGGTCGCGGCCTGCTCGTCGGGCGAGTCAGCCCACCCGGCGGACATCAAGAAGGTGTTCACCGTCGAGTCGACGTTCGGTCCGGAATTCCGCGTCAAGGGCAAGGGACCCACGGGGATCGACCCGCAGCTGGAGGGATCGCAGGGCCTGCCGCCCAACGTGACGTTCGAGCCGGCGGACTGCGGCAAGTACACCACCGGACAGCGGCTGCCGCTGGGCACGCAGGGCAAGATGGCCGCGGTGTTCGCCGACGGCAAGGGCAACCGGTTCGTCACGGTCGCCTTCCAGACCGCCGACGAGTTGCCCTTCGAAGCCATCCCCGACCAGTGCAAGCACGTGACGTTCAGCGGCCCCAACCTCAACGGTGTCGTCGACGCGGTGGATGCACCACACATCGAGGGCGCCCACACGCTGGGCACATACCGCCAGATCGAGGCCAAAGTCGGCGAGAAGGCCCAGTCCCAGGAGGTCTACCGCTTCGCCGCCTACCTCGGGCGGTCGTTGGTGGTGGTCACCGCGACCCCGCTGACGGCGCCGAACCAGCCGCCGTCGTCGATCGACGTCGACCGCGCACGCCGCCTGCTGACCGACGCCGTTTCGGCCATCCGCGGCTGAGGCGCTGGCTAAGCTTGGCGCCCATGACTTCGGATGACGGTGCGTCGAGGCGCAGCAACCGCCCGAAGTGGGCCTTGATAGCGCTGACGGCGGTCGCGGTGCTGGCCGCCGCGTTGGCCACATCGACGCTGCTCGGCCGCAACGGGGCCAACGATTCGTCGTCGGCTCCCCCGTCGGCATCGGCGCCCGCCGAAACGTCGGAGGTCGCCAGCGCACGGGACGTCGGCCCGGTCACCGTGGTCGTCGACGATCCCACATGTCCGGCGTGGACAGCCATCAACAACAGCCTCGCGACCGGCGGGCAGGGCCTGTGGAACGACCGGGACCGGTCCGTTCCGGCTTCGGCATGGAACGACAAGCAACGCATCCAGTTCCTCGCCGCGGGTCAAGCCATGGGCAACGCCGCCGCGCAAACCGTCGGACTGGTCAAGCTGACGCCGCATCGGGTGGTGCGGGAACTCTACGAGCAGTTCATCGCCTATGCGCGCGCCTACGCCGAGCACATCCCGCACTACACCCCGGCCGACGACACCCTGGCGGGCACCGCGAACAGCGCCTCCTCGGCGCTGGGGGCGATCTGCGCGGCGGTTGCCGACGGCTCGGCAGCGGAGCGCGGGCCGGTCGTACCGCCGCCGGCCCCGCCGTCACAGGTCGCACCGGTGGGCAACATCGCCAAGCCGCAGCGCTTCCTCACCAAACCCAATCCCATATGCGCCGATTGGAAATCCGCGCTGGACGAATTCGGCCGACAAACCGCCGACTGGCAGAAGATCAACCCCAACCTCCCCGCCTTGTGGTGGAACAAGGAGCAGAAGGCGACCAATTTCGCCGTCGCTCCGGTGATGAACGCCTTTGCCGGCAAGCTGGAACTGCTCGGCCGGCGCGCCGGGAACCCGACGCTGCAGGACTTCGCGGTGCTCTCGGCGCAGTACCGGCGCGCGTTCGTCGCGGCGATACCGACCTACAGTCCGGCGGACAACCATCTGGCCAACGCCGCGAACTACGCCTCCACCACCGTTCTGGGAGCCTGCGCGGCCACGACCGGATAGCCCGGCGCCCGCCCGTCAGGCGATCAGGTAGTCGCTCAACGGGAACCGGTCCTGCTCGGCGACGGCCTCGTACACCGACGTCGGCCGGAACAGCGGCGCCTCCCCGCTGGGGCAGAACCAGTACGACCGCGAGTTCGCGCAGTTGCCGGCGTAGAAGACCGAGTCGTCGAGCAACTCGGTCATCCGGTCCAGGAAGCGGGCGTTGGCCTGCTCGGTGACCTCGAAGGTGCCCGCACCCCGCCGCTGCAGTTCCCCGAACAACCGATTCATGTGCCGCATCTGGTATTCGACGGTGTTGAACCACGACAGGCCCACCCACGCGTACGGGCTGGCCATGGTCAGAAAGTTCGGGAAGTTGGGCACCGAGATGCCTTCGTAGGCCTGAAACCTGTTCTCCCGCCACCATTTTCCGAGGTTGCGGCCGTCCCGGCCGATCACCTCGATCGCGGGTAGGTTGGCTTCCCAGACGTCGTACCCGGTGGCCAGGACCAGCGTGTCGATGGTGCGTTTGGTGCCGTCGCGGCCCACGATGCCGTCGGGTTCGATGCGTTCGATGCCGCCGGTCTCCAGGTGCACGTGCGGCTTGGTGAAGGCCCGGTAATAGGAGTTGGAGATCGTGGGCCGCTTGCAGCCGAAGTCGTACTCGGGGTTCAGCTTCCGCCACACATCCTTGTCGCGCACCGCCAGCAGCCGGTGCAGCTTCGAGAGATCCGACGCGGCCTTGTTGACCCACCGGAACCTGCGGAACCGCCACATCGCGATAACCATCATCAGGTCCATGGCCATGTCGGTGAACCACCGCACGACGCGCTGCGCGGCCGGCACCCGGGCGAACAGCCGCTGCACCGGGGGCGGGAACCCGACGTCGAGCTTGGGCATGACCCAGATGGGGGTGCGCTGGTAGACGGTCAGCTCGGCGGCCTCCTTGGCCAGCTCCGGGATCACCTGCACCCCGGTGGAACCCGTGCCGATGACCGCGGCGCGGCGCCCGGCGAAGGAGTAGGCGTCGTCCCAGTCGGCGGTGTGCACGACGCGCCCGCCGAACGTCTCGATGCCCGGGATGTCCGGGGTGCGCGGCTGGCACAGGAAGCCGGTCGCCGCGATCAGGAACTGCGCACCGAGCGTGTCGCCGCCGGCGAGCGAAACCTCCCAGCGCCGGGCCTCGTCGTCCCAGCGCGCGCCCTCGACGGTGCTGTTGAACCGCATGTGGCGGCGCACGTCGTACTTGTCGGCGACATGCTCGGCATACCGTTTGACCTCCGCGCCCGGCGCGAACAGCCGCGACCAGTACGGGTTGGGTTCGAACCAGTAGGAATAGGTGGTCGACGGGACGTCGACGGTGAGGCCCGGGTAATGGTTGACATGCCACGTTCCGCCCAGGTCGCTTTCGCGGTCGACGATCAGGATGTTGTCGTAGCCCAGCCGGTTGAGCTGAATCGCCGCACCGATGCCCCCGAAACCCGCCCCCACGATGACGGCGTCGAATTGCTGCACGCCCATACTTTCCAAACCGTACCCGACAGCGCCGCCGCACGGCCGTCGGCGATTGCCGCCAGGACTCCTGCTCGTGGACGCACCGGTTTGCGGTAAAGTCGATTTTCAGTCGGTTCCGGGGGGTCGGAAAAAGCCGAATTTTGGGGGGTTTCATGTCGTATTTGGTGACGACGCCGGAGTATGTGTCGGCAGCGGCAACGGATCTGGCGAACATCGGCTCGACGATCAGCGCCGCCAACGCGTCGGCGTCGGGCCCGACGACGGCGATGGTGGCCGCCGGCGCCGACGAGGTGTCGGCCGCGGTGTCGGCCGTCTTCTCCGAATACGGCCGGGCCTACCAGGCGCTCAGCGCGCAGGTCGAGGCGTTTCACCAGCAGTTCGTGCAGCTGATGACCGCCGCGGGTGGCACCTACGCCGCCGCCGAGGCGGCCAACATCTCCCCGCTGCAGACAGTGCAGGAGGAGCTTTCTGCGGCGGTCAACGCGCCCGCGCAGCTCGGGAGCGCGCTGGCCGGAGCAAACTTGGGCGGTCTCACGCGGGGGCTCACGAGTGGGTTGGGAAACCTCGCCGGCCTGGGCGGCGCGGCGAGCCTCGGAAATCTGGTCGGACTCACCGGCCTGGGTGGCCTGACCAATCTCGGCGGGCTCGCGAATGTCGGAAATCTCACCAATCTCGGGGGGCTGGGGAATCTCGGCGGCGTCACCAATCTGGGCGGCCTGACCAATCCCGGCGGTCTCGCCAACCTCGGTGGCCTCACCAACCTCGGCGGCCTGACCGGGGGCCTCGCCAATCTCAACGTCGGCGGCGACCTCAGCCGCCTGGCCAACGTTCCGTACAACCTGTTCGCCGACGTCGCGAACATCCCCTATTACGAGTCGCTGGCGCTGCAGGAGTACGCGTACGCCCTGGGTCCGGCCGGTTCGGTCGGCGGGGTTCCGGGCTGGATCCCCTCGGGTACCGCACCCAGCGCGATCGCGACAATCGACGGGCTCAAGTACTACGCCTTGGGTGGAACCGGCAGCTGGGAGATGCAATCACTCGGTAACACCTGGGGCTGGGACGATGGCAACTGGCCGCAGGTGGACGCGATCTTGCACTTCCTGTTGCCTTTCCCGTTCACCGAATCCCTCGCCAACCAGGTCCAGACACTGGCGCAGGCCGAATTCATCGACGGTTCTACGGTCGGCACCGAGTTCCAGGCCGCCAACCCCTTGGCCTACCTTGGTCAATGGGTCCATGGCGACACGTCGCTGCAGTCGTTGCTCGCGGGCACCCACTACCCCAACATCATCGAAGACACTGTCGGTGCGAATGTCCTACCGGGCGAACCCAACCTCGCCTCAAGTGGATCAGGAGTCGTCACGTTGGCCAACGGCCAACTCGCACAGAACGTCGCCTGGTCCGGCCAGTATGCGCAGCTGCAGCCGCTGGCGCCGCTTAACGCCATTGGCGCAAACCTGACAGGCCCTCCGGCGGCGAATCCGATCCAGCTCCCGAACGTCGGCAATGTCGTGTCGAGCGCGATCAAACTGGAGTCCGACGAAATCTACGACTTCGACCCGTTCGAAACTGGCAGCTTTCTGTATTGGGGCTCACCAACCCTCTACAGCGTCCCGGCCGGGCTTGGCGGTACGATTCAGGACTTCACCGGTATACCCAACCAATTCCCGCTGGCTAACCTTGGCGCCGAGCCAGTTTGGGGATATGGCACCGGCCCGTCGTTCCTGCCGACGGGTCTACAGGAGGGCGGATCCTACTTCGCGCAAGGACTGCTTGGATACACCAACCCCGGCATCTATGCTCAGGCGCTCGGCAACGACATCAACGTTCTGACCAACCCCAGCTCGCTGCTGGCCAGCGCGCCGCTGGTCGGATATCTGGGAATCGATTAGTCGGCGCGCGGATATGGCGCTGCTGCTGAACGGAAACCGGTCGGTCGACAAGCACGGGTTCCGGTTCGGAATCCTCGATGGGATCGTGAACTCGCGCCTGTCGCCGACCGCGCTGACGCAGGCGAGTTACGTGACCGCCGCGGCGACGGGGGCCGACTCGTTCTGGGTCGGCGATCATCTGAACGCGTTCATCCCGCGCTCGCTGGCCACGCGCGAACATCTGGGCGTGGCAGCCACAGTCGTGCCCGACGTCGACGCGGTCCTCGAACCGTGGACCGTGCTGGGAAACCTGGCCGCCCGCAACCGTATTCGCCGGCTCCGGCTCGGGATCTGCGTGACCGACGCCAGCCGCCGCAACCCGGCGGTGACGGCGCAGGCCGCGGCGAGCCTGCATCTGCTCACCCGGGGCCGCGCCATGCTGGGCATCGGTGTCGGGGAACGCGAGGGCAACGAACCCTACGGTGTGCGGCGGAGCAAACCCGTGGCCGAACTCGAGGAGGCCCTGGCCACGATCCGCGCGTTGTGGGATTCGGGCGGCGAGCTGGTCACCCGCGACTCGCCCTATTTCCCTTTGCACAACGCCATCTTCGCGCTGCCGCCCTATCGCGGGAAGTGGCCGGAGATCTGGGTGGCGGCCCACGGGCCGCGGATGCTCCGCGTCACCGGGCGCTACGCCGACGCCTGGGTGCCCTTTGTCATCTCCCGTCCCGCCGACTACTCCCGCGCGCTGGAGGCCGTGCGCGCGTCGGCCTCCGACGCCGGCCGTGACCCGATGTCGATCGTGCCCGCGGTGAACCGCGCCCTGGTCACCGGTCGCAGTCGCGACGACGTGGACGAGGCGCTGGACTCGGTGATCATGAAAGCCTCCGCGCTGGCTGCCCCCGCGGAGGCCTGGGCGCGGCACGGCGCCCAACACCCGCTGGGCGCGGAGTTCTCCGGTGTGCAGGACCTGGTGCCCCAGACCATCGACGCGCGGACGGCGTTGTCCTACACCGCGAAAGTCCCGCTGTCCCTGATGAAAGAGCTGACCTTCAACGGTACGCCCGACGAAGTGGTCGACCAGCTGGCACAATGGCGCGACCACGGGCTGCGCTACGCGCTGATCATCAACGCCGGACCACTGAACCCCAGCTTCCGCAAGAGCCTCGCGGCTAACACCCCGTACCTCAAGCTTCTTCGCCGGCTGAAGAAGTTGTGACCCGCGGGCCTCAGCGGTCCTGCCACGCCCGGTTGCCGTAGGTGTCGAGGTGGGTCACCTCGCCGACCGGCCGCCGCGTCGTGGGTCCGTAGCGCCCGCGCGGCCACCCCAGCGGGACGACGCAGCACGGCGTCACCGCGTGCGGCAACCCCAGCGTCCGGCGCGCCGATGCCACGCTCCACAACGGCAGGGTGATCAGCGAGGCCCCCAACCCCATTGCGCGCGCGGCCAGCAACAGGTTCTGCACGCTCGGGTAGATCGAGCCGTAGTACCCCGACTCGGCGGCGTGCGGCAGCGGCACCAAGGGCAGCTTGCCGTCCCGCACCCCCAGCCGCAGGCACGCCACCACCAGCACCGGGATCTCGGTGAAGTGGTCGACCTGCCACTGCACCGCGCGGGTGATCTTCGCCATCGACTCGTCGCGGGCGGCCACCCGCCGGATCATCGCGTTGTGGTAGATCCACCACGCCTGCCGGTAGCGCCGGGCCAGTTTGTCCTTGACGCGCTGGTCCTTGACGACGACGAATTCCCAGTTCTGCCCGTTGGCGCCGGTCGGGGCGCGCAGCGCCAGCTCGATGCACTTGAGCACCACTGCGTCGTCGACCGGGTCGGGCAGGACGCGGCGCACCGCCCGCTGGGTCATCATCGCCTCGGCGAGCGGCATGTCGAGGCGGCCCAGCGCCTCGGCGGCGCCGGGCACCTGCTCCGTCATGTCGTGCACCTCAAAGGCCTTGTCCACCAAGCCATTCGTCGATCCTTTCAGCCACCGCGGCCCATCCGGGCTCCAGCATCATGTTATGGCCCATGCCGGGGAAGAACTCCGCCTCGGTGCCGTAGGCGCGCGCGGTGGCGTGCACTTCGCTGCGGGTATGGGCACCGTCCTCCCGAGCGCCCAGGACGAGCAGCGGAGCGCTCACCCGTTTCGGCCGGACCAGGTTGAGCACCAGGCAGTCCACCCCAATGCGGGTGCTCTCCTCCTGCAGGCGCGCCGCGTAGCCGCGGACCTCGGCGTCGGTCAGCCCGCCGGCGAAGAACCGCTCGCGCGCGAGCTCGAGGGTGTTGACGTACGCCAACGATCTACCGGTGACGGCCATCTTCGCGAAGTGCCACGGATGGCGGCGCAGCCAGCGCAGGCCGGAACCGAGATTTCCCCGCGGCGGCATGGACGACAGCAGCACGCCCGCGGGCGCGTCGCGCTGCTCCAGGTACTTCTGGACGACGAAGCCGCCCAGGGAGTGACCGACCACGACGGGGCTGGTGGCCAAACTGTCGGCAACCGCACCGACATCCGCGACGTAGTCGGCAATCGAACAGCTGCGCAGCGGCTTCGCCGTCGGGCTCTTTCCGTGACCGCGCAGGCTCACCGCCAGCGCCCGATATCCCCGGCCGGCGAAGAACTCGAGGAAGTGCTCGTCCCAGCACCAGGCCGCGTGCCAGGCGCCGTGGACGAAAAGCAGCGGGACTGGATGGGATTGGCTGACGCTTCCCTTGTCGATCACCTCGAGCGCGCCCGCGCCGGTGTAGTTAGGCAACTCGAAGCGCCCCCGGATCGACATGGGGTCTCGACGGGCAGGCGTTCGTCGATGCGCAGATTGCTGCGCGAATTCCGCTTGGTGCCCACCGATGCGCGCGGTGAGCGGCCACCCGGCCCTGCACGAACGCGACGGCGTCGTCGCGCTGCTGTTGCGGGCCCGCGACGAGACCGGCCGGCCGCTCCCGGACCGGCATGTCGCCAACGAGTTGGTGACCCTGTTGGTCGCCGGCTACGAGACGACGTCCGCCCCGTTGGCGTGGGCGGTGGATGCTCAGACAGGTGCGCGCGGTACACAGCGCCGGCGGCTGACGTTGCGTGACTACGCCTGCGTCGCTTTTCTGGCCACCGCCAGGATGTAGTCGACATGCCACTCGTGGATCCAGAAGTTGTCGGGCCGCACCGTCCACCGCAGGACGGGATTCACGGATCTGCGTTCGGGCGCGAACAGGCTCTTGGACAGGAACCTGGCCAGCGGGCGGAAGATCTCGCCGGCGATGGAGCGCGTTTCGGCTTCGGCAAAACCAGTGTACAGCAACAGGTCCCGATAGGAATCGACGTTCGCCGCCTTGCGGACCGCCAACGGCGGGGCCCCCCGCCACCCGAGCCGGGCGACCTTGCGGCGGTGCCGGGCATTGAGGAACGTCTTGCGGGGCACGATGTCGGCGGTCACCAGCAGGCCGCCCGGCTTGAGCACGCGCAACGCCTCGGAGAAGAAGTCGACGCGGGACGGGAAGTGGAAGGCCGATTCCATCGCGACGACCTTGTCGACCGACTCGTCTTCCTGGGGCAGCGCGCAGGCGGACGCGTGGACGTAGTCGATCCGGTCGGACAGGCCCGCTTCCCGCACGCGGCGCGTCGAGATGGCGATCTGCTCGGTGGCCACGTTGATGCCGGTGATGTGTTTCACGCCGAACTCGTTGGCCCACAGGATGTCCTGGTCGCCGTAGCCGGGACCGCAGTCCACCACCACATCGGACGGGGCGAACTCGGCGCTGCGCGCGACCAGACGGGCCAGGTCCCGGCTCGCCTCGTCCAGCGTCGCGGGGTCGTTCTCCCAGTACCCGAAGTTGATGAACAGCGACTCCTCGCCGAACAGGTTCTGGGTGCCGATGATGTCGTATATCTGACCGGTCTTGGAGCCGTCGGTCCGCGACAGCAGGACGCGCGCCGTGCGCCGGCACTCGTCCGCCCAGCGGCGCAGCCGCACCCCGGTGGTTTCCTCCTGTATGCGACGCGGAACCGTGACCACGATCTCCCCCTGCTCTACTCGTTGATTGCGGATGGTGAGTCCTAAGAATGCTCGGCGATCCAGGCCGTGGTGAAGTGCTGGATGACCGGAATGTTCTCGGCCAGATTGGCGCCGATGGCGTTCTCGAGTTTGCCGCCCAACAGCGGAATCTTGACCTCGACCGACGCCGCGAAGAGCAGTTGCGAGCCGTGGTGGCCGGGCGGGCCCGCCGGCACCAGCCGCGCATTCGCCAGCCCCGACCCCAACCCGCCGGGGGCCGAGACCCGGACCTCGCCGCGTACCTCGTCGGGCGCGACGGGCGTCCACATCTCGCTGTGCAGGATCTTGATGTCCCCCGGGACGAGTCTGGCGACCGCGCCGGGTAGCAGCTGCCGGCCCAGGTATTGGGTGGCGTGCATGGTGACCGTCCCGTCGGGGTCGACGGTCAGCGAATCCATCGAGGTGGAAGCGTCGAAAGCCTCGTGCCGGGCCAGCCAGTAGTCCTTGCGGCTGAACGCCGCATGGACCTGCCCGACGCTGGCCGACGACTCGGTCACGATGTCGAATGTGCGTGGCATGGGGCTGACGATTCCTTATCGGGTGGCGGCGAACAAGCGGTCCGCCAGGGCGGAGGCGAACTGGCGCGCCTGCTCCAGCTGCTGCGGTCCGACGTTGGTCGCCGGGATGGGCACGCCCAGGTACCGGTCCCGGTACTCCCCGGTGCCCAGGTAGCTGGTCAGCGAGAGCATGGAGCGGACCTGGTCGCCGGGATAGGCGAAATGCACGCCGTCGACGTAGCGGCCGCCCCGCTTGGTGCCCAGCTTGCGCACCGCGGTGAGGTTTTCCCGCCAGTAGCGCCGGCACACCACGAACACGGCGAACGGTTTGCCCGCCAGCAGTCGTCGCGCCTCGTCGGACTTCAGGAACGACCGCATCGGCATGCTCGCCGTCCGCCACCAGGTCGGCGAGCCGATGCAGATCAGGTCGTAGTCGCCGTCGCGGACCGCGTCCGGGGTGCGGATCTCCCCACTCGCGCGGCGCAGCTGGGCCGGGAGCACGCTGAGCATGTCGGGCCACACGCGCCGCATCGGGAAGCGGGTGAACGGTTCGGCGAAGCGCGGGTCGGTGAACTCGATCTGCGCCTTGCGCACCTCGCACCCGCGGTCGCGGAACACCTCCGCCGCGGCCTCGAGGACTTTCAGCGATTGCCCCGTGTAGGTGTAGTACAGCAGCAGGACCCGTGGGCGCATCAGTGAGTCTCCTTGTGGTTCAACGCTTCGCTTCTGCCGAGGGGCCGCAGCACGATGGGCATGCCGTCGACCGGGATGGGCATGCCGCCGTAGTCCCAGCGCGACCGGTAGCCGGGGTGGGCCAGCTCGAGGCGGTAGCGGCGCAGCAGCCGGTGGATGACGGCTTTGACCTCGAGCTGGGCGAACACCAGCCCGATGCACTTGTGCGCGCCACCGCCGAACGGGGCGAAGGCGTAATGGTGGCTCTTGTGCTCGGCCCGCGGCTCGGCGAACCGCGCGGGATCGAACCTGTCCGGTTCCGTCCACAGCTCGGGCAGCCGGTGGTTCATCGACGGCCACACCAGCATGAGGGTGCCGGCCGGCAGGTAGTGGCCCACCAGATCGGTGTCGCGCACCGTCTGGCGCATGACGAACGGCAGCGGGGTCACCATCCGCAGCGACTCGTTCATCACCAGGTCCAGCGCCTCCAGCTTCTCCAGCGCCTCGATGTCCAGCGGCGCGTCACCCAGTCGCGCCGACTCGTCGCGGCACCGCTCCTGCCATTCCGGGTGCGCGGCAAGGTTGTAGGCGATGTTGGTCGTGGCCGTCGTGGAGGTGTCGTGGCCGGCCATCAGCAAAAAGATCATGTGGTTGACGATGTCGGCGTCGGTGAAACTGTTGCCGTCCTCGTCCGTGCTGTGACACAACACGGTGAGCAGGTCGCTGCCGTCGGCGTCGCGGCGTTCCCTGACCCGCTCGGTGAAGTAGTCCTCCAGCACTCTGCGGCCCCGCAGGCCGCGCCACCACTTGAACGGCGGCACCGGATAACGGATGAACGCCCCACCGGCGCGGGTCGTGATGGTGAAGGCGTCGTTCACCTTGGTGACCAGTCGACGGTCGGTGCCGGGTTGGTGGCCCATGAACACCATCGACGCGATGTCGAGGGTGAGCTTCTTCATCGCGGGATGGAACAGGAACCGGGCGTCGTCGGTCGGCCAGTCGGCGACGACGCCCGTGGCCACCCGGTCGATGTGCTCGACGTAGCCGGACAACCGGGTCCGCGTGAACGCGTCCTGCATGATGCGCCGGTGGTAGAGGTGCTCGTCGAAGTCCAGCAGCATCAGGCCGCGGTTGAAGAACGGCCCGCAGATCGGGTACCACCCCTTCTGGGAGAAGGCCTTGTCCTTGTTGGCGAACACCGCCCGGGTGGCCTCTGGCCCCAGCGCGTTGACCGAGCGCAGGATCCGCACGTCGGAGAAGAACACCGGACCGTATTTGCGGTACATGTGCAACGCGAAGTCGGGTCCGCCGCGGAACATCTCGAGGCTGTGGCCGAAAACCGGCAGGCCCGAGTCGCCCAGCACCGGCGCCAGGCCGCTGCCGGCGGGCGGCGCGGCCAGCACCTTGGTCTTCCACGGATGGTCGCGCACCTTGCGCTCCACCAGTCCCAGGCCGGGAATGTTGTTGAGCGTCGGCGTGAGCCGGCGACGGGCCTGGTCGGCCAGATACGCCGGCGTGCTGATGGCGGTCATCGGCGTTGCTCCTTTCCGGGGGCGACGACAGGTGCGCGGGGTGTGGCCGCAACTCGCGGGATCCTGGGGGGTCTCGGTCGACCCGCGCGCCCACGAACCCCGAAGCGGCCCGTAACCTCGGAGAGGTGACGGAGAAGGTTTCGGTCGATCTCAGCGGCGCCCCGCAGACCATGCTGGCGACGCTCTACCTCAAGGCGCTGGACGCCGATTTCGCTCGCCCGATCCTCGGCGACCGGTTCGCCAAGGAGGCGGCCGCACGCCTCGACTACGACTTCACCGACATCGGCATCACCGCCAAGTGGGCTCCGCTGATCACCGTGCGCACCGCGCAGTACGACATCTGGGCGCGCCAGTTCCTGGCCATGCACCCGCGGTGCACGGTCATCCATCTGGGTTGCGGGATGGACAGCCGGGTCTTCCGGCTCGATCCCGGACCGGACGTGCGGTGGTACGACGTCGACTACCCCGAGGTGATTGCCTTGCGGCAGAAGGTTTTTCCGTCCCGCCACGGATACCACCTGTTGCCCACGTCGGCGACCGACATGTCCTGGCTGGACCGGATACCCGCCGAGGGCCCCGCGCTGCTGCTGGCCGAGGGCATCAGCATGTACCTGACCGCGGACGAAGGCGCCGCGCTGCTGAACCGCTTCGTCGAGCACTTCGGATCCGGGGAGCTGCAGATCGACTTCTACAACCGGTGGGCGATCAGGTCGCAGAAGGGCCACACGCTGGTGCGGCGCACCGGCTCGAAGCTGTTCTGGGGGGTCGACAGCCCGCAGGACGTGCTGAGCCGGGTGCCCGGCATCCGGCTGCTGATCGCCGCGACATTGTTCGACGCCAGCACATTTCGCGGCGCGCCCCGAGGGTTCCGGGTGGCGGGCCGGCTGAGCCGCATCGCCCCGCCGCTGCGCCGCACCCTGCAATACCATCGCTACGCCTTCGGGCCCGTCAGCTGACGCCACTGGCGGCGTGTTGTTCGGCGACGCTGCGCAGCACCGCATGTATCTCGTCGACGAACTTCTCCGGTCCCGGCGCGTGCGTGTGGTATTCGACCACCAGCTGGCCGGCGAAGATCTTGCTCAGATACATGTCGATGCCGGCGCTGACGGCGAAGTAGAACTCGCTGTGGGCGGCGACCAGCTCCACCTCCGGCGGCGTGCGCACCGGCGGCACCAGCCCGCTGTCGGTCAGCATGACGACGTCGGGCATGCCGGGCGGGTTGCCGACGTACTGCGGGCTGAAGTGCAGTAGTGACTGCTGGACCACCCCGTCGGCCAGGTCCGCCCGAAACGTCTCGGCGATGTCGCGGGCCAGGCTCACCACCTCGGTGTGGTGGTCGATCTCGGCCAGATAGGTAGCCACCCCCAGGGGGTTGGTGCACGCGGTCGCCGACAGCGGCGGCGAGAGGACGTAGCGCAGGTCGACGGGGTAGAGGTAGGGCACCGGGATGTTGGTCTCGCCGCGCAGCTTCCACTCCGCCATCAGGACCGCCGCCGACAGCAGTCCGTTCAGGTTGACCTTCCGGGACCGGCCGAAGGCGATCAGGTCCTGCGTCTCGCGCTCGCTCAGCCGGCATCCCGCCATGGGAACGCGCAGCGGCGAGGCCGGCGTGACTTCGGAGGCGGTCCGCCGCGACGGCGGCAGGTCGTAGGCGAACACGGCGGGCATGAACCGCTCGAGCCCCGACCGCTGCTGCTTGCCGATACCACGTTGCGCCAGAACGGTTTCCAGCGAATCCGGCGCGGGTCGCACCTCGACCCGGCCGATGCCGCCGCCGCAGACCAGGTCGGTGTAGTAGGAGAACAGCTCCTCGACGAGGCTGAACTCGTGGTGGCCGTCGGCCAGCGCGTGGTGCACGTACAGGGTCAGCTGCACACCGTCGGCGTGGGAGACCACGCGCAGGTGCACCAGCGACGCGGTCTGGTCCAGGTGCACGGGCGGGACTCCGGCTGCCGGGTCGGCGTTCTCCAGCACCTCGATCCCCGGATGCATCAAGTCGTCGTCGACGGCGAACTGGTGGCGCCCGTCGGGGTCCTGCTCGAGATGGCCGCCGAGCACCGGGTGGGCCTCCAGCAGCGCGTCGAAAGCCGCCGAGAGGGCGTCCAGGTCGACCCGGCCCCGCACGTCCGCGCCGAGACCCACGTAACTCTGCGTCTCGGCGAAGATCTCCTCGCTGCGCGACAGCCTGCGAATTATCGATGAGGTGAACACTTTTCGAACTCCTAGCCTCTCAACCGCGGGTGCTGGCCCGTCGGAAGCCGATCGCCATCGGCACCGCGCACGCCGCGGCCAGGGCCGCCGACCACGCCAGCATGTCGACCAGCGGCGCCCGCACCGGCCCGCCGAGCGACAGGCCGCGCATGGTCTCGACGGCGTAGCTGATCGGCTGGTGCCGCACGATCGGCTGCAGCCAGCCCGGGTACTGGTCTGCCGGCACGAAGCCGGTGGAGAAGAACATCATCAGTCCCCAGACGATCTCGGTCGCCTCCACCACGATGGTGTTCGCCGTGTACAGCGCCAGCGTCATGACGGCCATCGTGAAGGCCACCCCGAACGCGATCGGGACCAGCAGCCAGGCCACCGCCGCCGCAATACCTTGGTGGAAGCGGAAACCCAGCGCGAACCCGGTGCCCATGATGACCGCGGTGGTCACCACGATCCGGACGGTGTCGGCGATCAGGCGCGACAGCATGCCCGACGCCCGGTGCACGGGCACCACCCACAGCCGCGACAGCAGGCCCTCGCCGCGTTCGCGCATCAGGTTGATGCCGCCGACC
The DNA here is from genome assembly GCF_041206865.1 of Mycobacterium sp. HUMS_12744610. Taxonomy (NCBI): domain Bacteria; kingdom Bacillati; phylum Actinomycetota; class Actinomycetes; order Mycobacteriales; family Mycobacteriaceae; genus Mycobacterium; species Mycobacterium servetii. The sequence goes on from NZ_JBGEDP010000001.1 coordinate 3,900,134, forward strand.
ATCGACCCGGACATGGCCCCGACCATCGCGATGAGCGGGACGGTGCCGTACAGGGCGCTGTGACCGGTCAGTTGCTGAACCCCGTTGCCCAACACGGTGTTCACGGTCACCAGCAGGGCCACGGGCATGATCAGCGACTCGAGCACCGTGGCCGGGTCGCGGCGCCACCGCAGCAGCAGCCGTGCGGCCAGGAGCCAGGTCTGCGGGGCGAGCGCCCCCGGCGAGTTCTCCGTCGTCTTGCGATGCGCGGCCACCGTCATCATCGCCTCCCCGACGACACGCGGGCGTGCAACGGCAGCAGGGTCACGAAGACCCCCGCGCACCAGATGACGGCGGGACCGATCGTGGACCAGCTCACCGCCCCGGCAGCCGGCGTGCTGTCCCCGGCCAGCACGCGCAGCGCGTCGACGTACTGGGACACCGGCTGGTCGCGGACGAAACCCTGTATCCAGCTGGGGAACCGCTCGACCGGCTGCAGGCCGACCGACAACAGGCCCAGCACGAACAGGGGCGGAAGCAGCAGCGGCATAGTCGCCTCGGGGTTCTTGTTCCAGGCTCCGATGACGTCGCCGAGCAACGCCAGCGAAGCGCCGATGGCGAGTACCAGCACGCAGAACCCCACGACATGCGCCCAGCCGCCGTAGAAACGGAACCCGATGACGTAACCGCACGCCAGTGACACCACCAGCGCGATGCCGCAGCGGTACATGCTGGCCGACATGCGCGCGGCCAGCGGTGTCAACCCGCCGATCGGCATCGCCTTGAACCGCCGGTCGATGCCCAGCACCGCGTCGGTCGCCGCCCGGAAGGCGGCCGAGATCGCAGCGAACGCGATCGCCACCAAGGCGATCAGCGGCATCAGATATTGCGCATAGCTGCTCATGCCCTGGGTGAAGGCGCCCATGATCTGCTTGAGCGGCAAGTAGAAGTTCACGGTGAACATGATCGGCGCGGCGATCTGGGTGGCCAGCTCCCCGTTGCGCAGCGTGGGCCGGACCACGCGGACCGTCAGCACCCACCACTGCTGGACGGGCGACGTCCCCGGGCGAGCGGCGATCGCGGCCGCGGTCACGAGACACCCACCCGATGTCGCTCGCCGGCGTCCTGGCTGGTCAAGGCGAGGAACACCTCGTCGAGCGAGGGCCGCCGCAGCGCGATGTCGGCCAGGTCGATGTTCGCCTCGTTCAGCCGGCTCAGCACCTGAGTGAGGGTGCTGGGTCCGTCGGGCGCGGGCATGGCGATGCGGTCGGAGGCGCCGGTGAGCGCGTCCCGGTTCTTCTCGGGCAGCAGGGATCCGAGCGCCCGCGCCGCGGCGGGCAAGTCCGCCAGGTCGCGCGGCACGATCTCGCAGTAGGTGCCCCCGGTGCGCTCCTTGAGCTCGTCGGCCGTGCCCTCCGCGATGATCGTGCCGTGGTTGATCACGATGATGCGGTCGGACAGCGCGTCGGCCTCCTCGAGGTACTGGGTGGTCAGCAGCGTGGCGATACCCGATTCCTTGAAGTCGGACACCAGCTTCCAGATGCTTTGGCGGCTGCGGGGATCGAGCCCGGTGGTGGGTTCGTCGAGGAACACCACCTCGGGCTGGACCACCAGCCCGCAGGCGATGTCGATCCGCCGGCGCATCCCGCCCGAATACGTGCTGACCCGGCGGTCGGCCGCGTCGACGAGGTCGAACTGGGCGAGCAGTTCGGTGGCCCGCGAACGCGCCCGGGATTTCTTCAGGCCCTGCAGACGGCCGAACATCAGCAGGTTCTCCCGGCCGGTCAGCATCTCGTCGAGCGCCACGTGCTGGCCGGTCAGCATGATCGAGCGGCGCACGCCGGCCGGGTCGGACACGACGTCGTGCCCGGCGACCTCCGCGTGGCCGCCGTCCGGGCGGGTCAGCGTCGAGAGGATGTCGACCGTCGTGGTCTTGCCGGCGCCGTTGGGCCCGAGCAGCCCGAGCACCTCCCCGCGGCCGACCTTGAAACTGATGTCGGTCAGTGCGACGACGGAACCGAACGACTTCTTGATCCCGTTGACGACGACCGCGTTCTCGGTGATTGGCATTGCTTCTCTCCTAGGTCGAATCGCTCGACGACAAGTCCACGAGGGTCAACTCCTCTTCCGCCGAGGCGCTTTCGTCCTCGGCCACCGCCGCGCGGGCGAGGTCGAGCAGCGTCGCGGAGAACGCGTCGGCCAGCGACCGCGCGCGCGCCGCGTCGATGCGGCGGGAGTCGTACCACCAGTCCAGGTGCATGGCCCCGGCGCTGCGGTACACGCGCAGCTCGACGGCGTGACCGAGGCCCGGGTAGGCCTCGCGCACGGGCAGCGCCGTGTCGGAGTCGAACTGGACCGGGGCCTCGCCGGCGGCCGAGGGAAGGTCGGGGATGGTGCCCGCGTACGAGAAGAAGATGTCCGCGGGCGGCGTGGCAGCGAGCCAGCCGGCGGTGCGCGCATAGACGTACCGCAGCAGCCCGTATCCGATTCCGTAGTGCGGCACCGACTTCAGCGTGTCGTGCACGTCCTCGACCAGTTGCCGCACACTGCCGTCGCGGTCCGCCGCGCACGGCAGCGCGACGGGATAGACGGTGGTGAACTCACCGACAGTGCGGTGCAGGTCGACGTCGGGTTTGAGCACCGACCGCCCCGGCCCGCCGAGGTCGAGCCCCAGGCAGCCGTCGCCGACCGTCGCCGCGATCGTCCGCGTCAGCGCGGCCACCACGACGTCCTCGATCGGCGCTCCGAGCCGGCGCCGCGCGTCGTCGATCTCGGTGGTCTGCGCGACGGTCAGCGCCGAGGGCAGCCGCACCAGGTCGTCGACCGTGGGCGGTTCGGTGGCCGGCTCCGCGACACGCAGGTTCGCCTTGGCCGCGGTTTCGAGCCAGTATTCGCGGCTTTCCAGGACGGCCGGGTGGGCGGCGAGCCCAGCGCACCGCTGGCACCAGTCCCGCCACGGCGTGCTCACCGGCTGCAGGGTGATCTCCTCGCCGGCCAGCCGCTGCCCGAACGCGGTGAAGATGTCAGTGAGCAGGATGTCGCGGGACATGGTGTCTGCGGCGGTCCCGTGCACGCTGAGCGCCAGGTAGCACGGCCCGCCGTCCCCGCCGCGGACGTGCGTGGCGGCCAGGGGCGGGCCGGCCAGGTCCTGCCCGCGAATCTGCGCGTCCAGGATCTGCAGCAGGGCTTCCCGCTCCTCGGGTCCGCCGGGCGCCAACCCACCCGGCAACGACTCGGCGCCCAGCTCGACGGTCTCGACGGGTTCGCCGAGGTCCTGCTCCCAGGTGCCGCCGCGGTGCACCAGGCGCATCCGCAGCGCGTCGTGCTGGTTGGTGACGGCGGTCAGCACCGCCGTGATGTCCTCGGCCCGCACATCCGGGCGCAGCCGCAGGATCAGCGGGATTCGCCAATGCCCGCCGTCGGCCAGGCCGTGCGCCAGGAAGTGTTCGATGTTCGGCGGCACCGGCGGGTGGGCGACGTCGTCCGGGGACAACCGGGCCAGCCCGCCGGCCTCGTAACGGGCGGTCAGCGTCTTGGCCAGCTTGGCCACGCTGGGGTTCTCGTAGAGGTCCTGCGGGGTGAGGTCCAGGCCCTGGTTGGCGGCCGTCATCGCGACGCTGATCGCGATCAGCGAGTCACCGCCGAGCTCGAAGAAGTCGGCGTTGCGGTCGACCGGTCCGCCACCCAGGCACTGCGCCCAGATGTCGCGCAGCGTGTCCTCGAGCTGCGCGGCGCCGGTGGCAGGCCGAGCAGCGCCGGTGCCGTTCGCCGACGTCGGCGCGGGTGTGGCGCCGTTCCCGTTCAGCGGGTACGCCGCCGCGCTGCGCGGCGCGGCGTCGATCCAATGCCGTTGCCGCACGAAGGGATAGCCCGGTAGCGAAACCAGGTTCGGCCGGCGCCCCGCAGCGTGCGGCGACCAGTCGACGTCGACGCCCGCCGACCACAGCTGACCGAGACCGAGCAGGAAGGCGTCCCGGTCATCGCGGTTCTGCACCGGATGGCGCATCAGCCGGACGGTGCGGTGACCGCCGGCCCACTGCGGGTGCCGCGCCGCCGCGGACGTCAGCGTGCCGCCGGGACCGACCTCGACGAGGACGCGGGCGGGTTCGGCGAGCAGCGCGGCGATCTCGTCGGCGAAGCGCACCGTCGACCGGATCTGGCGGGCCCACGTCGCCGGGTCGGTCGCCTCCGCGGCCGACATCCAGGTGCCGGTGACGTTCGACAGCAGCGGAATCTGCGGTTCCCGCAGCGTCAGGCGGGCCAGGAAACTCTGGAACTCCGGGACCACCGAATCCATCAGCCGGGAGTGGAATGCGTGCGAGGTGCGGACCCGGCGTGCCGTGATACTTTGTCGCGCAAGCTGTTCGGTGAACGCGCGGATGCCCTCTTCGGATCCGGCCACGACGCAGCCGCCGGGCTCGTTGACCGCGGCGAGGTCGACGTCCGCCGACAAGTGCTCTTCGACGGTGTCGGGGCTCGCGGCCACCGCGACCATCACGCCGCGCGGCGCGGCGTGCATCAGCCGGGCCCGCATCGACACCGCCTTGACCGCCGTCGGCAGGTCGAAGACCCCCGCGATGGTCGCCGCCGCGTACTCGCCGATGCTGTGACCGGCCAGGGCCCCCGGCCGGATCCCATGGGACTGGGCGAGTTTCGCCAGCGCGTATTCCACGGAGAACAGGGCGGGCTGGGTCCGGTCGGTGCGCTCCAGGCTGCGTCCGGAGCCGTCGAACATCTCGGCGCGCAGGTCGATGCCCATCTCCGCGTCGAACGCCGCGGCGCAGCGGTCGAAGTGCTCGGCGAACACGGGCTCGGTTGCATGCAGGCCCCGCGCCATGCCGACGTGCTGGGAACCCTGGCCGGGGAACAGGAAGGCGACGCGCTCCGAATCGCTTTCGGCGTTCGCCGGCGGGGCGGCCGACTCGGCGACGAAGACGTTGTCGTGCTCGGGGGTCCGCAGCAGCTCCGCGGCGTGCCCGTTGTCGTCGACCACCGCCGCCATGCGGAAGTTCTCCGTGCGGCGGCGGGCCAGGGTGTGGGCGACGTCGGCCAAATCGGGCGCGTCGGGGCAGGACAACTCGGCGGCCAGGGCCGCGCGCGCGTCCGCGAGCGCCTCGGCGGTCCGGGCGGACAGCACCAACACCTGCGGGGCGGGCCCGGCGCCCGCCGGCGCGTCGGGCGCCGGCACCGCCGGCGCCTCCTCGAGGACGACGTGGGCGTTGGTGCCGCCCACGCCGAACGCGCTGACCCCCGCGCGCCGCACACCGTCCCAGTCCCACGGGCCGTATTCGCCGCGCACGGCAAAAGGCCCACGCTCCAGGTGCAATTCGGGGTTGGGATGGGTGAAATGCAGGGTCGCCGGGATCGCCCGGTGCTGCAGGCACAGGATCGTCTTGATCAGCCCGGCCATGCCGGCCGCCGTCTCCAGGTGGCCGATGTTGGATTTCACCGAGCCGACCTGGCACGGGCCGGGCCTGGCCGACTCGGACAGGGCGAACGCCTGCCGCAGGCCTTCGATCTCGATCGGGTCGCCCAGCGGCGTTCCGGTCCCGTGGGTTTCGACGTAGCTGATGCTCGACGCGTCGACGTCGGACACCGCGTGGGCTTCGGCAATCACCTCGGCCTGACCGGCCGCGTTGGGCGCGGCGTACGTCATCTTCGTCGAGCCGTCGTTGTTGATCGCCGAGCCCCGGATCACCGCGTGCACGCGATCTCCATCGGCCAGGGCGTCCTCGAGCGGCTTGAGCACCACGACGCCGACACCGCTGCCGAACAGGGTGCCGTCGGCGCGGGAGTCGAACGGCCGGCAGCGGCCGGTCGGGGACACCATCGAACCGGGTTGGTACCAATAGCCGACGCGGTGCGGGACGCGGATCGACGCGCCGCCGGCCAGCGCCATGTCGCACTCCCCGTTCAGGATGCTCTGGCAGGCCAGGTGCACCGCCACCAGCGAGGACGAGCACGCCGTCTGCACCGACAGCGCGGGCCCGCGCAGGTTCAGCTGGTGCGCGACCCGGGTGGCCAGGTGGTCCTTGTCGTTCTGCAGCGAGAGGTTGACCATCTCGAAGGTGGCGCCCTGACCGATGATCGCGTGCGGGTCGTGGTGCGACATAAGGTTGTGCAGCAGGTAGCCGCTGGCCGAGCTGGTCCCGAAGACGCCGACCGAGGCGTCGATCCGCTCGGGGTCGTAGCCGGCGTCCTCGAGCGCGTGGAACGCGCACTGCAGCATGAGGCGGTGCTGCGGGTCGGTCATCGACGCGTTCTGCGGGGTGAAGCCGAAGAACTCGGCGTCGAACTCCTCGATGCCGTTCATCACCGGCGCACGCTTGACGTAGCCGTGACCGGCCAGCGCCTTCTCGCCGACGCCGGCCGCGCTGAGCTCGTCGTCGGACAAGGAGACGATCGACTCCTCGCCGCGGCGCAGGTTGTCCCAGAACTGCGACACCGAGTCGGCGCCGGGGAATCTCCCGGCCATCCCGACGACGGCGATCGCGTTGGGCGGCAACGTGTTCGAGGGGTTTTCCTTGGATTTTGTCACGTGTTGTCCTGTCATACTCTTTGTCGCGGCTGGCGCCGGTCGGCGGCTCGCCGGCGCGCCGCGGCGCGTCGCTGGGCCCGCTCGCGCAGCTCGTTCGCGGGCTCGGGGCTGTCCTGGCCGGTGAGGCCGAGTTGTTCGATGAGTTCGGCGGCCAGGTCGGCGACCGTGGCCCCCTGCAGCAGCAGCGCCACCGGCGGCTCCACGCCGAAGTCGCCGCGCACGGTGTTCCTGATCCGCACGGCCATCAGCGAATCCATGCCCAGCTCGGTCAACGGCCGGGTGGGCGGGACGGCGGCGTCGCCGGCGTGGCCCATGATCGCCGAGATGCGCCGGCGCAGCCGCGCGGTGACGATCTCCTTCGCCTCCGCCGGGTCGAGTTCGCACAGCGCCTCCGGCCCCGCCCAGTCACCGCTGTCGCCGGCGGTGCCCAGTTCCTCGACGAGTTCGGCGAAGTAGCCGAGCCGGCCGATTTCGGGGAAGGCGGCCGCGGCCCGGTCGAGCCGCAGCCGCGCCACACCGGTCTGCGTGGCGGCGCCGCCGATCAGGGATTCCAGCGCCTCGATGCCTTCGTCGGGGGTGATGGGGTCGAGGACGCCCATGCTCAGGGACCGGGCGACGCCCACGTGCGACCACTGCCCCCAGTTGATCGTGGTGGCGGGCAGCCCCGCCGCCCGCCGCCAGGCGACCAGGGCGTCGAGCCATGCGTTGGCCGCCGCGTACGCGCCCTGACCCGGGGAGCCGAGCAGCGACGCCACCGACGAGAAGCCGACCCACCAGTCGAGCCGGCATTCGGAGGCCGCCTGGTGCAGGCGTAGCGCGCCGCCGGCCTTGGGCGCCCACACCCGTTGCAGGCTTTCCCGGTCGAGGGTGGCCACCAGGCTGTCGTCGATCACTGCGGCCGAGTGGATGATCCCGCGCAGCGGCAGCCCGGTCTCCTCGGCGGCCGTCACGAGCCGCTCGGCCACCCCGGGTGCGGAGATGTCGCCGGCCACGACGGCGATATCGGCGCGGCCCTCCAGCTCGGACAGGCCTTCCCGAGGTTGCGCCGAGCGGCCGTTGAGCACGATGCGGCCCGCACCCCGGTCGGCCAGCCAGCGCGCGACCACCAGGCCGATGCCGCCGAGCCCGCCGCTGACGATGTACGAACCATTTTGTCGTACAACGTTTGCGGAGTCGCCCACCGCGGGCAGGGGGGCCCGCCTGAGCCGTTCCGCGTGGCGGCGCCCGTCGCGCCAGGCGATCACGTCGTCCCCGGCCGGCAGGCCCAGTTCGACCGCCAGCCTGGCGGGCGCCTCGTCCGCGGTGCCCAGGTCGACGAGGGTGGCCCGCAGTTCGGGATGCTCGTAGGCCAGGACCCGGACGAGCCCGCGCAGGGCGCCGACCGCGGGGTCGCCGCCCTCGCCGTCGGCGACCGCCAGGCCGTCGCGGGTGACCAGCCACAGCCGCGGCAGGGTGCCGTGCCAGCCGCCGACGATCGCGCGCACGGTTCCCGCGACAGCCGCGACCAGGTCTTCGCCGCGCCGCAGGGCGGCGTCGGTGTCGAGGCCGTCGGCGGGGCGCTGCCCGAGGAAGACGACCACCCCGCGCGGCGGAAGGTCGGGGTCCGCGGCGGTCTTCGCGAACGCCTCCGGCAGCGCCGACTCGTCGGTGAGGTCCGCGCCGATCACCCGCCGCGCCGGTGCGGCGAACCGCTCGGTGAAACCGTCTACCAGGTCGGGGTTTTCGCCGGCGGACAGCAGCAGCCAGCTGCCCGCGGGCGGTTCGGCGGCCGCTTCGCCGACGGCGCTCTCGGTCCACGCCGCGTCGAACACCTTCTGCGCCAACGGCAACGGCACCGTGCGCCGGTCGATGCGCCGCAGGTAGACGCCGGCGAGCTGCGCGGTCGGGTTGCCCGCGTCGTCGGTCAGGGTGATCCGCCCGAGCTTGCCCGAACCGTCGTCGTCCAGGCTGACCAGCTCGGCGTGGCACCGGGCGCGGCGCCCGGTGTCTCGGAAGACGCGGACGGTCTCCAGCGAGACCGGCAGATAGGTGGCTTCACCGGCGTCGTCGCCGGGCTCGGCGGGCATCGCGGCGGCCAGGCCCTGCAGCGCGGCGTCGAGCATGACCGGATGGACCCGGTAGCCGCGATGGGCGGCGGCCTCGTCGGGCAGGACGATCTCGCTCTCCGAGGAACCGCTGGGCCAGCGCACGATTCGCGTCAGCGCGGCGAACGCCTGCCCGTGGTGGGCGCCGGTGCGCCGCAGCGTCGCGTACAGCTCCGCCGGCGCCACGGTCGTGCCCGCCTCGGCGGGGGCGGCCGGGGCCTCGGGCGCGCAGTCCCGGGCGGCGACGTCCACGCGCGCGACCGCATGCCGGTTCCAGTCGCCCTCGGCCGAGCGGGTGTAGACCTCGACCCGGGCGCCCTCGTCGGTCCGGGTCAACTGGGTGGTCAGCGTGGTCCGCTCGTCCAGGGCCAGCATCTGCTCGACCTCGAGTCGGTGCACCGCGAGCCCGTCGGCCGGCAGACCCAGGGCCTCGCTGCCCGCGGCGAGCGCGATCTCGGCGAACGCCGCGGCCGGCATGACGGCTTGTCCGTACACCCGGTGGTCGGCCAGCCACGGCACCGCGCCGGTGCCCACGTCGGCCTGCCACACGTGGTCACGGCCCGAGGGGATCTCGACGTGCAGCCCCAGCAACGGGTGGGCGCCCGCCGGCGCCGGGCTCGCGCCCCGCCGGGCGGCCCAGTACGGCGCATGCAGCCACGGTGCCGGCGGCAGGTCCACCAGCCGGCCCGCACCGTCGGCCGGCCGGATCGCAGCCAGTTGCGTTCGGAACGCCACGGTTTCGTCGCTGTCCCGGGTGACGGTGCCCATCGTCCGGGCGGCGGACTCGGCGGCGGCCAGGCTTTCGGCGATGGCGTGGGTGAGCAACGGGTGCGGGCTGATCTCGACGAACGTGCCGTACCGGGCGCCGGCGCCGGCCACCGCCTGGCTGAACCGGACCGGGTTGCGCAGGTTGGCCACCCAGTGGTCGGCGTCGAACGCCGGCTCCGCCGCGGCGTCGCCGGTGGTGCTGAGCACGGGAATCGTCGGGGTGCGCGGCGCCAGGTCCGCCAGGGCGCTGCGCAGTTCGGGCAGGATCGGGTCGATGGTCGGATGGTGGGATGCCACGTCGACCTCGACGCGCCGCGCCAGCCGCCCCTGCGCGTCGACCGCGGCGATCGCCGCGTCGACCTGCTCGGGCGGGCCGGCGATCACCGACTGCTGCGGGGCGGCGTACACCGCCACGGTGCTGCCGGGGTAGTCGGCGATCAGCTCCTCGGCGGCGGTCGCGCTCAGCTCCAGCAGCGCCATCGCGCCCTGGCCGGACAGCGCCGACATCAACCGGGAACGGGTGGCGATCACGCGGATGCCGTCGGCGGCGCTCAGCGCGCCCGCGACGACCGCGGCGGTGACCTCCCCCATCGAATGTCCCATGACCGCATCGGGTTCCACACCGTGCGCGCGCCACAGCGCGGTCAGGGCCAACTGCACGCCCACCAGCGCGGGCTGGATGCGGGCGATGCCGGCCAGCGGTTCGCCGGCCTCGAGCACCTCGCGCAGCGAGAAGCCGGCCTGCTCGACGAAGATCGGGTCCAGCTCGGCCACCGCGGCGGCGAACGCCGGCTCGTCGGCCAGCAGCCGCTTGCCCATGCCGGGCCACTGGGAGCCCTGACCGGAGTACACGAACACCGTGCCCGGGCCCGGTGTTCGGTCGGAGGGCAGGACCACCCCGGGTTCCGCCCGGCCCGCGGCGACCGCACGCAACCCCACCACCGCCTGTGCGCGGTCGCGGGCGCACACGACGGCGAACTTGCCGTGCCGACCGTGTTGTCGGCGCAGGGTGTGGGCGACATCGGCCAGCGGCGTCCCGGCGCCGCGGCCCTGAAGCCACTCGGCCAGCGCCGACGCGCGGGCGGCCACCCGCTGGTCGGTCTTGCCCGCGATCACCAGCGTCGCCACCCCCGGCTCCGGGGCCGCCGGCTCCGGGTCCGGACCCTGTTCCAGCACCACGTGCGCGTTGGTGCCGCCCAGCCCGAACGAGGACACCGCGGCCCGCCGCGGGCCCTCGCTGCGCGGCCACGGGGTCAGCTCCCCGGGGATGAACATGCGGGTGGCGGCCGCATCGATCGCCGGATTCCACTGCGAAAAGTGCAGATTGGGCGGGATCTTGCCGTGCTGCACCGCCAGGGCGGTCTTGATGAATCCGGCGATCCCGGCGGCCGCCTCCAGGTGGCCCACGTTGGTCTTCACCGCACCCAGCGCGCAGGGGCCGCCGCCGGCCCCGTACACCTCCGCCAGCGCGTCGAACTCGATCGGGTCCCCCAGGGAGGTTCCGGTGCCGTGCGTCTCGACGAAGTTCACCGAGTCCGCGGTCACATCGGCATTGCGCAGCGCCCGGGTGATCACGTCGGACTGTGCCAGCGCGTTCGGCGCGGTCAGGCCGTTGGAGCGGCCGTCGGAGTTGACCGCCGAGCCGCGCACGACCGCCAGGACCCGGTCGCCGTCGCGGACCGCGTCGGTCAGCCGCTTGAGCACCACGACGCCGGCGCCCTCGCCGCGGACGAACCCGTCGGCGCCCGCGTCGAACGCGTGACACCGGCCGCGCGGCGACAGCATGCCCCACTTGGACAGCGCCAGTTGGGTTTCCGGGCGCAGGATGAGGTTCACCCCGCCGGCCAGCGCGAGATCGCTCTCCCGCAGCCGCAGGCTCTGGCAGGCCAGATGCACGGTGACCAGCGACGACGAACACGCCGTGTCCACCGCCACCGCGGGCCCGCGCAGCCCGAGCGAGTACGCGATCCGCCCCACCGTGACGCTGTGGGCGTTGCCCGTCGCCGAGTAGGCGTCGATGCTGTCCGGGTCGGCGGCAGAGGAGTTCTGGTACTCGTTGTAGTACACACCCATCATCACCGCGGCTCGGGTCTCCCCCACCGATTCCGCTGTCAGGCCGGCGTTCTCGAGCGCCTCCCAGGCAACCTCCAACAGCACCCGCTGCTGCGGGTCCATCGCTTCGGCTTCGCGCGGGGAGATCCCGAAGAACTCGGCGTCGAAGCCGGCCACGTCGGGCAGGAAGCCACCCCACTTGGAGGCCATCCGGCCGGGCGCGAACGGGTCGGGGTCGTAGTAGGCGTCGGCGTCCCAGCGGTCGGGCGGAACCTCGATGATCGCGTCCCCGCCGCCGGACAGGAACTCCCAGTAGGCCTCGGGCCCGGCCGAGGGGCCGGGGAAGCGGCACCCGATGCCCACCACCGCGACTGGCTCCGCGGTCGCCAGTCGGGAGGCCTTGTCGAACTGCTCTCCCAGTGCCGTGCGCTGCTCGGCGGTCATGCCCGCCACTCTGTCGAAGATCGTCTTCATCACATACCGCTTTCCACGCTCTCGAACAGCGCGTCCAGCACGCCGCCCGCCGAGCCGTCCGTGTCGGCCCCGTTGTCGCGCTCCGTCGTGTCACGCCTCGAGCCATGTTGCGCGACGATAAGTTTCGTCAGATATTCGGTCATCGCAGCGATGGTCGGGTGATCCCACATCTTCGTCGCCGAAACGTCGAAGCCGACCAGCCGTTTGGCGTCCTTGAGCACGGCCATCGCCATCATCGAGTCGAGGCCCAGTTCGGGGAACGGCCGCTCCACGTCGACCGCCGAGGCGGACATCCCGAGCTCCCGGGCCAGGATCGACCGCAGCCTGGACCCCAGTTCGGCGGCCACCTCGTCGGCGGAGAGCTCCGCCCATGCCGGCGCGGTCGCTTCCTGCCCGGCGGCCGGCTCCGCCGCCGTGTAGCGAAGGGCGCGGATGTCGATGCAGACGCCGCCGCCGGGCGCCGTCGCGACGAGGTCGACGACCAGGTCGCCGGCGGCACCACCACCGTGTCGGCGGACCCTGACGCTGCCGCGCGGCTCGGCGAGCTCACCGACGAGCCTGGCGCTTTCGGCGCCAACGGCGCGCACCGGCCGCGCCCCGCCACGCGCGACGCCGAGGGCGGCGTCGAGCAGCGCCACCGTCGAGGCCTCCGGCAGGTCGACGTCGACCGGTGGTTGCTCGGCCGCCGGCCCGGTCTCGGCGTCCGGGTCGTGGACGAGCCGGGCGCCGGCGTGCACGGCCGAATCCGACGACACGGTGACGGATTCGCCGTCGGCCGTCACGTGGATCACTTGCGGCTCGTCGACGACGACGGGATCCTCGAAACGCACGTCGCGCACGGCAGACGCGCCGCATTCGGTGGCCGCGGTCACCAGCGTCTGCAGCAGAACCGATTCGGAGACGGTGGGTGCCGCACCGTCCGGTGCCAGCCGGGCCTGCCACAGGTGCACCGGCGGGGTGGTCGCGACGGTGATGTGTTCGCCCAACAGGGTTCCGGGGCGAGGTGGCGCCACCGCGGCCTCCAGGCGGTCGCGGATCGCGGTCCAGTGCGGCGCCGCTTTCGCCTCGCGCGCAACGGTTCTCGGCGCGCTCACCCAGTGGCGGGTGTGGTGCCACGGTGTGCTCGGCAGCAGCGGCGGGGGCCCGGCCGGATGTTCGGTGTCGGGCGCCTTGGCCGTGTGGGCGGCGTTGAGGTTGGTGTGGAAGGTCAGCGTGTCGTGGGTGTCGCGGGCCAGCGTCCCGAGGCTGTGGTGATGGACGCCGGCCAGCGTGTCACCGATCGCATCGGTCAGCAGCGGGTGCGGGCTGACCTCGACGAAGGTGCCGTGCTCGGCTCCCGCCGCGGCCACGGCGTCGGTGACCTGCACCAGGTTGGGCCGGTCCGATGCCCAGTGTTCGGCGTCGAAGGCCGGCGCCGCGCCGTCGGCGGTGACGACCGGGATGACCGCCCGCCGCGGCGTTAGATCCGCCAGCGCCGCGGGGACATCCGGCCCACCCGGATCCGCGGCGGCCCCGGACAGGGTGGTGATGACGCGGAGCCCGTCGCGGGGGCTCAGGGCGCCGGCGACGACCGCGGCGGTCACCTCCCCCATCGAATGGCCGATCACCGCATCGGGTTCGATCCCATAGGACCGCCACAACGCGGTCAGCGCCAACTGCACCCCCACCAGCACCGGCTGAATACGCTCGATACCGGCCACCGACTCCCCACCGGCGAGCACCTCCCGCAGCGAAAAACCAGTTACCTCAACGAACACCGGCTCCAACTCGGCCACCGCCCCCGCAAACGCCGGCTCATCGGCCAACAACTTCCGACCCATCCCCGGCCACTGCGAACCCTGCCCCGAATACACAAACACCGTCCCGGCCCGACACGACCCGGCATGCGGACCCACCACACCCGGCGCCGAACGCCCCGCCGCCAACGCCGCCAACCCCGCCACCGCCTCCCGGCGATCGCGCGCAACCACCGTGGCGAACACCGGATACCGCGCCCGATGATGATTGAGCCCATGGGCCACCTGCGCCAACCCCACCCCGGCGCCGGCACCATCCATCCACTCGGCCAACACCCCAGCCGTGGCCGCCACCCGCTGCGCGGACTTGCCCGAGACCACCAACGTGCTCACCACCGGCTCGGCAGCCTCGGGCACCACGACCGGCTCGGGACCCTGCTCGAGCACCACATGGGCATTGGTCCCACCAAACCCGAACGAGGACACCCCCGCCCGCCGCGGCCGACCCGTCACCGGCCACTCCAGCGCCTCGCCGACAACCCTCAACCCCAACTGCTCGAACGGAATATGCGGATTAGGCTCGGCAAACCCCAAATTCGCCGGAATCCAACCCCGCTGCAACGCCAACACCGCCTTGACCAACCCCACAACACCCGCCGCGGCGTCGAGGTGACCGAGGACGGGTTTGACGGAACCGAGCAGCAGCGGTTCCTCCGGTCGGCGCCCGCGGCCCAGCACCGTCCCCAGCGCGCGGGCCTCGATCGGGTCTCCGAGCAACGTGCCCGTGGCGTTGGCTTCGACGTAGTCGACCTCACGCGCCTGCACCCCGGCATTGGCATACGCCGCCCGCAACACCGCCATCTGCGCGGCCGGATTGGGCGCCATCAACCCGTTGGAACGACCATCGGAATTGACCGCCGAACCCCGCACCAACGCCCACACCCGATCACCATCACGCAGCGCATCACCCAAACGCTTGAGCACCACCACCCCACAACCCTCACCACGGACAAAACCATCCGCAGCCGCATCAAAGGCATGACACTGCCCCGACGCCGACAACGCCTCGGCCGCATCGAAACTGCGCGTGATCGCCGGCGACAACAACAAATTCACCCCCGCCGCCAACGCCACCGCCGACTCACCACTGCGCAAACTCTGACACGCCAAATGCACCGCCACCAACGACGACGAACACGCCGTATCCACCGTCACCGACGGACCCCGCAAATCCAGAAAATACGACAACCGATTCGCGATGATGCTCAACGCACCACCGGTCCCCGACCACGCATCCACCCGACTCAAATCCGACGACGCCAAATACCCGTACTCACCCGCACACGCACCCGCGAAAACCCCGGTCTGGCTGCGGCGCAGGGCATCCGCCCTGATCCCCGCGTGCTCGAGGGCCTCGTGGGCCACCTCCAGCAACAACCGCTGCTGGGGATCCATCGCGGCCGCCTCGCGCGGGGAGATCTCGAAGAACTCCGCGTCGAAACCCTCGATGTCGTCCAAAAACCCACCGAAGCGCGTCGTGCCCGCCAACGCCGCCGCCGACTCCGGCGAACCGTCGTCAAACCAGCCCCACCGCCCCGCGGGCACCTCACCGACCGCCGAACGGCCCTCACCCAGCAACCGCCACAACGCCTCCGGCCCGTCCACCCCACCCGGCAGCCGGCAACCCATACCCACCACCGCGATCGGCTCATCACCACCCACCACCGCAGCCTCGGGCGCCGCGGCGCCGCGGTTCTGGGCTTCCGGGTTGGTCAGGTACTCGACGAGGTCGTTGATCGTCGGGTACTGCCACATCTCCACCGGGGATATCGCGCGACCGGCCAGTTCGGCGAGTTCGCCCGACAGCACCACCGCGTCCCGCGAACCGACCCCCAGGTCGGCGAACGACGCGTCGAGTTCGATGTCGTCGGGACTGCAGCCGATGTTGGTGACGAGATAGTCGACCAGCCAGTGCCGCAGTTCGTCGGCAGAATGAGTATTTGTCATCACGCGGACTCCACACTGTCGAACAGCGCATCAAGCACGCCGTCGGCCGGTGCGGCCGTCTCCTCCGTTCTTTCCGTCGAATCAGGTTGCGGTGCGATCTTTTTGGCGAGGAAAGCAGAGAGCGACGCGATCGTCGGATGGTTCCACAGCATGGTCGCCGAAAGTTCCATACCCGCCACCCGCTCGATCTCGCGCCGGATCGACATCGCCATCACCGAGTTGAGCCCCAGTTCCGCGAACGGCCGGTCCGGTTCGAGTTCGGCCTCCGGGAGCCGAAGCTCGTGGGCCATGACCGCGCGCAGTGCGGTCTCGAGTTCTCGCAGCAGGTCGTCGCCGCTCAGCTGCGACCATGCCGCGGCCGGCGCGGGCAGGGAGTCACCGTCGGTATCGGCCGACGTCATCGGCGCGATCACCGCCTGCGCGATGTCGCGGCCCGCGACGTATTCCCACGCGGCGAAGGCCTCGGCAGGACGCAGCGATCGTGAGCCCAACCGTTCGAGCTCGCCGACGGTGATCGCCGCATCGGCGGCGAAGCCGAGACCCTCCCAGGCCACCCAGTCCAGGCTGACGGTGTGGCATCCCTGCCGACTCCGGCTGCGCGCCAGGCAATCCAGGTAGGCGTTGGCCGCAGCGTACGCGCCCTGCCCCGGGACGCCGAAAACCGTTCCCGCCGAGGCGGTCAGGAAGAAGAAGTCGAGCCGTCCCGGCGGGAAGGCCCGATGCAGCGCCTGCGCGCCGGCGATCTTGGGCCACATGACGCGCCGCAGCGTGTCCTGCGCCGTCTCGGTCAGCAGCCTGTTCTCGGTGATGCCCGCGGCGTGGATGATGCCTCGGATCGGGGGCGCCCCGTCCCGGTCACGCCTGTCCAGCAACTCCCGGACCGCCGCCGGGGAGCCAACGTCGAGCGCGACGGCCTCGACGGAGACGCCGCGGCGCTCCAGGGCCAGGATCGCGGTGATCCTGTGTTGCACGGCGGGGTCGTCGATGCCGTCCCAGTCACGCCTGGGTGGCAGTGGGGTGCGGCCCGCCAGCACCAGGCGACGCGCGCCGCGGTCCGCGAGCCAATCGGCCATCAGCAGGCCGAGCGCACCCATGCCGCCGGTGATCAGGTAGGCCGCGCCGGGCTGACAACGCAGCGGTTCGCGCACCGGCCCACCCACGATGGGAGTCATTGTGGAACAGAGGAATTCGCCATCCCGCAGCGCCAGAATCCGCTTGGCCGGATGGGGCAGCACCTCCGGCAGCCGTGCCGCGCAGTCGGCGAGGTCGGCGCCGGCCGCGATGTCGACCAGCCCACCCCACAGTTCGGGATGCTCGGCCCCGACGACCCCGGCCATCCCCCACAGGCCGCTGTGGCGCAGCGCCTCGCCGGAGTCGGCCTCGCGGACGCCGCGGGTGAGGATCCACAGCGTCACCGGTTCGTGGTCGCCGCGGCCGGCCAGCTCTCCGACGAGCTCGGCCACCTGAGAGGTGAGTCGCGTCGCGCCGTCGACGTCGGCATCGTCGGCCGCCGGGCCGGCCAGGTAGACGACGTAGCGGGCCTCGGTGACCCGGGCCGGGGCGTACCCGGCGTCGGCGAGCCGGTCGGCCAGCCCCGCGGTGTCAGCACCGTCACCGCCGACGATGGCGAGCGGCCCGGGCGCGAAGCGCACCTGGTCCCCGCCGGCGCGCCAGGGGTGCCAATCGATCGCATGGCACATCGAGGCGGGGTCGCTGTCGTGGGCGGCGGCCGCGGGACCGGACTCCACATCGGTGTACCGCAACGCGCGGACGTCCGCGCAGACTTTGCCGTCGGGTGTCCTGACGACGAGGTCGACGACGACGTCGCCGGCGTCACCGGGCAGCCGGCGCAGCTCGGCCACGGCCCGCCGGTCCCCGGGAGTGGTTGCCAGCCAGGCGCTGCCGACCCCGGAGGGCACCAGGAGCCGCGGGTTGTCGCGATCCACCAGGCGCGCGGCGTGCACGGCGGCGTCCAGCAGCGCCACCACCGACGGTTCGGCCGGCCCGGCCAGGACGAGGTCGGCGACGGCGCCGTCGCGGGTGGGCCGCAACGCGTCAATCGACCAGGGAAACGGCTGCCCCTCGACGCCCCACTCCTCGAAGAGGTCGGTGATCGAGCGTGTTTCGGCCTCGCCGGTGGGGGCGGGGGCGCCGTGGTCGCCGTCCGGCGCGGACGGCGCCAGCCGCCCGCTGACGTGCCGGACCCAGGGCGCGTCGGTCCCCGCACGCGACGACACGGTGACCGACCCGTCGGCGGCGAGCACCTGGATCGCCCGCGGCCGGTCCACGACGATGGGATGCTCGAACCGGACGTCGGACACCGCCGCTGCGCCCGCCTCGCGGGCCGCGGCCGAAAGCGTCTGCAGCAGAACCGACAACGGGACCACGTCCACCCCGTGCAGGCGGTGACAGCCCGGGTACGGCTTGACCTCCGGGGCCAGGTTCGCCTGCCACAGGGAGGCCGCGGTCGCGGCGACGTCGGTGCGCGCCCCGAGCAGGGTGCCGGGCGCCGGCGCGGATGCGCCGGCGGCCGGGCGTTGCGTCGGGGTCACCCAGTGACGGGTGTGGTGCCAGGGTGTGGTCGGCAGCACCGGGGCCGGCCCGCCCGGATGGTCGGTGCGCGGCGGTGCGACGGTGTGGGCGGCGTTGAGGTTGGTGTGGAAGGTCAGCGTGTCGTGGGTGTCGCGGGCCAGGGTCCCGAGGCTGTGGTGATGGACGTCGGCCAGCGTGTCGCTGATCGCGTAGGTCAGCACCGGGTGCGGGCTGACTTCGACGAAGGTGCCGTGCTCGGCTCCCGCCTCGGCCACCGCCTGGGTGAACCGGACCGGGTTGCGCAGGTTGGCCGCCCAGTGGTCGGCGTCGAACGTCGGCGTCTCGCCCGTCGTGGTGATGATCGGGATGGCGGGCCGGCGCGGTGCCAGATCGTCTAGTGCCGAACGCAATTCGGGCAGCACCGGGTCGATGATCGGGTGGTGTGACGCCACGTCCACCTCGATGCGGCGTGCCAAAAGGTTCCGCGCGGCGACCGCGGCGATCACCGCGTCGACCTGTTCGGGCGGGCCGGCGATCACGGTCTGGCGGGGCGAGGCGTACACCGCCGGCGTGAGGTCGGGGTGCTCGGCGATCACTTCGGCGGCGCCGTCGGGGTCCAGCTCGAGCAGCGCCATGGCACCCTGCCCGGACAGCCGGGCCATCAGCCGCGAGCGGGTGGTGATGACGCGGAGCCCGTCGCGGGGGCTCAGGGCGCGGGCGTGTCATTCCATCTGTGTAAGTCCGGGGTGGTCCATCATCGGACCGCCGTTGGGCGGACAGAAGGAGTGTTTTGTGACCAAGACCATGCAGATGCCGGCTGAGGAGACGACCGCGGCGCGGCGGCTGGCCGAGATGTTCACCGAAGAGACGCTGGACTCGTTGATTAAGGATGCGGTGAAGACCGGGACCCCGATCGACGGCGCGGACGGTTTGCTGAACCAGCTGACTAAGGCCGTGCTGGAGCGGGCGCTGAATGCGGAGCTAACCCACCATCTGGGCTATGAGGCCGGCGATCGAAGAAGACCCGCCGGACGCGGATCGGGGAAATTCGCGCAACGGCACCACGCCGAAAACGGTGACCACCGTCAACGGCCCGGTGCAGATCGATGCGCCGCGTGATCGCAACGGCTCGTTTGAGCCGGCGATTGTGCCGAAGAAGACCCGCCGGCTCAACAACATCAATTCGGTGGTGTTGTCGCTGTATTCACGGGGAATGACCACCCGCGATATCGAAGCCCACCTGCAGGAGGTCTATGGGGCGTCGGTGTCGCGGGAGTTGATCTCCAATATCACCGAGGTGGTGGTCGATGAGATCAAGGCCTGGCAGGCCCGCCCGCTCGATGAGGTCTACCCGATCCTCTACATCGATGGGCTGCGGCTGCGGATCGGCGACAACGGGGTCATCACCACCAAGGTCGCCTATTTGGCCATTGGCGTGGATCTGGAGGGCCGCAAACACGCCTTGGGCTGCTGGATCCAGGACTCCGAGGGGGCGAAGTTCTGGCAGAAGGTCGTCATCGACCTGCGCAACCGCGGGGTGCGCGACATCCTCATCGCCTGCTGCGACGGGCTGACCGGTCTGCCTGATGCGATCCGCTCGATCTATCCCGATACCGTGGTGCAGACCTGCGTCGTGCACGTCATTAGGAATGCGATGCGCTTCGTGTCTTATAAGGACCGCAAGAAGGTCGCCACCGCGATGCGGGCGATCTACAGTGCGCCGACCGTCGATGGAGCCGAACTCGCACTCAAGGAGTTCGACCAGCAATTCGGCGCCCAATATCCGGGTGCAATTGACGTGTGGCACAACGCCTGGGGGGAATTCGTTCCGTTCCTGGACTATCGAGCCTGTCACGATTTCTGTGTAAGTCAGAGGTGATTTGACTACGAGTTGTATTCTAGCACAATGGGATTCGCCCAGGGAATAGTCTGGCGAGTGTGTTGAGCGCCACAGTCCAGTTGTGCGTTCCAGTACCCGAATAGCCTCCTTCTCGCTGGAGATGTTGCGCAGCCCGAGGTACAGCAACTTCATCGCGGCGTCCTTGTCCGTGAAATGACCACGGTTCTTGGTGATCTTGCGCAACTGGAAGTTGATCGACTCGATCGCATTGGTGGTGTAGACGATCTTGCGCAACTCCACCGGATAGTCCAGGAACGGAACGAATTCCCCCCAGGCGTTGTGCCACACGTCAATTGCACCCGGATATTGGGCGCCGAATTGCTGGTCGAACTCCTTGAGTGCGAGTTCGGCTCCATCGACGGTCGGCGCACTGTAGATCGCCCGCATCGCGGTGGCGACCTTCTTGCGGTCCTTATAAGACACGAAGCGCATCGCATTCCTAATGACGTGCACGACGCAGGTCTGCACCACGGTATCGGGATAGATCGAGCGGATCGCATCAGGCAGACCGGTCAGCCCGTCGCAGCAGGCGATGAGGATGTCGCGCACCCCGCGGTTGCGCAGGTCGATGACGACCTTCTGCCAGAACTTCGCCCCCTCGGAGTCCTGGATCCAGCAGCCCAAGGCGTGTTTGCGGCCCTCCAGATCCACGCCAATGGCCAAATAGGCGACCTTGGTGGTGATGACCCCGTTGTCGCCGATCCGCAGCCGCAGCCCATCGATGTAGAGGATCGGGTAGACCTCATCGAGCGGGCGGGCCTGCCAGGCCTTGATCTCATCGACCACCACCTCGGTGATATTGGAGATCAACTCCCGCGACACCGACGCCCCATAGACCTCCTGCAGGTGGGCTTCGATATCGCGGGTGGTCATTCCCCGTGAATACAGCGACAACACCACCGAATTGATGTTGTTGAGCCGGCGGGTCTTCTTCGGCACAATCGCCGGCTCAAACGAGCCGTTGCGATCACGCGGCGCATCGATCTGCACCGGGCCGTTGACGGTGGTCACCGTTTTCGGCGTGGTGCCGTTGCGCGAATTTCCCGATCCGCGTCCGGCCGGATCGCCGGCCTCATAGCCCAGATGGTGGGTTAGCTCCGCATTCAGCGCCCGCTCCAGCACGGCCTTAGTCAGCTGGTTCAGCAAACCGTCCGCGCCGTCGATCGGGGTCCCGGTCTTCACCGCATCCTTAATCAACGAGTCCAGCGTCTCTTCGGTGAACATCTCGGCCAGCCGCCGCGCCGCGGTCGTCTCCTCAGCCGGCATCTGCATGGTCTTGGTCACAAAACACTCCTTCTGTCCGCCCAACGGCGGTCCGATGATGGACCACCCCGGACTTACACAGATGGAATGACACGCCCGGACTATCCGGTGGAGTTGCGCAAGATCGTCTACACCACCAATGCGATCGAGTCGATCAACTTCCAGTTGCGCAAGATCACCAAGAACCGTGGTCATTTCACGGACAAGGACGCCGCGATGAAGTTGCTGTACCTCGGGCTGCGCAACATCTCCAGCGAGAGAGGAGGCTATTCGGGTACTGGAACGCACAACTGGACTGTGGCGCTCAACACACTCGCCAGACTATTCCCTGGGCGAATCCCATTGTGCTAGAATACAACTCGTAGTCAAATCACCTCTGACTTACACAGAAATCGTGACAGGCTCCAGGGCGCCGGCGACGACCGCGGCGGTCACCTCCCCCATCGAATGGCCGATCACCGCATCGGGTTCGATCCCATAGGACCGCCACAACGCGGTCAGCGCCAACTGCACCCCCACCAGCACCGGCTGAATACGCTCGATACCGGCCACCGACTCCCCACCGGCGAGCACCTCCCGCAGCGAAAAACCAGTTACCTCAACGAACACCGGCTCCAACTCGGCCACCGCCCCCGCAAACGCCGGCTCATCGGCCAACAACTTCCGACCCATCCCCGGCCACTGCGAACCCTGCCCCGAATACACAAACACCGTCCCGGCCCGACACGACCCGGCATGCGGACCCACCACACCCGGCGCCGAACGCCCCGCCGCCAACGCCGCCAACCCCGCCACCGCCTCCCGGCGATCGCGCGCAACCACCGTGGCGAACACCGGATACCGCGCCCGATGATGATTGAGCCCATGGGCCACCTGCGCCAACCCCACCCCGGCGCCGGCACCATCCATCCACTCGGCCAACACCCCAGCCGTGGCCGCCACCCGCTGCGCGGACTTGCCCGAGACCACCAACGTGCTCACCACCGGCTCGGCAGCCTCGGGCACCACGACCGGCTCGGGACCCTGCTCGAGCACCACATGGGCATTGGTCCCACCAAACCCGAACGAGGACACCCCCGCCCGCCGCGGCCGACCCGTCACCGGCCACTCCAGCGCCTCGCCGACAACCCTCAACCCCAACTGCTCGAACGGAATATGCGGATTAGGCTCGGCAAACCCCAAATTCGCCGGAATCCAACCCCGCTGCAACGCCAACACCGCCTTGACCAACCCCACAACACCCGCCGCGGCCTCGAGGTGACCGAGGTTCGATTTCACCGCTCCCACCAGGAGCGGGGCGTCTTTGGGCCGTCCGCGACCCAAGACCTTGCCGAGGGCGCGGGCCTCGATCGGGTCTCCGAGCAACGTGCCCGTGCCATGGGCTTCGACGTAGTCGACCTCACGCGCCTGCACCCCGGCATTGGCATACGCCGCCCGCAACACCGCCATCTGCGCGGCCGGATTGGGCGCCATCAACCCGTTGGAACGACCATCGGAATTGACCGCCGAACCCCGCACCAACGCCCACACCCGATCACCATCACGCAGCGCATCACCCAAACGCTTGAGCACCACCACCCCACAACCCTCACCACGGACAAAACCATCCGCAGCCGCATCAAAGGCATGACACTGCCCCGACGCCGACAACGCCTCGGCCGCATCGAAACTGCGCGTGATCGCCGGCGACAACAACAAATTCACCCCCGCCGCCAACGCCACCGCCGACTCACCACTGCGCAAACTCTGACACGCCAAATGCACCGCCACCAACGACGACGAACACGCCGTATCCACCGTCACCGACGGACCCCGCAAATCCAGAAAATACGACAACCGATTCGCGATGATGCTCAACGCACCACCGGTCCCCGACCACGCATCCACCCGACTCAAATCCGACGACGCCAAATACCCGTACTCACCCGCACACGCACCCGCGAAAACCCCGGTCTGCGTTTGCCGTAACGATTCGGCGGGGATGCCGGCGTGCTCGAGGGCCTCGTGGGCCACCTCCAGCAACAACCGCTGCTGGGGATCCATCGCGGCCGCCTCGCGCGGGGAGATCTCGAAGAACTCCGCGTCGAAACCCTCGATGTCGTCCAAAAACCCACCGAAGCGCGTCGTGCCCGCCAACGCCGCCGCCGACTCCGGCGAACCGTCGTCAAACCAGCCCCACCGCCCCGCGGGCACTTCACCGACCGCCGAACGGCCCTCACCCAGCAACCGCCACAACGCCTCCGGCCCGTCCACCCCACCCGGCAGCCGGCAACCCATACCCACCACCGCGATCGGCTCATCACCACCCACCACCGCAGCCTCGGGCTCCGCGGGCAGCTCGGATTCCGGGCTGGTCAGGAATCTGGCCATCGCGTTGATGCTCGGGTGCTGCCAGAACTCGACGGGCGAGACCGGCCGGTCGGCCAACTCGGACAACTCGCCGCAGAGCACCACCGCATCCCGCGACCCGACGCCCAGATCCTTCATCGAGGCGTCGAGTTCGATGTCGTCGGGACTGCAGCCGACGTTGGTGACGAGATATTCGACCAGCCAATTCCGCAGCGCTGGCTCGTCGTGAACCGTCATGCGTCCCCGTCCAGGCGAGGGAACGCACCCTGCCGGTAATTCTGGACGCACGCCGAACGGCGGACCTTGCCGCTGGTGGTGATCGGGATGGAGCCTGGCGCGACCAGCATCAGGTCGCTCACCTGCAGGCCGTGCACCTTCGAGATCGTCGACGTGACTTCGCGTTTGACGTCGCGCACCCTGCCCCGCTCCGCCTCGGGCGACCCGCCCCGCGCCTTGTGCTCGATGATCACGACCAGCTGCTCGCTGCGCTCGTCCGCGATGGCGATCGCCGCGACGCGGCTGCGGGTGATCTCCTGCACGCTCGCCTCGATGTCGTCCGGGTAGTGGTTGCGACCGTCGACGATCAGGACGTCCTTGATGCGGCCGATAATGAACAGCTCGCCCTCGAAGATGACGCCCAGGTCTCCGCTGCGCAGCCAGCGGTCCTCGGGCGTGCCGGGCGAGGCGTTGACGAGCCGGGCGCCGAAGGTCGGCTCCGACAGCTGCGGGTTGCGCCAGTAGCCGTTGGCGACGTTGTCGCCGTGCACCCAGATCTCGCCCACCTTGCCGGCCGGGTTCTCGGTGCACGTCTCGGGATCGACGATGCGCACGGTGCACGCGCGCGGGGTGCCGTGGCTGACCAGCTCGGAACCGGCTTCCTCGACCCCGCAACGCTTTGCGTAGCCGGCCGAGAGCTTCTCGTAGTCCAGGCGGATGATCGGCGCGGGTCGGCCCGGGTTCGACGTCGTCACGTACACGGTCGCCTCGGCCAGCCCGTAGGCCGCCCGCAAACCCGTTGCGGGAAGGTTGAACTGGGCGAAGCGCTCGAGGAAGCGGGTGACCGTCGCGGGGTTGACCCGTTCGGCGCCGCTGATGAAGGTGTGCACGTCGCCCAGGTCCAGGCCCGCCATGTCGTCGTCGGACGTGCGCCGCGCCGCGAGCTCGTAGGCGAAGTTGGGGGCGGGCGTGACCGCCTTCCCGGCGCCGGCCACCAGCTTGATCCACCGGGCTGGCTTCTGCAGAAAGGCGATGGGGCTTGTCAACACCGCGTGCAATCCGAACCTGACCGGGATGAAGATGCCGAACATCAGGCCCATGTCATGGTAGAACGGCAGCCAAGACACCAGCGTGGCGTCGCGCGGCGGAATGCCGCCCTGGTCCTCGAAGTAGTCGGACATGATCTGCTCGAGGTTCGCCATGACGTTCTTGTGCGTCACCTCGACGCCGGCCGGCGCCCGTGTCGAACCCGAGGTGTATTGCAGCAGAGCAGATTTGGTCTGCTGCGTACCACCGGGCCGGCCGGCCGGCGCGCCGTAGAGGTCGAGCGCGTCGATCTCGATCACCGCCGGGGGCGGGCCGGGGAGCGCCTGGACGCAGGCGTCGACGTCGGCGGCGGCCACCGAGGTGGTCAGGATCGCCGACGGCGCACTGTCTTTCAGCGCGCTGGAAACCCGCTCGTCGTGCGCGCCCAGCATCGGCACCGACAGGGGGACGGCGATGAAACCGGCCTCCATAGCGCCGAGGACCGCAATCACGTACTCCAGGCCCTGCGGGGCGAGGATCGCGGCACGGTCACCGGGCGAGCCGCAGGATGCGAGTTCCGCGGCGACGATCTGCGCGCGCTCGTGCACCTGACGCCACGTCAGCGTCTGGGTCTGCCCGGCCGGGTCGATGTCGTAGTCGACGAACGTGTAGGCCGGCACATCCGGCTGCTGCCGCGCCTGGTCACGCAGCGCGTCGGGAATGCATGTATAGCCCAAGGCTTCACACCCTTCGGAGAGAGAGACGGTAAAGGTTGGCGTGGCCCTGCTCGAATTGCCGAACACATGCCTTGAGGTAGGTCTCGTACGCCTCCGCCTTCTCGCGGCCGGTGATCTCGACCGCCTCGTCCATGTTCGCCTGGAGTCTGTCGAGCCAGGCCGCGCACGTGCGCGCGTAGTGTTCGCGATGGTTGACCACCGACCTGACCTCGAAGAGCTTCTCGGAGGCGTGCACGATTTCGGCGAGCCTGGGCAGGTCCGACTCCGGGAAGATGTGCTGCACGATGAACAGGGTGTCTTTCAGCCCCTGCTCGTCGAGCGCGACGCTGCCCTTGCCGATGGTCTGCAACGCCATGCCCGCCCCGGGCTTGAGCGCCTCGTGGCATTTCTCGAAGAACGCCCGGTAGGCGGCGACCTTGCGCGACCGCTCCCACCCGAACTTGACGAAGTGTTCCATGGCGCCGACGCTGATCAGCGCGTCGTAGGGCTCATCGGGAACGAAGTCGGCCCAGTCCTGCACCCGCACCTGCAGGCGCGAGTCGTCGAGTTCCTCGATGTGGCGGGCCTGCGCCTCGCTCAGGGTCAGGCCCGTGACGTGTTCCACCTCGTGCGCGGCGACCAGGCGTTGCATGGCCGAGCCCCAGCCACACCCGATGTCCAGCACGCGTTTGCGCCCACGGGCACCGGCCAGCGACGCCAGGTAGTCGATCTTGCGGGTCTGCGCCGCCGACAGGGAGTCGTCGTTGGTCTGCCACAAGCCGCACGAGTACGTCATGGACTCGTCCAGCCACAGCGAGTAGAACGCGTCGCTGACGTCATAGTGGTGCTGGATTGATTCGGCGGATGCCCCCCGGTCGGTTGTCGTCGTCATGCCCACGCCCCCTTAGCTGCGATATTGCGGATTTCCTGCGATTCGGTGCCGTCGAACGACGACGTCAGGCCGGAATTTGCATTTCGGCGAACTTGTCCTGCAGGTATTGCTCGGCGCAGGCGGAGCGGCGGATCTTGCCGCTGGTGGTGATCGGGATGGAGCCGGGCGGCACCACGACCACGTCGGCGACTCGCAGGCTGTGCGACTCCGAGACGGCCGTCTTGACCCGTTGTTTGACGGTGCGGACGTCCACCGCACCGCCGCCCTCATTGCCCCTCTTCTTGAACTCGATGATCGTGACCAGTTGCTCGCGCTGGCCGTTGGGCACCGAGATCGCCGCGGCGCGCCCGGCCGTGATCTCCTGGATGGTGGCCTCGATGTCGTCGGGGTAGTGGTTGCGCCCGTCCACGATCAGCAAATCCTTGATGCGGCCGACGATGAACAACTCGTCGTCGGAGATGACCCCCAGGTCACCGGTGCGCAGCCAGGGACCCTCCGGTGTGCCCGGCGACGGGCCGGCGATCCGTCCCCCGAAAGTCCTTGCCGTCAGCTCCGGGTTGCGCCAGTAACCGCCGGCGACGTTCTCCCCGTGCACCCAGATCTCGCCGACCTTGCCGGCCGGGTTCTCCTGGCACGTCCCGGGGTCGACGATCCGCGCGGTGCAGGCACGCGAGCGGCCGTGGCCGACGAGCTCGGAGCCCCCGCCGCTCTCGTCGAGACGCTCGGCGTAGCCGCTCGACAGCTTCTCGTAGTCGAAGCGGGCCGTTACCGGGGCACGCCCCGGGGTCGACGACGCGACGTACACCATCGCCTCGGCCAGCCCGTAGGACGGCTTCAACGCGGTGCCGGGCAGGTTGAACGACGCGAAGCGTTGCGTGAAGCGCCGGATCGTCGCGGCGTGAATCCGCTCGGCACCGCTCAGGATCGTGTGCACGTTTCCGAGGTCGAGGCCGGCCATGTCCTCGTCCTTGGTCCGCCGCGCGGCCAGCTCGAACGCGAAGTTCGGTGCGGCGGAAAAAGAGTGGTGGGCAGCCAGCATCTGGATCCACCGCGACGGCTTCTGCAGGAACGCCGTCGGACTGGTCAGCACCGCGGGGAACCCCCGCAGCACGGGGGCCACCACGCCGAGCAGCAGACCCATGTCGTGGTAGAAGGGGAGCCACGACACCATCGTGATGTCCGGCGGTGGCACCTTCCCGTTGTCCTCGAAGTAGTCGTCGATCACCTGGTCGAGGTTGGCGATGACGTTGCGGTGTGTCACCACGACCGCCGCCGGTGCCCGGGTGGAGCCCGAGGTGTATTGCAGCAGTGCCACTTTCGTCTTCGGCGTCGCGCTCTCCCGGCTGGCGGCGCCGGCGCCGATGTCGAGGTCCAGGGCGTCAAGTTCGATCACGGCCGGCGCGCGGCCGGCGACGTCGCGCGCACAGGAAACGACGTCGTCGACGGAGTCCGACGTCGTCAGGATCGCCACCGGGGCGCTGTCGTTGACCGCCGCGGCAACCCGCTCGTCGTGCGTACCGAACTGCGGCACGGGCAGCGGCACCGCGATGTAGCCGGCCGCCATGGCGCCGAGAAACCCGATGATGTAGTCGAGACCCTGGGGAGCGCATATCGCGACCCGGTCCCCCGGCGATCCACAGGAGGCCAACTCCCCGGCCAGCGCCTGCACGCGCCGCTGCACCTCGGACCTCGTCAGCGTCTCCGAGTAGCCCCGCGGATCGAGTTCGTAGTCGATGAACGTGAACGCGGCCGCATCAGGCTCACGCGAGGCATTCTCGCGCAAGACGGCAGGTATGGACCAATCCCCCACTAACAACCCCCAGTAACACAGCTGTACAGATTTGCTTTTTCCCCGACCCAAAATCGAGCATACGTGGCCCATTCGGACGAAACCCCTCGGTTCCGGAGCGGTACCCCGTTCGGCCGGTATGTAATCGCGTTGCGCCGAAAGACTTTCAGCGTCACGAATGCACGAGCACAGACCTTTTTCTATGTTTGCCCGGCGCCGCAACCGCGATAGCCGGGGTCACCGTGCGGCCGTGCGCGCACCACGCGGCGCCGTTGGTACGTACGTACCGCTTTTGGCCGCGACACCGCCCCCGGAGTGCCGGAACCGGCCCTGCGGCGCGGCGCCCAGTTTACGGCGACACCAACCGGTGGCCGGCACACCCGCGCCCACCGCGGCGCTTGCCACCCACGTTGGTTTGCTGCCGCGATTTGCCCGGTCGCCGCGCCTGCGATTCCACGCCCGGGCCGCCTCCGCCCGCCCGCGGGCGCGCTCTGGCCGCCACAGCGCTCACTGTGGAGTTGCACACATCGCAAAGCCTCAGGCAAGGCACAGCAGATTCCTATATTCTTGGCGCGGGGATTAATTCAACGTTCATCCGGGGGATCTACTGACGTTGTAGTGGGTCATTTCCGTCCGGGTAGTGCTGGGCAGAGGCCGCCTCGGGTGAGCATGGCCATGGCGATGAGTGCGTCTGGGCTGTGGAATCCGTAGGCGCGTTTGGTTAATGCCCGCAGGTGGGTGTTGGTGGCTTCGGATCGGGCGTTGGACAGGCCGTGATCGAGCGTGTTCCAGATGAGGTCGCGGTAGCGGCGGATGCTGCGGGCCAGCGCGGCGAACTCGGGGATGCGTGAGTGCGACGCCCACGACAGCCAGCCGGCCAGCAGCTGCCGCCCGTGGGTGCCCTTGACCCGAAACACCTCGCGTAGTTGCTCTTTGAGCAGATACGCCCGGTAGAGGGTGCGGTTGGTGTCGGCGATCTTAGCGAGGCTGGTGCGCTGCTCGCAGGACAGGTCAGCCGGGTTCTTGCGGGTCGCCCACATGGCGTGCCGATCGGTGATCCCGGCGCGGGTCATGGTGCGTACCCGCACCTTGTCCAGTGCCTTCATGGCCCAGGCCACGACATGAAACCCATCCGAGCCTGTCACGATTTCTGTGTAAGTCAGAGGTGATTTGACTACGAGTTGTATTCTAGCACAATGGGATTCGCCCAGGGAATAGTCTGGCGAGTGTGTTGAGCGCCACAGTCCAGTTGTGCGTTCCAGTACCCGAATAGCCTCCTCTCTCGCTGGAGATGTTGCGCAGCCCGAGGTACAGCAACTTCATCGCGGCGTCCTTGTCCGTGAAATGACCACGGTTCTTGGTGATCTTGCGCAACTGGAAGTTGATCGACTCGATCGCATTGGTGGTGTAGACGATCTTGCGCAACTCCACCGGATAGTCCAGGAACGGAACGAATTCCCCCCAGGCGTTGT
Organism: Mycobacterium sp. HUMS_12744610; assembly: GCF_041206865.1. NCBI lineage: Bacteria > Bacillati > Actinomycetota > Actinomycetes > Mycobacteriales > Mycobacteriaceae > Mycobacterium > Mycobacterium servetii. The sequence goes on from NZ_JBGEDP010000001.1 coordinate 3,929,927, forward strand.
GCCACACGTCAATTGCACCCGGATATTGGGCGCCGAATTGCTGGTCGAACTCCTTGAGTGCGAGTTCGGCTCCATCGACGGTCGGCGCACTGTAGATCGCCCGCATCGCGGTGGCGACCTTCTTGCGGTCCTTATAAGACACGAAGCGCATCGCATTCCTAATGACGTGCACGACGCAGGTCTGCACCACGGTATCGGGATAGATCGAGCGGATCGCATCAGGCAGACCGGTCAGCCCGTCGCAGCAGGCGATGAGGATGTCGCGCACCCCGCGGTTGCGCAGGTCGATGACGACCTTCTGCCAGAACTTCGCCCCCTCGGAGTCCTGGATCCAGCAGCCCAAGGCGTGTTTGCGGCCCTCCAGATCCACGCCAATGGCCAAATAGGCGACCTTGGTGGTGATGACCCCGTTGTCGCCGATCCGCAGCCGCAGCCCATCGATGTAGAGGATCGGGTAGACCTCATCGAGCGGGCGGGCCTGCCAGGCCTTGATCTCATCGACCACCACCTCGGTGATATTGGAGATCAACTCCCGCGACACCGACGCCCCATAGACCTCCTGCAGGTGGGCTTCGATATCGCGGGTGGTCATTCCCCGTGAATACAGCGACAACACCACCGAATTGATGTTGTTGAGCCGGCGGGTCTTCTTCGGCACAATCGCCGGCTCAAACGAGCCGTTGCGATCACGCGGCGCATCGATCTGCACCGGGCCGTTGACGGTGGTCACCGTTTTCGGCGTGGTGCCGTTGCGCGAATTTCCCGATCCGCGTCCGGCCGGATCGCCGGCCTCATAACCCAGATGGTGGGTTAGCTCCGCATTCAGCGCCCGCTCCAGCACGGCCTTAGTCAGCTGGTTCAGCAAACCGTCCGCGCCGTCGATCGGGGTCCCGGTCTTCACCGCATCCTTAATCAACGAGTCCAGCGTCTCTTCGGTGAACATCTCGGCCAGCCGCCGCGCCGCGGTCGTCTCCTCAGCCGGCATCTGCATGGTCTTGGTCACAAAACACTCCTTCTGTCCGCCCAACGGCGGTCCGATGATGGACCACCCCGGACTTACACAGATGGAATGACACGCCCACCCATCCAGGCAAATCAGCGCCTGCGGCGCGCGGGCACGCACCAGGGCGTGGATCCATTCCGCCCCGTCGCAGCTGACGTGGGTGAGCAGCTTGGCCCGCTCGGCGCCGAGCTGATCGAAGAACCGGCCCAGCGTGTCCTGGTTGCGGCCCTCGCCGGCCCACACCAGCCGGCCTGTCGTGTGGTCAACCACGCACGTCAAGTAGCGATGTCCCTTGCGGTAGGCGATCTCGTCGATGCCGATCCGCGACAGTCCGGCGAGCAGGTCGTTGGTGTCGCGGCCATCGGCCACCACCCTGGTCACGATCGCCGCCACGGTGCGCCAGGCGATCTGCAGCAGCACCGTGAGCACACTCAATGCGGTGTGCGCGGCCAGCCACGCGCAGGTGTCCTCGAACGCCCAGGTGTGTTTGGCGCCCGGCCGCGCCCACGGCACATGCGCAACCACCACCCCATGCTCGCCGCATGCCACCCGCGGGGCCGCGGCCTGCAGATACGCCTTTGTGGTCCCCACATCCAGGGTCCGCCAGCGCCTGATCCCGTTCCCGTCCCGGCCCCCCGCGTCATAGCCCGGGCACCGCTTCCGGCACCGCGAGCACCGGCCCGCCTGCGACGCCTTGGGCCGCACCGAGAACACCAGAACTTCGGAGGTCTTCGGCTGCTTCCGACCCGTGGTCTCGGTCTCGATCGTCACGTCCTCGATCACCATGTTTTGGTCACCCAGACCGCTCGCCAATACCCTGGACATGCGCAACGCCGTAGCTCCTTCTCGCGGATTGAACCCTAGACAGTCCAAAACGTAAGCAGGACACGGCGTTGCGCCCAAATTCCCAGGTCAGCGAACCCACGACAACGTCACAAGAGCCCATCCGGGGGTGATGGGCCTCAGCCCCGGCACAAGGACATCTTTTCCTCGATGTCGCCCACCAGCTGCGGCAGGTGGTCGTCGAGATAGAAGTGATGGCCGGGAAACACCCGCGCACTGAACGCCGACGAGGTGCGCTCGGCCCACGGAGCGACTTTCTCCGGGGTGGCGACTTCGTCGGTATCACCCAGGAACGCGAAAATCGGACACGACACACTCGCGTCGGGCGCGCACTCGTACTTGGTGATGGCCTTGAAGCCGCGCAACGTCGGCAGAATTTTCGCCGCGAATTGCTCGTCGGCCAGAAATTCCGGGTTCACACCGGTCATTTCGCTGACCGCATCGAGCAGCCCGCGATCGGAGTCGGGAATATAGTCGTAGCCGATGCGGCCGGGCGCCGCACACGCCGAGACGAACAGCGCGGCGATGGGATTGCCCGCCGCCTCGAACCGGCACGCCACCTCGAACGCGACCAACGCCCCCATGCTGTGGCCGAAGAACGCGACCTTGTCCTCGGACCGCTCGGCCGGCGGCAGCATCCGGCAGACCTGGTCGGCCAGGTCACCGATCCCGGTGAAGGACGCGAGATCCTGCGTGCCGCGCCGTCCGGGATATTGCACCGCAACGCATTTGACGTTCGAGAACGTCTTGGCGAACGGGACGTAGTACTGCGCCGATCCGCCGGCGTGCGGGAACACGTAGAGTTTCTGCGTACCGCCACTCACGAATCCACCGTACCCGGGTCGTTCAGGTGCCCGGCAGCAACTCCCGCAGCGCCGCACGGCCCCGCTCGTCGAGCGGCAGCAACGGCGGGCGCGGATCACCGACCGGGAAGCCGAGCAGTTCCAGTCCCGCCTTGACCGTGGTGGCCAGTCCCCCGGCGACGATGAACTCCAGCAAGCCTTTCAGGTCGTCGTAGCGGGCGCGCGCCGTGTCGAGGTCACCCGCGCGCACCGCGTCGTACAGGTCGAGGCACGGCTGCGGCCGCAGATTCGGTGCGGCCGTGCACCATCCGGAGGCGCCGGCCAGCAGCGCGTCGAGCACCAGGGGGTTGCTGCCGTTGTAGAAGGGCAGCCGGCCGCCGGATAGTTCGGCGATGCGCTGCATCCGGGACAGGTCGCCGGTGGATTCCTTGACCATCGTGAGGTTTTCGATGGCCTCGAACATGGCGACCAGCAACTCGGGGCGCATGTCCACCCCGCTGGTGGCCGGGTTGTTGTAGGCCATGATCGGGATCTCGATGGCGTCACCGATGCGGCGGTAGTGTTCGACGATCTCGCGTTCGGTGAGCTTCCAGTAGGAGACGGGCAGGACCATCACCGCGGCGGCGCCGGCGCGTTGCGCGTACGCGGCGCGCCGGACGGTCTTGGCGGTCGTCACGTCCGACACGCCCACGACCACGGGCACCCGGCCGGCGACGGTGGCCAGGGTGGTGTCGACCACGCTGTCGAACTCGGGTTCCTCGAGGTACGCCAACTCACCGGTGCTGCCCAGCGGGGCGATCGCATGCACGCCGTCGGCGACCAGCTTGTCGACCAGCGCGGCCAACCGCGCCGTGTCGACTCCGGTGTCGGCGAACGGGGTCACCGGGTAGGCGATGATGCCGTGGATCACTGCCGCCCCCCCGAGGTGGTCAGCGCGTCGGGATGCCGCGAAAGCGCGCGGCGGGCGTAGTAGGCGAAGTTGGCGCGGCTGCGCTGCGGGGTCAGCGTCCAGTCGTGGGCCTCGCGGGCGAGTTGCTCGGGCAGTTGCCTGATGGTGCCGGCGGCCATGGCGGCCAGCTGCAGCTTGGCGGCGCGCTCGATCAGGATGCCCAACGAGCACGCCTCCTCGACGCTGGCCCCGGCCACCACCTGGCCGTGATGGGCCAGCAGGACCGCCTTCTTGGCGCCGAGTGCGGCGGTGATGATCTCGCCCTCCTCGTTGCCCACCGGCACGCCGGGCCAGTCGGGCAGGAACGCGCAGTCGTCGTAGAGGGGCGTGGTGTCCATGTGGGAGACGACCAGCGGTACCCCCAGCATCGACAGCGCGGCGACATGGAAGGCGTGGGTGTGCACGATGCAGTGGACGTCGGGGCGCGCGCGATAGATCCAACTGTGAAAACGGTTGGCGGGGTTGGGTATCCCGTCCCCGTCGAGGACGTTGAGGTCTTCGTCGACCAGCAGCAGGTTGTCGTCGGTGATCTCGTCGAACCCGAGCCCGAGCCGCTGGGTGTAATAGGTTCCCGCCGCTTCGGCCCGCGCGGTGATCTGGCCGGTCAGCCCCGAGTCGTGCCCGGCGTCGAACAGCGCGCGGCACGTCAGCGCCAGCTTCTGGCGGGTGGTCAACTGCGGATCGTCGACATGGGCGCTCAGCTGCTCGGCGGCCCGACGCATCAGGTCGGATTTGGAGTCGGTGAACGTACTCGCCATCTGACACAATGTATCACAATAGGAAACTTAGTGTCATGAAAGGGGCGCCGATGACGGCACTGCTGCGCGCGGTCCGCCGGGAACGCGGCCTCACCCTCGAGGGGCTCGCCGCCGCCACCGGACTGACCAAGAGCTACCTGTCCAAGGTCGAGCGCGGGCTCAGCACGCCGTCGATCGCGGTGGCGCTCAAGGTCGCGCGGGCGCTCGACGTCGACGTCGGGCGGCTGTTCTCCGGCGAGACGGCCTCCGAGAAGATCGCCATCGACCGGGCCGGGCGTCAGCCCGGCGAGCGCTATCGGGCGCTGGGGGCCGCGCTGCTCGCAAAATCGATGTCGCCCTTCGTCGTTCGCCCGGGCGAGCACGCCGCCGACGATCCACATCCCGTGCACGCGGGTCAGGAGTTCGTGTTCGTGCACTCCGGGGCCGTCGAACTCGAATACGGGGACACGACCCTCGCGCTCGGCACCGGCGACAGCGCCTACTTCGACGCGGCGATCGGCCACACCCTCCGGGCGGTGGGCGGCGAACCGGCCGAGGTCGTCGTGGTCGCTACCAGGGACGCGTCGAGCAGGTGACGCCGGTGGTGGCGTTCTGGGTCACCACGACCTTGCCGTCCACGGCGATCTCGCAGTGCAGCTGCGGGGTGGACCCGGAGCCACAGTCCGGCCAGTGACACCCGCCGCTGGCGTTGACGAACGCCCACTGGTTCGGGTTCGCCAACGTGGTCGTGTACACCAGCGGCTGGTCCGCGCTGAACGTCGCCTGCACCGTGTTCATGTACTTCGACGAGTTGTCGTCGAAGGCGGACTGGCTGGGCGGGTCGCTGTTCATGTAGCGCACCTGGCCGGTCAGGTTGCCGGTGGCGCTGACCGTGTAGGTCACCTGATGGCCGGCCGCCGGGTCCGCCTGGGAGGTCGCGGGCGTGACGGCTGCCGCGAAAGCCGCCGCGGCCACCGCCGCCCCGAATACGCTGATCGCTTCTCGCACGTTGATCATGTCGGAGACGGTACCGAATCCGTTACGGACCGCTCCGCCGAAAGCGGTGTTCACCGGTGGATATGCCCACCGTCGCCCGGCTCGGGTATGAAGCATGCATGACCGACGAATCCGGGCAGCCCCGCACCATCAGCCGCCGCAGGTTGTTGACGACGAGCGCCGTCGCGGCGGCCGGGGCCGGTGTCGGCGCGGGCGTCGGGCTGGGGGCCGGTGCGCTGTTGTGGTCGCACCCGCACGGACCCGGCGTCTGGTATCAGCCGGACCGTACCGGCGCGCCGCCGGTGTCCGGGCTGCACCTGCAGTTCGGCAGGAACGCCGGCACGGAGGTGGTGGTGTCCTGGCACACCACCGAGGCCGTCCGCAATCCGCGCGTCATGCTGGGCACGCCGGCGGCGGGCTTCGGGCGCACCGTCGCGGCCGAAACCCGCACCTACCGCGACGCCAAGTCCCACACCGAGGTGCGGGTCAACCACGCCCGCCTGACCGACCTGACCCCGGATTCCGACTACGTCTACGCGGCGGTACACGACGGCGCCGATCCGGTCACCGGGACGGTGCGGAGCGCGCCAAGGGGACGAAAGCCGTTGTGTTTCACCAGCTTCGGGGACCAGTCGACTCCGGCGCTGGACAAGTTGGCCGACGGCGGCTACGGGACGGACAACATCGGTTCGCCGGCGGCGGCCGACACCACGCTGGCGATCGAACGGGTCGGGCCGTTGTTCAACCTGGTCAACGGCGACCTGTGCTACGCCAACCTCGCCCGCGACCGTATCCGCACCTGGTCGAACTGGTTCGAGAACAACACCCGCTCCGCCCGCTACCGGCCGTGGATGCCCGCGGCGGGCAACCACGAGAACGAGTTGGGCAACGGGCCGATCGGCTACGCCGCCTACCAGACGTACTTCGCGGTGCCCGAGTCGGGCGCCACCGGGGAACTGCGCGGCCTGTGGTACTCGTTCACCGCGGGCTCGGTGCGGGTGATCAGCCTGAGCAACGACGACGTGTGCTTCCAGGACGGCGGCAACTCCTACGTGCACGGCTACTCGGGTGGCGAGCAGAAGCGCTGGCTCGCAAGCGAATTGGCCGCCGCACGAAGCGACCCGGACGTCGACTGGGTGGTGGTGTGCATGCACCAGACCGCGATCTCGACCGCCGACCACACCAACGGCGCCGACCTGGGCATCCGCGAGCAGTGGCTGCCGCTGTTCGACCAGTACGGGGTCGACCTGGTGGTGTGCGGCCACGAGCATCACTACGAACGGTCGCACCCGGTGCGCGGCACGCTCGGCACCGACACCCGCACGCCCAAGCCGGTCGAAACCGGCGACGGGGTGATCGACGCGACCAAGGGCACGGTGCACGTCGTCATCGGCGGGGGCGGCACCTCGCTTCCGTCCAACGGGATGTTCTTCCCCGACCGGCGGTGCCGGGTGGTGACGGGCGTCGGCCCGTTCGATCCCGCGATCGGGCGCAAGGCGCCGATCTATGTGACCGAAGAGGCGCCGTGGTCGGCGTTTCGCGACCGCGACTACCCGCACGGCTTCGCGGCCTTCCAGGTCGACCCGGGCCGTCCCGGCGGCAATACCTCGATCAAGGCGACGCATTACGCGCTGAGCGGGCCGTTCGGCGCGATGACCGTCGTCGACGAGTTCACCCTCACCAAGCCCCGCGGCGACGGGACTTAGAACAGGGTCGGCTGCACCGGCGCCGCCACCGCCTCGGGTGCGCGGGGAAACGGACGATCGTCGCCTCCGAGCCCATGCTTGACGATCAGCGCGGCGGCGCGCTCCCGCAGCGCCGTCCGATAGCCCGCCGACAGGTAGGCGCCGCGCCGGTACAGGTCGCGGTACGGCCCGACCAGGCCGGGATGGGTGCTCGCCAGCCAGGACATGAACCAGCCGCGGGTGGAGCCGCGCAGGTGCAGGCCGAAGACGCTCACGCCGGTGGCGCCGGCCGCCGCGATCCGGCCGAGCAGCCCGTCGAGATGCTCGACGGAGTCGGTCAGATGCGGCAGCACCGGGGCGACCATCACGTGGCAGTCCAGCCCGGCGTCGCGGATCGCGGTGATCAGGCCCAGCCGCGCCTGCGGCGTCGGCGTGCCCGGCTCGACCTGCCGGTGCAGCTCGGCATCGCCGACGGCGAGCGACACCGCGACGGACACCGGCACCTGGGCGGCCGCCGCGGCGAGCAGCGGCAGGTCGCGGCGCAGCAGCGTGCCCTTGGTCAGGATCGACAGCGGCGTGCCCGACCCGGCGAGCGCCGCGATGATGCCCGGCATGAGCGCGTAGCGGCCCTCGGCCCGCTGATAGGGGTCGGTGTTGGTGCCCAGCGCCACCGTCTCGCGCCGCCACGACGGCCGGCGCAGCTCGCGGCGCAGCACCTCGGCGACGTTGGTCTTGACCACCACCTGGGTGTCGAAGTCGGCGCCGGGATCGAAGTCGAGGTATTCGTGGGTGGGACGGGCGAAGCAATACCTGCAGGCGTGCGAGCAGCCGCGGTAGCCGTTGACGGTGTAGCGGAACGGCAGCGTCGCCGCGCCGGGAACCTTGTTCAGCGCCGACTTGCACAGCACCTCGTGGAACGTGATGCCCTCGAACTGCGGGTGCCGCACGCTGCGTAGCAGTCCGATCCGCTGCAGCCCGGGCAGCGCCCCGTCGTCGACGGGCGCCCCGTTGACCGCGACGGCCTGACCGGACCAGCGCACGCCACTATTCGAACACAAGTTCGAATAGTGGGTCAAGGGCGCCCCGACGGGCCGCGAGCAAGCGGCGAAAGATTGGCCGTCTCCGCGCTGACATAGGCCTGCGCACTGAACGCCTGATAAGTCTGGCCATGCCCGGAGAACAACGTCACAATCGCCGCCGACACCTCGTCCTCAGCCGCAGCCGGGATCCCCGTCGTCGGCGCCGCCACCGCCGCACCCGCCGCGCTCAGCGCCGACCCGACCCGCGTCAAATCCGACGCCGCCGTCGCCACCGCATCCGGCGCCACCGACATAAAAGACATTGCCCAGCCTCCTCAAGCAGCACCTACCGCGCCTCAAAGGCTCACTGCGGCAGAACTATTCAGACCGATGCCGGCCACCCGAAACCGACTAAATTCAAGTCCAATGGTCAGGCCCGAATCGAAGATCGCCGTAGGCCAAAAGTCACTGCTGCGCATATCCAATTACCGAATTCTGTAACCTGCACAGCTTCGACACGTGGTAGTCGTCTCAGTTACGGATAGGTGTTAATTCCCGGCGCTGCGTGGTTTGCGTCTGACTTCGCCGCAGAGATCGGGGTGAGAAATTACCCAAGGGTGGGAGTCTTCTCGGGTGATCCGAGAGGAGCGATCCATGCCCGAGTCGAACGAGTCCGGCCGTCGGCGGCCGATGAAGCTGTCGGCGGAGACGAAGTGGGAGATCTTCCTGCAGGTCACTGCCGGGGAGATCAGCCAGGCCGAGGCCGCGCGCAGGTGGGCCGTCGACGTGTCAACGGTGATCGGGATACGCCGCACAGTCAAAGACGCCGCACTGGCCGCCCTGGCCCGCAAGCCGGGGCGTCCTGGCCGGCAACGCGATTGGCAATTGGAGGCGGCACGATCCGAGATCGCGCAGTTGACCGAGGCGGTCAAGGCGCAGGCTATCGAGCTGGCGGTTGTGCGGGGAAAATCCGGCTGGGGCTGAGCGGACCGGTGCCGGCGCGGGTCCCCGCCGAGGCGAAGGAGCTGGTCCTCAAGACGGTCGACGAGGCGGTCGCAGCCGGGTTCTCCCATAGCTGGGCGTGTGCGCTGTGGCAGGTCTCCGATTCGCGGGTGCACCGGTGGCGGGCGCGGCGCCGCGACACTGGCACCCTGGTCGACTGCGCCCCGGGCGGGCACCCGATACACGGTTTGCTGCCCGAGGAAGTGGCCGCGATCCTCGACCTGGTCGAGCAGTGGGGTCCGATCGACCGGTCGCATCGCAAGCTGGCCCACCGCGGCTCCTACCAGCAGCTGGTGTGGGTGGCGCCGGCCACCCTGCGCCGGGTGCTCATCACCCACGGGCTGAGCCTGCCGGCACCTCAACCACGGCGCCGGTCGGAGAAAAAGCCCTGGCCGGACTGGCTGGTGTGGGCGCCCAACCGGATTTGGATCTGGGACGCGACCCACTTCACCCGGGCTCGCCGCGTCGTCTTCGCCATCGTCGATATGGTGTCACGCAAGTGGATCGACACCCTGGTCAGCGTCGAGGAGACCACCACCCAGGTGCAGGTGGTCTTCGAACACGCCCTCGAAATCGAGGACCTGTTGGATTTGCTGACCGACGAGCGCCTCGACCTCGACGCGGACGATCCGCGCCGCCCGATCCTACTGGCGGTTTCCGACAACGGGCCGCCGATGACCGCCCACGACACCCGCGCTTTCATGGCCCTGATGGCCATCGTCCAACACCATGGTCGCCCCGGCGTGCCACAAGACCAAGCGTGGATCGAATCGTTCTTCGGCCACATCAAGTGCGAGTGGCCGCACCTGGAGGCCATCACCGACCCGGCGCTGCTGGAAACCGAACTCGCAAGGGTGCGAACCGAATACAATTGCGTCAGGCTCCACGAAGCGATTGGCTATGTGACCCCCGACGACGAGCACGCCGGCCGTGGAGAGGCTATCCGCCAGGCCCGTCGTGACGGCCTCGACCGAGCACGCCAACGCCGCCTGGACTACCATCGTCGAACCAGCACCAACCCCACCGGGGAGACGCCATGCATTGGGTAATTTCCCGCGCGATCTCTGCGGTTAAGTCAGAAACACCTCATGCGACCGTGGGACATGGAGACACGAAGCCACGCGTCACGCCAGCGGCCCGACTAAACCTGGATACACCGATTCGGTAGGGGTTTTATGTGAGTTGTAACGCCGAAATGCCCTGTCGTGGTGGGAGAATGGGATTTCTCAAGGATCACATTCGGCCAGAACGAAGGGCATCTCGTAGATGCAACGATCTCACACTCGACCAGTAGCGTCCGCGATCTTCGACGACCCCAATCTGGTGTCCTGCGCGGGCCTGGTCCCGATGATGGCGTTGGCCCAGCAGTGCGACCTGGCGACCTTGGCGGATGAGCACCTCAGCGTGCCCACCGACACGGGCGCCAACGCCGGAGCGAAGGTCACCTCGCTGGTCGCGGGCATGATGGGCCGGCGCCGACAGCATCGATGACATGGCATTGCTGCGGCACGGGGCGATGGGCAGCCTGTTCGACCGGCCCGACGCGCCGTCGACGCTGGGGTCGTTCCTGCGGGAATTCACTTTCGGGCACGTCCGCCAACTCGACGCCGTTGCCGCCCGGCTGTTGACTGGACTGCACGGCCGCACCCCGCTGGTCGCCGGGATCGACGGCCCGGTGCTCGTCGACATCGACGACACCATCATCGAAGTGCACGGACCCGGCAAGCAGGGATCCGGTTACCGATACTCCGGGGTCCGGGGTTTGAACGCGCTGATCGCTACGGTCACCACCGAACACCCCGCGCCGGTGATCGTTGGCCAGCGGCTGCGCAAGGGCGCCTGCGGGTCCCCACGCGGAGCTGCCCGGATGGTCTCCGACGCCCTGGCCACCGCGCGCCGGCTGCGGTCGACCGGGTCGACCGGAAAGGTATCGCTGCGGGCAGACTCCGCGTTCTACCGACACCCCACCGTGTCGGCGGCGATCCGCCCATCGAGTACACCGACGCCATCTACGACGAAACCACCGGCAGAGGGAACTCGCGCGCCGAGGTCGCCGAGATCGCGTTCACCGCGTTCAGTTCCAAGAAGGCCAGTAAGCAGGTCCCGGGCCGGTTGGTGGTGCGCCGCATCCCCGACCTCAACCACCGCAGCCGCGACGGGCAAGCCACGCTGTTTGACACCTGGCGCTTCCACGCGTTCTTCACCACCAGCGCCCTGGCCACTGTCACCGCCGACAAGACCCACCGCGGTCACGCGATCATCGAACAGGTCCACGCCGACCTCAAAGACTCCGCCCTGGCGCATCTACACTCGGGGCGATTCGCCGCCAACGCCGCCTGGCTGGTGCTGGCGGTGATGGCGTTCAACCTCACCCGCGCCGCAGCCACCATCGCCGGGCCCCGATTGGCCAGGGCCCGCACCGCCACCATCCGCCGCACGCTGATCACGGTGCCGGCGCGGATCGCGTCCTCGGCCCGCCGCCTGACCCTGCACCCACCGCAGGGCTGGCCATGGAAATCAGCGTGGAACACCCTGTTCGACAGCCTGTTTCGCCGAAACACACCGATCATCGCCTAACCCACGCGCTCCCACCGACCCTCAACGCGAAAGACCAAGTGGAACAACCCGACACCGAGGTCGGGCGATCACACACGTCCAACACCGCAGCACACCCAGTTCAAGACGCACAACCGAAATCGACTTCAGACCGATAGCCCATCGGTGGATTGAGGCTAAACGGCGCGCAACCCCGAAAGCACCTCGTCGACAACCGAATCCGTCGCCACCGGCACCTGCTCGCCGGTCGTCAGGTCCTTCACCCCGACCGTGCCGGCCTCCAGGTCACGGTCGCCGGCGACCAGCGCAAAACGCGCACCGGAACGGTCGGCGGCGCGCATCGCGCCCTTGAGCCCCCGGTCGCCGTAGGCCATGTCGACGCGCACACCGCGGGCGCGCAGCCGTGCCGCCAGCACCGCCAGCCGCAACTTGGCGGCCTCGCTCAACGGCACTCCGAACACGTCGCAGCGCGTCGTCTCCCCCGCGCTCTTGCCCTCGGCGCGCAGCGCCAGCAGGGTCCGGTCGACACCGAGCCCGAAGCCGATGCCGGACAGATCCTGGCCGCCGAGCCGGTGCATCAGGCCGTCGTAGCGGCCGCCACCGCCGATGCCCGACTGCGCGCCCAGGCCGTCGTGCACGAACTCGAACGTGGTCTTGGTGTAGTAGTCCAGCCCGCGCACCATGCGCGGGTTGATGACGTAGGGCACCCCGAGGGCGTCCAGGTGGGCCAGCACGGTGTCGAAGTGGGCCTTGGCGACGTCGGACAGATGGTCCAGTAGTACCGGGGCGTCGGCCGTCATCGCCTTCACCTCGGGCCGTTTGTCGTCGAGCACGCGCAGCGGGTTGATCTCGGCGCGCCGGCGGGTGTCCTCGTCGAGATCGAGCCCGAACAGGAACTCCTGCAACAGCTCCCGGTACTGCGGGCGGCAGGTCTCATCGCCCAGTGAGGTGATCTCCAGCCGGAACCCGTCGAGCCCCAGCGCGCGGAAGCCGGCGTCGGCGACCGCGATCACCTCGGCGTCCAGCGCCGGGTCGTCGACCCCGATCGCCTCCACGCCGACCTGCTGCAGTTGCCGGTAGCGCCCGGCCTGCGGGCGCTCATAGCGGAAGAACGGTCCGCCGTAACAGAGCTTGACCGGCAGCGCGCCGCGGTCCAGACCGTGCTCGATCACCGCGCGCACCACCCCGGCGGTCCCCTCGGGCCGCAGCGTCACCGAGCGGTCACCCCGGTCGGCGAAGGTGTACATCTCCTTGGACACCACGTCGGTGGACTCCCCGACGCCGCGCGCGAACAGGGCGGTGTCCTCGAAGATGGGCAGCTCGATGTCGCCGTACCCGGCCCGGCGGGCGGCGCCGAGCAGGCCGGAGCGCACGGCCACGAACTGCGCCGACTCCGGCGGGAGATAGTCCGGCACCCCCTTGGGCGCCGAGAACGCCGTAAATTCCGTCACGGGCTCAGGCCCTCGATGAAGGGATTGTGCCGGCGTTCGGCGCCGATGGTGGTGGCGTTGCCGTGCCCGGGCAGCACCACCGTCTTGTCGTCGAGCACCAGCAGCTTGCCGGCGATGGAGGTCAGCAGGTCGCGGCCGCTGCCGCCGTGCAGGTCGGTGCGGCCCACGGAGCGCTCGAACAGCGTGTCGCCGGTGAACACCACGTCGGCATCGGCGTCGCCCGCCTGCGGGACCCGAAAGACGACCGAGCCGCGGGTGTGTCCGGGCGTGTGATCGACGTTGACGCTGACACCGCCCAGATCGAGCTTGTCGCCGTCGCGGTCCAGCTCGACCACCTGCCTGGGCTCGCGGAAGAAGGCCCCCGCGACCACCTGCGCCAGCCGCGGCCCCAGGCCGTAGATCGGGTCCTTGAGCATGAACCGGTCCTCGGGATGGATGTAGGTCGGGCAACCGAAGGTGTCGGAAACCTTCTGCGCCGACCACATGTGGTCGATGTGCCCGTGGGTGAGCAGCACCGCCGACGGCGTCAGCCGATGCTTGTCGAGGATGCGGCGCAGCGGGCCCATCGCACGCTGCCCCGGATCGACGATGACGGCATCGCTTCCGGGCCGCTCGGCCAGGACGTAGCAGTTGCACTGCAACATCCCGGCGGGAAATCCGGTGATCAACACGGTTCCCAGTTTCCCATGGGGCCGCGTGACACCCGTCGCGGCGCCCGCATTAGCCTGAGCAGCCTGAGCTTTCTACTCGGCCGCTCATCACCAAACACGGAGGCAAACCGGTCGTGCCGACCAACGAACAGCGACGTGCCACAGCCAAACGCAAATTGGAGCGGCAGCTCGAGCGCCGCGCGAAGCAGGCCAGAATGCGCCGGATCTTCGTGATCGCCGCCGGCGCGATCGTGGCGGTGGCCGTGATCGCCGGCGTGGCGTTCGCGGTCATCAACAACCGCCACGACCACCGGGGCACCACCGCCGCACCCGCCACGACGACCACCAGCAGCCCGGCGCAGACGACCACGACCGCGTCCCCGCAGCCCGGGGCTGTTCCGCCGTTGCCGCCGTTCAAGCCGTCGGCCAGCCTCGGCGCCGACTGCCAGTACCCGGCGACGAAGACGGCGGCCGCCAAGGATGTCAAGCCGCCGCGGAGCGGCAAGGTGCCCACCGACCCGGCCCAGGTCAGCGCCAGCATGATGACCAACCAGGGCCCCGTCGGCCTCCTGCTGGCCAACAACGAATCACCCTGCACCGTCAACAGTTTCGCCAGCCTGGCTCAGCAGAAGTACTTCGACGGCACCAAGTGCCACCGGCTGACAACCTCGCCGACGCTGGGCGTCCTGCAATGCGGCGACCCGGCGGGCAAGGGCACCGGCGGCCCCGGCTATCAGTTCGCCAACGAGTACCCCACCGACCAGTACCCGCCGAACGATCCCAAGCTCGACGAGCCGGTGCTGTATCCGCGCGGCACGCTGGCGATGGCCAACGCCGGGCCGGGCACCAACGGCAGCCAATTCTTCCTGGTCTACAAGGACTCCGAGCTGCCGCCCCAGTACACCGTGTTCGGCACGATCCAGTCCGACGGGCTGACCACGCTAGACAAGATCGCCAAGGCCGGCGTCGCCGGCGGCGGCGAGGACGGGCCGCCGGCCACCGAGGTCACCATCAAGTCGATCATGCTCGACTAGGGCGCCGGCCTCAGGACGCGGACGTCACCCGGTACACGTCGTACACACCCTCGACGTTGCGCACGACGTTGAGCAGGTGCCCCAGATGCTTGGGGTCGCCCATCTCGAAGGTGAACCGGCTGATCGCCACCCGGTCGCCCGACGAGGTGGTGACCGACGCCGAGAGGATGTTCACCTTCTCGTCGGCCAGCACCCGCGTGATGTCGGAGAGCAACCGGTGCCGGTCGAGCGCCTCGACCTGGATGGCCACCAAAAACACCGACGACGCCGACGGCGCCCACAGGACCTCGATGATGCGCTCGGACTGCTGCTGCAGCGACGCGGCGTTGGTGCAGTCGGTGCGGTGCACGCTGACCCCGCCGCCGCGGGTGACGAAGCCCATGATCGCGTCGCCCGGCACCGGGGTGCAGCACTTGGCCAGCTTGGTCAGCACGCCCGGGGCGCCCGGGACCGAGACGCCGACGTCGTCGTTGCTGCGCGGGCGGCGCAGCATGGTCGCCGGTGTGGACCGTTCGGCGAGGTCCTCTTCGGCCTGGTCGATACCGCCGAGTTCGGCCAGCAGCCGCTGCATCGCGTGCTTGGCCGATACGTGCCCCTCGCCGATCGCGGTGTAGAGCGCGGACACGTCGGCGTAATGCAACTCGCGGGCAACCGCCCCCATGGATCCGCCGTTCACCAAGCGTTGCAACGGAAGTCCGCCGCGGCGCACCTCGCGGGCGATGGCCTCCTTGCCGGCCTCCAGGGCTTCCTCGCGGCGTTCCTTGGCGAACCACTGCCGGATCTTCGCCTTGGCCCGCGGCGACACCACGAACTGCTGCCAATCCCGCGACGGCCCCGCGTTGGGCGCCTTGGACGTGAAAACCTCGACGACCTCGCCGTTTTCGAGCTTGCGTTCCAGCGCCACAAGTCGCCCGTTGACCCGCGCGCCGATGCAACGGTGACCGACCTCCGTGTGCACGGCGTAGGCGAAGTCCACCGGTGTCGACCCCGTCGGCAGCGTGATGACGTCGCCCTTGGGGGTGAAGACGAAGATCTCCTGCACCGCAAGGTCGTAACGCAACGACTCCAGGAACTCACCCGGGTCCGCGGCCTCACGCTGCCAGTCGAGCAACTGACGCATCCAGGCCATGTCGTCGATCTCGGCGGCCGCGTGGGGATGCGGAATGCCGTTGCGGCCCTTGGCTTCCTTGTAACGCCAGTGCGCGGCGATGCCGTATTCGGCGGTGCGGTGCATGTCGCGGGTGCGGATCTGCACCTCCAGCGGCTTGCCCTCCGGGCCCACGACGGTGGTGTGCAACGACTGGTAGACCCCGTAACGCGGCTGGGCGATGTAGTCCTTGAAACGACCGGCCATCGGCTGCCACAGCGAATGGACAACGCCCACCGCGGCGTAGCAGTCGCGGATCTCGTCGCACAGGATGCGGATACCGACCAGGTCGTGGATGTCGTCGAAGTCGCGACCCTTAACGATCATCTTCTGGTAGATCGACCAGTAGTGCTTGGGGCGGCCCTCCACGGTCGCCTTGATCTTCGAGGCGTTGAGCGTGTTGATGATCTCGGCGCGCACCTTGGCCAGGTAGGTGTCCCGCGACGGCGCGCGCCCGGCGACCAGGCGGACGATCTCCTCGTACTTCTTGGGATGCAGGATCGCGAACGACAAGTCTTCCAGCTCCCACTTGACGCTGGCCATACCCAGCCGATGGGCAAGCGGGGCAATCACTTCCAGCGTCTCGCGGGCCTTGCGCGCCTGCTTCTCCGGCGGCAGGAAGCGCATGGTGCGCATGTTGTGCAACCGGTCGGCGACCTTGATCACCAGCACCCGGGGGTCGCGGGCCATCGCGGTGATCATCTTGCGGATGGTCTCGCCCTCGGCGGCGCTGCCCAACACCACCCGGTCCAGCTTGGTCACGCCGTCGACGAGGTGACCGACCTCGTCACCGAACTCCTCTCTCAAAGCCTCGATCGAGTACCCGGTGTCCTCGACGGTGTCGTGCAACAGCGCGGCCACCAACGTAGTGGTGTCCATGCCCAGCTCGGCCAGGATGTTGGCGACGGCCAGCGGGTGGGTGATGTAGGGGTCGCCGGAATGCCGGATCTGCGTGGCGTGCCGCTGGTCGGCGACCTCGAAGGCCCGCTGCAGCAGCTGCATGTTCGCCTTGGGATAGATCTCCCGGTGCACCGCCACCAGCGGTTCCAGCACGGGATTGAGGGTGCTGCGCTGCGCGGTCATCCGTCGGGCCAGCCGGGCCCGGACCCGGCGGGACGCGCTGCTGCTGGTCTTCGGCGTCTCGCCGGGCGGCTGGGGTGTGCCGCGCGACGATTCGGGAGCGGGATCGTTGCGCAACGCGTCGTCGGCCGGCGGCGGCACAGTCTGCGCCATGCTCTGGTCGTCCGCCACGTCGGTCACCTCCGACCTTCGAGGATATCGCCTCGGCGGCGCGAACAGGCTGACTGGCATCCCTGCGCCTGCCCGTTACACGTCGGCGGATGGCGGGCGGATGGCGGAGGACGACCGAGCAAGCGCCAAGCGACTGAAGGTGCTTGCTTCGGGGTTGCACCAGCTGGCGCCACATGCGCGACGGTCGGCGCGTATGTGGCCGCCGATGCCAGGCCGCCGTCCGTGGTCGGGCCTAGCTGGGCGTCGTCCGCGGCGATCGCCGGCAGCGCCGCCGCGGCGGCAGGCCAGGACGTAGGGGCAATCGGCAAACACATCGTCACCCGCGGCGCGGACTATGTGGATGCCGCAAAGGCCTACGCCGCCAACGACCGGGGTAACGCCGAACAGTTGCGTCGGCTGGTGGGCTGATGATCACCGGAGGCTGGCCGACGCTTTCGGGAGTCGAGGCCTCCGACTTCGCCTACTTCGGGGCGCTCGCCGGATATCTGGGCAGAATGCGGCCGAACGCCGAGAGCGCGCTGCAGAAGCTGGCCGAGGATGTTCAACGCCCCGGCGGAGTGTCGTGGGAGGGCGCGGCGGGGGATGCGGCCGCTGGGCGGGCGGCCGCAGACCTCGTGCACGCACGCGAGAGCCTGACCATGAGGATCGTGGCGAATGTCAATGAAGGCCGTTCAGACGTGCCTGGCGGCGGCCAGAAGGGAGTGATCACTATGTATCCGCTTGAGGGCGGTAGCGGAGTACTTTTACTCGGAAAGGACTGGACATGGACCCCGCCTTGGGTGAATAAGAATGTTCCCATCAACTAAAGACACCGGCCCGGAGAACGCGTTTGCTGCAGTGGTGCTGCATAACTTGCTGGGCTACATCGAAGAGCAGAACGCGAAGGGGTTTAAGCCCTTCCACGTCTCCCACGCCTGGACCCAGGGACCCATGATGTACCTCGTCTACTCCGCGCCGCCGTCTGACATCACCAGGGGACTCGTCCGCGACACCAGACGTTCGCTCATCGACCGGGGTCATTGGCCGTCCCAGGACGAGGCGGTGCTGTACTACTACCTACTTGATCTCGAGGAGCGGCAGCCATGGGGGTCTCGCCGGAAGACGGGCGAACCGGACACCATCTTGTGGGACGGCTATCCGCTCAACGATGATCTCCCACAGCGTCCAGCCGATATTGCCAGTGTGCATCGTTACACACGACCGGCCCAGGTCGCCTCGGTGCAGCGCGACAAAAGTCAGGATCGGCGCGTCGTCAACGAGCCCCGCCGGTACGCAGATCCGTTCTGAGCTCTGCCGCAACGTGGCAAGTCGTGCGCCGGCCCAACCTAACGGCTAAACCCGACTCAGGCTGTGCACCGGCAGCGGTGCGACGGCCGCGCGACCGCCC
Organism: Mycobacterium sp. HUMS_12744610; assembly: GCF_041206865.1. Classification (NCBI taxonomy): domain Bacteria; kingdom Bacillati; phylum Actinomycetota; class Actinomycetes; order Mycobacteriales; family Mycobacteriaceae; genus Mycobacterium; species Mycobacterium servetii. The sequence continues at coordinate 3,948,440 of NZ_JBGEDP010000001.1, forward strand.
AGCGAGCCGAGCTCGACCACCACCCCGGCCCCGGTCACCCGGGCGCCGGCGCGTTCCATCAACCGGGCCGCGGCGGCGAGCGTGCCGCCGGTGGCCAGCACGTCGTCGACGAGGAAGACGCTGCGGTCGCGCAGGTTGAGCCCGTCGGCGGGGATTTCGATGCAGGCTTCGCCGTACTCCCGGGTGTAGCTCTCGCTGAGCACCGGGGGCGGCAGCTTGCCGCTCTTGCGGATCGCCAGCACGCCGGTCCCCAGCCGGGTGGCCACGGCCGCCCCCACCAGGAACCCCCTGGAGTCGATGCCCGCGACCAGGTCTGCGCCCGACACCATGCCCGCCAGCGCGTCCGTCACCGCCGCCAGCGCGGCCCGGTCGGCGAACAGCGGGGTGAGGTCCTTGAACTGCACTCCGGGCTCGGGAAAATCGGCCACCTTGCGGGTGAGCGACGCGATGAGGTCGGCCAGGGCGGCCTGGGAACCCAGGGCAGCGATCGTACCGGCACGAGTCACTGAAACCTCATTGCACTAGGGCCCATCGGTCCATGTTCCAGCCCGCGCCCCAGCGGGTCGGATTCCTGGTCACCGCGTACATCTTCTTCGACCTCAGCAGCGTGCGTTGCTGTCGATAGAGGGGCAGAGTCGGCATGTCCCTCCACAGTACCGGCGCGGCCTCCCCCACCAGCCTGGCCCGCTCGGCGGGGTCGGCCGACACGGCCAGCGCGCCGATGATGCCGTCGATTTGAGCGTTCGCGAACCCGGACAGGTTGTTGCCGTTACCGCTGTGCAGGTCGTAGGCGTCCATCGCCGACGACCCGGTCGATCCGCTGCCGCTGGCCCCGCCGGTGCTGGCCAGCAGCACGTCGATCTTGCCGTCCCGCAGCGCCTGCGGCCCCGGCGAGTCCAGGGTGACGTTCGTGACGGTGATACCGGCCGCGGCACACGATTTGGTGATCGTCCCGACGGTGACCGCCAGCCGCGCGTTGGGTCCGTGGTAGCCGATCCGCACCGTCACGGGTCCGGCCCCGTGCAGCTCGTCGCGGGCGGCGCCGGGATCGGCCCTGCTGAAGCGCTCGGCATCGGCGCCGGCCTCCCCGCGGGCGACCGCGTCGTCGGTGGCCGGCTCCAGCCGCGAGTTGGCGATCGGCACCCCCGCGTCGCGCGCGATCGTGTCGCGCGGCGTGCACAGCGCGAACGCGCGGCGCACGCTGGTCAGCGCTAGCGGCCCCGCCGGCGCGAAGATGAGCTGTTCGATGCCGTCGGACGGCGAGTCGTCGCGGTCGTAGTCGTCCGGGGTGACCAGCGCCCCGGCCGAACCGGCCGCCACGTCGACCACGTCGACGCTGCGGCTGTTGACCCGATCCTGGATGTCGGCGCCCTGCGACCGCACGATCACCCGCTTGGTGATCGCCCGCGGCCCCCACCACCGGTCGTTGGCGACGAGCACCACCGCGCCGCGGTCCAGCACCGATTCGATCTTGTACGGCCCCGACGACGGGAAACGGCGGAGATCGAGCCCGGGCTTGAGGTCCCAGATGGTGTTCCACAGCCGTGCGATCTGTTCCACCACCGGCTCGTCGTTGTTCAGCAGGGCCGCGGTCACGTCGGTGTGCAACTGGTCGGCGATCACGTGCGACGGCATCATCGAGGTCGCGGTGAACAGCTGCGTGTAGTCGACGACGCCGCGGTCCGGGGCGAAGGACACGCGCGCCTTCTTCTGACCCGGCTTGCACTCGACGTTGGCGATGTCGACGTAGCCGCCCCGGGTGGCCGCGTCGAAGCCCGGAAACCGGCCAGACTGGGCCGCCCAGGCCAGGACGAGGTCGTCGCAGGTCACGGGCTTGCCGTCGGAGTAGACGGCCTTGTCGGCGAGCTGATAGTCGAGCACCAGCGGCGCGCCGTCCACGACCGAGACGGTGCCGAAGTCGTGGTCGGGGACGACCTGCCCGTCCGGCCCGTGGTAACCGAAGCCGGTGAGGGTGCGAGCGAAGGCCTGGGCGCCGGCCGACGCGGCGCCCACGACGGTGTTGGCGTTGTAGGTCAGCAGCGGTCCGTCGACGACGTAGTCGACCTGCGAGGCGGCGCTGCCGGAGCATCCGGTGAGGGTGGCTGCCCCCGCCAGCACCGCGGCCAGAGCAACGATCGCCCATCCGCGCCAGCCGGCCATGCTGACTACCGCCGGCCGGCGTTTCGCTTGCCGCTCGGACGCCGGGTGCCGGTGGGCCGCACGGGCCGGGCGCCCGGGGCGGGCTTGCTAGGGGCCGGCTTGCCGGACCCTGCGGCTTCCGTGTCAGCTTCCGTGTCGTCCTGCGCGGGTTCGGTGTCGCCGGCGGATTCCGCCGGCTCGGTCGTCTCGGTGTCGTCCCCGGCGCCGCCGCGCCGCCTCATGACCCGGCGGGTGTGCGTGCGCACCAGCTCCGTGCGCTCCCGCAGCGTGACCAACAACGGCGTCGCGAAGAAGATCGAGGAGTACGTGCCGATCACGATGCCGATCAGCTGCACCAGGGCCAGGTCCTTCAGGGTGCCGACCCCCAGCAGCCACACCGCGACCACCATCAGCGACAGCACCGGCAGCACGCCGATCAGGCTGGTGTTGATCGAGCGCATGAAGGTCTGGTTGATCGCGAGGTTGGCCAACTCGGCGAAGGTGCGCCGGTTGGTGTGCTGGAAGCCGTGGGTGTTCTCCTCGACCTTGTCGAACACGATGACGGTGTCGTAGAGCGAGAACCCGAGGATCGTCAGCAGGCCGATGACCGTGGCGGGGGTGACCTCGAAACCGACGAGCGAGTACACGCCCGCCGTGACGGTCAGGTCGAAGAACATCGCCGCGATCGCCGACAGCGTCATGTAGCGCTCGTAGCGCACGGTGATGTAGAGGGCGACCAGCGCCAGGAACACCACCAGCGCGATCAGCGCCTTGTTGGTGATCTGGTCGCCCCAGGTCTCCGACACCGCCGAGTCACTGATGGCCTGCTTGCTGGGTTTGCCGTCGGCGCCCTTCGGTTGGAAGGCGTCGAACAGCGCGTTGCGCAGCCGGCTGGTCTGGTCGTTGGACAGCGTCTCCGAGCGGATCTGCACCGTCGCCGCGGCGCCGCTGCCGACGGTCACCACCGACTCGGGGTCCTTGCCGATGGCCTTGCTGAAGACCTCGGCGACCTGAGACGTCTGCGCCGTGCCTTTCCCACCCGTGGCGGGAAAGGACACCGTCGTCCCGCCGTTGAAGTCGATGCCGAAGGTGAACCCGCGCACCAGGATGCTGACGATCGCCACCGCGACGATCGCGCCGCTGATGCCGAACCACAGCCGGCGCCTGCCCACCACCTCGAACGCCCCGGTGCCGGTGTAGAGCCGCGTGACGAAGCTGCGGCGGGCCGGCCCGGTGAGCTCGACGGCGTCGGTGGACGCCTCGGTCGTTTCGATCTTGTCCCGGGAAGCCATCACGTCACGTCCGTCCCGTCTTCACCTGCGTGGCGGCCCGGCGTTCACGGGCGACCTGCTGAACGGCGCCCAGGCCGTTGTAGGAGGGCTTGGCCAGCGTCGGCGACTTGGAGGCCAGGTACACCAGCGGCCAGGTCACCAGGAACACGACCACCAGGTCGAGGATCGTGGTCAGGCCCAACGTGAACGCGAATCCCTTGACCTGGCCGATCGCCAGGAAGTAGAGCACCGCGGCGGCCAGGAACGTGACGGCATTGCCCGAGACGATCGTCTTGCGGGCCCGCACCCAGCCTCGCGGCACCGCCGACCGGAACGAGCGGCCCTCGCGGATCTCGTCTTTGATCCGCTCGAAGAACACCACGAACGAGTCGGCGGTGGTGCCGATACCGATGATCAGACCCGCGATGCCCGCCAGGTCCAGGGTGTAGTTGATATACCGCCCCAGCAGCACGAGGATCGCGAACACCATTGCGCCGGAGGCGATCAGCGACAACGCCGTCAGCAACCCCAGCACCCGGTAATAGAGCAGCGAGTACAGCAGCACCAGGATCAGGCCGATGCCACCCGCGATCAGGCCCGCCCGCAGCGAGGTCAGCCCCAGGGTGGCCGACACGGTCTGGGCCTCCGACGACTCGAAGGACAGCGGCAGCGACCCGTACTTCAGGACGTTGGCCAGCTGGCGCGCCGTCGAGGCGGTGAACGGAGGGTCGCCACCGGTGATCTGGGTGCGGCCGCCGGGGATGGCCTCCTGGATCATCGGCGCGCTGACCACCTGGGAGTCCAGCGTGAACGCCGTCTGCGTGCCGATGTGGGACGCGGTGAAGTCGGCCCACACGCTGGCCGCCCCGGGCTTGAACTGCAGGTCGACGACATAGCCGATGCCGTGCTGGTTCATGCCCGAGGTGGCGTTGGCGATCTGGTCACCGCTGATGATCGACGGCGCCAGCAGGTAGGCCGTCTTGTGGTCGGTGGAGCAGGTCACCAGCGGAAGGTTGGGGTCGTCGTTGCCGGCGAGGATGTCGTCCTTGTCGCAGCGGGTGGCCTCGAACTGCAGGGCGAGGAACTGGATGCCCTGCTTGGTGCTCTGCCGCCACTTCTTCTCCTCGGCGATGCGCTCGGCGAGGTCTTTGCGCGGGTCCGCCGGCGCGGGCTGCTCCCCCGGCGCGGGCCCTTCGGCGGGGGCACCGGGCGCGGGTGCCGGCGGAGGCGGCGCCGGGCTCGGTGACGGCGGGTCCTGCGGGTAGGGGCGGGGCTGGGCGCCCGGCGCGGGCGGGGCCGGCGGCGGGTTCGGCCCAGGCGGCTCGGGGGCCGGTTGCCCCGACGGCGCGGGGGCCGGCTGGCCCGGGGTTCCGGCCGGCGCGCCGTTGTCGCCCTTGGGCTTGGGCTCACCCTGCTGCGGTGGCTTGGGTTCCACGCTCTGCGCCGGCATCGAGTTGAGCACCGGTCGGATGTACAGCCGTGCGGTCTGCCCCAGGTTGCGGGCCTCGCTGCCGTCCTTCCCCGGGACCGTGATGACCAGGTTGTCGCCGTCGACGACGACCTCGGAGCCGGAGACGCCCAGCCCGTTGACCCGCGCGCTGATGATCTGCTGTGCCTGCGCCAGGGCCTCCCGGCTGGGGGCCGAGCCGTCCGGGGTGCGCGCGGTCAGCGTCACGCGCGTGCCGCCCTGCAGGTCGATGCCGAGCTTGGGGGCAGCCCGCTTGTTGCCGGTCAGGAACACCAGCAGGTAAAGGCCCACGAGCAGGATCAAGAAGACCGACAGGTAGCGGGCAGGGTGCACCGGCGCCGAAGACGATGCCACGTTCCTTGTGTCTCCTCGAGAATCGGTTTGTTAGCCAGGACTTCCTTGCCCGGGACAAAGACTACGTGTCAGCCTCCCGTGCACCGCGCAAGCGGTCCGGGTCGCCGCAACCCTTCCCCGGAAATCCTCCTCAGAAATCCTTGCGCAGCCGGCTCTCATCGGCGGCGTCCCCCGGTTTTCCGGGTGCCGGCAGCCGGTCGGCCCCCTCGGCCTCGTCGATGTCGTCGAGGTCGTCGTCGGTCAGGATTCGGTCGCGGACGGCCAGTTTCATCCACCTGGTCACCACGCCGGGTGCGATCTCGAGGTCGACGGTCTCGTCGGCGATCGCGACGATGGTGGCTTCCATGCCCGAGGTGGTGTGCACCCGGTCACCGGCCCGCAGCGACTCCTGCAGGTCGATGGTCGCCTGCATCGCGCGTTTCTGGCGACGCGACGCAAAGTACATGAACCCGCCCATGATGAGCAGGAAAGGCAGGAACAGAACCAAACTCTCCATCGCGGCGCCCGTCTTTCGTCTCGGTGTGTTGAACCCGGGTCCAGTCTGCCCTTTTCAGTGCGACCAGCCGCACGCAGGCACTCCTGTGGCCACTCCAGGGGGGCGCTCGGCGGCGGCCCCGCCGCGGCCGCGCGACCAGATAGGGTGGATTTCGTGGCGTGACGGGCGCGCCGCGGTGAGGAGGAGATTGTGGCCGGCCTCGAGCAGACCCGAAAGCTGGTCACCGAGATCCCCGGTCCCGCCTCGCTGGAACTGACCAGACGCCGGACCGCGGCGGTGTCGGGCGGTGTGGGCGTCATCATGCCGGTCTTCGCCGCCCGGGCCGGCGGCGGCATCGTCGAGGACGTCGACGGCAACCGGCTCATCGACTTGGGTTCGGGCATCGCGGTCACCACGATCGGCAACTCCTCGCCGCGCGTGGTGGAGGCGGTGCGGGCGCAGGTGGCGGAGTTCACCCACACCTGTTTCATGGTGACGCCGTACGAGTCGTACGTCGCCGTCGCCGAGGAGCTCAACCGGATCACCCCCGGCTCCGGCGAGAAGCGCTCGGTGCTGTTCAACTCCGGCGCCGAGGCGGTCGAGAACGCCATCAAGGTCGCGCGCTCGCACACCGGCAAGCCCGCCGTGGTGGCGTTTGACCACGCCTACCACGGCCGCACCAACCTGGCGATGGCGCTCACCGCGAAATCCATGCCCTACAAGAGCGGCTTCGGACCGTTCGCACCCGAGATCTACCGGGCACCGCTGTCCTACCCCTACCGGGATGGCCTGACCGACAAGAAACTGGCCACCAACGGCAAGCTGGCCGCCGAGCGGGCGATCACCGTCATGGAGAAGCAGGTCGGCGCCGGGAACCTGGCCGCCGTCATCGTCGAACCGATCCAGGGCGAGGGCGGGTTCATCGTGCCGGCCGAGGGATTTTTGCCCACGCTGCTGGACTGGTGCCGCAAGAACGACGTGGTGTTCATCGCCGACGAGGTGCAGACGGGGTTCGCCCGCACCGGCGCGATGTTCGCCTGCGAGCACGAGGGCATCGAGCCCGACCTGATCTGCACCGCCAAGGGGATCGCCGACGGCCTGCCGCTGTCGGCGGTGACCGGCCGCGCCACGCTCATGGACGCCCCCCACGCCAGCGGTTTGGGCGGCACCTTCGGCGGAAACCCCGTGACGTGTGCGGCCGCCCTGGCCACCATCGAGACCATCGAGCAGGACAACCTAGTTGAGCGGGCCCGCCGGCTGGAACACCTGATGTTCGACCGGCTGGCGCGGCTGCAGGCCGACGACGACCGGATCGGCGACGTCCGCGGCCGCGGCGCCATGATCGCCGTGGAGTTTGTGAAGTCGGGGACCGCCGACCCCGACCCCGAGTTGACCCACAAGCTGGCGACCACGGCCCACGCGTCCGGGATCATCGTGCTGACCTGCGGCACGTTCGGCAACGTCATCCGACTGCTGCCCCCGCTGACCATCAGCGACGAGTTGCTCGGCGAGGGGCTAGACGTACTCGGCGAAATCCTGGCCGGCCTCTCGAGCTAGACCCGGGGGCGCAGCACATCGTTGTCGTGGGCAAGCTCACAATCTCGCCCCGAATCCGCTCCTAGAGGAATATAGTTACCTTAGCTAAGGTTATATCCGTCGTCGCGCGACAGCGCAAATTAGCTTCATTAATTCTCCAAACCGCAAAAGGATTTGTTATGCCGACTACGACTCACGAAGAGTGGCTTGCTCGCCGCGTCGAGAACCTGACCGCAACCGACCCCCAGTTCGCCGCCGCGCGGCCGGACCCGGCCGTCGCCGAGGCCCTGGATCAGCCCGGGCTGCAGCTGCCGCAGATCATCCGGACGGTCCTGGACGGGTACGCCGACCGGCCGGCCCTGGGACAGCGCGTCGTGGAGTTCGTCGAGCACCCCAAGACCGGACGCACGGTGCTCGAGCTGCTGCCCCGCTACGAGACCCTCACCTACGGTGAGCTGGGCGAGCGGGCCGACGCGCTGGCGCGCGCCCTGGCCGGCGACCCCGTGCATCCCGGCGACCGGGTGGCCGTCCTGGGCTTCAACAGCGTCGACTTCACCACCATCGACGTGGCGCTGGGCCTGATCGGCGCGGTGTCGGTGCCGCTGCAGACCGGCGCGGCGATCACCCAGCTGCAGCCGATCGCGACCGAGACCACGCCCACCGCGATCGCGGCGAGCGTGAAACAACTGCCGGTGGCCGTCGAGCTGATCCTCAGCAGCCGCGAAACCGGGACCGCGCCTGCCAAGCTCCTGGTGTTCGACTACCACCCACAGGTCGACGACGAGCGCGAGGCCGTGGAGACGGCGCGCGGCCGCCTGCAGGGCACCCCGGTGAACGTGGAGACGCTGGCGGAGGCCCTCGAGCGCGGCAAGGGTCTGCCGGCCGCGCCGGCCGCGCAGCCGACCGACGACGACCCGCTGGCCCTGCTGATCTACACCTCCGGCAGCACCGGCGCCCCCAAGGGGGCGATGTACCCGCAGAGCAACGTCGGCAAGATGTGGTGCCGTTCGAGCCGCAACTGGTTCGGACCGAGCGCCGCGTCGATCACGCTGAACTTCATGCCGATGAGCCACGTCATGGGCCGCGGCATCCTCTACGGCACGCTGGGCAACGGCGGCACGGCCTACTTCGCCGCCCGCAGTGACCTGTCCACGCTGCTGGAAGACCTCGCCCTGGTGCGGCCCACCGAGCTGAACTTCGTGCCGCGCATCTGGGAAACCCTGTTCGGCGAATTCCAGCGGCAGGTGAACATCCGGCTCGCCGAGGCGGGCGACACCGCCGACCGCGCCGCGATCGAGGCCGAGGTGCTCGACGAGCAGCGCCGGTACCTGCTGGGCGCACGGTTCATCTTCGCGATGACCGGCTCGGCGCCGACGTCACCCGAGCTGCGGGCCTGGGTGGAGTCGCTGCTCGAGATGCACCTGATGGACGGCTACGGCTCCACCGAGGCCGGCATGGTGCTGTTCGACGGCGAGGTGCAGCGCCCGCCCGTCCTCGACTACAAGCTGATCGACGTCCCCGAGCTGGGCTACTTCGGCACCGACCGGCCGCACCCGCGCGGCGAGCTGCTGCTCAAGACCCTCAACATGTTCCCCGGCTACTACAAGCGACCCGAGATCACCGCCGGGGTGTTCGGCGACGACGGCTACTACCGCACCGGGGACGTGTTCGCCGAGGTCGGCCCCGACCGGCTGGTGTACGTCGACCGCCGCAACAACGTCCTCAAGCTGGCGCAGGGCGAGTTCGTCACACTGGCCAAGCTGGAGGCCGTCTTCGGCAACAGCCCGCTGATCCGGCAGATCTACGTCTACGGCAACAGCGCCCAGCCCTACCTGCTGGCGGTGGTGGTGCCCACCGAGGACGCCCTGGCGCGCGTCGACGACCCCGCCGCGCTCAAGCCGCAGATCGCCGACTCGCTGCACAAGGTCGCCCGCGAGACCGGCCTGCAGCCTTACGAGGTGCCGCGCGCCTTCATCGTCGAGACCACGCCGTTCACGGTGGAGAACGGCCTGCTCACGGGCATCCGGAAGCTGGCCTGGCCCAAGCTCAAGGCGCACTACGGCGAGCGGCTCGAGCGGCTCTACGCCGAGCTGGCCGAGGGGCAGGCCAACGAACTGGTCGAGCTGCGCCGCAACGCCGCCGACGCGCCGGTGCTGCAGACGGTCAGCCGGGCCGCGGCCGCCCTGCTGGGTGCGGCTTCCCCTAGTGGGCAAACAGACCTGCCCCATGACGTCCACTTCACCGAGCTAGGCGGGGACTCGTTGTCGGCGTTGACGTTCGGCAACCTGCTGCACGAGATCTTCGACATCGATGTGCCGGTGGGGGTCATCGTCAGCCCGGCCAACGACTTGGCGGCCATCGCCGACTACATCGAGGCCGAGCGGCGGGGCAGCAAGCGGCCCACGTTCGCCACCGTGCACGGCCGCGACGCGAAGACGGTGCGGGCGGCCGACCTGACGCTGGACAAGTTCCTCGACGAGGCGACGCTGGCCGCCGCACCGAGCCTGCCCGGGCCCACCGCCGAGGTGCGCACGGTGCTGCTGACCGGAACGACGGGCTTTTTGGGCCGCTACCTGGCGCTGGAGTGGCTGGAACGCATGGACCTCGTCGACGGCAAGGTCATCGCGCTGGTGCGGGCGAAGTCGGACGACGACGCGCGCGCCCGGCTCGACAAGACCTTCGGCGTCGGCTCTCCAGGAGGGGATCCCGAGCTGCTCGCCCACTACCAGGAACTGGCCGCGGACCACCTCGAGGTCATCGCCGGCGACAAGGGCGAGGCCAACCTTGGGCTCGACCAGCAGACGTGGCAGCGGCTGGCCGACACGGTCGACTTGATCGTCGACCCGGCGGCGCTGGTCAACCACGTGCTGCCCTACAGCGAGCTGTTCGGTCCCAACGCGCTGGGCACCGCCGAGCTGATCCGGATCGCGTTGACCACCAAGCTGAAGCCCTACACCTACGTGTCGACGATCGGCGTGGGCGACCAGATCGAGCTCGGCAAGTTCGTCGAGGACGCCGACATCCGGCAGGTCAGCGCGACGCGGGCGATCAACGAGAACTACGCCAACGGCTACGGCAACAGCAAGTGGGCCGGCGAGGTGCTGCTGCGTGAGGCGCACGACCTGTGCGGCCTGCCGGCCGCGGTGTTCCGGTGCGACATGATCCTGGCCGACACCACCTATGCGGGCCAGCTCAACCTGCCGGACATGTTCACCCGGCTGATGCTGAGCGTGGTCGCCACCGGGATCGCGCCCGGATCGTTCTACGAGCTGGACGCCGAGGGCAACCGGCAGCGCGCGCACTACGACGGCCTGCCCGTCGAGTTCATCGCCGCGGCCATCTCGACGCTGGGCGCGCAGGCCCTGACCAACGGGGACGCCTTCCAGACGTATCACGTGATGAACCCGTACGACGACGGCATCGGGCTCGACGAGTACGTCGACTGGCTGATCGAGGCGGGATACCGGATCCACCGGGTCGGGGACTACGCGGAGTGGTTGCAGCGCTTCGAGACCGCGCTGCGGGGCCTGCCGGAGAAGCAGCGCCAGTACTCGCTGCTGCCGCTGCTGCACAACTACGGCAAGCCCGAGAAGCCGCTGCGCGGATCGCTGGCACCGACCGACCGCTTCCGCGCCGCGGTGCAGGAGGCCAAGATCGGCCCGGACAAGGACATCCCCCACGTCTCGGCGCCGGTCATCGTCAAGTACGCCACCGACCTGCAGTTGCTCGGACTGCTGTAACGACGGCACAGCGAAAGCGCCCGGCCCCCGGAAGGGCCGGGCGCTTTCGCTATCGGGTCAGGCGCCGGTGCCCGCGCGCTGGCGGCGCCAGCCCCGCGCGGATTTGCGATCGCCTTCGTGGCGCGCCCTGGTCGTAGCATCCGGTGAGACCTCCTCGGCCGCTGGCTGCGCGTAGGGGGCCGCGTACGGCTCGTAGGCCGGCATCGGCGCTTCGGGTTGCGCCGCCGCGGCCGCCGCCACGGGTGGCACGTCGCGGGCCAGTCGGACCGTCGTCAGCGCCAGGACGACCGCGCCGACGAAGACGATCAGCGCGCCCAGCCCGGAGAAGTAGGAGATCTCGAGGACGGCCCGCTTGCGGTCGGTGGCCGCAACCGGATCGCCGGGGGACCCGATCCGCAGGATCGGGGCGACCTCCTCGCCGAGGATGAACCAGGCGCCGGCCAGCACCGCCAGCCAGCCGCCCAGCATCGCGCTCAGCCGGTTGCCGGAGAACGTCACCAGCAGGCCGCCCACGACGGCGGTGGCGCCCGGCAGTACTTCCAACCAGCCCCGGGCCGAGGTCCAGGCCCACACCTGGTCGGGGGTGTAGGCGAAATCGAAGTGGGGGCCGACGAACGGGATCAATGCGCCCCACGCACCCAGGCAGATCAGCAGCAATCCGCTGACCGCGCCGCGCGAGCGCGGCATGCGCAGCCCGCCCGAGTGGTCCAGCTCTGCGTTCTTCATGACATCTCCTCGATAGACACGGGCTGAACGGGTATCTACGGGTACCCGAACCGTGTCCGGATGTAACCGGCGTCTCAGTCGAACAGGCCGGGCTGGCCGAGCCCGGCAGCCCCCGCCGGCGGCGTCATGCCCAGGTGCGTCCAGGCCAGCGCGGTGGCCACCCGGCCGCGCGGGGTGCGCGCGACCATGCCGGCGCGCACCAGGAACGGCTCGCACACCTCCTCGACGGTGGCGGCCTCCTCCCCGACCGCCACCGCCAGCGTCGACACCCCGACCGGGCCGCCGCCGAAGTTGCGGGTCAGCGCCGACAGCACCGCCCGGTCCAGCCGATCCAGGCCCAGCTCGTCGACGTCGTAGACCGCCAGGGCGGATTTGGCGACGTCGCGGGTGATGACGCCGTCGGCGCGCACCTCGGCGAAGTCACGGACCCGGCGCAGCAGCCGGTTGGCGATCCGCGGCGTGCCGCGCGAGCGCCGCGCGATCTCCGCGCCGGCCTCCGCGCCCAGCTCGATGCCCAGGATCCCGGCCGAGCGGCTCAGCACTCGCTCCAGCTCGGCCGGCTCGTAGAAGTCCATGTGCGCGGTGAACCCGAATCGGTCGCGCAGCGGGCCGGTCAGCGCGCCGGACCGGGTGGTCGCACCGACCAGTGTGAACGGCGCCACCTCCAGCGGGATCGACGTCGCCCCCGGGCCTTTCCCGACGACGACGTCGACCCGGAAGTCCTCCATCGCCAGATACAGCATCTCCTCGGCCGGCCGGGCGATGCGGTGGATCTCGTCGATGAACAGCACGTCGTGCTCGACGAGGTTGGACAGCATGGCGGCCAGGTCGCCGGCGCGTTCCAGGGCGGGCCCGGACGTCACCCGCAGCGACGACCCCAGCTCGGCGGCGATGATCATGGCCAGCGACGTCTTGCCCAGCCCGGGCGGGCCCGACAGCAGGATGTGGTCGGGGGTGCCGCCGCGGTTCTTGGCGCCCTCGATGACCAGCTGCAGCTGTTCACGCACCCGCGGCTGGCCGATGAACTCCCGCAGGGAGCGGGGCCGCAGGCTGACGTCGACGTCGCCCTCGCCGACGGTCAGCGACGGGGACAGCTCGCGATCGGCGTAATCGTCTTCGGTCACCGCGACTTCCCGAGCAGCGAGAGCGCGGCCCGCAGGGCGCTGGACGTCGTCGCGTCCGCGTCCCCGGCCAGCACCTTGTCGGTGGCCTCCTCGGCCTGTTTGGCGGCGAAGCCCAGGCCGACCAGGGCCTCCACGACGGGACCGCGCACCGCGTGCCCGTTGGGGGCGGCGCCGGCCGCCGTGCCCGCGGCGCCGGCACCGACCTTGTCGCGCAGCTCGAGCACCATGCGCTCGGCACCGCGTTTGCCGATGCCCGGCACCCGGGTCAGGGCGCTGACGTCGCCGTCGCGCAACACCTGGCGCAGCGCGGGCGCGTCGTAGACCGCGAGGGTAGCCAGGGCAATCTTCGGCCCGACGCCGGAGACCCCCAGCAGCGTCAGGAACAGGTCGCGGGCGTCGGCGTCGGCGAACCCGTACAACGTCATCGAGTCCTCGCGCACGATCATCGCGGTGACCAGCCGGGCCTCCGCGCCGCGGCGCAGCGACGCCAGCGTGGACGGGGTGGCCATCAGCTTGTATCCCACACCGGCGGCCTCGATGACGACGTGGTCGAGCGCCACGTCGAGCACCTCTCCGCGGACCGAGGCGATCACCGCGCCGCCTCGATCTTCGCGGCGAACGTGCGGCGCTGCTGGGCGGCCTTCTCCTGCGCGGCGGCCATCCGGGCGATCATCGGCGCCCGCCAGCAGTGGCAGATCGCCAGGGCCAGCGCGTCGGCGGCGTCGGCGGGCGTCGGTTTGGCCTGCAGCGCAAGGATTCTGGTGACCATCGCGGTGACCTGCGCCTTGTCGGCGGACCCGTTTCCGGTGACCGCGGCCTTGACCTCGCTGGGCGTGTGGAAGTGAACGTCGATGCCGCGTTTGGCGGCCGCCAGCGCGACGACACCGCCGGCCTGCGCGGTGCCCATCACTGTGGAGACGTTGTGCTGAGAGAACACCCGCTCGATGGCTACCACGTCGGGGAGGTGGGTGTCCAGCCAGTGCTCGACGGAGTCGCTGATGGCCAGCAACCGTTCGGGCACGGGCGTCTGCGCTGGGGTGCGCACCACGTCGACGTCCAGCGCGACAACCCGGCGGCCGCGGCCGCTCTCGACGACCGACAGCCCGCATCGGGTCAGCCCGGGGTCCACGCCCATCACCCGCATTGCCCGCTCCCGCCTGTAGAACAGCTGTTCGATACCCTAGCGGGCGGCGCCGACACCGGCGGGCAGGACACGCGGCGCCGGCCCCGGTTCTCCTCGAATGTCATCGTGGCGAGATACTGCTACGTTGAAGCGGCGCGTTTGCTCTCTCCGACGCGATGCCGCAGTTCGGCCCGCGGCAACTCGGCCCCGGCGCGATCGTCAGCCACGGCGGCGTCGACTACGTGGTCCGCGGGTCGGTGGCGTTCCGCGAGGATCCGTTCGTCTGGTGGGAGCATTTGCTGGAAGGTGGCGACCAGCCGAGATCGTGCTGAGCCTTGAGGAACTTGACGACTTCATTGGGCGGTTCGACCAGCATGTCGGGCAGGCCGACTAACTACCCCCCACCAGCAACGCCAAACGCGGGTCAGTCCTCGATCTGGGCCAGGACCTCGTCGGAGATGTCGGCGTTGGTCCAGACGTCCTGCACGTCGTCGCTGTCCTCGAGCGCGTCGACGAGTTTCATCACCTTGCGGGCGCCCTCGGCGTCCAGCGGCACGGTCACCGACGGCTGGAAGCCCGCGTCGGCGGAGTCATAGTCGATGCCGGCGTCCTGCAGCGCGGTCCGCACGGCGACCAGGTCGGTCGGCTCGGTGAGGATCTCGAAGCTGTCGCCGAGGTCGGTGACGTCCTCGGCGCCCGCCTCGAGCACGGCCGCCAGCACGTCGTCCTCGGTCAGGCCGTTCTTCTCCAGGGTGATCACGCCCTTGCGGGCGAACAGGTAGGCCACCGACCCGGGGTCGGCCATGGTGCCGCCGTTGCGCGTCATCGCCACCCGCACCTCGCTGGCGGCGCGGTTGCGGTTGTCGGTGAGGCACTCGATCAGCACCGCCACCCCGTTGGGGGCGTAGCCCTCGTAGGTGATGGTTTGCCAGTCGGCGCCCCCGGCCTCCTCGCCGGCTCCCCGCTTGCGGGCGCGCTCGATGTTGTCGTTGGGCACCGAGGTCTTCTTGGCCTTCTGAATCGCGTCGTAGAGCGTCGGGTTGCCCGCCGGGTCGCCACCGCCGGTACGGGCGGCGACCTCGATGTTCTTGATCAGGCGGGCGAACTCCTTGCCGCGGCGCGCATCTTTGACGGCCTTCTGGTGCTTGGTGGTGGCCCACTTGGAATGGCCGCTCATCGCTGTCCTCTACCTCTTCTGTCTTCTTCGAAGTTCGCCCAACGAGTCTACGTGGGCGGTCGGGGCCGATCGCGCGGCCACTCCCCCGACGCCTCAATGAACCCACCGGTCACAGAAAGGAAGGCCGGCGCCGGTTCGCAAAAGCGATATCGCATGCGCTATCGGTTTTCGGATCGCGGTGGCCACCGTCTCGCGGTGCCGATGTCACTGGTGTGACGCCGTGGGGCTCAGGCGACGCCGTTGACGATGTCGACGAACAGCCGGTGGATGCGGCGGTCGCCCGTCATCTCCGGATGGAACGCCGTCGCCAGCACCGGGCCCTGGCGCACCGCGACGGGATGTCCCGCCGCGCGCGCCAGTACCTGCACGCCGTCGCCGGTGCGCTCCACCCAGGGCGCGCGGATGAACACCGCCCGCACCGGATCGTCCAGGCCCGCGAACCCGATGTCGCCCTCGAACGAGTCGACCTGGCGCCCGAAGGCGTTGCGCCGCACCGTCATGTCGATCCCGCGCAACGGCAGCGCCGCCCGCCCGCCGACACCCGCGTCGAGGATCTCGCTGGCCAGCAGGATCATGCCCGCACACGCGCCGTAGGCCGGCAACCCGCCGGCCAGCCGCGCCCGCAGCGGCTCGAGCAGGTCCAGTTCGCGCAGCAGGTGGCTCATGGTGGTGGACTCCCCACCCGGGATGACCAGCCCGCTCACCGCCTCGAGTTCGCCGCGACGGCGCACCGGAATAGCGTCGGCGCCGGCCTCGCGCAGCGCGGCCAGATGCTCGCGGGTGTCGCCCTGCAGTGCCAGCACCCCGATCCGCGGTCGACTCACGGGTGGTAGCCGCGGGGGAAGCGGGTCAGGCCCTCCTGCATGACCGCGGCCACCATCTCGCCGCGCTGGTTGAAGATCTTGCCCTGGCACAGCGAGCGGCCGCCGCACGCCGACGGGGACGACTGGTCGTAGAGGAGCCACTCGTCGGCACGGAACACCCGCATGAACCACATCGCGTGGTCGAGCGAGGCCACCTGCAGGTGCTCGCGCTCGTCGAGATGGGTGACCTGAGCCGAGCCCAGCAGTGTCAGGTCGCTCATGTAGGCCAGCGCGCAGATGTGCAGCACCGGGTCGTCGGGCAGCGGGTCGCGGTGGCGGAACCACACCTGCTGCTGGGAGGCCTTGCCGGGCAAGCGCTTCAGGCGGTCCTGAGGCACGATGCGGATGTCCCACTCGTCGAACTGGCGGAAACCGGCATCGTCGAAGACCCGCATCGAGCTGAGCCCCGGCAGGTCGTCGTCCGGTGCGGGCGCCTCCGGCATGACGTCCTGGTGGTTGATGCCGTCCTGGTCAGTCTGGAACGACGCCGACATCGAGAAGATGGTCTCGCCGTGCTGGACGGCGTTGACGCGGCGGGTGCAGAACGAGCCGCCGTCGCGTAGCCGCTCGACGATGAACACCGTGGGCGCCGTGGCGTCACCGGGACGGATGAAGTAGCCGTGCAGCGAGTGCACCAGGTGACCGGGTTCGACGGTGCGCACCGCCGACACCAGCGACTGGCCGGCCACATGACCGCCGAACGTCCGTTGGAAATACCCGGAGTCGGGGCTGAACACGCCACCGCGATAGATGTTGACCTCGAGCTGCTCGAGATCGAGAATCTGCTCGATCGACACGGAGAAGTTCTTACCAGCCGCGCTGCGCCAGCCGCTCCGGTGCCGCGATCTGCTCCACGTTGATGCCGACCATCGGCTCGCCCAGGCCGCGCGACACCTTGGCCAACACGTCGGGGTCGTCGTAAAACGCCGTGGCCTTGACGATCGCGGCGGCCCGCTGCGCGGGGTCGCCCGATTTGAAGATGCCCGAGCCCACGAACACGCCCTCGGCGCCGAGCTGCATCATCATCGCCGCGTCGGCCGGCGTGGCGATGCCGCCGGCGGTGAACAGCGTGACCGGCAGTTTGCCGGCCCGCGCCACCTCGACCACCAGGTCGTAGGGCGCCTGCAATTCCTTTGCCGCGACATATAATTCGTCCTCGGACAGCGACGTCAGCCGGCGGATCTCGCCGCTGATCGCGCGCATGTGCGTCGTTGCGTTGGACACGTCGCCGGTGCCGGCCTCGCCCTTGGACCGGATCATCGCCGCGCCCTCGCCGATGCGCCGCAGCGCCTCACCGAGGTTGGTCGCCCCGCACACGAACGGCACGGTGAACTTCCACTTGTCGATGTGGTGGGTGTAGTCGGCGGGGGTCAGCACCTCGGACTCGTCGACGTAGTCCACGCCCAGGCTCTGCAGAATCTGCGCCTCCACGAAGTGCCCGATGCGCGCCTTGGCCATCACCGGGATGGTGACCGCGTCCTTGATGCCCTCGATCATGTCGGGGTCGCTCATGCGCGACACCCCACCCTGGGCACGGATGTCGGCGGGCACTCGCTCCAGCGCCATCACCGCGACCGCCCCGGCGCCCTCGGCGATGCGGGCCTGCTCCGGGGTGACGACGTCCATGATGACGCCGCCCTTGAGCATCTCCGCCATGCCGCGTTTGACCCGGGCCGTTCCGCGCCCGGTGCCGTTCTGCGCCACGCTGTCCACCGCTACCTCTATCGTTCTCGATCGTTGTCACGTGCCGGTACCCGTCCAGTGTAGTGGGGGGCCACCAGCGATTTTCCCGCCGCCGGATTCAGCGGATGGTCTGCAGCGGGCCCGGTGACCCGCTGCCGGCCACCACCGCCGCCTCGGCGAGCAGCTCGGCCAACTGCAGCGGGTACACGGTCTGGCCGGCGGCGACCAGCTCGGCGATGCCGGCGGCATCGCACCAGCGGTGGCCGTGGATGTAGCGCCGCTCCAGCTCGGTGCGGGCAGTACAGTCGGGTTCGAAGCGCCGGGTCCGGCACACGAAGAAGAACTCCTCGCTGTCGATCAGCGAACCGTTGAACTCGAAGACCTCGTCGCGCCGCCACACGGGCCCCACCATGTCGGCCGCGGCCACCCGTAGGCCCGTCTCCTCGGCCACCTCCCGCGCGGCGGCCTCGGCCAGCCGCTCCCCCGGCCCGACCTTGCCGCCGACGGTGAACCACCACCGGGGCGCGGGACCGTCGGTGATCGCCGGGTCCGACCCGCACAGCAGCAGCACCGAGCCGGTCTCGTCGAGCAGCACCACCCGCGCCGACGTGCGGTGGTTGAGCACTCCGTGATCGCGGTACGCCAGCGCATGCGATCGTTCGACGATTTCGAAATAGCTCGGCAGTGGCGCCCTTCCTCCGAGCCGCAAGGCGCGCACCGGTCGCCGCTCGGCCAGCGCGAGGGTGTCGCGCACCGCGTCGTTGTGGAACCGGCGCGCCAGCAGCACCCTGGCCTCGGCGTCGGCCAGCTCGGCGATCAGCCCGGCCGGCAGCGACGCGGGGTCGACCATCGCCAGCGCCGCGGACAGCTCGTTCTCCGCGTTCTCCCGCTCGGATCGGGCCGCGCCCTCGGCGGCGTCGGCCAGCGCGGCCAGCCGCCTGCCCCCCTGAGCCCCCGTGGCCCCGCCATAGGCGTCGATCGCCACGGCGCGCGCGACCACGGCCCGCCGGGCCAGCGCGCCGTCGAGCGCCTGCCAGGACAGGTCGTAGCGCACGTTCAGCCGGTCGAGCCGGTTGGCCGTCTGATACGCCCACGCGCCGGACACCGCCAGCACCAGGACGAGCACCGCCGTCGCGACGATCAACCAGGTCATCAGCTGGCCACCTGAACCTTGACGCCCGCCCCGGCGACCGTCTCGTACACCCGCATGATCTGGCTGGCCACCACCGACCAGTCGTAGCGTTCGACCGCCTCGGAACCGGCCGCCACATAGCGTTGCCGCAGCTCCTCGTCCCCCAGCACCGCGATCAACCCGTCGGCCAGCGCGTCGGGGTCGCCGACGGGCACCAGGCGCCCCAACTCGCCGTCGCGCAGCACGCGCCGGAACGCGTGCAGGTCGCTGGTCACCACCGCGGTGCCCGCGGCCATCGCCTCCACCAGCACGATGCCGAAGCTCTCGCCGCCGATGTTGGGTGCGCAGTACACGTCGGCACTGCGCATCGCCGACGCCTTTGCCGCGTCGTCGACCAGGCCCAAGAAACGGATGTGGCGCACCAACCCGCCCGCGCGGGCGCGCAGTTCGTGCTCGTCGCCGTGGCCGACGACCAGCAGTTGCACATCCGCGAACCGCTCCACCACCCGCGGCAGGGCGTCGAGCAGCACCGACACGCCCTTGCGGGGCTCGTCGTAGCGGCCCAAAAACAGCACCGTCTTGCCGGGCCGCGGGTACCCGTCCAGCAGCGGCGTCGAGGCGAACGAGGCGACGTCGACGCCGTTGGGGATCTCCACCGCGTCGGTGCCCAGCGCCTCCATCTGCCAGCGCCGGGCCAGGTCGGACACCGCGATCCGCCCGACGATCTTCTCGTGCCAGGGCCGCAGCACCCCCTGGAACACCGCCAGCGTCAGCGACTTGGTCGTCGAGGTGTGAAACGTCGCCACGATCGGGCCCTCGGCCACCCGCAGCGCCCACATCGACAGGCTGGGCGCGTTGGGTTCGTGCAGGTGCAGCACGTCGAAATCGCCCTCGGCCAGCCAGCGCCGGACACGGCCGTGCACCGCCGGGCTGAACTGCAGCCGCGCCACCGAGCCGTTGTAGGGGATCGGGATCGCCCTGCCGGCCGACACGACGTACTCGGGCAGCGACGCATCGGGGGACGCCGGGGCGAGCACGCTGACCTCGTGCCCGCGGGCGCGCATCACCTCGGCCAGCTGCAGGACGTGCGACTGCACCCCGCCCGGCACGTCGAACGAGTACGGGCACACCATCCCGATGCGCATCAGGCTTGCCTCAGACGCGCCCGCCTGGCCTCCGAAAGGTCGGCCAGCCACAGCGGCTGCATCATGTGCCAGTCCTCGGGGTGGGCGGCGATGTTCGTGGCGAACTGATCGGCCAGCGCCTGGGTGATCGCGCCGACGTCACCACCGGTGCAATCCAGCGGCGGGTGCACAGAGAAGCCCCAACCATCGCCGTCGAACCAGCAATGCACCGGAAGCAGGTCCGCCCCGGTGGCGATCGCCAGCTTCGCCGGTCCGGCCGGCATCCGGGTGACTTCGCCGAAGAAGTCGACGTGGACACCGGTGCGGGTGAGGTCGCGATCGGCCATCAGGCAGACCACCCGGTTGTCCCGCAGCCGGTCGCACAGCACCTCGAAGGGTGGCCGCTCGCCGCCGGACAGCGGCAGCACCTCGAAGCCGAGGCTCTCGCGATAGCGAACGAAACGCCGGTACAACGACTCGGGTTCGAGGCGTTCGGCGACGGTGGTGAAGGTGTCACGGGATTGCGTGAACCACACGCCGGCCATGTCCCAGTTCCCGCTGTGCGGCAATGCGCACACCGCGCCGCGGCCCGCAGTCAGCGCCGCGTCCAGGTTGTCGGCGCCCCGGAATGCAGCGTCGAGTTCTCCGGCCAACGCGCGCAGGTCCATCGATGGCAGCCGGAACGCCTCCCGCCAATAGCGCGCGTAGGAGGCCAGTGACGCGCGCATCAGCGCGTCGGGCACCTCGGCCGGGCGCACCCCGATGACGCGGGCCAGGTTCTTGCGCAACTGCGCCGGGCCGCCGCGCCGGGCCGCGTAGCGCGCCCCCGCGTCGAAGACGGCGCGGGCAGCGAATTCGGGCATCGCCCGCACCGCGCGCCAACCGGTCGCATACGTCCAGTCGCTGACGGCGCCGGTCAGGCGGTCCGGATTCAGGATCACGGCATGTGCTCCGTCGCACCGGGAGAAGTCCGCACCGTATGCAGCCGCTGGACGCAGGTGAGCACGCTGGCCACCGCCAGCAGCCACATCGCGACGGGAAGGGCGGGCGGCCACGCGACGAACGGGAAGTCCGACACGCCCGCGCCGGCCAGCACGATGATCAGCCGCTCCGGGCGCTCGATGAGCCCACCGTCCCCGCGCAACCCGCTGGCCTCGGCGCGGGCCTTGATGTAGGAGATCACCTGCGAGGTGACCAGGCAGATCAACGTGGCCGCCACCAGGAGCCGGTCGTGCAGGCCGAACGCCGCCCACCACAGCAGCCCGCCGAACACCGCGCCGTCGCTGACGCGGTCGCAGGTCGCGTCCAGCACCGCGCCGAAGCGGGTGCCTCCGCCCCGCAGGCGGGCCATCGCCCCGTCGAGCATGTCGAACATGACGAAGAACCAGATCACCACCGCGCCGACGAACAGCCTGCCCATCGGGAACAGGGTCAGCGCCGCCGTCACCGACACGACGGCGCCCAGGATGGTGACGGCGTCGGGCGTGAAACCGAGGCGCAACATGGCCCGGGCGGCGGGAGTCGTGATCCGCGCGAACGCCGCCCGCGACAGGAAGGGCGCCTTACTCATGTGCGCCGCTCTCCCCCGCAAGCGGGAGGTGCCCCCACCTCATCGCTCCGATCTGCATCGTCGCGCCGCGACTCATGTGCGCCGCTGATGCCTCACGGCTCATGGCTGTCTGCCCCACTCCGCGGCCAGCAGCTGGCGCGTGTCGCGCAGCAGCTGCGGAATCACCTTCGAGCCGCCGATGATGGTGATGAAGTTGGCGTCGCCGCCCCAGCGGGGCACGACGTGCACGTGCAGATGCTCGGCCAGCGACCCGCCCGCCGAGGTGCCCAGGTTCAGACCGACGTTGAACCCGTGCGGCTGCGAGACGCTCTTGATGACGCGAATCGCCTTCTGCGTGAACGCCATCAGCTCGGAGCTCTCGCGATCGGTCAGGTCCTCCAGTTCGGAGACCCGCCGATACGGCACCACCATCAGATGCCCGGGGTTGTAGGGATACAGGTTGAGCACGGCGTAGACCAGCTCGCCGCGCGCGACCACCAGGCCCTCCTCGTCGGAGAGGCGGGGAATGTCGGTGAACGGCTGCGCGGATTTGGTGTCGTCGCGCTGGCGCGGCGCTTCGGCCAGGTAGGTCATCCGGTAGGGCGTCCACAACCGCTGCAGATGGTCGCATTCGCCGACACCTGTGTCGAGGATGGCCTCGTCGGCGTGTTCCACGTCATCCTCCGGGTCACTCAACGGGTGCCACCTTCACCAATTTCGCTGTGGGGAAAGCATTCTCGCGATTAGCAAGCCACCTCAGGATGGCATCGACCGCGCTGTCGCGCGCCACGCCGTTGATCTGGCTGCGGTCGCCGAAGCGGAAGCTCACCGCCCCGGCCTCCACGTCGCGGTCCCCGGCGAGCAGCATGAACGGCACCTTCTGGGCGGTGTGATGGACGATCTTCTTGGCCATCCGGTCGTCACTACCGTCCACCTCGACGCGCACCCCGCGCGACTTCAGCTGCGCCGCAACATCTTCCAGATAGGCGATGTGCTCATCGGCCACCGGGATCCCGACCACCTGGACGGGCGCGAGCCAGGCCGGGAACGCTCCGGCGTAGTGCTCGGTGAGGATGCCGAAGAACCGCTCGATCGACCCGAACAGCGCCCGGTGGATCATCACCGGACGCCGGCGGGTCCCGTCGGGGGCGGTGTACTCGAGTTCGAAACGCTCGGGAAAGTTGAAGTCCACCTGGATGGTGGACATCTGCCAGCTGCGGCCCAGCGCGTCGCGGGCCTGCACCGAGATCTTCGGTCCGTAGAACGCCGCACCGCCGGGGTCGGGCACCAGCTCGAGGCCCGACTCGGCCGCCACCCGCGCCAGCGACTCGGTGGCCTGCTCCCACATCTCGTCGGAGCCGACGAACTTCTCGGAATCCTTGGTGGACAGCTCCAGGTAGAAGTCCTCCAGCCCGTAGTCGCCGAGCAACTCGAGCACGAACCGCAGCAGCGACGCCAGCTCGTCGTGCAGCTGCTCGCGGGTGCAGAAGATGTGCGAGTCGTCCATGGTGAACCCGCGCGCCCGGGTCAGCCCGTGCACGACGCCGGACTTCTCGTAGCGGTACACGGTGCCGAATTCGAAGAGCCGCAGAGGGAGTTCGCGATAGGAACGCCCGCGCGCGGCGAATATCAGCGTGTGCATCGGGCAGTTCATCGGCTTGAGGTAGTAGTCCTGGCCCGGCTTGCGCACGCTCCCGTCGTCGTTGTACTCGGCGTCCAAGTGCATCGGCGGGTACATGCCGTCGGCGTACCAGTCCAGGTGCCCCGAGGTGTGGAACAGCTGCGCCTTCGTGATGTGGGGGGTGTTGACGAACTCGTAGCCGGCCTCGATGTGCTTGCGCCGCGAGTACTCCTCCAGCTCGCGGCGCACGATGCCGCCCTTCGGGTGGAAAACCGCCAGGCCGGAACCGATCTCGTCGGGGAAGCTGAACAGGTCCAGCTCGGCGCCCAGCTTGCGGTGGTCGCGGCGCTGGGCCTCCTCGATCAGTTCGAGGTGGCGGTCGAGCGCCTCCTGGGACTCCCAGGCGGTGCCGTAGATGCGTTGCATGCTGGCGTTTCTCTGGTCGCCCCGCCAGTAGGCGGCCGAGCTACGGGTCAGCTTGAACGCCGGGATGTGCCTGGTGGTCGGGATGTGTGGTCCGCGGCACAGGTCACCCCAGACTCGTTCCCGTGTACGGGGATTGAGGTTGTCGTAGGCGGTGAGCTCGTCGCCACCGACCTCCATGACCTCGGGGTCGCCGGACTTGTCGTCGACGAGTTCGAGTTTGAAGGGTTCGCCGGCCAGTTCGGCGCGCGCGGCGTCGGTGGATTCATAGACCCGCCGGTCGAACAGCTGGCCGTCCTTGATGATCTGGCGCATCCGCTTCTCCAGCGCCGCCAGGTCCTCGGGGGTGAACGGCTCGGGCACCGCGAAGTCGTAGTAGAAGCCGTCGGTGATCGGCGGCCCGACGCCCAGTTTGGCCTGCGGGAACAGGTCCTGGACGGCCTGGGCCAACACGTGGGCGGTCGAGTGCCGCAGGACGCTGCGCCCCTCCTCGGTGTCGGCTGCCACCGGGGTGACCTCGGCGTCGGCGTCGGGCACCCAGCTCAGGTCCCGCAGCTTGCCCTCGGCGTCGCGCACCACCACGATCGCGTCGGGCGCCCCGCGACCGGGCAACCCCGCGTCCCGCACGGCGGCGGCCGCGGTGGTCCCGGCGGGCACCCTTATCGGGACTACCGGGGTTTGGTGTGCGGGGGCGGTCATCGGGTCGGCTCTCCAAGCTTAGGGTGCGGTAACGATCGCTGCCATGCTATCGGGGCCGTGCGGAACCCAGCAGTGCGCTTCCAGACGCGGGTGACAATCTAAGCCCCACCGGGCACAGCCCTGCCTGCTGCACCGCATCACGATGACCCCGCCAACTGCCACCACGATGACGACCAGCGTCGCCATTTTCGTCTATGGCGCCAACCCCGCCCGGTTCCGGCATCGCCGACCCACCCCACCGAAACTTCCGAACCGTCGCTTGGATCAACCAACCAATCAATCCCCGAAGCACTCATCAAATCCGAGTATGAACGAGTACGGAACAGTCTCATCCACCTTGACACATCCCGGCCCACTTGCTCTCGCCAGTTGCCACGACCTTGCAGAACTTCGAGTTTGAGGTTGGTGTTGGTGTTGAACACCCTGCCTCCCCCTCGGCTGGTGAGCGTTCGCTCAAGCCGGCTACTTGGCGGCCGGGGTCATGCCGGCGCGGGGGCGAAGGGGAATCTTTTCGGGCCACCAGAACCACCGGCCGAGAAGGCGCGCCAGTGGCATGACCAGGAATATCCGGACGATCAACATATCGAACAGCAGTCCGATGCAAATAGTCGAGCCGGCCTGGCCGACATTGAGGACATCACTGGATAGAAGTGCCAGCATTGTGATGGCAAACACGACACCCGCGGTGACCACCGAGCTCCCAGCGCTTCCCATCGCCCGGATCACTCCGGTCTTCACTCCGGCGTGGATTTCCTCTCTATACCGAGAAAGCAGCAGCAAGTTGTAGTCACACCCGACTGCCACGAGAACGATAAACGCGATCGGCAGCGTCAGCCAGTACATGTCTTGATGGAGTAGCTGCACCCAGATAAATGAGGACAGCCCATATGCGGCTCCAAATGAAAGAATCACGGTGAGGAGTACGACAATGGCGCCGATCAAAGCGCGGGTCAGGACAACAAGGATGGCGAATACCAGACTGAACGTTGCCAGCATCATGATCATGACGTCGTTACGCGAATAATCTTTGATGTCTCGGTAGTTGGATGCGGCACCTGACATGTACAGTCGGGCATTCGATAGTGACGTGCCTTTAAGAGATTCCTTCGCGGCGGACATCGCAGCCTCGACCTGCTTAATTCCCGCCATGCTCATGGCCTCGCCCTTGTGATAAATAATGATCCGAGTGCCTTTACCGTCTCGCGTCACGAAAAAATCGAGACCAACCTTGAAATCGTGGGTCTGGAAAGATTCCGGTGGCAGGAAGAAAAAGTCGTCATTTTTGGCATTATCGAACGCTTGGGCCATGTCAACCATCGGATTGATCATGGAGTCCAACTGCGGAATAAGCGCATGTAGCGTGCTTTGCAGCGTAAGCGTCAGAGCCTGCATTGCATAGGCCTGGATTTTTCATCGAATGTGGAGCTCAGGGGTGTCGTTAACGTGAAAGGTGCACTGCCGCAAGGATAATCGGAGTATTCGAGGCTCGGTTATCCAGGATGGGAGTGCACCTGTCAGATGCAGGCTACTACGGATTGGTCGAAGAATGTCCGAGTTGAGGTCCGTGGCGACGACGTGGTCGGGCACGCCGGTAACGTGATACCCCGGTTGCTGGCCGACAATCTGGGTTTGACCAGCGGTTTGTCGTCGGTGCTGTCGCGCCCAGAAGTCACCCACGACCGAGGCGCGGTGTTGCGCGATGTGGCGGTATCGATCGCCGGCGGCGCGCAGAACCTGGCCGGCACCGCGGTGCTGCGCGATCAGCACCGGTTGTTTCAGGCGGTGGCGTCGGTTCCGACGATGTGGCGGTCCCTGGGCGAGATCGACGAGCAGAGCATCACCGAGGTCACGGCCGTGCGCAACAAGGTCCGCTCTCGGGTGTGGGAGGCGATCGAGGCCCGCCACGGTGCGATCCCGGCTTCGCAGACCTGCTATGGGGACCTCGGGGACACGATCGTGATCCGCATCGACGCGTCGCTGATTCAGTCGCACAGCGATAAGCAGCACGCCGCAGGCAATTTCAAAGGCGGGTTTGGCTTCCACCCGCTGTTGGCGTGGTGTGACAACACCGGCGAACTGCTGGCGGTGATCGCCCGTGCAGGCAACGCCGGCTCGAACACCGCGGCCGATCATATCGCGATCATCGACGCCGCGATCGCGGCGATCCCGGCCAAGTGGCGCCGCAAGTTGCTGGTCACCATCGACGGCGCGGGTTCAAGCCACGCCGTCGTCGAACACCTGGAGAAACTCAATGCCCGGCCGGGGATGTCAGTGGGCTACTCGGTCGGATTCGACCTCGATGAGCGGGTCCGGGTCGCGATCGGCCAGATGCCCGATGCGGGATGGCAAGCCGCACTGGATGCCACCGGAGCGGCCCGTGACGACGCCCAGGTCGCCGAGTTGACCGGGCTGCTGCGCCACAGCACCGGAGGGGATCGGCTGGTCGGCTGGCCGGCCGGCATGCGCATCCTGGTGCGGCGCGAAGAAATCGAACACGGCACCCAGTTGTCATTGTTCGAGCAGCTGGCCGGCTACCGCTACCAGGTCCTCGCCACCTCGACTGCCGGTGGACAACCCCAGCGACTGGAAGCCCGCCACCGCGTCCACGCCCGGGTGGAGGGCTTCATCCGCACCGGCAAAGACACCGGCCTGGCCCGCTGGCCCTCACACTCGTTCGCCATCAACACCGCTTGGGTCACCGCCGTCGCGATCGCCATCGACCTGCTGTGCTGGATGCGACTGCTACTCCTGGACGGCCCACTGGCCAAAGCCGAACCCGCCACCCTGCGCTACCGGCTGCTGCACGCCGCGGCCCGGCTGATCAAACGATCCCGCTACCTGATCCTGCGGATCCCCCAAACCTGGCCCTGGGCACAAGAATTCGCCGACGCCCTCAACAGGGTCCGCGCCATACCCTGACCCACAGGCCCCTATGCCCTCTCGACCCCAAGAAAGGAGTAACCACCCCCGGGATAAAGGACCCGGCGTCACCGCACGACACGCGGCGCCGCCGCCTACCCCCAGCCTCAAAACCTCGACAAAGCTGCCGCCCCGCAGACCGCCACAGCAGAACCCGGGCCACCGTGAAATTCTGAGGTAGGTTTTCTCGGCCAGTTGATGGGTCTGAGCGGCCAGCTGGGGGGTGGCCACATCAAGGATGCCGAGGCCGTCGACCAGATGGGTCGTCGCTGCGCTGATCTTATCGATATCATCCGTCAACTCGAACGCGGACCGAAGCGACCAGCACATGGGGATGTCGAAACAGTGCCGTTCCCAGTAGAAATAGGAGCGGAGGCCGCCAGAAGTCGTCGAAATCGGCCAGGTGATCACGCATCCCCTCGGTGGCGGTGTTCAATTGCTCCGCGGCCTCATGCGACACATGGGTGCCGCGCGCCATCTCCGTCGTCACCTCCTCCATGCGACTCGCCGCATCGGCAACCCCCTTCATTTTCTCGGCGAGGGTGTCGATATCGGCCGTGCGATCGCGCAGAAAGCTGATGTTCTCGCCGATCTTCGTCCCCATGCCTCAGAATTTCACGGTGGCCCGGGTTCTGCTGTGGCGGTCTGCGGGGCGGCAGCTTTGTCGAGGTTTTGAGGCTGGGGGTAGGCGGCGGCGCCGCGTGTCGTGCGGTGACGCCGGGTCCTTTATCCCGGGGGTGGTTACTCCTTTCTTGGGGTCGAGAGGGCATAGGGGCCTGTGGGTCAGGGTATGGCGCGGACCCTGTTGAGGGCGTCGGCGAATTCTTGTGCCCAGGGCCAGGTTTGGGGGATCCGCAGGATCAGGTAGCGGGATCGTTTGATCAGCCGGGCCGCGGCGTGCAGCAGCCGGTAGCGCAGGGTGGCGGGTTCGGCTTTGGCCAGTGGGCCGTCCAGGAGTAGCAGTCGCATCCAGCACAGCAGGTCGATGGCGATCGCGACGGCGGTGACCCAAGCGGTGTTGATGGCGAACGAGTGTGAGGGCCAGCGGGCCAGGCCGGTGTCTTTGCCGGTGCGGATGAAGCCCTCCACCCGGGCGTGGACGCGGTGGCGGGCTTCCAGTCGCTGGGGTTGTCCACCGGCAGTCGAGGTGGCGAGGACCTGGTAGCGGTAGCCGGCCAGCTGCTCGAACAATGACAACTGGGTGCCGTGTTCGATTTCTTCGCGCCGCACCAGGATGCGCATGCCGGCCGGCCAGCCGACCAGCCGATCCCCTC
Organism: Mycobacterium sp. HUMS_12744610; assembly: GCF_041206865.1. Lineage (NCBI taxonomy): Bacteria > Bacillati > Actinomycetota > Actinomycetes > Mycobacteriales > Mycobacteriaceae > Mycobacterium > Mycobacterium servetii. The sequence continues at coordinate 3,976,860 of NZ_JBGEDP010000001.1, forward strand.
CGGTGCTGTGGCGCAGCAGCCCGGTCAACTCGGCGACCTGGGCGTCGTCACGGGCCGCTCCGGTGGCATCCAGTGCGGCTTGCCATCCCGCATCGGGCATCTGGCCGATCGCGACCCGGACCCGCTCATCGAGGTCGAATCCGACCGAGTAGCCCACTGACATCCCCGGCCGGGCATTGAGTTTCTCCAGGTGTTCGACGACGGCGTGGCTTGAACCCGCGCCGTCGATGGTGACCAGCAACTTGCGGCGCCACTTGGCCGGGATCGCCGCGATCGCGGCGTCGATGATCGCGATATGATCGGCCGCGGTGTTCGAGCCGGCGTTGCCTGCACGGGCGATCACCGCCAGCAGTTCGCCGGTGTTGTCACACCACGCCAACAGCGGGTGGAAGCCAAACCCGCCTTTGAAATTGCCTGCGGCGTGCTGCTTATCGCTGTGCGACTGAATCAGCGACGCGTCGATGCGGATCACGATCGTGTCCCCGAGGTCCCCATAGCAGGTCTGCGAAGCCGGGATCGCACCGTGGCGGGCCTCGATCGCCTCCCACACCCGAGAGCGGACCTTGTTGCGCACGGCCGTGACCTCGGTGATGCTCTGCTCGTCGATCTCGCCCAGGGACCGCCACATCGTCGGAACCGACGCCACCGCCTGAAACAACCGGTGCTGATCGCGCAGCACCGCGGTGCCGGCCAGGTTCTGCGCGCCGCCGGCGATCGATACCGCCACATCGCGCAACACCGCGCCTCGGTCGTGGGTGACTTCTGGGCGCGACAGCACCGACGACAAACCGCTGGTCAAACCCAGATTGTCGGCCAGCAACCGGGGTATCACGTTACCGGCGTGCCCGACCACGTCGTCGCCACGGACCTCAACTCGGACATTCTTCGACCAATCCGTAGTAGCCTGCATCTGACAGGTGCACTCCCATCCTGGATAACCGAGCCTCGAATACTCCGATTATCCTTGCGGCAGTGCACCTTTCACGTTAACGACACCCCTGAGCTCCACATTCGATGAAAAATCCAGGCATGTATCCCATGGCGAACGGCAACGACGCATGTTCGAGAGGCCGTGCATCCGGTCGGGTGATGCTTTGCACCATGGCGATACCCGGGACGCGGTACACGTTTTTGGCAACCCGGTCCAGGCTGATCATGTCGGTGGTGTTGCGCAAGTCGTGATCGGATTGCACATACAGCACGTCGGTGGACAGCTGACTCTCCTGAAAGTGCCTGTCGGCGGCCCGGTAACCCTGGATCGAGTCCATCCTTGCCGGCGCGAACTCCTTGTCGTTGTAATCGACCTTGTAGACCGACAACCCTAAAATGGCGATCGGAATCAACAGGGCCGCCAGAGCTATCATCACCACCGGCCAGCGGGCCATCATGGCTCCCAGGTCGCGCCAAATGGGGTTCGCCCGGGGGGCCGGCGGTGCCAACTTCACGATTCTGCTGCCGACCAAGATCAAAGCCGGGTGCAGCGTCAGGCCACCCAGAACCGCGACCACCATCGAAATCGAACAGGGTGGGCCGAGCGTGCGGAAGTAGTCCAGCTTGGTGAGGCTCAGGCACAGCGTCGCGCCGGAGATCGCCAGGCCAGACCCCAGCACTATGTGCGACGTGTGAGACACCGACGCATACCAGGAATCTTCGCGGTCGAGACCTTGCTGGCGGCCTTCCAGGAAGCGGCCGAGGAAAAAGATGGCGTAGTCGGTGGTGGCGCCGAGCACCAAAGCGACCAGCATGTTCAGCGCGAACGACGAGATGCCAATGAAATGGTGGTCGACCAAGAACGAGACGATGCCTTTGGCCGCGGCCAAGATGATCAAGACCCCGATCAGCGGTACCACGGCCCGGGTAATCGAGCGGTAGGCGATCAGCAGCATGACAATGATCAAGACGACCGTTACGATCGTCAGCTTGTCCATGCTTTTTTCGGCGGCAATGAGCGTATCGCCGGCCAGTGGCGCCGGACCGCTGACATAGACTTTGAGATGGTCCGGTTTCGGAGTTTTGTCCACGATGTCGCGAATGGCATCGATCGACTCGTTCGCGGTTGCGTCGCCTTGATCGCCGCGCGGGCGGACCGTGATCGTCGCGGCCTTGGCATCAGGGCTCTGCTGCCCGGGTTTGGTCACCGGGTCACCCCAGAGATCAAGGACCGACTGAACGTGCTTGTGATCTTGTCGTAGTTTGCGTACTAATTCGTCGTTGAACTTATGGTCCTGCTCGCCAAGTCTGCGGCCGCCTTGAGCTTCCAAAAGGATGACAGCGACGCTGGTGGAGTTAGATTCGTTAAATGCCTCGCCGGTGATGACCGCGTCGACGGAGGATGGTGCGTCGCGGGGAATCATCGGTGCCGCGTTGGCATCCGTCGTTTTCTCGAGCGGAGGCACGAATACGTTCGTGATCACAGCCAGCGCGACCCAAAATATGATGATCGGGATCGCCATGGCGTGGACCAGTTTCGCGTAGCGCGTGCGCTTGACCTGCCCGCCACGGTCCTTACGTTCGTAAGGCATCTGAGGTGTCGTCATGCGGCGATCACGGTGCAAGAAACGGCAGCACTCCGATGGGACACGACATGCTCATCGAGGACTTTGCCGTTGACGATGATCCGACACCCCAGGGAGTCCCCGGACACCTGCGAGACGAGGCTCAACGTGACCGCCGGCGACATCGTCGTCTGTGAATAAGACCATGGCAGCGAAGTCGGCGTGATCTGGATCGGCTGGCTGTTGAGGTCGGCGTAGGTGACCCGCCCGCCGCCGCCGAGATCGCCGAACACCTCGTAAGTCACATGCTTGGGGTTGACTTCCACCACCGTGGGGGGTATCGAGGGTGCCGGCACCGGCTCGCCGATGGCATCAGACATTTTCTGGACGGCTTCAACCCCGTAACCCGCAACCACGATAACCCCGACGAGCAGACCGAACAGCCAGTACTTGCTGATAAGGCCCTTGGCTTTGCGTCTCTTATCCCTTGCCATGACAAGAAATGTCCTTCCGCCCCGAGCATGAGCATGACTATTCTTTTACATTTAGGTTTCGACGCGCAAGATTTTCCCGCTTAACGCGATGAAGGGGTCAGAGATTTCGATCCCCCAGCTAGCCTCGCCTATTCCTGGCGCGTAGCCCGTTGGTGGTCTCAGGTTTTGACATCAGAAGGATGCCGGGCCAGCGGCGTCACCTGGATATCCAGGTACGGGAACAGGGGCAAACCGGCCAGCAGGTCGTGCAGCTCGTCGGGGGACTCGACATCCAAAATCGAGAAATTCGCGTATTGGCCGGCGATCCGCCAGATGTGTGGCCATTTCCCGGTCCGCTGCAACTGCTGCGAGTAGTCCTTTTCCCGGGCAACGATGTCGGCGCGGGTCCGCGGGTCGAGATCGGGCGGCAGGCGCACGTCCATGCGCACGTGGAACAGCACGTCAGCTCCTCACCGGGTCCAGGACGAAGTTGTACATCATCCGATAACTGCCGTCCGGCTGCTGCTTGGGATCGAGCATCAGTTCCGGTTTGACTGCGCTGGCGATATCGTCGCCGTTATGCGGATCTCCGGGGAAATACAGCTGGGCCGTGAGCAATTCGTGTCCGGGTGCGGATACCTTCACATGCAGGTGGGCCGGTCGCCAGGCGTGCCAGCCTGCGGCGGCGATCAGCTTGCCGCAAGCACCGTCGGTGGGAATCTGGTACGCCGCCGGGCGGATCGTGGTGATGGTGAACTTGCCGTCCGGCCCAGTGGAGAAGCTGCCCCGTAGATTCCACTCCGGGAGACCGGGCGCGTACTGGGAGTAGTAGCCGTCGGCGTCGGCGTGCCAAAGTTCGACCTTGCCGGCCAGCGGCTTCCCTGCGGTGGAAACGATGGCGCCTTCCCACACCAGGGGGGCACCCTTCTCATCTGCACGCATCGGCAGCGCCGCGTGAGCGCCACGTTCGGGGGCGTTGGGCACGTAGTACGGCCCCTCGATGCTGCCCTTGTTGCCGTGCCGGTGGTCGGTGGCGACGTCCTCGATCACGTGCTCGACCCACACATCGAGGAACAGCGGCCATTCGCCGTCCTGGCCGACCTGGATCAGCCATGCCTTGAGCGCGTTGTACTCGTCGTAGGTGACGCGGTGTTTGCGGATTGTCGCGTGCACGGCGTCGAGCACTTCGCGTGCCAGCGCGTCCACCCGTTGCTTGGGGGTGTCCTTCACCGCGTCAAAGGGTGACTTGTCGGTGCGGAACCGGTCGGTGGCAGCGGCCCCGGAAGCGGCGGCGGTTGCTGTAACCATCATTTTCTCCTTACTTGCTGGGTCAACGGTCGGTGCGGTAGTGGGCCAGCTTGTCGCGGTCGATCTCGACGCCCAGACCCGCGCCGGGCGGCCGGCAGAGCACGCCGTCACGAATCTGCAGCGGCTCGGCCAGCAAGTCGTCGCTCATGTCGAGGAAGTTCGACAGCTCCGCGGCCCGCCGTGAGGTCGACTGGTAGGCAGCCCCGAAGTTGACCGTGCACACGGTGCCCAGCTGGCCGTCGATCTGGTTGCCCATCACGACTTCCACCCCGAGCCCTTCGGCTAGGTGGTGCACCCGCTGCGACCCGGTGAAGCCGGTGCGGGCGGTCTTGATGCTGATCGCTGTCGCGGCGCCGGCAAGTAACTCCCGGGTCGCGTCGGCCGCCGTCGGGACCGACTCGTCGGCAATGAACGGAACGTCGAGTTGGCCGACCAGCCAACGCCTTCCGAGCACGTCGTCGGCCGGGCACAACTCCTCGGCGAACAGCAGATCCAGGTCGGCCATCTCCTTCATCGCACGCAGCGACTCCGATGCGGTCCACCCGCGGTTCCCGTCGACGTACAGCTCGACCGCATCCCCGAAGTGCTCCCGCAGCGCGCGCACCACCGCGGTGTCCAGTGCGACCGGGCGGCGACCGACCTTGACCTTGAAGGTGCCGATCCCGTAGCACTCGCGCATCCGCTCGGCTTCGGCGACCATCGCGGCGGGCTCGTCGAAACCCAGCATGTGCGCCGCCCGCAGCCGGTCGGTGAACCCGCCCAGCAGGTCACTGACCGGCAGCCCCAGGGTGCGCCCGAAAGCGTCCCAGATCGCCATGTCGACCGCGGCCTTGGCGGTCGGATTACCCACGGTGCGGGCCAGCCGCGAGCCGACCACTTCGCGTTCGCTCAGGTCGAGCCCAACGACCTGCGGAGCGAAGATCTGCTCGACCACCGCGACGATGCCGGCTTGGGTCTCGCCGTAGGTGAACGGCCGCGGCGGCGCCTCGGCGACCCCGACCACCCCGTCGCCGGTGCGCACCCGCACCAGCACGTGCTCGGCCGTATGCACCTCGCCGGACGCGAACCGCAGCGGCTTGGTATACCGAATCGCGAACGGAATCGCTTCCAGTGCAACGATCTTCACGGCACCACTCCGGTTCCTAAAGGCGTGAACACGGCCTGCAGAACGGCGGCGACCGATTCGATGACGGGATTGTCGTCGCCGCTGCGCCGCGCCAGGGCGAGTTCGATGGTGCCGGCGTCGAGTAGGTCACGGAAGACGACGCCACCCAGCGGCAAGGCACGAACCGATTCCGGCACCACGGCCACGCCGCACCCGGCGGCGACCAGTGCCAACAGCACTGCGGTACCCGGCGCGGCATATTCGCGATGGGGGACGAACCCAGACTGCCGACAGGCACGCAGCACCGCGTCGTTGACCGCCGACTCTCGGCTGGCGTAGGCCACGAACGGCTCGCTGCGCAGATCCGACAACGAGACAACGGGTTCGACGGCAAGCCGGTGGTCGACGGAAACCGCCAGCACCAGCGACTCGACTTCGATGGTTTGCAGTACGATCCCGTCGCCGACGGCGGGCGGCCGCAGCAGACCCAAATCTATTGTGCCAAAACGTAACTGTTCGCACTGCGCGGGGGTGAGCAGGTCGGCGTGAATCTCCAGGGCCACTCCCGGCAACTCCGCCCGGAGGACGCGGGCAAAGCGCGGGAGATGCGAGAAAGCGGCGCCACCGGTCAGGCCCAGCCGCACAAGACCGGCGCGGCCGGCGGCGATCCGGCGCACCCCGCACACGGCGTCATCGATTCCTCCGAGAATCCGGACGGTCTCGTCACGCAAGAATTCGCCGGCCGCGGTCAGCGAGACCTGCCGGGTGGTCCGGTTGAACAGGGTCACGTTCAGCTCCGCCTCGAGTTGGCGAATGGCGTACGACAACGCGGGTTGCGCAAGGTGGAGCTGCTCGGCGGCCCGCCCGAAGTGACAGGTTTGCGCCACCGCGGCAAAATAGCGCAGGTGCCGTAGCTCCATCAGATACCTCTCGGGGGGTCGGCCAGGGCGATCGACGACATATCCAGGCTATGGTCCCGATCAATACGGAACAAGAACTTGTTTTCGGCTAATTAATACCGATCGCTTATTGGTGAATAGCTAGGCCAGGACTAGCAATTAGACTGGTGTGACCGGCGCCACTGAGTGCGATGGTTCAACAAACCACCGCTGGAGGCAACCATGACCGCACCGATCACCGAACACCTCGACCACCTCGCAAGCGTCCTGGCCGACGCGGTGGTCGACGACCCGCAAGCAGGCATCTTCCGGGTCAACCGCCGGATCTTCACCGACGGCGAGATCTTCGAACTGGAGATGAAATACCTCTTCGAGGGCAACTGGGTATACCTGGCCCACGAAAGCCAGCTACCCGAACCGGGTGACTACTTCACCACCTACATCGGCCGTCAGCCCGTGGTGATCACCCGGGACAAGCATGGCGAACTGCACTGCCTGATCAACGCGTGCGCACACCGCGGTGCGATGGTCTGCCGCCGCAAGGCCGACAACCGCATGACACTGACCTGCCCGTTTCACGGCTGGACCTTCCGTAACGACGGCTCCCTGCTCAAGGTGAAAGACCCCGACGGCGCCGGCTACCCACCAACGTTCAACCACAATGGTTCACACGACATGACCAAGGTCGCGCGGTTCGACAGCTACCGCGGGTTCTTGTTCGGCAGCCTCAACCCCGACGTGCTGCCACTCGACGAACATCTCGGCGATGCCGCCAAGGTCATCGACATGCTCGTCGACCAATCCCCCGACGGGCTCGAAGTGCTGCGCGGCTCGTCGCAGTACACCTATGACGGAAACTGGAAGGTGCAGGCCGAAAACGGGGCGGACGGATACCACGTGACCGCCACGCACTGGAACTACGCGGCCACCACGTCGCGGCGCAGCACCGGCGAATCAAAAACCGACACCAAGGTTCTCGACGCCGGCAGCTGGGGAAAATCCGGCGGCGGCTACTGGTCTTTCCCGCACGGCCACCTGTGCCTGTGGACCTGGACGCCCAACCCACAGGACCGGCCGCTGTATGACAAAATCGACGAACTCAAAAGCACGCTGGGCGAGGCCAAGGCCGAGTTCATGGTCAAGGGGTCACGCAACCTGTGCATCTACCCCAACGTGTATCTGATGGACCAATTCTCCACCCAGATAAGGCATTTTCGGCCGATCTCGCCGGACAAGACCGAAGTCACCATCTACTGCATCGCCCCCAAGGGCGAGAGAGCCGAAGCCCGGACCCGACGAATCCGCCAATACGAGGACTTCTTCAACGCCTCCGGCATGGCCACCCCCGACGATCTGGAGGAGTTTCGCTCCTGCCAACTTGCCTATTACGGTGCGGCCGCGCCGTGGAACGATATGAGCCGCGGCGCCACGCATTGGCTGGCCGGCCCAGACCCGGTCGCTGAATCGTTGGGCATGCAAGGCGTTATCTCGGCCGGCGTCCGCAACGAAGACGAAGGCCTCTACCCGGTGCAGCACGGCTACTGGCTGCAGACCATGCAGGCAGCCCTCGCGCACGAGGCGAAGCAATCAGGGAAAGAATGCCAATGACCACCGTCGAGAACACCGAAACCGCCGCCAAGCTGATCACCCAGAACATGATCGAGCAGTTCCTCTACCGCGAGGCCCGCTACCTCGATGATCGCGAATTCGAGAAGTGGCTCGAGTGTTACGCCGACGACGTCGTCTACTGGATGCCGTCCTGGGGCGACGACGACCGCTTGGTCGAGGACCCGCAGCGCGATATCTCGCTTATCTATTACGCCAACAAGGGCGGCCTGCAGGATCGCGTGTTCCGGATTCGCACCGAGCGGTCCTCGGCCACATCGCTACCCGAGCCGCGGACCAGCCACAACATCACCAACGTGGAGGTGATCGACCGGCGCGGCGACCTGGTCGACGTGCGGTTCAACTGGTACACCATGTATTTCCGCTACAAGACCGTCGACCCGTACTACGGGACGTCGTTCTACACCATCGACTTCTCCCGCGAGCAGCCACTGATCCGGCGCAAGACCGTCGTACTCAAGAACGACTACATCCACCACGTGGTGGACATCTACCACGTCTGAAGGTGCCGAAATGACCACCGCCGCCGAGACCTACCAGGTAGCCTTGTCCTTCGAGGACGGGGTTACCCGGTTCATCAGCTGCCGCGCCGACCAGACCGTCGCCGACGCGTCCTACCGGCAACGGATCAACATTCCGCTGGACTGTCGCGACGGCGCCTGCGGCACCTGCAAGGCATTTTGCGAATCGGGTCGCTACGACGGCGGGGCCTACATCGCCGACGCATTGTCCGATGACGAGGCCGCAGCCGGTTACGTGCTGCCATGCAGCATGAAGCCCCGCTCGGACCTGGTGCTGCAGATCGCCAGCACATCCGACGTCGCCAAGACCCAGGCCGCCCGCTACAGCGGCAAGTTGACCGAGCTGCAACGCCTGACACCGACCACCATGCGGATCGGCATCGACGTCCCCAACCGGGGCGACCTGGCATTTCTGCCCGGCCAATACGTCAACATCGCCGTTCCCGGCACCAACGACACCCGTTCGTACTCGTTCAGCAACGCCCCCCACGAAAGCCGACTGACCTTCCTGATCAAGCTGACGCCCGGCGGCACAATGTCGAGTTACCTCACCGAGCGCGCCGCCGTCGGCGACGACATCGAGTTCACCGGCCCGCATGGCTCGTTCTTCCTGCGCGAGGCCGACCGGCCAGTGCTGATGCTCGCCGGCGGAACCGGGCTCGCGCCGATCCTGTCCATGCTGGGCAAGTTACGGGCCCAATCCAGTCGTCGCAAAGCACATTTGATCTACGGGGTGAGCACCGACGACGACCTGGTGGCTCTCGACGAACTGGCCCGGTTGGCTGACCAACTGCCCGGATTCACCTGGGACTATTGCGTCACCGACCCGGCCAGTAATGCCCGCAACAAGGGACCGGAGAAGGCTTACATCACCAGCTTGATCCAACCCCCGCATCTTTATGATGGCGACGTCGCGATCTATCTGTGCGGGCCGCCGCCCATGGTCGAAGCTGTCCGAAAGTTCGTCGCCGAGGCCGGGATCGAACCGACCGGCTTCTACTACGAGAAGTTTGCGCTCGCCATCCCCACTGCTGCAAAGCCGCCTGCGGAGCAGGCGAATCCGGCGCAGCATGACGAAGCGTTGTTGCCTGCACCCGACGCCCGCGCGATCGGACGTCAGATTCTGCTGCCACACGAGGAGATCAGCGCCTGGACCGGTTCTCCCACACTCACCGACGACACCCACGCAATCCGCCGGATCGCCGGGCAGGAAATGTTCCCGCCGCCCGCTGCCGGCGCGCCACCACCTTCCGTGCAGTTGGCGCCGGCGGTGGCCGCCGACGGTTACCAAATCGGCGAGGAGCATCCCGCGGTACACGAGTCCGACGCGTTGTTCGAAGCCCGGCGCGCCCTTGAGCTCGGCGCGCTGGAGCTAACCCTGGGACGATTGACCCGCCAGCAGCTGGCCGGCTACCGGCTGCTCGCCGACTCGACGCTGCCGTATGTCGCCGGCGACCGGTTCGTCGACGCGGCTCAGTACACCGAAACCAATGCCGCGTTTCATGATTACCTGTTCACGCTGACCGGCAACCAGCACCTGCTGCAGGCCTACCAGGCGCTCGGCGTCAAAGGCCGGATGGCCGCGGTGCTGCGCAACGCCACCTGGTGTCACCCACTGTGCGCGCAGGACCACGTCGATATCGTCGACGCATTCGAAGCCGGTGACCGCGAGGCCACCCGCGAACTGATAATCGCCCACGCCGAACGGTCCAAACAGACCATGCGCCGCGCCATGGCCGACGCGCTGAGCCAGCGACGACCGAGATTTGTCACTCCCGGACGCTTCGCCGGCGAGGTCGTCGTCGTGACCGGCGCGGCGCAGGGCATCGGCGAACACACCGCGCGGCGGATCAGCGCCGAAGGCGGCACGCTGGTGCTTGCCGACCGCTCCGAGCTTGTCAAGGAGCTCGCCGAAGATCTGGCGAGCATCGGCCCCGATACGCTTGCCGTCACGGCCGATCTCGAATCCGCCGAAGGCGCGAACACTGTCGTCCAATCGGCTATTGATGCGTTCGGGCGCATCGACGTCCTGATCAACAGCGTGGGCGGTGCGATCAACTTCAAGCCGTTCACCGAATTCACCGACGCCGAGATCCGCGCCGAAGTCGACCGCTCGTTGATGACCACGCTGTACTGTTGCCGTGCCGTACTGCCACCGATGGTGCAGCGCCGGCGGGGCGTGATCGTCAACATCTCCTCGGCGGCCGCCCGCGGCATCCACCGGATTCCGTATTCGGCGGCCAAGGGCGGGATCAACGCGCTCACCGCCTCGCTCGCCATGGAGTACGCCGGAGCAGGTATCCGCGTCGTCGCCACCGCGCCCGGCGGCACCCAGGCGCCGCCGCGGCGAATTTCTCGAGGCACCCCGGAACCCGGCAATGACACCGAGCGGGCGTGGTTCCAGGCCCATATCGACCAGACCCTCGAATCGTCGCTGATGAAACGCTACGGGACACTCGACGAACAGGTCGCCGCAATCTGCTTCCTGGCCTCCGACGAAGCCTCCTACATCACCGGCACGGTGCTGCCGGTGGCCGGCGGAGACCAAGGCTGACGCATAGCATGTGAACGTGAACATCGCGCCCGGTCCGTTCGTCGGGCGCGACCGCGAACTCGCCGAGCTGGCCCGTCACAGCGACGGGGTCCACGGCGCCGACCTGATCGCCGTCGTCGGCGCAGCGGGCATCGGTAAAACGACGCTGCTGCGGAGGCTGGCCGCGCGGCATCCGGGCCCGGTGTGGTGGACACAGGCCGTGGAGTGGGAATGCGGCGTGCCCGCAGCGGTGCTGCGGCAACTTCTGCAGGACGACGTACCACCCGATCCCGTCGCTGCCGCCACCGCCGTGGCGGGCCGGATCACCGGCGAACCGGTTTTGGCGGTGATCGACGACGCCGAAAACGCCGATCCCGCATCCGTGCAGGCGCTGGCGACGGTGGTGCGGCGACACCGCGACCTACCGTTGTTGGTGGTGTTCGCGACGGCTGCCAACGACGGGGCGGCCAGGACGCTCGTCTCCGCCGAAGTGCGCCTCGAGGGGCTTGACGCGGCGTCAATCGGCGAACTCGCCGCGCTGTCCGGCCGGACGCTACATCCTGCAGTCGCCGAAAAACTGCGCCGGCATACCGGGGGCAACCCGCGTGACACGTTGGCGTTGCTGAACGAACTGCCCGCGTCGGTGTGGTCTGAGCCGGACTCCCGCTTGCCCGCACCCGCACACGTCGTCGCCGAGGTCCGCGCCCAACTGCAACGCTGCGACTCGTCCAGCAGGGCCCTCGTCGAGGCGCTGGCCGTCCTCGACGAGGATGATTCCTTAGGTGTCGCAGTGCAATTGGCGGGAATCGACGACCCACTGGGGTCTATCGACAAGGCTAACGGCGCGGGTCTGCTGGCCCCCTCACCGGCATACCAACCGCGGCTGCGCACCCCGCTGACCCGGGCCGCCGTGCTCGACCTGATGGGCGCGCGCGCCACCAGCGAGGCGCATCACCGTGCGGCGGAAATCCTCGCCGATCCGGTGCGCCGGCTGCGCCACCGGGTTGCGGCCACCCCGCTGCCAGACGCTGCTCTGGCCGACGAGGTGGACCAGCTCGCCCGGGAACGGGGTGCCGAAGGCGCCTGGGCGGAGGCGGCCGGGTTGTTCCGCGACGCCAGCCGGCTCAGCCCGGACCCGCTGTTACGCGACGAGCGGCTGACCCGCTCGGTCGACGCGCTGGTCGCCGCCGGTGACTGCAACGGCGCGGCCGCGCTGGTGCCCACCATCGAGAGTATGCGCGAAACACCGCTGCGCAACGCTGTGCTGGCGTATCTGGCGATCCTCCGCGGCCGCGCCGCCGAGGCGGAGGTACGGCTGCACCGAGCGTGGGACATCGTCAACGCCGAACGCGATCCGGAAACGGCTGCCCTGATCGCCCAGCGATTTGTCCTGCACTCGCTGCTCCGTTGTCGCGGTACGGAATTGGTGGACTGGGCCGATCGGGCGATCGCGCTGGCCGGCGACGACTCCCCCGCCGGGGTCGAGGCCGCGGCGATCCGCGGCCTCGGACTGTCGTCGTGCGGGCAATTCCGCACCGCGTCGGCCGCCTACGAGCAGCTTTCCTCCCGCGTCCGCCATGGCGCCCAGGCCCAGCGGGTCACCATGGGCCGCGGCTGGTTACAGCTGAGCCAGGGCGATATCGACGGCGCCCGAAGCAGTTTGGAGAGCGCAGTCGCGATGGCTACGCTGGGTGGCTCCACCCGCATCACACTCTGGTCGCTGGGCTGGCTGGCCCGGGTGCAGTTTCTCACCGGGGACTGGGACCGCGCATTGCACAGCGTCGAACAGGGCTATGCCCTTGCCGCGTCCACCGGTATCGTGCTGACCATACCGCTGCTGGCCTGGACCGCTGCTCAGGTGCATGCACTGCGCGGCGACTCGGAGCAGGCCGCTGCGGCGATCCGCGCGGCCGACGCGGTCACGCAGGACTACCAGCTGATGCAGATTCCGACGCTGCTGGCGCGCGGCCAAATCGCCGAAGCCGAGGCCGATTACCCGGCGATACGCCGAGTACTGGATCCACTCACCGCGCTGAACTCGGGCACGGTGCTACACGAGCCGGGCCTGTGGCCATGGATCGACCTGCTGGCCGCCGCGCTAGTCGTCGACAACCAACTCGACACCGCTGACGCGTTGCTGCGTCGCCATGAGGAGCGGGCGCGCGGCCACCGCTCCGCGATCGCACGTCTGCGCACCGCACGCGGTCGGTTACTCGGCGCGCGGGGCGATCTTCCCGCGGCAAGGGAAGCTTTCGACGAGGCGCTCGCGCTGCTCGACGGGCTGCCGCTGCGCTACGACCTGGCCCGCGCCCGTTTCGCCTACGGTCAGACGCTGCGCCGGGCCGGCAAGCGCCGCGACGCCGACGCCATGATCAGCGCCGCCCGCGAACTGTACCTGTCTTTAGGTGCGCAGACATTCGCCCAGCGCTGCGAGCGCGAACTCAAGGCCGGGGGTTTACACCAGCTACGTGGCCCGAGCGCTCATGTCGAACTCACCCCGCAGGAGGAAGCAGTGACTTCGCTTGTGGCACAAGGGCTTTCTAACCGTGAGGTAGCGGCAGAACTGTACATCTCACCGAAGACCGTGCAGTACCACCTCACCCGGATCTACGCCAAGCTCGGAGTGCGGTCACGCGCCGAGCTCGCCGCGCTGCGGCGCTGATCCGTCACCGGCGCCGCGGTCTTGGCCACCACGTCGGCGAAGTCCACACCCGGTGCGAGTTCGACGAGCGCAAAATCTTGGCCGCACACATCGAAGACCCCCAGGTCGGTGATCACCCGGCTGACAACCCCTTGCCCGGTCAGCGGCAGATCGCAGACACTGACCAGCTTCGCGGCACCGGTTTTGGTGACATGCTCCATCAGCACGATGATCCGCCCGGCGCCGGAGACCAGATCCATGGCCCCACCCATACCTTTGACCATCGCACCCGGAACCATCCAGTTCGCCAGGTCGCCGTTGGCCGCCACCTGCATGGCACCCAGCACCGCGACGTCGACGTGCCCGCCGCGGATCATCGCAAAACTGGTCGCCGAATCGAAGTAGGATGCCCCGGGAAGGACCGTCACGGTTTGCTTGCCGGCGTTGATCAGATCGGGATCAACCTGGTCCTCGTAGGGAAACGGACCGACGCCCAGGATGCCGTTCTCGGCGTGCAAGGTGACCTCCGAGCCGTCGGGCAGATGCTCGGGAATCAGCGTCGGCAGGCCGATACCGAGGTTGACGTAGTCGCCGTCGCTTAACTCGCGGGCAGCCCGCGCGGCCATCTGTTCACGCGTCCAGCTCATAGCTGCGCCCCCCTGGTCGTGCGCTTCTCAATGTCCTTGCGAGACGCCTGCTCCGGGGTCAGCGCCACGACACGCTGGACGAAGATCCCCGGCAGGTGAACCGCGTCGGGACCTAACTCTCCGACCTCGACCACACACTCGGCCTCCACGATCGTGACCCGCCCCGCCATCGCCGCCGGTGGGTTGAAATTCCTTGCTGCGGCGTGAAAACAGCAATTGCCGGCCTTGTCGGCGACGGCGGCGCGCACCAATGCGTAATCGGTGACGATGCCCTCTTCGAGCACCATGTCCTTGTCGCGGAACCGCCGGACCTCCTTGGGTGGTGACGCGATCGCGACACTGCCATCCGGACGGTAGCGCCACGGCAGCCCGCCATCGGCGACCAGGGTGCCGACTCCCGTCGGGGTGAAAAAGGCGCCGATTCCGCTGCCGCCGGCGCGTAGCCGCTCCGCGAGGGTGCCCTGGGGAGTGAGCTCGACGGTCAGCTCGCCGTTGAGGTACTGCCTTGCGAATTCCTTGTTTTCACCGACATAGGAGGCGATCACCCGGGTTATGCGTTGCCCCTCCAGCAGCAGACCCAGACCGGCTCCGTCGACGCCGCAGTTGTTCGACACGATCGTTAGATCGTCCGCACCCTGCTCCAGCAGCGCCCCGATCAAGACCCACGGGACGCCCGCGAGGCCGAACCCACCGACGGCCAGGCTGGCTCCAGCCGGTATGTCCGCAACCGCCTTCGCAGCCGAGCCGACCACTTTGTTGAGTGTCATGGCCACTCCAGGTGTTCGATAATTGCAGGGGTGATGACGTCAGGCCGTTCGGCGTTGGCGAGATGTGCGGCATGCGAAACAACAAGCAGTCGACCATCCTTCACACCATTCGCGATCTCCTCCAGCTTGGCGGGCGGGGTGGCCGGGTCATCGGATCCGGCGACCGCAAGGGTGGGCGCAGCGATCATCGACAAGTCGTCACGGAGGTCGAGTGTGGCGATCGCCTCGCAGCACCCCGCGTAGCCTTCGGCCGGGGTGGCGGCGACCATCGACACGTATGCGGTCTCGAGATCTGGATGTGCCATCAGGTATTCACGGGTGAACCAGCGCTGCACGACGGCGTGCGCGACCGCATCGCAGCCATGTTCGCGCACGACCGCGGCCCGATCGGTCCAATCCGAGGCGGGCGGCAGCCGAGTTCCGGTGCACAGCAGGACCAGTCGGTCGACCCGCCCAGGGTTACGGGCCGCGACCCGCATCGCCGTCATACCGCCCAACGACAGCCCGACCAGGTGCGCCCGCGTGACGCCAAAACGGTCGAGCAGCGCCAGTAGATCATCGGCCAAATCGTCGATCGTGTACGGGCCCAACGGAACCGTGGATTCACCGTGGCCGCGGGTGTCGTAGCGCACGACCCGGAACCGCTGCTCCAGAGCGTCCAACTGTGGCGCCCACATCCGATGGGTGGCGCCCAGCGAATTGGACAGCACCACAACCGGGCCGTCGTTGCGGCCGGTGATCACGGCATGGACCTCTACCGCAGTCATCGCACCGCCTCGAAGACCGCGGCCAGCCCCTGGCCGCCACCGATACACAGGGTCTCCAACACGTATCGGGCACTGCGCCGTTGGGCCTCGTAGGCGGCGGTAGCCAGGATGCGGGCACCGGTGGCACCGACGGGGTGACCCAACGAGATACCCGACCCGTTGGGGTTGAGCCGTTCGTCGAGCGGATCGAGATTCCATTCGTGCAGCACCGCCAATACTTGCGCTGCGAACGCCTCATTGAGCTCGATGAGGTCGATATCGTCGAGGCTCAGGCCGGCCCGGTCGAGTGCGATAGCGGTGGCGCTGACCGGGCCGATACCCATCGTTTCGGGGGCGCAGCCGGTGACCGCCCACGATCGCAACGTCAACAACGCCGGCAAACCCCGTCGTTCGGCCTCTGCCCGTGTCGTGACGACACACATCGCGGCGCCGTCGTTCTGCCCCGAGGCATTACCGGCGGTGACGGTCGATTCCGGGTCCAGCGTGGCCCGGATCGGGCGCAGTGCCGCCAGCGCCTCGATGGTGACCCCGGCGCGGGGATGCTCGTCGCGGTCCACGACGGTGTCCGGTTTGCCGCGTTTGCCGGCTACCGTGACGGCGACCAACTCCTCGGCGAACTTACCCGCGTCGTGGGCCGCAACGGCGCGCCGATGGGAACGCACCGCAAGGTCGTCTTGCTCGCGACGGGTGATGCCGTAGGTTTTGCGCAGGTTCTCCGCGGTTTCGATCATGCCGCCAGGCACCGGATGGTCCGCGCCGCCTGCCGTCAGGCGGGCCCGGTCGAGGCGATCCATCAGCTCGATGCCGCCCTGGCGCACCCCGGTGCGCAGACCCAGCGCGTAATGCTCCACGTTCGACATCGACTCCACGCCCCCGGCAATCGCCAGCCGCGCGGCACCGGTGGCGACCTGCGCCGCCGCGTACAGCACTGCCTGCAAGCCCGAGCCGCAGCGGCGATCGATCTGCAAACCCGGAACGGCCGTCCCCAGACCGGCGTCCAACGCAGCGATCCGGCCGATCGCCGGCGACTCGCCGTTGGCGTAACCCTGACCGAGGACCACGTCGTCGACATCGCCCTCGACCAAGCGCGCGCGACGGACAAGTTCGCGTAGCAACTGCGTGGCCAGTTCGGTGGCCGACAGTGGTGCGAGCACGCCTCCGAAGCGACCGACCGGGGTGCGAAGCGCCGAGCAGATGACGATATCGACGTCTGTCATGTCACGAACTGCCACCCGCTCTACGCTACTGAGCTGCCGTCATAACCTGAAATATCTATTTTGTCATGATTAAGAGGCGTGAAGTCTTAATCCGAAGTAAGGCTTGGCCCGACTACCCCGACACCCGCACAACCCGTCCGGCGCCGTGAAAATCACCGCTTGTCCGGCACCGTCACCCCGGAGCATCACAACGCCAGAGTGAGCACACCAAACCGAGGTTCATCAGTCTGCGATAACGAACGATAATGACGCGGTGAGCGACAGGGAAGCGATAGAGGAAACCGGCCTGTTGGACGGCTTGGACGGCGCCATCCGCGCGGAGCGGACTGAGCTCATCGCCTGGCTGCTGCAGCAAGGCTTTGATGTGGACCAGATCCGCGAAGAGATCGCTCCGACGCTGCTGCCAGTACGTCGAGCGCTGGGTGATGACGGCAGCCACGTGTCGGCACGCGCGATCAGCGAAGCTCACGGCATCGACTTGCACGTGTTGCAGCGCATCATGCGGGCATTGGGGCTGCCCAGGGTGGACGATCCAGACGCGGCCGTCTACTTACGCGCGGACGCCGAGGCCGCCGCGCGCCAGCAGCAGCTCATCGAGTTTGGTCTGGATCCCGACCGTGTGGTCCTCATGGTCCTCAGGCTCAGCGAAGGGCTTTCGCGCGCCGTCCCGGCGCTGCGATACGGCGTATTGTCGGCGGTCCTGCATCCTGGAATCACCGAGCTCGAGGTTGCACAGGCGCACGAGGCCTTAGCAGGCAAGATCGCTCCGCTGCTGGGCCCGTTGATTCGTGACATCATGTTTGTGCAGTTGCGTCGAGCGGTGGAGGGCGAGGAGCTCAACGCCAGCGAGCGGGCTATCGGCGCGGCGCTCCCCGGGGCTCGTTTACTCACCTTCGCATTCGCTGACATGGTTGGGTTCACTCGCTTGGGCGAGGTGGTGCCGCCAGAGGACTTGGTGGTGCTAGTTGAACGGCTGGCCGATCTCGCACGTGAACTCGTCAACCCGCCGGTGCGATTGGTCAAGACAATCGGCGATGCGGTGATGTTGATCTGCCCCGATCCCGTCAACCTGATCGACATGATGCTGGAATTGTCGGAAGCGGCCGACCGCGATGAGACTCTGCCGGAACTGCGGATCGGGATAGCGTCGGGTTGGGCCGTTAGCCGCGCCCGGGACTGGTTCGGTAGCCCGGTCAACGTTGCGAGCCGCGTCACCGAAGTCGCCCCACCCGGCGCAGTACTGGTGGCAGAATCTGCGCGAGAAGCTGTCGGTGACGCGCAAGGGTTCGCGTGGTCCTTCATCGGGGCACCCCAGCTCAAAGGCGTCCGAGGTCGAACAAAGCTATTTCAGGTACGCCGGGCGGCAAGCGCCATTTGACGATCGAGTGCCGCCCTGTGTGACAGGGTTAAGTGAGACAGCAGCAGTAGCCAATCATCGCTACAGGGCGAGACAGGATCACCATTTTCCGTGACTATGACGATCGCATCCCTGGAGGGGTGCAGTGATAATGACCAAGTGGACAACGTGCCCGATCCAGGTGCTCGGGCGCGGCGGCGCACGTTCACCGCCGAGTACAAGGCCCGCATCCTCGACGAGTACGACGCGCTGTCGGTGGGCTCGTCGGAGCGTGGTGCGTTGCTGCGCCGTGAAGGCCTGTACAGCTCGCATATCGCCGAATGGCGAAAGGCCCGTGATGCCGGCGCTCGGGAGGGTTTGTCGGCGAAGGGCAAGCCGAAGCGCAGCGCTGAGCAGGTCGAGTTGGACAAGCTGCGGCGGCGCACCACGCAACTGCAGGCTGAGCTGGATCGGACCAAGCTAGCGCTGGAGATCACGGGAAAAGCACACGCGCTCTTGGAGATGCTCTCCGAGAGCGCGGATTTCGAGCCGAAGTCCAAGCCGTGATCGGCGAGCACCTGCCCGACCTGGAGGCCGCAACCAGCACCAAACGGGCGTGCGAATTGCTGGGTGCATCGCGGGCCACGCTCCACCGCCACCGCAACCCACCACCACGGCCGGCACGGCGGGTGCGGCCCGAGCCACTGAATAAGCTCACCGAGGCCGAACGCCAGCAGATTCTGACGGTGCTGCGCTCAGAGCAGTACTGCGATCTGGCGCCGGCGCAGGTGTGGGCGCGACTGCTTGATGATGGTGTCTACCTGTGCTCGATTCGCACCATGTACCGGCTACTGGCCATTGCCGGGGAGAACCGCGAGCGGCGTCGCCAGCGCACCCATCCGGCGCGCAAGAAACCCGAGCTGATCGCTAACGCACCAAACCGGGTCTGGTCCTGGGATATAACGAAATTGCAAGGGCCACAACGGGGTATCTTCTATCAACTCTATGTGATTATCGACATCTTCTCGCGCTACGTCGTCGGCTGGATCATCGCAGAAGTTGAGGACGGTGAGTTGGCCAAAGCATTTATCGCCGACACCATGGCCCGTCACGGCATCGCCCGCGGCCAGTTGGCCTTGCACGCTGATCGCGGCACCTCGATGACCTCCAAGCCGGTCGCCCAGTTGCTGATCGACCTGGGGGTGGACCGCAGCCACAGCCGCCCGCACGTGTCCAACGACAATCCCTACTCGGAGGCTAATTTCAAGACCCTCAAGTACTGCCCGGCGTTCCCGGGCCGGTTCGGCTCGATCGAAGATGCCCGCGCCTTCTGCACGACATTCTTCGATTACTACAACCATGAGCATCGCCACAGCGGCGTGGGCCTACACACCGTTGCATCGGTGCACTACGGCACCGCAAACGAGATCCAGGCCCAACGTGCCGCCACGCTGGATGCGGCCTACGCCGCTAACCCCGCTAGATTCCGGCACCGGCGGCCCGCTCCACCGAAGCTGCCCACCGTCGCCTGGATCAACCAACCAACCCCGGAAGCACTCATCAAATCCGCGTAAGAAACTGTCTCACCGACCTTGACACGTTCCGCCGCCCACTGTGCCGGGCGGATATGGCGACGGAGTGGACCCGCGTCCCGATTGGATCTACTGACGTTTCTGTGGGTCGGGTTTCATGCCGCGCGGCCGGGTAGTTGTGGGCAAGCCTTCCGCGCTACGCGCTCAAAATAGCTGGGGCACCACCATCGGCCACGCGCTCGAAGTAGATGAGGCACGCCGATGTCTGTCGGCTGTGCGTGCGTTACCTGCCACACCAAAAGTGTGTCCTTCCGGGCGAATACACCGTCCGGCAGCGCGTTGCTGAACACGCCCGTCAGCTCCATCGCACGGAACAAGTCCGTCATCGTCAGCTCGGCGATCGCCACTGCGGCAACCTCCTCTTCGAGCGCTCTCGGCGGGACAGCGCGCGGGGGCGGGGCTCCTCAGGGCTGGCCAGGCTTGAGCCGCACGAACAGCGCATCGGCCTCCGTCAGCAACGTGTCGCCGTCGCTGAGCCGGCCCGAGACGAAGATCTTGCGCCCGTCCACCCGGTCGATGCCCGCGTCGAACTGCAGTTCCTTCCCGATCGGCACGATGTGGCGGTAGTCGATCTTGAGGTAGGCGGTGCGCTGGTAGGGGCCGCCGGTGAGCACCGAGGACGTCAGCCCCAGCACGCTGTCGAACAGCATGCCCAAACAACCGCCGTGCACGGCCCGTTGCGGCCCAGGTGGTACCGGGCGAAGCGGGCCCAGCCGCGGATCCGGCCGTCGTCGGTCTTGTGCGCCGACATGGGGATCGACAGGATGTTGCCGCGCATCGGCAGGTCCATCCGGCGTCCCGACGGCGAGCGCCACTCGTCGGCGTCGTACGGGCTCAGCAGCGCCGACACCTTCTCGAGCAGGTCGGCGGCCTCGGTGATCACCTCGTCGGGCGCGTCGGCGGCGCGCGCGTGGTCCTGCATCCTGCGGACCGCGTCGACGAACCGGCCGTAGTCGGGCCCGCCCTTGGTGGTCGGTTCGGGCGGGTTGAATCCCCCGCCGGGGTGCCGGGCCTGCTCGCTGGTCACCCGGACACCGTATCCGCCCACCCGCCGGACCCGGTCAGGCGTTCTGCTCCCCGATGGCCCCGAGCAGCTCGACCTCCTGTTCGCTCAGCTCGATCTCGGCGGCGGCCACGTTCTCCTCCAGGTGGGCCACCTTGGAGGTGCCCGGGATCGGCAACATCACCGGTGAGCGGTTGAGCAGCCAGGCCAACGCCAGCTGCGACGGTGTCACGTCGTGCTCGGCGGCCATGTGCTGCAGCGGCCCCTCGGGGTCCGCGAGCGGTCCGGCGGCCAGCGGGAACCACGGGATGAAGCCGATGCCCTGGCTCGTCGCGGCGTCCAGCAGCGGCTCGGCGCCCCGGGCGGACAGGTTGTACATGTTCTGCACCGACACGATCTCGGTGATCTGCTGGGCCGCGTTGAGCTGGTCGACGTTGACCTCCGACAGGCCGATGTGGCGGATCTTGCCCTCGTTCTTCATGGCCACCAGCTCGCCCAACTGGTCGGCCAGCGGGAAGTCCGGGTCGATGCGGTGCAGCTGGTAGAGGTCGATGGTGTCGACGCCGAGGCGGCGCAGGCTCATCTCGCATTCCTGGCGCAGGTACGTCGGGTTGCCCAGCGGGATCCAGACGTCCGGGCCGGTGCGCAGCAGCCCGGCCTTGGTCGCGATCACCAGACCGTCATAGGGGTGCAGCGCCTCGCGGATGATCTCCTCGGAGACGTAGGGGCCGTAGGAGTCGGCGGTGTCGATGAAGTCGACGCCCAGTTCGACGGCGCGCCGCAACACCCGGACGCACTCGTCGCGGTCGGTGGGCGGACCCCACACGCCCTTGCCGGTCAGGCGCATGGCGCCGAAGCCGAGGCGGTTGACGGTCAGGTCGCCGCCGATGGTGAACGTTCCGGACGCGTGGGCAACAGTCTGTGTGGTCACCTCTCGACCGTACGCCGGGAGGCCGGGCGCCCGTCTTGCCGTGGCAAGCTGGGCGGGTGGACCTACGCGCCCTGGAGGAACTTCCGCTGACGTACCCGGAGGTGGGCGCGACGGCCGCCGGCCAGCGGCCCGCCGGGTACGGCCACCTCCACGTGGAGGCCCGGATCGGCAGCGGGCGGCAACGATTCGAGCAGGCCGCCGACGCCGTCATGCACTGGGGGATGCAGCGCGGGTCGGGCCTGCGGGTGCAGGCGAGCTCGGAGACCGTGGTCCTGGACGCGATCGTGGTGGTGCGGCTGGGTTTCCTGCCCGCTCCGTGCCGCGTGGTGTACGTCGTCGACGAACCCGACATCCGCGGATTCGGCTACGGCACGCTGCCGGGTCACCCGGAGTCCGGCGAGGAGTGCTTCGTCGTGCGCCACGACCCTGCCACCTCCGCGGTGTTCGCGGAGGTGTCGTCGTTCTCCCGGCCGGCGACCTGGTGGAGCAGGGCGGGCCGGCCGGTGGTGTCGTTGGGCCAGCGCCTCATCGCCAGGCGCTACCTGCGCGCGGTGTGACGCCCGCCTACGAGGGGGCAGCCGACGGAAGGGTTTTCAGCACGGTCAGCAGGACCACCGAGTCCTCGACCGCGTGCAGGGCGTGCCGCTCCCGCGGAATCTCGACGTAGTCCCCGGACCTGCCCTCCCAGGCGTCATCCCCGGCCGTCAACCGCACGTGTCCCTGCAGCACCTGCAGCGTCGCCTGCGCGGGCCCGTCGTGCTCGGACAGGTCGTGGTCGGCGAGCAGGGCCAGCAGGGTCTGGCGGAGTTCGTGGCTGTGCCCGCCGTGCACGGTGTGCGCGGCGCGCCCGCTGTGCGACTTCTTGGCCTCGGCCAGCTTTTCGGCGGCCAGGCTGGTCAAAGAGATGGATTCCATAGATCGAGTCCCTTGGTTGGGGGTGGTTTGTCGAACGGTCAGCCGGCTAGTAGGGATATCCCCGCTACGACCAATGCAATCGTCTTGACCACCTCCAAACCGATGTAGACGTGGTGGGCGCGGGAGCGCGGTGCGTCCAGGCCGGCGAGCACCCGGTCGGACCGACGGGTCAGCGCGGGACGCACCGCCAGCACCTGGACCAGCAGCGCGGCAACGGCCGCACCGAGCGCCACGGCGGCCCGCGCCGGCATCGGGGCGGTGGTCAGGACCGCCACGACGACGACGACGAAGGCGATCTCCACGGCGTTGAGCACGCGGAAGACCAGGCGACCGATGCCCAGGCCGAGCGGCAGCGTGACGCCGGGCGCGCGGAACTTCAGCGGCGCTTCCAGAAACGAGATGGCCGACACCATGCCCAGCCAGACGAAGGTGACCGCGACGGCGACAGCCGGCGCGCCGCTCATCGGGCGTCCGCCCGTGCCGTTAGGTGCGCCACGCACAGGTCCGGCTGGACGAACGCGTCGAGGCTGACCACCGAGACCGGCGCCTCCCAGGCCGCCAGGACGCCCTGCATCACGCCGAGATGAGCGGGACAGACGATGCCGGTCCCGTTCTCGGCGATCTCCAGGAAGGGGCAGTGCCGCAGGCCGACCTGCTCCCGGCCGTCGATCGTCCGGCGCTCGGGGGCGAAGCCGAGATCGTCGAGCAGGTCGACCAGCCGGTCGACGGCTTCTTCGGCGCCGAGGGCCGCCCCACCGGGCGGTTGCGCGGCGGACTGGGTCTTCCGCGCCCAGGCGCGGCCGGCGCGCAGGGCCTTGGCGCGCGGATCCCGCTCGGAGGCAAGCGCTTCCGCCAGGATCTCGGCGAGCATCCGGTAGTGCCGCGCTCCCCCGCGGTCCATCTGCCGGACCGCCCGGAACATCAGCGCCGGCCGCCCGGGTCCCTTGCGGCCCGGCTCGACCCGCTCGACCTGGCCGTCGCCCAGGAGTATGTCGAGGTGGAACCGGACGGTGTTGGGATGCACGCGCAGCACCTCGGCGATCGCGGCGATGCTCATCGGCTCGGGCGACGCCCGCAACACCTGCAGCACCCTGCGGCGGCGCCCGACCGATTCCCGAACTGACGTGACCTCGACCATCATGTTCCTTCAGAACTGCCGGCCCGCGCACCGCGCGTGCCGGGTTTTCAACAATACCGTTCGTAGAAAGACCGGACCCGCGGGACCTGCGCCCGCCGGGATGGTGACAAACGCCTCTGACCGAGCCGTGGGCGGCTCAATACGGTCGTGAGTCAGCGGCACGGCCAACCTCGGCCGGGCCGAGACGGATCGCCGATCAGCCATCGAGGCACAGAGGACGGGCCATGTCATCGCAGCACGTACCGACGGGATCTACCGGGCCGATGGGGATCGTCGTCGGCATCGACGACTCGCCCGCCGCCAGGGTGGCGGTGCAGTGGGCCGCGCGCGACGCGGAGTTGCGCAAGGCGCCGCTCACGCTCGTGCATGCGGTGTCGCCCGAGATGTCGACCTGGCTGAGAACGCCGATGCCCGCCGGGGTGATGCGCTGGCAGCAGGATCACGGTCGCCGACTGGTCGACGGGGCGCTCGAGGTGGTCGAAGGGGCGACCGAACACGGCGGTCCCCCCGCCATCCACACCGAGATCCTGACGTCCGGAGCACTTCCGGCGTTGATCGACCTGTCCGAACACGCGGGGCTGATGGTCGCGGGCGCGCAGGGCAGCGGCCGCTGGCCCGGCCGGCTGCTCGGTTCGGTCAGCTCCGCGCTGCTTCGCCACGCGCACTGCCCGGTCGTGATCGTCCACGAGGAGGATCCGTCGAGGCCGCAACCGGCCGGGGCGCCGGTGCTGGTCGGCATCGACGGCTCGCCCGCGTCCGAGTCGGCGACCGCGATCGCGTTCGACGAGGCGTCGCGCCGGCACGTCGGCCTGACCGCGCTGCATGCATGGAGTGACCTGGACGTCTCGGAATGGCCCGGAATCGATTGGCCCGCAACGCAGTCCGTGGCCGAGGAGGTGCTGGCCGAGCGGTTGGCGGGTTGGCAGGAACGGTATCCGGACGTGCACGTGCGCCGCGTCGTGGTGGAGGCCCAGCCGGCGCGACGGCTCGTCCAGGAGGCCGAACAGGCGCAGCTGGTGGTGGTCGGCAGCCGGGGCCGGGGCGGGTTCGCCGGGCTGCTGGTGGGTTCGGTCGGCGAGACCGTCGCCCAGCTGGCGCGGGTCCCGGTAATGGTCGTCCGTTAGCCGAACAGGCTTGGCCGCAAACGGCTTCACCTCACCACCACGTCGGCGGCGGCGGGGTCGCGGCGCATCCCTCGGCGTGCTGAAACTGGAACAGCTCGAGCACCCCGCGCCCGCTCGCCGGATGCGGCGACGACGTTGCGTCCGCCGTGGTTGTCGGCCAGCAGCAGTCCGACCGCCTCGACGCCGAGGGCTCGTTGCGCGTGCACGGTCACCGAGTGCAGGAACTCGACCAGGTCGAAGTCGTCGACGAGCGTATCAGACAGTTGGGCAGAGCTTTCCGTGATAGCAAGCTGCGGCTCACTCATCCCTGTGGCCTGCCGCCGCTGTCCGTGGCGGGTTCCGCGGCGTCCGAGAATCGCAGTCGTCGTTCCACCACGGGACCCGCGACCTCGGTGAGCCGCTGCTGGTGCGCGTAGGAGTATGCGCGCAGCCGTACCAGCGTCGGCGTGGACCAGGGCGTCCACCAGCTGTTCCTGGGTTCCTCGATCTCCCGGCACGCGCATCCGTGACGTACACGGTTCCAGCGACCTCACTTCCCCGGCCAGCAGCAGGCGCGCACCGCTCACGCCGACCGCCTCCACGCACGCCAGGCACTCGTCGGTCCGTCATGGCGGTCCCCTCGCGGCGCGCGAGCATCGCGATCGACGTCCAGATCCGAGACGTGCGGTCACCGTCCACCGTCAGCCACCCTCCCTGTCAGATCGCGCCGCGGCTCCGGTGATCATCCCGTCCCGGGGTCGGGCCCAGAAGTGCCAAATGTCACCTGCCCGGCTACGCGCGGACGACGAGCACCGAGCACTCGGGGTGGCGGAACAGGGGATGTCCGTGCGGGCCGATCAGCCGTGCCAGCTGTGCGGCCTCGGGTCCGCTGATGACCGCGAGCTGTACCCGCTCGTCGTTCGCGCCCAGGAAGTCGGCGATGGCGTCCCTGGTGGTGACCGGGTAGACGCGCACCTCGGGGTGGCGTTGTCGCCAGTCCCGCACCCGGTCCTCGAACGCACCGTCGGCGTGTTCGGTGAGCTCCTCGGGCCGGCCGCCCAGGACGAGCATGGGCGACCGCCGCAGCCTCGCCTCCCACGCGGCCCATTCGACGACGGCGTCGTTGCCGGGTTCGTCGGTCATGCGGACCACCACCCAGTCGATGTCGGGCGGCGGCTGCTCGGCGCCGGTGCGCAGCACAGCGACCGGGCAGTGCGCCTTCTCGGCGAGCGCGGCCGCCGCCGAGCCCAGGATCGCGCTGGCGTAGCGCCCGATCCCGACGGAGCCGACGCACACCATCCCGGCGTCGCGCGACGCCTCCACGAGCATCGGGCCGGCCGGGCCGCGCGGGATGTCGGTTTCGATGCCGACGGGTTTTCCGGCGGCCTCGAGCGCTGATCGCGCCTCGCGCAGCGCCTTTTCGGCGTGCTCGAGGTCGCGGGCGTAGTCGCCCGGGGACGGGTGCCTCAGCTTGATCACCGAGACGAGTCGCAGCGACGTGCCGCGGCCGATGGCTTCGTCGACCGCCCAGAGCGCGGCCGCGATCCCCGCGTGCGAGCCGTCGATGCCCACGACGATCGGTTTCATGGCCGGCTCCTCAGAACCCGGCACTTCCTGCGCCGGAATAGTTTTCGGCGTTCCCGCGCTCGAGGGCGCGAATCTGCTCGGCTTGGGCGAGCCGGTAGACGTCGAGCAGGCGGGTGATGTCGCTGGGGGTGACGATCCCGACCACCTGACCACCGTCGACGACCAGGGCCCGGCTGCGCGGACCGGCCGCCGCCATCCGTTCGAGCAGGGCGCTCAGCGGCTCCTGCGGTGTCGCGGTCGGCACCGCGTGCAAGGGTAGTGCGATGTCGCTCACGCTCGTGGTGGCGCGCCGGGCGGGTGGGAGGCCGCGCAGCTGTGCCAAGGTCACCAGCCCCACGATCGCGCCGTCGCGCCCGGCGACCGGATACGCCGAATGGCGATCGCCCAGCACGTAACCCTGGATGAAGTCGTCCACGCTGATCCATCCGGGCGCGCTGTGCGGACGGGCCGTCATCGCGTCGGCCACGCGCACCCCGGCGAACAGCTGCTGGGTCGAGATGCGGGTCTCCTCCTCGCGGCTGGCGGCGAAGATGAACCAACCGATGAACGCCAGCCAGACACCGCCGACGAGGCTGCCCGTCACGAATTCGGCCAGACCCAACGCGATGAGGACGTATGCCAGCACCCGTCCGGCGTGTGCGGCGCCGATCCCGGCGCGCACGATGTCGCCGTGGCGGCGCCACAGGTAGGCGCGCAGCACCCGGCCGCCGTCCAGCGGGGCGCCCGGCAACAGGTTGAATAGGCCCAGCACCAGGTTGATCATCGCCAGCCAGGACGCCACGCCCACCGCGACGGGGGCGGCGTGCATGGCCCGCAGCGCCGCGACGAGCCCGCCGAAGATCGCCGCCAGCGCCAGGCTGGTGGCCGGGCCGGCGATGGCGATCCTGAAGGCCGCTTTGGGGGTCTTGGCCTCACCGCCGAGCGTCGTCACACCGCCGAACAGCCACAGCGTCACCCCGCCCACGGACACACCCGCGCGGCGGGCGACGACGGCGTGTGCGAGCTCGTGGGCCAGCAACGAGGCCAGCAGCACCAGGGCACCGCACGCGCCGGCCAACCAGTAGCCGGCCGGCGAATACCCTTTGACGGTGCCGGGCAACGTGCTTGCCAGGCTCCAGGTGAACAGCCACAGGATGACCAGGACGCTCCAGTGGACTTTCACCGCAAAACCGGCGATTCGCCCCAGCGGGATCGCATCTCCCATCTCGAACCTCCAAAACCCCTGTCGGGTGGCCGCTTCGGCCCGTGTATGCATCCGTCCCGTATCGAAGTTAGGACCGCGCCGTTGCCGCTACTAGGGTCGTTTGACCTCGCCGGGGCGGCCAATCGGCACCGCAAAGCTCAGAATTGGCAGGTGTGGCCGATGCAGGCGCCGCTGAAGCCGGCAGCGGCCGACAGTAGGCCCTATAGATGGCCCGGACGTCGACGGTCGCGTCGGCCGGAAAGTTGACCGTTTTGGACACCGCGGCGTCGAGGAACCGCACGGCCAATTGCCTGACCTCGACGAGCCGGTCCGCAGCGCCGCCGAGAACCGTTCCGCCCATCGCGCCGAGGTGCCACGCCGGTGGTCGTCCTCGGCCGCCGCGACGCACGTGGCGGTCCGGTCCATCATCTCGCCCGTGGATTCGGCCGTCCTGTCGCGCTCATCCCGGAGCAGATAGCGTTCGCCCAGCACGGTCACCGCGGCCACGGTCGGCTTCAGCTCGTCACGCACCCCGATCAGCGCCTTGGCGGCGCGCACCTCGGCGCGGTGCCGACGCTAGGGGATGTACTTGCGGGCAACGTCATTCCGGCCCGCGGCCACCAGTTGCCCCTCGACCAGGTTATGGATCTCCTCGACGGTGGGGACGGCGCCGCGGGGCCGCCGCGACAGCGCGTCGACGACCGATCCGGGCACCGCGCGCGGCGCGGGCGACCGCCATCTCGATGCGTGACGGATCGATGGGCGCCGGACGCCCGTCGCGCCGTCGCACACTCGCCGGCCACCCGGTGGCCCGCGGCGTTCTGGTCATCACCCGCGCATCCCCGCGTTCGACCGGAATTCGCCGAACCGACGCCCAATGAGGACTTCGGTCCCTACCGTGCCGCCCGGTGCCGTGGTCGGATCGGAGACGTCGTGTCACCGGAACACACACTAGGAGCACATGATGACCGGTACCCTTCCCGCGGCGCAGAAGCCGCATACGCTGTTCCCCGAGATCTCCGACCTGCTGGCGGGATTCCCGTCGTTCGCCGGGATCCGCCCGATGTTCGACACCCGGCTGATGCGGCTGGAAGACGAGATGAAGGACGGCCGCTACGAGGTCCGTGCAGAGATTCCCGGCGTCGACCCGGCCAAGGACGTCGACATCACCGTCCGCGACGGCCAACTCACCATCAAAGCCGAACGCAGTGAGAAGAAGGAATTCGACGGCCGGTCGGAATTCTCCTACGGCTCGTTCGTCCGCACCGTGTCGCTGCCGGCCGGCGCCGACGAGGACGACATCAAGGCGACCTACGACAAGGGCATCCTGAGCGTCTCCGTGGCGGTCCCGAAGCCGGCACCCGCCGAAAAGCACGTCAAGATCGCGACCAAATAGCCAGATCCGGACGGGGCCCGGACCGCGGCATCCGGACCCCGTCACTCAAAACCGTCTGTGCCTCAATTGTTCTCGGCAGCGCTGCGCGACCGCACCGGTCCGGGCGCGGGCAGTCGTTCCACGCGGTGCTTGATGCCCAGCAACAAGCCCCGCGTGGTCAGCGCGATCAGCGGCCGGACCAGCTCCATGGCGAACACCTCGCCCGGGTGGCGCAGCGAGATCCTGGCGCGGGTAAGCAGCCGGACGCGGTCCTCCCAGTGTGGCTGCAGGTGGAACGACCACACGACGTTCCACCGCAGCTCCGGCCGGGCGGCATGCAGCACCAGATACTTCTCCGGCACAATCTCGGAAACGGTCAGCGCCACCCCGTCCGGCAGCCCCATCCAGCCGGCGGGGGCCAGGCGCACGACATCCCCGACGGCACGTTGCCGCCACTCGGGATGGATGCGGTCGGCGTCCTGATGCTGAAGGCCCAGCAGGTCTTTGACCCCCCCACAACCGTAGAAACCGCCCCGGTCCTGGCCCATCTGCAACAGCCAGGGCCACACCGCGGAGGTCGGCGCATCGATGTAGAGCGCCTCGGTGGTCTGGATGGCCGGATCGCCGACCAGGGTGTCGCCCGGCAGCGACATCTGACACTCAGCCTTGGTGGCACCCCAGTTCCGGTAGTAGCGGCGCGCCGCATACAGCAAACCGGTGAGCGTCGCCGCCTGGGCGATTCGTTTCGTCGTGGGGGCCATGAATCGAGTCTGCGCGGCGGGCCTCGCGATCCGACAGGGTCGATGGTCCTCGCGGGCGCGCCGATTCGTCCCGCGGATGGCCTTCCCGCACGCGGCGGGACAGAGGACTTTGGGCCCTTCCGCCGACGGCCCCGCGGTGGAACAATGGCCCGCGTCTGACGTGACCGGGCAGGGGCGGTCGCGGCTGAACAAAGGAGCAGGCGACCATGGGTGTCCACCCGCCGCTGATGTTTACCGATTCCGACTTAGACGACCTCGCTTGCGAATTCCTGGGCTCGCGATATGCCGGCCCCGTCTACGCCGACTGGTCGCCCGATCGACGCCTCGATACGTTCCTGCGGCGGCGCGGCCTGGCCCGGGTCGCCGACGACGGCGATCTGTCCGATCTGGTCCTGGACCACATCATGACCCACGTGGGCGTCGGCGCGCCGGCGCGCCGCGTCGCGAAGCCGTCGGAGAGGCCGGCCGCACCGCTTGGGGACTAACGGCACTATCGACCCGCGCCCCGCGCGACGGATAGTGATGCCGATCATTCGTGGATCGAAGATGACCGGCAATGGAACAGCTAACGCTGGCCGCGACGCTGGCCGAACGGATCCGCGACGTCCCACGCTTCCGGCAGCGGGTGCACAAGCACCCGTTCGAGCTCGCGGCGCCGGAATGGGTCGACGACAATGCGCTCACCCACACCGCCCTGGGCGCAGCACAATTCGTCACCGGCCTGCTCACCCCGGCGGCGGGATCCTCGCTGCACGGCTCGCTGGCGGGCATGCGGCGCTACAGCGCGGCCCGCGTGTCGCTCAAGGACGTCGAGACGGTGTGCCACACGTTCGGCGTGACCCTCAACGACGTGGCGCTCGCGGCGATCACCGACAGCTTTTCGCACCACGCTGCTGCGGCGCGGCAATAAGCCGAGGCGCAACTCGCTGCGCACGCTGATCCCGGTTTCGGTGCGCACTCCGGATGCGATGAACCGCACCGACATCCGGGTATCGGCGATGTTGCCCTCGTTGCCGGTCGAGCAGCAAGACCCGCTCACACGGTTGCAGCTGGCGCACACCCGGCTGGACAGGATCAAGGGCGGCGGTGAGCGCGAGGCGGCGAATGCCTTTGTGGCATTGACCGATTACGTCCCCTTCGTGGTCAGCGCGTGGATGGTTCGGCTGCTGACGCGGCTGCCGCAGTGCAGCATCGTCACGCCGGCAACAAACGTGCCGGGCCCGCGCCAGCGGCTCCAGGTGCTGGGTCACCCGGTCGAGCAGCTGCTGCCGGTGCCGCCGATCTCGATGCACCGTCATCAGCATGCTCAGCTACGTCGACGAACTGGCGTTCGGCATCACCGCCGACTACGACGCCGTCCCCGACGTCGACGAGCTCGCCAGCGGCATCGAACTCGGGGTCGCGCGCCTGGTCACCCGCGCCCTCTCGCGGAAGCCGGCGGGCACCAGGCAAAGCCACCGCGTCGCCAACCAGACAGGGGTCAGGCGCCCACACCCAGGCCGGATTCGAGTTCGGCCAGCGACCCTTCGGTCATCGGGATCAACGCCTCGACGTCGGGGACCACGTCGCGGCCGGCTGCGTAACCGAACCCGATCCGCCCGGCGTACGAGCACGTCGTCACGTTGAGCCCCAACCCGTCGAAAACCGTCGAGACCGGGTAAATATCCTCGACATGTGCTCCGTTCCAATACATTTCGCACTCAGGTCCGGGAACGTGCGAGATGGGCAGGTTGAATCCGGTGCGAAGCTTCTGGGTGAGCGGCAACAGCGGCGGGACCACCGTGGCGGCGATGCTGCCCGCCGTCGTCAGCAGCGACGCGGCCGCGCCGCGCTTGGCCACCCAGCGCTTCCCCTCCGCCATCGACCGGCTGATCAACGCCAGGCGTGCCACCGGGTCCTCGACGTCGGTCCCCAGCGGACACGGCCAGAGGCCGAACCTGTTGCCGTGCCGGTCATCTGCCGCAGCACCGCCATGGTCGCGCACCGTGATCGGGCAGGCCGCCACCAGCGAGCGCCCCGGCAGTTCGCCGCGGTCACCCAGCCAGCGGCGCACTGCCCCGGCCACCAGGGCGGTCACCACGTCGTTACCCGTCACCCCCGCCGCCTGCTGGACCGCCCGGATCCGATCCCTGGGCCAGGTGGCCGCGGAGACGGCGCGCTGCGGGCCGAGGCGGCCGTTGAAGCGGGTGTAGGGCGCCCCGAAGGGTAGCACGGTGGTGTGTCCGACCAGGCTGTCGAACACGGCCGACAGTTCGCCGCCGAGCACGCCGCCGATCAGCGCGGCCCCCGACGCAGCCGCGCCGACCAACGACCGAACCGGTGCGGTCACGCGAGGCAGCAGTCCGGGCCCCGGGCGCGGCGGGGTTTCGGGACGGCGATCCGCGTAGAAGTGCGGCATCGACCGGCGTTGCGCGTCGGCACTCAGCGCGTCGGCGATCATCTGGAGGCCGGCCACGCCGTCGATCACGGCGTGATGCACCTTGATGTAGAACGCGAACCGCCCCCCGGGGAGGCCGTCGATCAGGTAGGACATCCACATCGGTCCGGACCGATCGAGGCGTTCGGCGTGCAGTTCGCCGATCAGCCGCCAGAACTCGTCGCAGCCACCGGAAACGGTGCGGCGCTGCAGATGCCGGCCCATGTCGATGACCTCGACGGCGCGCCACACCCACAGGCCACCGGTGTCCACGCCGCGGTGCGGGTATCGGCGAAGCCTCGGATCGACCGGGTGGTTCATGGCCAGACCCTCGCGATGCAGCCCGTCGACGTAGCCGGGGCCGGCTTCGGCCGGGGGTGACAGGATCAGCACGACACCTGCGTGCATCGGGTTGGACACCACCTCGGCGGTCATCATCGCCGCGGCCAGTGGATCGAGTGGAGTCATTCGTCGGGCCCGGCGGCTAGGGCGTGTCTCCCAATTGGTTGTTTCCGACGCGGGAATGGATTACGGCGCAGGCCAATAGGACACCGCCGAGGTAGGTCAGGGCGTATTTGTCGTAGCGGGTCGCGATACCGCGCCATTGCTTGAGCCGGTTGTAGCCTCGTTCGACGGTGTTGCGCAGACCGTAGAGCTCGGCGTCGAACGCCGGTGGGCGACCCCCGGCCGATCCCTTGGCCTTGCGCCGGGCGATCTGGTCTTTGCGTTCGGGAATCGTGTGCTTGATTCTTCGGGAACGTAATTCGGTGCGCGTGCTCGGGTGTGAATACGCCTTGTCGGCGAGCAATCGGAAGTCGCCACCGGTCACACCGTGCTCAGCGCAGGCGTGGTCGTAGTCGTCGAGCAAAGGCAGCAACTGCGGATTGTCGCCGGCCTGGCCAGCGGTCAACCGGACCGCGACAACAGCTTCGCGCTGATCGGTCAGGGTGTGGATCTTGGTGGTCAGCCCGCCTCGCGAACGCCCAATTGCATGGTCGTCGG
Source organism: Mycobacterium sp. HUMS_12744610 (assembly GCF_041206865.1). NCBI lineage: Bacteria > Bacillati > Actinomycetota > Actinomycetes > Mycobacteriales > Mycobacteriaceae > Mycobacterium > Mycobacterium servetii. The sequence continues at coordinate 4,010,201 of NZ_JBGEDP010000001.1, forward strand.
GTTCATCGGCGGATTTCTTGTAATTCGACAGGGCCCCCTTTTGCCAGCGTGTCCGACCGGGCACCCGCCGAATGTTGATGCGCCCGTACGTTCGTCGAATCCACCGACAACAGCTTCTCGATATCGCCGGCCATCTCGGCGTCGAACCCGAAGGCGTGCGCCACCTGAGCAAACATCACGTCATAGGTGCCATCCAGCGACCATCGGTGATGACGCTTCCACACCGTTTTCCATGGCCCGAAATCAGCGGGCAGGTCCCGCCACGGGCATCCCGTGCGAAACCGCCAGGCAATCCCCTCCAAAATCAACCGGTGATCACCAAACCTCCGGCCCCGCTTGCCCTCATGCGAAGGCATCAACGGCTCAACCACCGCCCAGAACTCGTCAGAAATCACACCAATCCGCGTCACCAGCCAATCCTGGCTGGTCAACAGTCGAAAAATTGGGAGACACGCCCTAGGCGGGGCGTCGGCGCCGCGTCGACGGACCGTCCAGCAGCCCCGACTGCCGCAGCGCGTCCCAGACGAACCGCTGCACCGGACGCGAACGGAAGAATCCGGTGTGACCGCCCGGGTACCAGACGATTTCGGGCTTGCCCCAGTGTTCCCACAGCCGGATCACCTGCTCGCGGGGATGCACGACCCGGTCGGCGACTCCCGCGTAGATGAACCGGCCCGGCTTGGGCACCAGCGGAGTGAGCGACAGGGGTGAGGTCATCCGGCCGATGGGGGCGGCCATCTCCATGGTGCGGCAGCGCGGATCATCCTTTCTCAAGCCGGAGTGGCGCCCCAGCACCTCGACCAGATTGGCCACAGGGACCCCCAGAATCGCGCAGGTGAGCCCCTTTTCGAGGCTGGCGACCAGCGACGCGATGTAGCCGCCGAGCGAGAGGCTGTTCAGCCCGATCGGCGAGTCGGGCTCCTGCATCCGGATCCAGGACAAAAGCCGGCGGATGTCGGAGACCGCCTGCGCCGTCGCGTGCACGTTGTCGAGCACGTCCTCCCCTGGGAAGATCGCGCCCTTCGGCAGGCCGCGCGCCCGGGGACCGTGCATCGGAAGGACGGGCATCACGACGTTCAGGCCGAGCTCGTCGTGCAGTTTCCAGGATCGGAACAGGGCCAGATCGAGTGGGGCGCGGCCCATCTCGGTGCCGTGCACGCACACCAGCCAGGGCCGGGGTTCGGGGTGGCGCAGCAGCAGCGCGTACTCGCGGTCGTTCGCCGTGTACCCCGCCCAGCGCTGCGCACCCGGTTCGCCGGCCCGCGGTGCGTATCCGCTGTCGAAATAGAGGCGATAGAAGGATCTCCTGCGGTCCTTGACCTTTCGCACCGTGACGTCGGACAGTGGAGGTGGTTTGGCGAAGAAGCCCTTCGGCTTCTCCAACCACCCCTTGGCACCGTAGAACTCCAGCCCCGCGGCCACCTCGCCGGTGATGCGCTCGAAAACCTGCGGTTTGCTGACCGGGCGGCGGGCCCGCAGGCCCATCAGCACGATCTCGTCCCGAAACGCCTGCGCGGTCAGGGCTGGCGTGGGGCGCGCGATCGGCAGCTCGTCGGAGGCCGGACCAAAGAAGTCGCGCCACGACTGGGCCAGATACATGCCCGTGTGCGTGAGCGGTGCGACGGAGCCGGGTAGAGCCATGGCGGCAAAACTAACGGCACCTCCGGAGGCCCGGTTAGGGTCTTACGTCCCGCCTGCAGCCGCGAAAGTCCCTGCCTGCCACAAGTAGCCCGCGACGGCGACGTGCGACGAGCCACGCCTGCCAGAGGACTTTTGTCACTCGTGCCAGCCAGCCGGCGGTCGTAGCGTCGGAGCCGTCGGCAGCAAAGCCGAAGTCCGCTGCGGCAACGGCGCCGGCAGCCAGGAGTATTGGACCGTTGAGGAGTTCGACATGACACAGACCCCGGAGAAGTCCGAACCGCGCTGGGCCGAGGTTTCCGACGACGTGCTGGAATCGCTCGAGGCCGGCCGCAAGCAGGCCATCGACGCGGTCCGCAGGTTCGTGGACCAGATCAGCCCGGTGCTGCCCGAGCAGTCGCGGCGCAAGACCGTCATCGACGCCGCCCTGAACCTGGCCGAGGAGCTGGGCACCGCGCGGATCGAGTTCATCCGCAGCGTGGTGCACAGCGCCGGCGAGGCGATGAACAAGTAGCAGTCCTCCTGTTCGGCGGCCGGTGGCAGGGTCGGCACCGCCCGGCCACCGGCTGCCGCCGCATCGAGGGCCGACCGCCGATCGACTGCCGGTCATCGCCCCGTTTCGGGCCGTGTGCCAGGCCCGCGTTATCCGGCGGTTCGCGCCAGCCGCCTTCAGCTAACATCGCCGTTTTCACGTCATCGCGAACGAAATCGATCGGCCGGGCAAAACTACGGTACGGTAACGAGTTTCGCCACACAATTTTTCCTGGCCGCAAATGCCAGCTTTTTGCGCGCAACGTGGCTACAGTTTACTCACCGGTAGAGTGAAGCAATGCACCCACACGAGCGGATGTTCTGCGTGGCGTGGTTGATCTCTTCGGGGGGAATGTCCTGTTCGATTCAGGAAAGGGCAAGCCGATGAGTTTCTTGCCGAATCCACCGGGAATCCATTCGTCCAAGCTGACAATGACCCGGAACGACTTCGAGATCGCCGTCGGGGAGGCTGCGCAGAACGCGGTGTGGAACACGCCGCATCCGCTGACCCACCACTTGGCGGAGGACGACCCGCGCCGGGTCCAGTACCTGCGGGAATACCAGCAGTCCGTCGGTTGCCAGGTGATTGCGGCGATAGTCGCGCTGCGTGCGGCGGCGTGCCGCAACAAGCGCAGGCAAGGCGTCCGCGCAGCCCTGGTGGAACCCGCCGAGGCGGTGCGCGCCTATCGGGATTCGCGCTCTTAGCACCTCGGGCGCAACGTCGTTCGACGTCCGGCTCGCCTGACATCTGCAGGACGGCGGCGCGCGCGGCCCGCTGCAGACCGACGGCCGCGGGCCAGTCCGAGCCCCCCGCCTGGATCGGCTCGCCGACGGCTCCCCGCCGCGGAAAGTGGTGCTCCGGGCGCAGAATCGCTCGGGTGCCGCGGATCGCCATCGGGACGACGGGCACCCCGGTTTCGGCGGCCACCACGAAAGCGCCCATGTGGAAAGGCCGCAACCCGGGCGCCCGGGCCAGCCGGCCTTCGGGGAAGACGACGAGCGAGTGCCCGGCCCGCACCAGGACCGCCAGCCGGTCGGCGTCGGCCAGGCTGCGTTCGCGCACGTGGCGTTCGACGAACTGATGGCCCAGCCGCCGGAGCACGAACCCGTTGAGCCCCTGATGCTCGAGCGCTTCGGCCGCCACGAAGCGGAACGCCCGCGGCAGCACCGAAGCCAGCACCAGACCGTCGATCCAGCTGAGGTGGTTGACGACCGCGATGCAGACCCCCGCCGGGAGGTGGTCGAGTCCCTGCGTGGTGACCGGCGTCCGGGTGAGGCGGGCCAGCATCCGCACCGATGTCCGGGCCACCCACCAGCGCCAGCGCGGTCGAGGCAGCAGCAGCACCGACACCGCGACCGCCAGGCCGAGCAGCGTGTAGACGACCCACGCGTAGGCGGCGAAGGCCAGGGCCGCCGCCGCGTTCCGCGCCCGGCGCAGCGACGGTGCCGCGCCGCGGAGACGCAGCCGGGCCAGCTCCCACCACACCGCATGCGGCCGGGCGCCGATCCTGCCGGTGCGGTAGACCGCCTGGCTGGCCGCCCGCCGGATCTTGCCGCTGGAGGTCTTCAGCACCGTGCGCGGTGGCGCCAGCACCACGTCGTCGGCGGCCACGCCGAGCAGATCGACGGTTGTGGACTGGATTTGCGCGCGCAGCGCGGCGCGGGCGGCCTCGTCGGCGGCCCGGGTCTCGGCCATCACGACGAGCCGTTCCGGTCCCCCCGCGGGGTCGGGTGAGGCGAACACCGCCACGCATCCCTTCCCGACACCGTCGAGGTTGCCGACGGCTTCCTCGAGTTCGGTCGGGTGCAGGTTGCGGCCCGCCCGGATGATCACGTCCTTGACCCGTCCGGTGACGTAGACGTCGGCGCCGGCGGTGTATCCCAAATCGCCGGTGTCGAGCCAGTTGCCGTGGAACAAGGCATGCGTCGCCGCCGCGTTGTGAAAGTAGCCCGCCGTCGCGGACGGCCCGCGAAACTCGATGCGCCCCTCGCGGCGGTCGCCCAGCTCGTTGCCCGCGGCGTCGACGACGCGGATCTCGTGACCCGGCAGCGGTTGACCGCAGGCGACGAATCGGCGGTCCCGCTCGCCGGGCCTGGCGGGCTCGGCCCGCCCGGACCGCACGAACGCGTCGCGGCGGATCCGGTCGATCAGCGGGCCCCTGCCCAGCGGCGGGAACGCCAGACCCACCGAGGACTCGGCCAGCCCGTACACCGGCGTCATCGCCTCCCGAAGAAACCCGTAGGGGGCGAACCGGTCTCCGAACCGCTTGATCGTCACCGGACTCACCGGCTCGGCACCGTTGTAGGCCAGCCGCCACGAGCTCGGGTCCAATCCCTGGATCTCCTCGTCGCGGATCTTGTTCAGGCACAGTTCGTAGGCGAAATTGGGGCCGGCCGACATGGTCGCCCGGTTGGCGTGGATGGCCCACAGCCAGCGAGAGGGGCGGATCAGAAACGACTGCGGGCTCATCATCACCAGCGGGACACCGAAGTACATGCAGCCGAGCCAGGCGCCGATCAGCCCCATGTCGTGGTAGAGCGGCAGCCAACTGACGAACCTGTCCGACGTGGTCGCGCCCGCGGCCTGGCCCATGGCCCGGATGTTGGCGAGCAGGTTCCGGTGCGTCAGCGCGACGCCCTTGGGCTGCCCGGTGCTGCCCGAGGTGTACTGCACCAGCGCCAGGTCGTCGGTTCGCGGTCGTGGCAGGGTGTCTTGGCTTGCGCCCGTGAGTGTTTCGGGAACGACCACATGGCGCATGCTGTCGACGTTGGCGCGCAGCAGGTGGCCGAGGGTGACGGCCTCCGGCAGGGTGACCAGGATCGCTGCCCGGGCGTTCGCGAGGATGCCGGTCGTGCGGCGCAGGTGGTCCGCGAGCTGGGAGGGCCGGGCCGGGGGGTAGACCGGGACCGGGACGGCACCGGCGAGGACCACACCGGCGAAGGTGGTGAAATACGCCCGGCCGGTGGGCAGCATGATGGCCACCGTGTCCCCCGGCATGACGTCGCGGGCGATCAGCCCCGCGGCCAGCGCGGCGGCGTCGCGGCGCAGCGCGGCATAGGTGACGTCCAGCGGGCCACCCGGATCGTCGAGGATGCGCAGGTGCAGCCGGTCCGGTGTGGCGCCGGCATGCCAGTCGAGCGCGTCGTTGAGGGTCGACGCCCCCGCCGGCGGCAGGCCGCCCTCGGCGGCGGCCGGCAAGGACGCCAGGCCTTTCGATGGAGCCTCACCCTCCCCCGCCCCGGCGCGGCCCGCCACGGGCCGGCCACGCCCGATCGCGGCGACGAGGTCGCGCGGAGTGTCGGCGTCGGCCAACAGGTGCTCCGGCAGGGCCACCCCGAACGTGTCCTGGATGCGCAGCAACAGCTCGGCGAGCTCGAGGCTGCCGATGCCCAGGTTCTCGAACGTGCTGTCCAGGGTGACCGTCGGCGGCACGGCATGCGGATGGACCTCGGTGACCAGGCCGCGTACCAGGGCCAGGACCGGAGCGGCGCGCCCGTCGGCCGTCATCGGTCAAGAGGCGGTCGGGGAGCCCGCGACTCGTTTGTGCAGACGCTCCGCGAACTCCGCGGCCCGGTCGAGGTCGCGCTCGTCCGGCCGTCCCCTGTTGATGCCGCCGACGAGCCCGAACGGCCCCACCGTGTCGAACCCGCGGCAGGAGAACGAATCGAGCACCTCGAAGCCCTTCGCGGCGAGCGGCTTTCGCAGCGTCTTCGAATACCCCAGCAGCGGGATCTCGCGCGCGCCGCTGGTGAAGAAGGTGAACGCGCGGACACCATCGACGTGTGGGAGGCGACGTATCAGGTTGCGTAGCCGCGCGTCGGGGGCCATGTAGTAGATGCCGGACCCGAACCCGACGAGGTCGTAGTCGCCGAACTTCGCGGGGTCGGCCGACTCCGGCTCGACGATCTCGGCGCCGAGCACCTCGGCCATCCGGTCGGCGACCCGCCGGGTGTTGCCGTGCGATTTCGAGACGCAGACGATGAGCGACTTCATCGCCACACTCTGCGCCGCAGCGGCACGATCCGGAAAGGGCGCAAAGGCACCTTGACGCCGGGGCATTGGTCGCCACGGCTGCAGTACTAGTCGACCGCGTGGATCACCTGGCGGGCCACGCGCCGGATCCGCCGGCACATGTCGGGGTCGAGGGGCACGTCGGCATCGGCGGGGATCTCCCCCGTCGTCGTGACCACCCCGGGCTCCTCGTGCTGCCAGCGAGCGTTCACCTTGTCGCCCAGCGCGCGGGCGGGCGGGTTGTCCGAGAAAACGCGGGCGTGGAACCGCTCGATCCCGTCGATGCGTGCGGCTAGCGCCAGCGCCCCCAACAGCAGCGTGCCGACGCCGCGGCCCTGGTAGGCGTCGGCCACGGTGAGCGCGACCTCGGCCGAGCCGTGGTCGTCCTCGTCGCGGATGAAGCGCGCGTCGGCGACGGCCGGCCCCTGCGGCCCGTCGGTGACAACCCAGACGAAGTGGTCGAGGTAGTCGACCTCGAACAGGTAGGCCAGCCGGGCGTCGGTCGGAGTGCCACCCTGGTAGCGGCGGTAGAGGGTCTGCCGCGAGAAGCAACCGTCGCTCTTGAAACGCTCGGCGTCGCCGGGCAGGACCGGACGCAGCAGCAGCGCGGCACCGTCGTTGGTCGACACCGGAATCGGAGTGATGTAGGCGGCCAGCCGCTGCCGTGCGGTGCGGACCATCCGCTCGGCGACGACCGGCATGGCCAGCATGCGGTCGAAGGCGCCGGCGTATCCGGTGTACCCGAAGACATTGTCCATCGCCGTCACCGTCGCCGTTCTGGGTTGTTCTCGCAGCAGGGCGATTTCGCCAACGACCGTTCCCGGAGCGAGCTCGGTTTCGGCAACCTGGCCTCGGGGGCCGAGGTGGCTGATCGCGACGCGGCCCGAGGTGATGATCGCAAAGGACGTCGCCCGCTCGCCCTGCCGCATCAAGACCTCGCCGGGGACCGCGCGTAGCGGCATCAGGTCGGCAGCCAGAACAGCGAGGTCTTCCGCCGGAATGCCGGCGAAGACGTCCAGCGCGGCCAACTCCTCGGCGCACACGGCGCTCGCGGGAGCCCGCTCGGCGGCCACCGCCGGCCGTGATCGGCTGCCGCGGCGCGTCATGTCACCGACCCGGGTACTTGGTCACGGGCTGTACGCTACGCGAGCGGCGCGCCCGGCGCCGGGGCAATTAGCCGATGGGCGCGGTGACAAAAGGCCCTGCCCGGCCGGCGGTTCGCCGGCGGCGATCGGGTGACTTTCGTCTCTATCCCCGCGGCCGGGATCACCGCAGGATCGGGGTTACCGATAACCCAACCCGCGGCATTCGGCACGGCACCAATGGATTAGCGAAATGACAACACCACTCGCCTCGATGGAGAGGCCGGACTTCACCAAGATCGAAAATCGCGCGCCCTCGGTGGCGCGGATGTTTCTCGACCGCGTCGCCGCCACACCGCAAGCGGAAGCCTTTCGGTACCCACAGGACCACAGCTGGGACAGCGTCACCTGGCAGCAGGTCGGTGAGCGCGTCGCCAACATCGCGGGCGGGCTGATCGCGCTGGGGATCGCCCCGGAGGACCGGGTGGCGCTCGCGTCGTCCGCGCTACGAGTGGGTGCTCGTCGACTTCGCCGTGATGTGCGCGGGCGCGGCGACCACCACGGTGTATCCGACGACGAACGCCGCCGACGTCGCCTACATCGTCGCCAATTCGGGCAGCCGCGTCGTCGTCGCCGAGGACCAGGGCCAGCTCGACAAGCTGCTCGAGCGCCGCGCCGAACTGCCCGACGTGAGCAAGGTGGTGCTCATCGACGGCAACGGTGACGGCGACTGGGTGATCAGCCTGGCCGAACTGGAGCAGCTGGGCAAGCAATTGCTCGCCGACTCCCCCGACGCCATCCGGGAACGGGTCGCGGCGATCGGCCCGGCCCAGCTCGCCAGCCTGATCTACACGTCCGGTACCACCGGGCGGCCCAAAGGGGTGCGGCTGACCCACGGGGCGTGGACCTACACCGCCGCGGCCATCGACGCGCTGAACATCCTCGGGCCCGACGACCTGAACTTCCTGTGGCTGCCGCTGGCCCATGCGTTCGGCAAGGTGATGCTGGCGTTGCCGCTGCAGATCGGTTTCCCCACGGCGATCGACGGCCGGGTCGAGAGGATCGTCGACAACCTCGCGGACCTGCGGCCGACCATCATGGGCGCGGCACCGCGCATCTTCGAAAAGGCCCACGCCCGCATCGAGGGAATGGTCGCCGAGCGGGGACTGCTCACGAAAAAGATGTTCGACTGGGCGATCGCGGTCGGCAGGAACGTGTCCGAGGCCCGGCAGGCCGGCAGAAAGCCGTCGCTGGTGTCCTCGCTGGCCTACAAGGTCGCCGACCGCCTGGTGCTGGACACCATCCGGCAGCGCTTCGGCGGCCGGTTGCGGTTCTTCGTCTCGGCGGCCGCCGCCCTGGACCGCGACGTCGCGCGGTGGTTCGACGCCGTCGGGATCGTGGTGCTCGAGGGCTACGGGCTGACCGAGACCGCGGCCGCCTCGTTCATCAACCGCCCCCACGCCTACCGGTTCGGGACGGTCGGCTGGCCATTCCCGGCCACCGAGGTGAGGATCGCCGACGACGGCGAGATCCTGCTGCGGGGGCCGGGGCTGATGACCGCCTACCACGACCTGCCGGACGCCACCGCCGAAGCGCTCGACGCCGACGGCTGGTTCCACACCGGTGACGTCGGGGAGATCGACGCCGACGGGTTCCTGCGGATCACCGACCGCAAAAAGGACATGTTCAAGACCTCGCAAGGCAAATACGTTGCGCCGTCGGCGATCGACGCGAAGTTCAAGGGCCTGTGCCCGTATGCCAGCGAGCTGCTCGTGTACGGGGAGGGCAAGCCGTACTGCGTGGGGCTGGTCAGCCTCGACGGCGAGGCGATCGCGGACTGGGCCGCCAAGAACGGCTTGGCGGGCAAGCCTTTTGCCGAGATCGCGCACGACGAGAGGACGCGGGAGCTGATCGCGGGATACATCGACGCGCTCAACCTGGAGTTGAACCGCTGGGAGCAGATCAAGAAGTTCACGATCGCCGACCACGAGCTCTCGGTCGAGTCCGGTGACCTGACACCGAGCCTGAAGCTACGCCGTAAGGCCGTGATCGAGAAGTTCGCGGACCGGCTGTCGGCGCTCTACGAGCAATGACCCCCGGGGCCCTGTTCACCGACCTCTACGAGGTCACGATGGCGCAGGCCTACCTGGCCCGGGGCATGTCGGGAACGGCGGTGTTCGAGACGTTCTTCCGCAAGCTTCCCGAGACCCGGTCCTACGTCATGGCCGCCGGATTGCCCGACGTGCTCGAGCATTTGGAGACACTGCACTTCACCCGGGCCGACATCGACTACCTGCGCGGACTGGGCTTGTTCACCGACGAGTTCCTGCGGGCGCTCGCCACCGTGCGGTTCACCGGCGACGTGTGGGCGGTGCCGGAGGGCACGGTGGTCTTTCCCCACGAGCCGATCGTGCAGGTGATCGCGCCGATCCTTGAGGCCCAGCTCGCCGAGACGTTCGTGGTGAACCAGATTCACCTGCAGAGCGTGCTGGCCAGCAAGGCCGCCCGCGTGGTCGACGCCGCGCGCGGCCGCACGGTGGTGGACTTCGGGGCGCGGCGCGCACACGGCACCGACGCGGCGCTCAAAGTCGCGCGGGCCGGCTACCTCGCCGGCCTGGCGGGCACCTCGAACCTGCTCGCTGCCCGCGAGTACGGGATTCCCGCGTTCGGCACGATGGCGCACAGCTTCGTGCAGGCTTTCGACAGCGAACTCGACGCGTTCGACGCGTTCGCCCGGATCTACCCCGGCACCACGTTGCTCGTCGACACCTTCGACACGCTGCGCGGCGTCGATCGCGTCATCGAGCTGACCCGCCGTGGCGCGGGTGTCGACGTGGCGGCGATCCGCCTCGACTCCGGGGACCTGGGCGCCCTAGCGAAGGCCGCCCGCGCGAAGCTCGACGCCGCGGGACTGAACCACATCGAGATCTTCGCCTCGTCGGGTCTCGACGAGTACCGCATCGCCGCGCTCGTGGCCGACGGATCCCCGATCGACGCGTTCGCCGTCGGCACCAAAGTCGTTGTTTCCCAGGATGCGCCCGCCCTCGACATGGCATACAAACTGGTGGAGTACGACGGCACCGGGCGGACCAAGTTCTCCAGCGGCAAGGTGATCTACCCGGGCCGCAAACAGGTGCTGCGGCGGCTGGCGGACGGCGTGTTCGCCGGCGATACCATCGCCCGGCCCGGCGAAGACTTCGGCGGCGAACCGCTGCTGGTGCCCGTCATGAAGGACGGCCGGCGCATGCCGCGCCACGATTCGGGCCTGGCGGAGTCGCGTGAGCGGGCGCGTCGGCAGATCGACCGGCTGCCGCCCGCGCTGCGCGCCCTGGACGCCGGCGAGCGGACCTACCCCGTGCAGGTCAGCCCGAGCATCACCGGCGAACTCGACGCGTTGCGGCACGCCCGGCAGGCGCGATGACCTTAGGCCCGAATCTGGGGGCTAACGACCCTCGCGTGCCCGCGCCCGGCGTTCCTAGCGTGATGCGATGCGATCAGAACGCCTCAAATGGCTGGCAAAAGCCGAAGGCCCCTTCGCGTCGGTGTACTTCGATGACTCCCACAACACCCTGGACGCCGTCGAGGTGCAGGAGACGCAGTGGCACGATATTCACGCCCGGCTCGAGGGCATGGGTGCGGCCGCGGAGCTGCTGGGCATGCTCGACGGGGCCGTGCTCAATCACCGGCCCGCCGTCGGGCGGCGCGGCCGCGCGGTGATCGCGACCGCCGAACAGGTGCTGGTCAACGAGCAGCTGGCCACCCCACCACCGGCCACCGTGGTCCGCCTGTCGGATTACCCCTACGTCCTGCCGTTGATCGACCTCGAAATGCGGCTCCCGACTTACGTGCTCGCCACGGTCGACCACGCCGGCGCCGACGTGAGCCTGTATCAGGGGACCGCGGTCAGCTCGAAGAGCATCGGCGGTGTCGGTTACCCGGTGCACAAGCCGGTGACAGCCGGCTGGAACGGTTACGGCGACCTTCAGCACACGACCGATGAGGCCGTGCGCATGAACTGCCGGGCCGTCGCCGACCATCTGACGCGGTTGGTGGACGAATCCCACCCCGAGGTGGTGTTCGTCAGCGGTGACGCCCGTTCGCTCGCCGAGCTGGTCCCCGCATTGCCCAAGCGGGTTGCCGACCGGGTGACACAGCTGCACGCGGGTACCCGCAAGAGCGCTATCGGCGCGGATGAGATCCGCGAGCTGACGGCCGCGGAGTTCGACCGGCGCCGCGGCGCCGAGATGGCCGACGTGGCCGAGCGCTTCGAAGCCGAACGCGGGCGCGACTCGGGCCTGGCGGTCGAGGGGCTGGCCGCCGTCTGCGCGGCGCTGCGCGACGGCGACGTCGACACGCTGATCGTCGGCGATCCGGGCGATGCCACCGTGGTCACCGCCGAGGCGCTGACGACCATCGCCCCCGACGCCGACGCGCTCTCCGAGCTCGGCGAACCGGTGGTACGGGTGGCGCGGGCCGACGAGGCGTTGCCGTTCAGCGCGATCGCGGTGGGCGCCGCCGTGATGCGCGCCGATAAACGGATCGCCCCGGCCGACGGGGTGGGTGCGGTGCTGCGCTACGCCGTCGCCGAGAGGTCCGGCCGTCGGGGCGCGTAGAAGCGGGCACCAGCTCTGCGAAATATCATGGCGGAAAGCGCTTCCGGGCACCGGGCTCTACCGCACATCGTGGCGATGGCGGCGATGGCCAACTCCGGTGGCGCCAAACGCCAATTGCTCACCGCGGCAACGCGCCGGGTATTCGATGACTAAACCGCGAGCGCGCTGGATCTGCTCTACGACGTATCGCACAATCTGGTTAATTTAAGATCGAAGTGACTCCGTCGACGGCCGGCCGCGCTGCCTGTGCGTTCACCGCAGAGGCGCCACCCGCTCACTGCCGCCGCATCACGCCGAACTGCCCGACGGGCTGGCATCGATCGGTCAACCGGTGCTCATCCCGGGAACGATGGGCACGGCGTCGTATGCGCTCGCCGGGGTGGTCGGCAATCCCGCGTTCTATTCCACCGCACACGGTGCCGGGCGCGTGCAGAGCCGTCATCAGGCGGCCCGCCACACCAGCGGAGGGCAGATACGTACCCGCCTTACGGCGGGCGGCATCCTCGTGCACGGCACCGCCCGCAGGGGAATCACCGAGGAAAAACCCGAGGCGTACAAGGAAATCGACCACGTCATCGAGGCCAGTCACCACGGCGGCCTGGCACGCAAGGTCGCCCGCCTGGTCCCGCTGGGGGTCGTCAAGGGCTGAGTCGAGAGCGGCGGTCCCGGACAGGGGGGAGTTTCCGGGACCGCCGCGGCACGGGGGTTTCATGCTCTCGACGGTTTACGCCGCGCGCTCAGTTCGCCGGTGTGATGAGCCCGTAATGACCGTCGTAGCGGTGGTACAGCACGCTGCCGCGCTCGCGTGCGGTGTCGACGAAGAACAGAAACGGCAGGCCGAGCAGCCCGATCCGTTCGATCGCCTGCTCGACGGTAAGCCGCGGGGCGGGCGCGGGACTGATGGTCAGCGGAAGCTCGAATGGTGCCAGGTCGTCGGCGGACTGCGGATCGATCTGCGCCAAGCGGTATTCGGCGGGGCCGCCCCGATAGAGCACGCTGTCTTGCCTGGTGCCCTTCTCGGTGAAGAGATGGAAGTCGTAGTCGAGCAGTTCCATCTCGAACCCGGCCTCGTCGACGGTGCACATGGGCACGCTGAACGACTTGTGCCGCATGACCCGACGTTCGCTTTCGGGCCGGGGGAAGTAATGCGGCCGGTGGGCGGGCTCGGACTGGTGCCGCCATTCGTGCGGCCCGCGGCGGGGCGTCCCGCCCCGCCTGGCTTCCCAGTGCTCGGCGCTGCGTTCCAGCCGGTGGCGCAGCCGCGCCTCGAGGCGGTCGACGGCCTCGCGCGCCGTGACCCCTTCGACCTGGGCGCGGACCAGCCGGCCGTCGACGTCGAGGTTCGCCTGCGCGATAACCCGGCGGGCGACCGCCGGGTCGCCGTGCTCGCTCAGCCGAACGTGAGCGTGCAGCACCGGCTCGTGGGTGAGCCGGCCGAGCTCACCGACCTTGGTCCGGGCGTAGTCGTCGGCGCCGGCCAGCCGGCCGTGCGTCGTGACCTCCACCTCAAAGGCGGCCGGTAACTCGGGGCGTTGTCTCATCATTCGTTGCTACGCTACGCTTTCAGGATTCGTTGCTGCAGGGCCAAAGGTCAGTGATGCAGCCGGGTGACCGGCTGATGGGTGCTGGTCTGGATGTCGGTCGACGTCAGCGCGAACAACTGGTTCGCCAGATCCGTCAGTGCGCGGGCGATGGCAAGCTCCTCGCCAATCTTGGCCACCGGCTCGTCGAGCGGGTCGACTCGCGCCAGGCCGATGCCGACGAGGGAGTTGCCCGCCCAGGACAGCCTCGCCTTGGCCCGGGTCCGCTCCTCGTGCTCGTCGATCAGCACGTCGATGTGGCAGGTCATACCGCCCTCGTGGTTGGCCGTCATCTACGGTCTCCTCGCGTTCATGGCTGGTCCCGATTCGACCACCGCCACACGACGCGCAGTAGGGGCGGAAGTCCCGAGTCGCGGGGCCGTTGATCGACCGTCCGAGCACGTCGTGGTGTGACATTCGGCCAGGCTCCCGCAGGGCTTAAGGCCCTACGCCCGCCGGCCGGCTGTGCCGTACAAACGTCGTAGCGATTCGGCGACAAAGGGATGCGCGTTCGTCGCGGCGGCCAGACGGGCACACCGACGGCTCCGCTGTCGGTCGGCGGAATCGTGTCGGCCTGGAGGGACGTCGTGTCGTTGAATCTGCCCGATATGACCCAGGTCCTGCGGGAAACGACGCGCAGGGGCGTGGGCAGCCACCGATGGCAGCGACCGCTCTACGTGGATCTGCTACCGCCGTGCAATCACGCCTGCCCGGCCGGCGAGAACATCCAGGCCTGGCTGGCCCACGCGCACGACGGAGAATACGAAAAGGCGTGGCGGGCGCTCGTCGAGGACAATCCGCTGCCGTCGACTCACGGGCGGGCGTGCTATCACCCCTGCGAAAGCGGCTGCAACCGCGCGTCACTGGACACATCCGTGGCGATCCACGCCGTCGAGCGCTTCCTGGGCGATCTCGCGGCCGACGAAGCCTGGCGCGTGCCCGTCGCGGCACCCAGCGGTAAGTCGGTTCTGGTCGTCGGCGCGGGTCCGGGCGGGCTGGCGTGCGCCTATCACCTGGCGCGCATGGGTCACCGTGTCGAGATCCGGGATGCCGCCGAGGAACCCGGCGGGATGATGACCTGCGGCATCCCGGCTTATCGCCTGCCGCGCGAACCGCTGCGCCAGGAGGTCGCCCGCATCACTGCCATGCCGGGGATCACCCTCACGTGCGGCCATCGCGTCGAGGATGTGGCCGGCGAGATGCGCACTGGCGGCTTCGACGCCGTCTTCGTGGCCGTCGGCGCCCAGGAGGCCAACCACCTGGACATTCCGGCGATGGACGGCAAAAAGCTCACCGACGCGGTCGCGCTGCTCGGCGAGGCGAAAAAGGGTCGCCAACCCCGGCTCGGCCGTGCGGTGGCGGTCATCGGTGGCGGCGATGTCGCCATGGATGCCGCTCGCACCGCCCGGCGGCTCGGGGCACGCGACGCGGTGCTGGTGTACCGCCGCGACGAGTCCCATCTCGCGGCATCGCCCGGCGAGGCCCGCGAGGCGTTCGCGGAGGGCGTGAAGATCAAGTGGCTCAGCACCGTCGAACAGTTCGGCGCCGCGGGGATTCTGATCGAAAAGGTCGCGATGAACCCCGACGGCAGCCTTACCCCGACCGGCGAAACCGAGCGCATTGCCGCCGATTCGGTCGTGCTGGCCATCGGCCAGCACAGCGACCTGTCCTTGCTGCGCGGCGCGGCCGGTGTCCGGATCAACCCGGACAATGTGGTGCAGGTGGACGAGGTCTTGATGACCGGGCACCCGGGGGTCTTCGCCGGCGGGGACTGCATCGGCGGCCCCCGGACCATGACCGCGGCCGTCGGGCACGGCAAGCTGGCGGCACGCGCCATGGACGCCTGGATGAGAGGCGAAACCTACCGGCACCCGCCCTCGCACCCGCTGGTCACCTTCGACATGCTGCATCTGCTCGACTACTTGGACGCCCCGCGCAGCCAACAGCCCGAAGTCCCGCCCGCGCAGCGCGGCGGGTTCGGCGAAATCGTGGCGGGTCTGGACGAAACGCAGGCGCGCTACGAGGCACAACGCTGCCTGTCGTGCGGCAACTGCTTCGAATGCGACAACTGCTACGCGGCCTGCCCCGAACAGGCGATCACCCGCCTGGGCCCCGGGCGCGGCTACAGCGTCGAACTCGACCTGTGTACCGGCTGCGCAACGTGTTTCGAGCAGTGCCCGTGCCACGCCATCGAGATGGTGCCCGAGCCGCCCGGGCAGCCCGCGCCGTCGGGCAGGCACCGCGAAGCGTTGACGCCGAGCAGTTTCAAGGTACGGAGATAGGCGCATGCGGCAACCACCCGAGGCACCACGAGGAGCCGATGCGACGGAGCGCGACGACACTGTCGACGGCAACACCGCCGTGGCGCACATCGCCTATCGGGTCAACGAGGTCTGCGCCATCTACCCGATCACCCCGTCGTCGCCGATGGCCGAACTGGCCGATGCCTGGTCGGATCGGGGCCTGTGCAACATCTGGGGCAGCGTCCCGGTCGTGCAGGAGATGCAGTCGGAGGGCGGCGCCGCGGGCTGTGTGCACGGCTCACTGCAAAGCGGCGCGCTGACAACGACTTTCACCGCCTCGCAGGGCCTGATGCTAATGCTGCCCAACATGTACAAGATCGCCGGCGAGCTGACCTCGACGGTTTTTCACGTGGCCGCACGCGCGCTGGCCGCCGGGGCCTCCTCGATCTTCGGCGACCATCAAGACGTCATGGCCGCGCGGGTCACCGGCTTCGGGATTCTCGGCGCCGCCTCGGTGCAGGAAGCCCATGACCTTGCGCTGGTCGCGCAGGCCGCCACGCTCACGGCGCGCGTCCCATTGATCCACTTCACCGACGGCTTTCGAACCTCGCACGAGTACAACAAGATTGCGCTGCTGCCCGACGCCCACATCTCCGCCATGATCGACGATGACGTGGTGCACGCCCACCGCGAGCGCGGCCTGAGCCCGGAACGCCCGGTCATCAGGGGGACCTGGCAGAACCCGGACACCTATTTCCAGACACGCGAGGCGGTGAACCCCTTCTACGCCCGCCTGCCTGCGATCGTGCAGTCGAGCATGGACCGGCTCGCGGCTCTGTGCGGCCGGCGCTATTCCCTGTTTCGCTACGACGGCCCGCACGACGCCGAGCGCGTGGTCATCAGCATGGGGTCGGCCGCCGAAGTCGTGCGCGAGACCGCGCGCTGGCTCAATCGCCGTGGCGAGAAGGTGGGTGCCCTGCAGGTCCTGCTGTATCGGCCGTTCTCCGCCGAACACTTCCTGGACGCGCTGCCGCAGACCGTGCGCTCGATCGCGGTGCTCGACCGGACGAAAGAGCCCGGCGCGCCGATGGAACCACTGCACGCCGACGTCGTGGCGGTACTGAGCGACGCCGTCGCCGAGGGCCGGCTCACGCGGATGCCGAGGGTGATCGGTGGACGATACGGACTGTCCTCCAAGGATTTCCATCCCGGGATGGCCAAGGCGGTGTTCGACGAACTGGCCAAGCCGGTGCCTCGCAACCACTTCACGGTCGGGATCATCGACGATGTCGGCCACACCAGCCTCGACTACGACCGGACACTGGACATCGAGCCCGACGACACCGTGCGCTGCCTGTTCTTCGGGCTCGGGGCCGACGGGACGGTCGGCGCCAACAAGAACAGCGTCAAGATTCTCAGCCAGGCGCCGCAGCGTTACGCCCAGGCCTACTTCGAATACGATTCCCACAAGTCGGGCGCCGAGACGGCATCGCACCTGCGCTTCGGGACGCGGCCGATCGCGGCGCCCTACCTGATCCGCCACGCCGACTTCGTGGCCTGCCACAAATTCAGCTTTCTGACCAAGCGCGACGTCCTCGGCGCGGCTGTCCCGGGAGCGACGTTCCTGCTCAACAGCCCCTACGGACCCGACGACGTCTGGGGTCGGCTTCCACACCAGGTCCAAAGGCAGATCATCGACAAGAAGCTGCGTTTCCACGTCATCGACGCCTCGGCCGTGGCGCTGCGGATCGGGCTTGGGCCACGGGTGAACACCATCCTGCAGACCTGCTTTTTCCACCTGGCCCGGGTGTTGCCGTCCGCGGAGGCCACCGCCGAAGTCAAACGCTTCATCGAAAAAACCTACGCCGGCAAGGGCGAAGCGGTGGTGAAGCTCAATTTCGCCGCGGTCGACGCCGCCCTCGACGCCCTGCATGAGGTGCACGTGCCCGAGACGCCCACCGGCAGCGAAGAAATGCCACCGATCGTCGCGCCCGACGCGCCGGAGTTCGTGCGCCGGGTCACCGCGGAGATCATGGCCGGGCGCGGCGATGACATCCCCGTGAGCCGGCTGCCGGTGGACGGCACCTTTCCGGTGGGCACGACACAGTACGAGAAGCGCAACATCGCCGTGCAGGTGCCCATCTGGGATCCGGCGCTGTGCATCCAGTGCGGCCAGTGCAGCATCGTCTGCCCGCACAGCGTGATCCGCGTGAAGACGTACAACGCGAATAGCCTGACCGACGCGCCGGAGGACTTCCCGTCCGCGCCGGTCAACGCCCGCGGCTATCCCGACGCGCGCTTCACCCTGCAGATCTACGTCGAGGACTGCACCGGCTGCGGTGTCTGCGTGGAGAACTGCCCGGCCTACAGCCAAGCGGGCGACGACCGGCGCGCCATCAATATGGGCGACAAGCTGCCGATCCTGCGGCAGGAACGCGACAACATCGCATTCTTCGAGACACTGCCCACACCCGACCGCCAACAGGTGAACTTCGCCAATGTGCGCGGAGTGCAACTCCTGGAGCCGCTGTTCGAGTTCTGCGGCGCCTGTGCCGGATGCGGCGAAACCCCTTATCTGAAACTGATCTCACAGCTTTTCGGTGACCGGCTGCAGATCGCCAACGCGACGGGTTGTTCGTCGATCTACGCGGGTAACACCCCCACCCATGCCTGGAAGGCCAACGCCGACGGGCGCGGCGCGGCATGGTCCAACTCGCTCTTCGAGGACAATGCCGAATTCGGTCTGGGCTACCGGCTGGCGATCGACAAGCAGACCGGCCTGGCCCGCGACCTCCTGACCCGGCTCGCGCCCCAGCTCGGAGCGGATCTGGCCGGGGCGCTGCTGCAGGCCACCCAGCGCACCGAATCCGAGTACGCCGCGCAGCGCACCCGCGTGGCGGCCCTGAAAGCCGAGTTGGCGCCGATCGGGTCGCGCGATGCGCAGATGCTGCTGACCGTCGCCGACTTCCTGGTCCGTCGCAGCGTGTGGATCGTCGGCGGTGACGGCTGGGCCTATGACATCGGCTACGGCGGCCTCGACCACGTGCTGGCCCAGGGCCGCGACGTCAACGTGCTCGTCCTCGACACCGAGGTCTACTCGAACACCGGAGGCCAGTCTTCCAAGGCGACTCCCCTGGGCGCCTCGGCGAAATTCGCGGCGGCGGGAAAGCGTGTGCCACGCAAAGACCTTGCCATGCAAGCGATCTCCTACGGCAACGTATACGTGGCCCAGATCGCGCTCGGCGCCAACTCCGAACAGGCGTTGATCGCGCTGCGCGAAGCCGAGGCATTCGAGGGCCCGTCGGTCGTGCTTGCGTATTCGCAGTGCATCGCCCACGGCATCGACATGCGCACCGGCATGAAAGAGCAAGCCCGTGCCGTGGCCAGCGGCCACTGGCCCTTGTTCCGGTTCGACCCGACGATGCGCAAGAAGGGCCTGAACCCGTTCCGGCTGGACTCCCCCCGCCCGCGGATTCCGCTGCGCGACTACGCCTACCGTGAGCTTCGCTACAGCACACTCACCAGAAGCCACCCCGAGAAGGCGGCCGAGATGCTGCGCCAGGCCCAAGCGGCCGCCGACGAGCGGTACCGGAGCTACGAAGACCTCGCGGCGCGCGACGGCAGCCGCTTTCTGCCGCACTGGGAAGACGTCACGGAATGACCGGGCCGAGTCACGTGGACCTGCGAACGCGGTATCTCGGGCTCGACCTCGAACACCCGATCGTCGCCTCGGCGTCTCCGCTGACCGCCGGCCTGGACGGCATCCTGCGTCTCGCCGACGCGGGTGCCGCGGCGATCGTGATGGCCTCGATCTACCAAGAGCAGATCGTCGCCGAGGAGCTGGCTCAGGCGGCGCTGCTCGAACAGGGCAGCGAGACCCAGCCGGAGGCCGCCGGGTACTTCCCCGAAATCCCCGCGGAACGGGGCATTTTGGAGGGCTGGCTGCGGACGCTTCGGATGGCGGCGCGGCGCGCAGGAGTGCCCATCATCGCGAGCCTGAACGCCAAATCCGGTTCGGGCTGGGTCGACGTCGCGCGTCGACTGCAGGACGCCGGCGCCAGCGCGGTCGAGCTCAACATCTATCGGGTACCCGCCGACCCGGCCGAAACCGGCGCGGCGCTGGAAGACAGCTACATCGAAATACTGCGGGCGGTCAAGGACGCCGTCAGCGTTCCCGTCGCAGTCAAGATCTCCCCGTTCTTCAGTTCACCGGCACATATGGCGACCCGAATGGTGCAAAGCGGCGCCGACGGCCTTGTCCTGTTCAACAGGTTCTACGGCCCCGACATCGACCTCGAATACCTGAAACCGAGATCCGATCTTCGGCTCAGCACACCCTATGACATCCGGCTGCCGCTCCTGTGGATCGCGTTGCTCTCGCCGGTGTTGGACGCCTCGATCGCCGCAAGCACCGGCGTGTGGACACCGGACGAAGTCGTCAAGTATCTTCTGGCCGGCGCCGACGTGACGATGACAACCTCGGCCCTGCTCGCCCACGGCCCCGAACATGTCTCCACGCTGGTGGACGGCCTGCGCGACTGGATGCACAACCGGGGATTCGAGTCCGTCGCCGCCCTCAAGGGCCGGCTGGCCGCGGGCCAGAATCCTGCCGACACAGCCGAACTCATGCGTGCCCAATATCACGAGATCCTGACCACCAACTACCCGGACATCGGGCGATGACGGTCCGCGCCGCCTGGTCGGCAGGCCACGCGCCCGGTTACAGCCCCTGTGCGGCAGGGGGCCTCACGTAGCGCGCCCAGGTCAGCAACGCGGCCCCGACATAGCACACCAGAAAGCTGACGAATGCCGGGGTCTCGGTGTGGGTGCTCAGATAAGACTGCCGCAGCACCAGATTGGTCACCGTCGCGCCGAGTGCCCCGAGCGCACCGGCCAGCCCGAGAACCGAACCCGACATGGCGCATTGCTGGTGCCGGCGTTGCTCCTCGCTGACATCCAGTGTGCGGCAACGCGCCGCGAAGACCGTCGGGATCAGCTTGGACACCGATCCCTTGCCCACGCCGCAAAAGATGAACAGCACGATGAACCCGGCGATGTAGCCGGCCGTCAGGATCGTCTTGGGGCCTCCGGGTCCGCCGATCACGTCTTGGCGGCTGCTGACGCCGACCAGGAAGCCGCCGGCCGCGATCATGCCGGCAAGAGCGGCCAGGGTGACGCGGCCACCCCCGAGGCGGTCGCTCAACCAGCCCCCGATCACGCGTGCGACCGACCCCAGCAGTGGCCCCACGAAGGCGACCTCGGCGGCGTGCAACGACGCCTGCGCATGGCTTTGCCCGCGGGCCAACAAGTTCAGATGTATCACCTGGCCGAAGGCGAAGGCAAAACCCAGGAATGATCCGGAGACGGTCACGTAGAGCAACAAGATTCCCCACGTATCGGGCATCGCGAGGGCGCTCCGCATGTCGGCCACCCTGATGGGCTGGGAGAAGTTATCCATGAACAGCGCCGCGCCGGCGCCGACGACGGCCAGCAGCACCAGGTAGATCGCGCACACCCAGTACGGTTCCCGGTGACCGGCGGCCGCCAGCACCAGCAGTCCGACCACTTGGACAGACGCCGCCCCCAGGTTGGCTATCCCCCCGGTGAGACCCAGCGCCAAACCCTTGAGGCGCTGCGGGTAGAGCACTTCGGCGTTGGCCAGCGCTGCCGCGTAATTGCCGCCACCCAATCCGGTCAAACCCGCGCACACCAGGTACGGCCACAACGGCAGGCCGGGATTGGCCAACAGCACCATCGCCCCGCTCGTGGGGATCAGCAGTATCAGCGACGAGAACGTCGCCCAGTTGCGCGCGCCGAACCTGGTGGTGGCCATCGTGTAGGGGATGCGCGCGACCGCACCGACCAGGGCTGCGGTGGCGCCCACCAGCAGCTTGTCGCTTGGCGTGAAGCCGTAGACGGCCTGCGGCATGAACAGCACCATTACCGACCACAGGTACCAGATCGAAAAGGCGACATGGGCGGTGGCGATCGACCAGACCAGGTTGCCGCGGGCGATGGCGTCGTTACCCGTGCGCCAGGCCGTGGCGTCTTCCGGGTCCCAATCCACTATGTGATGCGTATCAGCCATCCGGCCCACCTTTCACCGCGGGTTTCGGCCGGGCATCCGTCACGTCGCTGGTTCGGGAGATATTGCGCGGGAACCCATCCAGCGCTCACCGCCGCAGTCCGTGCGCTACCCGCTCACGAAGCGTGCAGGCCGCATTCGACCTTCGCGTGTCCCGGCCAGCGCCCGCTGCGCGGGTCGGCGCCCGGCGCCGGCTTTGCGGTGCACGGGGCGCACCCGATCGAGGGGTAACCCTCCTCGACAAGCGGGTTCACCAGCACGTTGCGCTCGGCGATGTAGTCGGCCATGTCCCGGTCAGACCACGCGGCCAGCGGGTTGACCTTCACCAGCTTGAACTTCTCGTCGAAACTGATCAACGGCGCGCCCGCACGTGTGGGCGCGTCGACGCGGCGCAATCCGGTCACCCAGGCCGAATACCCGTGCAAAACTTTGGTCAGCGGGACGACCTTGCGCAGCCGGCAACATTCGTCGGAGTCGCGGGCAAACAGATCCTTGCCCAAGAGGGCGTCCTGCTCGGCTACGGTGTGCTCCGGTGTCACGTTGAGCAACCGGATGTCGTACGTGGTTTCAACCGCGTCGCGGGTGCCGATGGTCTCGGGGAAGTGATACCCGGTGTCCAGGAACAACACCGCCACACCCGGTCGCACCTCGGCGGCCAGGTCGATCAGCACCGCGTCCTGCATGTTGGACGCCACCACATAGCCGTCGGGGCCGAAGGTCGCGTCCGTCCAGCGCAACAGCTCGGTCGCCCCGGCGTCCGGCAACTCCAATGCGCCGCGTGCGGCTAACCCACGCAGTTCGGTTTCGGTAAAACGCCGTGACCCGTTCATCCCCATGCCTCCGTCCGACGACTTGTGAAGTGTCCCAGCGCTATCAGATCATTCGAGCGGGTCCCGCGGTAGGGACCGAAGCCCCTTTCCTTTCGGGCGTGCGGCCTCAGGGCACGCCGATCGCAGTCAGCCCCGAAGGACGCGCCGGGGGCGGGTCACGCTCTCCTCGATGAACCGGTCGACCGCTCCGAAATAGGTGGGCGAGGCCGCCTTGCCGGCCAGTTCGGCTATGGCGCGTTGTTCGCCCAGAACGTCGGTGGCCCAGAGGTTCTCGGCCATGCGAGCGGCGTGTACGTCGAGTCCGGCCAGTAGCTCGGTGCATTGCGAACCTGCGACGACGGTACGGCGGGCCAACGTGCGCAGCGTGTCCCATTCGGCATGCCATGCGCCGTCGGGCCGCTCGTCGTGGGCCAACGCGGCGGCGGTGTGCAGGGTCGCGGCCAGCTGCGGCGCGGTGATGGCGGTCCGCCGGATCAGCACGGACAGCACCGGGTTTCGCTTGCGCGGCACCGAGGACGATCCCCCGCGGTGCTCACCCGCCGGCTGCGGTCACCGGGGTAGGACAACCCGAGGTGCAGGAAGGGACCCGCCGTTTGCCCTGGCGTGCGGCCGGGTTCAACCATCGTCGGTCCAGGTTCGGCCAGCACGATGTCCCAGCGGTAGCCGGTCGCGTACTCCGGTTCGGTGAGGTCGTGGTCGTAGCCGGCGATCAGCCGCCGGCGCGCGGCGGGGTCGATAACGGACCCGAGAATCGGGTCGAGGGCGCACGGCCCGCCCCGTCGAGCAGCCGACCGGCCACGGCGATGCGCTCCCCGATCGGCTCACCGGCATGGCCGGACGTCAGGTCGGCGTCGGCGGGATCGACGTCCCGCTCGCCGAAACACGGGGCCCCCGTTCGGCCCCTTCGGAGTCGACGGCGAGCGGGGGCCGCTGCGGGTGGCGCAGCGCCGTGCCCCGGTACGGCGGGTAGTCGAGCCGCGGCCGCGCGTCCCCCGCGGCTGCCCGGTGCTCGGCGGCGATGCCGGCCATCTCCGCCGTGATGTCGTCCTGCGAGACGCTCGGCGCTCATGAGCCGTGAGGCTACTCCCGCCCGACGCGGTGACAACCGTCCGCCGAGATAGGGCCTTGCGGCCCTTATCGGATCCGGCCCCGCCACGGCAACCTTGAGCGACAAGCTCCACCCGAGGTGACAACGATGAACGCAATACTGGTCCGCCCAGACGGATTCACCGCAACCGAACTGACCCGCGCCGAGGCGATGCGCCTGCTGGCGAGCGTCAGCTACGGGCGCGTGGTGCTCAGCGTGGGCGCACTGCCGGCGATCCGCGCGGTCAACCATCTCATCGACGAGGGCCGGATCATCCTGCGCACCCGGTTGACCGCCCCCGCCTCCGGAACCCGGCGCGCCAACGCGCATTCGGGTCTGGTCGTGGCCTACGAAGCCGACGACCTCGACCCGGACCGGCACACGGGCTGGAGCGTCGTGGTCACCGGCATGGCGAAGACGGTCAGCGATCCCGGCGCCATCGCCCGCTACGAGCGCCTGCTGCGTCCGTGGGTCAACGAGGCCGACACGGTCGTCGCGATCGAACCGCAGATCGTCACCGGCATGCGCCTCGCGCCCGACGGCGACTGACGGTCGCGGACCGCTACAGGGCCCGGACCAGCGCCGCCCGGCCCTTGGTCCGCAGCCGGTGCAGGGCAGAACCGCGGTAGCGCTCCATCATGGCGGCCATCTTGTCACCGAGTTCCTCGAGTTGGGCGTCGGTGAGCTCGACCTCGGGGGGAGCCGGGATCAGGTCGCGCTCCTCCTCGTCGGCGTGCGCCTCCAGGACGGTCTTGAACGAGTTCCACTCCTGCTCGTACCCGGGTGCGCTCTGCGGGGTCTTCAGCAGCACGGACAGCTGGTCGACCACCTGGCGATGTTCGGCGTGGGCGATCGCGATCAACCTGCTGGCCTTCTTGAGGGCCGGGTAGTACAGGTCGTCCTCGATGCGGAAATGGATGTCGAGCTCGATCAGCATGTCGTCGAAAAAGTCGTGCCGCTCTTGCGAATTCACCGGCGACCGGCTGATCTTGCCGCCCAGCCCCTTGAGCACGGTGTGGTGCTCCTTCAACACGTCATAGGCGTTCACTTGGCTCCTCCCTCTCGAATCCCTCTCGAATCCCCGTCGCCCCGCGGACGAACGACGTGGCCTCGCCGCGGACCTCGACCGTTCCGTCGACCAACCGGGCCTCATAGCACGGCAACGGGGCCGCCGACGGGCCCCGCAGCACCTCACCGGATTCGGCCGAGAACCACGAGCCGTGCCAGGGGCACACGAGCCGGCCCCGGTCGACCCAGCCGTCGGCCATCGGAGCCGCCAGGTGCGGGCAGAACTCGCCGAACGCGGCGACCTCGTCGGGGCCGGTCCGGCACACCACCAGCCCCACACCGTCGACCTCCACCCGCACCGGTTTCCCGTTCAGCGATTCGGCGGGCAGCACCGGTGTCCACTCCCTGGTGCGCAGCCGCTCGCCGGAGCGGTCGATGCCGATCCCGGACTCGAACACCAGGGCCCCGCCGAGGTAGCTGCCGGCGACGGTGATGCCGTAACCCAGCGCCGTCAGGGCGATGCCGCGGTAGTGACGGCCCCGGCGGCGGTCCCGCCAGGACTGGGCGTACAGCGCGGTCGCGGCCAGGTTCACCAGGCCGTGTACCAGCCCCACCCGGCGGTCCTCCTCGTGGGTGTGCTGCCAGTCGGTGACGCCGGTGACGGCCGACCCGACGCTGGCCAGGATGCCCACCCCCAGCGCGCGGCCCGCGAACCGCGCGGCGTCGCGGACCTCGCCGCGCCGCTGCCCCGGCAGCAGACTGAGGGCGTCCAGGGCGACGGTTGTGCCGAGCGCCCCGCTGGTCAGCGACGCCAACGGCGGGTGCGCCGGGTGCCCCAGCCACACGCCGTGCAGTGCGTTCGTGACCCCGTTGCGCGCCCCGCCCAGCCCGTTGTAGGCGAAGCTCAGCAGGTGCTCCAGCCGGTAGCTCGGCCGGTCCAGCCATTCCTGGCGCCCGATCGCGGACACGACCCGTTCTCCGAGTCCCTGCAACCGGGCACTTCGTGTCCGACCAGCCATGCCACCAGCCCTTCCCGCCGAGAGACAGACGACGTTGCTCGAGGCAAAACCCGAGGATTACCTCGCGGTTAATTTTTGCTCACACGCCTGACAGCCCTAACGTGACCACAGTAACGCCGGTCGCCCGTCTCTATCCTTGCCAACCACCTGTGAATTAGCCCAAATCATTCTTGTAAAAACCTGGCCACGCCGGATCGCGGCGATTGACCAGGACTGCGGGCTGCGGAATTCTACTGAACAGGAAGCTATTTCTGTAGCACAGACAAGGTGGGGCGCCGTGGCGGACGATCGCGCCCTCGACGACATCTGCGAAAACGTGCGCCGCGGCATGGTCCCCGCCCACATCTACAACGACACCGACCTGTTCGCGCTGGAGAAGGAGCGACTGTTCGGCCGCGCGTGGGTCTTTGTCGGGCACGAGTCGGAGATCCCTCAGGACGGCGACTACGTGGTGCGCCGGGTGCTCGACGACTCGTTCATCATCGCGCGCGGTTCGGACGGCGAGGTGCGCGCCATGTTCAACATGTGCCTGCACCGCGGCATG
Source organism: Mycobacterium sp. HUMS_12744610 (assembly GCF_041206865.1). Lineage (NCBI taxonomy): Bacteria > Bacillati > Actinomycetota > Actinomycetes > Mycobacteriales > Mycobacteriaceae > Mycobacterium > Mycobacterium servetii. The sequence goes on from NZ_JBGEDP010000001.1 coordinate 4,036,473, forward strand.
CAGGTGTGCCGGGCGGAGATGGGCAACGCCTCCAATTTCCGCTGCCCCTACCACGGCTGGTCCTACCGCAACGACGGCCGGCTCACCGGCCTGGCGTTTCACCAGGAGGCCTACGGCGGCGACGACGGCTTCCCGCGAAGCGGCCAAACCCTGCTGCCGGCACCGCGTTTCGCGAGCTACAACGGCTTGCTGTTCATCAGTTTGGACCCGCACGCCGAACCACTCGAGGACTTCCGCGAGGACTTCAGGTTCTATCTGGACTTCTACACCCGGCAGAGCGTCGGCGGGGTGGAGTTGCGGGGGCCGCAGCGCTGGCGGATCAAGGAGGTCTGGTCGCCACGCCAGCAGCGGGTCGTCGGCGAGGACGGTTTCATGGTCTCGGCGGCCACCTGCTTTCCCAACCTCAGCTTCGTGCACAACTGGCCGAAACTGCCCGCGGCGAGCCCGGAAAAGAGAACGTCCTGCCCTTCATCTCGATCCGGCTGTGGCAGCCTCTCAGCGCGAACGAGACGGAGGTGTGCTCGTGCTTCGCGGTGGACTCCGCGGCTCCCCCGCGGTACAAGCGGGACTCCTATCCTTGTCGACGAGTCCGTCTTGCGGATGCAGAATCTGGCGGTGTTCCTGTGAACGAAACCATCACGGTCGCAAATGAATTCGCCGAAGTCGAGGTGCGGCGGGTGGACACCCGCAACGGCTCGCGGCTGCCGATCAGAGCCCTGCGAACCGGGCGCTCGATCAGCCTGGACGCGCTGGAACTCGAGGCGCTGACCCGGCAGAACGCCCGCACGCTCACGGCCATGGTCGGCACCTCCGGCGGCCCGCTGCTACCGGACGAGGAGGGCAGGCCTCGCTCAGCCGGATCTGCGGCCGCCCGCCCAGCAGCAACAGCAGTTTCAGCGCGTTGTCGACCGACTCGATCGGATACTGCGGCACAAGGGAATCGGCCGTCGATCCGCCCGCCCGGTCACGCTTGTGCTGCATGCGTCCACGGTAGTCGCTACGCCGCGCCGCAGAAACCCCAACCGCCACGCCGGTCCGCGCCCGGGACTCTTCGTGCCCGCCTTCTAACGACAACCGCACGAGCGCCGGATTTGTCGCCATGAGGCGGGCGAAAGAAAGCGTCCGCCCCGCCGGAAGCCGGTGCGGCGACGAGACAGGGCCGCTCAAAAAGCAGCTGCAACAACGCTTTTCGCCCACCGGTAATCGGCCTTGCCGGACGGCGAACGTTGCACCCGGTCGCAGAACACGACCGCCTTCGGCAGCTTGTAGCGGGCGAGGTGACGGGCGGCCTCGGCGATGATGCTGTCGCCGTCGGCCTGCGCGCCGTCGGCCAGCTGCACGACGGCGACCACTTCGTTGCCCCACCGGACGCTGGGCCGGCTCGTGACGACGACGTCGTAGACGGCGGGGTGTCCGGCGATCGCGGCCTCGACCTCCTCGGCGAAGATCTTCTCCCCGCCGGAGTTGATGGTGACCGAGTCGCGGCCGAGCAGCTCGATCTGGCCGTCGGCGTACCAGCGGGCCCGGTCGCCGGGCACCGAGTGCCTGATCCCCTCGATGACCGGGAACGTGCGCGCCGTCTTCTCCGGGTCGCCCAGATAACCCAGCGGGATGAACCCCTGCTGGGCCAGCCAACCGACCTCCTCGTCGCCCGGCGACAACACCCGGGTCATGTCCTCGCTGACCACCACCGCACCGGGGTTGGGCGCGAACCGGCCGCTCGCGTGCTGCGACCGCGAGGACACCTGCCCCATCTGCGCACCGGATTCCGACGAGCCGCCGGCGTCGAGGATCGTCAGATGTGGCAGCAGCTCGACGAAGCGCTGCTTGAGCGGAGCGCTGAGCGCGGCCCCGCCGGTGACCAGCACCAGCAGCCCGGACAGGTCGTAATCGCCGGACTCGAATTCGTCGAGCAGCGGCCGCCCGAAGGCATCACCGACCATGGACAGCGACATCACCCGCTCCCGACTCGCCAGCGCCCACGCCTCGGCCGGGTCGAAGTGCGTCGTCGTCGGCGCCATCACGAAGGGCCGGCCGGCGCACAGGCTGATGAGGGCCGCCCACTGCGCCGCGCCGTGCATGAGCGGTGCGACCGTCATCGAGCCCGGTCCCCCGGCCCGCGACCGCTCGACGATCTCCGCGAGGCCGGTCATCGGCTCCCCGGTCGCGGGATCCCGCCCGCCCATCGCGTTGACGTAGATGTCGTGCTGGCGCCACAGCACCGCCTTGGGCATTCCGGTGGTGCCGCCGGTGTAGAGCACGTAGAGGTCGTCGGGCGAGAGCGCGAGGTCGAGCGGCGCGTCGGAGACGGAGGCCAGCAGCTCCTCGTAGCGCACCGCCCCGGGCAGCGGATCGACCCCGGAGCCGTCGTCGACGTGGATCAGGCGGGGCCGGATGTCCATCTCGGCCAGCGTCTCGGCCAGCGTCGGGGCGAACCGCGCGTGGTACATGACGGCGTCGGCGCGGGCGTTGCCGAGCAGATACACCAGCTCGTCGGCGACGTAGCGGTAGTTGACGTTGAAGGGGGCGACCCGGGCCGCATAGGCACCCAGCATGGCCTCGAGAAACTCGTTGCAGTTGGCCATGTACAGCCCGAGGTGGCTCTGACCCGACTCGTGTGGTGCCAGCTCGGCGCGTTCCCGGCGCGCGCCGAGCCCCCAGTCATGCAGCGCGCGGGCGAACCGGCGGGCACGCTCGCCGGTTTGGGCGTAGGTGAACCGCCGATCCCCGAAAACAATGCAGTCCCGGTCGGGGTTGGCCGCGGCCACCGCGGCGAACACCTGGGCGAGATTGAACCCCTCGTCGTGCACACACACTCCTCAGCATCGAGCGAGCGCCAGGTTACAACGCATTTCCGCGGGGACTGCTATTAGTCTCGGCTTCGTGTGCGGGGCTAATCGGGCCGGGTACTGCCGATACGTCGCGATCGGTGACAGCCAGACCGAGGGATTGTGGGACGGCGACGACACCGTCGGCCTGCTGGGCTTTGCCGACCGGCTCGCCGCGATGATCGACACGCTGCACCCCGGCCTGCAGTACGCCAACCTGGCGATCCGCGGCAAGCGGATCAGCGACGTGCTCACCGAGCAGCTTCCCGAGGCCCTGGCGATGCGGCCCGACCTGATCACGGTGTGCGCCGGGATGAACGACGTCATCCAGCCGGGCCGGTCGTTCGGCCGGGCCCTGGTCGACCTCGACCACCTGCACGCCGCGCTCGCCGAGTCGGGGGCGACGGTGGTGACGACGACCTTCCCGAACGTCGCGCAGTTCCTCCCGCTCGGACGGCTGGTGGCGACGCGGCTCACCCGCATCAACCAGGCGATCAGCGACGCCGCCGGGCAGTACGGCTTCCGGCTGGTCGACCTGTACAGCGCGGCCTCGATGCGCGAACTGGACACCTGGGCGATCGACCGGGTGCACGCATCCACCAAGGGCCACATCCTGTTCGCCGCCGCGGCCGCCGAGGCGCTGAATCTGCCCGACAGCAACCATGATTGGGCCGATGCGAGCGCGGATCCAGCGGGATTGTCCTTCTCGGCCGGCGCCCGGGGCCACCTGCGCTGGGCGCACGAGAGTTTCGTCCCGTGGATCTGGCGCCGACTGCGCGGCCGGTCCTCGGCCGACGGCCGGGTGCCGAAGCGTCCCCGGCTGCAGCGCCTCACCGCGCCGAGCGGTCCGCACAACGGCTGCGCGCCCCGGGAAGAAGGCTTTGCACCGCGGATGATGCGCGAGTCGGGCATCCTTGACCCATGAACGTGGAGGCCTTGCTGCACTCGATCCCGCCGCTGGCGGTGTACCTGGTAGTCGGGGCCGTCGTCGGGCTGGAAAGCCTCGGGATTCCGCTGCCCGGCGAGATCGTGCTGGTCAGCGCGGCGCTGATGTCGTCGTATGACGACCTGCCCATCAATCCGGCCTTCGTCGGTGCCGCCGCCGTCCTGGGCGCGGTGGCCGGCGACTCCGTCGGCTACGCGATCGGGCGCCGGTTCGGCATGCCGCTCTTCGATCGGCTCGGCCGCCGGTTCCCGAGACATTTCGGGCCCGGACACGTCGCGCTGGCCGAAAGGCTGTTCAACCGCTGGGGTGTCCGGGCGGTGTTCTTCGGCCGCTTCATCGCATTGCTGCGCATCTTCGCCGGGCCGCTGGCCGGAGCGCTCAACATGCACTACCCGCGATTCCTGGCGGCCAACGTGTCGGGCGCCGTCTGCTGGGCCGGGGGCACCACCGCGCTGGTCTACTTCGCCGGGATGGCCGCCGAGCGCTGGATGGAGCGGTTTTCCTGGATCGCGTTCGTCATTGCCGCCGTGTGCGGCGTCACGGCGGCAATCCTGCTGCGCGAGCGCACCTCCCGGGCAATTGCCGAACTCGAGGCCGAGCACGGCCGCAGAGCCGGGACCGCCGCCGCCGACCCCGTGTGAAGCCGGTTCCGGCGGGTCAGCCGGCCGCCTCCCCCAGACCGGGGTTCGACGACGGTCGGTGCGCTTCGATGAGAGCGCCGGCCATCGTCTTGGCGTGCAGGGCGGCGTCCCGGTCCCCCACTGCCGTGAGAACGATCGCGCCCTTCATGAGGATATGCCAGGAGGAGGCGAACCCCTCCACATCGGTGAGCCCCGCCGCGATCGCGCGCCGGCGCACGATGTCGCGGACGTGGTCGATGTGGGCGATGCTGGCCCGGCCGGCGGGATGGTCGGGGCCCACCTCGAGCAGCACGTTGATGAACGAGCAGCCCTCGTAACCGCCGCGCAGCTGGAACCATTCGTGCAACACGTCGAAGATCGCCATCAACTGCTGCTCGGGCGTGTCGGCGCGCTTGCGGGACTGCTCCTCGATCAGACCGTGGGTCCAGAGTTCCTCGCGGCGCTGCAGCACGGCCAACACGAGGTCGTTCTTCGTCGCGAAGTGCCGATACAGTGTGGCCCGCGCCACCCCGGCGCGTTCGATCACCTCGTCGGTGCCGACAGCACGAATTCCACGGCGGCTGAACAATTCATAGGCTGCGCTGAGGATTCGTTCGCGCGCCGGCACCGCGGGTGCCGCAGCGTCAGGGCCTGTCATAGCCTCCCTTACGATACTCTTAGCGCCCCATGGGTAGACAGACCGCCCTGTCTCGTTATACAAAAGAGATTCGCACTTCGCGAGGTCTGTCTTCAGACAATAGGACGGGCAACCTTCGCAGCGTTTTCGACGCCAGCCGAACAGGGAGCCACCACAATGAGCCCAGTATTTGCCGACACCACATCCAGCCCCCCTTTGACACTCAGCACGCGGCTGGTCTACGAACTGGGCGATCCAAACAGCACTCTGCGGGCGACCACCGACCGCGTCGGCGGCGCGGTCCTCGTCAACGCGGGGGGCGAGGTCGACGCGTGCAACGAGCACACCTGGCGCCAGCTGGTCAGTGAGGCAGCCGGCGTCGTCTCCACCCCGGGACCCCTCGTCATCGACGTCACCGGGCTCGACTTCATGGGTTGCTGCGCGTTCGCGGTGCTGGCCGACGAGGCGGAACGCTGCCGCACCCGCGGCATCGAGCTGCGCCTGGTGAGCCACGAGCCGCTGGTCGCCCGCATCGTCGCGGCGTGCGGACTGAGCGGCGTGCTGCCCATCTATCCCACCGCCGACGCCGCGCTCGGCACGACCGCCCGCTGGTAGCGCTCCCGTTCGCTTCGTTGTTCAACGGCCCGCCAACTCATAGCTGATTCACAGCGCCCAGCCGCGTCCGGACGCTAACGCCGTACCCCGAAACGGTGACAAACTTAGAGAAGCTTTGTAGATGGCGCGGACGGGCGGCGCCTCGCAGCCAGCGGGGCGGGCCGGAGCGGACTCGGGAGGCGCGGTGGACGTCGTACTAGGGATATCGATGGAATCCACCGCGGTGCGCATGGTGCTCCTCGGGGGCGAGAACGCCGACGGCGTGACCGTCGAGGAGGACACCGTGCGCATCGCCGCGGCGGACACCGCGACCCGCAACGCACCCGGACACGTGATCTCGGCGATCCTGGGCACTCGGCAGGGCGCCGCCGAGGGCGGTTACCGCCTGGCGTCGACGGGGGTGGCCTACACCAACCCGGTCGAGGCCGCCGCGCTACAGGAAGCGTTGGCAAGCAACGGGATCCGCGACGTCACCCTGGTTTCGGCGTTTCTGGCCGCGGCCGCGCTGACCCAGACGGTCGGTCAGGCGATCGGGTACCGCCACACCGCGATGCTGCTCGTCGACCCCAATTTCGCCACGATCGCGGTGATCGACTCCGAGGACGGTTCGATCACCGGGGTGCGCAGGCAACGGCGGGCCCTTTCCCTCGCCGACACCGCCGTCCAGCTGGCCGCGATGGTCGCCGGCGCTGACGCCGCGGAGCTGACTGCCGAGGGGGTTTTCCTCGTCGGCCAGGGGGTGGACACGGCGCGGCTCAAGGCGGCGCTGGAGGCGGTGACGCCGTTGGCCGTGAGCGCGCCGGAGGAGCCGCAGGCGGCCCTGGCGCGCGGCGCGGCGCTGGCGTCGGCCAACGCGCCGCTGTTGGTGCTCTCCACCGGTGCGCTGGCCTACGCACAGGATCCCGGCACCGGGGAGGTGCCGCCGTACCCCCTGCACGACTACCCCGGCGTCGCCGATCCACCGGCCGAGCGCCCCATCGCGTACAGCGACATCCCGGAGCCGTCCGCGGAAGCCGAGACCACGCTGCTGACCGGGATCGGCCGCCGAGGTGCCGGCCCCACGCGCAAGCGCCGCAGGCCGGTGCTGCTGACCAGCAGCGTGCTGGCGGTGATCTTCACCTGCGCGGCGGTGGCGCTGGAGATCGCGCTGGCGATCAACATCCGCACGACCGTCGCCCTGCAGCCCAATCCCGAGCAGAACATCATCGTCCCGACCCGCCAGGCGCCCGCCCCCCACAGTCAGCCGGCGCCGGTGACGCATCCCGTTCCCAGGGTCAGCGCGCCCACGGTCGCGATACCCGATCTGCCGAAGCCGGCCGTGGCCGCCCCCGCCGCCCCGGCTCCCCCGGTTCCCGTCGCCGCCCCGGTGCCGGTGCCGGTGCCCATGCCGGTCCCCGTCGCAGCGCCGCTGCCGCCCGTTCCCAACATCGCACCGCTGCTGACGCCGCACCCGGTCTCGGTGGCACCGCTGCAGCTGCCCAAACCGCCCGCGGTGCAACTGCCCACACCGCCCGCGCTGCAGTTACCCAAACCGCCTGCGGTACAACTGCCCACACCGCCGGCCCCGCAATTGCCCAAACCGCCCGCGCTGCAACTGCCCAAACCGCCGGCCCTGCAATTGCCGGCACCCCAACCGCTGCAACTGCCCACACCCGTGCTTCCGAAGGCGCCCGTTCTGCCCGCGCCGTCGTTGCCCGTGTTTCGCCCGCCCGCGCCGATCATGCCGCAAATGCCGGCGCTGCCCCGGTTCCCGTTCGTGCTCCCGCACTTCGGGCTTTGAGGTCTGGCCACCCAACGCCGCGGGCTACACCGTGACCAGGCGGTACAGCCCGATCAGGCCGACCACCACGATCGTGGCGCGCAACGCGTCCGGCGAGAGCCGGCGCCCGTAACGCGCCCCGAGCGATCCCCCGACCAGCGAGCCCGCGGCGATCAGCCCCGCGACCGGCCAGCTGATGCGGTCTGGGGCGGCCAGCGTGTAGCCAAGGGCCGCAACGATATTCACCAGCAGCGTGGTGAGGTTCTTGGCCGCGTTCATCCGCTGCATCGACTCTGGCAGCAGGGCCCCCATCACGCCGACCAGCAGGATGCCCTGCGCGGCGGTGAAGTAGCCGCCGTAGACGGCGACCGCGAACGTGCCCAGCACCAGCATGGCCATGCGTGCCGGGGTGACGTGTTCGGCGGAGCGTCCCGCCTGCTCGGCCCGCCGGCGGGCCCACGACTGAATCCGCGGGCCGCTCACGACCAGCAGCAGGGCCACCACCAACAACACGGGAACGACCTCGGTGAACACCCGGGCGGGCAGGTGCAGCAGCAGAAATGCGCCCAGCGCGGCACCAGTCAGCGACGCGGGGATCTGCCATCGCAGCCGATCCCACTGCCCGCCGAGTTCGGCACGGTAGCCCCAGGTGCCCGACGCGCTGCCGGCCACGAGGCCGACCGCGTTCGACATGGTCGCCGTGACGGGCGGATACCCCAGAGCCACCAGGGTCGGAAACGTGATGAGGGTGCCGGAGCCGACGAGGGCGTTGATCGCCCCGGCGCCGAACCCGGCCAGACTGATCAACACCACGTCGGAGGCCATCACAGACAGGAAACCTTAGCCTGCCGCGTGCGCACGCCGGTCAGACCGGAGGCGCGTCCACGCCGCGGTCGACTCCGGTGCGCAGCTTGACCGACGCCGAATAGGCCAGCGTGCGGAACCGCAGAACCGGGTCGTCGGAGGGTTCGATGCCGTCGGTCACCCGCATCGGGTCGAACACGACGATGTCGTCGCCGTGCTCGCGCTCGGTGTCGAGGCCGGTGATCTCGATGGTCCCCACGGTGACGACCTGGGTGCCCTGCCACGGCGCCGACGGGTCGACGGTCGAGTCCTGCGGCCCGGCGATCTGCACCCGGAAGTCGAACCGCACCGGCCCGCGGTCGAGCCGGGCGTTCAGCTCGTCGGTGAGGAAGTCCGGGGACTCGTCCCCCGGGGCCGGGCCGGAGGACTTCGCGCCGGCGGCGGGCACCAGGTGGTAACGCACGAATCGGGCGTTGCCGTCGGCGCCGACCCAACGGAAGGCGTGCAGGCCGTGATACTCGGTGGTGGCGTAGCTGGCGGGAACCGTGCTGGCGTCGCGCAGCACGGGCAGCGCGGCGAGCAGCCGCGGGTGGGTGAGCAGGTGCCGGGCCATCCGCAGCGGTTGCAGCAGGCCGGGGCGCATCGCCTTGAGCAGGTCGATAAACCCGTCCGGGGTGCTCGAGACGAACAGCCGCGCGGTCTGCGTGGAGACATCGGTCGTCGAGCCGTCGGGCAGCGTGAACTTCACCGCCAGGCCGCGCACCCCCGGGGCGCCGTCCGGCTGTTCGGGGTTGCCGGATCCGTTGGAGAAACGGATCAGCGCGGGGACCGTGGAGCCGTCGAGGTGGGCTGCGCGCGAGAGCTGTACCGCCTCGGGGCTTGCCGTGAACGTCCCCCGGTACAGGGTCCCCTTGGCGTGCAGCGCGCGACAGCCGGGCCGCGCTCCCCCGGCGCTTCGAATCGCCTCGATGGCGTCGTCGGGGGAAAGCTTGGCTGCCATAGGGGAATCCTAGGGGCTCACTCGGGCAGGCCGAAGAGTTTGACGACGCCGTGATCGCGGCCGGCGGTGTAGCCGCCGTCGACGGCGATGGCCTGCCCGGTGACGAACGAGGCGTCCGGGGAGAGCAGGAACGCCGCCATCGCCGCGACTTCCTCGGGCCGGCCGAGCCGCTGCAGCGCGTGTTCCTTCGTGATGGAGGCCAGCGGACCCGCCATCCCCTCCAAACCGAAAACGCTTTCCGCCATCGGTGTTTCGATGAAACCGGGGCAGATGGCGTTGACCCGGATGCCGCTCGGTCCGTAGTCGAGCGCCATGTTTCTGGTCAGCAGCACGACCCCGCCCTTGGCGGCGTTGTACGAGCTGCCGCCCGCCGTTCCTTCCAGGCCTTCGATGCTGGACACGGTGACGATGGAGCCTCGCTCACCGTCGATTCTGGGTTGCTCGATCATCCTGGCCAGCGCCGCCTTGGCGACCAGGAACGTGCCGGTGAGGTTGACGCCGATCACCCGCTCCCAGTCGGCGCGGTCGAGCAGATGGACCGGTCCGCCCCCGGCGACGCCGGCGGCGTGGAAGACGCCATCGAGACGACCCGGCACCGCCTGCAGCACGGCACCGATCGCGGCTTCGTCGGTCACATCGGCGGTGACGAAGTGGAAGTCGGGCCCCAGGTCCGGCGGAGCGGCCAGGTCGGCACCGACGACGGAGCCGCCCTCGGCCAGCAGGCGCAGCGCGGTGGCCAGGCCGATCCCGGATGCCGCGCCCGTCACGACGAACGTGCGGGAACGGGCACGGTCGGCATTCACCATGTCGAAGTCCTTTTGTCGGGTAGGGGTTCCGCTCGGCGGGATCTGCCCATATCGCGATTTGTACCTTACGATTTGCGCAACCACCCGGGGGCACGAGGAGCCACGATGTCATCAACGCACACACTCCGGTTGCCCGGTGCGACACGGGCCGCGCGCGGCCTGCGGCCCGTGGGTGTCGCCGCCGTGGCCGCCACGGTCCTGATCACGGGCACCGCCGACCCGGCCGGACAGCCACCGCGCACGCCGGCGCCGGCGGCGGTGCGGTTGCTCGCCGCCGACCCGGTCGACGTCGCGCAGGGCATCTCGATCACCCCCGCACCGGGCTGGACGGTCGGCGACCGGGGCACGGACTGGGTGGCGCTCTACAACGCCGACTCCAGCGCACAGCTGCAGGTCACCGTCAAGACGGCCGACGGGACCGACGTCGCCGCCGTGCTGCAGGGCGACATCGACCGGTTGACCGGCGATCCGTCCTCCGATCTGACCAACGTGAAAAACCTGACCCCGCCCATCATCAAGATGGTGCAGGGCGACAACTTTCAACAGAAGGCCTCCATCGACTACACCGGCGTCGTGTCGTCGCCGCGACGCACGGTTCCCGTCCTCGGCACGTTCAGCGAGCTGCTGAACACCTCGACCGGGCTGTCGGCGTTCATCGACTTCCGGCAGAACGACAACGCGACCGGTCAAGCCGCCCAGGACGGCGGGGCCATGATCGACTCCATGCTCTGACGAGTTGCCGCGGCCGCGACGCGCCGCGTATCACAGAGGAGGGACACACCGAACTCGGAGGGGTAATGCCGGCAGCCGACGCCACCATCAGCACGACCGACACGCTCATCGGATTCGTCGAGCAACACGCACGGCAACGCCCCGACGGCATTGCGATTCGCTACGGCGAACAGCAGTGGACCTGGGCCGGCTGGGCGGCGCGGATCCGGCGGGCGGCCGGAGCGCTGCGCGCCGCCGGTGTCCGCCGCGGCCAGTGCGTGGCGTTCCTGGACAAGAACCACCCCGCCTGCCTGGAAACCCTGTTCGCGGCCGCATCGATCGGCGCGGTCACCACCGTGGTGAACTGGCGCCTGGCCGGTGCGGAACTGGCGCATGTGCTCGAAGACAGCGGGGCGCGAATGCTTTTCGTCGGCGCCGAACTGCATCCCGCGGCGCAGGCGGCCGCCGCGCACGTCGCGGGCCTGCGGCGCATCGTCGTGGTCGGCGGCGACGGCGGCGGCGACGACGACGAGTACGAATCATTGCTCGCCGCAGCATCTCCCGAGGACACCGACGCCGAGGTCACCGGCGACGACACCGCGCTGGTGATCTACAGCTCGGGCACCACCGGGCGCCCCAAGGGCGTGGTGCTCAGCCAGCGCGCGCTGGTCAACCACGCGGCGAACCTCGCACCGGCGTTTCCGTTCGGCGAGGGCGACGCGAACCTGGTGTGCATGCCCCTGTTCCACGTGGGCGGGATCGGGTATGCCCTGTTCGGCATCCGGCCCGGGGCCCCGACGATCATGACCCGCGAGCCCGACGCCGCGGCGCTGGCCGGGGCGGTGCGCGCCGGCGCGACGCACGCGTTCTTCGTGCCACCGGTGATCGCCAGGTTCCTCGACGGCGGCGAGGCGGCCGTCGACGCCATCTCGGGGCTGCGCTACATCGTGTACGGCGCCGCCCCGATGCCGCTGCCCCTGCTGCACCGGGCGCTCGCGGCCTGGCCCGAGACGCAATTCGTCCAGGTGTACGGGCAGACGGAACTGTGCGGGGCGGTCACGGCGCTCGGCGACGCCGACCATCGCGACGACACCCGGCCCCATTTGCAGCTCTCGGCCGGAAAAGCGGTGCTGGGAACCGAAATTCAGATCGTCGATCCCGAAACGGGGCGTCAGGTGCCGGCGGGCCGGCCGGGCGAGATCTGGGTGCGCAGCAACCAGAACATGAGCGGCTACCTGAACCGCCCGGAGGCAACGGCCGAGACGATCACCGCCGACGAGTGGGTGCGCACCGGCGACGTGGGGCGCCTCGACGCCGAGGACTACGTCTACGTCGAGGACCGGCTGAAAGACATGGTGATCACCGGCGGGGAGAACGTCTACGGGCCCGAGGTGGAAAGCGTGCTGATCAAGCATCCCGCCGTCGCCGACGCCGCCGTCATCGGGGTGCCCGACGACCGTTGGGGCGAGTCGGTCAAGGCGATCGTCGTGGCCGCCGGCGAGATCGGCCCCGAGGATGTCATCGCGTTCTGCCGTGAGCACCTGGCCGGCTACAAGTGCCCGCGTACCGTCGACTTCGTGGCGGAGCTCCCCCGCAACGCCAGCGGAAAGATCCTCAAAACCGCACTGCGGGAACCATATTGGGCGGACCGCGCCAGGAAGGTGTGACCGCCGGGCGCCTACAGGCGTCCCTCGACGCGCAGCTGCGGATGCACCCAGTCCGGTGAGCGGCGCTCCTTGAAGGCGCGGAAACCCTCCCGCGCCTCGGCGTCGCTCAGGCTGGCGGTCATGCCGATGCGGTCGTACAGGCCCAGGTAGTTGTCGATGCTGGACTTGATGACCCCACGGGCCCGCGGGGCGGTGCGGCACACCTGGGCCAGCACATCGCGCGCCTCCGCGAGCAGGCTCTCGTGCGGCACGACCCGGCTGACCAGGCCCCAGTCGTAGGCCTCGGCCGCGCTGAGCACCCGCCCGGTGAACATCAGGTCGCGGGTGCGCACCGGCCCGACCAGCCGTGCCAGCATCTGGCTGTAGTAGGTGTCGGCGTAGCCGCGGAACAACTCGGGCACGCGGAAGGTCGCCCGTTCGCTGACCACCGACAGGTCGCTGCACAGCGCGATCTGGAAGCCGCCGCCCTGGCACAGCCCGTTGACCGCCGAGACGATCGGCTTGGCCGAGGTCCGCACCGCGTCGAACGGCGTGACGTCCATGCCCAGCGCGGCGCCGAAGGTGATCCAGGCGTCGGCGCCGCCGGCCCCGCCGCCCATGTCGCCGCCGGGCGCGAACACGTCACCGGTTCCGGTGATCAGCAGCCCGGCCAGATCCGGGTCCTCGTTGAGACGGCCGACGGCATAACGGATTCCGAAGTACATCGCCGGGGTCAGGGCGTTGCGGGCGTCCGGGCGGTCGATCGTGCACACCGCGATCGGCCCCTGCCGCTGCAACGTCAGGTACGGCGTGCCCAGCCAGTCCCCCTCGGGTGGGCGCGGGCTGCCGTGCGGGGGCGGGGGCTGCTGCGTCACGGGACTCCTTCGACGTCGGCGACCGCGTCGTCGCGTCAGCGCGCGGCGCGGTGGAGATACTGTAGTTCTTACAGTATGTGGGGCGGGGTCCGGCGGCCGGTCTACAGGTACGGCAGCGTCGCGACGGCGGCGCCCTGGGTCGTGTCGTTGAGCAGCTTGGCCAGCGTGGACTGCAACGTGGCCGTGGCCTCGCCCACCGGCCGGTCGCAGAACCGGCAGTGGACGGCGAACCGTGGCTGGTCGTCCTCGTCCGGCCAGAACCGGCGTGGCCCCACTGCGGCGCCCGGGTCGTACTGGACCGACTGATGCGGAGCGTCCCTGAGGATCCTGCCGACGGGATGACCTTGCGGGCATTCAAGTTTCAGCACGCCGATTCCCTCTTGATTGCTCACCGTCCACCGTCCTCACGAAGTCGTGGTCTCCTCGGTCACACGTATTGTCGCCCCGGGCCGGCCGGTGTGCCCGGCGTGGTCGCGTGTCCGGTGCGTAGCGCGAACGTCTGGGCGTGGGCAAACCAAGTATCCAGCGGTGACTGCGGTACGCACGGGTGTACGACGTCGCCCGGCGCCAGCTGCGGGGCAACCTGCCGCAGTCGTTCGTGCACGCGTTGCTGTTCGAGGCGGCGCACACGCTGGCAGGTGACGACGATCCGGCGCTGGGCAAGAGCTGGTGAGCTCACGTCGCAGTCGGGGACTACGGATTGCTCGCGTCCGCTCTGGCACGGCCGCGTGCATCGGTATCCGGCCACCCCGACAACCGACTATTGCGCCAGCGCCCCGCCATGATGCCCCAACGTCGCCACACCCGCGCCCAGCACCGGGCGGCGCAAATCTGTGCCGAACGCCGCCGGAACCACGAGGCCCGCACCGCGGCGCCAACCGAATGCCCGACCTACACCGGACCCGCCCCACCCCACAGCGACGACGACCGAACATCTTTTTAGGTGTTATGAAGATCCCGCGACGCAGATGGGCGCCTCGACCGAGGCCGCCGCGGTGCCATTCGCCACTGACGATCGCCAATCCGATTGGGGCGGCCGCTCAGGCCAGCAAGGCGCCCACCGCGACCCGCGACTTTCGTCTAACATCAATGACACTAGCCGAAGGAGGACATCGCATGTCCGCATCAAAGGAAAGCGCCGAGGTCTTACGGGCGCAGTTAATTTAGCTGAGCACGAGAAGATGGCCGAGGCTCACCTGCGAGAGCATCGCGAGTTGGCGGACGGCCACCTCGCTGACCTGCGAGCCCTCACGGACTGGCACCTGACCGAGCATCGCGATGCCGCCAAGCAGGGTGGTCTGTCCAGCAGCGAATATGAGTCATTGGCCGCGCGGCATATGGACGAGCATCGCAAGCTCACCGAGCGAATGCTGCAGGATCATCATAAGTTGGCCGACCGGCATCTGGCCGAATTGGGCGAACTTTCGGCACGCCATTCCCATGAACATGCGGGGTAACTGGTCAGGCCACGCGAGCAGCCATGGTCGGCTCTCGGCCAGCACGGCGAGGGCATCGAAGACATTGCTGGCCGCGTTTGGCGACGGTGGATAGTTAGTTTCGGATCGCGCGGAACTTTTTGGCCCGGTGAGGGTCCGCAAGGCAGTCGGACACCTTCTGGCGCAGCGTGATTCGTCCGGATGTCGCGTGCGGATCCGTTGTCGTAGGGCCGGTCGGGTCTGCCTGAACCCCGCGCACACAGCCCGCTTGGGGCTGTGCCCTCACGCGGCGCTGTCCGGCGGGATGGGTCCCGCCGCCCGGCGGATGTCGGCCAGCCGTTCTTCACAGATGCGGTAGAAGACCCAGCTTCCGCGACGCTGCCTGGTGACCAGGCCGGCTTCGTGCAGGATCTTGATGTGGTAGCTCACGCTCGGTTGGGAGATACCGAGTGGGCCGGTCAGGTCGTAGCCGCATTCCCCGCCAGGTCTCGTTCTGAGCAGTCCGAGGAGTTGGACTCGGGTCGGGTCGGCCAGGGCCTTGAACAACTTGGCGATCCGTTCGGCCTCGTCGCG
The DNA here is from genome assembly GCF_041206865.1 of Mycobacterium sp. HUMS_12744610. NCBI lineage: Bacteria > Bacillati > Actinomycetota > Actinomycetes > Mycobacteriales > Mycobacteriaceae > Mycobacterium > Mycobacterium servetii. Next base: position 4,051,729 of record NZ_JBGEDP010000001.1, read on the forward strand.
AGACATGGCTTCGTCCAGCGTCGGATAGGTCCTTGCGTCTTGGGGCCTCGGCGTTATCGGCGCCGCACCCGCGTCCAACTGGGCCTTCCGAGAACCTAGCATATCGAGATATTGACATTTATCGAATGCTGGCGCAACCTACCAGCACCACCCGTTTCGTCTATCGACCGGAGACCAGCGTGTCCAATCCCCTGATCCCGGTGTTCGGCACAGGGCGAACCGGACCAGCCGGGCCGGAGTGCGCGGCGCGCGTGGACCGTGCCGGTGCGGTAATTACCGTCGCTCTGTCGCAGCCCGGCATCGAGCTGGTTCGACCGACGCCGGCGCATAACCCCGGCGCGGCGGCCCGGGGAGGACCACCGGACGCTCGCGGAGCACCGGCGCGAACAAGCCGAGGGCCGACACCGTGACCTACCGCCATCCTGAGGCCCTGGCCACCGTTGAATGGCTGGCCGAGCACCTCGACGACCCGTCGGTCCGGGTGGTGGATGCCCGCTTCGCCATCCGGCCCACCGCCGGGAGAACGTTGGAGGCCGTCGCCGAGCGTGACGCCTACCGCGAGGCCCACATTCCCGGCGCGGTGTTCGTGGATGTGATGGGTGACCTCTCCGATGCGGACGATCCCGTTGTGGTGGTATCGCCGGAGCGGTTCGAGGACCTGATGAGTCGCCTCGGGATCGGCGACGGGACCACGGTGGTGGTCTACGACGGCCAAGGTGGAACCTGGGCCGCTCGGCTGTGGTGGGCTTTGCGGTACTACGGCCACGACGCCGTCATGCTGCTCGACGGCGGTTTCACCTGTTGGCTGGCCGCAGATCTCCCGGTCGACAGCGGGGTGCCCGACCCTTCGCCGGCGACGTTCACCGCCCGGGTCCGGCCCGAGCTCCGGGTCGACGCCGATCAAGTGGCTCAAGCCATCGGTTGTGACGACGTCTGCATCGTCGACGCGTTGCCCGAAGTCTTCTTTACCGGTGCGGCGCGCCTGTACCCGAACCACCGGGCCGGCCACATACCCACCGCCCACAACGTGCCGGCGCCGTCGCATGTAGATCCGGTCACTCACCGATTGTTGCCCGCTAGCGCGCTGGCCCGGCTGTGGGAGCCGGTCGGGTTGGAGCCTTCTCGCCGCGTCATCACCTATTGCGGCGGCGGCGTGTTCGGGGCCTACGCCCTCTTCGCGCTGCATGTCATGGGACACGAGAACGCCGCCCTCTACGATGCCTCGTGGACGGAGTGGGGTGCCGATCCCAGCCGGCCGGTGGAGACCGGACCGAAAGCTGCGACACATGATCGCTATCAACCGACGAACCCAAGGAGGCAGTGATGGCGCGAATCAAGCTCATCGATCCCGGCCAGGCGCAGGGACGCACGCGCGAGGTCTTCGAGCGGGTGAAGGCGTATTACAAGATGGTGCCCGGGCTTCAGCGGGCATTGAACTACCTGCCCGAGACCACGGATGCGTTGTGGACCCTGAGCCTGAATACGGCGATGGAGGGAAGCATCCGTGAAGAGCTCAAGCGCGTGTTCTTCGCGGTGACCGCCTACGAGGTCGAATGTGAATACTGCACCGCGGCCCACATGATCGCCCTGATGGGCAAGAAGTGGAGCCGCCAGGAGTGCGTGGATCTCATCGAGGGCAAACCATCTCCCCGGTTGACCGACAAGGAGAACGCCGCGGTGGACTTCGCCCGGACGGTCGGTCGTCGTCCGGCCGCGGTGACTGACGAGATGACCGACAAACTACGAGCATTCGGATGGACCGATGCCGAGATCGTGGAGATCGTGACCTCGGTTGCGCTGATGCGCTACACGACCACGGTGGCCAGCGCCCTCGACGTGCCGCTCGAAGAGGCCATGGAAGGCGTAGGGCTCAGCTGCGGGGTGCCGCTCGATCGGCTCGAGGGTTGAGGGAACCGGCCGCCGGGTCCCCGGTTGGTGTCGGGCGCCAGCGGTAGTCGGTCGCCAGAGGCGAGCCTTCCGGCGACTGCCCCACGCCCTCGAAAAAACTGCAGGCAGAGCCTTCGAGCGTCTCGGCCGCATGATGGTGGCTGCTCACGCTGCCGGGGCCAGCCACCCTCGGCCTTTCAGCTGGGGCGGTCCGGACGATGGCCGGCCAGGGAGCCCCGGTCAGCGTTCAGGTCTCCGATCGAGCCGGGCTGCATCAGCGGTGGTTCTGAGAGTGGCTCCACACCAGGGCGCCGCCGGAGTGGTCACCTACGGCTGGGACGTACGGTTCGAGATGAGTGACGAGGCGGTCACCTTACTGGCCGATGAGTCGAGGCTCCTCATCTGCGTTGGGGACCCTCGTAAAGTGTTGGAATGCTTTGATTTTCGCTGTTTGGCCTGTTTCTCGGCCCGTGGTTGACAGCGGTGGACCTACCACCCGCTGAGCACCGGCCGCAATTTTGCTGAGCTGCTGCGCTTGATCAAGGCACTGCAGACCGCCGACAGCTTCGGGGTGGCCACCCCGACCGATTGGTGACCCGGCGACCCGGTCATCGTTCCGATCGCCTGATCCTGCAGTGTGGCCGCCGACCGGATGGCCGGGGCCGAAGAAGGTGTCGCATGCGACGACTGGATTCTTCTGCACCAAAAAGATCAGCGAAGCTGCCGTGGAGCACGCCATCCGCGCCCGCTGACGCCGACGGACCGCGCCGATCCGCCTCAACTGTCGCGTCGTCCCCGCCCGCCACGGTGGCCGTGACCACCTCCACCACCGTGGTGACCACCGTCGCAACCATCCCCGCCGCCGCGCCTGTGCCGGCGCCACCCTCGACCGCCGCCTATCGGCCGACCCGATATCGCCGCTTCGAACGCCCGCAGGTGGTCCTCGGAAGCGGCACGCAAGTTCTCGTACACCCTCTGGATGGCTGCCTCGTCACTGCCTTGCACGGCCGCAGACAGGTCGGCGATGTCACCAGTTTCGAGTTCGACTCCGACCGCGTAAGCCCCTTCGGCCGAGGACAGTCCCCGGGCGAGCCACATGTCGTAGGCGTCCTGCAGTTCAGGGCCGACGTAGACACCGGGCGGCTGCCCTACCGACGGATCGGGGACGCCGTACCGCTCGAGCAGTCGCCCGATCGCGTCATAATGACGCTGCTCGCTGGCGGCAATGTTGTCGAAGATCGGCACACCCCACGCCCGGTGGAACCGCCGGTACAAATCACGCGCCAGCCGTTCCTCCTCCCGCATCAGCACCAGATCCGCCCGCTCTCCATCGGACAACGGACCACCAGCCGCCGGGTCCAAACTGTCGACCACATTCATCCGATGACTCCGTTCATGTTCGGCCACCCCGAAACCGGTCGGATCGACTACGCATATCTCGGCAGCCATGTTCAACGCACCAACCGAACGCAGGAGGCAGGAACACGCTGTCCTGACGTCAGCGTATTAGACATGATCCTCGACACCAGCACCGCCACGTCGGACTTCATCAACGGCTACGGCGGCTCAGCTACGCTGGCCCCTCGACTCCGGATGTACGAACGCTACGGCAAGACGAGTGTCGACGGCACGTGAAAACCGACCCCCACGCGGAATTTTGACCCTCTGGTCGGGAGATACTTTTGCTGTGCGGCAAAGGATTCAACGGCGACGTCGATGAAGCCGTCGACCATCTCGATACCCGTACCTGCCGGCCCGATCGAACAAGCAGGTACGAGACGCCCGGCAACTGACACTTCGCGGCCCTTCTTCGCCCCCGACGCCGTGCCTGGCCCGAGCCGACCGGGACTGGCGTTCGAGCCCCTCGGGCGCCGGTCTCGGGCGGCGGTGGACGCGAAAGGGGACTACGCCGGGATCCCATTCGGCGGCGTCCGCCATTGCCTAAACGCGGCGTTCACCGAATACGAGCTGCGCATCGTGCTCGCCACGTTGTTCGACCGCTACGCGGTGCAGCTCACCAACGAGCGATCCGGGCGCGACACACCCCCGGCCATGACGTCGCCTCCTCGGCGACCATCATCACCGCACGGGTGATGCCGGCTGAGCACCACGGAAATCTTCGTCAGACACCAAATCCCGGGAAGCCAATTTGCCGCTCCGCTGAACCAGTCGATCGATCTCTTCCCGGTGGCTCGGGTCGCTCGACACCGCGGTGATCCACGGGGAGGAGTCTTCCCCCGTCACCGGTGATTTGCAGGCGACCTGGCGCACCGATGATGAACGGATCCATGGACAAACTCGTCTGCGAAAACTCGAATCCGGCCTCACCAAGGAGGCGCACCAGCCACGAGGCGGCCGACGACTGCCGCTGACCAGCGCTCAGCCTCACGACCGGCCGATCCGACTCGTTCATCTATCCCTCGTCACCCGAAGAAACGCGACAGATGTTGCACGGAAGTTGCACGGTGCCGACGATTCACGCTGTGACCTGGTGGTCCCGGCTGGGATCGAACCAGCGACCTTCCGCGTGTGAAGCGGACGCTCTTCCACTGAGCCACGGGACCGGCGCCGAGAGGCGAACGACGTCGAAGACTAGCACGATCCGAGGATCCCAGTGCGCGCCCATCCTCGGCTTGGCGGCCCGGGATAGCCCAGAACCGCAGCGTACCTGGAAACTTGTAAGTGCCCGCCGGTGTGGACTATCGTCGTGCTTCGCACCGGGCGACGATCTCGCCCGTTGCGCGCGGATGTAGCGCAGTTGGTAGCGCATCACCTTGCCAAGGTGAGGGTCGCGGGTTCGAATCCCGTCATCCGCTCGAAGGTGCAAGTGGCATCAGTTCCCAGCGGTGGAGTGGCCGAGTGGTGAGGCAACGGCCTGCAAAGCCGTGCACACGGGTTCGATTCCCGTCTCCACCTCCGCTTTCGAACCCCCCAGCGCGATTAGCTCAGCGGGAGAGCGCTTCCCTGACACGGAAGAGGTCACTGGTTCAATCCCAGTATCGCGCACCAGAGTTCTTGCAGATCAGAGGCAGTTTTTAAGTCTCGAATTCGGCAGCGTGCCAGATACATGCCAGACCGGTCAGGTGGCTCGGGACAACCCCGAGGAGCACCCGAGGCATGACCACTACTCCCCCTATATCTGTCGACATCCTGAATGTCGCTGCCTCGCCGGACGCCACCGAGATCCATGACTGGTTGCAGCGCGGCGCGGGCCTGCCGACCCGGGCCTTCGACGGCGCTGTCCGCGAGGCCGTGGGTTTCATGGACGACCTCACCGACGCGGGCAGCGTGGTCACCACCGCAACCGAGCACGGCCGGATGTACCGACTCAAGCCCGAGTAGCGACCCCGCGGACAGCTGTCCCGGACAGTTGTCACCCCCCGGGTGCAAGATTTACGGCAACCCCAGGAGCCCCTGAAGATGTCCGCCAACGACCAAGACGATGAGTTGCCGCCAACCGTGGGCGCCGACGCCGACGAGACGGAGATCGTGCCGGGTCTGGCCCAGGCCGCACCCGAGCTGGCCTGGTCGGCTGATCGCTACGCCACTGTCTTGGACTACCCGACGATGCCGTGGTGGGGAAAGCTCCGACAGCGCGTCACCGATTTCTTTCACCCCTACCTCGATGACGCCCCGATGGATGATGACGGCGCCCCCGCGATGGACGATGACGACGACGGCGAACCAATCGCCGTGACCGACCCATCCTGGGGTGCTTGCTTCGCCAGCGCCGCGCCGATCCTATTCGTCGCCGCCGCGGTGGCCCTGGTCATCATCCTGAGCGCCGCATGGCAGGTGTGGATAACACCGCGCTCGCCTGCTCTTTCGACGTTGCCGCCCACATAAACGAGCCCCGTCGAGACGATCCCGCCTGCAGCGCTTCCATCTGTCAGCAGCGTGCCGCCGTCGGACAGCATCCATACAGACCTCCCGGCGCCCGCCGCGCCGCCGACGGTGACAGTGACCGCGCCACCGCCATCCCCGCCGACCGTGACCGTGCAAGCCGCCCCCACGCTCGCGCCGCCGCCCGCGGACGCGGACCGGATCTTCCGGGAAGGCGTCGCCGGTATCCCCGGCTTGCATGTCGTCAACTGGGACGTGGCCGAAGCGGGCGCCCGCAGCATCTGCGGCGGCTTCGCCCGCGGCATGACCCGCGCCCAGATCATCGACGAAGTACAACGCGACGACCCCACCTTCACACCGTGGCAAACCTCCGGCATGGTCAACGTCGCCCTGGCCGCCTACTGCCCGCAGTACGAAGGATGAAAAGCTTTGAGCCAGAAGGCTTCTTGCCGGTGGCCTACGCCAGCCGCCGTGCACACCGGGACCGGGAACCTGTGCGCCGCCCAAGGCATGCGTCGGTGGTCCACGACCCAGCGCTACACCGCAGTCTCGGCCATGGAGATCCGCCGTGTCTCCGAGGCTGCGGCGAAATCCGGCGCTGCGCTCAATCACGTCGCCACGGTATTGAATTAGGAGCATAGGAGGTCCACGATGCTGTCCATGACCCACGCAAGGCTCGTCTGCGGCGTCGCCGCCACGCTGGCCGCGCTCGCCACGCTGACAGCCAGCCCGGCGCGCGCCGACGATCCCCACGTCCCCAACATGGCGGCAGGCCAGTGCGCCGGCGGCGGGGGCGGCTCCATCTTCGAGGGGTGGTGCGACGGCGCGCACTATCCCGACGGCTCCTACTGGCACCAGCTGTCCTACGCGGGCTCCTCGATGCCGTTCTTCATGCCCGGCTCGAGCGAACCGACGCGGCTGGGCATGTCGTGCGTCATCGACCCCGACAACGGTCCGATCCCGCAACCGGCGCCCCCCGGTGGCTGCGGCGGTGCGCAGAAATAGGAGGTTGCCATGTTGACACGAGCGCTCTGCGGGCTCGCCGCAGCCGCAGCGCTGATCGGCGTGATTCCGATGCCGCCCGCGCACGCCGGTCCGGTCCAGTGGTGCGACCCGTCCTCGCCGCTGTTCGACCCGACCATCTGCTACAACGAGTCGCCGTCGACCGGCAGCTACGCGTGCGACCCGTACGGGCCCGCGTACAACGCGAACTACTGTGCGTCCCAAGGCGCACAGTGAGGCCCACCCCCACCCCCTGAAAGGAGCCACCCCCGATGACAAGTGCCCTGCGCGTAGACCCCGACACCCTGGTGGGCGCCAGCGCCGAGCTGACCACGCTCTGGCGTGCCCCCGGTGAATGAGTCCGCCTTGTTTTAGGGTCCTGTGGCCCCGATGTGGGGGCCGGAAGGGACGATGAATCACATGGCTGGGCGGAAGAAACATTCTGCTGAGGACGTCGTGCGCAAGCTGCGCTGTGCCGACGAGCTGGCTGCGGCGGGCAAGACCAACGAGGAGATCGCCGCGGAGTTGGGGGTGTCGGCGGCGACGCTGTACAACTGGCGGCGTGCTTACGGCGGCATGGACATCGATGCCCCCAAGGAACTGCGGGAGCTGCGGGAGCAGAACGCCAGGCTCAAGCGGCTATTGGCCGACGCCGAGCTGGAAAAAGACGCTCTGCGGGAGGTGGCCAAGGGAAAATTCTGAGCCCGGCCGCCAAGCGCCGTGCCGTGGACATGCTCAAAGAGGTTCTGAACGTGTCCGAGCGGCTCGCGTGCAAAGCGGTCGGGCTGGCCCGCTCCACCTACCGCCGGACCCCGATCGCGCTGACCCCAGACGATCCCGACGCTGATCTGCGGCGATGGCTGCGTGACTACTCCACCGCTCACCCGTGTCATGGGTTTCGGCGGGCCTGGGCCGCCCTGCGCCATGACGAGCATCGCGGGGTGAACAAGAAGAAAATTCACCGCTTGTGGAAGGAGGAGGGCCTGCAGCGACGCGTGCACAGCCCACGCAAGCGGGCCGGCATGTCCTCGGCCCCGGAAGTGGTTGCCGATGCCCCGAAGGTGGTGTGGGCATTGGATTTCCAGTTCGACTCCACCATCGACGGCAGGACGGTCAAGATTGCGTCGATGGTAGACGAGCACACCCGCGAATCGCTGCTGAACATCGTGGAGCGCTCCATCACCGCCGAGCGGTTGATCGAGGACCTACGCAGGTGTTTCGCCGCGGCTGGCGGGCCGCCGCTGGTGCTGCGCATGGACAACGGTCCTGAGATGATTTCCCAAGCGCTGCAATCGTTTTGCTCCGGATATGTCGGGCTCTGCTACATCCCGCCAGGCACGCCGTGGAACAACGGTCACATCGAATCGTTCAACAACCGGCTACGAAGGGAGTGCCTCAACCGCAATCACTGGACCAACCTGACCGAGGCCCGCGTGGTCATCGGCGACTTCAAGGACGAGCACAATCGGCGACATCGTCACTCGGCCCTGGGCTATCTCACCCCGGCCGAGTACGCTGCCCGATGCAGCCACACCCACCACCCCGTGGCCTGCGAGATCAACTGAAATCGGTATCAATCACAACCTGGCTCCAAAACCAGGTGGACCGACTATCGGGGACCTGCCAAGACAGCACCGGAGAGAGGCCCTAGAGTCCCGAACCGGTGCTTTTTCGTGCCCGGGGCTTCGGCCAAGAACGTTGGGTCCATAGTCGGGCAAGGTTTGGCTTGACCGACTCGGTTCCCGGTGGAAGCGCGACACGCTCGACTGAGCTGTATATCCGCTCCAGGCATGCCTGTATCGCCGCACGTGCTCGCCCCTGTGTGACAGGGTTAAGTGAGACAGCAGCAGTAGCCAATCATCGCTACAGGGCGAGACAGGATCACCATTTTCCGTGACTATGACGATCGCATCCCTGGAGGGGTGCAGTGATAATGACCAAGTGGACAACGTGCCCGATCCAGGTGCTCGGGCGCGGCGGCGCACGTTCACCGCCGAGTACAAGGCCCGCATCCTCGACGAGTACGACGCGCTGTCGGTGGGCTCGTCGGAGCGTGGTGCGTTGCTGCGCCGTGAAGGCCTGTACAGCTCGCATATCGCCGAATGGCGAAAGGCCCGTGATGCCGGCGCTCGGGAGGGTTTGTCGGCGAAGGGCAAGCCGAAGCGCAGCGCTGAGCAGGTCGAGTTGGACAAGCTGCGGCGGCGCACCACGCAACTGCAGGCTGAGCTGGATCGGACCAAGCTAGCGCTGGAGATCACGGGAAAAGCACACGCGCTCTTGGAGATGCTCTCCGAGAGCGCGGATTTCGAGCCGAAGTCCAAGCCGTGATCGGCGAGCACCTGCCCGACCTGGAGGCCGCAACCAGCACCAAACGGGCGTGCGAATTGCTGGGTGCATCGCGGGCCACGCTCCACCGCCACCGCAACCCACCACCACGGCCGGCACGGCGGGTGCGGCCCGAGCCACTGAATAAGCTCACCGAGGCCGAACGCCAGCAGATTCTGACGGTGCTGCGCTCAGAGCAGTACTGCGATCTGGCGCCGGCGCAGGTGTGGGCGCGACTGCTTGATGATGGTGTCTACCTGTGCTCGATTCGCACCATGTACCGGCTACTGGCCATTGCCGGGGAGAACCGCGAGCGGCGTCGCCAGCGCACCCATCCGGCGCGCAAGAAACCCGAGCTGATCGCTAACGCACCAAACCGGGTCTGGTCCTGGGATATAACGAAATTGCAAGGGCCACAACGGGGTATCTTCTATCAACTCTATGTGATTATCGACATCTTCTCGCGCTACGTCGTCGGCTGGATCATCGCAGAAGTTGAGGACGGTGAGTTGGCCAAAGCATTTATCGCCGACACCATGGCCCGTCACGGCATCGCCCGCGGCCAGTTGGCCTTGCACGCTGATCGCGGCACCTCGATGACCTCCAAGCCGGTCGCCCAGTTGCTGATCGACCTGGGGGTGGACCGCAGCCACAGCCGCCCGCACGTGTCCAACGACAATCCCTACTCGGAGGCTAATTTCAAGACCCTCAAGTACTGCCCGGCGTTCCCGGGCCGGTTCGGCTCGATCGAAGATGCCCGCGCCTTCTGCACGACATTCTTCGATTACTACAACCATGAGCATCGCCACAGCGGCGTGGGCCTACACACCGTTGCATCGGTGCACTACGGCACCGCAAACGAGATCCAGGCCCAACGTGCCGCCACGCTGGATGCGGCCTACGCCGCTAACCCCGCTAGATTCCGGCACCGGCGGCCCGCTCCACCGAAGCTGCCCACCGTCGCCTGGATCAACCAACCAACCCCGGAAGCACTCATCAAATCCGCGTAAGAAACTGTCTCACCGACCTTGACACGTTCCGCGCCGCTTCCCCATGCCCCAGGAAGCCGCTTCGGCTGTCAGATCATCGACGTTGATGCGGTCGATACTCGTCTTGCCGTTAATCACATGGCCTGTGCCCTTGAATGCGGGATCCAGGTACATGACCGGCGAGGCATCGTAGATCGGTGCCAGGGACACGCTCCCATCGCGGCCGATCATCACTGAGTAGTTTTTAGAGTGCGCGTCAGCATTACCAATGACGACGTTGAATGTGACGACCTGCAGCAACGCCAAGCGAAACCCGTCAGGGTCCAACGCTCTCGGTGCGGCCGCGCGGGCTACGCGTCGTAGCCGCGAGCCTGAGCGAGTTGCTTCGGTGGTGCTCTCGTATTTGGCGGCAGGATCGAGACCTAGCGCTTGACAGAAATCTTCCTGATGCAGCCGATTGCCGTCAGAGCTTCGGTCATAGCGGACCACGACGATGGCCTCGCGTTCACCGAACCGCTCTAATCGCGACTCCGCAGCATTCATGCCTGCTCCGCGTGCGACTCGTAGCGCCCAGTCTTCCGTCTGAATGAGATGCTTTACGGCGCCGCCGAGTGGCTCGGGTTTGATGATGTGCGTTGAGACCGCACCGGCTTCGGGCCAGCCCCATTCACCGTTGGGAAGAGCTACCAACAGCACTTTGTCCTGAATGCCGGCGAGCGATGCCTGTGGCGTGGCGCCCTCGGGCAGGTGGTAGGTCGGCAGGTCCGCGATCAGAATGTCGACCTCCTGTTTCGTCAAACGGCGGACCTGGCCGGCACCGGGCTTTGCTCCGTCGAGAAGGATTTGGACAGCACCGGCACATTCCGCACCTACCCGTTCTAATAGCGTCATCGTGTCGTTGGTTCGTACGCGAGCCTCAGTGGCGATGTGACGACGCAGGTTGCCCTCCGGCAGAAGACCGTCGATGAACGCCGACACTTGCAACTTGCCGTCACGGTCTTGGATGGGTTTTCGCGAGATGGGTAGCGCCAAGGACAGGACTCGGCTTCCCTCGCCGAAGGTGTCGAGCGCCTCCTCGGTGAAATCCAGACGCAGGCGAAACCGGCGTGGCTCACTCAGCCTTGCGACGTGGACGCCGTACAACCAAACGTCAAGCGCTTTGCGTGCCATCGACTGTCGTCACTCGGGAGAACTTCGGCACCAGCGCAAGCGCGATGCCGCACTCCGAAAGTGCGCGCAGCGCTATGTCGACGCTGACAGATTCCCCCCGCTCAAGACGGGAGATGGTCATACGAGTGACTCCGATACGGTCGGCGAGCTCGTCCTGGTTGAAGCCTCTGTCTTGGCGCGCGCGCCGGATGTGTTGGCCGAGTTCGATGGTGTCGTATACAAGCGGGACAGGATGATACATATTTCGATCATAGGACCGGAATGCCCCAATGATCACTATTTCGATCATCACAGCCGGATGCTCGATGATCGAAATATATAGCACACACATCCATCGTGACGGACTGGTCTCAGAACTAAAGATATGAGACGCACCCTGCAGGTCCCGCCCGGGCAGAGGAAGACCCAGGCCACCCTCGTCGACAAAACACGCTGGTGGCCAGCAGAACGCGAGTAGCATTGCCAGCCAGGTTTGGGAAGGGCATGGGGACGTTGCGGGCGGTGGGATGCAGCTGCGCTTCATAAGCGTCGCGGCGCTGATCGCAGAAGCCGGTGGCGATCCGTGGGCGATCAACAACAGCCTGCAAACCGGTAGCCCTGCGCAGATCTCGGACCTGGCAGAAGCTTTTCAACAATGCGGGCCGCAGCAGCGCCGAGGCCGATCACTCCTTCGATATGGCCCGTCGCCGCTTCGACGCCGCCTGGAACCACCAGAATGGCGATCACCCGGTCAACGACTCCGCCGAGGTAAAACGGGTGACCAAATCGCTGGGTGCGCAGTCGGCGCAACTGCCGAAGATCGCCGCCGATCTCGAAGGCATCGCCGCGTCGCTGGCCGAGGCGCAAAAAAGCGCCGCCGGCCAGATCGCGGCGCTTGAAGCCCAGCTGGAGAAGCTCGATGACTTGATCGGCCAGGCGCTGCAACTCGAGCACGACCCCAACCTCAGCGCAGCCGACCGAGATGCTCTGAACACGTTGATCGCCAATTGCGAAGAGGATGCCATCGCCGACACCAAAGCGGCCGTGGCCCACATCGAGTCGGTACGCACCGGGTACTCGAACTGCCTACAGACGTCACTGACCACGCTGCGCACCGATGGATACGATCCCACGGCCCTCGCCCCCGTCGATGCGCAGGACAAGCCCGAGCAGATCCAGATTCCGCCGCCGACCACCACCCCCGAGGACGTCAAACGATGGTGGGACTCCCTGAGCCGGCAACAACGCGATCAGCTGATCGCTCAGCACCCGCCAGAACTGGGCAACCTCAACGGCATTGACACAGACGCCCACGACACGATCAACCAGGCCGTGATGAACGACGACATCGCCCGGGTGGAGAGCGCCGCTTCGAGCCAGCACGTATCGGTCGATCAAGTCACTCAACACCCGCAGCAATACGGCCTCACGCCCACGGCAATCACCCGCTACACCAACGCTTTACAGACCCGCAACGGCCTCAGGACAGATGCCACCAACCCCGACGGCAGCAAAAACCCCGTCTTCCTGCAAACCTACGATCCCGAGGCCTTCGACGGCCGCGGCCGCGAAGCCATCGCGATCGGCAACCCCGACAAGGCCGACAACACCACCGTCCTGGTGCCGGGGACGGGCAGCAGTGTGCGCGACGGCTACTTGAGTCACACCGAGGGGCGAAACCTCTACACCGAGGCTCGACGAGCCGACCCGAACAGGTCCGACGCGGTCCTGGTGTGGATGGGATACCACGCCCCCGACAGCGCCATCGACCCCCAGATCGGGCAGACCACGCTGGCCAGGCAAGGGGGCGGCCTGCTCGCCGGAGACGTCAACGCGCTCGCCGTCACGCACCAGGCGGGGGCCTCCCATGTGACCGTGATCGGCCACTCCTACGGTTCGACCACCGTGGCCGACGCCGCAGCGGGTTCCGGGATGCACACCAACGACGTCGTCCTCGTCGGCTGCCCCGGAACCGACCTCGCCCACAGCGCCGCCGACTTTCACCTCTCCGCAGGCGGCCACGTCTACGTGGGCGCCGCCTCCTCCGACCCGATCACCCACCTCGGCGGCATCAGGGACATCTACCGGGCACCGGAGTCACTATCGGCCTCGGCAACGATCCGGCCCGTGGAGGGCTACGGATCGACCCGGTTCAAAGCCGAGGCTCCGGGCCTGACCTCTCCGTTGAAGGATCACAGCTCCTACTTCACCAACGGCGGCGAATCGTTGTTCAGCCTCGCCGACATCGCCTCCGGGCACGGCGACGCACTCGAGCACGACCACATGACCGCTGCGCATCGCGGCAGCTACTGGCTGCCCGACGAAGTCGACCCGGAGACGTTCCGGGAACCAACAGCGGGCCACTACCATTGAATTCCTCGATGAACCGACCCAAGAGAAGCGACGCCGCCGCACTGCGTGCGGTGATTGCCGCCGTCGTCGCGGCCATCCTTGCCATCGCAATCCAATCCTGCAGCACCGTAAGGAATCTCAGCGAGGGGGTACCTCACCCAATGACTCCCGATCAGACCAGGGCGCAAGTCATCAACGCGGCGCGAGAGATCGTCGCGACGCTGGGACTCAAAGACGTCTCCGGGCATTTCAGCCGTGAGTCCTGCAACGACCAGGCCGTCGCACCCTTCCGCGGAGTGGTCGGGCTCAGCTATGGCCACGCGCCGACCCTCGAAGCATCCCAAGCCCAAATTCAACAGATGATCGGTGTGCTCAAGGAGCACGGTTGGTCAGCTCCGGGCGACTTCCACAGTCATTCCCCCGCCGTGAGCAAACAGAACGTCACGGCCGTCTTCGATCCCTACTCCCCCGTCCAAGACGCGGGCGGCTCGATCACCCTCTACGGCGAATGCCGGGACATGACCACCAAACAGAACGCGGTACCGGAGCCGATACCCGCGGATCAGTTGGCCTGACGCTGCCACCACGAGGATCCGGGCGCTGCCCCCGGTCCCTTCGTACACCCGGGTAGCCCGCGCGCCGGGTCCCCCTTGCGGTTACGGAATTTTCCGAACGGTTGTCGTACCCCGGTGCCACCATTCAGAGAGGAGCCGGACAGGAGCCCGAACATGAGCATCGACGACGACCGGGGCGAAAGGCAGCCGCCAACCACGGCTGCCGCCGACAGTGCTGCGACCGCGATCGGGCCGGCCGCCGACGAGACGGCGATCGTCCCCCCGCTCGCCGCCGCCCCGCCCGCGCTGGCCTGGTCGCGCGACGAGGATGACGACACCGCTGTCTCGTGGGGTGCAGCCGCACGACGCGCCGGCATCATCCTCGTCGCCGCCGTCGCGGTTGCGCTCGTTATCGGACTCCTGACGTGGCTCGGGTTCTCCATCTACGGCAAGACCAAGCCGATCGTCGCCGGGCGGGCCACGAAGCCTTCCGCTACGCTTCCGGCGGCCGCACCGGCCCCGCCGCCGTCAACGGTGACGATCACCCCGGCACCCGCGCCGACGGTCACGGTGCAAGCAGCCCCACCGCCTCCCGTCCGCGGCGACGGCGTCGCGCCACCACCCGCCGGCGACCGCACCGACGTCTTCACCATCTGCCCCGACGGGCACGAAGGCGTCGTCGGCGGACACACCAGCTGCGCATTCGCCGAAAACGTGCGCCGAATCTTCTACGCCACGGGCATGTCCGACAACTTCACCGCGTTCTCACCGGTCACCGGCGAGGCCTACGAGATGACCTGTGTCGGCAGATACCCCGCCTTTTTCGACGACGGATCGACGATGATCTCGACCCGCTGCTACGGCGGGGACGACGCCGAAGTGGTCATCTGGTGACGGCGCCGGCCTCGCGCGGCCCGAGTGCTCTGAACCATATTGCGCTGCAAACGATTCCACGACGTCGATCAGGTCTTCGGGCGCCTCCCGGTTCAGCAGGTGCCCCGCGTCGGGCACCTGCACCAGCCGCGCGCCGGGTATCCCCGCGGCGAGGCGGCGCGAATGGGTTGGCGGCGTGGTGCTGTCGGCGGTGCCGACCATGACCGCGGTCGGCACCCCGATCTCGGCCAGCCGCGGAGAGCGGTCCTCGCGCGAGAAGGCCCGCACGATCGGCAGCAGCGGCCCGTGCTCGTCGAGGTGCCGGTTGAAGAACTCGACGAACACCGAGACCATCGCCGGCGACGGATGCGCCCCGCACTGCGCGGATGCTGACGAAACCGCCCATGGAGTGCCCGACGAGCACCCCGTCGCGCACGTCGAAGTGCCGCAGGACCGCGGCGACGTCGGCGGCCATCGGTTCGGAGCCGACACCGTCGCCGCCCAGCGTGGACTGCCCGTGCCCGCGCTGGTCGAACGCGATGACACGAAAACCATTGACCTGCAATGCCTCCCACACTAGGTTCCACTCCAGAATGCGCGCGCCGTAGCCGTGGACGAGGACCACCGGCGGCCCCTGCCCGGCGGCCAGCGCGTGCAGCACGGTCCCGTCGGGGCGGGTGATGCGAACCTGCTCGCCGCGGGGCTCGGCGACCAGCCGCTCGCGCGGATAAGGGTCCGGGTTCTGCCGGATGCGCGCGACCGCCGCCCGCGCGACGCCGTGCGCCGATACGGTACGTGCCGGGCACCGCCGCGGCCATCCGTGAAAGACTCCGTGGAGTTCAGTGGCCACCGACCCGAGGGCATCCGTGACGACTTCCGACGCAGCATCATCCGACCCGCAGCAGCCCCCGTTGCCGGAGGTGATGAACGAGCTGATCCTGGGCGCCTGGATGTCGCAGGCGATCACCACGGCCGCCGATCTGGGGGTGGCCGACGCGTTGGCGTCCGGGCCGCTTCCCCTCGACGAACTGGCCGGCAGGGTCGGCGCCAACCCCGACGCGCTGCGCCGGCTGCTGCGGGCGTTGACGAGCCGGGACATCTTCGCCCTGCGCGCCGACGGCCGCTACGCGCTGACTCCGCTGGCCGAGCTGTTGCGTTCCGACGCGCCGGTGTCGATGGCGGCCATGGCGCGCTTCGTCGGCTCGCGCCAGCAGCGCGAGCATTGGAGCCTGCTGACCGAGGCGATCAAGACCGGCAACTCCGTCGTCAAGAAGCTGCGCGGCAAGAGCTTCTTCGAATACATGGGCGACGACACCGAATTCGGGCAGATCTTCAACGACGCGATGACGGGCTTGTCCAGTGCGGCGATCGGACCCGTCGTGCAGGCCTACGACTTTGCGTCCTACGGCACCGTCGTCGACGTCGCCGGCGGTCACGGCCGCCTGCTGGCCGCGATCCTGGAGTCGGCACCCGAGGCGCAGGGCGTGCTCTACGACCTGCCCGACGTGGTCGCCGGGGCGATGCCGCTACTGCGGGAACTCGGTGTGGCGGAACGGGTTCGGCTTGCCGAGGGGTCGTTCTTCGACGGCGTCCCCGCCGGCGGCGACGCCTACGTCCTCAAGCACATCATCCACGACTGGGACGACGACCCATGCGTGCAGATCCTGCGCAACATACGGTCGGCCGGCGGCCCCGGCGCGACGCTCCTGCTGGTCGAGGCGGTCGTGCCCGAGGACGACAGCGCACCCGTCGTCAAACTGGTCGACATGGAGATGCTGATCATCAACAACGGCCGGGAACGCACCGCCGACGAGTACCGTCGGCTGCTCGAGGCGGGCGGTTTCGAGATGACGCGCGTGGTGCCGACCGCGTCGCGGTTCAGCATCATCGAGGCCCGCGCGACGTGACGCCGCGCCGGTAGGCCGTCAGTTGCCGGGGCTGCCCGGGGCGGCCGGGCCGCCGGCCTCGTTCGCCGGTTTCGGTCCCCCGCTGCCGGTCAGGTAGTTCGGGCAGTAGTGGGCGGCCGAGAGCGTGGTGAACTTCGCGGCACCGGCACCCTGGAATTCCGGGTTGCGGTTGCGCAGCTCCGTCACGATCTCCGCGGCCGACGACCCGTCGTCGAGCAGCGAGCACACCGATTTGGCCGCGCTGATGGCCAGCTCGGGATTCTTGTAGGTGATGTCGGCGGCGCGCAGCTGCGTCAGGAAGTCCTGATCGTTGTTGATGTCGGCGTGCGCCGGTGCGGCTATGCCGATCGCTGCGGCCACACAAGTGAGCGGAAGGAGAAATTTCATAACCAGACAATTCTCGCGCACGCCGCGGCGGACCGACCTGCCCGGCGGCAAACTGTAGGTGAACTTTCCGAAGCCACCGGCCACCCGCCCGCTACGCCGCAGGCGCCCGCGAAGCCCGCGAAACCCACGGAACGCGCGGCAAGGGCCGCCGAGCGGGAGGCGATTCGGGCAGCCCCCGGACCAGCAGTGGCTCGGGCGAGTCCCAGACGTCGCCGTCGAGCACCCCCGGCAGCCCCGCCTCGCTGGCCACGAACACCGGGCGCACGCCCCGCGCGGACTGCCGGTGGAAATCCCGCAGCGCGGCGAACGCCCACCTGCCCAGCAGGCAGATCGCCACCAGGTTGACGATGGCCATCAGCGCCATCGCGAGATCTGCCAGCGCCCACACCAGCGTCAGCTGCGACATCGCGCCCACCGCCATCGACAGCAGGGTCACGCCCTTGAGCGCGTGGATCGCCGGCCCCCGACCACCCAGGAAGAACAGGTTGGCCTCGGCGCACACGTAATTGCTCAGCACCGAGGCGAACGCGAAGACGAACACCACCGACGTCATGACCACCGTGGTCCACGAGCCGAGACCCGCGGCGATCGCCGACTCGGTCAGGCTGGCACCGGCGAGCGCACCCGGGTGCGCCGGGTCGTAGACCCCGGGCCCCGACATCAACACGATGAAGGCCGTCGCCGTGCAGATCACCATGGTGTCGACGAAGACCGCGAGCGACTGGATCAGCCCCTGTTCCACCGGATGCGCCACGGTCGCGGCGCCCGCGATGTTGGGCGAACTGCCCAGACCGGCCTCGCACGCGAACAGGCCCCGCTTGACCCCGGTCAGCATCGCCACCGCGATGCCACCGGCGAAGCCGCCCGCCATCTGACTGGCCCCGAACGCCCCACCCACGATCTCCTCGATCACCGCCGGCAGCTGGGCGATGTTGAGCGTCACGATCGCCAGGGCCAGCAACGCATAGACCAGCGCCACCACCGGCAGCACCAATCCCGCGAACTTCGCGACGCTGCGCACCCCACCGAACAGCACCGGCGCCGCGAGCAATGTCAAAACCGTTGTCGTCCAGCCGGTCCCGATGCCATGTGACGACTTCAGTACCCCGCTGATCGCATTGGTCTCCACCATGTTGAACGCGGTGGCAAAGCTGCACACCAGCAGGATGGCGAACAAGACGCCGCCCGCCTTCGAGCGCAGCCCGTGCTGGATGTAGAACGCGGGGCCACCGCGAAAGGCCCCGTCCTCGGAGCCGACCTTGAAGATCTGGGCCAGCGTCGCCTCGATCACCGCGGTGGCCATGCCGACCGCGGCCACCACCCACATCCAGAAGATGGCACCGGGCCCGCCGACGGTGAGCGCGATCGCGACCCCGGCGATGTTGCCGGTGCCCACCCGCGACGCCAACCCGACGCAGAACGCCTGAAACGACGAGATCCCGCCGTGCCGGCGACGGGATCTGCGGAGCTGACGCAGCATTCGGCCGAAGTAACGGATCTGGACGAATCTGGTGCGCACCGTGAAATACGGCTCTATTGACATGAATGTGGGTGGCCCCTGGTGTGGTATGGGAGTTCGAGGGTGACCGGTCCGCAAGCCAGGAGGATGAGAGCGAGGGCAGCTTGAGCGCTGTGGAAGCCGTAGGCACGGCGCACGAGGAGACGCACCTTGGTGTTGAGCCCTTCGTGGCGTCCGTTCGACAGGTTCCTCTCGATGGCGGCGTTGATGCCGGCGCGGTGTTTGCGGATGGTGCGCCCGGCCTTGACGAACTCCGGGATGCGGCTGCGTTGGGCTCGCGAGCACCAACGATCCAGCAGTTCGGCGACGGTGGCGGCGTCGAGGTCGCCGGCGAAGACCTCGCGCAACGCTTCTTTGAGTTGATAGGCGCGCCAAAGGATCCCGCCGCTGCGTTTCATTTCCCGCAGGGTTTCGGCTTGGGTGTCGGTGAGGTCGGCGGGGTTCTTCAGCAGCGCCCAGCGCGCACCCTTGAACGTGCGAGCGATGCGCTGATCGGGCAGCGTGCGGGCGGCCTGCCACACCTGGCGGCGCACCGCATCGAGCGCGTCGGTGACGAGCTTGACAACGTGGAACGGGTCGACGCAGATCACCGCCGCCGGCACCCGCTGGCGCACCGCTTTGGCGTAGGCGGGTCCCATGTCCATCGACACCGCTTCGATGGACGCACCTTCGTCGGGCAGTTCATCGAAGAAGGCGTCCAAGGTGTCGCTGTCCTTGCCGGGTTTGCCCCACACGATGGTGCCGCTGTCGTGGTCGGAGACCAGCGTCAAATACCGGTGGTGTTTGCACCAGGAGATCTCGTCGACGCCGATGTCGACCAGCCCGCACAGCCGGTTGGGGTCGAGCACGTCGGGGGCGAGGCGTTCGCAGATTGCGCCTACGGTGCGCCAGGCCACCCTGGCGAAGGTGCTGACGGTGGTTTTGTCGGTCTTGGTGACCAGCCAGGCCACCAGGTCCTCGAAGTCGCGGGTGTGGCGGGAGCCGGGGCGGGCGAACGGCACCGCTTCGGCCAGCACACCATGTGTCGGGCAGCGCAGCCGCCTGCGCCGCAACAGGATCCGGCATATCCGCCCGGCGGTGTCCAGATGCCGCCACGACGAGTCCACCTCCCGGGTGTCATAGCGATGCCGGGTCGTAAACGAGCAGTGCGGGCAGCCAAGCCGGCGCCGGCGCAAGCTAACCGTGACGCGCAGCTCACCACCGTGCACAGCGGCCGCGCCGACGCGCACGCCAGGCAGATCGAGCAGGGAATTGAGTAGGGTTGATGCGCGCACGGACGGCTCCAGGATCGATCGGGGTTAAGGCCATCGAACCTAGATCACCGTCCGTGCGCCCCGCTCACCATCCCCGCCGCCATACCACACGCTCCCTGATCCACATGAACGTCAGGAGAGCCTGAAATACATGCCGACGCCGATGAGCAGATAAACGAGGATGCGCGTGTTGAGGATTTCGCTGAGTGGGTCGACCAATTGCCGTTGCAGAACGTCCAAATTCGCATCCTCGAGGAAAGCCGGGCGCCGTCCGACGAAGCTTAAATTCGGAATGTTGACAACACGTTTCGCCGATAGAACCCCGGTAGCGCGAATGTAAAAAGACGATGACGAACGGCGCGAGCGGTCAGCCCCCGTTCGGGGGCGCCGGCACGGCGCCCAGCGCATCCGGGCAGTAGACGTTGGCCGCGATCGCGGTGAACTTCGCGGCGTTGTCGCCTTGGAGCTTGGGGTTGAGTTTCTGGACGCTTTTGACGATGTCGGCCATCTGCGTGCCCTGCCCGGCCATGTTGCAGACCGCCTTTCCGGCCGCGATCGCCCGGCCCGGATCCGAATAGGTGATGCCGGCCGCCTGCAGGGTCGCGAGGAATTGGTCGTCGGGGGCGTCGGCGTGCGCGGGCACCGCCACGCCGAGCATGACGGCGAGCCCGATCACCGCCGCGGAGAATCTCATACCGCCCCGATCGTCGCAGAGGAACCACGGGGCGTCAACGTCAGGTTGACAGCGGTGCCGTCGTCAACCTAGCGTTGACGCATGCCGGATGCCACGCCGATCTCCTACCCCGTCCGCCTCGACGACCTGATCACCGCCATCAAACAGGTCCACCCCGACGCGCTGGACCAGCTGGCCGACGCCGTCCTGGCCGCCGAGCACCTCGGCGAGGTCGCCGACCACCTCATCGGGCACTTCGTCGACCAGGCCCGCCGCTCCGGGGCGTCCTGGACCGACATCGGCAAGAGCATGGGCGTCACCAAACAGGCCGCCCAGAAGCGGTTCGTCCCGCGCCCCGGAGCCACGACGCTCGACCCCCGGCAAGGCTTCGGCCGCTTCACGCCGCGGGCCCGCAACGCCGTCGTCGCCGCGCAGAACGCCGCACACGACGCGGGCGTCACCGAGATCACCCCCGACCATCTGCTGCACGGCCTGCTCGCCGACCCGGCCGCGCTGGCCACCGTGCTGCTGCACCGCGGGCACGTCGACACCGATGCGCTGCGCGCCGCCGCGACCCCGTCGCCGTCGGACCCCCCCGCACCGGCGACCACACCGGAGCTGATCCCGTTCAGCGGCCCGGCCCGCAAGGCCCTCGAACTGACCTTCCGCGAGGCGCTTCGGCTCGGCCACAACTACATCGGCACCGAGCACCTGCTGCTGGCGCTGCTCGAACTCGAGGGCGGGGACGGCCCGCTGCACCGCTGCGGCGCCGGCAAAGACCAGATCGAGGCCGACCTGGCTCGCGCACTCGAGTCCCTGAACAGCGACAAAGACGCCGCCGGACGCGGTCCGGACAACCGCTCCCCCTCGCCGTAGCGCTGTGCGATCATGCCAAGATGCGCCGCCCGCTGATCGCCCTGTCCACCGTCCTCGTCGCCGCCGCGAGCGCCACCGCCGTGAGCGTGGCGGGCTGGGCCGCACCGCGGGCCCTGGCCGGCGACGCCCCGATCGGTCACCTCGGTGACACCCTGCGCGTGGACAACGGCGACTACATCGCCGACGTCACCGTCACCAGCGTGGGCCCCTGCGACCCGCCGCCGGGATTCGGCTACATCCGCAGCGGCACCTACAAGGGCTTCCCGGGCAGCAGCGTCGAGCGCGCCGACGTGACCGTGCGCGCGGTCCGGGTGCCCAACCCGTTCATCCTGGCGACCGACTTCGCCTTCGACGGGGTGACCCCGAACGCCGACGCCTACGTGCCGCGCACCTCCGACGCGCCCGACGCGCTGGACAACGTGCTCGTCAACGCGCCCAACGGCGCGATCGTGCGCGGCGAGGTGTACTGGGACGCCTACCGCGACCCGGTCTCCACCGTCGTCCTGCTGGACAAGAAGACGGGTTATCATCTCGCGCAATGGAATCTCTGACCCGAGTCGTCCACCCGGCAACGGCGGATTCCGTCGACGAGTTGGCCGCCGTTGCCGCTCTTACCTTTTCGTTGGCATGCCCGCCGTCGGTGCCGCCCGAGAGCGTGGCCGTGTTCATCGGTGCGAACCTGTCCGCCGCGCGCTTCGCCCAATACCTGGCCGACCCGGACCGGGCGGTGCTCACCGCACGCCAGGACAACCGGATCATCGGTTACGCCATGCTGGTTCGCGGCGTGGGTGACGACGCGGACGTGCAGCGGGCCGTCGACCTCCGCCCGGCCGCCGAGCTCTCGAAGATGTACGTGCTCGCCGAACAGCACGGGACCGGGGCCGCGGCGGCGCTGATGGCGCGGGCGCTGGACGCCGCCGGACGGTGGGGCGCCCGCTGCGTGTGGCTGGGCGTCAACCAGAAAAATGAACGCGCACAACGCTTCTACACCAAGAGCGGCTTCCGGGTGAGCGGCACCCGGACATTTCAGGTGGGCACCCACCGCGAGGACGACTACGTCATGGTTCGCCAGATTCGCTGACCCCGCGTCCGCAAGCGGCCCCTTGCGTGCGCGAACGCCGCCGACGTGCTGCAATCAAGGTCATGCCCGACTCCGAGGCGATCGACACCCCGCTGACCCAGCTGGGGTCCGCCCGCGAGCTCGACGAGGGCGAACTGGCACTGCTCTACGCCTATCCCCCGCGCGACGACACCTGGGTCCGGGCGAATTTCATCACCAGCGTGGACGGCGGCGCCACCACCGACGGCACCAGCGGCGCGATGGGCGGGCCCGGGGACCGGATGGTGTTCAACCTGCTGCGCGAGCTGGCCGACGTCATCGTCGTCGGGGCGGGCACCGTGCGGGTCGAGGGGTACTCCGGCGTGCAGGTGGGCGCCGCCCAGCGGCAGCGCCGGCAAGCCCGCGGCCAGAGCGAGGTCCCGCAACTGGCGATCGTCACCCAGGCGGGCCGTCTGGATCGCGACATGGCGGTGTTCACCCGCACCGAGGTGCCGCCGCTGGTGCTCACCAGCTCGGCGGCCACCGACGAGGCGCGCCGGCTGCTCGGGGACGTCAGCGAGGTCGTCGACTGCTCCGGCGACGATCCCGGCACGGTGGACGAGGCCGCGCTGCTGGCCAACCTCGCGACCCGCGGGATGCGCCGCATCCTGACCGAGGGCGGCCCGATGCTGCTCGGCTCGCTGATCCAGCGCGACATGCTCGACGAGCTGTGCCTGACGATCGCGCCCTTAGTGCTCGGCGGCCAGGCGCGCCGCATCGTGACGGGCCAGGGCCAGCTGCTGACCCGGATGCGCTGTGCCCACGTCCTGACCGACGACGCCGGCTACCTCTACACCCGCTACGTGCGCAGCTAGCTAGGGTGGTCGTTATGCGTCGGCCCCTCCCGTCCGTTGCGGCCCTGCTCGCGGTGAGCACGGTGCTGGCCGGCTGTGTCCCGGGCCTGCCCGCCGACCCGCGCTTCGCCACCAACTCCGGCGCCCGGCCGCAGGGGGCGGCCCCGAGCAAGCCGAAGCCGAGCGGACCGCCGCCGATCGCCGCACCCAAGAACGACCTCTCCTGGCGCGACTGCACGTCGCGGGTGTTCACCGACGCGGCCGTCCCCGTCCCCGCCGGTGTCCGGCTGGACTGCGCCACCTACGACACCGACCTCGACCCGATCAACGGCGGGTCGGGAACCCTGACCATCGGGGCGGTCCGCGCCCGGTCGGATCGCACCCCGCGCGACGCCGGTCCGCTGGTGTTCACCACCGGCTCCGACCTGCCGTCCTCGGCGCAGCTGCCGGTGTGGCTGGCGCGGGCGGGCGCCGGCGTGCTGCAAACCCACCCGATCGTCGCCGTCGACCGCCGCGGCATGGGGATGTCGACCCCGATCGACTGCCGCGACCGCTTCGACCGGGACGCGATGCGCAACCAGGCGCAATTCCAGCGTGGCGACGACCCCGTCGCCAACCTGTCCGACATCTCCAACACCGCCACCACCAACTGCACCGACGCCATCGCCCCGGGCGCCTCCGCCTACGACAACGTGCACGCCGCCTTCGACATCGAGCGACTGCGCACCCTGTGGGACGTGCCCGCGGTCGCGCTCGTGGGAGTCGGCAACGGCGCCCAGGTGGCGCTCACCTACGCCTCGTCGCGGCCGGGCAAGGTTGCCCGGCTGATCCTGGACTCCCCGGTCGCGTTGGGAACCGGCGCCGAGGCGGCCGCCGAGCAGCAGGTCAAGGGCCAGCAGGCCGCGCTCGACGCGTTCGCCGCCCAGTGCGTGGCGCTCAACTGCGCGCTGGTCCCCGACCCCAAGGGCGCCGTCAGCGCGCTGCTGTCCGACGCGCGCGCCGGCCGGGGCCCCGGCGGGGCGTCGGTCGCGCAGGTGGCCAACGCCATCACCGTCGCCCTGGGCTACCCGTCCGGCGGGAGCACCGACACGGTCTCGAGCCTGGCCAACGCGCTGGCCAGCGCCCGTTCCGGCGACGTCGACCCGCTGAACACCCTGATCACCCACGCCGACGCCACCCAGGACACCGACGGCCAGTTCGTCAACTCCTGCAGCGACGCGGTCAACCGCCCCACCCCCGACCGGGTCCGCGAACTCGTCGTGGCGTGGGGCAAGCTCTACCCGCAGTTCGGCACGGTCGGCGCGCTCAACATGGTCAAATGCGTGCACTGGCCCACCAGCTCACCGCCGGCGCCGCCGAAAGACCTGAAGATCGACGTGTTGCTGGCCGGCGTGCAGAAGGACCCGATCGTGGGCACCGGTGGCGTCGCCGCGACGGCGGCCCTCATCATCAACGCCAACGCGGCCAGCAAGCGGGTGATGTGGCAGGGCATCGGGCACGGTGCGAGCATCTATTCCGCGTGCGCGATCCCGCCGCTGATCGCCTACCTCAACGACGGCAAGCTGCCCGGCACCGACACCTACTGTCCCGCCTGAGTCCCTTACGCCGGCCCGCGCCGCCCCGGTGTACGGTTCGCTCGTGACGGCAGCTGACTCGACCCGAACCGGCTGGGGTGACCGGATCCTGACCGCTTTTCGTCCCCGCACCGGCGCGCCCGGCGCGGCGGCGGTCGTGCGATCGGCGTTGTGGCCGGTGGCCATCCTGTCGGTGCTGCACCGCAGCATCCCGCTTTCCCTCAACGGCAACATCACCGACGACTTCAAGCCGGTGTACCGGGCGGTGCTTAACTTCCGGCACGGCTGGGACATCTACAACGAGCACTTCGACTACGTCGACCCGCACTACCTGTACCCGCCCGGCGGCACGCTGCTGATGGCGCCGTTCGGATACCTTTCCTTCACGCCGTCGCGCTACCTGTTCATCCTGATCAACACCGTGGCCATCCTGATCGCCTGGTACCTGCTGCTGCGGATGTTCAAGTTCACCCTGTCCTCGGTGGCCGCACCCGCCCTGCTGACGGCCATGTTCGCCACCGAGACCGTGACCAGCACGCTGGTGTTCACCAACATCAACGGCTGCGTCCTGTTGGCGGAAATCCTGTTCCTGCGCTGGCTGCTGGACGGCCGGTTCAGCCGGCAGTGGTGGGCCGGTGTCGCCATCGGCCTGACGCTCACGCTCAAACCGCTGCTGGGACCGTTGCTGTTGCTGCCGCTGCTGAACCGGCAGTGGCGCGCGCTGGTGCCGGCCTTCGCCATCCCCGTGGTGATCAACGCGGCGGCGTGGCCGTTGGTGAGCGACCCGATGGACTTCCTCACCCGCACGGTGCCCTACATCCTGGGCACCCGCGACTACTTCAACAGCTCCATCGAGGGCAACGGCGTGTACTTCGGCCTGCCCGCCTGGCTGATCTTGTTCATGCGGATCCTGTTCACGCTGCTGGCGATCGGCGCCCTGTGGCTGCTGTACCGCTACTACCGCACCCGCGACCAACTGTTCTGGTTCACCAGCTCGACGGGCGTGCTACTGCTGTGGTCGTGGCTGGTGCTGTCGCTGGCCCAGGGCTACTACTCGATGATGCTGTTCCCGTTCCTGATGACTGTGGTGCTGCCCAACTCGCTGATCCGCAACTGGCCGGCGTGGCTGGGCATCTACGGCTTCCTGACGCTGGACGACTGGCTGATCTACAAGTGGATGCGGTACGGCCGCGCGCTGCATTACCTGAAGATCACCTACGGCTGGTCGCTGCTGCTGATCGTGGCGTTCACCGTGCTGTACTTCCGCTACCTGGACGCCAAGGCCGAGGGCCGGCTGGACGACGGGATCGACCCCGCCTGGTTACCGGCCGGCCGCGCTACCGTTGACTCATGACCAGTCCCAAGGTGCAACTGAGCGACGCCGAGTGGCGGCAGAAACTCACGCGTGAGGAGTTCGAGGTGCTTCGCCGTGCCGGCACCGAGCGGCCGTTCACGGGCGAATACACCGACACCACCACCGAAGGCATCTACCAATGCCGGGCCTGCGGTGCCGAATTGTTCCGCAGCACCGAGAAATTCGAGTCGCACTGCGGCTGGCCGTCGTTCTTCGACCCGTCGAGCTCCGACGCGGTGATCCTGCGTTCCGACACCTCGCTGGGGATGACCCGCACCGAGGTGCTGTGCGCCACCTGCCACAGCCACCTGGGTCACGTGTTCACCGGTGAGGGCTACCCGACGCCCACCGACCAGCGCTACTGCATCAACTCCATCTCGCTGCGCCTGGTCCCGACGGGCTCATAGCCGGGCCCCAGCCTCGCGACACATAACCAGCTGCGACGACACGCCTATGCTCAACGCAACGGTTTATATCTCGCGGCATCCGCGACGGACGAGCGCGTCGCGCACCCGCCGCACGACGTCCTGCGGCTTGTCCTCGGCGATCACCCGGACGACGATCCAGGCGAGCTCCTGCAGCTTGCGTGAGCGCCACTGGTCTCGGGCGTACTGCCGGCGGTCGGACCGATGCCGGTCACCGTCGTACTCGGCGGCTACTTTGTATCTCTCCCAGCCCATGTCGAGCACGCCGACCAATCGCCAGTGGTCATGCACCGGAATCTGGGTCGTCGGAGCCGACAACCCGGCATCGATCAGCAGAAGACGCAGCCAGGTCTCCTTGGGCGACGCGGCACCAGGGTCGACGAGCGGAAGCGCCGCGCGTAACCGCCGCAGGCCCCGCGCACCGCGGTACCGAATGGCCAGCACTGACACCTCCCCGACGTCGAAAGGCGTCGCGCGCATCAGGGCGTCGAGCCGCGCCACAGCCTCGCCCCTGCGTAGTTGTCTGGCCAGGTCGAACGCCGTCCTCGCTAGGGTGGTCACCGGTAAACCGGCGACGAGGGTGACCTCATCCGGCCGGACACGCTGATTGCGCGTGACCACTCCGTCCGGAGCGTGCTGGTTACGCCAGATCAACTCGACGGGCACGTCGTCGTCGATCCAATTCGAGCCGTGCAACGCCGCCGCGGCGAGCCCGGCCACGACGCCGCGCCGGCCCGACCACAGCCACGCCGCACGGGAACGCATACGCAGCGACGGCGCGGAATGATGCGGCAGGTAGACATCGGGGTAGATGGCCTGGAAATCGGTGCGCAATCGGTACGGGCTCAGCCGCCCCTGCCGCACCGCGTCACTGCCGACAAACACCTCGTCCACTCGTGGGAAGACGCATTTACGACGCCCCAGGATCCCCGGGACATAACTCGTTGCGACCCGCGTCGGCGTGTCGTCGCAACGAGTTATGTGTCGCGACAAGCCAGGGCGCAGATCAGTCCACGCGCGTGGCGTGCACCTCCCAGAACGGGGCGTGCACACGACCGCCCTGCAGCCACGGCTCCATCGCCCGGAACCGCTCCAGCAGGCTCCGGGCCTGCTCGGCCATGTCGGGGTTGCGCGCGGCCATCATCTCGATGGTCTCGGCGCTCATGTTGACCAGGTAGGTCGTCGGGCCAAGATAGGTGATCTCCCAGCCACCCGGCGGCAGCACCTGACGAAAGTCGTCCTCGGACAGCGACCGCATCATGGTGAAGCCGTTGACGTCGTGCGCGCCGAACTCGAACATGTACAGCCGCGCGCCCGGCCTGGTGGCTCGGTGCAGCGCCCGCACGTAGGACTTCTGCAGCTCGGGATCGGTGCTGAACGTGTGGTAGAAAGCGCAGTCCACGACGGTGTCGAAGCGGCCCTCGAAACCGTCCAGCCTGGTCGCGTCGGCCAGCTCGAAATCGACCGACACACCTGCCTTTTGCGCGTTGTCCCGGGCCCGCTCCAACGCGGTCGCCGAGCCGTCGATGCCGGTGGCCGCATACCCCTGCGAGGCGTAGTAGATGGCGTGGTGGCCGGGCCCGGTGCCCGGGTCGAGCACCTCACCCCGCACGGCGCCGAGGGCGACCAGCCGCCGGACCACCGGCTGCGGCCCGCCGATGTCCCACGGCGTGGCCGCCGGCAGGCCGTTCGACAGCCGCTCGTCGCGGTACATCTCCTCGAACCGGGCGGGATCTGTCGGGTCGAAGGGGACCGTCATGGCAGCGCGTTCACCAGCTGCTCGACCGCCACCCGCGGCCCGGTGAAGAACGGCGTCTCCTCGCGGGTGTGCCGCCGGGCGTCGGTGGCGCGCAGCTCGCGCATCAGGTCGACGATGCGGTGCAGCTCGGGGGCCTCGAACGCCAGGATCCACTCGTAGTCCCCGAGCGCGAACGCCGGGACGGTGTTGGCGCGGACGTCCTTGTACTCCCGGGCGGCCATGCCGTGCTCGGAGAGCATGCGGCGGCGCTCCTCGTCGGGCAGCAGGTACCACTCGTAGGACCGCACGAACGGATACACGCAGATGTAGGCGCCGGGTTCCTCGCCGGCCAGAAACGCCGGGATGTGGCTCTTGTTGAACTCGGCCGGGCGGTGCAGCGCCACGCTGCTCCACACCGGCGCGCAGGCCCGGCCCAGCGTTGTGGTGCGCCGGAAGTCGGCGTAGGTCGCCTGCAGCGCCTCGACGGTCTCGGCGTGGGTCCAGATCATGAAGTCGGCGTCGGCCCGCAGGCCGGCGACGTCGTAGAGGCCGCGCACCACGACGCCGCGCTCCTCCTGCAGCTTCAAGAAGGTCGCCGCGTCGTCGACGACGGCTTCCCGCTGTTCGCCGAGCGCGCCCGGGCGCACGGAGAACACCGAGAACATCAGGTAGCGCACCGTCGCATTCAGCGCGTCGTAATCGAGCTTGGCCATGGAACCTATCGTGCCACTTCCGCTTCGAGGGCCTCGACCGCGCGTCCCGCCGAGCCGACACACGCCGGCACGCCGATGCCGTCCAGGTAGCTGCCCGCCACGGCCAGCCCCGGGGGCAGACCCGCGCGCACCTCGGCGACCAGCGCGGCGTGTCCGGGACCGTACTGCGGCATCGCCGCGAGCCAGCGCTGCACGCGCACGTCGACCGGCTCGACGGACAGCCCGAACACGTCGACCAGGTCGCTCAGCGCCCAGCCCAGCAGGTCGTCGTCCGAGGCGGATTCGGCCAGCCCGTCGCCGCAACGCCCGAACGACAGCCGCAGCAGCTGGGTGTCCCCGCGGGCGCCCCACTTGCGGGACGACAGGGTGACCGCCTTACACCGCAACCGCTCCCCGCTGGCCACCAGCACGCCCGAACACTGCGGGAACGGGGTGTCGGCGGGCACCGCGAGCGCCACCACCGCCGACGACGCGCAGACGATCCGGCCGGCGGCCGCGGCGCTGTGCGGGGCGATGCCGGCCACCAGCTGCGCCACCTGTGCGGGCGGAATCGCCAGGACCACCGCGTCGGCGTGGTGGCGCGCACCGGAGTCGTCGAGCAGGTCCCAGCCGGCCCCGGCCCGGTCGAGCCGGCGCACCGCGGCGCGGACCCGGCGCAACCGGCTGCGCCGCACCAGCTCGTCGACCAGCACCTGATAGCCGCCGTCGATCGCCCCGAACACCGGCGCGCCGGTGGCCAGCGGCAGTGCCCGGCGGACCGCGTCGGTCAGGCAGGCGGCGCCGCCATCGAGGGCCGCCGCCACGCCGGGGGCCGCCGCGCGCAGGCCTATCGTCGCCGCGGAACCCGCATACACCCCGCTGAGCAGCGGATCCACCGAGCGGGCCACCGTCTGTTCGCCGAAGCGCTCACCCACCAGGTCGGCGACCGCCGGATCGGCGCCGGGGCGCCAGTCCAGCGGGCGGGCGGGCTCGGCCTCGATGCGTGCGACGGTGGCCTCGTCGACCAGCCCCACCATCGAGGCCGCCGACGACGGGATCCCGACGACGGTACCCGTCGGCAGCGGATGCAACGTCTGCCCGGCGTAGATCAGCGGCCGCGCGCCGGTGGTGGCGAGCTGGCGCCCGGACAGCCCGAGTTCGGCCAGCAGCGCGGGCAGCTCGGGCCGGCGCAGCACGAACGCCTCGGCGCCGACGTCCATCGACTGCGCCCCGACGCGCTCGGTGCGCAGGATCCCGCCCAGCCGGTCACCGGGCTCCACGAGCGTGATGTCGGCGTCCGCATCGGCCGCACGCAGCCGGTAGGCCGCCGTCAGCCCCGAAACACCGCCCCCGACAACGCAATACGAGCGAGATGTCATAGCGAGTGGACCAGCGACACCAACTCGGTCAGCACGCCGGCATCGGTTTCCGGGAGCACCCCGTGGCCGAGGTTGAACACGTGACCGGCCGCCCCGGCGTCGACGGCGCGGCGTCCGTCGTCGACCACCGCGCGCGCGGCGCGCTCCACCGCCGGCCAGTCCGCGAGCAGAACCACCGGGTCGAGGTTGCCCTGCAGCGCCGTGCCGGCGCCGACGCGGGACGCGGCGTCCGCGAGCGAGGTACGCCAGTCCACACCGACCACCGTGGCCCCGCAGTCCGACATCGCGCCCAGCAACTCGGCGGTGCCGACCCCGAAGTGCGTCATCGGCACGCCGTAGTCGGCCAGCTCGGCGAACACCCGAGCGCTGTGCGGCTGCACGTAGGTGCGGTAGTCGGCCAGCGACAGAGCCCCCGCCCACGAGTCGAACACCTGGATGGCGTCCACCCCCGCGTCGAGCTGGGCCCGCAGGAAACCGACGGTGACGTCGGCCAGCTTGCCCAGCAGCGCGTGCCAGCTGTCGGGTTCGGCCAGCATCATCGCCTTGGTGCGGGCGTGGTGGCGGCTCGGGCCCCCCTCGATCAGGTAGGACGCCAGGGTGAACGGCGCACCGGCGAACCCGATCAGCGGGACCTCCCCGAGCGCGGCCACCAGCAACCCGACCGCGTCCGAAACCGGCTGAATTCGTTGCGGGTCAAGGGGTTTGAGCCCATCGACGTCGGCCGCGGTGCGCACCGGCGCGGCGATGACCGGCCCGACACCGGCGACGATGTCCAGGTCGATGCCGGCGCCGAGCAGCGGCACCACGATGTCGGAGAACAGGATCGCCGCGTCGACGCCGTGGCGGCGCACCGGCTGCAGGGTGATCTCACACACCAGCTCGGCGTCGAAGCAGGCGGCCAGCATGTTGTGGTTGGCGCGCAGCGCGCGGTATTCGGGCAGCGAGCGGCCGGCCTGGCGCATGAACCACACCGGCGCCCGGCTGGGTTTGCGACCGGTCACGGCGGCCAGATACGGCGACTCGGGTAGGTCGCGGCGAGTACTCATCGCGCTCAATGCTGCCACGAGCGGCCGGCAAGGTGTGCGCGGCGAGCTTCTGGGTAATGGGTGATACGGAGGCCGTGTGTTTCGGCGTCACGCCGGCTTTGCCCCTCGATGGCTACGGAAGGAGACGGTTGATGTTGCTGACGGGCGGCTCGGCGAAAGACAAGAACGTGGGCGAGGAGGTGGAGCATTTCGTCGACCGGGCGCTGGAGAACGTCGCGCACGGCCGTTTCGAACGGTCACTGTCGGGCCTGACGGCCATCGGGGCACTGGTGACGACCACGGAGATCTACTTCGAGCACTATCGCGCCAGCTTCGGTAACAAGTGGATGTGGAGCCCCATCGTCGTCACCCCTCCGGTCGTCGTCGCCGGGGTGGCCGGCGTCTTCTCACGGCGGTGGGCCAAGCGGTGGCTGCCGATCACCTCGGCGGTGTACGCGGCCAACGGCCTGCTGGGCGAATACTTCCACGCCCGCGGCGTGGCCCGCCGCCCCGGCGGCTGGAAGCTGTTCAACTACAACGTGCCGATGGGCCCGCCGATCGCCGCGCCCGGGCTGATGAGCATCGTCGGCGCGATGGGCCTGCTCGCCGCGATCCTGCGCCGGGAGAAGTGAGCCGTGGCTGACGTCACCAGCGGCCACCACCTGCCAAACCTGCGTCCGGACGGCAAGCCGCTGCACCCGTCGTGGCTGCCCCGCCAGCGCCGCGGCGTCACACCGCAGATGATCGGCCGCTACCCCGACTACGACGTGCTCGGCGCCATGGACACCTGGGACGGGGCCACCCGCCGGGTGGTGCTGGCCCGGCTCGAGGAGCCGGGCCCGTTGCGGTTCTTCGACGCCTCCGAGGAACCCACGCTGCGCGCGTTCTGCGACATCGCGCTGGCCCAGGACGCCGACCCGCGGATCCCGGTGGCCGAGATGGTCGACGCCAAGCTGGCCGACGGCGAGTTCGACGGCTACCAGTACGCCGGCATGCCCGACGACCGCGATACCTGGCACATGGTGCTCGCCGGCTTGAATGAGACAGCCGAGGCGACCTCGGGCGCGGAGTCGTTCGCGGCGGCCCCCATCGAGGACCAGGAGTTCATCGTCGGGCGCTTCGCCAAGGCACAGCTCTGCGGCGGGACGTGGGAGAAGCTCAACGTCAAGCGGGCGTGGTCGGTGGTGATGCGGGGCGCGTTAGGCGCGTTCTACAGCCACCCGTGGGCCTGGAACGAGATCGGGTTCGGCGGGCCGGCCTACCCGCGCGGTTTCATGCGGCTCGGCGGGGTGGCCAACCGCGAGCAGTTCGAGACCCCGGGTGCCACCGCCGAGGACCCGGCCGGGGCCGTCGAGGAGGACCACCTCTATGGGTGACTTCTGGCGCGGCGTGTTCAAGGGTTCGGTGGGCCCGCGCGACAACGATTCGCGATTTCTGCTCGACGTACACTCGCGCGAACTGCCCGGCGAGGCCACCATGCGCCGCTACTCCGACGACGAGGAAGTCGACCTGGTGATCGTCGGCGCGGGCGCGGGCGGCTCGGTGCTGGCCCAGCGGCTGGCCCGGGCGGGCTGGCGCATCGTGATCCTCGAGGCCGGGCCGTTCTGGCACCCCGACGAGGACTGGGTCTCCGACGAAGCCGGATCGCGCCACCTGTACTGGACGCAGAAGCGGATCATCGGCGGCGCGGACCCGATCGAGCTGGGCAAGAACAACTCCGGCCGCGGCGTGGGCGGGTCGATGGTGCACTACGCCGGCTACACGCCCCGCTTCCACCCCAGCGACTTCGAGACCTTCAGCCGCGACGCGGTCGGCGTTGACTGGCCGATCAGCTACGCCGACCTGCTGCCGCACTACGAACGCGTCGAGCGCGAACTCCCCGTCGCCGGCCAGGACTGGCCGTGGGGATACCAGCACCGCTACCCGCACGCGCCCCATCCGGTGTCGGGGTCGGCCATGAAGATCTGGGAGGGCGCGCTGAACCTGGGCATCGAGATGCGCGTCGGCCCGGTGGGCATCGTCAACGGCACCTTCGGCAACCGGCCGCACTGCATCTACCGCGGCTACTGCCTGCAGGGCTGCAAGGTCAACGCCAAGGCCAGCCCGTACGTCACCCACCTGCCCGACGCGCTGAACCACGGCGTCGAGATTCGCGCGAACTGCATGGCCGGGCGCATCGAGCTCGATGGAAACGGGAACGCAAGCGGGGTAACCTATTTCGCCAACGACGACGACGGGAGTTTTCGAGAGCGGTTCCAGCGCGCCAAGGTGGTCGCGGTGGCCGGCTACTCGATCGAGACGCCCCGGCTGCTGCTCAACTCGACCAGCCCGAGCTTCCCCGACGGCCTGTGCAACAACCACGACCAGGTCGGCCGCTACGTGATGGTGCAGGGCGCCACGCAGACCGCCGGGCGCTGGCCGGAGGAGCTGCGGATGTACAAGGCGCCGCCGCCGGAGGTCTCCTCGGAGCAGTTCTACGAGACCGATCCCGACCGGGGCTTCGCCCGCGGGTTCTCCATCCAGACCGTCTCCCCGCTGCCGATCGGCTGGGCCGAGCACGTGCTGGCCGACGGGCACTGGGGGCCGGCGCTGCGCGAATACATGCGCGACTACAACCACTGGGCCGTCGTCGGCGTGCTCAACGAGCTGCTGCCCCATGCGGACAACCGGGTGACCACCGTGGACGGGGAGACCGATCGCTATGGCATTCCGATCGCCCGGATGGACTACAGCCTCTCCGGTAACGACAGGGCCAACATGGACTACTCGAGGGAGGTCATCACCAACATCCTGCACGCCGGCGGCGCCCAGGACATCCTCACCATCGAGCGCTTCGCCCACCTCATCGGCGGCGCCCGGATGGGCACCGACCCGGAGAAGAGCGTCGTCAACTCCGACCACCGCAGCTGGGCGGTGCCGAACCTGTTCATCACCGACGGTTCGGTGTGCCCCACCCAGGGCAGCGCCAACCCGGCGCTGACCATCATGGCGCTGGCGTCGCGGCTGGGCGAGCGGATCGCCCGCGGCGACATCAAGGCCGAGGCCGTCGGCGTGGGTGCACGCTCCGGGCGTGGTTAGCGGCTGCGTACTATCCAGAACCGCAACCGTTCAGCGCGCAGCGATCGAAGATTCAGGAGCCCGGATGCCCGTCAGTGTCCCCCCGGTGAGTTACGACGAGTTCCCCAGCCTGCGTTGTGAACGCGGCGAGAACGGGGTGCTGACGCTGGTTCTCGACGCGCCCGGGCTGAACTCGGTCGGGCCCCAGATGCACCGCGACCTCGCCGACATCTGGCCGGTGATCGATCGCGACCCCGACGTGCGCGCGGTGCTGGTGCACGGTGAGGGCAGGGCGTTCTCCTCCGGCGGCAGCTTCGATCTGATCGCCGAGACCATGGGCGGCTACGAGGACCGGATGCGCATCATGCGTGAGGCCCGCGACCTGGTGTTCAACATGATCAACTGCGACAAGCCGGTGGTCTCGGCGATCCGGGGTCCGGCCGTCGGCGCGGGCCTGGTGGTGGCGCTGCTGTCCGACATCTCGGTGGCCAGCCGAACCGCCAAGCTCATCGACGGGCACACCAAGCTCGGGGTGGCCGCGGGTGACCACGCTGCGATCTGCTGGCCGCTGCTGGTCGGCATGGCCAAGGCCAAGTACTACCTGCTCACCTGCGAAACGCTGCTGGGCGAGGAGGCCGAGCGCATCGGCCTGGTCTCGGCGTGCGTGGACGACGACGACGTGCTGACCACCGCCGCCGGCATCGCCGAGAAGCTGGCACAGGGCGCGCAGAACGCGATCCGCTTCACCAAGCACAGCCTCAACCACTGGTATCGGATGTTCGGCCCGACCTTCGAGACGTCGGTGGGCCTGGAATTCCTCAGCTTCAGTGGGCCCGACGTGGCCGAGGGCCTGGCCGCGCACCGAGAGAAACGCCCCGCGAACTTCACCGGCACCGCCACCTAGCAGGGCCGATACCTGCCGCCGCGGGAACGGCGGACCGACATAACGGCTTGGTCGCGACGGCGCGCGATGCGGCGTGCCTGTCGCGGCGTGTCGGGCCGGGGGTCTACCGTCGGACGTTGTGACGAGGAGCGGCACTCGTGAGCTCAGCTGAACCGGCCCCATTCCGCGATGCGGTCGCGGCGATGAACGCCGTCAGCGTGCGGCCGGAGATCGAGCTGGGCCCGATCCGGCCGCCGCAGCGGTTGGCGCCCTACAGCTACGCGCTGGGCGCCGAGGTCAAGCACCCCGACCTCGAGATCGTCCCGGAGCGGTCCGAGGGTGACGCGTTCGGCAGGCTGATCCTGCTGTACGACCCCGAGGGCGCCGACGCCTGGGACGGCACGCTGCGCCTGGTCGCCTACATCCAGGCCGACCTGGACGCCAGCGAGGCCGTGGACCCGCTGCTCCCCGAGGTGGCGTGGAGTTGGCTGAACGACGCTCTGGAGGCACGCCTGCAGCACGTCACGGCCCTCGGCGGCACCGTCACCGCCACCACCTCGGTGCGCTACGGCGACATTTCCGGGCCACCCCGCGCCAACCAACTCGAGCTTCGGGCGTCGTGGACCGCAACCACCCCCGACCTCGGCGTCCACGTCGAGGCGTTCTGCGAGGTGCTCGAGTACGCCGCGGGCCTGCCGCCGTCCGGGGTCACCGACCTGAGCTCGCGGTCACGCGCCTGACATGCGCGAACCGTCGGCCTCCAGGACCGGTGGCGCGCCGGCCGCGGAACCCGGCGGCGACGCGCCCGACGCCACCGAACCCGACGCCATCCCCCTGGTGCACCCGGCCGCCGGACTACCAGAGCTGTCCGTCAGCGTCCGCGAGATCGGGGCGGCCGCCGAACTGCTCGACCGCGGCCACGGCCCGTTCGCGGTGGACACCGAGCGCGCGTCGGGCTTCCGCTACTCCAACCGGGCCTACCTGATCCAGATCCGGCGCGCCGGGGCCGGCACCGTGCTCATCGACCCGGTCAGCCACGGCGCCGAGCCGCTGGAGGCGCTGCGGCCCGTGGCCGACGTGCTCGGCACCGACGAATGGATCCTGCACGCCGCCGACCAGGACCTGCCGTGCCTGGCCGAGGTCGGGATGCGGCCCCCGGCGCTCTACGACACCGAGCTGGCTGGGCGGTTGGCCGGCTTCGACCGGGTGAACCTGGCGGCCATGGTCGAGCGCCTGCTGGGCTACGGGCTGGCCAAGGGCCACGGCGCGGCCGACTGGTCCAAACGCCCACTGCCCGCCGAGTGGCTCAACTACGCGGCCCTGGACGTCGAACTGCTCATCGAATTGCGCGAGGCGGTCTCGGAGGTTCTGGCCGAACGAGGCAAAACCGATTGGGCCGCGCAGGAATTCGACCATCTGCGCAACTTGGGGCTGATGGACGCCGCCCCGGTGGCGCGCCGGGACCGGTGGCGGCGGACGTCGGGAATCCATCGCATTCGCGACCGCCGCGGCCTGGCCGCAGTACGCGAGCTGTGGTTGGCCCGCGACCGCATCGCCCAGCGCCGCGACGTCGCACCGCGCCGCGTCCTGCCGGACTCGGCCATCATCGACGCCGCGGTCGCCAACCCGACGACGGTCGAGGAACTCGTCGCGCTGCCGGTGTTCGGTGGGCGCAACCAGCGGCGCAGCGCCGAGGTGTGGCTGGCGGCGTTGCAGGCGGCCCGCGAGAACCGGCCTCCGCCGCTGGACGCCGAGCAACCGAACGGGCCGCCGCCCGCGTCGCGGTGGAGCAGACGCAAACCCGAGGCGGCGGCCCGGCTGGAGGCGGCGCGGGCCGCGCTGGCTGAGGTGTCGCAGCGGGTGGACGTCCCCACCGAGAACCTGGTCTCGCCCGACCTGGTGCGGCGACTGTGCTGGGACTGGGAGACCCCCGGCGGAGCGGCGGACGCGGTCGAGGCCGTCGACGCGTTCCTGCGCGCCGGGCAGGCACGGACCTGGCAGCGGGAGCTGGTGGTCGCCGTGCTGGCGCGCGCGGTCCAGCAGGCCGAGGGTGCCGGCACCGAGATCGACGGCAGCGGGGAAAGCCCGGATTAGTCTAGGCGCTCGCGGATCTCAGTTTCGGCGGCGATGCTGCTGCCCAGGGCGGCGACCCAGCCCGTGATCCGTCGGGCCACGTCCTGGTCGGTCAGCCCGAGGTCGGCCAGCACCTCACCGCGCGAGGCGTGCTCGAAGAACTCCTGCGGCAGCCCGACGTCGCGGCACGGCACGTCGACCTCGGCACGCCGCAGTGCGCCCGACACCGCGGACCCGACACCGCCGTTGACACCGTTGTCCTCGAGCGTGACCACCAGCTTGTGCTGCGCCGCCAGTTCCACGACGCCCTCGGCCACCGGCAGCACCCAGCGGGGGTCGATCACGGTCA
Source organism: Mycobacterium sp. HUMS_12744610 (assembly GCF_041206865.1). Classification (NCBI taxonomy): domain Bacteria; kingdom Bacillati; phylum Actinomycetota; class Actinomycetes; order Mycobacteriales; family Mycobacteriaceae; genus Mycobacterium; species Mycobacterium servetii. The sequence continues at coordinate 4,089,760 of NZ_JBGEDP010000001.1, forward strand.
CGCCGATCCCCTGGTTGTGCAGCCGCCGGGCCACGGCCATCGCCATCGCCGCGAACGCCCCGACCCCCACCAGCAGGACGTCGTGGTTGCAGCCACTGGCCGGCACCGCCAGGACGTCCACGCCGGAACGCCGTTCCAGGGCCGGGATGTCTTCGCCCACATCGCCTTTGGGGAAGCGTATGGCGGTCGGCCCGTCACCGACGTCGAGCGCCTCGCCGAGTTCCTCGCGCAGCCGCGTCGCATCGCGCGGCGCGGCCACCCGCATGCCCGGCACGATGCCCAGCATCGACAGGTCCCACATGCCGTTGTGGCTGGGGCCGTCCGAACCGGTGATCCCGGCCCGGTCGAGCACCATGGTGACGGGCAGCTTGTGCAGCGTCACGTCCATCATGACCTGGTCGAACGCCCGGTTCAGGAACGTCGAGTAGATCGCCACCACCGGATGCATCCCCGCCATGGCCAGACCGGCCGCGGACGTCATCGCGTGCTGCTCGGCGATGCCGACGTCGAACAGCCGGTCCGGGAACTGCTGCCCGAACGCCGTCAGCCCGGTGGGGCCGGGCATCGCCGCGGTGATGGCCACGATGTCGCGGCGCTGCCTGCCGTAGGCGATCAGCGCGTCGGAGAAGGTCGCCGTCCACCCCGGGCCGGAAATCTTGGTGGCCCGGCCGGTGACCGGGTCGATCACGCCGCAGGAATGCATCTGCTCGGCTTCGTCGTCCTCCGCCGGCGCGTAGCCCATCCCCTTCCGGGTGACCACGTGCACGATCACCGGGCGCCCGAAGTCGCGCGCGTGGCGCAGCGCCACCTCGACGGCGCGTTCGTCGTGACCGTCGACCGGTCCCACGTATTTGAGCCCGAGATCGGTGAACAGCAACTGCGGGGACAGCGAATCCTTGATGCCCGCCTTCACGCTGTGCATGAACCGGTAGGCGATCTTGCCGAACAGCGGCATCGCCCGCAGCGCCTCGCGCCCCTTCTCCAGCGCCTGCTCGTAGGCCGGCTGCAGCCGCAGCGTGGCGAGATGGTCGGCGACGCCGCCGATGGTCGGCGCGTAGCTACGGCCGTTGTCGTTGACGACGATGACCACCGGCCGGCGGGATGCGGCGATGTTGTTCAGCGCCTCCCAGCACATGCCGCCGGTGAGCGCGCCGTCCCCGACCACCGCGACCACGTGCCGGTTGCGGTGACCGCTCAGCTCGAACCCCTTGGCCAGCCCGTCGGCGTACGACAGCGCCGCGCTGGCGTGGCTGGACTCCACCCAGTCGTGCTCGCTCTCGGCGCGCGACGGATAGCCCGACAGCCCGCCCTTTTTGCGCAGGCTCTCGAAGTCCTGGCAACGCCCCGTCAGCATCTTGTGCACGTAAGCCTGATGGCCGGTGTCGAAGATGATCGGGTCGTGGGGCGAATCGAACACCCGGTGCAGCGCCAGCGTCAGTTCGACGACGCCCAGGTTGGGGCCCAGATGTCCTCCGGTGGCAGCGACCTTGTGGATCAGGAACTCGCGGATCTCGGCGGCGAGATCGCGCAGCTGCTGCTGGGAAAGGTGCTGCAGATCAGCGGGCCCGCGGATCTGTTCGAGCATCCGGTCAGTCTACGCAGCGGTTGCGGGAACAGCAGGGCCGCGGCGGAAGTCAGCCGGCTTAGGAGGGACCGAAGAGTTCGGCCAGCGTGCCGTGAAGCTCGGGGTCGGCCAGCATGACGACCTCGTCGCCGGCCTGAAGTTCGGTGTCGCCCCGCACCGGCACCAGGCCGGTGGCGCGGACCACGATGCTCACCCAGATGTCGCCGACGCGGTCGCTGAGCCCCTCGACGGTGCACCCCTCGGCGGCCGAGCCCTTGGCAACACTGAACCGGTGGACGCCCTCCGGCTCGTCCGCGAGCCGGACACCGATCTCCCACGGCTGGGTCTCTACCGTGCGCATGGGCAGCTGCAACAGGGTCGCGACACCGGGCACCGCGCTGCCCTGCACCAGAACCGAGAAGATCACGACGACGACCACGATGCCGTACAGGCGTTCCGCGTCGGGCACGTGCGCGGCGCGCACGAACTCGCCGAGCAGGATCGGCACCGCCCCCTTGAGGCCGGCGAACAGGATGAACAGACGTTCGTTTCGCGCAAGCTCCACCCCGAGCAGGCAGGAACTCACCGCCAGCGGACGGATCAGCGCCGTCAGGGCCACCCCGAGAGCCAGCCCGGGAATCCATACGTCCGGATGGGTGAGCACGTTGAGGTCGACGGTCAGACCCAGCACGACAAAGGCAACGATTTCGGCGAGACCGGCCAGGGCGGCGTGGAAGCGCTTGATCTCGGCCTTGTAGGGCGCTCGAGCGTCGCCGATCACGATGCCGGCGACGAACACGGCCAGGAACCCCGAGCCGTGCGCCAGCGTGGCGATGCCGTACAGCATCAGGCTGGATGCCAGCGTTCGCAGCGGGTAGAGGCCTTCGCTCGGCAATGCCACGCGGCGCATGAAGACGAGCAGGGCACGGCCGCCGATCACCCCGACGGCCAGGCCGATCGCCATCTGCAGGATGAACTGGGCTCCCACGCCGGCGAACCCGGCCGCGCTGAGGGCACCGGCGGCGACCAGGCTCGTCATCAACGAGATGCCGACCGGATCGTTGGCGCCGGACTCGCCCTCCAGGATGGTGCTGCTGCGCCCCCTGATCTCTCGTTTGCCCAGGACGGAGAAGACCACGGCCGGATCCGTGGGGGCCACCGCGGTCGCGACGAGCACCGCGGGGAACCAGCCGATTCCGCACGCGTAGTGCAGCATCAGCGCGGCGCCGGCGGCGGTCAGGGCGGTACCCAGGACGCCGACCGACAGGATCGGCGCGACTGCCGCCCGGAAACGGGCGGGCCCGATGTGCATTCCGCCGTCGAACAACACCAGCACCAGCGCGATGGTGATGACCCGCTCCACGATCCGCTCGGTCGGCGGCTGCACCGCGGGCACGGCGCGCACCGCCACCGCCGCTCCGACCAGCACCAGCAGGGGCACCGGAATCTTGAACCGCTCGGTCAGGCGGTTCGCCAGGACCGCGACCAAACCGATGGCGCTGGCGAACAGGACCATCAGCGCGTAACTGAGGGTCTCGTTCACGACGGCGGCACTCGGAGACGGCCCGGGGAGCACCGCATGGGCGATCGACCCGGCTCGACGGCCGGGGACCGTCCTATTGTGGTAAGCACCTGAGCCTTTCAGTCGGTCGACAAAGACGTCGCCGACCAGACTTCCCGGCACACCGCGAATGGAGTGTAGCCGCTCTCGGCTGGCACCCGCAGAGGCATTGCGCCTACCGGTTTCTCGTGCGCTTCACGGTCGCCGTCGCGCGCGGGTCAGCAGCGCAACGCATTCGGTGTGATGGGTCAGCGGAAACGCGTCGAACACCTTGAGCTTGTCCACCACATAGCCGTGCCCGCGGTACAGGCCGATGTCGCGCGCGAAAGACGCCGCCTCGCAACCGATGTGGACAACACACGGAACCCCGGCGGCGGCCAGCAGATCGATCACCTCGCGTCCGGCCCCCGCCCGCGGCGGATCCAGCACGGCCACGTCGGCGCCGGCGCGCTGCGACGCGAGCGCCCGTCGCACCGAGTCGGTGACCACGTTCACCTGCGGCAGGTCAGCCAGCGCCACCCGGGCGGCGCGCGTCGACGCGCGCGACGTGTCGACCGTCAGCACCCGCCCGGCGCGCCCCACCGCGTCCGCGAGCGCGGCGGCGAAGACCCCCGCACCGCCGTAGAGGTCCCACACCGCCATGCCCGCCGCCGGCTGCGCCCACTCGGCGACCAGGCTCGTGTAGACGCGCGCCGCGTCGCGGTGGGCCTGCCAGAAGGCCGTCACGGGCACCCGCCAACTGCGCTCGCCCACCCGCTGCACCGCCTCGTAGCCGCCCTCCACGACCTTGGTGGCGATCCGCCCGCCCTGCCGCACGGTGCGCACCACGTGGCGCCGGCCGTCGTCGTCGACGGCCACGTGCAGCTGCGCGGCCGGCGGCAGGTCGGCCCGGGTGACGTTCGCGGCGATCCCGTCCAGCATCCCGTGGGGCAGTTGCGCGCAGCGCAGGTCGGTCACCAGGGCGTCGCTGTGGTACCGGTGAAACCCGGGGCGCCGGTCCGGTCCCACCTCCAGCCGGACCCGGGTGCGCCACCCGGTCGGCCCGGAACCCGACAGCTGCTCGGCCCCCGCGTCCGCGCCGCTCCAGTCGAACCCGCCCAGCCGTTGCAACTGGTTGGCCACCACCTGAGCCTTGAGCACCCGGGCCGCCTCCGGGGTGGCGAACGCCAGATCGCAACACCCGGCACCGCCCACCCCGGCGATCGGGCACAGCGAGTCGGTGCGGTCCCGCGACGGCTCGATCACCTCGACAACCTCGGCGTGCCAATAGGATCCGCGGTCCGCGGTGACGCGCACCCGCACCCGTTCGCCGGGCAGCGCATACCGGACGAACACGACCCGGCCTTCATGGTGGGCCACGCAGCTGCCGCCGTTGGCGGGGGCGCCGGTGACCACCGTCAGCTCGGCCTCGGCCGGCGCCGCTGTCCCCGCCCGAGGCGGGTCGGGCCGCGGTCGTGTGCTCAATCGAAAATTCCGCGACGGGCGTCGCCGGGCGCGGATTGCGGCTGCAGGTTGGAGAGCCGCTCCGACGAGGTCAACTGCCAGGGAACCGAGGTCACCATCACGCCGGGCATGAACAGCAGGCGGCCCTTGAGCCGCAACGCACTCTGGTTGTGCAGCAGCTGCTCCCACCAGCGTCCGACCACGTATTCGGGGATGAACACCGTCACCACGGTGCGCGGCGACTCCTTGCTGGCACGCTTGACGTAATCCAGCACCGGGCGGGTGATCTCGCGATACGGGGAGGCGATGACCTTGAGCGGCACGCTGATCTCGCTCTGCTCCCACTGGTGCACCAGCTCCCGCGTCTCCGCGTCGTCGACGCTGACCGTGACGGCCTCCAGCGTGTCGGGCCGGGTGGCCCGCGCGTAGGCCAGCGCGCGCCGGGTCGGCAGGTGCAGCTTCGACACCAGCACCACGGCGTGGTTGCGGCTGGGCAGGACGATCTCCTTCTCCTCCTCCGCGGCCTGCGCCAATTCCCGGTTGACGGTGTTGTAGTGCTTGCGGATGAGTTTCATCACGACGAACAGCGCGCTCATCGCGACGATCGCGATCCAGGCGCCGGCAAGGAATTTCGTGATCAACACGATGAACAGGACCGTGCCCGTGGACAGCAGCCCGACGGTGTTGACGACCCGTGAGCGCATCATCGTGCGCCGCACCCGCGGGTCGGTCTCGGTGCGCAGCAACCGGGTCCAGTGCCGGACCATGCCGATCTGACTGAGCGTGAACGAGATGAAGACCCCCACGATGTACAGCTGGATCAGCGCGGTGACCTCCGCCCGGAACGCGAGGATCGCCAGCAGCGCCGCCGCCGACAGGAAGAGGATGCCGTTGGAGAACGCCAACCGGTCTCCGCGGGTGTGCAACTGGCGGGGCAGGTAGCTGTGTTGCGCCAGGACGGAGCCCAGCACCGGGAACCCGTTGAACGCGGTGTTGGCCGCCAGCACCAGAATCAGCGCCGTCACCGTCGCGATCAGCAGGAACCCGATGTGGAAGCTGCCGAACACCGTCTCCGCCAGCTGCGTGACGAGGGTCTTCTGGTAGTAGTCCGGCGGGGTGCCGGTCAGCTGGGTCGCGGGGTCGTCGACGAGCTGGACCCCGATCTTCTGGGCCAGCACGATGATGCCCATCAGCAGCGTCACCGCGATCCCGCCCAGCATCAGCAGCGTCGTGGCGGCGTTGCGCGACTTGGGCTTCTGAAACGCCGGCACCCCGTTGCTGATCGCCTCGACACCGGTCAGCGCCGCACAGCCCGACGAGAACGACCGCGCCACCAGGAACGCGAACGCGAAACCGAGGACCGGGCCGTTCTCGGCGTGCATCTGAAACGCGGCGGATTCGGCGCGCAACGGATTGCCCAGCACGTAGATCCGGAACAGCCCCCAGCCGATCATGATGACGACCCCGAAGATGAACGCGTAGGTCGGGATGGCGAACGCCACCCCCGACTCGCGGATTCCGCGCAGGTTCAGCCCCATCACCAGCAGGATGGCCGCCACGCAGAACCACACCTTGTGTTCGGCCACGATCGGGATGGCCGAGCCGATGTTCGACATCGCCGACGCCGTCGAAACGGCAACGGTGAGAACGTAATCCACCATCAGTGCGCTGGCCACCGTGAGGCCGGCGTTGTCGCCGAGGTTGGTGGTGACGACCTCGAAGTCGCCGCCGCCGGAGGGGTAGGCGTGCACGTTCTGCCGGTAGCTGGCCACCACCACCAGCATGACCGCGACGACCGCGAGCCCGATCCACGGCGTGAGCGAGTAGGCGGCCACGCCGGCCACCGAGAGCATCAGGAAGATCTCCTCGGGCGCATAAGCCACCGAGGACAGGGCGTCGGAGGCGAACACCGGCAGGGCGATGCGCTTGGGCAGCAGCGTGTGCGTCAGCCTGTCGCTGCGGAATGGTCGCCCGATCAGCAACCGGCGAGCGGCGGTGGAAAGTTTGGACACGAGAGCCAAGAGTAAGCCCACCCCGGCTTGCCGGTAGCGTTCTCCAGGCGAGAATGTTCTGGACCGAAATCGGCTGGCCACACGAGGTTGCCGACAGATGAACACCAGCGGGACCAGCCGGGAGGACTCCAAGTGCGGGTGGTAGTGATGGGGTGCGGCCGGGTGGGTTCGTCGGTCGCCGACGGGCTATCCCGGATCGGCCACGAAGTCGCGGTCATCGACCGCGACAGCACTGCATTCAACCGGCTCAGCCCGGAGTTCGCCGGCGAGCGGGTGCTGGGCCAGGGTTTCGACCGCGATGTGCTGCTGCGGGCGGGCATCGAGGAGGCGGAGGCGTTCGCCGCGGTGTCCTCCGGCGACAACTCCAACATCATCTCGGCGCGGCTGGCGCGCGAGACGTTCGGCGTCCAGCGCGTCGTCGCCCGCATCTACGATGCCAAGCGCGCCGAGGTCTACGAGCGCCTCGGGATACCCACGATCGCCACCGTGCCCTGGACCACCGATCGGCTGCTCAACGCGCTGCTGCGCGACACCGAGACCGCCAAGTGGCGCGACCCGACCGGCACGGTCGTCGTCACCGAGGTCGTCCTGCACGAGGAGTGGATGGGCCATCGGATCACCGATCTCGAGCAGGCCACCGGCGCCCGCGTCGCGTTCCTGATCCGGTTCGGGGCGGGGGTGTTGCCGGAGCCGAAAACGGTCATCCAGGCCGGGGATCAGGTCTATGTCGCCGCGATCTCCGGTCGTGCCGCCGAGGCGGTGGCCATCGGGGCGCTGCCGCCGAGCGAGGATCTCGAGTCGGGACCGGGCCGGTGAAGCGGAAAGAGCCGACCGGCGGGGCTGTGGGGGTACCACCCGCTTGCGGGGGAGAGTGGGCCAGATGAGGGTAGCTGTCGCCGGGGCCGGAGCGGTCGGTCGTTCGGTCACGCGGGAACTGGTCGGGAACGACCACGAGGTGACCCTGATCGAGCGCAACCCCGACCACGTCGACGTGGACGCCATCCCGGCCGCGCACTGGCGCCTCGGCGACGCCTGCGAACTGAGCCTGCTGGAATCGGTGCACCTCGAGGACTTCGACGTGGTCGTCGCCGCGACCGGCGACGACAAGGCCAACGTCGTGCTCAGCCTGCTGGCCAAGACCGAGTTCGCGGTGCCGCGGGTCGTGGCGCGGGTCAACGATCCACGCAACGAATGGCTGTTCACCGACGCCTGGGGGGTGGATGTCGCGGTGTCGACGCCACGCATGCTGGCGTCGCTGATCGAGGAGGCCGTCGCCGTCGGCGACCTGGTGCGGCTCATGGAGTTCCGCCGGGGTCAGGCCAACCTGGTCGAGATCACCCTGCCCGACGACACGCCGTGGGGCGGCAAGCCGGTACGCAAGCTGCAACTGCCCCGGGACGCCGCCCTGGTCACCATCCTGCGCGGTCCGCGCGTGATCGTCCCGGAGGCCGACGAACCACTGGAGGGTGGCGACGAGTTGCTGTTCGTCGCGGTTACCGAGGTCGAAGAGGAGCTGCGCGCACTGCTGCTGCCGAGCACTGCGCCGGCCGAGCCGGGGGAAGCGGCGCCGGCGGGCGTGTCATTCCATCTGTGTAAGTCCGGGGTGGTCCATCATCGGACCGCCGTTGGGCGGACAGAAGGAGTGTTTTGTGACCAAGACCATGCAGATGCCGGCTGAGGAGACGACCGCGGCGCGGCGGCTGGCCGAGATGTTCACCGAAGAGACGCTGGACTCGTTGATTAAGGATGCGGTGAAGACCGGGACCCCGATCGACGGCGCGGACGGTTTGCTGAACCAGCTGACTAAGGCCGTGCTGGAGCGGGCGCTGAATGCGGAGCTAACCCACCATCTGGGCTATGAGGCCGGCGATCCGGCCGGACGCGGATCGGGAAATTCGCGCAACGGCACCACGCCGAAAACGGTGACCACCGTCAACGGCCCGGTGCAGATCGATGCGCCGCGTGATCGCAACGGCTCGTTTGAGCCGGCGATTGTGCCGAAGAAGACCCGCCGGCTCAACAACATCAATTCGGTGGTGTTGTCGCTGTATTCACGGGGAATGACCACCCGCGATATCGAAGCCCACCTGCAGGAGGTCTATGGGGCGTCGGTGTCGCGGGAGTTGATCTCCAATATCACCGAGGTGGTGGTCGATGAGATCAAGGCCTGGCAGGCCCGCCCGCTCGATGAGGTCTACCCGATCCTCTACATCGATGGGCTGCGGCTGCGGATCGGCGACAACGGGGTCATCACCACCAAGGTCGCCTATTTGGCCATTGGCGTGGATCTGGAGGGCCGCAAACACGCCTTGGGCTGCTGGATCCAGGACTCCGAGGGGGCGAAGTTCTGGCAGAAGGTCGTCATCGACCTGCGCAACCGCGGGGTGCGCGACATCCTCATCGCCTGCTGCGACGGGCTGACCGGTCTGCCTGATGCGATCCGCTCGATCTATCCCGATACCGTGGTGCAGACCTGCGTCGTGCACGTCATTAGGAATGCGATGCGCTTCGTGTCTTATAAGGACCGCAAGAAGGTCGCCACCGCGATGCGGGCGATCTACAGTGCGCCGACCGTCGATGGAGCCGAACTCGCACTCAAGGAGTTCGACCAGCAATTCGGCGCCCAATATCCGGGTGCAATTGACGTGTGGCACAACGCCTGGGGGGAATTCGTTCCGTTCCTGGACTATCCGGTGGAGTTGCGCAAGATCGTCTACACCACCAATGCGATCGAGTCGATCAACTTCCAGTTGCGCAAGATCACCAAGAACCGTGGTCATTTCACGGACAAGGACGCCGCGATGAAGTTGCTGTACCTCGGGCTGCGCAACATCTCCAGCGAGAGAGGAGGCTATTCGGGTACTGGAACGCACAACTGGACTGTGGCGCTCAACACACTCGCCAGACTATTCCCTGGGCGAATCCCATTGTGCTAGAATACAACTCGTAGTCAAATCACCTCTGACTTACACAGAAATCGTGACAGGCTCGCGCCGGCCGGCTAGTCCACGCCGCGGGCGCCGGCCTCGTTGACCGCGGCGATCGCGCGCTGGGCCGACCGGTAGGCCGAATAGGTGACCAGCGCGGCCATCGCGGTCAACGGCCAGCCCATCGCGATGCGGGCGACCCCCAGCCAACCGGTCTGGTCGGCCTCGTAGAGGTGTCGCTGCACGACGAACCGGGCGCCGAACACCAGCACCCAGCACAGGGACGCGACGTCGAAGGCGTACACCGCGCGGGGCACGCCGCGCCAGGTGTGCTCGCGCCCGCCAGCCCAGCTGGCCAGGTAGCCGACCAGCGGCCGGCGCACCAGCACCGACACCGAGAAAACGATCGCCCACAGCAACGACATCCAGATGCCCAGCAGGAAGTAGCCCTTGGACTCCCCCATGACGTAGGCGATCAGCGCACACACGACGACGCCACCGAACCCGGAGACCGCCGGCTGCATGGATTCCCGCCTGGCGAGCCGCCACAGCAGCACCAGCGCGGACACCCCCAGCGCGGACCCGACCGCGGCCAGCAGCCCGAACAGGTTGGAGGCGAACACGAAGGTGACCACGGGCAGCGACGAGTAGACGACGCCGCTGACCCCGCCCAGCTGCGCCAGCAGGCGTTCGGCGCCGGTGCGCCCGGTGACGATGCCACCGCAGTCCGTCGGGCCGATCGGAGCGGCCCCCCCGTCGTCGGAGACGGTCACCGCTGAATTTCGTAGTGCGGGTTGTAGATCGCCTTGGCGCCGTTCTCGAGCTTGCCCACCCGGCCGCGCACCCGCAGCGTGCGGCCCGAGTCGATGCCGGGAATGCGGCGCTGACCCAACCACACGAGGGTGACGGTGTCGGTGCCGTCGAACAACTCGGCGCGAACGCCGCCCGAGCACCCCTTGCCGTTGGTCTCCACGCTGCGCAGCGTGCCGACCATGGTGACCTCCTGGCCGCGCTCGCAATCGATCGCCCGCTGCGCGCCGGTGCTCGTCACTTCGTCGGACAACTCCTCGGAGTCGCGTTGCTCCGGGTGCTCCGTCAACCGACGGGTGAGCCGGCGCAGATACCCTTGCGCCCCCATGGCCACTCCTGACAATGCTGATGGCGCTTTCCGTTATGCCAACGGACACCTTAGAGCTCTTGGTTCCCGCGCGCCAACCGGGCCAAACCTCGTGTTGGAGCGGACGGCAGGGCCGGGCACTATCGGAGAGGTGGGTGTCGATCTGAGCGGTGTCACCACCGTGCTGCTGCCCGGAACCGGCTCCGACGACGACTACGTCCGGCGGGCGTTCTCCGGCCCGTTGCAGCAGGCCGGCGCGCTGCTCGTGGCCCCCGCGCCGCGCCCGGAGCGGTTGATCGACGGATATCTGTCCGCCCTGGACGATGCCGCGCGGGTCGGTCCGGTCTGTGTCGGCGGCATCTCGATCGGCGCCGCGGTGGCAACCGCGTGGGCGCTGGCGCACCCGGACCGCACGGTCGCAGTGCTGGCCGCGCTGCCCGCCTGGGCCGGAGCGCCCGGGTCGGCGCCCGCCGCCCTGGCGGCCCGGTACTCGGCGGCCCGGCTGCGCAGCGACGGGTTGGCGGCGACGACGACCCAGATGCGGGCATCCAGCCCGCCCTGGCTCGGCGACGAGCTGGCGCGGTCGTGGCGGGCGCAGTGGCCACACCTGCCCGACGCCATGGACGCAGCGGCGGGCTACGTCGCCCCCGGCCACGCCGACCTGGGCCGGCTGGCCGCGCCGCTGGCCGTGGTCGGCGCCGTCGACGACACCGTGCATCCGCTGCAGGTCGCGGTGGAATGGGTCGCCGCCGCGCCGCGTGCAGCCCTGCGCACGGTGACGCTGCAACAGTTCGGCGCGGACACCGCCGAACTCGGCGCGGCGTGCCTGGGGGCGCTGGCCGACCTGTGAGCCCCGGGGTCCGGGTCAGCCGCCGGTCGTCGACCGCAGCTGCTGCATGGCCGATCCCTGGGCGCTGCGGCGTTCCGCGGGCCCGTCCGGCGCCGGTTGCGCGTCGCCGGCCTGCTGGGCCTGCTGCGCGGCGGCGGCCTCCCGCAGCTGCGCCACCATCGCTTCGGGCAGCTGCACCGCCAGCGGCGTGCGCACCGGCAGGGGCGTCTCGCCGCGGCGAACCACCGTGTCCGCCAACGCCGCACGCGCCTCCCGGTCCAGCGCCTCGATCGTCTCGTGCGTGCCATTGACCACGCAACGAATCATCCAGCGATAACCGTCGACCCCGATGAACCGCACCACCCCGGCGGCGCTGCCGACCACTTCCCGGCCCCACGGGCCGTCCTGGATGCTGACCGTGGCCGAGTCGTTGCGCAGCGACTCCGCGAGCTCGGCGGCCACCTCCCGCCACAGACCGCCCGTCTTGGGCGCCGCGTAGGCGGCGATGGTGAAACGGCCATTGGGTGTGACGACCCACACGGCGCTGGGGACGCCGGTCTCGGTCAGCTCGACCTGCAACTGGCCGCCGTCGGGCATCGGGATGAGCACCGAACCCAGGTCGAGCCGGGCCACCTGCGCGACGGACGGGTCGTCAAAGTCGTCGATGTCGAACGGGCCTTCGAGAGCGCCCGGCTCGTCGGCGGCCTGAGCGCCGGCAGCCTCCGCCTCGACCGGCTCCTCGACGGGTCGGTCCGTTTCCGTGGGTCCGCCGCCCGGCCCGCCGGCGGCCTGGGGGGCCTCGTCCCCACCGCGTTTACCTGAGCGCCTGCCGAATGCCACCATCAGCGCCGCTCCTCCTCATCGCATCCGTCTGCATCGCTTCCCTCAGCATTCCCGCCGGCGGTCACAAACTCGCGTGTCCTCCGGAGGAACCGTGGCCGCCGTCGCCACGGGACGTCTCGGCCAGCCCGGCCTCGTCGAACGACGCGACCTCGACCAGCTCCAACAATTCCACCCGCTGCACCAGCAGCTGGGCGATGCGGTCGCCGCGATGCACCACGATGGGCTCGGCCGGGTCGAGGTTGATCAGCGAGACCTTGATCTCACCGCGGTAGCCGGCGTCGATGGTGCCCGGGCTGTTGACGATAGAAAGTCCCACCCGCGCCGCCAAACCCGAGCGGGGGTGGACCAGCCCGACCATCCCGAACGGGATCGCGACCGCGACCCCCGTCCGCACCAGCGCACGGTGCCCCGGATCGAGCGTCACGTCTTCGGCGCTGTAGAGGTCCACTCCGGCGTCGCCGCTGTGAGCGCGCGCGGGCACCGGAAGCTCGGGGTCGAGGCGAACGATCGCCAGAGGGGTCGACACGGGGGCACAGATTACCCTTGACCGCGTGTCTGGAACGCGCGTCGCGCCCCACAGCGTGCGATACCGCGAGCGGCTGTGGGTGCCGTGGTGGTGGTGGCCGCTCGGCTTGGCGCTGGCGGGGCTGATCGCCTTCGAGGTCAACATGGGTGCGGGCGCGGCTCTGCCTGCCTGGGTGCCGTTCGTGATCTTGTTCACGGTCGCCGGGGGAACGCTGCTGTGGCTGGGCCGCATCGAGATCCAGGTCACCGCCGGGCCCGACGGCGTCGAGCTGTGGGCGGGCCGGGCGCATCTGCCCGCCACGGCGATAACGCGGTCCGCGGTGATCCCGCGCTCGGCCAAGTCCGCGGCCCTGGGCCGCCAGCTCGATCCCGCCGCCTACGTGCTGCACCGGGCGTGGATAGGCCCGATGGCCCTGGTCGTCCTCGACGACCCGGACGACCCCACGCCCTACTGGCTGGTGAGCTGCCGTCACCCCGGGCGGGTGCTGTCGGCCCTGACAAGCTGAGTGCAGCTCTCAGGCCGCGCAGTCGGTACAGATCATCACGCCGTTCTTCTCGCTGGCCAGCCGGCTGCGGTGTTGCACCAGGAAGCAACTCGAACAGGTGAACTCATCCGCCTGCTTCGGAATGACACGTACCGAAAGCTCCTCGCCGGACAGGTCGGCGCCGGGCAGCTCGAAAGACTCGGCCGTCTCGGATTCGTCGACATCGACCACCGCCGAGGCCGCCTCGTTCCGCCGTGCTTTGAGCTCCTCCAGCGAGTCTTCCGAGACGTCGTCCGTCTCGGTGCGCCGTGGAGCGTCGTAATCGGTCGGCATATCTGTTACCTGCCCTGTTCCCCTCGCAAGCCCTAAATAACTTCAAGCAACGCTTTGTATCAGCGTCGAACGCATCCACCAAACGATTCGTGCCCGTATCTCGACCCGTTAATGTGTGATTTGCATCACACCGCAAGATAAGCCTTGCGTTCGGCGTCAAAACAGTGTGAACGGTGTGCGACTAGAGTGCACCTGTGGTCGCACAAATCACACAGGGTACAGCGTTCGACAAGCACGGTCGGCCATTTCGGCGCCGCAACCCTCGCCCGGCCATCGTGGTGCTGGTGTTGCTGATCGTGGCGACCGGCGTGGTCTGGACCGTGGCGCTGACTCGGCCCGCGACGGTTCGCGAGGCCGAGGCGTGCAATCCGCCGCCCCAACCCCCGGGATCGGCCCGCCCGCAGCTCGGCGAGCAGGTGTCGCGCACGGCGATGATCGACGTGTCCCCCGCCAGACTCGCCGACACCAAGGTGCGGGTGCTCAACGCCAGCGGCCGCGGCGGCCAGGCCGCCGACGTCGCCGGCGCGATGAAAGACCTCGGTTTCGCGCAGCCGACGGCCGCCAACGACCCGATCTACGCCGGCACGCGGCTCAACTGCCAGGGCCAGATCCGCTTCGGGACGGCCGGACAGGCCACCGCGGCGGCGGTGTGGCTGGTGGCGCCGTGCACGGAACTGTTCAACGACAACCGCGCCGACGACTCCGTCGACTTCGCGGTGGGCACCGACTTCGGCACGCTGGCGCACACCGACGACATCGACGCCGTGCTGGCCAGCCTGCGCCCCGGCGCCACCGAACCGCCGGATCCCATGCTCCTGCAGAAGATTCACGCCAGCAGCTGCTGAGAGCTCTGCTCAGTCCAGGATCGGGTCCAGGCCGTTGAACCGCTCCAGGGCCGCGGCCAACTCGTCGGCGATGCCCGGCGCCGCGGCCATCACCAGCCCCGCCCCGTCGACGTCGCGGGGCGGCAGCACCACCCGGGCGCCCGCCTCCGCCGCGATCAACCCGCCGGCGGCGCAGTCCCACACCTGCAGCCCGTGCTCGTAATAGGCATCCAGCCGGCCCGCGGCGACCATGCACAGGTCCAGCGCCGCCGAACCGATGCGGCGCACGTCGCGCACCATCGGCAACATCCTGGCCAGCAGCTCAGCCTGGGCTGCGCGGCGGGGCGCGGAGTAGCCGAAACCGGTGCCCAACAACGCCATCGAAAGATCTTCGACCGCCGCGCACCGCAACGAACGCGTCTCGTGGCCGTCGGTGACTTGCGCGCCGAGGCCGGTCGCCGCCGAATACACCCGGCCGGCGACGACGTCGGCGACCGCCCCGGCCACCGACACGCCGTCGATCTGGGCGCCGACCGACACGGCGTAGGCGGGGATGCCGTACACGAAATTCACCGTGCCGTCGATGGGGTCGAGCACCCAGGTGACCGCCCCGCCGTGCGCGGCGGTCACCTCGGCGGGGCCACCGCCCTCCTCCCCGAGGATGGGATCACCCGGCCGTAGCCGCGCCAACCGGTCTCGCAGCAGCCGTTCGGTTTCGGTGTCCACGACGGTGACGGGATCGGTCGGAGTGCTCTTGGAGCGCACCGCCCCATCGCCTGGGGCGCCCGGGGCGCCCGCATGCGGGCCGAACACCTCGGCGCGGCGGCGCCGCACGAATTCGGCCGCCTCGGTGGCCAGCGCCTCGGCCACCGAACGCAGCAGGGCAAGGTCGTCGTCGGTTCCGGTCACCGCTCCATCGCATCACAATCGCCGCGGCCACGCAGAAACGGCGGCCCGCGTAGTCGCCAAGCTAAGGTGAGCCGGACAACCTCTCTCCCCCGTCCTCTCTCCCCCCGCCGAGGAGACGCGATGACCAGCACCGAACCGACCACCGACACGCCTGGCCCCGAGACGGTCGCCGGTCTGGGCCAGCGTCGTGGATTCGGCATCGACGTCGGCGGCAGCGGCATCAAAGGTGGCATCGTCGACATGGACACCGGTCTGTTGATCGGCGACCGGATCAAGGTGCCGACCCCGCAACCGGCAACGCCGCCGGCAGTCGCCAAGGCCATCGCCGAGGTGGTCAACGGATTCGGGTGGACGGGTCCGCTCGGGGTCACCTATCCGGGTGTGGTCGCCCACGGCGTCGTCCAGACGGCGGCCAACGTCGACAAGTCGTGGATCGGCACCCACGCCCGCGACGTTATCAGCGCCGAACTGAACGGCCAGGACGTGACCATCCTCAACGACGCCGACGCAGCCGGACTCGCCGAGGAGCACTACGGAGCGGGCAAAGGCAGGGCCGGGCTGGTGGTGCTGCTGACGTTCGGCACCGGGATCGGCTCCGCGCTCATCCACAACGGCGCGTTGATTCCCAACACCGAGTTCGGTCACCTCGAGGTCGGCGGCAAAGAGGCCGAGCAGCGGGCGGCGTCATCGGTGAAGGAGAAGCACGCCTGGAGCTACGAGAAGTGGGCGAAGCAGGTCACCCGTGTCCTGGTGGCCATCGAGAACGCCATCTGGCCGGACTTGTTCATCACGGGTGGCGGCATCAGCCGCAAGGCCGACAAGTGGATTCCGCTGCTCGAGAACCGGACCCCGGTGGTGGCCGCGGCGCTGCAGAACACCGCCGGCATCGTGGGTGCGGCCATGGCCGCCACCGTCGACGTGGCGCACTGAATTTTGCCCGGTCGGACGGTGCGAGCGCCCGGTATCGTTACAATGGTTCACGGCGGCAGCCCAAAGTCATTAGCGTGCGTATCGCCACGCTGATATCCAACGCCGACATTCGACATAGCAGACACTTTCGGTTCAGTATGCCCAAAGCGCCGGGAGTGAATCCGAACGAAGGGGTGTAAGTGGCAGCGACCAAACCCAGCACCGATGAACCGGTGAAGCGCAACGCCACGAAGTCACCAGCGTCCCCCGCAAAGCGACCGGCGGCAAAGTCCGCCAACGGCACCGCGCCCGCGAAGCGGGCAGCCAAGGCCGTGCCCCGCAGCGCCAAGTCCGCGGCGGGGCACGAGACCGACGCGGCGGCTGGCGACGAGAAGAAAACCCGCACCACCGCAAAGGGCGCCGCCGCGAAGGCGCCGGCGCGCGGCACCAAAGCGGCCGCACGGGAATCCGCGGCCGACCCCGATGCCCTCGACACCGGCGAGGAGCTGGACACCGAGCCGGACCTCGACGGCGAGCCGGGCGACGAGATCGACATCGCCGACCTCGGTCTCGACGACCTCGACGACGACGCGGCGCCGGAAGCCGACCTCGACGCGGGCGACTCCGAGGACGGCGAGGATGACGTCGCCGCCGCCCCCGCCGCGGCCACTGCGGCTCCCGCCGAAGACGACGAGGAGATCGCCGAGCCCACCGAGAAGGACAAAGCGTCCGGCGATTTCGTGTGGGACGAAGACGAATCCGAGGCGCTGCGCCAGGCCCGTAAGGACGCCGAACTCACCGCCTCCGCCGACTCGGTCCGCGCCTACCTCAAGCAAATCGGCAAGGTGGCGCTGCTCAACGCCGAGGAGGAGGTGGAGCTGGCGAAGCGAATCGAGGCCGGCCTGTACGCCACGCAGCTGATGACCGAGATGGCCGACCGCGGCGACAAACTGCCCGCGGCCCAGCGCCGCGACATGATGTGGATCTGCCGCGACGGCGACCGCGCGAAGAACCACCTGCTGGAAGCCAACCTGCGGCTGGTCGTCTCACTGGCCAAGCGCTACACCGGCCGCGGCATGGCGTTCCTCGACCTCATCCAGGAGGGCAACCTGGGCCTGATCCGTGCGGTCGAGAAGTTCGATTACACCAAGGGCTACAAGTTCTCCACCTATGCGACGTGGTGGATCCGTCAGGCCATCACCCGTGCCATGGCCGACCAGGCCCGCACCATCCGCATCCCGGTGCACATGGTCGAGGTGATCAACAAGCTGGGCCGCATCCAGCGCGAGCTGCTGCAGGACCTGGGCCGCGAGCCAACGCCCGAAGAGCTCGCCAAAGAAATGGACATCACCCCCGAAAAGGTGCTCGAGATCCAGCAGTACGCCCGCGAGCCGATCTCGCTGGACCAGACCATCGGCGACGAGGGCGACAGCCAGCTGGGCGACTTCATCGAGGACAGCGAGGCCGTGGTGGCCGTCGACGCGGTGTCGTTCACGTTGCTGCAGGATCAGCTGCAGTCCGTGCTGGAGACGCTGTCGGAACGCGAGGCCGGCGTGGTACGCCTGCGCTTCGGTCTCACCGACGGCCAGCCCCGCACCCTCGACGAGATCGGCCAGGTTTACGGGGTCACCCGCGAGCGCATCCGCCAGATCGAGTCCAAGACGATGTCGAAGCTGCGCCACCCCAGCCGCTCCCAGGTGTTGCGCGACTATCTCGACTAGAGAACCGGGCGCGCAGCTACACGGACTCCGGCGCCTCGGCGACCGGCGGGAACGAACCGTCGGGCCCCGGCCGGTAAGCCGTGACCCAGATAACAGCGCTCACCGGCAACGGACCGTACAAATGCGGGAACACCATGGACGTCGGATCCGTTGCCACACCGGGCTCCCAACGAACAGGCGAATCCAGCAGCCCAGGATTGATGTGCAGCATCACCAGGTCCGCACGGCCGCGGTAGAGGCGGTTTGCCGGCAGATGCACCTGCTGCGGCGTCGACAGGTGGATGAACCCGGACCCGACGTCAGAGCCGGACGGTTCCGGCCGGATCGCGCCCTCCTCGCGAGCCCGCGACCACTCGTCGGCACCGCACAAGTGCACCAGTACGTCAGGAGCGAAGGTCACGGAAGGACACCTTAAAGAGCCTTCCTGGAAGGCGTGAGGAGCGCGTGAGAAACGACACACCCGATAACGATCGGGGAACAACGCGAAAACCCCATACGTCTGAGACAGTGAGTAAACGCCAGAACGGAGAAGCCATGAACGCAACTCTGACCAGTCCCTTGACCAGAGCTGACCGCTGCGACCGCTGCGGCGCTGCGGCCCGCGTTCGGGCCACGCTGCCCTCCGGCGCCGAGCTTCTCTTCTGCCAGCACCACGCCAACGAGCACGAAGCCAAGCTGGTCGAGCTGGCCGCCGTGCTGGAGTTCAGCGAGAGCTAGCCAACACCAACTCACCCGTGGCCAATGTGGGCCGCGGGCGCAGTTTTCGGTAATGCTGGACTCGTATGAGCGATCAGGTCGCGAAACCGTCCCGCCACCCCGTCTGGCGAATCTGTCTTCGAACTCTTGCGAAGAGTTGGGACGATTCGATCTTTTCCGAGTCCGCGCAGGCCGGCTTCTGGTCGGCGCTGTCCCTGCCCCCGCTACTGCTGGGCATGCTGGGCAGCCTGGCCTACGTGGCGCCGCTGTTCGGGCCGGACATGCTGCCCAGCATCGAACGCCAGGTGATCACGACGGCCCACACGGTGTTCTCCCGCAGCGTCGTCAACGAGATCATCGAACCCACCATGCGCGACATCACCAACGGCGCGCGGGGCGAGGTGGTGTCGCTGGGCTTCGTGATCTCGCTGTGGGCGGGCTCCTCGGCGATCTCGGCGTTCGTCGACTCCGTGGTCGAAGCGCACGGCCAGACACCGTTGCGCCACCCGGTGCGGCAGCGGCTCTTCGCCTTGTTCCTGTACGTGGTGATGCTCGTGGTCGTCGTGTCGACGGCACCGTTGCTGGTGGTGGGCCCGCGCAAGATCGGAGAACACATCCCGGTCACCCTGGCCAACGCGCTGCGCTACGGCTACTACCCGGCGCTGGCGCTCGGGCTGATGGTCGGGATCATGATCCTGTACCGGGTGGCGCTGCCGGTGCCGCTGCCGTCGCACCGGCTGATCCTGGGGGCGGTGCTGGCGACGGCGGTGTTCGTCGTCGCCACGCTGGGTCTGCGGATCTACCTGAGCTGGATCACCCGTACCGGCTACACCTACGGCGCGCTGTCTACACCCATCGCGTTTCTGCTGTTCGCCTTTTTCGGCGGTTTCGCGATCATGCTGGGCGCCGAACTCAACGCCGCCGTCCAGGAGGAGTTCCCCGCTCCCAAGACGCATGCCCACCGGTTGCGCCACTGGTTGGTCTCGCGCGTGCGCGCGCTGACGGAAACCGGGGATTCGCCGGCGCAGAAGCGCGACGTCGCGACGGCCGAGCCGCCGGTCTGATCAGCCCTTCTTGAGCGTCTCGTAGATCTTCTTGCAGTCCGGGCAGACCGGCGAACCCGGCTTGGCCGCGCGCGTGACCGGAAAGACCTCACCGCACAACGCGACGACGTGGCTGCCCATCACCGCGCTCTCGGCGATCTTGTCCTTCTTGACGTAGTGGAAGTACCGAGGGGTATCGCTGCCGGTCCCGTCGTCGACGCGTTCGTCGGTCTCGGTGCGTTCGATCGTCTGCGTCTCCATACCCGACATTGTGCACCGCTGCGCAAGGTCCGAAACCGGCCGAGCCGGAATCGGCGACATGTGGAACAGTGGAGGGATGAAGCGCGGCTCCGATCCGGGACCCGATGAAAGGTTCGACGACGAGGGCCGTCCCGTACTCATCACCGCCGCCGCGCCCTCCTACGACGAACAGCACCGCGCGCGGGTGCGTAAGTACCTGACGCTGATGGCTTTCCGGATACCGGCGCTCATCCTGGCCGCCGTCGCCTACGGCGCCTGGCACAACGGGCTGATCTCCCTAGCGATCGTGGCCGCGTCGCTGCCGCTGCCGTGGATGGCCGTGCTGATCGCCAACGACCGCCCGCCGCGGCGCCGCAACGAGCCCCGGCGGTTCGACCCCGCCCCGCCCCGTACTCCCCTGTTCCCGACGGCGGAGCGTCCGGCTCTCGAGCCCCGCCGCGACCCCCAGCCACACCCCGGTTCGCGCGGCGGACACCACCACGGTTAGCGTGCTGGCCGCGACCCCCGCACTTCTCAGGACTTTCTCAGCTCGCCAGTACATTTCTGCACGTCATAGCGTGTGAGATCACAGACCGCCGGGAACTCTCAGGCCGTACCTGTCGTTAACCCATACGACAGCACAAGCCGATCAGGAGGTCGCTATGGCGAACGCCACCCCCAGCAGGATCGAAGGCGATCTGGATGCTCAAAGCCCCGCAGCGGACTTGGTGCGCGTGTATCTGAACGGCATCGGCAAGACGGCGCTGCTCAACGCGGCGGACGAAGTCGAACTGGCCAAGCGCATCGAGGCCGGCCTCTATGCCGAGCATCTGCTGGCAACCCGTAAGCGCCTCGGCGAGAACCGCAAGCGCGACCTGGCGGCCGTCGTGCGCGATGGCGAGGCAGCGCGGCGCCACCTGCTGGAAGCGAACCTGCGTCTGGTGGTGTCGCTGGCCAAACGCTATACCGGCCGGGGCATGCCGCTGCTCGACCTGATCCAGGAGGGCAACCTGGGCCTGATCCGCGCGATGGAGAAGTTCGACTACACAAAGGGATTCAAGTTCTCGACGTATGCGACGTGGTGGATCCGCCAGGCCATCACCCGCGGCATGGCCGACCAGAGTCGCACCATCCGGCTGCCCGTGCACCTGGTCGAGCAGGTCAACAAGCTGGCGCGGATCAAGCGCGAGATGCACCAGAACCTGGGACGCGAAGCCAGCGACGAGGAGCTCGCCGCCGAATCGGGCATCCCGATCGAGAAGATCAACGACCTGCTCGAACACAGCCGCGACCCGGTGAGCCTGGACATGCCGGTAGGCTCCGAAGAAGAGGCACCGCTGGGCGACTTCATCGAGGACGCCGAAGCGATGTCCGCCGAGAACGCGGTGATCGCCGAACTGCTGCACACCGACATCCGCAGCGTCCTGGCCACTCTCGACGAGCGCGAGCATCAGGTCATCCGGCTGCGCTTCGGCCTGGACGACGGGCAGCCGCGCACGTTGGACCAGATCGGCAAGCTGTTCGGCCTGTCCCGCGAGCGGGTCCGCCAGATCGAGCGCGACGTGATGTCCAAGCTGCGCAACGGCGAGCGTGCCGACCGCCTCCGGTCGTACGCGAGCTGACGCCGCCGGCACGGACGCCGGCCACAGCCAGATAGCAGGGAAGTATGCCCGCCGCCTCCGCGGCGGGCATACTTCGCGCCGTGGAAGCGTTGCATCCATTCGCGCAGCTGGCCCAGTAGACTCGGCGTCATTGGAGGGTGCTGAATGAACGACCTGGTTGATACCACCGAGATGTACCTGCGGACCATCTATGACCTCGAAGAAGAGGGCGTCACGCCGCTGCGCGCCAGGATCGCCGAACGCCTCGATCAGAGCGGACCGACCGTCAGCCAGACGGTATCCCGAATGGAACGAGACGGCCTACTCCAAGTCGCCGGCGACCGGCACCTCGAGCTCACCGACAAGGGCCGCGCCCTGGCCGTTTCCGTGATGCGCAAGCACCGCCTGGCCGAGCGACTGCTCGTCGACGTCATCGGGTTGCCCTGGGAGGAAGTGCACGCCGAGGCGTGCCGGTGGGAGCACGTCATGAGCGAGGACGTCGAACGCCGGCTGGTGAAGGTGCTCAACCACCCGACCACCTCCCCGTTCGGTAACCCGATCCCGGGTCTTTTGGACCTGGGCGTTGGCCCGGACTCCGGCGCCGAGGAGGCCAACCTGGTCCGGTTGACCGAACTGCCCGGCGGATCGCCGGTGGCTGTCGTCGTGCGGCAGCTCACCGAGCATGTGCAAGGCGACATCGACCTGATCAGCCGGCTGAAGGACGCCGGCGTCGTGCCCAACGCCCGGGTGACCGTCGAGACCGGGCCGGCGGGGGTGACCATCCTGATACCCGGTCACGAGAACGTCACCCTGCCGCACGAGATGGCGCACGCGGTCAAGGTCGAGAAGGTCTGACCGGCCTACCCGGCACGCCGGCCGAACGCCTGCCGCGGCGGTAGCCGAACACCGAGGCGCTTGGCCAGGCGGTAGCCCGTGAGGGCGAGTTCCCGGATGTTCTCGGGCCGCACCCCGGACTGCAGCGCCGTGTCCAGCATCCCCGCCATCCGGTGCTCGGGATCGCAACACAACGCCGCCTCCAGCGACACCCCCGCGAGCGGCCCGTCACCGCGGGCATAGGCGCTGAACGCCAGCAACACGAGCGCTTCCACGCGCCAGGGCTGTGGCAACGTCCGGGCCAGCTGCGCCCACAGCGACTCCGCCTCCCCGGCCCTCTCGCCGACCGCCAGCGCGTACAGCGCGTCGCGGACCTGCACGTCGCTCAGCGCGCAGCCCAGCCGGGCCAGCTCGGCCTCGGGCAGCGGAAGGCCCTCGGCGACCCGGGCGGCGGCGGCCAGCGCGCGTTCCACGTCGCGGCGGCTGCAGCCGGTCGGATCGCCCCGGTGTGCCACGTCCCGGGCGGCGGCCTCCCGGCTGAGCAGTTCGGTCAACTCGCCGGTGCGTCGCGGGTTTTCGATGGCGATTACCGCCTGCAGGTCGGCACGCCGCGGGTAGAGCCGCCGTCCGTCCAGCACGGCCGCCGCGGCCAGCGGTGACGCCGAGGGATCGTCGACCACACCGACCGCGCCGCAGCCGTCGACGCAATGCCAGCGTCCACCCGCGGCCACCCGATCCACGACGTGGGCGGCCCACAGTTCGATGTTGTGCTCGGACAACGCATCTGTGAGCGCCGCGCACAGCTGCCGGTACTCATCATTGCAGCCGGGGCAACGGGCGCCGGCCTCGTCGACGACGACCGCAACCGCGGCCTCGGGTTCGGCCGAGGCCGCAACCTCGGCCAGGTGGGCGATCCGGTCGATGAGCTTCTCGGAGAGGTCGACCCGCAGCACCGACCCCAGCTCGCCGCCGTCGAGTGCCACCAGCACCAGTGAATTCTCCGGGACGAAGCCGAGAACGGCCGGTAGTGCCGCGATCAATGCCCCGGGGCGATTCAGTTCGAAGTCCGCGTGATCCGTCGTCATGAGTCCCAACGCTGACGGGCGGCACCGTCAGCCGGTGCTCACCGGAACCGGCGCAGCGTTCCTGCTGTGCATGAACCCAGCACTGTGAGTGGCGCTGTTCTAGCTTCGCTTGGTCAGGGCGAAGTTCACGGGCAGGCCAACTTTTCGTTGTGGGGTTAAGTGCGCGGGCGTGACGCCTGCAGTGGCTCCTTCGGATCGCCAAAGCTCCGACCCGCCACTTTGCGTGGCTTACAGCCGGTTTCATCGGACCGGCACCTTGGGTGGAGAGAGTCGGGAACGTGATCTTCTAAGTGGGAGCGACCGGCTCGTATGCCCAGAAAGGTCATGCCGACAAGGCGGTATGAGGTCGCTCGCTACTGTCTAGCCCATGGCGTCGACGCGCGAATACGACATGGTGGTCATCGGGTCGGGGCCGGGCGGGCAGAAGGCCGCAATCGCCTCGGCCAAGCTGGGCAAGTCGGTCGCGGTGGTGGAGCGGGGCCGCATGCTCGGCGGGGTATGCGTCCATACCGGCACGATCCCGTCGAAGACGTTGCGCGAGGCCGTGCTCTACTTCACCGGCATGAACCAGCGCGAGCTCTACGGGGCGAGCTACCGCGTGAAGGACCGCATCACCCCCGCCGACCTGCTGGCCCGGACCCAGCACGTGGTCGGCAAGGAAACCGACGTGGTGCGAAACCAGCTGATGCGCAACCGCATCGACCTGCTCACGGGTCATGGCCGGTTCGTCGATCCGCACACCATCCGCGTCGAAGACCACGCTCGCGGCGAAAGCACCATCATCACCGGCGATTACGTCGTCATCGCCACCGGCACCCGGCCGGCCCGGCCCTCCGGGGTCGAGTTCGACGAAGAGAAGGTGCTCGACTCCGACGGGATCCTCGACCTCAAGTCGCTGCCGGCCTCGATGGTCGTGGTCGGCGCCGGGGTGATCGGCATCGAGTACGCCTCGATGTTCGCCGCCCTGGGCACCAAGGTCACCGTCGTGGAGAAGCGGGACGACATGCTCGACTTCTGCGACCCCGAGGTCGTCGAGGCGCTGAAGTTCCACCTGCGCGACCTGGCGGTGACCTTCCGGTTCGGCGAGGAGGTGACCGCGGTCGACGTCGGCTCGACGGGAACGATGACCACGCTGGCCAGCGGCAAGCAGATCCCGGCCGAGACCGTCATGTACTCCGCCGGCCGTCAGGGCCAGACCGACCACCTGGACCTGCACAACGCCGAGCTCGAGGCCGACAACCGCGGGCGGATCTTCGTCGACGAGACGTTCCAGACCAAGGTCCCGCACATCTACGCCGTCGGCGACGTCATCGGCTTCCCCGCCCTGGCGTCAACGTCGATGGAGCAGGGACGGCTGGCCGCCTATTACGCATTCGGGGAACCGGTGGAGGGCATCACCGCACTACAGCCGATCGGCATCTATTCGATCCCCGAGATCTCCTACGTGGGCGCCACCGAGGTGGAACTGACCAAGAACGCGGTCCCCTACGAGGTCGGGGTCGCCCGCTACCGCGAGCTGGCGCGCGGGCAGATCGCCGGTGACTCCTACGGCATGCTCAAACTCCTGGTTGCCACCGAGGACCTCAAGCTGCTCGGCGTGCACATCTTCGGCACCAGCGCCACCGAGATGGTGCACATCGGGCAGGCCGTGATGGGCTGCGGCGGCACCGTGGAGTATCTGGTGGACACGGTGTTCAACTACCCGACGTTCTCCGAGGCCTACAAGGTCGCCGCGCTCGACGTGATGAACAAGGTGCGGGCGCTAAACCAGTTCCGCCGCTGATCCGCCCGTCCCGCTAGCAGGAGTCGTCCAGGCCGTTCGGGACGGTGTCGCCGGGGCCACCCGCTTCGGCCCGGGCCAGCAGCTGGGCGACATGCTGATCGAACGGCGCGGAATACGAAACATTCTCGGCGCACCCGCCCCGTTCGAAACCGCCCGTGAGACCGGTGATCGTCGTGCCGCTCACCCACGGTCCGCCGCTGGTGCCGTCGACCAGGCCTTCGCACACCACCGAGGGGTAACCGTTCTCATTGATCTCGGCGCTGGCCTGACAGGCCACGGGGGAACCGCCGACCCCCGAGGGATACCCCAGCACCGTGACGTGACTGCCGGGAGACGGTGCCTGGCCCAGGGTCAGCGCCAAGCCGACGTGCGACTCCACCGACTCAGCGGCCGGACCGCTGACCCGGATGACCGCGTAGTCGGCGCGCGGGTCCTTGGCGGCGGTCCAGCGCGGGTCGAGATAGACGGCATCGGCCGTCCACAGGTCGGTGGGCGCGGCATCCCCGGCGAAACCGGGAGCGAAGCTGATCTGCGAGCCGCCGGCCAGGCAGTGCGCCGCGGTCATCACCAGGTTCCCGCTCGCCGAATGCACCACCGACCCCGTGCACACGTGCAGCGTGCCCCCGTCGAGGAAGATCGGCCCGACCCGCATGTCCGGGTCGACGGGCGCGGCGAGCGCCGCGTTTTGGGGCTTGCTGAGCCGTTCCACGGGCTTGCTGGCCGCCTGTGTCGGCACCCTGGGGGCCGCGGCGTGGTCGGCGGGCCGGCCGCAGGCCGTCAACAGCGTCGCCAGGCCGACCACCGGACAAAGCATTCTCAGCGCGCTTCGCATTGGCTCCCATCATGCCCGACCGGCGCCGCGCGAGCATTTCCCACCGGGAGTTGGTGCGCCCCGCGGTTTGCCGGCCAGGTCCGCTCGGTCGCGCGCAACGCCTCGGGAATTTCGCCGACGCGTTTTGGCGTTTCGAACATACGGGCGCACATGGGTTCCCTGTTCAATTGTTGGGTTCCCCCGATTTGGGGGAGACTACAGGGGGCACCCCTCAAGCAGCTCCCGGAAGGAGGCAACATCGATGGCTCACCGCCACGACCCGGACGACGAGTACTACCAACCCGAACAGGCGGGCATGTACGAGCTCGAGTTCCCGGCGCCGCAGTTGCTGACGTCCGACGGCCAGGGACCGGTGCTGGTGCACGCGCTGGAGGGCTTCTCCGACGCCGGTCATGCGATACGGCTGGCGTCCAACCACCTCAGGGCGGCCCTCGACACCGAGCTGGTCGCCTCGTTCGCGATCGACGAACTGCTGGATTACCGCTCGCGGCGCCCGCTGATGACGTTCAAGACGGATCACTTCACCAGCTACGACGATCCGGAGCTGAGCCTGTACGCGTTGCGCGACAGCGTCGGGACGCCGTTCCTGTTGCTGGCCGGCATGGAGCCGGACCTGAAATGGGAGCGTTTCATCACCGCGGTGCGCCTGCTCGCCGAACGGTTGGGTGTGCGGCGGACCATCGGACTGGGCACCGTCCCCATGGCGGTCCCGCACACCCGCCCGATCACGCTGACCGCGCATTCCAACAACGGAGAGCTGATCGCCGACTTCCAGCCGTGGATCGCCGAGATCCAGGTCCCGGGCAGCGCGTCCAATCTGCTCGAGTACCGGATGGCCCAGCATGGTCACGAGGTGGTCGGGTTCACCGTGCACGTGCCGCACTATCTGACGCAGACCGACTACCCCGCCGCCGCCCAGGCGCTGCTCGAGCAGGTCGCCAAGAGCGGGTCGCTGGAGCTACCGCTGTCGGCGCTGTCGGAAGCGGCGGGCGAGATCCGGGCCAAGATCGACGAGCAGGTCCAGGCCAGCGCCGAAGTGGCTCAAGTGGTAGCCGCGCTCGAGCGCCAGTACGATGCCTTCATCGACGCGCAGGAGAACAGATCGTTACTGGCTCGTGACGAGGAGTTGCCCAGCGGCGAGGAGATCGGCGCCGAGTTCGAGCGGTTCCTGGCCCAGCAGGCCGAGAAGAAGCACAACGACGACGACTCGGCCTGAGCGCCGTCCGAGTGCAGCGAAGTGCCTCCGCGGCCAGACGACAAGGGTGAAGATGACCGAGCGGCAGCGCAAGAGCAATCTTCGCCCGGTGCGGGAAGTGACGGCACCCAGGCTGGAGTTCCGCACCATCCACGGGTACCGGCGGGCCTATCGGATCGCCGGCTCGGGGCCGGCGGTCCTGCTCGTCCACGGCATCGGCGACAACTCCACCACGTGGAAGACCGTGCAGGCCAAGCTCGCTCAGCGGTTCACCGTCATCGCCCCCGACCTGCTGGGCCACGGGCAGTCCGACAAACCGCGCGCCGACTACTCGATCGCCGCGTACGCCAACGGGATGCGCGATCTGCTCAGTGTGCTCGACATCGAGCGGGTGACCATCGTCGGCCACTCGCTCGGCGGCGGGGTCGCCATGCAATTCGCTTACCAGTTCCCGCATCTGGTCGAGCGCCTCATCCTGGTCGCCGCCGGCGGTGTCACCAAGGACGTCAACCTCGTCCTGCGGTGGGCCTCGTTGCCGATGGGCAGCGAAGCCCTCGCGCTGCTGCGGCTGCCCCTGGTGCTGCCGGCGGTCCAGGTCGTCGGCCGCGTGCTGGGCGCGGCGTTCGGGAGCACCGGCCTGGGCCGCGACCTGCCCAACGTGTTGCGCATCCTCGACGACCTCCCGGAGCCGACGGCCTCGGCGGCGTTCAGCCGGACCCTGCGCGCGGTGGTGGACTGGCGCGGCCAGATCGTGACCATGCTGGACCGGTGCTATCTGACCGAAGCCATTCCGGTGCAGATCATCTGGGGCACCAAAGATGTGGTCGTCCCCGTCCGCCATGCGCGGATGGCGCACGCGGCGATGCCGGGCTCGCGACTCGAGATCTTCGAAGGTTCCGGACACTTCCCGTTCCACGACGACCCGGCCCGCTTCATCGACGTCGTGCAGCGTTTCATCGACACCACCGAACCAGGCGAATACGACCAGGTCGCCCTCCGCCAGTTGCTCCGCTCCGGCGGCGGCGAGAAGGCGGTCACCGGTCCGGCCGACACCCGCGTCGCCGTGCTCAACGCCATGGGCAACGACGAGCGCAGCGCCACCTGAGGCCGGGGCCCCGAAGTTCTAGTGCTGCCGGTGCAGCACCGCGGCCAGATGATGCTGCAAGGGCTGGCCGACGGCGCCCATGCGCAGCGAGTACGAGAGCTCGTCGCCTTCGATGCGTAACGAACGGCCAAGCGCGGAAACCTCTTTCGCGGTCGGCGTCAGCCCGACCGAGGTGGTGGACAAGTCGAGCTCGATGACGCCGCCGGCGGCCGAAAAGGTGCCCACCTCGATCTCCGCGACACCGGTCGGATGCGCCAGGACCAGCTCCAGGTTGCCCGGCTGCGGCACCCGCAGATAGCCCGTCTCGGCGTGCAACGGCCTCCCGTCGGCCACCGCCCTGGTCTTTTGGGCGTAGGCCAGAAACGGTTTCCCGACGTGGGAGAACGCGACCTCCTCGAAGTAGTCGAAGGGCTCGATCGTCGGGTACTCCCCGGCGCCGCGTCCCGCCCAGGTACCGAGCAGTGGCGCGAGCGCCTCCAGATCGGGATGCAATTCAGCGGCCATTGCACCAGCCTAGTGCCGGGCCCGGGGCGGCCCGTCAGCCCGAGGTCGGCACCGTGCGGTGCGCCCGCAGCAGTTCTATCTCGCGCTCGAAATCGTCCGCGGACTCGAAGGACCGGTAGACCGACGCGAACCGCAGGTAGGCCACCTCGTCGAGGTCGCGCAGCGGTCCCAGCACCGCCAGTCCGACCTCGTGACTGGGAACCTCCGGTGAGCCCGCCGCGCGCACGGTGTCTTCCACCTGCTGGGCCAGCAGGTTCAGCGCATCGTCGTCGACCTGGCGGCCCTGGCACGCCCGGCGGACCCCGCTGATCAGCTTCTCCCTGCTGAAGGGCTCGGTGACGCCGCTGCGTTTGACCACGGCCAGCACCGCGGTCTCGACCGTGGTGAAGCGTCGTCCGCACTCGGGGCAGGACCGGCGGCGGCGAATGGCCTGGCCCTCGTCGGTTTCCCGCGAATCGATCACCCGAGAGTCCGGGTGACGGCAGAACGGACAGTGCATGACCGCTCCTTCGCCGCACTCACCGACCTCGCAGGACACTCCGAGCGTACCCGTGCGCGCCGCCGGGCGCGGCGACCGTGGCCGTACGGCGGTCCCGCCGCCATGCGATGTCGCGGTCAGCCCACCGGCGCGATCAGGGGCTGACCCGCAGCCAGCGTCGGGGAGTGCAGGTCGTTGAGTGCGCGGATGCGCTCGGCCACCTGTCGAACCGGCGCGTCGGGCGCGACGCGGTGGGCGACATCCTGCAGCGATTCCCCCGGTTCGACCCGCACGACGGCCAGCCTGTCGGGCACGGGGGCCGCCGAATCCGGCGAGCCGCCGTTGACCGCCTGCCCGACGTCGGCGATGAGCCCGAGCCACAGGGTGATCAGCCCGGCGCCCACGGCCAGGGCCGCCGTCTTCGCCCACGTGACGGAACGCCTGCGGTGGGGCGCGGCGGACATCGCGACCCCGGTACCGCGGTACCGCGGCGGGGCGCCCGCCGGCCCGCACGGGGCGGGTCCGCGCGATCCGGGCGTCCGGACCCGCCCCCGGCGAGGCTCCGGGACCGGCCCGTTGATCGGGCGCCGAACGCCGCCGGACCGCGGCGAGACTGTCTGAATGATTGTCATCTGCGTTCCTCCGGTCAACCGATCCTCGCTCGTGTGTTCGACAGTATCGCTCGTGTGTTCGATTTCCGAACATTTGAGCGAAGCGTGTCGCACGAGCCAAACGCTAGACCACCCCACCGACAACGACCCGGCGGACGAACGGCGCCGCGGTCATCTATCACCTGGGACATGCCGCTGAAATACCCGATCGGCCGGGGAGTTACACCTTTGTTATTCGGCCGCTCTCGACGGCCGGACGGGCGCCCGCCCGGGCCGCGGGGAGCCGTAGACACGCCAGTCGAACACATGTTTGATTATCGGGCCCCGAGCGGTTACATTTATTGCCATGAGCGACAGCAACGACACCTCCGCCGGTGATGCATCGCTGACCGAGCGGCAGCGCACCATCCTGAATGTCATCCGCGCGTCGGTCACCAGCCGCGGCTATCCCCCGAGCATCCGCGAGATCGGCGACGCCGTCGGGCTGACGTCGACCTCCTCGGTCGCCCATCAGTTGCGCACCCTGGAGCGCAAGGGATACCTGCGCCGCGACCCGAACCGTCCGCGCGCCGTCGACGTCCGCGGCGCCGACGAGGCCATGCCCGCGGCGCCGGCCACCGAGGTGGCCGGCTCGGACGCGCTGCCCGAACCCACCTTCGTCCCGGTGCTCGGGCGGATCGCGGCAGGCGGACCCATCCTCGCCGAGGAGGCCGTCGAAGACGTCTTCCCGCTACCCCGCGAGCTGGTCGGCGAGGGGACGCTCTTTTTGCTCAAGGTCGTCGGCGACTCGATGGTCGAGGCGGCGATCTGCGACGGCGACTGGGTGGTCGTGCGGCAGCAGCACGTCGCCGAGAACGGCGACATCGTCGCCGCGATGCTCGACGGCGAGGCCACGGTCAAGACGTTCAAGCGCGCCGGCGGTCAGGTGTGGCTGATGCCCCACAATCCCGCGTTCGATCCCATTCCAGGCAATGACGCGACCGTGCTGGGCAAGGTCGTCACCGTGATCCGCAAGGTTTAGCCGTACCCGGCGGATGTCTAGTCGGCTTTGATGAACCCGTTGGCCTGCGCGACCTGTTCGCTCGACATCCAGATCTCGGCGAGCGTGTCCTGGTAGAGGGCGCTGTCGGGGGTGTAGTACAGGCCGAAGCGGGCGCTCGCCTTGATCGGGTACCCGTCGGGCATCTGATAGGGGTCGTCCAGCGGTAGGTGAATCGTCGGGCGCCCCGACGCGCTCGGGCCCGCGCCGGCGGCGTGCGCGGCCAACGGCGAGGTCTCGTCGGTGTCCACGGCCGCGTGCCGCCCCGGTCGCGCCTCCGCGACGGGCGAGACGGCCTCGACGGCGCCGGTGTCGGCGGCAGACCCGTCGAAGGCGGCTTCGGCATGGCCGTCACCCGGCCGGGCGGGCTCCGCCGCCTCGCGATATTCGTCGGCCGGCACCGGCGCCGGGTAATCGCCTCGCTCGGCACTTTCGTCCTCGGGGACTTGCTCCGGGGCGAACTCGGCGTAACCGGCCTCCGCCACGTCGAGATAGCTCCCTTCCTCGTCGAACTCCGAGTAGCCGGCTTCCGCCAAGTCGGCTTCGGTGACGACGGGGATGGAGTCGGTGTCCACCACGTCGGGATTTTCCTCCCCGCCGAACACGCTCTCGAAGTCGTCCGCATCCTCTCCCGGGCCGGGCGACGCTTCGCCGCCGTAGTGCCCGCGATGCGCAACCTCCTCGCCCGCGAGCGCGACCCCGGTCCCGTGCCCCCAGCTGACCTGGTGCGCGGCCTCGGCATCCGCCGCGTGCTCCTCGGAGGCGTGCAGGTCATCGCGCCCGAAGTGCTCGGTGGCCGCCTCGCCGTCGCGGCCCCAGAGCCCGTCGGCCGGGCCGTGCCCGGCGCCCCCGTCGTGCTCGGCGGCACCTGCGGTGGCGTCGCGACCGGCGCGACCGCGGTGCACGCGGACCCCCACCAGCACCAGCGACGCAAGCAGCACCAGCGCCGCGGCACCGCCTCCCAGCCACCACCATTGCTGCCAGGCCGGCTTCTTGGCGTGGGGCGGCATCGCCACGGCACTCGGCTGGTTCTGCCCCGATATCTGCAGCCCGCCCAGCAGCGGCGCCAGATTCGAGGGGTCGGTGGTGAACGTGTTCTTCGCGCGGTTCCACGAGATCGTGCCGCCGGCGAATTTCTGCGAGACCACGTCGCCGTCCACGGCCTGATCCCCGACCGGCGCTCCCAGCTTTCCGCCTGCGCCGCGCAGCTTGTCCCAGGCGGCCTTCATGGCCCCGCGCACCACGAACGCGCCGTGGTCGGCGGTCCAGAAGATCACCGGTTTGTCGGCCGCGGAGAACGTGCAGATCCGGCTCGACGGTATGCCCCCGTCGGACTCGTTGGCGACGGGGAATCCCAGGTCGCTGCCCACCGGGCCGCCCAGGGACTCGTACTTGGCCAGGATATCGCTGTCGACGGCGTTCGCACCGGTCGCCGGGCTGAAGTACACCTTCCCGCCGGCGAAGTTCTGGGCGATCCCGTCACCACCGATGGGGTACTGCCCGCCTTGCTTGGCGCCCAGCGGACCGTTGACCCCCCCGGCCGCGCGCCAGGCCATGTTGATGGCCGCGGTGGGGTCGATCGGCACCTGCAGGCCCTTCAACTGGTCGGCCAAGACCGCCGGCTCGGTCGTGAACTCCTTGGTGTCCCGGTTCCAGGAGACCTGGCCGCCGCTGAACTTCTGCGAGGCGAGTTCGCCGTCGTATGTCTCGTCGCCGACCGGCACCCCGAGGACGCCACCGGAGCTGCCCAACTTGTCCCATGCGGCGTTCATCGCGCCGCGCACGACGAACGCGCCGTGGTCGGGCGTCCAGAAGATCACCGGGTGGTCGCTGGCCGAGAAGGTGCTCACACGGCTGTCCGGCCCCGAAAGCCCGGGCACCTCGTTGATCGTCGGGAAACCCAGGTCGCTGCCGGCCGGACCGCCCAGCGACTCGTATTTGTCCAGGATCGGCCCGTAGACGTACCGGGCGCCGGTCGCCGGGGTGTAGAACATCTTGCCGCCGTCGAAATCCAGGGCGAAGCCGTCGCCGACGGGGTAGACGTCACCCTTGCGCGCGCCCAGCGGTGACGTATCGCCCCCGGCCTTCTCCCATGCGGCCATCATGGCCGCCTCGGCGTCGCCGATCGGGCTCGCGGCCCCTGTGGGAGCCAGCAGTACCGCGGCCAGCGCTGTGGTCACCAAGCCGACCAGTGCACGCCCGACCAGCTTTCGCATGTGACCTCTCCGCCTGTTCACCAAGCCCTCCAGTCCACGGGTGTGCGCCGATCTGCGGCCATGCCCATAACCCGCGGCCCTGCGAACGGAGGGTCACCCCACCGACGGGCCTTACCCCCGTAACGGTCCGCATTTTCGCCGGGCTCGCACAACATTGCTCCAATCGACGAGAAATGCGAACTGAATTTAGGGATATTACAAAAATGGATACCGCATCGATGTGCAAATGATGCCGAACCGGGCGCGGGTCGCAACGAACCGTGCAGCCGCGCGCGCGGCGTTCGGATCGCGCTGACGCACCGCGGGGCCGCCGCCGGCCCCCGGCCGCTCCCCGTGACGTCGATGCCCGCGCACCCGTTCGAGCGCTCACCGGCCCCGTGGTCGCCGGGTTGACGATGTGCGATCACGCCGTCGCCACCTGCCAAATGCATGCGTCGACGGTACGTCAGGCCATGAGCGGGCCGACACCGGACCGACCATTGCCGATCGCGCGAGTTTCAATTCATTCGCCCCCGATGCACTCCGGCGCCCGCGAAAGAGGAGAACCAAACCCGCTACGCGTCAGCAACTTCGCCGACGTCGACGAGTTCGCGTTGTACGCGAAGGAGATCCGGCTAAACCCCGAGCCCGCGACCGATGATCTCCTTCATGATCTCGGTGGTGCCACCGTAGATGGTCTGCACCCGGGCATCGAGATAGGCTCGCGCAACGGGGTATTCGCGCATGTAGCCGTAGCCGCCGTGCAATTGCAGGCAGCGGTCGATCAGATGCACCTGCTTCTCGGTGGCATACCACTTGGCCATTGCGGCCTGTTCGGCCGTGAGCTTCTTGTCCAGGTGCAGCCGCAGGAACTCGTCGACCATCATGCGCACCACGGTCGCCTCGGTCGCCAGCTCGGCCAGGACGAATCGACTGTTCTGGAAACTGCCGATCGGCTTGCCGAAAGCCTTCCGCTCCTTGGTGTATTGCAGCGTCTGTTCGAGTACCTGTTCCATCGCCGCGGCCGCCATCACGGCGATCGAGATGCGTTCCTGCGGCAGGTTCTGCATGAGATAGATGAAGCCCATGCCCTCCTCGCCGAGCAGGTTCTCGGCCGGCACCTTGACGTCGGTGAACGACAGCTCGGCCGTGTCCTGCGCGTCCAGGCCGATCTTGTCCAGGTGGCGACCCCGTTCGAAGCCCTCCATGCCGCGCTCCACCACGAGCAGCGAAAAGCCTTGCGCGCCTTTGTCCGGATCCGTCTGCGCGACGACGATCACCAGGTCGGAGTTGATCCCGTTGGTGATGAACGTCTTTGACCCGTTGAGCACGTAGTGGTCACCCTGCTTGACCGCGCGGGTCTTGATGCCCTGCAGGTCGCTGCCGGTGCCCGGCTCGGTCATCGCGATCGCGGTGATCAGTTCCCCGCTGCAGAACTTGGGCAGCCAGCGCTGCTTCTGCTCCTCGGTGCCCAGCGCCAGCAGGTAGGGCGCGACGATGTCGTTGTGCAGCCCGAAGCCGATCCCGTTGAAGCGCCCGGCGGCGGTCTCCTCGGTGATGATGGTGTTGTAGCGAAAGTCGGGGTTGCCGCCACCGCCGTACTCCTCGGGCACCGCCATCCCCAGAAAGCCCTGCTTGCCGGCCTCGAGCCAGACCCCGCGGTCGACAATCTTGGCCTTCTCCCACTCCTCGTGGTGGGGCGCGACGTGGCGCTCGAGAAACGCCCGGTAGGACTCGCGGAACAATTCGTGCTCGGGCTCGAACAGCGTGCGTTCGTATTTGATGGCGCTACTCGCTGAACTCACTGAACTCATGGGAAGACCTCCGGCGGACGGGAACTCTGCCGCCCAACATATACCAACCACCCGGTTGGTCGGCGGGCGGTGGCTGTTTACCGGGCGGCGAATTCCCGCAGGCTGGCGGCCAGCGCCACCGGAACCCTCGCCTTGATCCGGGTGCCGTCGCCGTTGTGCTCCTCGTGCTGAACCCGGCCGTCGGAATACAGTCGCGACACCAGGTCACCGCGGTGGTAGGGAATCACCACGTCCACGGCGGTGTCGGTGGGCGCGACAAGCTCGGCCATCCGCCGCCGCAGCGCGTCGATGCCGTCACCGGTGCGCGCGGACACGAACACCGCGCCGGGCAGGGCGTGCCGGAGTTTGGCCAGGGCCAGGTCGCTGGCGGCGTCGACCTTGTTGACCACCAGCAACTCCGGCGGCGGATTTCCGTCGTGGTCGGCGATCACTTCGGAGATCACCTGGCGGACCGCGTCGATCTGGGCCAGCGCGGTGGCGTCGGAGCCGTCGACGACGTGCACCAGCAGGTCGGCGTCGACGACCTCCTCCAGCGTGGAGCGGAACGCCTCGATCAGCTGGGTCGGCAGGTGCCGGACGAAGCCCACGGTGTCGGTGAGCACGAACGGCCGGCCGTCGGGCAGTTCCGCGCGCCGGGTGGTGGGTTCCAGGGTGGCGAACAGGGCGTCCTGCACCAGCACGCCCGCCCCGGTGAGCGCGTTGAGCAGGCTGGACTTGCCCGCGTTGGTGTACCCGACGATGGCGATCGAGGGCATGTCGCTGTGCAGGCGCCGGCTGCGCTGGGTGTCGCGGACCTGCTTCATGTCCTTGATCTCGCGGCGCAGCCGGGCCATGCGTTCGCGGATGCGGCGGCGGTCGGTCTCGATCTTGGTCTCACCGGGACCGCGCAGACCCACACCGCCCCCGCTGCCGCCGGCGCGGCCACCGGCCTGCCGCGACATCGACTCACCCCAGCCGCGCAGCCGCGGCAGCATGTACTCCATCTGGGCCAGCGACACCTGCGCCTTGCCCTCCCGGCTGGTGGCGTGCTGGGCGAAGATGTCGAGGATCAGCGCGGTGCGGTCGATGACCTTGACTTTCACGGCCTTTTCCAGCGCGGTCAGCTGCGCCGGGGACAACTCCCCGTCACAGATGACGGTGTCGGCGCCGGTCGCCAGGACCACCGCGCGCAACTCGGCCGCCTTGCCGGAGCCGATGTAGGTCGCCGGGTCGGGCTTGTCGCGGCGCTGGATGAGCCCTTCGAGCACCTGGGAGCCGGCGGTTTCGGCCAGCGCCGCCAGTTCGGCCATGCTCGCCTGGTTTTCGGCGGCGCTGCCTTCGGTCCACACGCCGACCAGCACCACCCGTTCCAGTCGCAGCCGGCGATATTCGACCTCGGAGACGTCGGCCAGCTCGGTCGACAGCCCGGCGACCCGGCGCAGCGCCGACCGGTCTTCGAGGGCGAGTTCGCCGACGCTGGGGTCCTGATGAGGAAATTCGGGTTGTGTCATAGGCAATCTGCAATAGCGCACGCCGGATCGGCGTGATGCATCCGATTTAACACTGCTGCGCGCTCCACCATTCCCCGCCGACTTCGCCGCGGGCGACCAAGACCGACGGCCCGCGCAGGTGGCTGGTGGCGTCGGTGACCGTGACGGTGACGTCACCGCCCGGTACCCGCACGGTGAGGGTCCCGGTGTCGGCGCCGGCATCGGCCAGCGCGGCAACCGCGGCGGCGACCGTCCCGGTGCCGCACGACCGGGTTTCCCCCACACCACGCTCATGTACCCGCATCCACACCAGCCCACCCACCGGGGCGGTGAGCACCTCGACGTTGACGCCCTGCGGGAACTGGGCGTGGTCGAAGCCGACCGGCGCGGCCACGTCGAGGGCCGCCAGTCCGTCGGCGCTCAGCCGCCGATCCACGCAGGCCAGATGCGGGTTGCCGACGTCGACCGCCAACCCGGCGAACCGCCGACCGCCGACGACGGCCTCCCCGGTGCCGATCCGATTGACTTTGCCCATGTCGACGCTGACGTCGGCCCGGGCCGCATCCGCATGGTGCAACGTGACCAGGCGGGCGCCGGCCAGCGACCCGACAACGAACTCGTCGCGGGATTCCAAGCCGCCGGCCCGCAGGTAGTGGGCGAACACCCGCACCCCGTTGCCGCACATCTCGGCGATCGACCCATCGGCGTTGCGGTAGTCCATGTACCAGTCGTCGGTGGCGACACCGTCGGGTAGCCGCCCCAGAACACCGGCCGCCAGCGCGGCGCCGGCGGTGGTGATCCGCAGCACCCCGTCGGCGCCCACCCCGCGGCGCCGGTCGCACAACGCGGCCACCCCGGTAGGGGTCAGCGTCAGCGCAGCATCCACGTCGGGCAGCAGCACGAAGTCGTTCTCGGTGCCGTGGCCCTTGGCGAAGATCATCTGCGCCGCCCTGAGATCACCTGTTCAGGGTACTTGCCGCCACGCCCGCAACGCGGCGTCGACGAGGCCGGCACCCGCGGTGGCATCGAGCCACCGCACCCGGTGGTCCCGGCGGAACCACGACCGCTGCCGTCGCACGTAGCGCCGGGTCCCCATGAACGTCTGCTCCCGGGCATCCCGCAGCTCCGCTGCTCCCCCACCGGCGCCGAGTGCCGCGAGCACCTGGGCGTAGCCCAACGCGCGTGACGCGGTCACCCCGTCGCGCAGGCCGGCGCGCAGCAGGGTGCGCACCTCCTCGACCAGGCCCCGGTCGAACATCGCGTCGGTGCGGCGCGCCAACCTTTCGTCGAGAATCGCCGTGTCACAGTCCAATCCGATGATGACTGCGCCCCAGCGCGGAGTGCCGACGCGCGGCGCCGACGCGGCGAACGGCTTACCGGTGAGTTCGACGACCTCCAGCGCCCGCACCGTGCGTCTGCCGTCGGTGGGCAGGATCGCCGCGGCCGCGGCCGGGTCCCGGCGGGCCAGCTCGGCGTGCAGCCCACCCGCCCCGACCTCGGCGAGGCGTCGTTCCCAACGCGCCCGCACCTCCGGATCGGTGGCCGGAAACGACCAGTCGTCCAGCAGCGACTGGACGTAGAGCATCGACCCGCCCACGATGAGCGGTATCGCACCGCGGGCCGCGATCGCCTCGACGTCGGCGGCGGCGGCTCGTTGGTAGCGGGCGACGGTCGCGGTCTGCGTGACGTCGAGGACGTCGAGCTGGTGATGGGGAATGCCGCGACGCTGCTCGACGGGCACCTTCGCGGTGCCGATGTCCATGCCGCGGTAGAGCTGCATGGCATCGGCGTTGACGACCTCGGCGCCGGCCGTGTCGGCGAGCCGCTCGGCGACATCGAGCGCCAGCTGCGATTTTCCCGTGCCGGTCGGACCGATGATCGCCAGCGGTCGCAGCACCGGATTCACGGCTGCCAGGCGCCGACGAAGTACCCCACCCCGAACGGCGCGCCCCGGTAGAGCTCCTTGGCCGCGCGCGGCCCCGGCCCGGCCAGACCGGCCAGCACCCCGAACGCGACCCGCCCCAGGATCGGCGGCGGCAGCCGGGTCAGGGCGGTGACGTCGCCGGTGGCCAGCGCGTCGTCGAGGGCCAGTTGGGCGGCGGCGTCGCCCGGGTGGTGGCCGCCGGGGGCCGCCGGGGTCAGGGTGTTCGCGCCGTCGGCCACCACCAGCACACCGACCGGATCGGGCGTCCCGTCGATCTCGGCGCGCAGTTGCCGGCCCAGGGCCGCCGCGGTGTCCGACCCGTGGTCGCCGCGGTAGACGTGCACTCGCGCGCGGGCGTCGGGCCGCGCGCGGCCCCGCACCCAGCCGGCCATGAGCGCGCACAGCGGAAAATCGGCGGGCGCGCCGCCGTCGTCGCCGGGGCACAGCCGGACGCGCACGTCGGCCCCGAACCCCGCGAACGTGCCGACACCCTCGGGACCCAGCACGTCATCGCGGCCACCCGTGCCGATGACGACCCAGCGGGGCGGCAACAACGCGGCCGCGGCCAACACGCCCGCGGCCAGGTCGCACAGCTCGGCGGCGGCCCCTCCGGCCAGTTCGGGAACGAGCACCGGGGCGGACGGAACGATGGCGATCGCGCTCAACACGCCACCAAACTAACCTCTCGGCCACCTCGGGCCGCACGTCTGCGCGCCCGCGGCCTCGCGAGCCTCCGGTGATCCTTCGCCGGTCCGGCGGCGGGCGAGCGTCAGGCCTGGCCGTCCGCCACGGCAATCGGGTGCCCGGAAGGGTCGGCACTCTCGCCCGCGCCCAGCCGAGGCCGCGGGATTTC
The DNA here is from genome assembly GCF_041206865.1 of Mycobacterium sp. HUMS_12744610. Classification (NCBI taxonomy): domain Bacteria; kingdom Bacillati; phylum Actinomycetota; class Actinomycetes; order Mycobacteriales; family Mycobacteriaceae; genus Mycobacterium; species Mycobacterium servetii. The sequence continues at coordinate 4,129,063 of NZ_JBGEDP010000001.1, forward strand.
GCCGACCCTGTCCCGGCCGGTCTGGGCGACCATGGTGGCGGCCTCGCCCCGCGCCAGCGCCACCGTCGCGATGATCACCACCGACACCGCCGCGATCAGCACCATCGCCTTCGGGCCGTCAGTGTTCAGCGTCTCGCCCAGCACGAACACCCCGAGCGTCGCGGCCACCACGGGCTTGGCCACGGTCATCGCCGGCATCGACGCGGTCAGCGCGCCGGCCCGGAACGCCGACTGCTGGAAGATCATCCCGGCCAGGGCGGCCAGAATCCACGGCACGAACTCCGGGGCGGTCAACACGCCGACCAGGCTGTGCTCGCTGATCTCCACGATCCCCTTGGTCAGCACCGCGAACAGCGCCAGCGACGAACCCGCCACCAGGGCGAGCAACACGGCCGCGAACGGGCCACCGGACCGGGCCCGCGCGGCCAGCACGCACCCCACGAGCAGGGGGAGCATCACGACACCGACGATGATCCACGTCGCGGTCGAGGCGCGCTGCCGGCCCGCCGCGGGGTCGCCGACGATGATGACCACCGCCAGGGCGCCGGCCAGGATCGCCGCCCACAGCCACTCCCAGCGGGTCACCCGGCGGTCGGTCAGACGGGCGTAGATCGGCAGTGCGAAGAGCAACGCCGTGACCTGCAACGCCGTCACCAGCACCACGGAGCCCCACGCCAGGGCACCGGCCTGCAGGCTGTAGTTGAGGATCGCCGCAAGACCGCCCAGCCACCACCGGGTGTCCTTCAACGACATGCGGAACAGCTCCAGGTGACCGACCTGCTTGTCGGTGATCTCCTGCGCGGAGCGTTGCCTGATCACGTCGCCGACGGCGGACGCCATCGCCGCGCACAACGCCAGCAACGCCGCGACATCGACTTTCGACATAGACGACCCCTCACCTCAACCCGTTCCCACCAGTGTTCCCCGGCCGACGGCAAATACACCAACTGTTCGGCATCGGTTCACCTACGACTGTGTGACGTTGACTGTGTGACGTTGCGCGGAGGTGACCGCCGGCCGGGGTAATGCTCCACACCTACAGCACCAAGCTGTGCCGCAGCTGTACCCCGGCCGTGAGTTCTGGGCGCCCGCCGCCCGCTATGCCTCGGCGCCCGAGGGGACCACGGCGGCCGAGCCGCCGGCCGCCGGTGCCGGGCCACTCTCGGCGACTTCGGCGTTCATGGAGACGGCCTCACCGCGGGCCAGGGCCGCCGTCGCGATCACCACGACCACCGCCGCGGCCACCAGGGCGATCATCTCCGGCCCGTCGGCCGTGAGGGTCTCGCCCAGCACGGTGATGCCCAGCACCGACGCCACCAGCGGTTCGGCCACCGTCATCGTCGGCAACGACGCGGTGAGCGAACTGGCCCGAAACGACGACTGCTGGAACACCGTGCCCAGCGCCGCGACCAGCACCCACCCGTAGAGCTCCGGGGTGCGCAGCACGGTCCCCGGGCCGCTGTGCAGCGTGTCGACGATCGCCTTGGTGAGCACCGAGAACAGCGCCCATGAGGACGCCGAGACCAGCGCGAGCAGCACCGCGGCCACCGGCCCGCTGAACACCCGCGCGCCCAGCACGCACAACACCATCGCCGGGCCGAGCACCAGCGCCACCACAGCCCACGAATGCAGCGACCCGCGCTGATAGCCGGCGGCGGGTTCGCCGACCGAGACGAACACCGCCACCGCGCCGGCCAGCAGGAACGCCCACACCCATTCCCCGCGGGTCAGCCCCTGTTTGGTCAGCCACGCATAGACCGGCAGCGCGAACAGCAGCGCCGTCACCTGCAAGGCCTGCACCAACACCACCGAGCCCAGGCCCAGGGCCACCGCCTGCAGGGCGAAGCTCGCCACGGCCGCCGTTCCCCCCAGCCACCACTTGGCGTCGCGCAACGACATGCGCAGCAACTCCACGTGGCCGACCTGCTGGTCGGTGATCTCCTGCGCGGAGCGCTGCCTGACCACGTCACCGACACCGGATATCAGCGCGGCGATCAGCGCCAGCAACGCCGCGATGTCCACCTTTTCGATGGCGACCTCCTCACCGACGCGCGGCCCCCGTGCCGCGCACGACCCGGCACGAGGTTACCTGCGCGCGGGGCCGCCCGGCGGCTACGCGGGCTGGCGCGCCCGGCCGCGAAGCTTGCGCTCGACCTTCTTGTGCGTGGCAACCGCATCGATGCGCGCCAGCTCGAAGGTGGCGGCAGTCATCACCAGCGCGGCCACCACCAGGGCGACCATCCCGGCCGGGCCGGTGTTCAGCGTCTCGCCGAGGACGACGACACCCAGCGATGCCGCCACCACCGGCTGCGACACCTCCAGGGTGGGCATCGACGCGGTGAGGGCGCCGGCCCGGAACGCGGACTGCTCCCACGCGAACCCGCCCAGCGCGAGCAACACCCAGGCGTAACCCCGGGTGTCCGCACCAGCGCCCACCCGCCTTCGTCGATCCGGTGGACGACGCCCTTGGTGAGCACCGCGAAGATCCCCCACAGCGAACCCGACACGAGGGCGTAGAGCACCGCGGCCACCGCGCCGCCGCGGATCCGGGCGACCACGAGGCACCCGGCCAGCAGCGGCCCCAGCACCGCCGCCACCGCGGCCCAGGTCCGCCACGATCCGTTCGAGTGGCCGGCCCGCGGGTTGCCGACGGTGACGATCACCACCACCGCGGCGGTCAGCAACGCGGCCCAGAGCCACTCCCGTCCGGTCACGCTGCGGTCGGCCAGCCGCGCACTCACCGGCAGCGCGAACAACAGCGACAGCACCAGCAGCGCCTGCACCAGCAGCACCGAACCCTCGTCCAGCGCCGCAGCCTGCAACGCGATGCTCACCACGAGCAGCAGCGCACCCCAGCGCCACCGCTGGTTGCGCAGCAGCGCCGCGAACAATTCCAGGTGACCGACCGATCGGTCGATGAGCCGGTGCGTCGCCCGTTGTTGCAGTACATCGCCGATCGCCACGCACAGCGCCGCACTCAGCGCAAGCAGGGCGGCGAGATCCACCTTCGCCATGAACGATTTCTCCGTCGTGTCGTGAGGGGACATGAGCAGATACCTTCGTATCTCTTTACTGTTGCACAATCTCGGTGTCCGGGCGGTGACGGGAAGGTGGCGGCATGCGGCCCGGCAAGCTGTTTGAATACTGTGGGAACGGTTGAGGAGCAGCTGGTGATGGGCCGCCCGCCGGCGGCGGCACCGGCTTTCCGGCCGGACGGCGCCGCTACGCGCGGCAGATGCGCGGGACAGATCCCACGCGGAAGGGTTGCATGAGGGTGGTGGCGAACGTATGACGGCTGACGAGCCCCGCAGCAACGATTCGACCGAACCGGCGCCGGCGCCGGACACCGGGCCGGCTTCCGGGCCGGTCGACCCGTCGGCCGCGCAGCCGGTGCCACGCCCAGGTCCACGCCCCAGACCCCGGCCCACACCGCGGCCCGCCGCCCACCCGGTGCCGGCGCCCCCGCGCAGCAACCCGCACCAGTTCGGGCGCGTGGACGACGACGGCACGGTCTGGCTGGTCAGCGCCGCCGGTGAGCGGGTCGTCGGCTCCTGGCAGGCCGGTGACCCCGAAGCCGCGTTCGCCCACTTCGGCCGGCGGTTCGACGACCTGAGCACCGAGGTCACGCTCATGGAGGAGCGGCTGGCGTCGGGAACAGGGGACGCCCGCAAGATCAAGGCGCACGCTGCCGAGTTGGCCGAGACGTTGCCGACGGCATCGGTGCTGGGCGACGTCGACGCCCTCGTCGCCCGCCTGGACAGGCTGGTCAACCAGGCCGACGCCGGCATCGCCGCGGAGCGCGCGCGCCGCGACGAACAGCGGGCCGTGCAGACCGCGCGCAAGGAGGCGCTGGCCGCCGAGGCCGAGGACCTGGCCACCAACTCCACCCAGTGGAAGGCCGCCGGCGACCGGATGCGGACAATTCTCGACGAGTGGAAGACCATCAGCGGCCTGGACCGCAAGGTCGACGACGCGCTGTGGAAGCGCTATTCCGCGGCCCGGGAAACCTTCAATCGGCGGCGGGGATCGCATTTCGCCGAACTGGACCGGGAGCGCTCGGCGATCCGGCAGGTCAAGGAGCGGCTCTGCGAACAGGCCGAGGAGCTGTCCGATTCGACGGACTGGACCGCCACCAGCGTGGAGTTCCGCAAGCTGCTCACCGAGTGGAAGGCGGCGGGACGGGCGTCCCGCGACGTCGACGACGCGCTGTGGCGACGCTTCAAGGCCGCCCAAGACACCTTCTTCTCGGCACGTAACGCCGCGACGGCCGAAAAAGACGCCGAGTTGCGCGCCAACGCCACCGCCAAGGAGGCGCTGCTGGCCGAGGCCGAGAAGCTCGACACCGGCAACCATGACGCAGCCAGGGCGGCGTTGCGGTCGATCGTGGACCGGTGGGATGTCATCGGCCGGTCCCGCGGGAACGGTCCGCCGAGCTGGAGCGGCGGCTGCGCGCGGTCGAGAAAAAGGTGCGCGACGCCGGCGAAGCCGACAGGTCGGATCCCCAGGCGCAGGCCCGGGCCGAGCAGTTCCGCGTTCGAGCCGAGCAGTACCAGCAGCAGGCCCAGAAGGCGGCGGCCGCCGGCCGCACCAAAGACGCCGAGGAGGCGCAGGCCAACGCCGAACAGTGGCGCCAGTGGGCGCAGGCGGCCACTCAGGCGCTGCGGCGCTGACCCTAGCGGTCGTCCTGCTGCGGATCCGCCGGCTTGGGGACACCCCGGGCGGCGTCCGGGTCACCGGACCCGTCCGACTCCTGGGGACCGCCCGGCTTGCCGAGGCTGTCCAACAGCGTCATCGACTGCTGCCGGGCCGCGGTCCGTCGCCGCTCCTCCTCGGCCGCGAGCTGCACGATCGTGCGCGACCACACCACGCGGGCCCACTGGTAGGTCAGCACGATCACGGTGATCCAGGCCACGATCAGGCCCCACCCCGGGCCCGGGTGCCCGGCGGTCACGGTCTGGCGCGACCAGACCGCCAGCAGCCCGGTCGGGCAGGCGAGCGCCGAACCCACCAAGGCGATCCAGGCCAGCGCCCAACGCCGCGTCATCAGCGCCAGCATCGAGAAACCGACCCCGAACGCCAGCGCCAGCCAGGCGAACACCCGGGAGGGCAGGGCGACCGCGGCCGCGCCGGCGCCGTGGCTGCTGAACAGCACGTCCCAGCCGCGCACGTCACCGGTGTGCGGGAGGATGAACGTGGCCAGCAGCACGAACACCAGGATCGAGATCACGAAACCGCGTGGGCCCGGCTCGATCTGACGCGCCACCCGGCGCTCCGCCGCCTCGATCTCGGTGCGCAGGGCGTCCAACTGCGTGTGTTGTTTCTTCGTCATCGCTCACATCCGGGGGGTTCGGCCGGGCCGACGGGCGGCCGGACGGTGGGCATGCCGAGACCGGTGCCGCGCGGGCGCTGCCCGGCGGCGTGCGCATCGCCTGCCCGGGTGCGCCGGTGGGTCAGGATTCCCGCGTCGGCGATCAGGTGGTGCGGTGCGGCCGCGGTGACCACCGCGGTGACGACGTCGCCGGGCCGCACCGCGTCGACGCACTGCCCCGCGGCGAAGTGGACCAGCCGGCCGTCGCGGGCGCGCCCGGTCATCCGCGCGGTATGGGTGTCTTTGCGGCCCTCACCGGCGGCCACGAGCAATTCGACGGTCTGCCCGACCAGGGCCCGGTTGCCGTCCAGCGAGATCTGCTCCTGCAGCTCGACGAGCCGTTCGTAGCGTTCCTGCACCACGGCTTTGGGTATCTGCCCCTCGAGTTCGGCGGCGACGGTGCCCGGCCGTTTGGAGTACTGGAAGGTGAACGCCGCGGCGCACCGCGCCCGGCGCACCACGTCGAGCGTGGCCGCGAAGTCCTCTTCGGTCTCACCGGGGAAGCCGACGATCAGATCGGTGGTGATGGCGGCGTGCGGCATGGCCGCCCGCACGCGGTCGATGATGCCCAGGTAGCGCTCGGCACGGTAGGAACGCCGCATCGCGCGCAGGACGCGGTCGGACCCCGACTGCAGCGGCATGTGCAGGGCGGGGCAGACGTTCGGTGTGTCGGCCATGGCCTCGATGACGTCGTCGGTGAACTCGGCCGGGTGCGGCGAGGTGAACCGGACCCGTTCCAGGCCGTCGATGCGGCCACAGGCGCGCAGCAGCTTGGCGAAGGCGCCCCGATCGCGGGGCTGCGCCGGATCGGCGAACGACACCCCGTAGGCGTTGACGTTCTGGCCCAGCAGGGTGACCTCGAGCACGCCATCGGCCACCAGGGAGCCGACCTCGGCCAGGATGTCGTCCGGGTTGCGGTCCACCTCCTTGCCGCGCAGCGCCGGCACGATGCAGAAGGTGCAGGTGTTGTTGCAGCCGACGGCAATCGACACCCAGGCGGAATAGGCGGAGTCGCGGGCGGTGGGCAGCGAGGACGGAAACTGTTGCAGCGCTTCGGCGATCTCCACCTGGGCGACCTTGTTGTGTCGGGCCCGGTCGAGCAGCGCGGGCAGCGACCCGATGTTGTGGGTGCCGAAGACGACGTCGACCCAGGGTGCCTTGCGCAGCAGCGCGTCGCGGTCCTTCTGCGCCAGGCAACCGCCGACCGCGATCTGCATCTCGGGATTGTCGCGTTTGCGCGGCGCGAGGTGGCTGAGGTTGCCGTACAGCTTGTTGTCGGCGTTCTCGCGCACGGCGCAGGTGTTGAAAACCACGACATCGGCGTCGCCGTCCTCGGCCGCGCGCCGGTAACCGGCCGCCTCCAGCAAACCGGCCAACCGCTCGGAATCGTGGACGTTCATCTGGCAGCCGTAGGTGCGGACTTGGTAGGTGCGCACCAGCGCGGGGCCGAGCCCGGCCCGGTCTGCGGGGGTGTCGCAGGACCCGCGCGTCACCATCGAAGTCACGGGGCCATGGTACGGCTTCGGCGTGACGCGGCCGCCGGCCGCACACGTCACACCCGGCGGCGCTCCCGCTCGGCGGCCAGCTCGGTGAGGACGACCTCGCACGCCAGGTTCTGGCTGTAGCCGCGGCGCGCCAGCATCCCGACCAACCTGCGGCTCACCCGCATCTCGTCCTTACCGCCCCCGCCAAGCGCCTCGCGCCGCAGCTTCGACCGGACCAGCTTGGCGGCCAGCTCGCGTTCGGCGCCGGCGTCGATGCCACCCAGCGCCGCGGTGATCACGTCGTCGTCGACACCTTTGGTGTGCAACTCGGCGGCCAGGGCGCGCCTGCTCTTGCCGGCGTTGGCCCGCCGGGACCGTACCCACTGCTGCGCGAAGTCGGTGTCGTCCACCAGCCCGGCGGCGGCCAGCCTGTCGAGCACCCGCACGCTGATGTCGTCGGGGTATCCGCGTTTGGCCAGCGCACCGGCCAACTCGGCGCGGGTGCGCGCTCTCCCGGTGAGCAGGCGCAGGCACAACGCCCGCGCTTGCTCCTCGCGGGAGGGCTCAGAAGTCGACGGGGGCGGGCAGGACGTCATCAGCGGTCACGACCGCGCCGATGCCAAGCTTTTCCTTGATCTTCTTCTCGATCTCGTTGGCCACGTCGGCGTTCTCCATCAGGAAGGTGCGGGCGTTCTCCTTGCCCTGCCCGAGCTGCTCGCCCTCGTAGGTGAACCAGGAACCGGATTTGCGGATGAAGCCCTGATCCACCCCCATGTCGATCAGCGAACCCTCCCTGCTGATGCCTTTGCCGTAGAGGATGTCGAACTCGGCCTGCTTGAAGGGCGGCGACACCTTGTTCTTGACGACCTTGACCCGGGTGCGGTTGCCGACCGCGTTGGTGCCGTCCTTGAGGGTCTCGATCCGGCGCACGTCCATGCGCACCGACGCGTAGAACTTCAAAGCCTTTCCACCCGTGGTCGTCTCGGGCGAATTATGCACCATCACTCCATCGACGAAATAGTTGTGGTTGCCTTCGACTTCGATATCGAACCGATTCATTGACCGAGTGTGGGGTTTGACATGCACATCGAGAACACGGGCGGGTACCAGCTGTTGCGCGGGTTCGATGAACTGTGGCGTTACCGCCCCTTGGCCACGGAACCGCGGCAACAGTTTGTAATCCATGGATGGCGCCATGTAGGGCGCGACCAGTTCCTGAAACTTCGCCGTGGCCGCGGTGGAGAACACCAGCACCGCCTTGCCGGCTGAGCCGGCGTGCCGCAACCGCACATCCAATCCGTATGTGTCATGCAGGTAGTCGCGCAACCGTATACGTGTGCCTTCGCTCATGGCCTCGACGCAGATCTCGATGCGCCCGCTACCACCAACGGTACGTTCCTGCAATCCCCTGGAACGTAGGGTGAATGAGCCGTCATCCATGTACCAAATTGCCAGAGCCAGTGGCGTGAGTGCCTTGAGATATTCCTCGGAGAAGAACTTCTTACCGTCTCCGAGATAAACCGCGCGCCGTAGTTCGGCAAGCTCCGGCAGTGGTGTGAAGTCGACAAAGCTCGCGCCCTTGGCGTTCTCCCGCATCGTATGCCGAATGTTTCCCATCAACGCGGTCTTCCACCGCAGATACTCCGACTGCTTGGCGCCGTATCCCAGCCGGAAACGGACTCCATTGCGATCGTGCCGATTGGACGAGAGGTTCCCGTCACCCATCAGCGACCCCAGTATCACCTGGAACTGTTGCTCACTGAGCAGATGCGGCTCGGCGGCCAACACCCGGTCACCGGCAAAGAGATCGCCGGCTTCTTTCCAGCCGCCCGGTGTGCGAATGAGGTGGTTGGGCGTCGCCGCGAATTGCGACTTGCCGTTACCGCTGGACTTTTCGACGGTGAACTGAAGAAACTGCTCGGCAGGCCCGTTATTGAACCAGTTCACTACCTTGCGCGGCACAATCCGGTCCGTCTCAGGGTCGTAGGACAGCACCTCGACGTCCATCTTGTTGTTGACGATCTTGCCGATCTTTTCGGTGCAGCCGTCAGCGAGCACTCGGGTCGAATAGTTCATACAGCCGAACATCACGCCGATCTTCTCGCGGAGCTGGTTGATGAAGATCGCCGTGGTTCCCGAGTTGTTGAGCGCGCCGGTCATCTTCCGCAGCGCCTGGCTCATCAGCCGGGCCTGCAGCCCGACGTGGCTGTCGCCCATCTCCCCCTCGAGCTCCGCGCGCGGCACCAGGGCCGCCACCGAGTCGATGACCAGGATGTCCAGGGCGCCGGAGCGGATCAGCATGTCGGCGATCTCCAGGGCCTGCTCACCCGTGTCGGGCTGGCTGACCAGCAGGGAGTCGGTGTCCACGCCGAGGCTTTTGGCGTACTCGGGGTCCAGGGCGTGCTCGGCGTCGATGAACGCCGCGACGCCGCCGGCGGCCTGGGCGTTGGCCACCGCGTGCAGCGCCACGGTGGTCTTACCGGAGGACTCCGGGCCGTAGATCTCCACGACCCGCCCGCGGGGCAAACCGCCGATGCCCAGGGCCACGTCCAGTGCGATGGATCCGGTCGGGATGACCGAGATCGGCTGGCGCATCTCGTCGCCGAGACGCATCACCGAGCCTTTGCCGTAGCTCTTCTCGATCTGGGCCATCGCCAGCTCGAGTGCCTTCTCGCGGTCGGGGGCTTGCGCCATGGTGCCTCTCCTATAGTCGATGTGTTCGGGACCGGTGTCGGTCGGTTGGCCGTGACACTAGAGAAGGCCACCGACAAGTTGTCGTCTTCGAACGCTCCCCACAGTAGCCGAACACCTGTTCGATTCAAGCGGACACGCCAGGGAAGCCATGAACATCTCCGCGGAGCTGTCCGACATCTCCTCCTACGGGGGCTTCTTTGCACTGACCGTCGGCGGCGACGCCGCGGGATGGCATCCGGTCGGCCGGTCCTACGCCGACGGGTGCGCCGATCTGATCGACGCCACTCTCGCGCGGTACCGCACCACGGAGCTGCGGGTCGGCGCCTCCCTGGTCCAGCTCGGGCACGCCGCCCGGCTGTGGTCCCCGGTCCTCGCCTGCGCGCTGGCCCACGGCGTCGTCCCGGATCTGAGCGGCCTGCAGCGCGCCGACGACGGGGCCCGGCTGCGCCTGCCCGAAGCCGTCGGGGAACTCGTCGACCGCGACTCGCCTTCGCCGCAGACGTTGTACCGCGTCGTCGTGCGGGACCACATGGAACCGCTCGCGGCGGGGCTGCGGGTGAAGCCGGCGCCTGCGCTGCTGGCCGGCAACATCGCGTCGGCCCTCGTCGGGGCGTCGCATGCGCTGCTCGCCGCCCGCCCTGACCTGCGGGAGCCCGTCGTCAGGGTCACCGGCGCGCTGCTGAGCACCGGCGTGCTGGCCGACACGATGAGCGGCTGTGACCTGTCGTTCCGGCGCCGCAGCTGCTGCCTCTTCTACCGCACCCCCGCCGGTTCCACGTGCGGCGACTGTGTGCTCTAGTGCCCTTTAGCGCGCCGAACCCGCCTCACCACTGGTCGCGGGGCACGTCGAAGTCGACGCACAATGCCCGCCACACGTCGCGGGGCTCGACGCCCTCCTCGATCGCCTGGGCGGCGGTCCGGCCCTCCAGGCCGGTCAGCGCGTGGTCCGCCAGCACCGACGGGCCGTACGCGGCGCCGAACCGCAACACGACCCGCTCGTGGAACTCCGTTAGCCGCACGCCCGCCAACATACCCAGACGGTCAGGCCGCCCCCAACGCGAGCGCGTCGTGGCAGACCCGCACCGGATCGGCCAGGCCGGCGGCGCCGGCCGCGGCCGCCTGCGCGGCCCGGCGACAACCCGGCGACGACAGCACCTCGGTGACGGCGGCCACCAGCGCGTCGGCCGTCAACGGCCGGACCAGCCGCCCGCTGCCCTGGCGGACCACCCGGTTGGCGATCTCCCACTGATCCCCGCCGCCCGGGACCACGACCAGCGGCACCCCGGCCAGCAGCGCCTTGGCCACCATCCCGTGACCGCCCCCGCAGATCACCAGGTCCGCGCGCCTCAGCAACTCGTCCTGGCGGCCCAGCCCCACGACCGCCCACGGCGGCGCCGTCAGCTCGGCGCCGCCCAGCCGCGAGACCACCACCCGCGATCCCGCCGGGAGCGTCTCGCCCGGCGTCAGGCACGCCAGCGCGACCTCGGCCAGGCCCTCGGCCCCGGTCAGGGCGGTCGACGGCGCGACCACCACGACCGGCCCGGGGCCGTCGGGGATCTCCAACACCCGTTCGGTGGGTTCGAAGTGCAGCGGTCCGACGACGACGGCGTCAGCCGGCCAGTCCGGGCGGGGCACCTCCAGCGCGGGCAGGGTGGCGATCAGCCGACGCAGCGGCCCGGGGTCGCGGGCCGGCAAGCCGATCCCGGCGCGGGCGGTGGCCCGCTGCCGCAGCCCGGCACGCCACGACCGCGCGGTCAGGGCCCGCATCGTGGCATCCCACAGCCGGCCGCGGACACCCGTGCCCGGGGCCAGCCCGCTGCCGATCGGCGGCAGCCCTTTCGACGGCAGGTAGAGCGGATGCGGGTCGAGCTCGACCCAGGGAATCCCCAGCAGCTCGGCGGCCATGCCGCCGCCCGCGGTGATGACGTCGGACACCACCAGGTCGGGCGCCAGGTCGCGCAGCGCCGGCGCGTTGAGGACGGCCATGCGGGCCGCGCGCAGGTGGATCCTGGCCCCGGCGTCCAGGTCGTCGTCGGTGGCGGCCAGGCCGTCCAGCACGGCGGCGTCCAGACCCGCGGCGCGGGCGGTGTCGAGCCACTCGGCACCGGTGAACAGCGTGGGCGCGTCACCGGCCTCGGCGAAGCGCCGGCACAGTGCAATCGCGGGGAACGAGTGCCCGGGATCAGGCCCAGCTACCACGGCGACGCGCATCCGCTTCACCCTGCCACAGCGCGCGGGCGCCATCCTGACCTACGCTGGCAAGCATGACCGAGCTGACCGAAGCCGGCGTGGCGAACACTCGCACGGTCGAGCGTTTCCTGAACGCCTTGCAGGACGCGGACTACGAGACGGCGGACGCCGCCCTCGCCGACGACCTCGTCTACGAGAACGTCGGGTTGCCCACGATCCACGGCCGCGCCAGGGCGATGAAGCTCTTCCGTCGCATGGACGGGCGCGCCGCCTTCGAGGTGAAGATCCACCGCATCGCCGCCGACGGAGCGGCGGTGCTCACCGAACGCACCGACGCGCTGATCTTCGGCCCGCTGCGGCTGCAGTTCTGGGTGTGCGGCGTGTTCGAGGTGCACGAAGGGAGAATCACGTTGTGGCGGGACTACTTCGACTTCTTCGACATGATGAAGGCCACCGCCCGCGGGGTGGCGGCGCTGGCGCTGCCCTCGCTCAAAGCAACGTTCTAGCCGACGGCCGAGGCTGATGAGCGACAACGGCACCCGCACCCGACCGAACGCCTTGCAGTACCTGCGCTACTGCTACGGGCGCCGGCTGCCCGACTCGATGCGCGACTGGGTGCGCCGCGACCTGGCCGGCAAGGGCGCCACCAGGCGGATGATGCTGCGGGTCGCGGTCCCGGCCGTGCTGGTCTTGGCCCCGTTCTGGCTGATCCCGACGACGCTGGACGTCCACCTGAGCATGACCCTGCCGATCCTCATCCCGTTCGTGTACTTCTCGCATGCGCTCAACAAGGTGTGGCGTCGGCACATGCTGCAAGTGCACGGCCTGGACCCCGATCTCGTCGACGAACAAGCCCGCCGGCGCGATGCCCACATCCACCGGTCGTACGTCGAACGCTACGGACCCAGGTCCGGGGACTAGTCAGCGCGCGGCAGCCCGCCGAGTTCGTCGAACGCCTGCGCCCACCCGACCAGGCGATCGGTGGCCTGCGTCAGCTCGTCGCGGTAGCGCTGCGACGCCGCCGATCCGCCGCTGGCCGAAGACACCACTTGGGCTGCGGCGGTGACCATTTCGTTGTACTGACGCACACCGGAACTCAGCTGCGCGGTGAACGCGTTGATGGTGGGCACCAGATGCGCCCGCGACGACTCCGAATACCGCGCGGCCCGCTCCATCGACACCACCTCGGCGGCGGTGGCCGCCATGGCCGCCGAGGTCCTGGCCGCCGCCGCGGTCAGGTCGCCCAGTTCGGCGGCCGGCAGCATGGCTCCCCGCTCCATCACGCCCACGAGCGAGTGAAACCCCCGTTCGGAGGCGCCCAGCGCGTACATCGCGGGCCGCGCCGCCGAACCGGGCGGCGGCAGCCGGCGGGCGCCGGCGGGTGGTCCCGACGGCAGCGGCTCCGCCTTGAGCCAGCGGTAGCGCAACAGCAGCAACGTCGCCGGAATCGCCTGCACGACCGCGATGGCACCGGTGATCTGCAGCAGCAGTACGAACCAGCCCCAGGCCGCCAGCAGTGCCGTCACCACCGCCCAGAACAGGCACCCGGCGCTGAAGATCAATCCCCACCGCAGCGCGCGGCGACGGCGGCGGATCAGCCGGGCGCGCGGATCCGCGGCCGCGCTGAGCCGCCGGGCGAGCAGCTCGGAGAGCTCCGCGGCGGTGCCCAGACCTCGCTGCAGCAGCGTGCGCCACAGCCCGCGCTGACTCGAGTTCACCGCCATTCCGAAAACCCCGAAGAGCCCGCGGCTACTGGCCGTACGGCTGTTCGGGCACCGCCTGTCCGGTGGTCTCGGCGGGCGCGGCAGCGGGAGGGGCGGCGGTGCCGCCCGTCGGCAGCGCTTCGCCGCGCATCGAGGCGCGGATCTGCTCGAGGCGGGAATGGCCGGCCATCTGCACGCCGGCCTGCTCGACCTCGAGCATGCGGCCCTGCACGGAACCCTGGGCCAGCTCGGCGGCACCGATCGCGTTGGCGTAGCGGCGTTCGATCTTGTCGCGGACCTCGTCGAGGCTGGGTACGTTGCCCGGCGCGGCGATCTCGCTCATCGACCGCAGCGAGGCGCTCACCTGCTCCTGCATCTTGGCCTGTTCGAGCTGGCTGAGCAGCTTGGTGCGCTCGGCGATCTTCTGCTGCAGCACCATCGCGTTCTGTTCGACGGCCTTCTTGGCCTGGCCGGCCGCGCTCAGTGCCTGGTCGTGCAGCGTCTTGAGGTCCTCGACGCCCTGCTCGGCGGTCACCAGCTGGGCCGCGAAGGCCTCGGCGGCGTTGCTGTATTCGGTGGCCTTGTTGGCGTCACCGGCGGCAGTGGCCTGGTCGGCCAGCGTCAGCGCCTGACGGACGTTGACCTGCAGCTTCTCGATGTCGGCCAGCTGCCGGTTGAGCCGCATCTCGAGTTGGCGCTGGTTGCCGATCACCTGCGCCGCCTGCTGGGTCAGCGCCTGATGGGTGCGCTGCGCTTCCTCGATGGCCTGCTGGATCTGCACTTTGGGGTCGGCGTGCTCGTCGATCTTCGCGTTGAACAGCGCCATCAGGTACTTCCACGCTTTGACGAACGGGTTGGCCATGAGTAGCTCCACCTTCGCTTCCTGTGGGCCCGCTGCCCGAGGGCCGGCGGGGCCGTGTGTCGGACGCGGCCAGGGTGCGTGCGCCCGCCCTGTCGCTCAATTTAACGGGTCGGCACTGATAGCCCCACCCTTGCAGCTCGAACCCGGGACGTCCGATCCGGGCGTTTCAGGCCACGGCCAGGGACGGCACCGGCGGGATGACGACCTTGGTGTCGGCGTCGATGGTCGTGCCGCCGGGCCCACTGCCCGGCGCGGCGCGGACCGCACGCTCCTCGCTGGCCATCCGCTCGCCGGCGTCGGTCAGCACCGCGGACAGCGGCACGTCCAGCGCGTGGCAGATCGCGTTGAGCAACTCGCTGGAAGGCTCCTTGCGACCGCGCTCGACCTCGGACAGATATCCGAGGCTCACCCGCGCCGAATCGGACACCTCGCGCAGCGTCCGGCCCTGCGTCATCCGGGCCCCGCGAAGCACGTCGCCGATAACCTCGCGCACCAATGGCGGCATCCTGCTCTCCTTCAGTCCAGGCTCTTCACAGGGTGAACGGCGGCGGCGGTGGCGTTGGTTCCCGTTCGCGCCCGGCGATCAGCGGGGCGTGCGCCGAACTTCGCGGACGGTCGAGATCACATAGTCGATCCCGGTGACCACCGTGAGTACGATCGCGGCGGCCATCACCACAGCCGCCGCGATCCGGAAGGGCCCCGACAGCGGGAGCACGAACAACCCGATCGCGACCGACTGGACGACGGTCTTGAGTTTGCCGCCCCAGCTGGCCGGGATCACGCCGCGCCGGATCACCGCCAGGCGCAGCAGGGTCACCCCGACCTCGCGGGTCACGATCACCCCGGTCACCCACCACGGCAGGTCGCCCAGCATCGACAGCGCGATCAGGGCCGAGCCGATCAGCGTCTTGTCGGCTATCGGATCGACGAAAGCGCCGAATTCCGTTGCCATGCCGTAATTGCGCGCCAGCAGGCCGTCGAACCGGTCGGTGATGCCCGCGACCGCGAAGATGGCGAAGGCCACGATGCGGCCGACGATCTGGTGACCGTCGCCCACGAACAGGGCGAGCAGGAAGACCGGAACGAGCATCAACCGCACGCCGGTCAGGACATTAGCGAGGTTGGCTATCCGGGCGCGATCTGAGATCGGACTCGTTTGAGGGTGCCCGGACACGGCAACAGAATAGCGGTTGACCAGTTCACACGTCCCTGATGTCGATACTGTTACCCGTGACCGAAAGCCCTGAGGACCACCGTCCGGTAGTCCGGCGCGCGCGCACATCCGACGTCCCCGCGATCAAGCGGCTCGTCGACACCTACGCGGGCAAGATCCTGCTGGAAAAGAACCTGGTGACTCTCTACGAGGCCATCCAGGAGTTCTGGGTGGCCGAATGCCCCGAGAAGCCGGGCGAGGTGGTCGGCTGCGGGGCGCTGCACGTGATGTGGGCCGACCTCGGCGAGATCCGCACCGTGGCGGTCGATCCCGCCATGACCGGGCGGGGCATCGGGCACGCGATCGTCGACCGGCTCCTCGAGGTCGCCCGCGAGCTGCAGCTGGAGCGGCTGTTCGTGCTGACCTTCGAGACCGAGTTCTTCGGCCAGCACGGGTTCACCGAGATCGAGGGCACGCCGGTCACCGCGGAGGTCTTCGAGGAGATGTGCCGGTCCTACGACATCGGTGTCGCCGAGTTCCTGGACCTGAGCTACGTCAAGCCCAACATCCTGGGCAACTCCAGGATGCTGCTGGTGCTCTGAGCGCGCGCTACTCGTCGTCGGGGTCGCCGCCGTCGGCGTCGCTGCCGCCGCGGATCAGGGCCAGCGTGCCGGCCAGCTCGTCGGGCTTGACCAGCACCTCGCGCGCCTTGGAGCCCTCCGAGGGCCCGACGATGCCGCGGGTCTCCATCAGGTCCATCAGCCGGCCGGCCTTGGCGAACCCGACACGCAGCTTGCGCTGCAGCATCGAGGTGGACCCGAACTGGCTGGACACCACCAGCTCGACCGCCTGCAGGAACACGTCCATGTCGTCGCCGATGTCGGGGTCGACGTCGGTGCGCTCCCCCGTCGGTTTGGCGGTGGTGACGCCCTCGGTGTACTCGGGTTCGGGGTCCTTGCAGGCGGTGACGACGGCCTGGATCTCCTCGTCGGTGATGAACGCGCCCTGCAGCCGGATGGGTTTGCCCGCGCCCATCGGCAGGAACAGGCCGTCGCCCATGCCGATCAGCTTCTCCGCGCCGGCCTGGTCCAGGATCACGCGGCTGTCGGTGAGCGAGGAGGTGGCGAATGCCAGCCGCGACGGCACGTTGGTCTTGATCAGGCCGGTGACCACGTCGACCGACGGCCGCTGCGTGGCCAGCACCAGGTGGATGCCCGCGGCGCGGGCCTTCTGGGTGATGCGCACGATGGCGTCCTCGACATCGCGCGGCGCGGTCATCATCAGGTCGGCCAGCTCGTCGACGATCGCGACGACGTACGGGTACGGCCGGTATACGCGCTGGCTGCCCAGCGGCGCCGTGATGGCACCGGAGCGCACCTTGGCGTTGAAGTCGTCGATGTGGCGCACCCGCGAGGCCTGCATGTCCTGGTAGCGCTGCTCCATCTCCTCGACCAGCCACGCCAGCGCGGCCGCGGCCTTCTTGGGCTGGGTGATGATCGGGGTGATCAGGTGCGGGATGCCCTCGTACGGCGTCAGCTCGACCATCTTCGGGTCGATCAGGATCATCCGGACCTCTTCGGGGGTGGCCCGGGCCAGCAGCGAGATCAGCATGGAGTTGACGAAGCTGGACTTGCCGGACCCGGTGGACCCGGCGACCAGCAGGTGGGGCATCTTGGCCAGGTTCGCCGAGATGAAGTCGCCCTCGATGTCCTTGCCCAGCCCGATCACCAGCGGGTGGTGGTCGCGGCGGGTCGACGGGGCGGTGAGCACGTCGGCCAGCCGCACCATCTCCCGGTCGGTGTTGGGCACCTCGATGCCCACGGCGGACTTGCCGGGGATCGGGGCCAGCATGCGCACGCTCTCGGTGGCCACCGCGTAGGCGATGTTCTTCTGCAGCGCGGTGATCTTCTCCACCTTGACGCCCGGCCCCAGCTCGACCTCGTAGCGCGTGACGGTGGGTCCCCGGGTACAGCCGGTGACGGCCGCGTCGACCTTGAACTGGGTGAGCACCTCGCCGATCGCGTCGGCCATGACGTTGTTGGCGGCGCTGCGCTTCTTGGGCGGGTCGCCGGCCACCAGCAGGCTCAGCGACGGCAGCGTGTAGGGCCCCTCGACGACCCGGTCCAGCCCGATGGTGTCCTGCTCCGCCTTGCCGCGCCGGCGGCCCTTGGCGGCGGGCTCGGGAACGGTCGGCACGTCGTCCTCGATCGGGGGCGGCCCGGCCTCGGCGTCACCGCCTGCGGAGGGCCACGCCTGCGGCTCGTTGTCGGGGTGGAAGGCCTCCTCGTCGTAGTAGCCGTCGGAGAAGTCCTCGGCGGCCGCGGGCGCCTCGTCGCCGGTTTCGTCGTACTCGTCGCCGTCGGGCTCGTCGGCGTAGTCGCGCTGGAACAGCCGGGTGCCGAACATGTCGCGCAGGACATCGGGCACCTCGCGGATCGTGGTGCCGGTCAGCAACAGCAGCCCGAACAGGGCGCCGATGAACAACAGCGGCGCGGCGATCCAGGCCGTCAACCCGTCGCGCAGCGGCCCGCCGATGGCGAAACCGACGAAACCGGCGGCGCGGCGGCGCGCGTCGGGGTCCTCCGGCGATCCCGACCACAGGTGGCACAGGCCGAGGTAGGACAGGGCGATCAGGCTGCCGCCGAGGATCAGCCGCGGCCGGGTGTCGGGGTCGGGTTGGGTCCTCATCAGCGTCACCGCCACCGCGGCGGTGACCAGCGGCAGTAGCAGGACGCCCGAGCCGATGAAGGTCCGCAACAGCGTGTCGACCCAGGCGCCGACCGGGCGCGCGGCGTCGAACCACGAGCTCGCCGCGACCACGACCGAGACGCCGAGCAGGACCAGCGCGATGCCGTCGCGGCGGTGCCCGGGCTCGATGTCACGGGCCGCGTCGCGGGCCCGCCCGATCGACCGTGCCGCGCCGCCGGTGCCGCGTGCGGTCATCAGCCAGGCCGCCCGCGCCGCCCGCCCGCAGGTCACCCCAGCGGTGACCAGGAGCGAACGCTGCCGGCGCGGGCCGGGCCGGTTCGCCTTCTTGCGGGGGGGCGCCGGTCGCGCACTTCGGGACCCGCCCCGCGAAGTGGCCTTTGACCTGCTCGTTCGGTTTCCGGAGCGGGCGACGGTCTTACTAGCCATGGCGTTCAGCGTAGTCGCAAAGACAACATCTGCACCACCCGCCACACTGGTAACGATTCGGTCGCCGGCGCCGCGCCGGGCGTGTCGGCGGGACGCGTGAGTAGGGTGATCCACGTCATTCCCGCCCGCAACGCACCCAGCCGTTCACGGAGTCCCAGGAGGCCCTCGCATGCCCGTCGTCGTCGTCGCCACCATGACCGTCAAGCCCGAATCGGTCGACACCGCCCGCGACATCCTCACCACCTCGGTCGAGGAAGTGCACGGCGAACCCGGATGCCAGCTGTATTCGCTGCACCAGTCGGGCGAGACGTTCGTCTTCGTGGAGCAGTGGGCCGACGAGGACGCGCTCAAGGCGCACAGCACCGCCCCCGCGGTCGCCAAGATGTTCACCGCGATCGGCGAGCACCTGGCCGGACAGCCCGACATCAAGATGCTGCAGCCGGTGCCCGCGGGCGACCGGGACAAGGGACAGTTGCGCGCGTAATGGCCCGTCCGCTGGAAGGAAAGGTCGCGTTCATCACCGGTGCGGCGCGCGGCCAGGGCCGCGCGCACGCGGTCCGGCTGGCCGCCGACGGCGCGGACATCATCGCGGTCGACCTGTGCGAGCAGATCGCCAGCGTCCCCTACGCCCTGGCCACCCCGGAGGACCTGGCCGCGACCGTCAAGCTCGTCGAGGACGCCGGCGCGCGCATCGTGGCCGCCCGCGGCGACGTGCGCGACCGGGCGTCGCTGTCGGCGGCCCTGCAGGCGGGCCTCGACGAGTTCGGCCGGCTCGACATCGTGGTGGCCAACGCCGGCATCGCGCCCATGCAGTCCGGAGACGACGGCTGGCGCGACGTCATCGACGTCAACCTGACCGGCGTCTACAACACGATCAAGGTGGCGATACCCACGATGGTCAGGCAGGGCAGCGGCGGGTCGATCGTGCTGATCAGCTCGTCGGCCGGGCTGGCCGGCGTCGGCAGCCCCGACGCGGGTTCGGTCGGCTACGCCGCCGCCAAGCATGGGGTGGTCGGTTTGATGCGGGTGTACGCGAATCTGCTTGCTTCGCAGTACATCCGGGTCAACTCGATCCATCCGTCGGGCGTCGAGACCCCGATGATCAACAACGAGTTCACCCGGGAGTGGCTGGCCAAGATGGCCGCCGGGACGGACACGCCGGGCGCCATGGGCAATGCCATGCCGGTGGAGGTGCTCGACGTCGAGGACATCGCCAACGCGGTGGCCTGGCTGGTGTCCGACCAGGCGCGCTACGTCACCGGCGTGACCCTGCCGGTCGATGCGGGTTTCTTGAACAAATAGTCGCTCATGGCGCGCAACCCCGTGGCCCAGACCGCCCTCGGACCGATGGTGCTGGCGGCCGTGGAACAGAACGAGCCACCCGGCCGGCGTCTGGTGGACGACGACTTCGCCGAGCTGTTCCTGCCGGCGGCGCTGCGGCGGCTCGTCGCCGCCACCCGGTTCGCCCCGATCCGCCGCCTGATGATCCGCGGGTCGGAGTGGTCCGGCCCGGGGTTGTGGGCCAGCCTGGCCTGCCGCAAACGGTTCATCGCCGACAAGCTCACCGAATCGCTGGACGACATCGACGCCGTCGTCATCCTGGGCGCCGGACTGGACACCCGCGCCTACCAGCTGACCCGGCGGGTCCGCAGGCCGGTCTTCGAGGTGGACCTGCCGGTCAACGTCGCCCGGAAGTTCACGACGGTGCGCCGGGTGCTGGGCGAGCTGCCGCTGTCGGTGCGGCTGGTGGCCCTCGACCTCGAGCGCGACGACCTGCTCACCGCGCTGGGCGAACACGGCTATCTGCCCGGGTCCCGGGTGTTCTTCATCTGCGAGGGCGTGACCCAGTACCTGACGGAGGCGACCGTCCGGCGGACCCTCGAGGGGCTGCGGGCCGCCGCCCCGGGCAGCCGGCTGGTGTTCACCTACGTCCGCAGGGACTTCATCGACGGGACCAACCGGTACGGCACCCGCGCGCTGTACCGCGCCGTCCGGCAGCGCCGGCAGCTGTGGCATTTCGGCCTGCAACCCGACGAGGTGGCCGCGTTCGTCGCCGGCTACGGCTGGCGACTGGTCGAGCAGGCCGGTCCCGACGAGCTCGCCCGGCGCTACGTCGAGCCGACCGGCCGCGCGCTCGGCACGTCGACGCTGGAATGGTCGGCTTTCGCGGAGAAGATCTAGCGGTCCGCCTCAGACCTCGATGACCGTCGGCACGATCATCGGCTGCCGCCGGTAGGTCTCGCCCACCCACTTGCCGACGGTGCGCCGCACCGCCTGGGCGATCCGCGCGGGTTCGGTGACGTTGTCGGCGACCAGGGACTCCAGTTCCGCCTCGACGCGGCTCACCACCGGCTCGAGCGCCTTGGGATCTTCGGAGAACCCACGGGAGAACAGGTGCGGGGCGCCCACCGCACGCCCGGTGCCGCGCCGCACCACCACCGTGACCCCCACGAACCCCGACGACAGGATGAGCCGCTCCCCCAGGGTGATGTCACCGACGTCGCCGGTGATCAGCCCGTCGACGAACATCTTGCCGACCGGCACCGCCCCGGCGATGGCGGCCTGCCCGGCGACGAGGTCGACGCTGACGCCGTTCTCGGCCAACAGGATCGACTCCTCGGGCACCCCGGTGCTCGCCGCCAGCTTGGCGTTGGCGCGCAGCATCCGCCAGGTTCCGTGCACCGGCATGACGTGGCGGGGCCGCACGCCGTTGTACAGGAACAACAGCTCCCCGGCGTAGGCATGGCCCGAAACGTGCACCCGCGCTTGGGCGTTGGTGACGACGCGGGCCCCGATCTTGGCGAGCGCGTCGATGACGCCGTAGACCGCCTCTTCGTTGCCCGGGATCAGCGACGACGCCAGGATGATGAGGTCGCCCGCGGTCAGCGTGATGCTGCGATGTTCGCCGCGCGACATCCGCGACAGCGCCGACATCGGCTCGCCCTGGGTGCCGGTGGTGATCAGCACGACCCGCTCGGGTGGCATCGTCTCGGCGACGCCGATGTCGATCACGTCCGAGTCGGCCACCCGCAGGAAGCCGAGGTCGCGGGCGATGCCCATGTTGCGCACCATGGACCGCCCCACGAACGACACCCGCCGGCCCAAGGCGACCGCGGCGTCGATGATCTGTTGCACGCGATCGACGTTGGAGGCGAAGCACGCCACGATGACCCGGCCGTCGGCGCCCCGGATCAGCCGGTGCAGGGTGGGGCCGACCTCGCTTTCCGAGGGCCCCACACCGGGATGGTCGGCGTTGGTCGAATCGCACAGGAACAGGTCCACACCCGCGTCGCCCAGCCGCGACATGCCGGGCAGGTCGGTGGGGCGGCCGTCGAGGGGAAGCTGGTCGAGCTTGATGTCGCCGGTGTGCAGGACGGTGCCCGCGCCGGTGTGCACCGCGATGGCCAGCGCGTCCGGGATGGAGTGGTTGACCGCGAAGTACTCGCACTCGAACACCCCGTGGGTGCTGCGCTGCCCCTCGGCGACCCGGACGAACTCCGGCTTGATGCGGTGCTCGCGGCACTTCGCGGCGACCAGCGCCAGGGTGAACCGCGACCCGACGATCGGGATGTCGGGGCGCAGCTTGAGCAGGAACGGGATCGCGCCGATGTGGTCCTCGTGGGCGTGGGTCAGCACCACGGCCTCGATGTCGTCGAGGCGGTCCTCGATGTGGCGCAGGTCCGGCAGGATCAGGTCGACGCCGGGCTCGTCGTGGTTGGGGAACAGCACCCCGCAGTCGATGATCAGCAGCCGGCCCAGATGCTCGAAAACGGTCATGTTGCGGCCGATCTCGTTGATGCCGCCGAGCGCGGTGACCCGCAGTCCGCCCGCGGCCAGAGGACCCGGTGGGGCGAGGTCTACCTCCACTGCCAGCTCACCGGAGCACCGCTGCGCAGCGCATGTCGGCCGCCAGCGCGTCGATCTGGGCTGGTGTCGCC
Source organism: Mycobacterium sp. HUMS_12744610 (assembly GCF_041206865.1). Taxonomy (NCBI): domain Bacteria; kingdom Bacillati; phylum Actinomycetota; class Actinomycetes; order Mycobacteriales; family Mycobacteriaceae; genus Mycobacterium; species Mycobacterium servetii. Next base: position 4,151,590 of record NZ_JBGEDP010000001.1, read on the forward strand.
GCCATCTGGGGCAGCCGGGGGTCACCGGCGTCGACACCGTGCAGGCGCAGGCCCGCCTTGGACATCGTCACCCCGCCGAGCCGGGACATCGCGTTGCACAGCGGGGCGAGGCTGACGTTGATCTTGCGGGCGGTGGCGATATCCCCGGATGCGAAGGCGGACAACAACTCCCGTAGCTGACCGGCCGCCACGTGGGAGATCACGCTGATGAAGCCGACGGCACCCATCGCCAGCCAGGGCAGGTTCAGCGCGTCGTCGCCGGAGTAGTAGAACAGCCCGGTCTCGGCCATCACCTGGCCACCGCTGTGCAGGTCGGCCTTGGCGTCCTTGACCCCGACGATGTTGGGGTGCGACGCCAGCGCGCGGATGGTGTCGGCCTCGATGGGCACGACGGAACGCCCGGGGATGTCATAGAGCAGCATCGGCAGTTCGGTCGCGTCGGCCACGGCGCTGAAATGCGCGATCAGCCCGCTCTGCGGCGGCTTCGAGTAGTACGGGGTGACCACCAGCAACCCGTGCGCGCCCTCGGCCGCACAGGCTTTGGCCAGCCGGACGCTGTGAGCGGTGTCGTAGGTGCCGGCGCCGGCGATGACGCGGGCCCGGTCGCCCACCGCCTCGAGCACGGCGCGCAGCAACTCGAGTTTCTCCTCGTCGGTGGTGGTCGGCGACTCGCCGGTGGTTCCCGACACCACCAGCCCGTCGCACCCGGCGTCCACCAGGTGGTTCGCCAGGCGGGCCGCGACGGTGGTGTCCAGAGAGCCGTCGGCGGCAAACGGCGTCACCATTGCGGTCAGCAGGGTTCCCAGCCGTGCGGGGGCGTCGAATCCGACGATGCTCACGGTGTTCAGGTTACCTGGCGGTCGCAAGCCGGTTACCACCCGCGCGAGCGTGCGTGTCTGTCCTGGGACACGCCGAGAAAGCCGTACATCTGCGCACGCTCGCGACGAAGCCTCAGCCTTCGGTGGCCAGCGGACTGGTGGCGACCTCGGTGCCGTCGGCCAGCGCGGAGATCTCGAAGTCGGCGAACACCGCGGGGGCCACCCCGGCGAGCAGGCGCAGGCACTCGATGGCCAGGCGCCGGATCTCCACGTCGGCGTGCTCACTGGCCCGCTGGGCGATGAAGTGCCGCCAGGCGCGGTAGTTGCCGGTCACGACGATGCGGGTTTCGGTGGCGTTGGGCAGCACGGCGCGGGCGGCCTGCCGCGCCTGCTTGCGCCGCAGCATCGCGTTGGGCTGGTCGGAGAACTTGGCTTCCAGTCCGGCCAGCAGCCGCGCGTACGCGGCGCGGTTGGCGTCGGCGGCGTCGGTCAGCAGGCGCCGCAGCTCGGGGTCGTCTTCCAGGCCCGGCGGCACGACGACGCGCGAATCCCCTTCCGGCACATAGCGTTGCGACAGCTGCGAGTAGGAGAAGTGCCGATGCCGGATCAGTTCGTGGGTGCACGACCGCGAGATGCCGGTGATGTAGAAGGTGACGCTGGCGTGCTCGAGCACCGAGAAGTGCCCGACGTCGATGATGTGCTTGATGTAGCCGGCGTTGGTCGCGGTCTTCGGGTTGGGCTTCGACCAGCTCTGGTAGCAGGCGCGGCCGGCGAACTCGACCAGCGCCGAGCCCCCGTCGGCGTCGGTGCTCCAGGGCACATCCGGGGGGGCCAGGAAGTCGGTCCTGGCGATCAGTTGCACGCGCAGCGGCGCGATCTCGGCCACGGCGCTCACCTTAGAGCCTGTCGCCCGCCCCGGCGTCCCGGCCCGCCGCGCGAGGCGGACCTGCCCGCGAAGTACGACCGTGCCCGCCGCCGAGTCCGCGTGCCGTGCAGCAACCGCACCGGCTCACCGAGCCGGCGCATGTCGTCGGGTGTCGCCTTGTCCGCCAGGCATTTCCGGCATGCCCGCGCGTCGACCGCCGCCGACAGGCGTGGCCTCGAGTTCGTTCATCGCCGGCGGAGCTCTCCGGCCAGGTCACCGCGCCGGGCGACGCTGAACCCGCCCAACCCGAGCCACGAGGCCATCGACTCCAGTTCCCCGGCCAGCGCCGCGGCCACCCGCGCCCTGGACACGTCCGGCTCGGCGAACGCGCCGACGACGCGCAGCGTGCCGGCCGCGCGGTCGGCCTTGAGGTCGACCCAGCGCGGCCAGTCGGCCGTCCAGCAGCAGCGGCCACACGTAGTAGCCGAACTTGCGCTTTGCGGGCGGGGTGTAGATCTCGACGCGGTAATGGAAATCGAACAAGCGCTCGACCCGGGGCCGGAAGAAGATCAACGGGTCGAACGGGCACAGCAGCGCGGTGCCGGTGTCGGAGCGAGGCACGGCCTGCCCGGACCGCAGGTACGCCGGCGCCGACCAGCCGTCGACCTGCACCGGTTCGATCTCCCCGGCGGCCAGCAGGGCCGCCAGGGCGGGCTTGACCTGGGCCGCCGACAGGCGGAAGTAGTCGCGAATGTCGGCCTCGGTGCCCACGCCCAGCGCGGTGGCGGCCCGCAGGGTGAGTTCGCGGAGCGCCTCGCCATCGTCGACCTCGCGGGAGAGCACCTCGGCCGGCAACACCCTTTCCACCAGGTCGTAGTGGCGGGCGAAACCGACCCGGGTGGCGGTGGTGAACACACCGGAGGCGAACAGCGCCTCGGCGACCCACTTGGCGTCGCTGCGGTTCCACCAGGCGCCCTTCCTGGGCCGCGGTTCGGCGGCCAGGTACGCCTCGATCTGCCCGGCGGTGCTGGGGCCCAATGCGGCGACGGCCGCGACGACGTCGTCGACCAGTTGCGGGTTGTCTTTGACGATGTGGGTGCGCCAACGGCCGTGGGAGTACTGGCGCATCCGCCAGCGCAGCAGCGGCCAGTCCTCGACCGCCATGAGTGCGGCTTCGTGCGCCCAGTACTCGGCCAGCAACCGCGACGAACGCGGGCCCCACGCGACGCGATCCAACAGGTCGCGGTCGTAGGGCCCGAGCCGGCTGAACACCGGCGCGTAGTGGGCGCGCACCGCCACCGACACCGAGTCCAGTTGCAGCACCTGGATGCGCGACATCAGCCGCTTCAGCTGCGCGGCGGTGATCTTGCTCGTCGAGCCGGGAGCGCTAAATCCTTGAGCCGCAACGGCTGTCCGCCGGGCTTGCGCTGCGGTCGGCCTTCGACGCGGGATCGGCACGGCGCCGAGAATACCGCCCCGTCCGGCCGTTTCCGGCTGTTTCCGGGCCGCCGCGGGCCTACCCGGTGCCGACTTTCTGCTCCGCGGCCGCCTCGCCGTTCGTTTCCGGTCGCGGGCCCGCCGCATCCTTTCGCTCCCGGTACGCCGACTCGAGAGCGTCGGGCACCTCCTCCAGCTCGCGGTACACGGCCATCAGCTGCTCGAGGACCTCGATCCGTTGCCGACTCGCCTCGTCCACCGCCCGGCGGGCCTGTTCACGGTAGTGATCGGCCTCCTGCTTCGCGTCGGCGAGGAGTTGCTCGCGCTCCCGCTGGGCGTCCTGCCACGCCTGCTCGATCGCCGTCTGGGTCTCGGCGCGCATCCCGGCCAGCTCGGCGTCGAGCTTGTCCTTGGTCTCGGCATACTCGGCTTCCAGGGCCTTCAACTGTCCGGCCATCTCGGTCAACAGCGCCTCGTGCTTGCGCTGCTCGTCCTCGGCCTCGGCCCGGGCCGCCGCGATCAGAGCCTCCGCCTCGGCGCCCGCCTCGGCCCGCATCTCGGAAACGTCGTCGACCGCGCGCCGCAGCATCGTGGCCATGCGCTGTTGCACCGCATGCGGCGCCGGTGAGTTGTCGGTGAGGACGGCGACCTCCTTGCGCAGCGCGGCGACCTCGTCGCCGGATTCCTCCAGCCGGGCCCGCAGGCTCTCGACGTCGTCTCGCAACAGCTGCTGTTTGGTGGTCAGGACCTCGATGTGGGCGTCGACCGCGGCCGGGTCGTAACCCCTGAACTTGCGCGAGAACTCCTTCGCGGGTTCGGTTATCACTGTCAATTCCCCCCTCCTGGGAACGCCCGAATAGACCCGATGACACCGACCCCCCGAGGTCGAGTATGTCAGGTCGTGCCGCCGGCGCGGGCACGTGCACTCACCCTCGACGGTAGCTGCGAAACCGGTAGCGCAGCCCGGTCCGGCTGACCCGCCACTCGCCCGTCTCGCCGTGCCAGGTGGCGTCGAGCACCGGGGCCAGCGCGTCGTCGTCGGCGAGCGGCAGGTCGACGTCGACCTCGGTGACCTCGCAGCGGGCGGCGTGCGGCAACGCGAGCCGGTAGATCTGCCCGCCGCCGATGACCCAGGTCTCGGGCTCCGTGCCGCAACCGGCGAAGGCCTCCTCGAGCGAACCCACCACCTCGGCCCCGTCGGCGGTGAAGCCGGCCTGGCGGGACAGGACGACGTTTTTGCGGCCCGGCAGCGGCCGGACGCCGGCCGGCAACGACTCCCACGTGCGCCGACCCATCACCACGGTGCGTCCCGTGGTCAGCTCCTTGAACCGGGTCAGGTCTTCGGGCACCCGCCACGGGATGTCGCCGCCGCGGCCGATCACGCCGGACGTCGCCTGCGCCCAGACCAGGCCGACCGTCATACCGCGACGGGGGCCTTGATCGCCGGGTGGGGATCGTAATTGCGCACGACGACATCCTCGTAGGCATAGTCGAAGATCGAATCACGCTGCGCCAGAACCAGTTCCGGGTACGGTCGGGGCTCGCGGGTCAGCTGCAGCCGCACCTGCTCGACGTGGTTGTCGTAGATGTGGCAGTCACCGCCCGTCCACACGAACTCGCCGACCGACAGGCCGGCCTGGGCGGCCATCATGTGGGTGAGCAACGCGTAGCTGGCGATGTTGAACGGCACGCCGAGGAACAGGTCGGCGCTGCGCTGGTAGAGCTGGCAGCTCAGCCGCCCGCCGGCGACGTAGAACTGGAAGAACGCGTGACACGGGGGCAGCGCCATCCGGGGGATGTCGCCGACGTTCCAGGCCGACACGATGATCCGCCGGGAGTCCGGGTCGGTGCGCAGCAAGTCCAGCGCGGCGCTGATCTGGTCGATGTGCTCGCCGGACGGCGTGGGCCACGATCGCCACTGCACGCCGTAGACCGGGCCCAGATCGCCTGCGCCGTCGGCCCATTCGTCCCAGATGGTGACCCCGTGCTCCTGCAGCCAGCCGACGTTGGAGTCGCCGCGCAGGAACCACAGCAGTTCGTAGACCACCGACTTGAAGTGCACCTTCTTGGTGGTCAGCAGCGGGAATCCGGCAGACAGGTCGTAGCGCAACTGCTGGCCGAACAGGCTGCGGGTGCCGGTGCCGGTGCGATCGGATTTGGCCGCGCCCCGCTCGAGCACCAGGCGCAGCAGGTCCTCGTAGGGCGTCGGTATCGGCACGCGGTCAGCTTAGCCGGTCGACGCCGACAAACCCGGCTGCGATCGCGGGGAGTACAACGAAAGCCATGCCGAAAATCACCGATACCATCACCACCGCCGACGGCGTCTGCGGTGTCAAGCTCTTCACCCCCGAGCGGGATGGCCCGTGGCCGGGCGTGGTCATGTACACCGACGCCGGCGGGGTGCGCGACACCTTCGACGGGATGGCCGCCAAGCTGGCCGGATACGGCTACGCCGTGCTGCTCCCCGACGTGTACTACCGCAGCGGCGACTGGGCCCCGTTCGACATGGCCACCGTGTTCGCCGATGCTAAGGAGCGTCGGCGGTTGTTCTCGATGATCGGCAGCGTCACCCCGGACAAGACGGCCGACGACGCCGGCGCCTTCTTCGACTACCTGGCGGGACGCCCCGAGGTGTCCGGCGACCGGTTCGGCGTGTGCGGCTACTGCATGGGCGGGCGTGCCTCGGTGATCGTGGCGGGCCGCCTTCCCGAGCGTGTCGCGGCCGCGGCGTCGTTCCACGGCGGCGGCCTGGTCACCGACACGGCGGACAGCCCGCACCTGTCGGCCGACCGGATGCGGGCCACGGTGTACGTCGGCGCGGCCGAGAACGACGCGTCCTTCACGCCCGGTCATGCCGAACAGCTCGACAAGGCACTGACGGCGGCAGGTGTGCCGCACGCGATCGAGTTCTACCCGGCGGCGCACGGCTTCGCGGTCCCGGACAACCCCCCGTACGACGCCGGCGCCGACGAGCGGCACTGGGCGGCGATGGCGGACCTCTTCGGCTCGACGCTGGGGCGAAGGTAACCCACTCGTGTGGCGGACCCGACACCCGCAACATCCCAGATTTGTGGGATTCGCACTGTTTAAGTTAGCGCCCGGTGGGTAATTCCCCGACGTGGCCGGGGGGTGACGATGCTGAGTTGAGCGACGCAGGTTTGATCGGGGATCGCGAATTCAAAGTTTGCTGAGTTGGAAGATGATTTCGCGCACCTTCGATGGAAACTGCTCGTGGCAAACAATCGCCGCCATCGTTAACAGGCAGTTTTAATTGGCTGTTAACCCGAACTTTTCGGGATCTGGCTAAGATTGACAATCACAAATGGACGTACGCGTGGGCATGATCTAGCATTTGCTGTCGTTAGCATGAGCGCGTTACGGGCTCCACCGCGTGGGGGGTGGGGCGGAATTGATCACCCGGGGGGGTATTTCGTGGTTTTGATCCAGTCCACAGCTGTCGACAGTCGTTGTGTCGAGCGCAGACGCCCGTCGCCACCTGACCAACTGCCCATCGAGGCACTGCACGAAATGCCCGCGCTGGTCGCCCTGGAGCGGCTGCCCACGCCGGCCCTCGCGGTCGACGGCGTGGGAACCATACTGTTCGTCAACAACCCGTTCTGCGACATGGTGGGCTACGCCTACGACGAACTCTTGTCGATGACATTCGACGACATCTTCTACGGTCTGCCGTCCGACGACGGCTGGGTGCCGCGCAAGCGAACCGACAGCGATCGGCTGATCGGGTTGCGCCACAAGGAGGGTCACTCGGTGTGGGCGGACATGAGCGAGTCGGCCATGCAACGCTGCGACGACACCGTCACCCTGAACGTCTTCCACGACCGCACCGAGGAACTCTGGGTCAACAGCGGGGCCATGGAACACTTGGTCAGCCGGACGGCAGATCGACCAGTGCGGCCAGGCGCGCTCGGTGGCGGTAGGCGGTACCTAGCGCCAGTTGATCGCTTTTGGCCCGCTTGAGATACAGGTGCGCCGGATACTCCCAGGTCATGCCGATGCCTCCGTGCAACTGCACGCACTCCTCGGCGGCGTGGACGGCGATTCCGCTGCAGTACGCCTGGGCGATCGCCGCGGCGATGTCGGCGTCCTCGTCGCCGCGGGCGCAGGTGTCGGCGGCGTAGCGGGCCGCGGCCGTGGCGGATCCGACCTCGAACCACAGGTCGGCCAGCCGATGCTTGATGGCCTGGTAGGAGCCGATCGCGCGGCCGAACTGCTTGCGCTGCTTGGCATAGGCCAGCGTGGTGTCGAAGCACCACTGCGCCACCCCGAGTTGTTCGGAGGCCAGCAGCGCCGCGGCGGTCCGGAGCGCCTCGGTCACGGCCGCACCCGCCGCCCCGACGGGAGCTGAGGCAGCGCCCGAAAAGCGCAAGTCGGCAAGGGGTCTGGTCATGTCCAGGGCCACCAGCGGTGACACCTCGACGCCCGAAGCGGCACACGGGACCGTGTGCAGCTCGAGTCCGCCGCGGCCCGCGACCGGCACCACCAGCACGTCGGCCTCACCGGCACCGGCGACGCTGGTGACTGATCCGGTCAGGCCGTCGGCGCCGGTGCTCACGCCGGTGACCGGATCACCCGGCGCGGTGGACAGCGGCACGGCCAGCGCGGCGGTGAGCTCCCCCCGCGCCAGCGCGGGCACGGTGTCGGTGTCGCCGGCGCGCAGCAGCGCGACAGTGGCCAGGACCGCGCTGGACAGGTACGGCACCGGCGCGACGGCCCGGCCGATCTCCTCCATGACGACCGCGGCCTCGCGGGCGCTCGCGCCGGCGCCGCCGAGGGCCTCGGGCACCAGCAGCCCGGCTACGCCCAGGTCGGCGGCCAGCGTCCGCCAGAGTGCCGAGAAGTCCTGCGGCGCCGGATCGTAGGCGCGGGCCACCGTCTCGGGTGGGCAGCGGTCGGCGAACAGCTGGCGCACGCTGTCGCGCAGGGCTTCCTCGGTGTCGGAGTACAGCAAATCGCCGATGCTCATCGGGGGATGTCCTTCCAGGCGACGTCCTTGTCGACGCGGTGTTCGCCGGGCAGGCCCAGGATTCGCTCGGCGACGGTGTTGCGCAGGATCTCCGAGGTTCCGCCCTCGATGGAGTTGCCGCGCGCCCGCAGGTAGCGGTAGCCGGGCTCGCGCCCGACGAGGTCGACGACTTCGGTTCTGCGCATGGTCCAGTCGTCGTAGCGCAACCCGGCCTCGGCGTGCAGCTCGATGTCGAAACCCGAGATGGCCTGCGCGAGGCGGGCGAACGCGATCTTCATGCCGGCGCCCTCGGGTCCGGGCTGACCGGCCTGGGCCTGTTGTCCCAGCCGCTCACCGGCCAGCCGGAGCACCTCGGCGTCGACCCACAGCCGCATCAGCTCGTCGTGCATGGCCGGATCGCGCAACCCCGGCTCGTCGCGCCAGGCCGCGGTGACCTTGCCGATGATCCCGCCCTCCCGCGGCACGCCGGGGCGCGAACCGATCGCGACCCGTTCGTTGTTCAGCGTTGTGGTCGCGACCTTCCAGCCCGCGCCCTCCGGGCCGAGCCGGTTGGCGTCGGGCACTCGCACGTCGGTGAGGAACACCTCGTTGAACTCCGCCTCGCCGGTGATCTGGCGCAGCGGGCGGACCTCGACACCGGGCTGGGTCATGTCACACAGGAAGTAGGTCAGGCCGGCGTGTTTGGGCACCGTCGGGTCGGTGCGGGCGACCAGGATGGCCATCTGCGCGTGCTGGGCCATCGACGTCCACACCTTCTGCCCGTTGACGATCCACTCGTCACCGTCGCGGACCGCCCGGGTGGCCACCCCGGCCAGGTCCGACCCGGCGCCGGGCTCGCTGAACAGCTGGCAGTAGACCTGCTCCCCGGTGAACAACGGCCGCAGGAACTTCCGCTTCTGCTCGTCGGTGCCGAACGCCGCGATGGTCGGGGCCGCCATGCCCATCCCGATGAAGTTCTTCGGTGTGCCCCCGACCGGCGCCCCTGCGGCGGCCAGCCGGGCGTCGACCCGTTGCTGGGCACTGCGCGGCAGACCCAGCCCGCCGAAACCCTCCGGCAGGTGCACCCACGCCAGGCCGGCGTCGTACTGCGCGCCGAGGAATTCCCGGGGGGCGGTGGTCGCCGGGTCGTGGCCGTCGAGCAGCGCCTGCACGCGTGCGTCCACCTCCGCGGTGTTCACCGCCCGCCGCCCGGATGTGCCTGGAAGCCCGCGGCGTTGCCGAGCACCTGACCGCCGTCGATGACCATCACCTCGCCGGTGATCCAGCTCGCGGCGTCGGAGACCAGGAAGGCGACCGCGTTGGCCACGTCGACCGGTTCACCGATCCGGCCCAGGGCCGTCGACGACGCCAGCGGGTCCTCGTTGTCCTTCCACAGCGCCTCGGCCAGCCGGGTGCGCACCACCCCGGGGCAGATCGCGTTGACCCGCACGCGCGGCGAAAGTTCCAGTGCCAGTTGCTTGGTGACGTGGATGAGAGCCGCCTTGGTGGCGTTGTACATGCCCATGCCCGGCGACTGGTGCAGGCCGCCGATGGAGGCGGTGTTGACGACCGCGCCGCCGTGTTCACCCATCCAGGACTTCACGGCCAGCGACGTCCACAGCAGCGGGGCCCACAGGTTGACGTCGAAGATCTTGGCGAAGCGGGCGTGATCCTGATCGATCAACGGACCGAAGGCCGGGTTGGTCCCCGCGTTGTTGACCAGGATGTCGACGCTGCCGAAGCGCTCCATGGTGAGGTCCACGCAGCGCCGGGCGGCGTCCTCGTCGACCGCGTGGGCGCCCACACCGAGGGCCCGCTCCCCTACCTGCGCCGCGGCCTCCTCGGCCGCCTCCTGCTTGCGGGCGGTCAGCACCACGTTGGCGCCCGCTTCGGCAAGTTGTTGGGCGATGGCCAGCCCGATGCCCCGGGACGCCCCGGTGATGATCGCGGTGCGTCCGGTCAGGTCCGGCGAGCTCATTTCGCAGTGCCTTTTGTCATCCACCGCACCGGGGCAGGTTTTGTACACGTGTCAATGTGGTAACCAATGCGCATGTCAGCGAAATTAGCCCTCATGAAACCACTGGTGGTGGCCGGGGCTGTCGCAGCGACGGTCGCCGCCACCCCCACGGCAGCGGCCGAGGCTTTCGCGGCCGCCCCCGCGCCGATCACACACGTTGCCTTCCAGGACAGTCCGGGCGGCGGAGGATGCGACAGCAACGGCAACTGCGGCTGGGGCGGCCAGAACGGCGGTCCCGGCGGCGGTCCCGGCGGCCACGGTTGCGTACCGGGCGTCGGTTGCGGCTCCGGCGGCCAGTTCGCCGGGCCCGGTGGCGTACCGGGCGGGGTCGGATGCCTGCCCGGTGTCGGTTGCGGCTCGGGACACGGCTGACCCGCCCGCCCCTCAGGCTCCTGTGAGCCGGGTGATCCAGGCGCGGGAGTCCGCGGGGTCGATCACGTCGTCCAGTTCGAAGGTGGTGGCCGACCGCAGCGCCTTGCCGTGCTGGTAGGCCGCGTCGACCAAACGGTCGAACAGTTGCTGCCGTTCGTCGGGATCCGCCTCGGCGAGTTCCTTGCGGAAGCCAAGCCGCACAGCACCTTCCAGGCCCATGCCGCCGATCTCCCCGGTGGGCCAGGCAACGGTGAACTGCGGCGCGCGGAACGAACCGCCGGCCATCGCCATGGCGCCCAGGCCGTACCCCTTGCGCAGGATGATCATTCCGACCGGCACCGTCAGCCGCGCCCCGACGACGAACATCCGGCCGAACCGCCGCACGGTGGCCTCCTTCTCCGCGTCCGGCCCCACCATGAACCCCGGGGTGTCGCAGAGCGAGATCACCGGCAGCCGGAACGACTCGCACAGGCCCAGGAAGTCGCTGGCCTTGTCCGCGGCCTCGGCGTCGATCGCCCCGCCCAGGTGATGGCTGCTGTTGGCGATCAGCCCGTAGGCCGCCCCCTCGACGCGGACCAGGGCGGTGACGACCCCGACACCGTGGTCGGGCCGCAGCTCCAGGATCGAGCCGACGTCGACGATCGACTCGATCGCCCGACGAATGTCGTAGGCGCGCAATCGGTTCTGCGGCACCACGTGCCGGGCCAGCCGCGGGTCCGGCGCCTCCCAGTCCTCCAGCGCGCCCTGGAAGTAGGAGAGGTAGCGCTTGGCCAGCGCCACCGCGTGCGCCTCGTCGCGGGCGACCAGGTCCACCACGCCGTTGTGCCGCTGCACCTCGATCGGGCCGATCGCCTCCGGGGGGTACACGCCCAGCCCGCCGCCCTCGATCATCGCCGGCCCGCCCATCCCGATGTTGGCGTCGGGGGTCGCGATGATCACGTCGCACACCCCGGCCAGCGCGGCGTTGCCGGCAAAACAGCGACCCGACACGATCGACACCAGCGGCACGCGGCCCCGCAGGCCGGCCAGCATCCGGAAGGTGGGCACGTCCAGCCCAGCGGCGCCGCCCACGTCGGTGTCCCCCGGCCGGCCGCCACCCCCCTCGGCGAACAGCACCACCGGGACGCGTCTGCGCGCCGCCAGGTCGAAGACCCGGTCGGTCTTGGCGTGGTTGCGCATGCCCTGGGTTCCGGCCAGCACGGTGTAGTCGTAGGAGACCACGACGGCCTCGGCGGCGGCCCGCCCGAACCGTTCGGCGCCGATGGTGGCCAGGCCGGCGACCAGGCCGTCGGCCGGGGTGTTGGCGATCAGGTCCTCCTCGGAGCGCCGGCTGCGCTGCGCGGCGATGGCCAGCGCGCCGTACTCGACGAAACTACCGGCGTCGACCAGGTCGGCCATGTTCTCCCGGGCGGTGCGCCGGCCCTGCTGGTGCCGCTTGGCGACCGCGGCCTCCCGGCCCTCGTCCAGGGTGCGCCGGTGCCGCTGCCGAACCTCCTCGAGGTCGGCCCGCTGCCGATCGAGATCGACTGCGGCAGAACCTGATCCGTTGCCGACGTGGGGACCCGTACGGGCGAACACCAGCAGCGGGTCGCCGGTCCCCACGACCTGCCCGGGGACCACCAGGACCCGGAGCGTGCGCAGCGCGCCGGGCGCGGTGAGCACGTGCTGCATCTTCATCGCCTCGAGGACCACCAGTTGGTCGCCGGGCCCGAACTCGGCGTCCTGGGTCGGCACCTCGACCACGGTGCCGGCCAGGTGGGCGCGCAGCGGTTCCTCCCCCGGGTACAGCTCGACCTCCGCGGCACGCACCTCGCCCTCCCGCGACAGCGCCGCGGCCGCCAGCCCGGGGAGTTTCTCGTCGAGAAAGTCCGTGGTCACCCAGTCGGATTGAATTTCCTCCTGCGCCAACAACTCTCGCAGCAACCCGAGGTTCGTGCAGATTCCCTCGACGGCGAACTCGCCCAGGGCGGTCCGGACCTTGCGCACCGCGGCCGGAAACGACGGCCCGCGCACGTGGGCGACGACCTTGGCCAGCAGCGAGTCGTAGTGGGGGGCGGCGACCAAACCCGTCCGGCCGTAGGTGTCGACGCGCACGCCGGGCCCGCTGGGCGGCGTGAACGCCGTCAGGGTGCCCGCCGCGGGCACGACGGAGCCGTCGGGGGCGAAGGTCTCCATGTTCACCCGGGCCTGGATCGCGATGCCCCGCCGCGCCGCGGGCTCGCCGATGATCTCGGTGCCGTCGGAGGCGATCCCGGCCGGAAGCCCCAGCTCGTAAAACGGTGCGCCACCGGCGATGGCCAGTTGCACGGCGACAAGGTCGATCCCCGTCGTCTCCTCGGTCACCGTGTGCTCCACCTGAATCCGCGGGTTGACCTCCAGGAAGACGAACTGCTCACCGGAGACCAGGAATTCGACGGTGGCCAGCCCGCGCAGGGCGACCCGGGCGCACAGCCGGGCCGCGGCCCGATGCAGGCTGTGCCGCAGGGCGTCGGACAGCCCCTGGGCGGGGGCGATCTCGATCAGCTTCTGGTGGCGCCGCTGCAGGCTGCAGTCGCGGTCGCCGAGCGCGAGCGCGTGCGTCTGATGGCCGGCCGGCGCGGCTACGACCTGCACCTCGACGTGGCGGGCCGCGCCGAGCACCGCCTCGGCGAACAGCGCCGGATCGCCGAATCCACGCTGGGCCTCGGCGGCGCACTGCCGGTAGGCCGCCTCGATCTGGTCGGCGGCGGTCACCTTGCGCATTCCGCGGCCACCGCCGCCGGCCAGCGCCTTGATCATGACGGCGCCGTCCCGGGCCGCGAAGAAGGCCGCGATGTCGGCGACGCTGCTGGGTCCCTCGGTGGCCGGCAGCACCGGCACGCCGGCGGCGACGGCCGCGGCGCGGGCCGATGACTTGTTGCCCACCAACTCGAGCGCGGCGGCGTCGGGTCCCACGAACGTGCGCCCGGCCGCCGCGCAGGCGCGCGCGAATTCGGCGTTCTCGCTGAGAAACCCGTACCCGGGGTGGATCAGTCCGGCGCCGGACCTGTCGGCGGCCGCGAGGATGGCGTGCTGGTCGAGGTAGGCCGCCGGCCCGGCGCCGGGAAGGCCGATCGCCTCGTCGGCCGCATGCACGTGCGGGCCTGCGGCGTCGTCCTCGGCGTACACCGCGACCGTCGTCATACCCAGTTCGGTTGCGGTGCGGACGATCCGGAGCGCGATCTCGCCGCGGTTGGCGATCAGCAGGGTCGCGCTCACCGCCACGGTTCGCCCCACCGCACCTGCTCGCGCAGCCTGCTCTTGAGCAGCTTGCCGCCGGGGTTGCGCGGCAACGCGCTGTCGACGACGGTGACGTACTGGGGAACCTTGTAGTCGGCGAGCTGTTCGCGGCAGTGGTCCATCACGGCGGCCACGTCGACGGTGTCCGGGCCACCAAACAGCACGGCGCCGACCTTCTCCCCCATGACGTCGTCGGGAACCGCCAGCACGCAGGCGTCCGCGACGCTCGGCGCGGACAGCAGCACGGCTTCGACCTCGACGCTCGAGACGTTCTCCCCGCCCCGGTTGATGATGTCCTTGAGCCGGTCGACGATGTGCACGCGGCCGGCGTCGTCGACGCGCACGACGTCGCCGGTGTGCAGCCAGCCGTCCACGATCGTGGCCGAGGTGGCCTCCGGGCGGTTCCAGTAGGAGCCGGTCACGTTGGCCCCGCGTGCCACCAACTCACCCGTCATCGGGTCGTCGCCGGCGGCGATCACCCCGAGGTCCACCGAAGGCACCGCGTAGCCAACCGAGTCGGCGTGCGCGACGGCGTCGGCGTCGGGCAGCACGGTCAGCAGCGAGGCCGTCTCGGTCATGCCGTAGCCGTTGAACACCGTGGCGGCCGGGAACGCGTCCTGCACCGACCGCACCAGCGACGGCGCGATCGGCGCGCCGCCGTAGCCCACCCACCGGACCGCGGAAACGTCCGCAGCCCGGAAGTTGCCGTGCCGCAACAGCAGCGAGTAGATGGCGGGCACGGTCACCAGGAAGGAGATCCGCTCGGCGGCCAGGGCGACGAGGAACCCGTCGAGGTCGAGGGTGGGCATGATCACCGCCGCCCCGCCCACGCGGGCGGCCACCAAAAGCTGCGAGTTGCAACCGGTCACGTGGAACAGCGGCACCGAGATGAGCGTGCGCAGCGCCTCGCCCAGGTCGGCCGGCTCGCCCATGCTGCGCAGCATGTTCTCGGTGTTGGTCAGGAAGGCCTCGTGCGTGGTGGGCACCCCCTTGGGGTGATCGGTGGTGCCCGACGTGTAGAACAGGGCGGCGGTGTCGGTATGCCGCAACTGGTGCGTCACATACGGTTCGCCGTCGGGGAGCGGCGTCTGTGGCGCCAGCTCCATCCGCGCACCCGAGTCGGACAGCACGAACGCGACCTCGGGTGGCGCCGAGCGCGTATTGACCGGCACCGCAACGCCACCGGCCATCACGGTGCCCCAGAACGCCAGCACCCAGTCGATCCCGGCGGCGTAGCGCAGCGCGACGCGGTCCCCCGGTTGCAGACCGTCGGCGTGCAGCCCGCCGGCCACGCGCGCGGCACGGCGCCACAACTGCCGGTAGGTCAGCCGTTCGCCGCCCAGTTCGACCACCGCCTCGCCGTTGGGGCGGTTGTCGACCTGCTCGGCGAGCATGTCGAGCAGCGTGGCGGGCAGGCGGTCGTAGCGCGGGATGCCGTCGGCGCCGCGGGAGACGCCCGTCGTCGCGAATGGGTTGTGAGTGCGGGGAATCTCGGTCACTGCAGGCATGCCCGCTCCTTAATATCCGCCTCGCCTATCGTGATGGCGGTGACGATCGAGGATTCCGCCATCATGCCCGAGGCGTTCTTCACTGTCGACGGCGACTCCTACCTGCCCGGCGCGCTGACGCGCGGGCCGTGGGGCGGCGCCATGGGCGGTCAGGTCGTCGGCGGCCTGCTGGGCTGGGGCATCGAGCAGTCCGGTATCGACCCGGACCTACAGCCCGCCCGCCTCACCGTCGACCTGTTGCGTCCGGTTCTGCTCGAGCCGGTGCGGATCGAGGTCGCGGTGCAGCGGGAAGGCCGGCGCATCCGGCTCGTCGACGCCGCCCTGATCCAGAACGGCCGGCAGGTTGCACGCGCCAGTGCGCTGTTCCTGCGACGGGGCGAGCATCCCGAGGGCGAGGTCTGGTCCGCCCCGGTGCGGATACCCCCGATTCCGGCAGGTTCCGACGGCCTTCCGCCGGGCATGCCGTTTCTCATCTGGCGTTACGGGGCCACCGCGACGGGCACTCCCGGCCTCGCCGCCGGCGAGTGGGAGCAGGCGCACTCGCAGAAGTTCGTTTGGGCAAGGCTGATTCGCCCGATGGTGCAGGGCCACCCGCTCACGCCCTTCACCCGGCTGGCGTTCGTCGGTGACTTCACCAGCTCACTGACCCATTGGGGCACCGGCGGATTGCGCTACATCAACGCCGACTACACCGTCACCGCCAGCCGGCTGCCCGACGGCGAGTACCTCGGCCTGGCGGCCGCGAGCCATTTCGGCGCCGCCGGCGTGGCGACCGGCAGTGCGACGCTGTTCGACCGGCACGGCCCCCTCGGGACCAGCTGCGCGCTGGCTTTGGCGCAACCCGCCGACGCGTTCCAGCCGCCTCATCCCATCAGCTGAGCAGCCACCGTCGCCCCGAGATTCCAGCACGATTCCAGGTCGTCCTTGCTCGGCTTACCCGAAACCACCACGTTCTCAGCCGCTTTGACCCAGCCCAGCCCGGTGGTGATGGCGTCGACGGCCCGCTCGGCGCCTTCGGTGCCCTCGTTGCCGTGCAGGTACAGGCCGAACGGGCGCCCGCGGGTGGCGTCGAGGCAAGGGTAGTAGCAGACGTCGAACGCGTGCTTGAGGGCACCGCTCATGTAACCCAGGTTGGCCGGGGTGCCCAGCAGGTAGCCGTCCGCCTGCAGCATGTCGGCCGGGGAGAGGGTCAGGGCGGCGCGACGGATCACCTCCACTCCCTCGATCTCGGGATCGGTGGCGCCCGACAGCACCGCCTCGAACATCGCCTGCGTGTGCGGCGACGGCGTGTGGTGCACGATCAGCAGCTTTTTCGTCATGGGCGGCCCCGCATTTCGACCGCCGTCCTCATGGCCTCCCGCGCCCGCCGGCGATCCCCCGCGTAGTCGTAGGCCCGGGCCAGCCGGTACCACCGTCGCCAGTCGTCGGGGGCGCTTTCCACCTCGGTGCGCACGCTGGCGAACAGCGCGTCGGCCGCGCCCCGCTCGATGCGGCCCGACGCGCGTCGCGGCAGGCCGCGGGTGTCGAGTTCCATGCCCTCGTCGGCGATCAGGCGGGCCAGCCTCTGGTGCGCGAATCCGGCGCGCAGCGTGGCGATCATCGCCCACAGCCCGATGGCCGGCAGGATCAGCAGCGCCAGGCCCAGCCCCGCCGCGGCGGGGCGGCCGGAGCCGATCAGCGCGACGGCCTCGCGGCCCAGGAGCACGACATACACCAGCATGGCCGCGCACATGAAGCCGATCAGCAGCTGGATGCGCCGGGTGGCGTTCATTGCAGGTCGAGCAGGGGCTCGAGGCCCACCGTGAGGCCGGCGTGTTCGGGGATGCGCCGCACCGCCAGCAACACGCCCGGCACGAACGAGGTCCGGTCCAGGCTGTCGTGGCGGATGGTCAGCGTCTCCCCCGTGGTGCCGAACAGCACCTCCTGGTGGGCGACCAGCCCGGCCAGCCGCACCGAGTGCACCGGGATGCCGTCGACGTCGGCCCCGCGCGCCCCGGGCAGGCCGGTGCTGGTGGCATCGGGGTTGGGCGGCAGGCCTTTTCGCGCCTCGGCGATCAGCTTGGCGGTGCGGGCCGCGGTGCCCGACGGGGCGTCGGCCTTGTGCGGGTGATGCAGCTCGATGACCTCGGCGGAGTCGAAGAACCGCGCCGCCTGTTTGGCGAAGTGCATCGAGAGCACCGCCCCGATCGCGAAGTTCGGGGCGATGAGGACGTTCGTGGTGGTCCCGGCCAGCCACGACTCGACCTGCCGCAGTCGCTCCGCGGTGAAGCCGGTGGTGCCGACCACGGCATGAATCCCGTTGCCGATGAGGAACTCCAGGTTGCCCATCACCACGTCGGGGTGGGTGAAGTCGATGACCACCTCGGTGTTGCCTTCGGTCAGCAGGCTCAGCGGGTCACCGGCGTCCACCTGCGCGGACAGGGTCAGGTCCTCGGCCGCCTGCACGGCCCCGACCATCGTCGCCCCGACTTTTCCCTTGGCCCCCAGCACGCCTACCCGCATGGTGGTCAAGACTAGACCGGCGGTTCGCGGTGGCTTTGTCCACAGTCCGGTGTTCATCCACAGGCTCCGGCTGCGCCCCGTCGCTTTTCGTCGCTTTTCGCTGGGCGCGAATATCATTCGAATATGCGTTCGATCGAGGTTCCGCCGGAACTGGCCGCCGCTCTCGACGGCCTCGACGCGGCCCGCGCCGCGCTCGGTGCGCTGGACTTCGATGCCTACAGCCCCGCCGTCCGGCTGCGCGCGCTGGAGCGCATGGAGACCTCTCACCGGCGGCAGGCGGCACTGAGCCACGACGTGATCGCGGGGCTGGCCAAGGAGGACCCCGCCGACGTGGGCGGACCGGTGCACAAGGTGGTCGCGGACTGGCTGCGGATCAGCTGCGCCGAGGCCGGCCGCCGGCTGCGCAACGCCACACAGCTCTCCCCGCGGGTGACGCTCACCGGCCAGGAGTTGCCGCCGGAGCTGCCGGCCACCGCGGAGGCCTGGCGCGACGGCATGCTCGACGCGCAGCACCTGCGGGTGATCCAGACCTTCGTCCGTGACCTGCCGCAGGACATCCCGGTCGAGACGGTGGACAAGGCCGAGAGGTTCCTCGCCCGCCAGGCGACACAGTTGCGGCCCGACCAGCTGGAGAAGGTGGCGCACCGGTGTGCGCTGCGGCTCAATCCCGACGGGAAGTTCTCCGACGCCGACCGCGCCCGCCAGCGCGGCTTCACCTGGTGCGGCCAGCGGCCCGACGGGATGAGCGTGGGCAAGCTGGTCGCCTCGCCGAATCTGCGCGCCCACCTCGACGCGTGGCTGGCCAAGTTCGCCGCGCCGGGCATGTGCAACCCCGACGACGAGTCTCCCTGCGTCACCGGCGAACCCAGCGAGGAAGCCGCGGGCCGGGACCGCCGCACCCATTCCCAGCGTCAGCACGACGCGCTCGACGCCCTGGTCCGTGGCCAGCTGGGCGACCCGAAACTCGGTGTGCACAAGGGTCTGCCGGTCGCCGTGGTCGTGTCGACCACGCTGCAGGAGCTGACCGCGGGCGCGGGCCGGGCGGTGACGGGCGGCGGGACCGTGCTGCCGATGCGCGACCTGATCCGCATGGCCGCCCACGCCTATCACTACCTGGCGGTCTTCGACGAGCACTCGGGCCGCCCGCTGTATCTGGGCCGGACCAGGCGGATCGCGTCACCGGACCAGCGCGTGGTCCTCTACGCCAAGGATCGCGGCTGCACGCAACCCGGCTGCGACGTGCCGGGCTACTGGTCCGAGATCCACCACGTTCACGAGTGGGCCCACGGCGGCCCGACCGATGCCGACAAGCTCACCTTCGCTTGCAAGCCCAACCACAAGCTCACCCACAAGGGATGGCGGACAAGGAAACTCCCGAACGGTCGCACCGAGTGGATCCCGCCGCCCCAACTGGACCGCGGTGCGCGCACCAACGACTACCACCATCCGGAGCGCCTCTTCGACGACTGCGACGACGACGCGCCATGATGACTTCAGAGCTTGAAACGCCCCGCGAAGCCGCGCAGCGGCAGGTCCGCGCTGGTGATCAGGCCCGGCGGCGCCGCCACCACCGACTTGATCGACGCCAGCGCGGGCATTCCCGTCACGGTCATCCCGATGGAGGCGAAGTTGTCCGGGTTGGACAGGTCCACCCCGGGCCTGGGGAAGATCATGTGCTTGTTGTAGATGCAGGGATCACCCTTGATCTGGGTGATGTAGCAGCCCTTGATGTCCCAGCTCGGGTCGGTGTGCGGGGTCATCTGCCATTCCAGGTGCGTCTCGACCCGGGGCACGCCGTCGACCATGCCCTGGTACTTGATGTAGTTGCCGCCCAGCGATCCCTTGGGCAGGGTGTACCAGCCGAGGTCGACGTCCTTGGTGCACGCGCCCAACTCGTAGCTGAACTTCACCTCGTCCAGCGGCAGGTCGAAGCAGTCGGCCATCATCAGCACGCTGTCGGCGAACACCCGGGTGTACTTCTCCAGCTTGGCCGGAATTTCCGGATCGTCAACTGGCAGGCCGTAACCCACCTCGATCCAGGTGTCCTTGGAGTGGTGGCACGACACGTCGACGGACTCGATCGTGGTCACGTTCTCGATCTCGGCCACGTCGGCCGAGCAGACAACGCCCAGAATCTGATTCAGGCCCGGGTTCATCCCGGTGCCGTAGAACGTCGCGCCGCCCTTCGCGCAGGCCTCCGAGAGCAGCTGCGTCACCGGCTTGCCCGACGGGTGCGGATGATTCTTGTCGCGGTGCCACCCGGTGATCCAGTCGGCGGTGGTCACGACGTTGATCCCCGCCTCGAGCACCCTGACGTAGAGGTCCTCGTCGGGAAACACACCATGGAAGGTGAGCACGTCGGGCCGGGCGGCGATGATCTCCTCGACGGTGCCGGTGGCCATCACCCCGACCGGGCCGATGCCGGCCAGCTCCCCGACGTCGCGGCCGACTTTGTCCGGCGAATAGCAGTGCACGCCAACCAGTTCCAGGTCGGGCTGGGTGGCGATCCGCTTGATCATCTCCTTGCCGACGTTGCCGGTGGCCACCTGGAACACGCGGGTCGGTCGAGCGGGTGCATTCATTCGCGTTCAGCCTTTCTCGTAGAACTGCTTGGCCCACGCCCGGATTGCGGTGAAACCCTCGTACTCGTCGGTGGTCAGCCCCGGCGGGTCCGAGTAGCGCTGGTGCGCCCAGATATCGATGTCCTGCGTGAACTGGCGGATCACTTCCTGCCCGAACTCACACGCCTTCCGCTCGGCCCGCTCCGGATCCTTGCCCGGCGACCTGCCGATGTAGACCATGAACCGGACATCGGAGGTGGACTCGTCGACGGGGGTGATCGCCGAGATCGTCCGATTGTCGACCATCCCCCAACTCTTGGTCACCGCGATTCCCAGACCGCCGTTGATGGCCTGCACGCCGCTGTTGACGTCCTCGATCCTCTGGCCGTCGTCGCCCTCGAACGTGATGGTGAAGTCGACGTAGGACACCGCGTCGGCGAAGTCGTGGCGGGTGAAGACCGGCACGATCGGGGTGTGGTGCACGAACTTGAAATGCGCGAAGTCGACCCCGTTTTCGAGCACGTACTGCGGGTGCAATTCCAGGCCCGCGCGGTAGAGCCGCTGCTGCGGGTAGTAGTCGCCGGCGCTGCTGCCGTCGCCGAACGCGGCGAAGACGTCGGGCGCCTCGAAGTACGGCTCGCGGCGCTGCACGTCGTGCCAGATGTAGACCGACTCGTTCCGCTCGACCACGGGGTAGGTCCGGATCCGCCTGCCGCGGTTGGGGTGGTCCTGGTACGGGATGCGGACGTTGCGGCCCTGCTGATTCCACTGCCACCCGTGGAACGGGCACTGCAGCACCTCACCGACCACCTGACCGCCATAGCCCAGGTGCGCCCCGAGGTGTTCGCAGTAGGCGTTCATTACGGTGAGCTCGCCGGACTCGGCCCGCCACGCGACCATCTCCTGGTCGAAATACTTCATCTTGTGGACGTCGCCGATGCCGATCTCGTCGGACCAGGCGACCTGGAACCATCCGGTCGGTTTCATCGACAACGGCGGCTTAGCCATGTGTACGAATGATAGGAGGCTCGCACCAGAAATCAAAGTACCCTCTATGAAAACATGGATGGCCTCACTAGGCTCGGCCGTGTGACAGGCACCGATGTCGCGGGCCGACGCCCGAACCGCCGCGGCCAGGCGACTCGCGAGAGCATGCTGGAGGCCGCGCTGACGTCGCTGGCCTCCGGCGATCCGGGCTCGGTGTCGGCCAACCGCATCGCCAAGGAGATCGGCGCCACCTGGGGCGCGGTGCAGTACCAGTTCGGCGACACCGACGGATTCTGGGCCGCGGTGCTGCACCGCACGGCCGAGCGCCGCGCCGCGACGATCTCGACGCTGGCAACGGCCACGCAGCCCGAGGTGCCCCTGCGCGAACGAGTCGGCGCCATCGTCGACACCCTCTACCGGGGACTGGCGTCGCCGGATTCGCGGGCGATCGAAAACCTGCGGGCGGCACTGCCCCGGGACCCGAAGGAACTCGAACGCCTCTACCCGCGCACCGCGGCCGAGCTGTTCTCCTGGGGCAAGAGCTGGCTGGAGACCTGCCAGAACGCCTTCGCCGGGCTCGGCGTCGACCCCGAGCGGGTCCGCGAGGTGGCCACCCTCATCCCCGGCGCCATGCGCGGCCTGGTGTCCGAGCGCCAACTGGGTTCCTACGCCGACCTCGACATGGCACGGCGGGGTCTGACCAACGCGTTGGTCGCCTATCTGGAACAGTCCCGGGTGGAATGAACGACAGCGAGCCCACGATCCGCGAAGCGACCCCGAGCGATTTCGGCCGCGTCGCGGACATGCACTACCCGGCGTGGCGGCGGTCCTGGGCCGGGATCCTCACCGCGCCGCTGCTCGACATCCTCGGGCCGGCGCGGCGCTGGGCGGCCGACATCTACCCCCAGAACCTGAGCCGGCCCGGGTGGAGCATGTGGATCGCCGAGTCCGGCGACCGGGTCGCGGGCGTGACGATCTTCGGGCCCGACCCCGCCGATCCCGGTCAGCTTCAAATCGACGCGCTCTACGTGGCCGAGGACTGCCAGCGCCACGGCCTCGGGGGCCGCCTGCTCGACACGGCGCTGTGCACGCTGCCCTCGGCCGACGCGGTGCTGTGGTGTGCCGAGCAAAACGACAGAGCGCGCAGCTTCTACGAGAAGAAGCAGTTCCGGCTCGACGGCCGCACCCTGGACTGGGAGCCGCTTGCGGGAGTGCGGGTGCCGCACGTGGGCTACACGCTCAGGCGTCGATGACGACGCGCTGACCGTCGGCCCGCGAGACGCAGACCAGCATCTCGTCGGCGCCCACGCCGAGACGTCCCCGGTGGTCGACCCGTCCGGCAAGCACTTTCACCTTGCAGGTCCCGCAAAAACCCTGCCGGCACGAGTAGGGGGTGGTGGGGTCTCGATCGAGCATGACGCTCAGCGCCGACCGGTCCGCCGGAACGCCGAGCACCTGCCGCGACCGTGCGAGCTCCACCTCGAACGCCACGCCCCCGACGACGGGCGGCGGGGTGAACCGCTCGTAATGCATTGGCGCCGAGGCAAACTCGGCGCGGGACGCCCGCACCGCCTCCAGCATCGCGGTCGGTCCGCACACGTACACCGCCGTCGTGGGCCCGGCGCCGGCCAGCAGGTCGTCCACACCGGCGCAGCGGCCGTGCTCGTCATCGGCCCAGACCCGCACCCGCTCCGGCGCCACTGACACCACCTCGTCCAGCAGCGGCATGTAGTCCCGGCTGCGACCGGCATACACCGCGCGCCAGGCGATTCCATGCTCTTGGGCCGCCCGCATCATCGGCAGGATCGGCGTCACCCCGATGCCGCCGATCACGAACAGCACGTCGCGCTCGGCGGCGCCGAGGAAGAACGCGTTGCGCGGGCCCTCGAACACCACGGTGTCGCCGACGCCGAGAGACTCGTGCATCTCGATCGAACCGCCGCCGCCGTCGGGGATCCGGCGGATCGCGATGCGGTAGTCGGTGCGTCGTCCGGGCTGACCGCACAACGAGTACTGCCGGCGTCGTCCCGAGGGCAACCGGACGTCGATGTGCGCGCCGGGCGTCCAGGACGGGAGCGGCCGGCCGTCAGCGTCGGCCAACGTCAGGGCGACCACGTCGGGGGCGACGAGTTCGCGCCGCGTGACCACCGCCGTCTGCGTCCGCCGGACCGGTCGCACCCGGGACGGCTCCCACCGCGAGACCGAGGCGAACCCGTCGAAGACCACCCGCAGCCCCCACAACAGCGCGCCGAGCCGGTCGTGGTCGCGACGCCCGTACAGGTCGGCGGACCTGCTGCTCCAAAGGCTTTCGGGCACAGCACAACCCGTCAGCGCGAAGCACGCGCGGCCGGTGAGACGGCCAGGTAGTCCACCGCCCTGGCCAGCCCGCCCAGCTGCGAGGGATGGAAGCCGGGCCGGTGGTAGTCGGCGAAGGCCCGCACGAATCGCAGCGGAGACGGCACCAGGCCCCGACGTGCCGCGCGGACGTAGTCCCACCACCACAGCCACCACCGCGCCGTGGTGCCCGGCGGCAGGTGCGGATCGATCGCGTACAGGAACCGGACCCCGCGAAACCACAACAGCGCCATGGCCGGTGCGACGACCAGCTGTGCGCGGGTGCGCCGCCAGTACCCGGCGCGCAGGTGGACCATGGTGTCGAAGGCCACCGCCTTGTGTTCGACCTCCTCGGCGCCGTGCCAGCGCAGCATGTCCAGCATCACCGGGTCGGTGCCGATGGCGTCGTGGGCCGGCGAGTTGAGCACCCATTCACCCAATACGGCGGTGTAGTGCTCGATCGCGGACACGAACGAGATCTGCTCCAGCAGCCAGCTGCGCTGCCGCCGCACGCCCCACCCCGGCCGCTCCCCGAGCAGCTTCTCGAACAGCCATCGGATCTGGTCGGTGTAGGGCGTGACGTCCACGCCCCGGGCGGCGAAGTGGTCGAGCACCTTGGCGTGCGCGCGGGAGTGCACGGCCTCCTGGCCGATGAAGCCCTGCACGTCCTGCCGCAGCTGCTCGTCTTTGATCAGCGGCAGCGACTTCTTGAACGCCTCGACGAAAAACTCTTCGCCCGCCGGCAGCAGCAGGTGCAGGACGTTGAGGACGTGGGTGACGAACGGCTCACCGGGCACGTAGTGAAACGGCAGCGCCGACCAGTCGAATTCGACATCGCGGGCCTCGAGGACCAGGCGTTCGTGGTCCAGCGAGGCGTCATGCGGACCCGCCGCCCGGTCGTCGACGCGCAACATCGTGGCCCCCTACCGTCGCAGCTCGTACTGAGCGGAATCCGTCTTGGCCAGCATGGCCCGATGCGCGGCCGGCGTAAAGGGCCACACCTCGGGGATGCCGTCCTTGCCGAGGTACCAGCTGTCGCAACCCGTGGTCCACACGGTGCGGGGCATCGCGGCGCGCAGCGCGGCGTTGAACGTCTCGGTGGCCGACACCTTCGGCTCCACGGTGTCGAATTCACCGCTGCGCCAACGCTGGAGCCATCTCAGGATGTGGTCGGCCTGCGACTCGGCCACCGACGTCAGGGCGAGGTTGCCCACCGGGCTGTGCGGCCCGAGCATCATGAAGAAGTTCGGGAAGCCCGGCATCGCGACGGTCTGATACGCCCGCGGCCCGTCGCGCCACACCTCGTCGGCGCTGATCCCATCCCGCCCGGTCAGCCGCATCGGCCGGAAGAACGCGTGGGTGTCGAACCCGGTGGCCAGCACGATGACGTCCGCCTCGTGCAGGACCCCGTCGCCGGTCACGATGCCGCGGCGTTCCAGGTGGTCGACGCCGGCGGTGACCAGTTCGACGTCGTCGCGCTGGATCGCCCGGTAGAAGCCGCCCGAGACCACCAGCCGCTTGCACATCGGCTGGTAGTCGGGGGTCAGCGCGGCGCGCAGGCCGGGGTCGCGCACGGTGCGCAGGCTGGCGCGGCACAGCGCCCCCATCGCCTTTCGCCGCAGGCCCGGCTTGGTCAGCGCGCCCGCGAACGTGTCGAAGGCCAGACTGTAGGCCCGGTGGGCCAACCCGCCCAGCCAGGGAACCGCTCGGTGCGTGCGCCCGGCCAGCCCGGGATAACGCGGGTTGGGCAGCCGGACAACCCATTGCGCGGTGCGCTGGAACAGGGTCAGCTTTTCCGCGACGCCGGCCAGGCCGCAGACCAACTGGATCCCGGTCGATCCGTTGCCGATCACCGCGACGCGCCGCCCCCGCAGCTCGACGGAATGATCCCAGCGGGCCGAATGGAACAGGTGGCCGCCGAAGTCGCCGGCACCGGGCAGCGACGGGACCCGGGGATGGTGCAGCACACCGGTCGCCGAGATCAAAAAGTCCACCTCGGACTCCGCGCCGGCGCCGGTGCGCAGCGCCCAGCGCCCGCCGTCGAACCGGGCGCTGACGATCTCGGTGCCGAACCGGATCCGGTCCCGCAGCCCGAACGTGTCGGCGATGCCCTGGAAGTAGGCCTGGATCTCCCCGCCCGGGGAGAACACGTGCGACCAGTCCGGCTTGCGGGCGAAGCTGTACTGGTAGACCCGCGAGGGCACGTCACAGAACAGGCCCGGGTAGGTGTTGTCCCGCCACGTGCCGCCCACGTCGTCGGCCTTCTCGTAGATCGTGACGTCATCGATCCCGTTGCGCAGCAACGCGATTGCGATGCACAGCCCGGACATGCCCGCTCCGACGACGGCTACGGC
Organism: Mycobacterium sp. HUMS_12744610; assembly: GCF_041206865.1. Lineage (NCBI taxonomy): Bacteria > Bacillati > Actinomycetota > Actinomycetes > Mycobacteriales > Mycobacteriaceae > Mycobacterium > Mycobacterium servetii. The sequence continues at coordinate 4,177,566 of NZ_JBGEDP010000001.1, forward strand.
GGGATCGCGTCGGGTCATCGGGGCCGGTCCGGGTGCGTCTACCCGGCCTCGGCGCGCTGCTTGAGGCGCTGCAGGGTGAGCCGGATGTGCTCGGCGTTGGCGGCGGCCCGGTCGGGCACGCCGGTGGCCTTGCCGGCCAGCTTGCGAAACCAGCCGGGCCTGCGGTCCCAGGTGCTCTCGGTGACCAGGCAGCCTCCGTCGTCCGCGACGATGTCGTACTGCCAGCGGGCGATCGGCAGCACCGTGTGGGTGACGTCGAACGCGAACTGGCGGCCCGGTTCGGCGTCGGTGACCGTGCAGCGGGTGCTCCAGCGCCGGCTGGCGCTCGCGTTGTGGCCGGTGAACACGGCGCCCGGCCGGACACCGCCATCCCCGGGATCCCCCTTGCGCCATTCCATCGCCACCGTCTCCTCGGCCAGCGAGGCCAGCGTCGGCAGGTCGGTGAGCAGCCCGTAGACCACCTCGGCGGGGGCGTCGACGTGCACGGTGGCCGTCACGGCGGAATCTGTGGGCCGGGTCATCGCCCGATCATATCGGTGCGGCCCCGCGCAGATGCTCGAAGATCAGCGACGTCTGGGTCCCCGCGACGTCGGCGTCGGCGTTCAGGTTCTCGACCACGAACGAGCGCAGGTCCTCGGTGTCGCGGGCGGCGACATGGAGCAGGAAGTCGTCGGCGCCGGCCAGGAAGTAGACGTCGCGCACCTGCGGCTTGCTGCTGATCCGGTGGATGAAGCTGCGGATCTTGCCGCGCGCGTGGGACTGCAGGCTGACCGAGATCATCGCCTGCAGCGGCAGCCCCACGGCCACCGGGTCGATGTCGGCGTAGAAGCCCCGGATGACGCCGAGCTCCGCAAGCCGCCGGACGCGGCCGTGGCACGTCGACGGCGCGATGCCGACCGTCTCGGCCAGTGCGGTGTTGGTGATGCGCGCGTCGGCGTGCAACAGGGTCAGAATCCTGCGGTCCACATCGTCGAGGTCGGCGGGTCGAACATCCTTCGGCGGGCCAGCTTGCCCACCGTCCAGGCCAGTTGTTTCCTCAGCCATCGCACCACTTTACCGAATCATCGGCGTCCCGTTTGCGAAACATTCGAACTTTCTTCACACTTGGAGTTGTCAATCGAAATCCCATGGCAGGGGGCCCAAATGCGCGTCGGCGTTCCGACCGAGACCAAGAACAGCGAGCTCAGGGTGGCCATCACGCCCGCCGGTGTCACCGAACTGACTCACCACGGCCACGAGGTGCTCGTGCAGGCCGGCGCCGGCGAGGGCTCGGCGATCGCCGACGCGAAATTCAAGGCGGCGGGCGCCCAACTGGCCGGCACCGCCGAGCAGGTGTGGGCCGAGGCGGACCTGGTGCTCAAGGTGAAGGAACCGCTGCCGGCCGAGTACGGCTTCCTGCGGCGGGGCCAGGTGCTCTTCACGTATCTCCACCTGGCCGCGTCCCGGCCCTGCACCGAGGCGCTGCTGGCCGCCGGCACCACGTCGATCGCCTACGAGACCGTCCAGACCGCCGACGGCGCGCTACCGTTGCTGGCGCCGATGAGCGAGGTCGCCGGCCGGCTCTCCGCCCAGGTCGGGGCCTACCACCTGATGCGCACCCAGGGCGGCCGGGGCGTACTGATGGGCGGGGTACCCGGCGTCAAGGCCACCGACGTCGTGGTGATCGGCGCCGGCACCGCCGGTTACAACGCCGCCCGGATCGCCGCCGGCATGGGCGCCGCCGTCCGCGTCCTGGACGTCAACGTCAACAAACTGCGACTGCTCGACGCGGAGTTCGGCGGCCACATCAGCACCCGCCACTCCTCGAAGTACGAGCTCGAGGGCGCCGTCCAGCGCGCCGACCTAGTGATCGGGGCGGTTCTCGTGCCCGGCGCCAAGGCGCCCAAGCTGATCGGCAACTCACTTGTCGCACAGATGAAGCCGGGTGCGGTGCTGGTGGACATCTCCATCGACCAGGGCGGCTGCTTCGAAGACTCGCGGCCGACCACCCACGACAACCCCACCTTCGCCGTGCACGACACGCTGTTCTACTGCGTGGCCAACATGCCCAGCGCGGTGCCCAAGACGTCGACCTACGCGCTGACCAATGCCACGATGCCGTACGTTCTCCAGCTCGCCGACCGGGGCTGGCGGGCGGCCTGCCAGTCCGAGCCGGCCCTGGCCAAAGGGCTTTCGACGCACGACGGCGCGCTGCTGTCCGAACGCGTCGCCACCGACCTGGGCCTGCCGTACACCGCGCCGGCGAGCGTGCTGGGCTGAGGCCGACCCCGGCCGCTACTCGGTGAGGCCGGCGATGATGTCGGCCGCCGGTCCGGCCTGCGCGTGCTGGAACGACGTCCCGGCCCACAGCGGAAATCCGTTCGGGTCCTCCAGGGCGGCGGCCGCCTCCCGGATCGGCGAGGTCATCTGGTTGACCTCCGGATAGCCCAGCGGCGCCACGTTGTCGAGCATCCGGGTGAAGTCGTTCTCCAGCCCGCGGGCGTAGCGCCCCGAGAACGCCCGCGTGACAACGGTCGTGGCGAACAGCGGATTCTTCATGGCGGTGCGGTGCGCGGGGTTGGTGCCCGCCTCGTCGGCCAGCAGCAGCGCGGTGCCGACCTGCGCGGCGACCGCCCCCCGGTTCAGCACGTCGGTGACGTCGCGCGCGGTGCCCAGGCCGCCGGCCGCGATGAGCGGGACGTCATGCGCGCTGCGGATCCGGGCGAGCAGCTGGTGCAGCGACTCGTTGGCGGGTTGCATGTCGGGGGCGAACGTGCCGCGGTGCCCGCCGGCGGCGGGTCCCTGGACGACCAGGCTGTCGGCGCCGGCGGCGACGGCCACGCCGGCCTCGTAGGCCGAGGTCACGGTGACCATCACCAGCAGTCCCAGCGCCCCCAGCCGGTGGATGACGTCGGGCGGGGGCACGCCGAAGGTGAAGGACACCAGCTCGGGCCGCACGTCGGCCACCACCTCGAGCTTGCGCTCCCAGTCGTCGTCGTCGCCGTACTCGGGCCGGCCGACCTCGACCTGGTAGTGCTCGGCGATCTCGACGAGTTCTTCGGCGTAGTACTCCAGGGCCAGCCAGTCGGCGACGCTGGGTTGGGGTACGAACAGGTTGACCCCGAGCGGGCCGGTGGTGGCCGCGCGCGCCGCGGCGATGTCAGCGGCGAACTGCTCGGCGGTGCGGTGCCCCCCGGGGATGAAGCCCAGCCCGCCCGCGTTGGACACCGCCGCGGCCAGCGCCGGGGTGCCGGGGCCGCCGGCCATCGGCGCACCCACGATGGGCACCGCGATGTCCCAAAAGCCCAGTACCATCTGCGCTAATTCACCATCGCCCGAAGTTGTTGGGGCAGCTGACGTTTCGAGGCATACGGGCCGACGACGGCAGCGCCGTACCGTTTGCTCAGTAGCCTGCGGGCCACCGCGTTGACCTCCTCGACCGTCACCTCGTCGATCCGCCGCAGCGTCTGCTCGATGCTGCGGTGCCTGCCGTAGTTTAGTTCGCTGCGGCCCAGACGGCTCATCCGGGAACTCGAATCCTCCAGCCCCAGGACCAGCCCGCCGCGCAGCGAGCCCTTCGCGATCCGGCATTCGGCGTCGGTGATGCCGTCGCGGGCCACCGCGTCGAGCACCTCGCCGCTCACCCGCATGACGTCGGGGAACCGCTCCGGCAGGCACGCCGCGTACACCGACAGCGCGCCGCTGTCGGCGAACATGTCCAGCGAGGAGTAGATCGAGTAGGCCAGCCCGCGCAGCTCGCGCACCTCCTGGAAGAGCCTGGAGCTCAGGCCGCCGCCCAGCGCGGTGTGCAGCACCGACAGCGCCCAGCGATGCTCCCAGCCGCGGCCCGGCGTGCGCACCCCCAGCGCCACGTGGGTCTGCTCCGAGTCGCGGTGGCCCAGCGCCAGGCCGGGCACCGCCTGCACCCGACCCGCGCCCTTGCGGGGGGCCACGGACCGGCGCCCGCGGACCAGATGCGGGCCGAAGTGCTCGCGCGCCAGGGCGACTACCCGATCGTGCTCGACGTTGCCGGCCACCGCGACGACCATGCGTTCCGGCCGGTAGCGGCGCACGTGGAAGGAGTGCAGCTGGGTCCGGGTCATCGCCGACACCGACTCCGCGGTGCCGATCACCGGACGGCCGACGGGGTGGTCGCCGAAGAGCGCCGACAGGAACATGTCGCCCAGCGCGTCTTCGGGGTCGTCGTCGCGCATGGCGATCTCCTCGAGGACGACGTCACGTTCGAGCTCGACGTCCTCGGCGGCGCAGCGGCCGTTGAGCACCACGTCGGCGACCAGGTCGACGGCGAGCTCCAGGTCGCTGTCGAGCACGTGCGCGTAGTAGCAGGTGTGCTCCTTGGCGGTGAACGCGTTCAACTCCCCGCCGACGGCGTCCATCGCCTGCGCGATGTCCACCGCGGTGCGCGTCGGGGTCGCCTTGAACAGCAGGTGCTCCAGGAAGTGCGCCGCCCCGGCCACGGTCGAACCCTCGTCTCGCGAGCCGACGCCCACCCACACCCCGACCGACGCGGAGCGCACCGCGGGCAGGAACTCGGTGACCACCCGCAGCCCACCCGGCAGGGTGGTGCGGCGCAGTGCGGCCCGGTGTTCCGGTTTCGCCTCGGCTCCGAGCGTGCCCCGGCGCAGGGCGGCCGCCGTGCGGGGCTTGGGCCCGGCCGGCGGGTCAGCTGCCGGTTGTCGCGGCATCTGCAGGTGCGGCCCCCGAGTCGGCAGGCGTCTCGGAAGCGGCGCTGTCGTCGTCGACCAGGACCAGCGAGATCTTGCCCCGCTTGTCGATGTCGGCGATCTCGACCCGCAGCTTGTCGCCGACGCCGACCACGTCCTCGACCTTCGCGATGCGCTTGCCCTTGCCGAGCTTGGAGATGTGCACCAGCCCGTCACGGCCCGGCAGCAGCGACACGAACGCCCCGAAGTCCGTCGTCTTGACCACGGTCCCCAGGAACCGCTCGCCGACCGTCGGGAGCTGCGGGTTGGCGATCGCGTTGATCCGGTCGATGGCGGCCTGCGCGGACGGGCCGTCGGTGGCGCCGACGAACACGGTGCCGTCGTCCTCGATGGAGATCTGCGCGCCGGTCTCCTCGGTGATGGCGTTGATGACCTTGCCCTTGGGGCCGATGACCTCGCCGATCTTGTCGACCGGGACCTTGATCGTGGTCACCCGCGGGGCGTAGGGGCTCATCTCGTCGGGGGCGTCGATCGCCTCGGCCATGACCTCCAGGATGGTCAGCCGGGCATCTTTGGCCTGCTCGAGCGCGCCCGCGAGCACCTGGGAGGGGATCCCGTCCAGCTTGGTGTCCAGCTGCAGGGCGGTGACCATGTCCTTGGTGCCGGCGCACTTGAAGTCCATGTCGCCGAACGCGTCCTCGGCGCCCAGGATGTCGGTCAGGGTGACGAAGCGGCGCTCGGTCTTACCGTCGATCTCGACGTCGTCGGAGACCAGGCCCATCGCGATGCCCGCCACCGGCGCCTTCAGCGGCACCCCGGCGTTGAGCAGCGCCAGGGTCGACGCGCACACCGAACCCATCGAGGTCGAGCCGTTGGAGCCCAGGGCCTCGGACACCTGACGGATCGCGTACGGGAAGTCCTCGACGCTGGGCAGCACCGGGATCAGTGCCCGCTCGGCCAGCGCGCCGTGCCCGATCTCGCGCCGCTTGGGCGAGCCGACCCGGCCGGTCTCGCCGGTGGAGAACGGCGGGAAGTTGTAGTGGTGCATGTAGCGCTTGGACGTCTCGGGCCCCAGCGAGTCGATCTGCTGGGCCATCTTGACCATGTCCAGGGTGGTGACACCCAGGATCTGGGTCTCGCCGCGCTCGAACAGCGCGCTGCCGTGCGCCCGCGGCACCACGGCCACCTCGGCGCTCAGCGCGCGGATGTCGGTGATGCCGCGGCCGTCGATGCGGAAGTGGTCGGTGAGGATGCGCTGGCGGACCAGCTTCTTGGTCAGCGACCGGAACGCGGCGCCGACCTCCTTCTCCCGGCCCGCGTAGGTCCCGGAGTTCCCGGCGAGCCGCTCGAGGACCTGCGCCTTGAGCTCGTCGGTGCGGTTGTTGCGCTCGGTCTTGTCGGCGATGGTCAGCGCGGCGGCCAGTTCGTCGGTGGCCACCGAGGAGACCGAGTAGTAGACGTCCTCGCCGTACTCGGGGAACACGGGGAACTCGCCGGTGGGCTTCGCGGCCGCGCCGGCCAGCTCCTGCTGGGCCTTGCACAGCGTGGCGATGAACGGCTTGGCGGCCTCCAGGCCTTGCGCCACAACGCTTTCCGTCGGCGCCTGGGCGCCGCCCGCGACGAGCTCGATGACGTTCTCGGTGGCTTCGGCCTCGACCATCATGATGGCCACATCCGCCTTGCCGTCTTCCTCGCCGACGATGCGCCCGGCCACCACCATGTCGAAGACGGCCCGCTCGAGCTGTTCGACCGTGGGGAAGGCGACCCAGGTGCCGTCGATGAGGGCGACGCGCACGCCGCCGATCGGGCCGGAGAACGGCAGACCGCTCAGCTGCGTGGAGGCCGACGCGGCGTTGATCGCCAGCACGTCGTAGAGGTCGTTGGGATCCAGACTCAGGATCGTCACCACGACCTGGATCTCGTTGCGCAGGCCGTCGACGAACGACGGGCGCAGCGGACGGTCGATCAGCCGGCAGGTCAGGATCGCGTCGGTGGAGGGCCGGCCTTCGCGCCGGAAGAACGAGCCGGGAATGCGGCCCGCGGCGTACATGCGCTCCTCGACGTCGACCGTCAGCGGGAAGAAGTCGAAGTGCTCGCGGGGGCTCTTGCTGGCGGTGGTCGCCGACAGCAGCATGTTCTCGTCGTCGAGGTAGGCGACCACGGCCCCGGCGGCCTGCTGGGCCAACCGGCCGGTCTCGAAGCGGATGGTGCGGGTGCCGAAACTACCGTTGTCGATGACGGCGGTCGACTCGAACACACCCTGGTCAATCTCAGATACAGACATCTGTGGGCGTACAGCCTCTCTGGGTATTCAGCTTTTTCGCGTGCTCCCGCAAGTCACCCGCGAGAGCGCGAAGAGCGAAGTCTGAATACGGCTACGGCCATCGATCGAAGCGGCCGACCTGCCCCAGATCCGGAGAGCCCGGCAGCCACTACCGAAGACCGCCCGATGCAGACTGGGCTGCTCACTCGGAGGTGCATAGTGACACGCTGGAACGGCACCCGCGGATCTGCGCGCACCGCACCGTTCGTCCGGGCCGAAACGGCCCAGAACGACCTCACTCTACACGGCCGCCGCGGGGGGCCCGAATCGCCGGGCCGACCTGCGCGCGCGGGTCAGCGACGCAGGCCCAGGCGCTCGATCAGGGAGCGGTAGCGCTCCACGTCGGTCTGGGAGACGTACTTGAGCAGCCGGCGCCGCCGCCCGACCAGCAGCAGCAGCCCCCGCCGCGAGTGGTGGTCGTGCTTGTGCACCTTGAGGTGCTCGGTCAGGTCCGAGATCCGCTTGGTCAGCAACGCCACCTGCGCCTCCGGGGACCCGGTGTCGGTGTCGTGCAGGCCGTAGGTGCCCAGGATCTCTTTTTTCTGCTCGGCTGTCAGCGCCACGAAAACAACTCCATCAATCGGTCCGCGATGAGTAGATATCCCGGCGCGGCCACCGCGAACCGCAGCCCGCGCCGATGTCGACCGGCAGTTTAGCAGCACGGCCGCCGATCAGTCCTTGAGCAGGGCGCGCGTGCGATCGGTGTCGGCGCCGATCTCCGCGACCAGATCGCTCACCGCGTCGAACCTCTTCTGGCCGCGGATGCGCGCGACGAAGTCCAGCGCCACGTGCTGTCCGTACAGGTCGGCGGACTTGTCCAGCACGAAGGCCTCGACGGTGCGGGTGCGCCCGGAGAACGTCGGGTTGGTGCCCACGGAGACCGCGGACTGGTAGCGCTCCCCCGGCACTACCGTGCCCGTCACCGGTCCGTGCCCCAGGACGGTGAACCAGGCGGCGTAAACGCCATCGGCCGGAATGGCCGAATACATCGGCGGCGCCACGTTGGCGGTCGGATAGCCCAACTCGGCGCCCCGCCCGTAGCCCCGGACCACGACACCCTCGACGCGGTGCGGGCGGCCCAGCGCCTCGGTGGCCGCCATCATGTCGCCGGCGTCCACGCAGGACCGGATGTAGGTGGAGGAGAACGTCACGTTCTCGTTGCTGTGGTGCTCGGACAGCAGCGACATCGACTCCACCGCGAATCCGAATCGCTCACCCGCCTTGCGCAGCGTGCCGACGTTACCGCCCGCCTTCCTGCCGAAGGTGAAGTTCTCCCCCACCACGACCTCGACCACGTGCAGGTGCTCCACCAGCAGTTCGTGGACGTAGCGCTCGGGCGTGAGCTTCATGAAGTCCGTCGTGAACGGCATCACCAGAAAGACGTCGATGCCCATCTCCTCGACGAGTTCGGCGCGGCGGGCCAGCGTCGTCAGCTGGGCCGGGTGGCTGCCCGGATAGACGACTTCCATCGGGTGGGGATCGAAGGTCATCAGCACGGACGGCACGTTGCGGGCCCGGGCCGCCTTGACCGCGTGGGCGATCAATTCGGCGTGCCCGCGGTGCACACCGTCGAACACGCCGATGGTGAGGACGCACCTGCCCCAGTCCGTGGGGATCTCGTCTTGGCCGCGCCAGCGCTGCACAACCGCAAGCCTACGGCGCGAGATGGCGGTGCGCGCACGGGCGGCAGGGCGGACCAGGGGTGGGATGCCTAAACTGCAGGCTTGTGAGGGCGGACGACGAGCCGGGTGGCCTGACCGCGGTCGGCCAGGACTACCTCAAGGCCATCTGGAACGCCCAGGAGTGGTCCCCGAAAGACGCCCCGCACAAGGTCAGCACCAAGATGCTGGCCGAGAAGATCGGGGTGTCGGCCAGCACGGCCTCGGAGTCGATCCGCAGACTCGCCGAGCAGGGCCTCGTCGACCACGAGAAATACGGCGCGGTGTCGCTGACCGAGGCGGGGCGGCGGGCCGCGCTGGAGATGGTGCGCCGGCACCGGCTGCTGGAGACCTTCCTGGTCAACGAGCTCGGTTACAGCTGGGACGAGGTTCACGACGAGGCCGAGGTGCTCGAACACGCGGTTTCGGACCGCCTGGTGGCCCGCATCGACGCCAAGCTGGGATTCCCGCAGCGCGACCCGCACGGCGACCCGATCCCGGCCTCCGACGGGCAGGTGCCCACGCCGCCGGCGCGCCAATTGTGGGCCTGCGCCGACGGCGACCTCGGCACCGTGGCGCGCATCTCCGATGCCGACCCGGAGATGCTGCGCTATTTCGCCGACGTCGGGATCAACCTCGACTCGCGGCTGCGGGTGCTGACCCGGCGCGAGTTCGCGGGCATGATCTCGGTGGCGATCGAGGCCGCCGACGGCGCCGAGGCGACGGTCGACCTGGGCAGCCCGGCGGCCCGGGCGATCTGGGTGGTGGGCTGACCGGCGCCCGTCAGCCGGCCGCCAGGCCCCTGGCGATGTGGGTGCCCCGAACCTGCGAGGCGATCCGCTGTCCGGTGTGCAACGGGCCCCGGGAGAGTTCGCGCAGGAGCGCGATGCCAGGACGACAGTATTCGTGCAGGGCGATAATTTGCGCGTCCCCGATAAAGAACGGGAATTATTGGCCGAATTCGCCGGCCGCGAGAAATGCTTCGGGTAATTATTCCCGACGCAAATGCGCAACTCCGGACCCTATGTATCGCCCCTGCCGATGGCACCGGAATATAAGCGCCCCACCCTCGACTCCCGGACTTTGATTGATCACAGCTATCAAGCGATTCGAATCCTGTCTTGGACGGCGACGGCATTGTTTGAGCACAATCTTGGTGATAGCCCCCTCACGCGCACAAACTTTCACCGCCCCGGAATTTTCACTTCCCCGGGATTTTCATTGCTCCGAGATTTCTCGGATCGATCGGCCAAAGGAGGGCCAAAGGAGGGCCAAAGGAGGGCCAAAGGAGGGATTGTGACCAAACTCGTGGTCGCGGCGCGATACGGCGTCTGGGGAGCTGGGATGCTGCTCGCGGCGAGCATGTCCTGCCCCCAGGTGGCCGTGTCGCGTGCCGACCCGACCAGACCGGCCGAGCCTGACGTGGTGGGCTATGCGACCACGGCAGCGCCTGTCGTATGTCGAAGCCTGGACATCCGCCCGACGCTGCGCGGGGTCCTGTTGGCGATCCAGGACGTGATGGACCAGTCGGGTTTCAGCAGCCGCCAGGCCAGTCAAGTGGTCACGCTCTCGGTCACCGACCAATGCCCCCGCCATACCCACCTGCTCGAGGAGATGGTCGCGCTGGTGGAGAACAAAGGCGAGCAACTGATGTGACTGCGGTCCGACTCATTCCGGTCCGGCCTACAGCTTCGCCGGGCGGATCACCACCACCGACTTCGTCCGCACGCCCTCGTCGCGCAGCAGCGCCATCACGCGGCCGTCGGGACCGCAGGCGGCGTAGACGCCGTCGATGCCGGCCGGCGCCAGGGGCCGGCCGTGGCCGGTGGCCTCGGCCTCCGCGGCGGTCAGGCCGCGGCGGGCGAACATCAGCAGGCAGGCCTCGTCCAGCGTGTAGGTCAGCCGGGGCTGCTCGGCCAGGTCGTCGAGCGAGCTCGCCTGGTCCAGGCCGAAGCGGCCGACGCGGGTGCGCCGCAACGACGTCAGATGCCCGCCCACGCCCAGCGCGGCGCCCAGGTCTCGGGCCAGCGCCCGGATGTAGGTCCCCGAGGAGCAGTCGACCTCGACGTCCAGGTCGACACACTCGCCGTGGGACCGGCGCCCCACCACGTCGAAGCGGTCGATGCGCACCGGCCTGGCCGCGAGTTCGACGGAACGGCCCTCGCGGACCAGACGATAGGCGCGCCGGCCGTCCACCTTGATGGCGCTGACGGCCGAGGGCACCTGCTCGATGTCGCCGCGCAACCCCTCGACCGCGGCCGCGATCGCCGCGTCGGTCAGGTGGCCGGCCGGGACGCCCTCCAGCAGTTCGCCGTCGGCGTCCTCGGTGGACGTGGTCTGCCCCAGGCGCACGGTGGCCGCATACGACTTCGGGGCCGCCGTCAGCAGGCCGAGGATCTTGGTGGCGCGGTCGATGCCGATGACCAGCACGCCGGTGGCCATCGGGTCCAGCGTGCCGGCATGCCCCACCCTGCGCGTGGCGAAGACGCGCCGACAGCGCGCCACCACGTCGTGGCTGGTCATCCCGGCCGGCTTGTCGACGACGACCAGTCCCGGCTCGGGTCCGGCCCCACCGGGACCTGCGCTCATAGGACGATCGCGGTGAGCACCAGCCCGCGCTCGACCGACCAGCGGCCCCGCAGCGCGGTCAGCGGCGGACCCGACAGCGCCTGTCCGTCGACCAGGATCTTCGAGACGAACGTCCCAACGGTCCCGGCCCGGGCCGGGTCGACGTCGAACACGATGTGCGCGTCCTCGAAACCGAGCCATCTGTTGGTCAACGGAAACCACGCCTTGTACGTCGCCTCCTTGGCGCAGAACAGGATCCGGTCCCAGTGCAGCCCGTCGGGCAACGCGGCGATCTCGTGGCGCTCCTCGGTCAGCGTGATCGCGTCCAGCACCCCGTCCGGCAGCACGTCGTGCGGTTCGGCGTCGATGCCGACCGAACGCACCGCGCCGGCGCGGCCCACCACCGCCCCGCGGTAGCCCGCGCAGTGGGTGAGGCTGCCCACCACGCCGTCGGGCCAGCACGGTTGCCCCTTGTCGCCCTTGAGGATCGGCACCGGCGGCAGGCCGAGCTCGCCGAGCGCGATCCGCGCGCAGTGCCGCGCGGTGACGAACTCGTTGCGCCGCTTGGCGACCGACTTGGCGATCAACGGCTCCTCTTCGGGCAGCGGGGCCAGGCCGGGCGGGTCGGAGTAGAGCTCCGAATACGCCAGGTCCCGCGACACGGTCTCCGGCAGCACCGCCGACACCAGCATGCGCGCATCGCGACTGCCGCTGCCGCACTCGTTCCCGGAACTTGGCGGCCTGCTCCCGCATCTGCGGGGTGATCTCGAAGTGGCCGCCGAAGTCGTTGAGGTAGCCGGGCGGGTACCGGGGGTCGGGCAGCACCTGGCGCAGCCAGCTGTAGGGCGTGCGGCGCCGCCACTCCCGCGGGTAGCCCACCGACACCTCCTCGAAGCGCACGTCGTCGTACCAGGTGGTGCGCGGGATGTGCAGGTGGCCGTACACCGAGCACACGGCGTTGTAGCGGGTGTGCCAGTCGGCGGTCTTGGTGGTCCCGCACCACAGCGAGAACTCCGGGTAGAACAACGCGTCGCAGGGCTCGCGGACCAGCGGGAAATGGTTCACCAACACGGTCGGGGTCATCCAGTCGAGATCTTCGAGCCGGGCGCGGGTTTTCGCCAGCCGGTCCCGGCACCAGGCATCGCGGGTGGCGTAGGGCTCCGAGGACAACAGGAATTCGTCGGTGGCCACCACGTTGCGCTCCCGCGCGATCGCCAGGCCCTCGGCCTTGGTCGCGGCCCCCTCCGGCAGGAAGCTGTAGTCGTAGAGCAAGAACATCGGCACGATCGTGGCCGGCCCGCCACGTTCGGTCCACACCGGGAACGGATGCTCGGGCGTGACCACGCCCATCTGGTCGCACATGTGCACCAGATACTCGTAGCGGCTCCGCCCGAAGATCTGCTTGGGGTCCCGATTCGTGGTCCACAGCTCGTGGTTGCCCGGCACCCAGATCACCTTGGCGAACCGCCGCCGCAGCAGGTCCAGCGTCCAGTGGATCTCGTCGGTGCGTTCGGCGACGTCGCCCGCGACGATCAGCCAGTCGTCCGGCGACGACGGGTGCAGTGACTCGGCGATCGGCTTGTTGCCCAGGTGCCCGGTGTGCAGGTCGGACACCGCCCACAGGGTCGGTTGAGGCGTCGGCTGCCCCCCGCTCGTCGATTCCTGCCCGGCCATGACCAACCAGCCTAACGATCCGCACCGGACGAGCCCTGGCGTGCCCGGGCGGTACCCGGGTTCGGCTGTGACGGCGACCACGCGACTTGTACACTCCCGGGCAAGGGACCGCCGAGGGCATCAGGGGGTGACGTGTTCGCCAACGTGCGTCTGATGGGGGCACTGGGGGCACTGTTCGCAGCGGTCCTTATGGGCGCGCTGGGCTGGCAGGGCGCCCCCGCACCGGTCGCGCCGGGCCGCGCGGGGCCCGTGGAGCTGCGGTCGACGGGGCAGCCGCTGGAAACGACGATGAAGAGCCCGATCCTGGCGACCACCGACCCGCGGCCGTTCGACGCCTGCGAGGACATCCCGTTCGACGCCCTGCAACGGCTGGGCCTGGCATTCACCCCGCCCGAACACGAGGACGGCCTGCGCTGCCACTTCGATGCGGGCAACTACCAGCTGGCCGTGGAGCCCATCATCTGGCGCACCTATGCGCAGACGCTGCCCCCCGACGCGGTCGAGACCACGATCGCGGGCCACCGCGCCGCGCAGTACTGGGTGATGAAGCCGACCTATCACAACGACTTCTGGTACCGGTCCTGCATGATCGTGCTCAAGACCAGCTACGGGCTGCTCCAGCAGGCGCTGTTCTACTCGACCGTGTACTCCGACCCCGACGTCGACTGCATGGCGACCAACCTGCAACGCGCCAACGACCTCGCCCCGTACTACAAGTTCTAATCCGGCCCTCCTGGGCCTAGCCTGAGCACGGTGAGTACCACAGCGGCCCGCCGCGCCCGGCCCACCCTGCGCACCCTGACCCGGCAGGCCGGCGAGCGCGCCCTGAGCCGGCTGCTGGGTCTGCCTCGCGCGAGCACGGACTACACCGTGAACCGCGTCGAGATCCCGATGCGCGACGGGGCGCGGCTGGTGGCCGACCACTACGCCCCGCTGACCGCAGCCCCGGCGGGAACCCTGCTGGTGCGCGGGCCCTATGGGCGGAAGTTCCCGTTCTCCATCGCGTTCGGCCGGCCCTACGCCGCCCGGGGCTACCACGTCGTGCTGCAGAGCGTGCGCGGCACGTTCGGGTCGGGCGGCGCGTTCGAGCCGATGGTCAACGAGGCCGCCGACGGCGCCGACACGGCCGCCTGGCTGCGTGAGCAGTCGTGGTTCACCGGCAGCTTCGCCACCGTCGGCGTGTCGTATCTGGGTTTCACCCAGTGGGCGCTCCTGCAGGATCCACCGCCCGAACTGGCCGCGGCCGTCATCACCGCCGGCCCCCACGATTTCAACGCCGCGGTCTGGGACACCGGCGCGTTCACCGTCAACGACTTTCTGGGCTGGAGCGATCTGGTCGCCCACCAGGAGGACCCCCAGCGCGTCCGGACCGCGATCCGCCAGATCCGGGCCCGCCACAAGGTCGCGCAGGCGGCCGCCGCGCTGCCGATGGAAGCCGGGGCGCGGACCCTGCTGGGCGAGGGCGCTCCGTGGTTCGAATCGTGGGTCGAACACACCGACCCGAAGGATCCGTTCTGGAATGGGCTGCGGTTCGCCGAGGCGCTGGACCGCGTGCGCGTACCGGTGCTGCTGGTGGGCGGCTGGCAGGACATCTTCCTGCGGCAGACCCTGCAGCAGTACGCGCGCCTGCGCGACCGGGGCGTCGACGTCGCGCTGACGGTCGGGCCGTGGGCGCACACCCAGCTGCTCACCAAGGGGCTGGCCACCAACCTGCGGGAATCCCTGGACTGGCTCGACGCCCACCTGGGCAGCGCGCCGGCGTCGCGGCGGCCCGGTCCCGTCCGCGTCTGCGTCACCGGCCAGGGCTGGCGCACCCTTGCCCACTGGCCGCCGGCCACCGCCGAACGCGCGCTCTACCTGCGACCGGGCGGCCACCTGGGCGAGACGACACCGGCGGACCTGACGGAGGTGCCCCCGGCGACGTTCCACTACGACCCCACCGACCCGACGCCCACCGTCGGCGGTCCGCTGCTCTCGCCGGGCGCCGGCTACCGCGACGACAGCCGGCTGGCGGCCCGCGACGACGTGCTGGCCTTCACCAGCGCCACCCTCACCCACGACCTGTGCGTGTACGGGAACCCGGTGGCCGAGCTGGCACACACCTCGGACAACCCGCACGTGGACCTGTTCGTGCGGGTCAGCGAGGTGGACGCCAAAGGCCGGTCCCGCAACGTCAGCGAGGGCTACCGGCGGCTGGACGCCACGGGCGCGGCGGCCGGCCCGGTCCGCGTCGAACTCGACGCGATCGCCCACCGCTTCCGGGCCGGCTCCCGCATCCGCGTCCTGCTCGCCGGCGGCTGGTTCCCGCGCTATGCGCGCAACCTGGGCACCGGCGAACCGGTGCTGACCGGTCGGCGGTCCGAGCCGGCGACCCACGCGGTGCGCTACGGGCGTTCCCGGCTGCTGCTGCCGGTGGGTCCGCCCGACGTGTCAGCCGACCGCGTCGCGGACCCGGCGGGCGACCTCGGTTAGCGCGGCTTCGTCGTCAACCGGCGCCCCCAGCGCCGGCCTCAGCGGAAGCTCCACCCAGCTGGTGCACCCCCCGTAGCCGGGGTCGCGGGCGATCCGCACCGGCTCGGACAACGGGACCACCGACACCACCAGCACCGCCAGCTTGTGTTTCGGCCGGAAGTCGAGCCGGTCGGCGCGCACCGACTCCGCGGTCCAGATGTGCAGGTCCTCGATCGCCGCGAGCCCGTCGGGCCGGTTGACCTCTTGTGCGGCAACAACTTTCGCTGCAGCTCGCACCACGAGGTGATCGTCGGTGCTGTCGGCGGCCGCGGGTTGCAGCAGGTCGCGGTGCTCGGGGCGGACGCGCTCGGCGTGGCTGTGCGCGACCGTGGGGAACAGCAGGAACTCCCGGGCCGCCAGCTCGAACCGTTTCTCCCCGATGCCGCCCTTGCGCAGCAGCACCCGCTGCCGACCGTCCAGCAGCGCATGCACGACCGCGCTCCATTCCTTGAGCGCGGGCATCGTCGCGGTGGAGGTCATCTCGCGCCGGCCAGTCGGACGACCACCTCGGGCCGACGCAACGGTGGGCACGTACTGACCCGCCGCCGCCGCGATCTCTTCGGCCGTGGCCGCCGGCTGTAAACCGCGCAGTTCGGTGATGTTCCGGCTCATGTCTTCAACGATAGGCGCGGCCTGCGCCTACCAAACCGTGACCGGGCGCGGATGCCGATGGCTGCGCAGCCGACGGTCTTTGGTCACCAGGCGCCAGCCATGTTCGACGGCGGTGGCGTAGATCAGGCGGTCGGCCGGATCGCCGGGAAACGACGACGGGAGCGACACCGCGGTGGCGGCGACCGATGGGGTGATGCTGGCAGTGCGGACATGCTCGGCGAGCAACTGAAGCCACGAACGCATGGGAATCGTCAGCTGGATGCGTTCGTGCTCGGCGAGCCAAGCCAGCTCGAACCATGTGATCGCGGCGACCGCAAGTTCGTCGGCCTCTTCGACAGCCCGGCTGGCTACCTTGCTGAGGCGGCCCGGTTCGGCTGACCACCAATGGATCACGTGCGAGTCGAGCAACACCGTTGTCATGAGGCGTTCCAGGATGCCCCGGTGGTGAAGAGTTGGTCTTCGTCGGCGGCCGTCATCGCCACTCCCGACAACCGACCTTTGAGAGCATGGGACCCGGGCGCTGGTACTAGACGGGCTATCGCTCGGCCGTGTTTTGTGATCTCGATTTCCCCGCCTACCGCCACTTCGTCAAGCAACGCAAGGATCTTGGCCTTCACCTCGGTAGCGGTCATCTTTCTGGTCATCGTGTCAGTTTACTGGTCGGCAGGGTGTGCGCGGTCGCCGCCGGAAGCCACTGACTACGGTGATCGCATGACCGACGACATCCTGCTGACCGGCACCGAAGACCGAATCCGCACCCTGACCCTCAACCGGCCGCAGTCGCGCAACGCGCTGTCCTCGGCCTTGCGGGACCGCTTCTTCGAGGCCCTGGCCGCCGCCGAAACCGATGACGACGTCGACGTCGTCATCGTGACCGGGGCCGACCCCGTCTTCTGCGCGGGTCTGGACCTCAAGGAGCTCGGCGAGCGGTCGGCGCTTCCCGACATCTCGCCGCGGTGGCCGTCGATGACCAAACCGGTGATCGGGGCGATCAACGGTGCCGCGGTCACCGGTGGGCTGGAGCTGGCGCTGTACTGCGACATCCTGATCGCCTCGGAGCGCGCGCGCTTCGCCGACACGCACGCCCGCGTCGGCCTGCTCCCCACGTGGGGGCTGAGCGTGCGGTTGCCGCAGAAGGTGGGCGTCGGAGTGGCCCGGCGCATGAGCATGACCGGTGACTACCTGTCAGCCGCCGACGCGCTGCGCGCCGGGCTGGTGACCGAGGTGGTGCCGCACGAGCAGCTGCTGAGCACCGCCCGGGCCGTGGCGGCGTCCATCGTCGGCAACAACCAGGGCGCGGTGCGGGCGTTGCTGGCGTCCTACCACCGGATCGACGAGGACCAGACCAGCCCGGGCCTGTGGCTGGAAGCCATGGCGGCCAGGCAATACCGGACCACCGGCGAGGACATCGCCGCCAACCGCGAGGCGGTGCTGCAGCGCGGGCGCGCCCAGGTGCGCTAGCCGCGGCGGCCGGTGATCGCCAGGGGACACAAAAGCCAATACGATCCCAACAACCAAAGGTTCGGGAGCGCAGGAGGCATCGGTGCGTGCTGTCGTCGATCTCACCGCGCGGGCGCCCGGCGTGCTGGCGCTGGTGGCGGCCACCGCGATGGTCTTCGCGATCGGGGCGGCCGCACCGCGGGCGGGCGCCCAGCCCCCGCCCGGATTTCCCAACCTCGACGATTTCAGCGCGGTCCCCGCGGACGGCTACCTCACCGCGGCCGGCCCCCACACGTCCCCCCGGATAAGTTTCTCCACCCCGAACAACCTGGTATGCGACTTCTACGGCGGCCCGGCGCCCGCGCCGCGCCCCTCACAGGACATCAAGTGCACCGGCGACATGCCGGGAATGAGCGACGTCCCCTTCCCCGGCGGCGGCCATCCCCGGCCGGGCGACTGCGTGGTAGGAGCCGTGACCTTCAAAGGGCCCGGCTACGAGTTGAGCCGCATGTCCTACGGCGGCTGCGACGGCAACCCTGCCTCGCTGCCCTCGAACGGCAAACTGCTGGGCCTGGGCCAGAAGGTGTCGTACCTGAACGTGACGTGCGCCGTGGGCGGCGACAACCTCGTCGCCTGCCTGGACGCCACCAGCGGAGACCACGGGTTCGTTCTGCAGCGCTCCGGCAGCTGGGCGTTCTAGCCGGGCCGGTCCTCAGCCGAGGGCGGCACGCAGCGACGCCACCACATCGTCGATCGGGCCCGCGACCGAGTAGCCGGCCGCCAACCGGTGACCGCCGCCGCCGAAGCCGGACGCGACCGCGACCAGATCCACGTCCTTGGACCGCATCGACACCGACCACTGCCGCGGCTCGACCTCCTTGAAGACCGCCGCCACCTCGGCCTGCTGCGTGGTGCGCACGATGTCGATGATGCTCTCGACCTCCTCGGCCCGCGAGCACACCCAATCCCTGTTCTCGACGACCGCATACACCAGCCCCCGGCCGCCGACCGCGTCGGGCAGCAACCGCGCCGAGCCCAGCACCCGCGACAGCAGCGGCAGCCACACGAACGGATGGGTGTCCATCAGCGTCCGGCTGATAGTGGCGTTGTCCACCCCAGCCTCCACCAGCCGGGCCGCCAGCCGCAGCGCGCGGGCGCTGGCCCAGCGGAACGACCCGGTGTCGGTGGTCAGCCCGGCGTAGATGCAGTGCGCGATGTCCCGGTCGATCGGTTGGCCCCACGCGTCGAACAGGTCGGCGACCATCATCGTCGTGGAATCCGCCGACTGGTCGACGAAATTCGCGGTGCCGAACATCTCGTTGGAGGCGTGGTGGTCGATGACCAGCAGCTGAGGGGCCGACGTGGCCAGCCCGCACAACCCGCCCAGCCTCTTGGCGCTCGGGACGTCGACGGTCACGGCCAGGTCAGCGTCGGCTCGCATCGCGTCGGGGGCGACCAGCAGGTGGCATCCGGGCAGCGACGCCAGCGACTCCGGTAGCGTGGCCGGCGCGGCGAAGCTGACCTCGACGCGCTTGCCGCGCGCATCCAGCGCCAGCGCCAGCGCCAGCCCGGCGCCGAGAGTGTCGGCGTCCGGATGGACGTGGGAGATCACCGCGATCGCCGCTGCATCCGCCAGCAGCCCGGCCGCGCCGAGCGCGTCCACGGAACGGCCCCGCGCGTCCACGCACGGGGCAACGACGACCTCAGTCCCGGGATCGATCGCCCTCACCGCTGTCCTCGGCGGCCGCGCCGTCACCCGACCCGGTGTCGCGATAGGGATCGGCCTCGCCGGCGGGCTTGGCCCCCACCCGGACCCGCGCCAGATCGGCGTCCGCGGCACGGGCGCGGGCGAGCAACTCGTCCATCCGCTGCACGGTGTCCGACGTGGTGTCCCGGGCGAACGTCAGCGTGGGGGTGAAACGCACCCCGGTGCCCGCCCCGACCTTGGTACGCAGCGCCCCTGGCCCGTTCCAGCGCGGCCGCGGCGGCGTCGTAGTCCGGCTCGTCATCGAGGGTGGGTCCCATCACGGTGTAGAACACGGTCGCGTCGTGCAGGTCCGCCGTCACCTTCGTGTCGACGATCGTCACCCCGGCCAGCCCCGGGTCCTTGATCTCGAACTCGATCGCCGAGGCGACGATCGTGTTGATCCGTTTGGCCAGGCGGCGCGCCCGTGCGGGGTCCGCCATTATGACTTCACCGCCCTCTCCTCATCACTACGTTCTGCATCGTCGGTGGTGGTCAGGTCCGTTCCTTCTGCACCAGCTCGTAGGACTCGATGATGTCGCCTTCCTTGATGTCGGAATAGCCGAGCGTCATACCGCACTCGAAGCCCTCGCGGACCTCGGTCACGTCGTCCTTCTCCCGGCGCAGCGAGTTGATCGTGAGGTTCTCGGTGACCACGACGTTGTCGCGCAACAGGCGGGCCTTGGCGTTGCGGCGAACCACCCCGGAGCTGATCATGCAGCCCGCGATGATGCCCACCTTGGAGGACCGGAAGATCGCGCGAATCTCCGCGCGGCCCAGCTCGTTCTCCTCGTAGATCGGCTTGAGCATGCCGCGCAGGGCCTTCTCGATCTCGTCGATCGCCTGGTAGATCACCGAGTAGTAGCGGATCTCCACACCCTCGCGGTTGGCGAGCTCGGTCGCCTTGCCCTCGGCGCGCACGTTGAACCCGATGATCACCGCGTCCGAGGCCGACGCCAGGTTGACGTTGGTCTCGGTGATGCCACCGACGCCGCGGTCGATGACGCGCAGCGCCACCTCGTCGTCCACCTGAATCCCCATCAGGGCCTCTTCCAGCGCCTCGACGGTACCGGCGTTGTCGCCCTTGAGGATCAGGTTCAGCTGGCTGGTTTCCTTCAGCGCCGAGTCCAGGTCCTCCAGGCTGATCCGCTTGCGGGAGCGCGCGGCCAGGGCGTTGCGCTTACGCGCGCTGCGCCGGTCGGCGATCTGGCGGGCGATGCGGTCCTCGTCGACGACCAGGAAGTTGTCCCCGGCGCCGGGCACCGACGTGAAGCCGATGACCTGCACCGGACGCGACGGCAGCGCCTCCTCGACGTCCTCGCCGTGCTCGTCGACCATGCGGCGGACCCGGCCGTAGGCGTCGCCGGCGACCACCGAGTCGCCGACGCGCAGCGTGCCGCGTTGCACCAGCACCGTGGCCACCGGCCCCCGACCGCGGTCCAGGTGCGCCTCGATCGCCACGCCCTGGGCCTCCATCTCGGGGTTGGCCCGCAGGTCCAGGGCGGCGTCGGCGGTCAGCAACACCGCCTCGAGCAACTGCTCGATGTTGGTGCCCTGCTTGGCCGAGATGTCGACGAACATCGTCTCGCCGCCGAATTCCTCAGCCACCAAACCGTATTCGGTGAGCTGCCCGCGAATCTTGGCCGGGTCGGCGCCCTCGACGTCGATCTTGTTGACCGCCACCACGATCGGCACGTCGGCGGCCTGCGCGTGGTTGATGGCCTCCACCGTCTGCGGCATGACGCCGTCGTCGGCGGCCACCACCACGATCGCGATGTCGGTGGCCTTGGCGCCGCGGGCCCGCATGGCGGTGAACGCCTCGTGGCCCGGGGTGTCGATGAAGGTGATCGGCCGCTCCACGCCGTCGTGCTCGACCGTCACCTGGTAGGCGCCGATGTGCTGCGTGATGCCGCCGGCCTCGCCCTCGCGGACGTTGGCCTGCCGGATCGTGTCCAGCAGCCGCGTCTTACCGTGGTCGACGTGGCCCATGACGGTGACCACGGGGGGCCGGACCTGCAGGTCCTCCTCGCCACCCTCGTCCTCGCCGTAGGTCAGGTCGAAGGACTCCAGCAGCTCGCGGTCCTCGTCCTCGGGACTGACGACCTGAACGTTGTAGTTCATCTCGCTGCCCAGCAGCTCGAGCGTCTCGTCGCCCACCGACTGCGTGGCCGTCACCATCTCACCGAGGTTGAACAGCGCCTGCACCAGCGCGGCCGGGTTGGCGTCGATCTTCTCGGCGAAGTCGGACAGCGACGCGCCGCGGGCCAGCCGGATCGTCTCGCCGTTGCCGTGCGGCAGCCGCACACCGCCGACGACCGGCGCCTGCATGTTCTCGTACTCGGCGCGTTTCGCCCGCTTGGACTTGCGGCCGCGCCGGGGTGCGCCACCGGGACGGCCGAACGCGCCGGCCGCGCCGCCGCGCTGGCCCGGACGGCCGCCACCGCCGCCACCACCCGGACGGCCGCGGAAACCGCCGCCGGCGCCGGGTGCGGCACCGACGCCACCGCCCGCGCCACCGCCGCGGTAGTTGCCGCCGCCACCGTCAGAGCGGCCGCCCCCGGGGCGAGCGCCTCCGGGCCGGGGTGCGCCGGTCCGCGGCGGGCGGGGCCCACCGGCGGCCCCGCCGGGACGCGGGGGCATGTTGCCGGGCGAAGCACCCGGCCGGGGCGCTCCGGGCCGGGGCGCCCCGGGGCGGGGCGCCACCGGACGCGGGATGGGCCGGTCGACGGGCTGGGCCGAGGAGAACGGGTTGTTGCCGACGCGCGGGGTGCGCACGCCGGGCTTGGGCGCGGGCCCGGGGCGCGGCCCCGGCGTCGCACCACCGGGGTGCGGCCCCGACTGGCCGGGTTGCTGTCCGGGCGCCGACGGCTTGGGCGCCGGGGCCGGCGGGCGTCCGGGGGTCGGCGCCGCCGGCCGCGGGGTTGCGGCGGGCGGGGCCTGCGGCGCCTGGGCCGCGGGGACCTCCGGCCTGGCGGGCGCCGGTGCGGCCGCGCCGTTGCCGACGGACTTGCTGATCGCCTTGTCGAGGGCCTGGTCGAGCGATTTGTCGGGGCCCTTGGCGGGCGCCTTGGCCGCGCCCTTGTCGGGGGCCGGCTTCCCGCCGCCGAAGGACTCCCGGAGCCGGCGGGCAACCGGCGCCTCCACGGTCGACGACGCGGATTTGACGAATTCGCCCTGTTCGTTCAGCCGGGCGAGAACTTCCTTGCTGGTGACACCGAGTTCCTTGGCCAACTCGTGTACGCGGGCCTTACCTGCCACTACATCTCCTGTCTATGAGGCGCGACAGTCGTAGGCCGGCGCCTCGGGTTTAGCTATGACGCATGGTCATCGGGACTTCACGGTGTGCTCATGTTCTTGCTACCTGTTCTGTTTGCCGGGGGGCCGAGTGCATTGGAGTACTCGACCACCGCGGTGGTATCCGGTGAACCGGCGATGCGCAGCGATCTGGTGAAAGCTCGCCGCCGCACCGCCTGTTGGATGCACTGCGGGTCGGGATGCAGCCACGCACCCCGGCCCGGCAGGCTATTGCCCGCGTCAACGGTCACGGCGTAGGAACCGTTCCCCGTGGACACAGCCACCACTCGAAGCAGGTCGACGGCCAACTCTCGCTTTCGGCACCCGACGCACGTCCGCACCGGTCCATCGGTACTTCTGTGCGCCCAGCTGGCTTCGGGGGCCGAAGGCTTGCGCTGGATCACGGCTCAGTCTAGCGTCACCCAACCCGTGGTCAGAACCACCCACAGCCGTACCGTGACCTTCGCCTCCGGGCGGCCTAGCCCGAATGTCCGATCGCCCGGCTGGCACCCGGACCGGGTTGGTCCTCGGCGTGCGCCGGCGAATCCCCGCGGATGTCGATGCGCCATCCGGTGAGCCGGGCGGCCAGCCGCGCGTTCTGCCCCTCCTTGCCGATGGCCAGCGACAGCTGGAAGTCGGGCACCACCACGCGGGCGGCGCGGGCGGCCTGGTCGATGATCGACACCGAGACGACCTTCGCCGGGGACAGCGCGTTGGCGACGAAACGGGCCGGGTCCTCGTCGTAGTCGATGATGTCGATCTTCTCCCCGGACAGCTCGCTCATCACGTTGCGGACCCGCTGCCCCATCGGGCCGATGCACGCGCCCTTGGCGTTCAGGCCGGGAACGTTCGACCGCACCGCGATCTTGGAGCGATGGCCGGCCTCCCGGGCGACCGCCACGATCTCCACCGACCCGTCGGCGATCTCGGGCACCTCCAGGGAGAACAGCTTGCGTACCAGGTTGGGGTGCGTCCGCGACAGCGTGATCAGCGGCTCGCGCGACCCGCGGGTCACGCCGACCACGTAACACCGCACCCGATCGCCGTGCTCGTAGCTCTCCCCCGGGACCTGCTCCGCGGCCGGAATCACCCCCTCGGACGCCTTGGTCTCGGTGCCTATCCGCACCACCACCAGCCCGCGAGCATTGGCCCGGCTGTCGCGCTGGATCACGCCGGCGACGATCTCGCCCTCCCTGGTGGAGAACTCGCCGTAGGTGCGTTCGTTCTCGGCGTCGCGGAAACGCTGCAGCATGACCTGCCGCGCGGTGGTGGCCGCGATGCGGCCGAAACCCTCGGGGGTGTCGTCCCACTCGCTGATGACGTTGCCGTCCTCGTCGGTCTCGCGGGCCATCACCCGCACGACACCGGTTTTGCGGTCGATCTCGATGCGGGCGTCGTTCTGGTGGCCCTGGGTGTGCCGATAGGCGGTGAGCAGCGCCGATTTGATCGTCTCGAGCAGCTCGGTGACCGAGATGCCCCGGTCCACCTCGATGGCATGCAGCGCCGCCATGTCGATGTTCATCAGCGCCGCTCCTCTTCATCGCTCAGCTCTGCATCGTCGCCGGCGCGGTTCATGCTTCGGCCTCCGTCCTGCGGGCCCGATCCGTCCCGGCCAGATCCTTCACGGCCAGGTCCAGCTCGGCCCGGCTCGGCGGGGAGAACTCCACCTGCACCACCGCGTTCACGATCTCGGCGAGGGGGATCTCGCGGACCGTCAGGCTGCGGCCGTCACGCACCACCAGCGCGACGGCGTCCTCGCAGGTCTCGCCGACCCGGCCGGTGAGCCGGGAGCCGTCGGACAACGTCGCCTCGACCTTGCGGCCGCGGGCGCGGCGAAAGTGTTTGGCGCTGGTCAGCGGGCGCTCGACCCCGGGCGAACTGACCTCGAGCACATAGCGGTCCCCCGCGTTGTCCAGGCCGTCCAGCAACGCCGACGCCGAACGCGACAGGGCCGCTATCGTGTCGAGGTCCGGCGCGGTGTCGCCGTCGGCGACCACCGTGATCCGCGGCGGGCGCGCCCGGGTGTCGATGACCACATCCTCGATCTCGAAGCCTGCGCGCGCGAACTCCCCACCGAGCAGCTCGATCACCTGCGTCTGCGAAGGTAGCCCGGTGGTCACGGCGAGCTCCTCATCTTGAGTTGTCCGGTCGACTGGCGAGTGGCGCGGTGGAACGGTGACGGCCGCCGTTCCCCGAGAACCGTGTCTCAACGATACGCCAGGGATCGCCGATGGTGGCGTGATCGCCTGGTCAAGGTCCTGACACCGGTTAGCCTCGTGCCAATGGCAGGATATTGCTGTGCCTAGCGCATCACCCGTGACCAACAGGCGGGGCGTGCTTGCCGGCGGCGCGGCCCTGGCCGCGCTGGGTGTGGCGGTGTCCGCCTGCGGCCAGCCCAAACCCAAGCCCCCCGCCGTCGAAGAATTGCTGGGACCGTTGGACCAGGCGCGCCACGACAGTGCGCTCGCCGCCGCGGCCGCGGCCGCCGTCGGCAACCCGCCGCAGGTCGCCGCGGCGCTGTCCGTGGTCGCCACCCAGCGCGCCGCGCACGCGCGCGCCCTGTCCACGGAGATCTGGCGGGCCTCCGCCAAGTTGGGTGCGCCCTCGAGCACGACGAGCGAGACCACCAGCCCCAGCCCGACCGGCGAGGCGGCGCCCCCCCCGCCGCCCCCGCTGTCCGACGTGGTCGAGTCGCTCCGCACGTCCGCCGAGACCGCCGGGCGCCTGGTGGCCACCTCGTCGGGCTACCGGGCCGGGCTGCTCGCGTCCATCGCCGCGAGCTGCACCGCGAGTTACTCGGTCGCCCTGGCACCCGCGGGGCCGACGCCGTGACGACGCCGAAGCGCGCCCCCGCCGACCCCACCGCCAAGAACGGCGACGACGCGGCTCTGTGCGACGCTCTCGCCGTCGAACACTCCACCATCTACGGCTACGGCATCGTCTCGGCGCTATCGCCTCCCGGCGTCAACAATCTGGTGGTGGACGGCCTGACCGAGCATCGCCAGCGCCGCGACGACGTCATCGCGATGCTCGATGCGCGTAAGGTCAACGCTCCGGTCCCCGCGGCCGGCTACCAGTTGCCCATGGTGGTGGCCAGCCCGGCGGATGCGGCCCGCCTGGCGGTGCGGATGGAGAGCGACTGCGCGACCGCGTGGCGTGTGGTCGTCGAGCGCGCCGAGACGGCGGACGACCGCGCGTTCGCCTCCACGGCCCTGACGCAGAGCGCGGTGATGGCCTCCAGGTGGAACCGGGTGCTCAACGCCTGGCCCATCACGACGGCCTTCCCGGGCGGGGACGAATAGCTCCCGCCCGCGGCTTCAGGAGCTCAGTACCGCTGCGATCTCGCCGGCCAGCGATTCTTTGGCCGCCAGCTCGCGGGTCTGCCCCGTGAAGCGGTCGCGCAGCTCGACCACGCCGTCTCCCCAGCCCCGCCCGACGACGACGACCCGCGGCACCCCCAGCAACTCGGCGTCCTTGAACTTCACGCCGGGGGATGCCGTTCGGTCGTCGAGCAGCACCT
The DNA here is from genome assembly GCF_041206865.1 of Mycobacterium sp. HUMS_12744610. Lineage (NCBI taxonomy): Bacteria > Bacillati > Actinomycetota > Actinomycetes > Mycobacteriales > Mycobacteriaceae > Mycobacterium > Mycobacterium servetii. The sequence continues at coordinate 4,203,574 of NZ_JBGEDP010000001.1, forward strand.
CCACGCCCAGCCGATCGAGCTCGGCGGCCAGCGCGGTGGCCCCGGCCCGGGCCGCTTCGTCTTTGTTGGCGATCACCAGGTGGACGTCGAAGGGCGACACCGCCGACGGCCAGCGCAACCCCAGCTCGTCGTGGTGCTGCTCGGCGATGACGGCGACCAGCCGCGACACCCCGATGCCGTAGGAACCCATCGTCACCCGCACGGGCCTGCCGTCCTCGCCGAGCACGTCGAGGGCGAAGGCATCGGTGTATTTGCGGCCGAGTTGGAAGATGTGCCCGATTTCGATGCCCCGCGCGGAGACCAGCGGTCCGGCCCCGTCGGGCGACGGGTCGCCGTCGCGCACCTCGGCGGCCTCGATGGTGCCGTCGGCGGTGAAGTCCCGGCCGGCCACCAGGCCCACGACATGGCGCCCGGGCTCGTCGGCCCCGGTGATCCAGCTGGTGCCCTCGACCACCCGCGGATCGACCAGGTAGCGAACCTTGTTCTCGCACAAACCCTTCGGTCCTATATAACCCTTCACCAGGAACGGGTACCGGGCGAAATCGGTGTCGTCGAGCAGTGCGTGCTCGGCGGGCTCGAGGGCCGCGCCCAGCCGCTTTTCGTCGACCTCGCGGTCGCCGGGCAGCCCGATGGCCAGCAGCTCCCAGTCGCCGCCGGGCTCGCGAACCTTGAGCAAGACGTTCTTCAGCGTATCGGCCGCGGTGACGGTGCGGCCGAGGCCGGCGTTGTTGGCCCACTCCACCAGGCTCGCGATGGTCGGGGTGTCGCCGGTGTCGTGGACCTGCGCCTCGGGCAGGCCGGCCACGACGTCGGCGGGAGGCGGCTCGGGCCGGGGGGTGATCACGGCCTCGACGTTGGCCGCGTAACCGGACTCCAGGCACCGCACGAAGGTGTCCTCGCCGACCGGGCTCTCGGCCAGGAACTCCTCGGAGGCGCTGCCGCCCATCGCTCCCGAGGTCGCGGACACGATGACGTAGCGCACCCGCAGCCGGGCGAAGATGCGCTGGTAGGCCTCCCGATGCGCGCGGTAGGCGGCCTCGAGCCCGGCGTCGTCGACGTCGAAGGAGTAGGAGTCCTTCATCAGGAACTCCCGGACGCGCAGGATGCCGGCCCGCGGTCGCGCCTCGTCCCGGTACTTGTTCTGGATCTGGTAGAGCACCAGCGGCAGGTCTTTGTAGGAGTTGTATTCGCCCTTGACGGTGAGGGTGAACAGCTCCTCGTGGGTCGGGCCCAGCAGGTAGTCGTGGCCGCGGCGGTCCTGCAGCCGGAACACGCTGTCGCCGTACTCGGTCCAGCGGTTCGTCGTCTCGTACGGCGTGCGTGGCAGCAGCGCCGGGAACAGGATCTCCTGCCCGCCGATCGCGTTCATCTCCTCGCGGACGACGCGTTCGATGTTGCGCAGCACCCGCAGTCCCAGCGGCAGCCAGCTGTACAGCCCGGGCGCGACGGGCCGCACGTATCCGGCGCGGATCAGCAGCCTGTGGCTCGGGACTTCGGCATCGGCGGGATCATCACGCAGGGTGCGCAGGAACAGCTCGGACATCCGGGTGATCACAGGCCGCCAGCCTAGTGTGCGTGGGAGGGCCGGCGGCGACGCGGGGCGCTAGAGCTCTCCGGCGTCCATCGCTTCCTTGACCTCCTGCGCGTGGGCGACCTGCTCAGGGGTGTAGCCGATGAACAGCGCGGCCGCGCCGACGATGATGGAGGCTCCGGCCACCCACAGCAGACCATAGGTGTAGCCGTGGTCGAGCGCCCGCAACTGGGCGTCGTTCATGAATTTGACGGGGCCGGTGGAGCCGCCCAGATACAGCGTGCGCGAGGTGATCACGGCCTGGATGACCGCCAGGACCAGCGGCCCGCCCAGGCTCTGCAGCATCAGGGTCATCGCCGATACCGGGTCGAAGCCCACGCCGGCGATAGCCGACAGGGTCAGCGGGACGACGGCCATGCCGATGCCGATCCCGCCGATGACGATCGGCATGACCAGGTTGGGGAAATAGGGTGCGCCGCGGTGCATGAACCACCAGCCGTACAGCATGGCGAGGAACAGCAGGTAGCCGCCGGCGATCGTCACGATCCGCGGTGAGAACCGCGAAACCAGCTGGGAGGAGACGCCCAGGCCGATGCCCATCGCGATCACGAACGGGATGAAGCCGACGCCCGCGCGCAGCGCGCTGTAGCCCAGGATGTCCTGCACGTAGAGGCCGATCAGCACCGTGAGGGTGAACATGACGCCGCCGGCCAGGAAGATCGCGGTGAAGGTGACCAACCGGTTGCGGTCGCGGAAAAGCCGGAACGGGACGACGGGGTTCTCGGCGGTGCGCTCGACGATGACGAACGCCAGAGCGGCGGCCATCGCCACCGCGCCGGAACCGAGGGTGGTGATCGAGATCCAGCCCTTCTCCGGGCCCATCGAGAAGGCGAAGACGGCGGCCGTGCACGCCAGGGTGGCCAGCATGGCCCCCGCCGCGTCGAGCTTCATCCGCTCCCTGTTGGTCTCGCGCAGCGCGGTGCGGGCCAGGTAGATCATCACCAGCCCGATCGGCACGTTCACCAAAAACGCCAGCCGCCACGACAGCTCGGTCAGCGCCCCGCCGACCACCAGGCCCATCACCGACCCGACCGCGGTCATCGCGGCGAACACCGCGGTGGCGAAGTTGCGCGCCGGCCCCTTGGGGAAGGTCGTGGCCACCAGCGCCAGACCGGTCGGCGACGCGATCGCCGACCCCACGCCCTGGGAGAGCCGCGCGATGACCAGCGTCGCGTCGTCCCAGGCTACGGCGCACAGGACGGAGGAGATGGTGAACAACGCGACGCCGACGATGAAGGTGCGCTTGCGCCCGATGGTGTCGCCGAGACGCCCGCCGAGCAACATCAGGCCGCCGAAGGTGAGCACGTAGGCGGTGATCACCCAGCTACGGCCGGCGTCGGACAGGCTGAGCTCGTTCTGGATCTTGGGCAGCGCGACGATGGCCACGGTGCTGTCCATGGTCGCCAGCAACTGCATGCCGCCGATCGCGATGACGGCCGCGATGAAGCGGCGGGATGGCAGCCACGTCGGGTAATACCTGCCGATGCGCGTGGGGGCGGTCTCTGCCGGACGCGTCGCGGACGCCGGGGCCGGCCGATCGGGGCGTGCGGATGTCCAATTCCGGACCGCTCGCTCGGAGTCGTTGAGAGCCGTCATAATGGGTTACCTTACAGTAATCTTAAGAATCGTTTAAAGCCCCGAAGGCGGCGACGGCCCCGATAACGACGATCGCGGGAGGTCGGACGCCCTCGGCGCGGATTTTCTCTGGCGTGTCGGCGAGGCTGGCCCGCAACGTCTGCTGAGCCGCCGTCGTCCCGTGCTGGACGACGAGGACGGGCGTATCCGCAGGTCGACCGCCTTTTAGCAGGGCGTCGACGAAGAGTTCGATGCGCTCGACCGCCATCAGCAAAACGATGGTGCCGGTCAATGCGGCCAAAGCGTTCCAATTCACTAACGATTCGGGGTGCCCGGGCGGCAGATGGCCGCTGACAACCACAAACTCGTGATTTATCGCGCGATGGGTGACCGGGACGCCCGCCAGCGCGGGCACGCCTATGGCACTTGTCACACCCGGCACCACCGTCACCGGGATCCCGGCGTCGGCGCACGCGAGCACCTCCTCGTAGCCGCGCGCGAACACGAAGGGGTCCCCGCCCTTGAGGCGGACCACGAATTTGCCGGCCCGCGCCCGTTCGACCATCACGTCGTTGATCGCGTCCTGGGCCATGGCCCGCCCGTAGGGGATCTTGGCGGCGTCGATGACCTCCACGTGCGGCGACAACTCGGCGAGCAGTTCCGGCGGCGCCAGCCGGTCGGCGACCACCACGTCGGCCTGGGCGAGCAGCCGGCGGCCGCGCACCGTGATCAGTTCGGGGTCCCCCGGGCCGCCGCCGACCAGCGCCACGCCGCCGCGCACGACATCGGAGCTCTCGGCCGTGATGACGCCCTGCTGCAACGCCTCGCGAAGCGCCGATCGGATCGCCGCGGACCGGCGGTGCTCCCCGCCGGCGAGGACGCCGACGGACAGTCCCGCGTAGCTGAAGGACGCCGGCGTGACCGCGGTCCCCTCGACCGCGACATCGGCGCGGACGCAGAAGGTCTGACGGCGCTCGGCCTCGGCGACGACGGCGGCGTTGACCTCCGGGTCGTCGGTGGCCGCGATCGCGTACCACGCGCCGTCGAGATCCCCGTCGCGGTAATCGCGCAGGGACAACGTGATACCACTCATCGACTCGACGGCGGGGGTGGCGGCGCGGGAGACGACGTGCACGTCCGCCCCGCTGGCGATGAGCAGGGGCAACCGGCGCTGCGCGACAGACCCGCCGCCGACCACGACGACCTTCTTGCCGGTCAGCCGCAATCCGACCAGGTAAGGGTTCTCGGTCTCGGTCACCCGGCAAGCCTAGTGGCGACCGCCGACGCGGCGAAGCCGGGCGCGGCGGGCGGCGTGGGTGACGAAGCGCACCATCGCGTCCGGCGCTGCGGCCGGATGGGTGTGCAGGTAGGACGCGTGGACGCCGGCGTGCACGGCGCCGTCCCGCAAGCTGTCCCCGCCGTCGCCGCCGTATGCCCACGCCGGCGGGTAGTCGCGGTCGTAGGTGACCGCGGTGCGGTGGAATTCGTGCCCGACCAGCTGCCGGCCCGCACGGTAGAGGGGCGAATCGGCCGCCGCGACGGCGTCGCGGTACGCCAGGGTGAGGCGCGGCGTGAACCGGGCCGACCCGCCCAGCACCCCGCACATGGGGTGCCCGTCGAGCTCGGAGGTCAGATAGATCAGCCCGGCGCATTCCGCGTGCACCGGCGCGCCGGCGCCGGCCAGCTCGCGGATCTGGCGGCGCACGAGGTCGTTGGCGGACAGTTCGGCGGTGAACTGTTCGGGAAAGCCGCCGGGCAGCACCACCGCGCCGGTGCCTTCGGGCAGCGGGTCGACGAGCGGGTCGAACTCCGCGACCTCGGCGCCGGCGGCGCGCAGCAGTTCGGCGTGCTCGGTGTAGCTGAAGCTGAACGCCTTGCCCGCCGCCATCGCGACGGTGGCGGCCCCGGCGGGCTCGACGCCCGTCTCCGCCACCGCCGTCGCGGGATTCCACACCGGGCCCTCGGGGCGGCTGCGGGCGGCCGCCACGACGGCCGCCAAATCGACGTGGCGGGCGACCAGGCCGGTCATCGCCTCGACCGCGGCCTGCGCGCGCCGGCCGTGCTCGACGGCGGTGACCAAACCCAGATACCTCGTCGGCACCTCCAGTTCGGCGGTGCGCGGAATCGCCCCGAACACCGGCACGCCGGCCTGCGCGCAGCCCTGGCGCAGCACCTGCTCGTGCCGGGGCGACCCGACGCGGTTGAGGATCACCCCGGCGACCCGGGTCGCGGTGTCGAACGTCGCGAACCCATGCAGCAGGGCCGCGATGCTGTGGCTCTGGCCGCGCGCGTCGACCACCAGGACCACCGGGGCGCCCAACAGCCCGGCGACGTGGGCGGTGGATCCGGCCGCCGGCGTCGTCGCGCCGGACCCGATCCGCCCGTCGAACAGGCCCATCACGCCCTCGACCACGGCGACGTCCGCCCCGGCGGCGCCGTGGGCGTACAGGGGCCCGATCAGCCGCTCCCCGACCAGCACCGGATCCAGGTTGCGGCCGGGCCGGCCGGCGGCCAGGCCGTGATAGCCGGGGTCGATGAAGTCCGGGCCGATTTTGAACGGGGCGACGCGATGCCCGTTTCGCCGCAGGGCGCCCATCAAACCCGTCGCCACGGTCGTCTTTCCGCTGCCCGATGCGGGCGCGGCGATGACGACGGCCGGGACCGGGGTCACGGATCGGCCCGCGAGCGTGCGCAGAATGCCGCGCTGCGCGGCGTGTCGGCGTGCAGACGCGCACGCTCGCGGGGAAAGGGGCGCGGGCTCACCACTCGATGCCCTTCTGGCCCTTGCGCCCCGCGTCCATCGGGTGCTTGACCTTGGCCATCTCGGTGACCAGGTCGGCGGCCTCGACCAGCCGCGGCGGGGCGTCGCGCCCGGTGATCACCACGTGCTGACAACCGGGCCGGCCCCGCAGCGCCTCGACCACGCCGTCGACGTCGATCCAGCCCCACTTGAGCGGGTAGGTGAACTCGTCGAGCACGTAGAAGTCGTGCCGCCCGGCGGCCAGCCGCCGGGCGATCTCGGCCCATCCGTCGGCCGCCGCGGCGGCGTGGTCGACCTCGCTGCCCCGCTTGCGCGTCCAGGACCAGCCCGCTCCCATCTTGTGCCACTCGACGGCGCCGCCCATCCCGTGGGTCTCGTGCAGCTCGCCGAGCCGCGCAAAGGCCTCCTCCTCGCCCACTTTCCACTTGGCGCTCTTGACGAACTGGAAGACGGCGACGTCCAGCCCGGCGTTCCACGCCCGCAGCGCCATCCCGAACGCCGCGGTGGACTTTCCCTTGCCCGCGCCGGTGTGCACCGCCAGCACGGGGGTGTTGCGGCGGGCCCGCGTGGTCAGGCCGTCGTCGGGGACTTGCAGGGGCGTTCCCTGGGGCATGTGGCGCGTACCTTCCGGCGGTTCAGGCGGCGCCGCGCACGGCCCGCGTCAAATGGTCGGCGTGCAACTGCTCGAGCCGCACGGCCGGCGCGCCGAGTTGGCGGGCCAGCTGCCCGGCCAAACCCAGCCGCACATACGACGTCTCGCAGTCCACGACCACCGCGGCCGCACCCTCGGCGGCCAGCCGGGTCGCCGCGATGCGGGTGCGGCCCAACGGGTCCGGCCCACCCGTGGCCCGCCCATCGGTGAGCACCACGACCAGCGCGCGCCGGGTTCGGTCGCGCACGCGCTCCCGGACGATCAGCTCGCGCGCGGCCAGCAGGCCCTCGGCCAGCGGGGTCTTGCCGCCGGTGTCGAACCGGGCCAGCCGCCGTCCGGCGATGTGCGCCGACGACGTCGGCGGGAGCACCAGCCTGGCCTCCCGCTGGCGGAACGTGATGACCGCGACCTTGTCGCGGCGCTGGTAGGCGTCGCGCAGCAGGGACAGCGCGGCGCCGCCGACGGCGGCCATGCGGTCCCGTGCGGCCATCGAACCGGACGCGTCGACGACAAAGACCACCAGATTGCCCTCGCGCCCTTCGCGGATGGCCAGGCGGACGTCGTCGGGCCGTGGGCGCAGCGGTCCCCCGCCGCCGTGCCCGGCGGCCGACAGCAGCGTGGCGAACAGGTGCAGACCGCGCGCCCCGGAGCCGGTGTCGCCGGCCTCGGTCGCCCCGATCACGCCGCCGGTGGCGTTGCGGGCGCGCGATCGCCGCCCGGGCGCACCGGCGCCGACGCCCGGAATCCGTAGCGCGCGGGTCCTGAAGGTCTGCGACGGCGGCGCGCTGGGCCGCGGCGGCTGCGGACGCGACGGCTGCGATCGCGAATCCTGTTGTGGCGCAGCATTCTCGGGAGTGTTGCAGGCACCTCCGCCGGGCGGGTCGGGGTCCGGCTCGGGATCGCCGCCACCGGCCTGCGCCAGCGCTGCGTCGAGTTGCTCGCGCTCGATGCCCGGGTCGTCGAACGGGTCGCGGCGGCGCCGGTGCGGCAACGCCAACTCGGCCGCGACCCGGATGTCCTGTTCCTCGACGGTGGCCGCGCCGCGCCAGGCGGCGTGGGCGACCGCGGTGCGGGCCAGCACGAGGTCGGCCCGCATGCCGTCGACGTCGAACGCGGCACACAGCGCCGCGATGCGCCGTAACTCGTTGTCCGGCAACACCACGTCGCCGACCAGGGAGCGCGCGGCCGCGATCCGCCGGGCCAGTTCGGCGTCGGCGTCGGCGTAGCGCTCGGCGAAGGCGTCGGGATCGGCCTCGTAGGCCATCCGCTGCCGGATCACCTGCACGCGGACGTCGACATCGCGGGAGGCGTGCACGTCGACGGTCAGACCGAACCGGTCCAGCAGTTGCGGACGCAGCTCGCCCTCCTCGGGGTTCATCGTGCCGATCAGCACGAACCGCGCCTCGTGCGAATGGGAGATGCCGTCGCGTTCGACGTGCACCCGGCCCATCGCCGCGGCGTCGAGCAGCACGTCGACCAGGTGATCGTGCAGCAGGTTGACCTCGTCGACGTAGAGGACGCCACCGTGGGCGCGCGCCAGCAGGCCCGGCGAGAAGGCGTGCTCACCCTCACGCAGCACCCGCTGCAGGTCCAGCGAACCGATCACCCGGTCTTCGGTTGCGCCCAGCGGCATCTCGACCAGGCCGGCACCGCCGGTCGCGGCGGACAGCAGCACGGCAAGGCCGCGCACGGCGGTCGACTTGGCCGTCCCCTTTTCGCCCCGGATGAGCGCCCCGCCGATGTCCGGGCGCACGGCGCACAGCAGCAGGGCGAGCCGCAACTGGTCGTGCCCGACGATCGCGCTGAAGGGATAGGGCTTCACGGCAGCTCGGCCAGACCGGAACCGGGCCGCAGCATCGGCACATGCGGCACCCCGTCGTCGACGAAATCCTCACCGTCGCGGACGAACCCGTGCTGTGCATACATGTCGGCCAGATACGTCTGCGCGTTGATCCGGCACGGGTAGTCGCCGACCTCGGCCAGCGCGGCGCGCAGCAGCCGGGTGGTGTGGCCCTGACCCCGCACACTGCGTTTGGTGCACAGCCGGCCGATGCGGAACGCCTTGGTGCCCCCGGCGTGCTCCTCCATCAGCCGCAGGGTGCAGATGACTTCGCCGTCGGGCGATTCCAGCCAGAAGTGCCGGGTTTCGGCGAGCAGGTCGCGACCGTCCAACTCCGGGTAGGGGCAGGCCTGTTCGACGACGAACACCTCGACCCTCAGCTTGAGCAGCTCGTAGAGGGTTTGGGTGTCGAGGTCCTGCGACCAGGCGCGACGCAGCGGCTCACTCATCAGCGCCACTCCTCCTCATCGCTTCGCTCTGCATCGTCGCCGGCGCGACTCATCAGCGCCACTCCTCCTCATCGCTTCGCTCTGCATCGTCGCCGGCGCGACTCATCAGCGCCACTCCTCCTCATCGCTTCGCTCTGCATCGTCGCCGGCGCGACTCATCAGCGCCACTCCTCCTCATCGCTTCGCTCTGCATCGTCGCCGGCGCGACTCATCAGCGCCACTCCTCCTCATCGCTTCGCTCTGCATCGTCGCCGGCGCGACTCATCAGCGCCACTCCTCCTCATCGCTTCGCTCTGCATCGTCGCCGGCGCGACCCATCCTCATGCAACCTCCAGCCGTAAGGCCTTGCTGCCCCACGACCACACCTCGTCGAACAGCGCCGGCTCGTCGGAAAGCTTCACGCCCAGGGACGGAACCATCTCCTTGAGGGTGGGAAGCCAGGTTTGGTACCGGTCGGCAAAGCACCGCCGCAGCACGTCGAGCGCGATCGGCACGGCGGTCGACGCCCCCGGCGAGCCCCCGAGCAGCCCGGCGATCGTGCCGTCCGCGTCGCTCAGCAGGGTCGTGCCGAAGTCCAGGGCCCCACCCCTGCGCCGGTCCCGCCGGATCACCTGCACCCGCTGACCGGCCACGGTCAGCTCCCAGTCCGAATCCTTTGCGCCGGGCACGAATTCCCGCAACATGCGCACCCGGCCGGGGGCGGTCAGTCGCAGCTGGCCGATCAGGTAGTTCAGCAGGGCCAGCTCGGTGACACCGACGCCGAGCATCGACAGCAGGTTGTCCGGCTTCACCGAGCGGGGAAGATCGCTGAAATGCCCGTGCTTCAAGAACTTCGGCGACCAGCCGGCGTACGGGCCGAACACCAGCCATGCCCTGCCGTTGACCAGCCGCAGGTCCAGGTGCAGCGCGCCCAGCGGCGGGGCGCCCGGCGCCGGGACACCGTACACCTTGGCCCGGTGCGCGGCGGTGAGCGCCGGCCTGGCGGCGCGCAGGAAGCGACCCCCGATCGGGAACCCGGCGAACCCCCTGACCTCCCTGATGCCCGATCTCTGCAGCAGCGGCAGCGCATCGCCGCCGGCGCCGACGAAGACGAATTTCGCGTTGAGCCTGCGCCTTTGACCGGTCCGGCGATTGCCGACGAGCAGCGTCCAGCTGCCGTCGCCCTGGCGCGCGAGGCCGCGCACCTCGTGACCGAACAGCGCGGTGGTCCCGTGGCGCACGCAGAAGCCGACGAGCTGGCGGGACAACTCACCGAAGTCGACGTCGGTGCCGTGGGGCGCCCAGTTCAGCGCGAAAGGCTCGGAGAAGTCCCGCCCGGCGGCCATCAGGGGCAGCCGGCGCGCGAACTCGTCGGGGTCCTCGATCAGTTCGGTGCCGGCGAACAGGGGGTTTCCGGCCAGCGCCCGCCGCCGCCGCCGCAGGTAGTCGACGCGCTGCGCGCCGCGGACGAAGCTCGCGTGCGGAATCGGGTTGAGGAAGCCGCGATCGGGCACTATCCCCTTCGTGACGGCGTAGGCCCAGAATTGGCGGGTCACCTGGAATTGCTCGTTGACGTGCACCGCCTTGCCGATGTCGATCGACCCGTCCGGGCGCTGGGGGGTGTAGTTGAGCTCGCACAGCGCCGAATGCCCGGTGCCGGCGTTGTTCCAGGGATTGCTGCTCTCGCCGGCGACGGCGTCCAGCCGCTCGATCAGGGTGATCGACCAGTCCGGTTCCAGCCGGCGCAGCAACGCGCCCAGCGTGGCGCTCATGATGCCCGCGCCCACCAGCGCGACGTCAGTCCGCGCGGCTCTGGGTTGCCTCGACACCGGATCGTCGGTTCCTTCCCTTGGGAGTGCCGATTCTCAGGCTATCGACCGGTAGCGGCGCAAAGACGTGCGCCTCCCTGCGGCCACCGGCCGTGACCGCACCTTAAGCTGGCCGGGTGACTGGCTGGATGCCCGACGTCCTGCCCGGCTACTGGCAGCGCACCCTGCCGCTGGGTCCCGATCCCGACGGCGAAGGCGAGATCGTCGCCACGCTGGTCCGGCGTGGCGGGCCACCGGACGGGGACGTCGGCCACGCGGTCCTGGCGGTGCACGGCTACACCGACTACTTCTTCCACACCGCGCTGGCGGATCACTTCGCCGCCCGCGGTTTCGCCTTCTATGCGCTGGACCTGCGCAAGTGCGGCCGATCGCGGCGCGACGGCCAGACGCCGCACTTCGTCACCGACCTGGACCGCTACGACCTCGAACTCGGCCACGCCCTGGCCGCGATCCGGGAGCGGGCCCAGCCCGGGAAGGTGCTGGTGTACGCCCACTCCGCCGGCGGGCTGATCGCGTCGCTGTGGCTGGACCGGCTGCGGCGGCGCGACGCGGCGGCGCACGCCGGCATCGGCGGCCTGGTGCTCAACAGCCCGTTTCTGGACCTGCACGGCCCGGCCGTCCTGCGCCACCCGGTGTCCTCGGCGGTGATCGCGGGGCTGTCGCGGGTGCGGTCCAAGGGGGTGGCCCGGCCGCCCGCCCAGGGCGGTTACGGCACCACCCTGCACCGCGACTACCACGGCGAATTCGACTACGACCTGACGTGGAAACCCGTGGGCGGCTTCCCGATCACGTTCGGCTGGCTGCACGCCGTGCGGCGCGGCCAGGCGCGGCTGCACCGCGGGCTCGACGTCGGCGTGCCCAACCTGATCCTGCGGTCGGATTACAGCGTGGCCGAATGCAACGACCCGGCGGCGATGCATTGCGGGGACGCGGTGCTCGACGTCACCCAGATCGCCCGGTGGGCCGGCTGCATCGGGAACCACACCACCGTCGTACCGGTCGCCGACGCCAAACACGACGTGTTCCTGTCCCTGGAGCAACCGCGCCGGGAGGCCTACCGCCGGCTCGACCGCTGGCTGGACGACCACCTGCGCGCCGAAAACATCGACGCCGCGGCGTCGCAGGAAGGCAGGTGAGCGGCCCCGATGGAGAACTACGACCTCGCGATCATCGGAACCGGTTCGGGCAACAGCATTCTCGACGATCGCTACGCGGGTAAGCGGGTGGCGATCTGCGAGCAGGGCACCTTCGGTGGCACCTGCCTCAACGTCGGGTGCATCCCGACGAAGATGTACGTCTACGCCGCCGACGTCGCCCAGACGATCCGCGGCGCGGCGCGCTACGGCGTCGACGCGCACCTGGACGGGGTGCGCTGGGCGGACGTCGTCTCCCGCATCTTCGGCCGCATCGATCCCATCGCGGTCGGCGGCGAGCAGTACCGGCGCAGCGCAGCCAACATCGACGTGTACCGCGAGCACACCCGGTTCGGGCCCGCGCAATCCGACGGCCGGTACCTGCTGCGCGCCGGGACCGACGAGTTCGCCGCCGACCAGGTGGTGATCGCGGCGGGGTCGCGGCCGGTGGTTCCGCCGGCGATCTCGGCGTCCGGCCTCGACTACCACACCAGCGACACCGTCATGCGGATCCCCGAGCTGCCCGGCCACCTGGTGATCCTCGGAAGTGGCTTCGTGGCAGCAGAATTCGCGCACGTTTTCTCCGCCCTGGGCGTGCGGGTCACGATCGTGGCCCGCGGCGGCTGCCTGCTGCGGCACTGCGACGACACCATCTGCGAGCGGTTCACCCGCATCGCGGCCGCCAAATGGGACCTGCGCACCCACCGCAATGTCGTGGGCGGCACCAACCGCGGCGCGGTCGTCGAGCTGCGGCTCGACGACGGGTCGACGCTGGCCGCCGACCTGTTGCTGGTCGCGACCGGCCGGGTGCCCAACGGCGACCTCCTCGACGCCGCCCGGGCGGGGGTCGACGTCGAATGCGGGCGCGTGGTCGTCGACCGGTATCAACGCACCTCGGCGCGCAACGTTTTCGCCCTGGGCGACGTGTCGTCGCCGTATCAGCTCAAGCACGTCGCCAACCACGAGGCCCGTGTCGTGCGGGACAACCTGCTCTGCGACTGGGACGACACCGGGTCGATGGTGGCGACCGACCACCGCCACGTCCCGGCGGCGGTGTTCACCGACCCCCAGCTGGCGACGGTCGGCCTGACCGAGAACCAGGCCGTCGCAGCCGGATTCGACGTCGCGGTCGCGATCCAGGACTACGGGGACGTGGCGTACGGCTGGGCGATGGAAGACACCACCGGCATCGTCAAGTTGATCGCCGACCGCTCCACCGGACACCTGCTCGGCGCGCACATCATGGGCCATCAGGCGTCGTCGATCATCCAGCCGCTGATCCAGGCGATGAGCTTCGGGCTGAGGGCACCGCAGATGGCCCGAGGCCAGTACTGGATCCATCCGGCGCTACCGGAGGTGGTCGAGAACGCCCTGCTGAACCTCTACTAGACGGTCAGCGCCGCGAGCGTCCGCGCGGCCGCGGACCGGGCTCGGCGGCGGCCTGGCACCGCGGGCACAGGCCGCGCAGGGTCAGGCCGGCCCGCTCGGAGAGCGCGAACGAGCTGCCCGCCATCGCCTGCTCGAGCGCGGAACTGAGCTGCCGGGCCGGAACCTCGATGATCGAGCCGCACTGGGTGCAGACCGCGTGGTGATGGGGGGCGGTGGCCAGCCCGTAGGTCGTGACGCCGCTGTCCAGCGTCAACGCATGCAGCACACCCTGGTCGACCAGGGTGGTCACCGTGCGGTAGATGGTCGCCACGTCGGGCGCCTGCGTGCCGGGCGGCAGACATTCGCGTACCCGCTTGTGGATGTCGGCGACCGGCAGGTGCCCGTCGACCGGCTCGAGCACCGCCAGCACCTGGATCCGCGACGCCATCCGCCGCAGCCCGCGCGCCCGCAGGAACTCACCGATTCGCTCGGTGACGGCGGGGTCCAGAACGGACTGCTTACAACTCACCCGTCCAGTGTTGCTCCCGACGCCCGGGACCGCCAGTCTTCGTCGCGGCGCGGCGCCGCAGCTCCTGCAAGCGACTTGCATCTAGGCGTGCATGCTGCTTACAGTCGGGCCGGTTGTTGTCCGCCCGATGCCGGAAGGATTCCAGTGGCCAGTGCTCAGCTCGACTGGCGGCCCTCATGGAAGACCAGGCTTCGCAGCGCCCTGACACCGGCGGAGTGGTCGCGGCTCGCAGCGATGTCGGCGCTCATCGTCGCACTGCACCTGATCGGCTGGCTGACCCTGGTGCTGCTGGTCGAGCCCGCCCAGCTCAGCGTGGGCGGCAAGGCCTTCGGCGTCGGCATCGGCATCACGGCCTACACCCTGGGCATGCGGCATGCCTTCGACGCCGATCACATTGCCGCGATCGACAACACCACCCGCAAGCTGATGAACGACGGGCAGCGTCCCCTCGCGGTCGGTTTCTTCTTCTCGCTGGGCCACTCCACGGTGGTCTTCGCGCTGGCGGTGCTGCTGACCTGCGGGATCAAAACCCTCGTGGGGCCCGTCGAGAACGACTCCTCGGCCCTGCACCACTACACCGGCCTGATCGGGACGAGCGTCTCCGGTGCGTTCCTGTACCTGATCGCCATCGTCAACATCGTCATCCTCGCCGGCATCCTGCGGGTGTTCGCCCGGCTGCGCCGCGGCCACTACGACGAGGCCAAACTGGAACAGCACCTGGACAACCGGGGGCTGGTCAACCGGTTGCTCGGCCGGTTCACCAAGTCGATCACCAAGTCCTGGCACGCCTACCCGGTCGGGTTGCTGTTCGGGCTCGGGTTCGACACCGCCACGGAGATCGCGCTGCTGGTGCTCGCGAGTTCGAGCGCCGCCTCCGGCCTGCCGTGGTACGCCATCCTGTGCCTGCCCGTGCTGTTCGCCGCCGGCATGTGCCTGCTGGACACCGTCGACGGGTCGTTCATGAACTTCGCCTACGGCTGGGCCTTTTCCAGCCCGGTGCGCAAGATCTACTACAACATCATCATCACCGCGCTGTCGGTGGCCGTGGCCCTACTCATCGGCAGCGTGGAACTGCTGGGACTGTTCGCCGGCCAGTTCGGCTGGCGGGGGCCGTTCTGGGAGTGGATCGGCGGGCTGGACCTCAACGCGGTCGGCTACTTCGTGGTCGGCATGTTCGTTCTCACCTGGGCCGTCGCCCTGCTCGTCTGGCGCTACGGCCGCATCGAGGAGAGGTGGGACACCACCACCGCGGGGGCCGAGAGCACGCCTTGAAGCGTGTCCTGCGACCCTCCCGCAGAACCGTGGTTGGGGTGTAGAACGGTGCCATGTGCTCCTCGGCCGCGCGCGGGCAGCGGTGATCCGCGGTGCATGAGCTCGCGCTCTGCGAGGCGATCGCCGGTGTGGCCAAGACGCACGCCGGCGGCCGCCACGTCGAGGTGGTGCGGGTGCGGATCGGGGCCCTTCGCCAGGTGGTGCCGGAATCGCTGTCGTTCTGCTGGACCCTCGTCCGCGACGCCGAGGACATGCCGGACGCCGAGCTCGAGCTCGAATGCGTCGCCGCCGAGGTGCACTGCCGTGCGTGCGGCGAGCGGTCGAAGATCACGTCGTCGTGGTCGATCTGGTGCCCGCGGTGCGACAGCCCCGACGTCGAGGTGTTACGCGGCAACGAATTCCTGGTGACGTCGCTGGACGTCTCGTGAGGGGCACCTCTGGTGAAAGGCATTCGGAATGAACGGATCTGGTGATGGGTAGATTTCACCGGCACGACGACGGCACCGTGCACGCCCACGAGCACGGCGATCACAGCCACTACGGGACGGGACGGCAGCGCGTCGACGTGCTGGAGTCGATCTTCGCCGAGAACGACGTGTTCGCGGCGGCCAACAGGGCGGCGTTCGAGAGCAACGGGATCCGCACCCTCAACCTGATGAGCTCGCCGGGATCGGGCAAGACGACCATCCTGCAGGCCACACTGGACGAGCTGGCCGAAGAGATCGCGATCGGGGTGATCGAGGGCGACATCGCCACCGACCTGGATGCCGCCAAGCTCAGCGGCCGCGGCGCCCAGGTGTCACTGCTGAACACCAGCAACGGCTTTGGCGGCGAATGCCATCTCGACGCGCCCATGGTCGGTCGCGCACTGCCGGGCCTCGACCTGTCCCGCCTGGACCTGGTGATCATCGAGAACGTCGGCAACCTGGTCTGCCCGGCCGAGTTCGACGTCGGCGAGCACGCCAAGGCCATGGTCTACTCGGTGACCGAGGGCGAGGACAAGCCGCTGAAATACCCGGTGATGTTTCGCTCGGTGGATGTGGTGCTGCTCAACAAGATTGACCTGGTGCCCCACCTGGACGTCGACGTCGACACCTATGTGCACCATGTTCGTCAGGTCAACGCGACGGCACCGATCCTGCCCGTCAGCGCCCGCACCGGCGCCGGCCTGGACGCCTGGTTCGGCTGGCTGCGGCGGTTCGCCGGCACGTCGCCGGCCTGAGCGCACCGGCTTTGCGGCCGCGGCCTGCGCGCGGTGGCCCGGCTATCGGCACCCGATGCCGAAAGTCCCCGGCGATCGCCGGCTGCGGCGATGCGCAGCGCTCGCCAGGATGCGGAACATGCTGCCCGCCACAGTATTCCACCTAACTGAGCGGCTATGCGACATGCGTCCACTTATCCGGGCCCGGGTAACCGTTGACAACGCCTACCTGCGGGAGTAGACCCAGAACCAGCGCCGCGCAAGTGGGCCGACGGTCGACTCCGGCGGCGTAGGGGCCCTGGCCCGCCCCGGAAAGCTGCAGCATGCCAGCAGAAGCGGCAGTCAAAGCAGAAGAAACGCTGATCCACGTTCTCTGGATCAATGCAGGGCTCAGTTGTGACGGCGATTCGGTGGCGTTGACTGCCGCCACCCAGCCCAGCGTCGAGGAGATCGCCCTCGGCGCGCTCCCGGGCCTCCCGAAGGTCGCCGTGCACTGGCCGTTGATCGATTTCGAATGCGGCCCCAGCGGAGGAGCCGACGACTTCCTCGCCTGGTTCTTCAAGGCCGAGCGCGGCGAGCTCGAACCCTTCGTGTTGGTGGTCGAGGGCTCGATTCCCAACGAGAAGATCAAGGACGAGGGGTACTGGTGCGGGTTCGGCAACGACCCGGCCACCGGTCAGCCGATGACCACCAGCGAGTGGCTCGACCGGCTGGCGCCCAAGGCCACCGCGATCGTCGCCGTCGGGACGTGCGCGACCTACGGCGGCATCCACGCGATGGCCGGCAATCCGACCGGGGCGATGGGAGTGCCGGACTATCTCGGCTGGGACTGGAAGAGCAAGGCCGACATCCCGATCGTCTGCGTCCCCGGCTGCCCGATCCATCCGGACAACCTGTCCGAGACGCTGACCTACCTGCTCTACATGGCGACCGGTCAGGCGCCGATGATCCCGCTCGACGACGCGCTGCGCCCGCAGTGGCTGTTCGGCAAGACCGTGCACGAGGGGTGCGACCGCGCCGGCTACTACGAGCAGGGCGACTTCGCCACCGAATACGGCTCACCGAAATGCATTGTCAAGCTTGGCTGTTGGGGGCCGGTTGTCAAATGCAACGTGCCCAAGCGCGGCTGGATCAACGGCGTCGGGGGTTGCCCGAACGTCGGCGGCATCTGCATCGGGTGCACCATGCCCGGCTTCCCGGACAAGTTCATGCCGTTCATGGACGAGCCGCCGGGCGGCAAGATATCGAGCGCGGCGGTGGGTCTGTACGGGACCGTGATTCGCAATTTGAGGGGTATCACGGCCCGCACCGTCGACAAAGAGCCGCGCTGGCGGCACAACGGCAACCAACTCACCACCGGAGCGCGCCGCACCTGGTAGGCCGGGCACTCCATTCTCACCGCGGAATTCCCACCGCAGACGGAGAGATCGATGACAACTATCGTCCCCGAACCGACCACCAGCCGGCGCGAGCCCGGGCAACTCGTCGAGATGGCCTGGGACCCGATCACCCGGATCGTCGGCAGCCTCGGCATCTACACGAAGATCGACTTCGAGAACAAAGAGGTCGTCGAGTGCCACAGCACGTCGTCGATCTTCCGCGGCTACTCGATCTTCATGAAGGGCAAGGACCCGCGCGACGCCCACTTCATCACCAGCCGCATCTGCGGCATCTGCGGCGACAACCACGCGACGTGTTCGTGCTACGCGCAGAACATGGCCTACGGCGTCAAGCCGCCGCATCTGGGCGAGTGGATCGTCAACCTCGGCGAGGCCGCGGAATACATGTTCGACCACAACATCTTCCAGGAGAATCTGGTCGGCGTGGACTTCTGCGAGAAGATGGTCGCCGAGACCAACCCGAGCGTGCTCGCCCAGGCCGAGAAGACGCCGGCGCCGCACGCCGACGCGCACGGGTACCGCACCATCGCCGACATCATGCGCTCGCTCAACCCGTTCAGCGGCGAGTTCTACCGGGAGGCGCTGGCCGTCAGCCGCTGGACGCGAGAGATGTTCTGCCTCATGGAGGGCCGCCACGTGCACCCCTCCACGCTGTACCCGGGCGGGGTCGGCACGGTGGCGACCATCCAGCTGATGACCGACTACATGACGCGGCTGATGCGCTACGTCGAGTTCATGAAGAAGGTCGTGCCGATGCACGACGACCTGTTCGACTTCTTCTACGAAGCGCTGCCCGGTTACGAGAAGGTCGGGCTGCGCCGCACGCTGCTGGGCTGCTGGGGATCGTTCCAGGACCCCGAGGTGTGCAACTTCGCATACCGGGACATGGAGCGCTGGGGTGACGCCATGTTCGTCACCCCGGGCGTGGTGGTCGACGGCAAGCTGGTCACCCACTCCCTGGTGGACATCAACCTGGGCATCCGGATTCTCTTGGGCAGTTCGTATTACGACGACTGGACCGACCAGGAGATGTTCGTCCGCACCGATCCGCTGGGCAACGCCGTCGACCGGCGCCATCCGTGGAACCAGCACACCAACCCGCACCCGCAGAAGCGCGACATGGACGGCGGCAAGTACAGCTGGGTGATGTCGCCGCGCTGGTTCGACGGCACGGACCACCTGGCGCTGGACACCGGCGGCGGGCCGCTGGCCCGGCTGTGGGCGACCGCGCTGGCCGGGCTGGTCGACATCGGCTACGTCAAGGCGACCGGCGACAGCGTCAAGATCAACCTGCCCAAGACCGCGCTGAAGGGCCCGGTCGAGTTCGAGTGGAAGGTTCCCAAGTACGGCAGCAACACGATCGAACGCGACCGCGCCCGCACCTACTTCCAGGCCTACGCGGCGGCGTGCGCGCTGCACTTCGCCGAGAAGGCGCTGGGCGAGATCCGCGCCGGGCGCACCAAGACGTGGGAGCGCTTCGAGGTGCCCGACGAGGCGATCGGCTGCGGGTTCACCGAGGCGGTGCGCGGGGTGCTCAGCCACCACCTGGTGATTCGCGACGGCAAGATCGCCAACTACCACCCGTATCCGCCGACGCCGTGGAACGCCAACCCGCGCGACAGCTTCGGCACGCCCGGCCCCTACGAGGACGCCGTGCAGGGCCAGCCGATCTTCGAGGAGAACGGCCGGGAGAACTTCAAGGGCATCGACGTCATGCGCACGGTGCGCAGCTTCGACCCGTGCCTGCCTTGCGGCGTGCACATGTACCTGGGGAAGGGCAAGACGCTGGACAGACTGCACACGCCAACCCAGTCGCCCGCCGGCTGTGATGATCGCAAGCTCGGCGAAGCCGCGCGCAGCGGGTCATCACCATCGATGGAGTGAGGCATGGTGGATCGCCCGGACCTCTCACACGACGACGCGCAGTGGCGCACAGCGGGCGATCGGATCCAGACCCTCCTGGATTCCTGCGCGGCGGGTGGCGCCGCCGCACGCGACCGCGCCCGGCAGCTGGTCCGCGAGGTGGTCGGGCTCTACGGCGCCGGGCTGGAACGGATTCTGGGGTTGGCCGGCGACCCCGGGTTGGCCGAGCGGCTGGCCACCGACGACCTGGTGGCCAGCCTGCTCCTCGTGCACGGCCTGCACCCGCACGACGTGCGGCGCCGGGTCTGCGACGCCCTCGATCGGGTGCGCCCGTACCTGGGCTCGCACGGCGGCGACGTCGACCTGATCGGGATCGACGGCGACATCGTGCGGCTGGCCTTCACGGGCAGTTGCAAGAGCTGCCCGTCGTCGGCGGTGACGCTGGAGCTGGCCGTGGAGGACGCGATCCGGGCGGCCGCACCGGAGGTCGGCGCGATCGAGGTGGTGACGGCCGAGCCCACCAGGATGATCCCCGCCGAATCGCTGCTGGCCCAGGTGCGTTCGGGCGGGCGCACCGCCTGGCGCCCGATCCCCGAGCTCGCGGAGCTGAAGCCCGGCGAGGTCGCGGGTTTCGCGATCGACGGCACCGCGTTGCTGGCCTGCCGGGTCGACGACGAGTTGTTCGCCTACCGGGACCGCTGCCCGGTGTGCGACGACACGCTCGCGGGGGCGCGACTGCACCTGGCCCTGTTGCGATGCCCGCGCTGCCGGACCGAATACGACGCCGTGCGCGCCGGCGCCGGCGCCGGCGGCACCCACCTGGAGCCGATTCCGGTGCTGCGACGCGACGGTGTGCCGTCGGTGGCGCTGCGGGGTGAACCGATGGAGGCGAGGATATGACCAGCCCCTACGACGTGCTGGCCCGCATCACCGCGAACCGGCCGCTCCCCGAACCCGACGGCGAGCGGTGCGAGATGTGCGCCGAGCCGATCGGCGACGAACACCAGCACGTCGTGAGCGTGGCCGCCCGGCAACTGATGTGCGTCTGCCGCACGTGCTACCTGCTGTTCACCGACACGGCGGCCGAGCTGCGCTACCGGGCGGTGCCCGACCGGTATCTCGCCTTCCCCGGTTTCGCGCTGGACCGCCGGGCCTGGGAGGCGCTGCAGATCCCGGTCGGCGTGGCGTTCTTCTTCACCAACTCCGCACTCGGGCGCACCGTCGCCTTCTACCCCGGCCCGGCCGGCGCGTGCGAGTCCGAACTCGACCTGGACGCCTGGACCGCGCTCGCGGGCGCGGACCCGCGGGCGAGGCTGCCGGCCGACGACGTGGAGGCGTTGCTGGTCCGGGTGGCGGACGGGCCCGAAGCCGCGGAGCCGCAGACCTTTCTGGTACCGATCGACGCCTGCTACGAATTCGTCGGGCGCCTGCGCATGCTGTGGCGGGGTTTCGACGGCGGACAGCAAGCCCGTGCGTTCATCGACGACTTCTTCGCCCGGCTCGCCGCCCGTGCCGTGGCGAGGCCGCGATGACCGGGCAGCCGATCGACCTGGCGTTCGCCGTTAACGACGTGGCGCCCGAGCCGTACGGCGTCACACCGGTTCTCACCGCGCACGTGGGCGTCACCGACGTCGGCGGTCACACCGGCGCGGTGCACGCCATCGCGCTGCGGTGCCAGGTGCGCATCGAACCGCTGCGGCGTTCCTACTCCGACGACGAGGCCGCCGGCCTGCTCGACCTGTTCGGCGGCCGCGAGCGCTGGGCCGACACGCAGCGCACGTTCCTGTGGCAGCATTGCGCGGCGATGGTGCCGGGATTCGCCGGGCACACGACGGTGACGCTCCCGCTGGAGTGCACCTACGACTTCGAGGTGACGGCCGCCAAATACGCGCACGCCCTGCAGGACGGGGCGGTACCCCTGCAGTTCCTCTTCAGCGGAACGATCTTCGTCAACTCCGACCGCGGGTTCTCGGTTCAGCAGGTGCCGTGGGACTGCGAGTGCCGCTACGACATGCCGGTCGCGGTGTGGCGCGCGCTGATCGCCCAGCACTACCCCGACACCGGCTGGGTGCGGCTACGCCACGAAACCGTCGCCGCACTGGCCCGCTACAAGGCGACACGGGGCCTGCTCGACCTCGACGGGGCGGTCGCCTCGCTGCTGGGCGCCGCGCAGGAGGCCGCACGGTGAGCGCCCCCGAAACCTCCAGCCGGGCCCGGGCCCGTGCGGTCGCCGACGCGGTGCTCTACGAGGGCTACCTGCTCTACCCCTATCGCGGTACGTCCGGCAAGAACCAGTCGCGTTGGCAGTTCGGGGTTCTGGGGCCACCCGGTGCCGCGGACGCGGGCTGCGGCGAGGACGACGCCATGGGGGCGGAGTTCCCGGTCGACGGTGGGCGGGCGATCACCGTGGTGGTTCGGTTCCTGCAGTTGCAGCACCGCCGGGCCGAACGCGAGATCGGCGGCGGTGGCTTCGAACCCGTGGCCGAACTGGCCACCCCGACCGGGTCGTGGCTCTCCTGGGACGAGGCGGTGGAATGCGAGAGGTCCTTCGGCCCTATCGCATTGGATGGCCGGTCGTGGAGCCTTCCGCTGGTGGCGGATGCGGCAACCGACATCGAACTGCTGGACGGCGGGCGGCTGGTCCGCCAGCGCGAGGAGGTGCGCGGCGAGCTCACGGTGGTCGCCCGGCCGGACGGACACCTGCGCCGGGTCTCGGTGCGCGTGGCCAACACCGGCCGCGACGCCACCGGCAAGGCCGACGCGATCGCGCGCTCCATGATCGGGACCCACCTGATCGTCGAAGCCGACGGCGGGCAGTTCGTCTCGCTGCTGGAACCTGCGCCCGACGCCGCCGGCGCGGTGTCGCGGTGCGCTCGGCATCGCTGCTTCCCCGTGCTCGCCGGCGCACCGGGCAGCCGCGACGTGGTGCTGATCTCCCCGATCATCCTCTACGACCATCCCGAGGTCGCCGAGCAGAGCAGCACCGCCCTGTACGACTGCACCGAGATCGACGAGATCCTCACCCTGCGCGTGATGACGATGACCGACGAGGAGAAGGCGCAGGCCCGGGCCACCGATCCGCGGGCCGCGCAGCTCATCGACCGGTGCGATGCCATCTCGCCCGGGGCGATGGCGCGCCTGCACGGTGTCCTGCGCGATCCGCGGCCGCACGCGGGGCTGGTGCCCGAGATACCCGAGGGCGTCGACTGGTGGGATCCGCTGGCCGACAACGCCGTCCGCCCCGAGATCGATGCGGTACTGGTGAACGGGGTCCGGGTGGCCCGCGGCAGCCGGGTGCGGTTGCGCCCGAACCGCAACGCCGACGCCCAGGACATCTTCGTCGCCGGTAAGACCGCCCGCGTCGCCTCGGTGCACGAGGACGTCGAGGGCAACCGGTATGTCGGGGTGGTCGTCGACGACGACCCGGCCGCCGACCTGCACGACTGGTACGGGCGTTACCTGTATTTCTCAACCGACGAGGTCGAGCCGCTGGGGGACGACTGCGGGAACACGGAGAGGAGTCAGACATGGAAGTTCTAGGGTGGATCTTTTTGGCCATCATCGCGGTGGTGGTCGCGGTCGCGGTGGCGATGGGGGTGGTGTCCCTGCCGGATGCCCGCCGCTACCTCAAGCTGCGGCGGATGTAGCCGGCCGGGCGCGGTGATGACAGCGCGCATCCTGGTGGCCGGCATCGGCAACATCTTCCTGGGCGATGACGGATTCGGCTCGGAAGTGGTCCGCAACGCCGAGCTCCCGCAAGACAATCCGGCCGTCCGCGTCGTCGACTACGGCATCCGGGGAATGCATCTGGCCTACGACCTGCTCGACGGCTGGGACACGCTGGTCCTCGTCGATGCGATACCGAGCCGCGGCAACCCGGGCACCCTGCACGTGTTCCAGGCCGACCACGAGGCGCCGGACGAAACGGTCGGCGTGGACGCGCACGGCATGGAGCCGGCAGCGGTGTTCGCCAGCCTGCGGGCGCTGGGCGGCAGCCCGCCCTACACGGTCGTCGTGGGCTGCGAGGCGGGTAGCGTCGATGAGGGAATCGGCCTGACCGAACCCGTCGCCGAGGCGGTTCCGCGGGCGGCGCGGGCGGTCGAGGACATCGTCGCGGCGCTGCAGAGTCCGGCCCCTTCGGTTTCTGTGGCCGTCTCGGCGCCGAAGGAGTGTTGAGCATGTGTCTGGGGATACCGGGCCGGGTGATCGGGATGCTGGACGGTTACGCGGGACAGCTCGCGCTGGTCGACGTCGTCGGCGAGCAGCGGCGCGTCAACGTCGGCATGCTGCCCGAGGAGACGTTCTCCCCCGGCGACTGGGTCATCATCCACATGGGCTTCGTCGTCGAGAAGACCGACCGCGCCGGGGCCGACGAGGCGATGGCCGGCCTGGAGCTGATGGGGCGCGGCGATCCGGAGGGCGACTGAGATGACCGGACCCTCCCTGATGCTGCGATCCGGTCAGGTTCGGCAGCGCGTCACCGTGACCGGCGTCGTCCAGGGAGTCGGCTTCCGTCCGTTCGTCCATCGCCTCGCCACCGAGCTGGGACTGAGCGGATTCGTCGGCAACGACTCGGGCGCGGTCTTTCTCGAGGTGCAGGGGCCTCCCGCGCGGGTGCGGGAGTTCGGGCGCCGGCTGCGCGCCGAGGCGCCGCCGCTGGCGCGGATCGGCACCGTTCGCGTCGTCGACATCGACGTCGACGGGGCCGTCGGAGTCCGGCGCGCGTTCCAGATTGCCGCCAGCGAGGTGGTCGCCGGCGGCACGACGCCGATTCCGCCCGACGTCGCGGTGTGCGACGACTGCGTCGCCGAGCTGTTCGACCCCGGCGACCGGCGCCACCGCCACCCGTTCATCACGTGCACCAACTGCGGTCCACGCTTCACCATCATCCGCACACTGCCCTACGACCGCCCGGCGACCACCATGTCGGCGTTCCCGATGTGCGGGCGGTGTGCCGGCGAATACGCCGATCCCGCCGATCGCCGGTTTCACGCACAGCCCATCGCGTGCCCGGACTGCGGCCCGTCGCTGTGGTTTTCCGCGCAAGGCGGCCGCGTGGACGGCGCGGACGCCGCGCTGGCCGCCGCGCAACGCGCGCTGGCCGGCGGTGCGGTGGTGGCCGTCAAGGGCATCGGCGGTTACCACCTGGCCTGCCGCGCCGACGATCAGGGGGCGGTGACGGCGCTGCGTGCCCGGAAAGCCCGCGGCGCCAAGCCTTTCGCGCTGCTGGTGCGTGACCTCGACGTCGCGCGCCGCTACGCCCCGATCGGCGACCTCGAGGCGGCGGTGCTGTCGGGCCCGGCCCGGCCGATCGTGTTGCTCCCGCGCCGGCCCGGCGCGCCGGTCGCCGACGCGGTCGCACCCGCCAGCCCGCTGCTGGGGTTGATGCTCCCCTACTCCCCCATCCACCACCTGCTGCTGGCGCCCGTCCCCGGGGCCGGCGGGCGCGTGCCCGACACGCTGGTGCTGACCAGCGCCAACCGCTCCGACGAGCCGATCTGCTTCACCGACGACGATGCCGCGCAGCGGCTTCCGGCCCTGTGCGACGCGCTGCTCGACCACAACCGGCCCATCCACGTGCCGTGCGACGACTCGGTGGTGCGCATCGTCGACGGAGCGGAGCTGCCCGTGCGGCGCTCCCGCGGTTACGCGCCGCTGCCGGTGGATCTCGGGTGCGAGGGCCCCGCGGTGCTGGCCGTCGGAGGGGAACTGAAGAACACCTGCTGCCTCACCGACGGTACGCGCGCCTACCTGTCCGGGCACATCGGCGACATGGGCACCTGGGAGACGTTGCGCGCGTTCGGCCGCGCGGTCGAACAGCTCGGCGAGATACGCCGCGCCCCGGCCCGTCTGGCCGCCGACCTGCATCCGGGCTACCACACCCGCGCCTGGGCGGAACGCCACGCGGGCGAGCGACCGCTGGACCTGGTCCAGCACCATCACGCCCACGTGGTGTCACTGCTGGCCGAGCACGGGCGTATCGGCGAACCGATCATCGGGGTGGCGTTCGACGGCACCGGGTACGGCTGCGACCACACCATCTGGGGCGGCGAGATCCTGCGGCTCGGCCGCGACACCCACCGCTTCGTGCGGGCCGCCCACCTGCTGCCGGTGCCGCTGCCCGGCGGCGACGCCGCGGTGCGCAACCCGTGGCGGATGGCGCTGGCCCAGTTGTGGGCGGCCGACCTCGACTGGGCCCCGGACCTGGCGCCGGTCGCGGCGGCGAGTGCGCAGGAATTGGCTTTGCTCCGTTCGCAATTGGAGAGTGGGATGGGATGCGTGCCGTGCTCGAGCATGGGCCGGCTCTTCGACGCGGTCGCCTCCCTGCTGGGCGTGCGGCACCGGATCGACTACGAGGGCCAGGCCGCGATCGAACTCGAGGCGCTGGCCGAGTCCGCCGGCCCTGATACCGAAGCGCTCGGGCCGTCGCTGCGGCCGGCGGTGCGGGCCGACGGGGTGATCGATCCCGCCCCCCTGGTGCAGACGCTGGTGTCGGCGCTGCACGCCGGCACCCGGCCCGCGCTGCTCGCCGCGTCGTTCCACCGGGCGGTCGCCGACGCGGTCGCCACCGCGGTCGCCCGGGTGGCCGGGCAGACCCGGCTCGTCGGCCTCACCGGCGGCGTGTTCCAGAACGTGCTGTTGTCGCGCGCCTGCCGTGACCGGCTGCAACACAACGGGTTCGAGGTGCTGACCCACCACACCGTTCCGCCCAACGACGGCGGGCTGGCGCTCGGGCAGGCCGCGGTCGCCACGCTGATCGCGCTCGAGGAGGCCGGGCCGTGACCCCCAACCCCGCCACGGCCATCGATCGCGGGCTCGGCGCGGAGCTGGCCCGGGACCTGGCCGCCGCCGCGTTCAGCCTGGCCAGGCGGTTCGCCGCCGGCGCCACCCTGTGGTCGATCGCGCCGTCGTGGGAACCGCACGCGCTGCACATCGCGGTCGAGTTCGTGCACCCGGTGATCATGGGCAAACGGGCGCTGCCCGCGGTGGCGCTGACCGGGCCGGACATCGTCGACCTCACGCGCGTCTCCGTGCGGCCCGGCGACATCGTGGTCGCGGTGTCCGGCGCCGACGACGCGCGGGTGCGTTCGGTGCTGCGCCGCGCCCCGGCGTGGGGCGCCACCACGCTCTGGATCGGCAGCGGCGAACGGCCCGCGGCCGGTGCGGCCGACCACGTGCTCTGGGTCGACGACCCCGACCCGCGCGTGCCCGCGACGGGCGGGTTCGTGCTGTTCTACCACTTGCTGTGGGAGTTGACGCACGTGTGTTTCGAGCACGCGGGCCTGCTCGAACCCGGGCGCACCGACGCGGTCTGCGTGACGTGCGGTGACGAGGGCCGCCTCGGTGAGGTGGTGGCGGCGTCCGTGGCCGGGCAGGCGCCGGTGCGCACCGCGCGGGGCGTGGAGACGGTGGCGACGGCGCTCGTCGATCCGGTGACCACCGGGGATCTGGTGGTGCTGCACGCCGGTACGGCGATCAGCCGCCTCGACGAGGAGGGCGATGACTGACGAGCCGACGAACTTCCTGTACCCGTTCATCGACGGCGCCGCGGACGACCCGGCCTCCCTGCTCACCGACCTGGCCGCCTCCGCGCAGGCCAAGGCCGCCGAGAGCCTGGCGTTGCGGCGCTCCACGCTGGACGCCAACGCGGAGCTGCTGGACCGCGCCGCCGCCGAGCTGGCCCGCCGATTCGCGGCGGGCGGGCGGATGTTCACCTTCGGCAACGGCGGCAGCTGCACCGACTCCACGACGCTGGCGCGGTTGTTCGCCCGGCCACCGATCGGACGGCCCCTTGCGGCCTGGTCGCTGACCGCCGACCCGGCGATCCTGACCGCGCTGGGCAACGACGTCGGGTTCGAGCTGGTGTTCGCCCGCCAGCTGATCGCCCGCGCCAGGGCCGGCGACATCGCGATCGCGATGTCGACCAGCGGCAATTCGCCGAACCTGCTCGCCGCGCTGGCCGAGGCCCGGCGGCGCGGTCTCTACACCGTCGGTTTCGCCGGCTACGACGGCGGGGCCTTCGTGGACAATGCGGATGTGGATTGCTGCTTCGTCGTGCGCTCGCAGAGCGTGCACCGCATCCAGGAGGCCCAGGCGCTGCTCGCCTATTCGCTGTGGTCGGCCACCCACGGGCGGCTCGGCGACCCGGATGTGGGGGCGGCATGAGTAATTCGGCGGGCGAGTACCTCTCGTCGGGGCCGCGGTTCGCCGAGGGCGAGGTGATCGAGCGCATCGAGTTGTTCCGGCGGCGCCGCCCCAGGCTGCGCGACGAGCAGGTGACCCTGGCGCACGGGGCGGGCGGCAAGGCCTCGGCGGCACTCGTGGACGCGGTGTTCCTGGAGGCGTTCCGCAACCCGGCGCTGGAGTCGCTCGGCGACGGCGCGGTCCTCACCCTGCCCGGCGGCGAGCGGATCGCGATGTCCACCGACTCGTTCGTGGTGCAGCCGCTGCGCTTTCCCGGCGGCTCGATCGGCGCCCTGGCCGTCCACGGCACTTGCAACGACCTGGCGATGGCCGGCGCGGTGCCGTCGTGGATCTCGGCGGCGTTCGTCCTCGAAGAGGGCTTCGCGATCGCCGAGCTCAAGGAGATCGTCGCCGACATGGCTTCCGCCGCGGCGGAAGCCGGCGTGCAGATCGTCACCGGCGACACCAAGGTGGTGCCCCGGGGCGCCGCCGACGGCATGTTCGTCACCACCACCGGGGCCGGCGTCGTTCCCGCGGGCCGCGCGCTGTCGGCGGCGTCGGTGCGCACCGGTGACAAGGTGCTGTTGTCGGGGTCGATGGGCGATCACGGCATGGCCGTGATGCTGGCACGGGGCGACCTGGCCATCGAGGCCGACATCTCCTCGGACACCGCCTCGCTCAGCCCCCTGGTGGAGCTGCTCATGGCGGCCGCCCCGTCCACCCGCTGGCTACGGGATGCGACCCGCGGCGGTGTAGGCACCGTGTGCAACGAACTCGCGCAGGCCTGCGGCCTCGGCGTGCTGCTCGACGAGGAGCGACTGCCCGTGGCGCCCACGGTCAACGGTGCCTGCGAGCTGCTCGGCATCGATCCGCTCTACGTCGCCAACGAGGGCAAGTTCGTCGCGGTCGTCGCCCCCGAGGAGGCGGCCGACGGGCTGGCCGCCCTGCGGTCGCATCCGCTGGGCGCTCAGGCCGCCGAGGTCGGGGAGATCATCGCCGAGCCGGGCGAGAGCGTGGTGCTGCGCACCGGGTTCGGCGGCACCCGGATCGTCGACATGCTCGTCGGGGACCCGCTGCCGCGAATCTGCTGAGAGGAGAACATGGGATGTGCCTTGGCATTCCGGGCCGGATCGTCGAGATCACCGATGCCGCAAACTATCTGGCGAAGGTCGACGTCAGCGGGGTCCAGCGCACGATCAGCGTGCGCCTGCTCGAAGACGACCCGCCCGCACCCGACGACTGGGTGCTGGTGCACGTCGGGTTCGCGATGGCCAAGATCGACGAGACCGAGGCGCTGCTCACCCTGGCCGCCATCCAGAAACTCGGCGACGCGTACAGCACCGAGCTGGAAGCCTTCGACTCGTCGGCGATAACCTGAGGGGGCGCAATGAAATTCGTTGACGAATTCCGCGACCCGGCGGCGGCCCGCAAGCTGCTCGCCGCCATTGAGAAGTTGGCTGAAAAGTTGGCGCGCCCGGCCGGCGACGGCGGCGACCAGTTCAAGTTCATGGAGGTGTGCGGCGGGCACACCCACACCATCTACCGGCACGGCATCGAGCACCTGCTGCCGGGCAACGTCGAACTGGTGCATGGCCCGGGCTGTCCGGTGTGCGTGATCCCGATGGGCCGCATCGACGACGCCATGTGGCTGGCCTCCCAACCCGGCGTCATCTTCACCTGCTTCGGCGACATGATGCGCGTTCCCGGCTCCGACGGCAGCCTGCTGGACGCCAAGGCCAAAGGCGCCGACGTGCGCTTCGTCTACTCGCCGCTGGACGCACTGAAGATCGCGCTCGACAACCCGGACAAGCAGGTGGTCTTCTTCGCCATCGGTTTCGAGACCACCGCACCGTCGACCGCGGTCACGCTGGTACGCGCCCGCGAGCTGGGCGTGGGCAACTTCAGCGTGTTCTGCAATCACGTCACGATCGTTCCGCCGATCAAGGCGATCCTGGAGTCGCCCGACCTGCGGCTGTCGGGCTTCATCGGCCCCGGCCACGTCTCCACCGTCGTGGGCAACCGTCCCTACCGCTTCGTCCCGGAGGTCTACCGAAAGCCGTTGGTGGTGGCCGGCTTCGAATCGCTCGACATCCTGGCCGCGGTCGCGATGCTGCTGACCCAGATCCGCGAGGGCCGCTGCGAGGTGGAAAACCAGTACAAGCGCGTCGTTCCCGAACAGGGTAATCCGGCGGCGCTGGCGCTGCTGGGCAAAGTGTTCGCGTTGCGCCCGCACTTCGAATGGCGTGGCCTGGGCTTCATCTCGCAGAGCGCGCTGCGGTTGCACGACGACTTCGCCGAGTTCGACGCCGAGCTGCGCTTCGCGATGCCCGGCGTGCGCGTCGCCGATCCCAAGGCCTGCCAGTGCGGCGAGGTGCTCAAGGGGGTCCTCAAGCCTTGGGAATGCAAGGTTTTCGGCACCGCGTGCACCCCGGAGACGCCGATCGGGACGTGCATGGTGTCCCCCGAGGGGGCCTGCGCGGCGTACTACAACTTCGGGCGCATGCACCGTGACGCCGTCAAGCTCGCGGGGCACACTTGACGATCGATGGGCCCGGCCCCGGCGACGGCGTGGAGATGTTCGCCCGCTACGCCTACGCCCCCAACGCGCTGGGCTACTGCGGGCCCCCGCTGGGCGCCACCCTGCGCGACGGCTCGGTGGAGGACGTCCGCGCCGCGGCGGCGCGGTTCTCCGGGGCGTGGCCCTATCTGCGCGTCCTGTCGGCCCTGACCGGGATTGCGGACCCGCTCGATCACCGGCTCGTCGAATCCTATTGGCTCGGCGGCGGTGTCGGCGCCGGCGTGGACCCCGACGACTTCTTCGCCGCGCTGCTGGACATCATCGGGCCGCAGGCCGGGCGCTACTGGTCGCATCTCACGACCGACCTGACCCGCGAGGCCGCCCCCAACCACTGCTTCCACGTGTTCGGCGTGTATCCGTGGACGCGGTTCCTGGGCCGCGGCGAGCACCCGCTGAGCGTGCTCGACAACTGCCGCATCAGCTGGGGCACAGTGATTTCCCGCGCCGGGGACGACGTCGAGGTGTCGCGCCGCGCGCTGGCGTGGGACGGCCGGTCGCTGGCGCTGGCCGACCCGTCGGTGTTCTCCCTCGACGTCTGGGCCGACGGGTACAGTGCGGTGCCCGACGCGGCGGTCGGCGACGAGGTCGCGGTGCACTGGGGCAGGCTGTGCGGGCGGCTGCGGCCCGCGCAGGTCCGGGCGCTGGCCGGCACCACCACCCGCCAGCTGGAGGTGACCAGCCGGCGGCTCGCAAGGGTCTAGCCTGGCCGCCATGACCGGTTCCCTCTGCGACGTGCTGCCCGCCGCGGCCGCGCTGCTGGGTGTCCCCGGTGCGCCCGACCGTCTCGCGCTGGCGGAGGCGGCCGGGGACCGGGTCGATCGCGTTCTGGTGGTGCTGGTCGACGGGCTGGGCTGGCACCTGCTGCCGGAGCTGGCCGCCGGCGCGCCGCTGCTTTCCTCGGTGCTGGCCGGTGGGAGCGGGCGGCTCACCCGGCTGGCGTGCACGTTCCCGTCGACGACGCCGACCAGCCTGGTGTCCCTGGGCACCGGCGCGCGTCCCGGCGAACACGGCATCCTGGGCTTCACCCTCAACGTCCCCGGCACCGACCGGGTGCTCAACCACATCCTCTGGCGCGACGACCCGCCGTACGCCGCCTGGCAGCCGTTGCCGACCTGGTTTGGCCGTCTCGAGCGCGCGGGCGTCGCCGCACACGCCGTGCTGCCCGCGGCGTTCATGGGCAGCGGTCTGACCGACGCGGCCTACCGCGGGGCGCGGTTCGTCCCGACCCTTCCCGGCGACGACTACGCCGCGGCGCTGACCGCCACGCTGCGCTCGGCGCCGGGCCTCGTCTACGGCTACACCGCCGACCTCGACACCGCAGCGCACGTGGCCGGAATCGGTTCGCCCGCCTGGCATGGGGCGGCGGCCCGGGTCGATGCGCTGCTGACCCGGCTGGTCGAGGAGTTGCCCGCCGGTGCCGTGCTGCTGGTGATCGCCGACCACGGCGGCCTCAACGTCGGGCCGGATGCCCGCATCGACCTCGACGCCGACCCGCGCCTGGCCGCCGGAGTGCGGGTGGTGGCCGGCGAGCCGCGGGTGCGCCACCTGCACACCGAGGCGGGTGCCGCCGCCGACGTGCGGGCGGCCTGGGCCGGGATCCTCGGTGACCGCGCGCAGGTCCACAGCCGTGAGGAGGCCGTGGCCAGCGGGGTGTTCGGGCCGGTCGACCCGCGCCACGCGGCCCGCATCGGTGACGTCGTGGTCACCTGCACCGGCGACCTGGCCGTATTGGCGACCGCGCACGAACCCCCGGAGACGGCTCGGCTCATCGGTTTTCACGGCGCGGCCACCCCCGCCGAGATGGCCATCCCCCTCATCGTCCGGCGCGGCTGACACCGTGGCGGCGACGCCCACCCCGGCGCATAGTTGCGAACTATTTGCATTATTGTTGCGAATCAATTGCATCTGTGAGCCCCCGCCCGGTTAGGTTCTTCTTGCGGGGATCGCTTCCGACCGAAGGGACGCCATATGACCGGTCCTGCGCCCGCTCGCTGGCGCCGGACGCGATCGCCACCACGCCGAACCCAGGTCCGGCGAAGCTCTGCACATCGATAGCCGTTGCGCCGCAATCGTTTCGGATGTCGATACTTGACCATGCCCAAAAATTCTGGGCGCCAGTCGTTCTGTGTGCACGGGCCGTCGCGACCCGCGTACGCACACCACCAGCCAGCCAACCCACGGGAGGACCCGGTCATCGATTTCGCAGCGCTTCCACCGGAAGTCAACTCCGCACGCATGTACACCGGACCGGGGCCCGGCCCCCTGCTGACCGCGGCAGCCGCCTGGGACGGCCTGGCCGCAGGATTGTCGCGTACCGCGGCCGATTACGGATCGGTGGTCGCAGACATCACCACCGGCTCCTGGCGTGGGCCGGCATCGGCCGCCGTGGCGGCGGCCGCCGCGCCCTACGTCGCCTGGATGGGGAGCAGCGCCGCGCAGGTCGCACGGACCGCCGCCCAGGCCAAGGCGGCCGCCGGGGCCTATGAGGCCGCCTTCGCCATGACGGTGCCCCCGCCGGTGATCGTGGCCAACCGCGCGCAGCTGACGTCGCTGGTCGCCACCAACCTGCTGGGCCAGAACACCCCGGCGATCGCGGCCACCGAAGCGCAGTACGCCGAGATGTGGGCCCGGGACACCGCGGCGATGTACGGCTACGCGGGCTCGTCCGCGGACCCGACGTCGTTCCCCGCCCCGCCGCACACCACCGGCGGCGCCACCGAGGCCCAGACCACGATCTCCCAGCTCATGGCGTCGGCGCCGACGGCGCTGAAGACGCTCTCCGCCCGGGCCTGGGCGGCATCCAGAACTGGCTCGGGCTGGGCGGGGTCGACATCTCCAGCCCGGCGGGAATCCTCAGCCTGCTGGGCGGAACCGACGGGTCACCGCTCGGCGCCTTCATCAACGACAACGCCCTGAACACGATCTTCTCCTCGGGCTTCTACATGCCGGGAAACTTCTTGGGCAACGTGGTCGATTTCCTCGGCCTGCAGGGCGCCGGCGCGGCCACCGGCGGGCTCGGCCAGTCGATAGGCGGGCTCGGCGGCGCGGTGTCGGCCGGGCTGAGGCACGCGGCCTCGATCGGCCCGCTGTCCGTGCCCCCCGCCTGGACCGCCACCGGCCCCATGGGCGCGGCCGGCTCGGCGTTGCCCGGCCCGGGCGCACTCGGCAGCCTCGGCAACCCCGCAGCGCAGGGGCCGGCGAGCATGCTCGGGGGCATGCCGCTGTCCGCGCGGGCCGGGCGCGGCTTCGTCCCCCAGCTGCCCCGCTACGGGTCGACGCCCACCGTGATGCCCCGCGTCCCGGCCGTAGGGTGAGCCGGCGACCTCGTCGCCCGGCCGCACCCTTAGGGGAACGCACACCTGACTCTGATCGTTCTCACAGGTGGCCGAGACCACCGCCCCACTACAGTCGAAACCACTGTGAAGTTTCGGTGTGGCGGTAGGAGTCGGCGGTGGTGGCCGGCGCTCGCGGCCCTGGCCGCACTGTGTGTCCTGGCCGCCGTGACGACGGGCTGGGCATCCCGGGGCACCGCGGTGGCCGCCGCCATTGTCCCGCAACCCGTCACCGTGTCGCACGCCGGTGCCGGCGGCCCTCACGCGCAGCCCGACGATCGCTCGGGATACTCTGTCGCCCACGGCCTTTCGAGCGACCGTTCGCCGATGCACCAGAAAAAGAACGCCTGGATGACCCGCGACCGACCGCCGACCGGGAGCCGCGTCGCCGCCCAGGCGGTGCGGTCCCCGTCGCCCGCCGTCGCGCCGCACTGCCGGCCCGGCGACATCGACGCGCGCGCGCCCGCGGTCACCCCGACTGCCCGCGACATCCTGACCGAGCTCTGCGTCGCCCGCTGCTGACAGGCCTGCGCCGGACCGTCGCTGCTGCCGATTCGCCGAGACGCGAGCGGGTAAAGCCTTCGACATGTGTCCGACGACCCCCGGCATCGGCCCGTCCTCGCACTCGAGCATCGAGGGAGTTTTCATGTTCCTGCGCACCGCCCGATCCGTCCAGCTAGCGATGAACTTCGGGATGCGACCACCGGAGATCATCTCCGCGCAGCTGTATTCGGGCCCCGGTTCGGAGCTGATGATGACCGCCGCCGCCGCCTGGGAGACGCTGGCCGGCGCCCTGGGGGAGGCGGCGGCGGGCTACGCCGCGGCGATCGGGCAACTCGCGCGGGACTGCCCCGACCCGGCGACGGCCCGGGCCCTGGCTCGCCACCGCGAATGGCTGGACACCCTCGCCGCGCGGGCCCGGCAGACCGCCGCCCACGCCGAGGCGGCCGCGACCGCCTACGAGGCGGCGTTCGCCGCGACGGTTCCACCACCCGCGGTCGAGGCCAACCGAGCGCGGCGCGCGGCGTTGGCCGCCACGAATTTCCTGGGCCACACCAGCGCGGACGTCGCGGACACCGACGCCGTCTACGAGCAGATGTGGGCGCAGGACGCCGCCGCCATGTACGCGTACGCGGCCGCGTCCGCGGATGCGGCGACGGTGCCGCCCTTCGCCCCGCCGCCGGCTCACCGCGGCGAGACGGCCCCGGGGGTGTCCGGCGGCTGGCGGGTCAAGGCGGCTTCGGACGTCGTCGCGGCCGGCCGGCAGGTGACCGCGGCAATCCCCGACGGATTGGCCGGGCTCTCCCGCTCACCGCTGAGCAGCTTCGATGAGCCCCTGCTGCCGGTGACGGCGTCGCTGTCCAAGCTCAGTTCGCTGTCCGCGCCGCTGGACGTCGCGATCAGCCACCTCAACTCCCTCAACAAGGCGGCGGCGCTGCGCTGGATGCTGCCCGATCCGGGTGGTGCCGGCGGCGCGAAGATCACCGTGCGAGTCGGTTGCGGGGCGTCGGTCGGGCTGTTGACGGTGCCGCGCGGCTGGACCGAACCCGCGCCGACCACGCGCGGTCCCGCACGGCCGCTGCGGCGGGCGCGCGTCGGCGAGCCGATCCGCCTGGTCGCCGAGACCGAACCACCGGGGCAACCGTCACGACGCAGGCCGAGCTGAGCCCGGCGCACCGGGTTTCACCGCAGCGGCGTATGCGCGCGCGGCCTCCACGATCGCCGAGAACAGCCTCAGGTCCCCCAGGCACTCCTCCGGATGCCATTGCACGGCCAGCGCGAAGCCGTCGCCCGGCACCTCGAGCGCCTCGACCACCCCGTCGGCGTCCCACGCGCTGACCACCAGTCCCCCACCCACCTCCGCGACGGCCTGATGGTGGTAACAGCGCACCTCGGCTGATTCGCCGAGCAGTCCCGCCAACCGCGTGCCGGGCACCGTGCGCACCGCCAACGAGGTGAAGACCGCGTTGCCGGCCCGATGGCCGTGGTGGCCCAGGACGTCGGGCAGGTGCTGGTGCAGCGTCCCGCCGAAGGCCACGTTGAGCACCTGCGCGCCGCGGCAGATGCCCAGTACCGGCAGCCCGCGCCGCAGCGCGGCCCGCAACAACGCGAACTCCCAGTCGTCGCGCGCGGGTACCGGCTGGTCGGTGTCCGGGTGCGCCTGCTGCCCGTAGGCCGCGGGATCGATGTCGTTGCCGCCGGTGAGCACCAGGGCGTCGAGGCGGTCAAGCACCCGGTCGGCGACGCCGGGCCCCACCGCCTGCGGCGGCAGCAGCACCGCGACGCCACCGGCCATCGTGACGCCCCGGAAATAGTCGGCGGGCAGGAAACCGGCCGGCACGTCCCACACCCCGGTCCGCGCCCGGTCCAGGTAGGTGGTCAGGCCGACGACCGGACCGGCCGTTACAGCGGTGTCGACCACGCATCGCCTCCTCGGTCACCGCCGACGCGCCGCACCGCGCGGCAGCCGTCGGTAAATCGCTTGCAGCCCAACCGGGCGGGACTACCAGGTGCTGGTGCGCAGCACGATCTCGGCGGCCAGCTGGGCGGTCGACTCCTGCGCCGTGCGTCGGGCAAGTTCCACGACGCGGTAATCGGAGTAGACGAACCGCTGGCTTTCGTGGGCCACCGCGCGGGCCGCCGGGGAACTGACCAGCACGGTCGTCCCGATCTCCACCGACGGGCAACGGTCGTCGCGCACCGCGCCTCCGGTGTCGGCCACTCGCGGATGTCCACGGTCGATGACCACCAGGCCGACGAACCGGCCCAGCCTGGTCGCCGCCAACTCCCAGGCGAGTTCTCCCCCGGCACGGTCGCCGACCACGACGGCCCACCCGACGCCCAGCGCATCGAGGATGCCGATCACCGACTTGGGGGTCAGCCGCGGGTCGAAGCCGATGACGACCGTCCGCAGCGAGGCCGTGTGCAGCCGCTCGCACACCGCGTCGTAGGCCGCCGGCAGCCGCTGCGCGTCGCCCAGGATGACCACGACCACGCCCTTCTCCGGACCGGAGATCCCCACGGGAACGGGAAACCCGTCCAGGGTGGTCATCATCGAGGGCACTTACGCACGCTACAGCTGATCGGCATGCGGGCGCGAGGCTTTTCGGCAGCCACCAGCCGGTCAGACCCGCAACTCGGTTGCGATGTGTGGTCGCCGCGGCGGCGACGCGTCGAGCAGGCCCAGGACGGCGCCGAGGTCCAGGTGCGACTCCAGCAACTCGGCGACGACGTCCAGCTGGGCGTCGCGCCGGGCGGCGACATCGACGTCTCCGACGACGAATCCGCGGCGTCCGGCCGCGTCGGCGACGCGGGTCAGCCACGCGCGGCGGAACCCGTCGTTGTCGAGCAGCCCGTGCCAATGCGTGCCGAAAACCGCGGCGCGCTCGATGCCCTGCGGTTCGGACTCGACCTCGAACCAGCTCCGTTCGGCGCACCGGGACAGCCGCCCGTGATGGATCTCGTATCCGGTCAGCGGCCGCTGCCAGCGCCGCAGGACCTTGGCCTCGGCGAAGGCGATGTCGGCGTCCAGCAACCCCAGCCCGGCGGTTTCCCCCGCCCGGGATTCCACCGGGTCCACGATGCGCCGGCACAGCATCTGGAAGCCGCCGCAGATGCCCAGCACCGGCTTGCCGGCGCGGGCGTGACCGACGATCGCGCCGGCCAGGCCGCGGTCCCGCAGCCAGGCCAGGTCGGCGACGGTGGCCTTGCTGCCCGGCAGCACGATCAGGTCGGCGTCGGCCAGGTCGGCGGGGTCTGTTACCCAGCGCACCAGGACGCCCGGCTCGCAGGCCAGCGCCTCGACGTCGGTGGAGTTGGAGATGCGCGGCAGGCGAACCGCCGCGACCCGCAGCCATTCGTCGCCGCATGGTGGCGCGGGCCTGCCCACGGCGCGGTGGGCGACCACCGACAGCGAGTCCTCGGCGTCCAGCCAGAGGTCGTCGGCGTAGGGCAGCACACCGTAGGTGGGGCGCCCGGTCATGGCGTGCAGCTGCCGCAGGCCCGGCTCCAGCAGTGCGGGGTCCCCGCGGAACTTGTTGACGACGAAGCCGGCGACCAGCGCCTGGTCCTCGGGTTCGAGCACGGCCAGCGTGCCGAACAGATGCGCGAGAAGACCGCCGCGGTCGATGTCCCCGACCAGCAGCACCGGAAGGTTCGCGGCCCTGGCCAGGCCCATGTTCGCCACATCGGTTGCGCGCAGGTTGATCTCGGCGGGAGAACCCGCGCCCTCGCAGATCACCGCATCGAATTCTCTACGCAAGCAGGACAATTCGTCGGAAACGATGCCGGCGAGCCGGTCGCGGTTTTTCATGTAGTCCGCGGCGGCGACCGATCCGTCGACCCGGCCGCGGATCACCAGCTGCGACGTGCGGTCGCCGCCCGGTTTGAGCAGGATCGGGTTGAAGCGGACGCTGGGTTCCAGGCCCGCCGCCCGGGCCTGGAACGCCTGGGCCCGCCCGATCTCGCCGCCCTCGACGGTGACGGCCGAGTTGTTGGACATGTTCTGCGCCTTGAACGGCGCGACCCGGACCCCGCGGCGGGCCAGCAGCCGGCACAGGCCCGCCACCACCACCGACTTCCCGGCGTCGGAGCTGGTGCCGGCGACCAGCAGCGCCCCGCTCACCATTTACGGCGTCATGGCAGCGTGAGGATCTCGACACCGGTCTCGGTGACCAGCAGCGTGTGCTCGAACTGCGCTGTCCACTTGCGGTCCTTGGTGACCACCGTCCAGCCGTCGTCCCAGATCTCGTAGTCCAGCGCGCCGAGGTTGATCATCGGCTCGATGGTGAACGTCATGCCCGGCTGCATGGTCGTGGTCACCGAGGGCTGCTCGTAGTGCAGCACCACCAGCCCGTTGTGGAACGTGGTGCCGATCCCGTGCCCGGTGAAGTCGCGAACCACGTTGTAGCCGAACCGGTTCGCATACGACTCGATCACCCGGCCGACGACCGACAGCGCACGCCCCGGTTTGACGGCGTTGATCGCCCGCATCGTGGCCTCGTGGGTGCGCTCCACCAGCAGCCGGTGCTCCTCGGAGACGTCGCCGGCCAGGAAGGTGGCGTTGGTGTCGCCGTGCACCCCGTCGATGTAGGCGGTGACGTCGATGTTGACGATGTCGCCGTCCTCGACCACCGTCGAGTCGGGGATGCCGTGGCAGATGACCTCGTTGAGCGAGGTGCAGCACGACTTGGGGAACCCCTTGTATCCCAGCGTGGACGGGTAGGCGCCGTGGTCGACCATGTACTCGTGGGCGATCCGGTCCAGTTCGTCGGTGGTGACCCCCGGCGCGACGGCCTTGCCCGCCTCGGCCAGCGCGCCCGCCGCGATCCGGCCGGCGACGCGCATTTTCTCGATGACCTCCGGCGTCTGCACCCACGACTCGCTGCCCTCTTGGGCGGTCGCCTTGCCGACGTACTCCGGGCGCGGGATGCGGGCGGGCACCGGCCGGGTGGGGGACAACACTCCGGGGGAAAGCACGGTGCGAGCAGACATACCGCCAGCTTAATCGCCCGGCCCGGGGCCGGCCCGGCCACGCGTGTGGATCGGCCGCGTCCGCGGTGCACACAGGGCGGCGACACGCCGCCGCCGATTTACCCCCGATGCCGGCGCAGGAGCGACCGGCGCGGCCCCCGGATGGTCACCGATCCGCACACCACCCGCCCCGTCAGCACCACATGCGGCCTGCCCTCGCCCGGTGCGTCCTTGCGTCGGTCGCTGGCGCTGCCGCCGTAGACCTCGACGTCGTCGATCGAGGCGCTGGCGCCGGCGGGCAACCGGATCTGCACCGAGCCGAACCTCATGTCCATCTCGATGACCACCACCGGCCCCGCGAACCGGGCCCTGGTCAGGTCGAGTTCCACCGAGCCCAGTCGGCGCACCAGCGCCAGGCGGGTGGGCACCGTCCATTCGCCGTGCCGCTTCAGCGAGCCCGCCCAGCCCCGCAGCTCCACCCGGTCCGCCGCGGAGCTGACGAT
Organism: Mycobacterium sp. HUMS_12744610; assembly: GCF_041206865.1. Taxonomy (NCBI): domain Bacteria; kingdom Bacillati; phylum Actinomycetota; class Actinomycetes; order Mycobacteriales; family Mycobacteriaceae; genus Mycobacterium; species Mycobacterium servetii. Next base: position 4,243,085 of record NZ_JBGEDP010000001.1, read on the forward strand.
GGCGCCGGGCCCCGGCAGGTCGCCGACCAGCACGTCCAGCTCGCCCCGGGTACGAGCGTAGGACACCTGCGACGAGCGCTGCTCGAACTCGTCGACGTCGATCAGCCCGAGCGCGACGGCGTTGTGCAGCCGCCGCATCGTGCCGTTGCGGTCGGCGTCGGAAACCCGCAGCGATACCGGAGCCACCATGTCTCCACCGCTTTCAGCGCCCACCCCGGCAATTTACCGCTGCGGGCGGGCCGGGGCCTCACGCCAGGAAATCCGGGGGCAGCGACTCGAACATCACCTTGGTCATCCGGACCGCGTACTCCGAGCTGCCACCCCCGACGATCAGGGACGCGAACGCCAGGTCGCCGCGGTACCCGGCGAACCACGAGTGCGATCCGCCCGGGAACTCGGCCTCGCCGGTCTTCCCGAACACCGCCCCGCAGCCCGAGATCTCCTTGGCGGTCCCGTTGGTCACCACCAGCCGCATCATGGGCCGCAGGGCCTCGACCATCTTGGGGCTGATGGGCGTCGCGTCACCCTGTACCGTCGTCGGCCGCCCGGCGATCAGCTGCGGCACCGGCGTCCTGCCGGCAGCCACCGTGGCGGCCACCAGGGCCATGCCGAACGGGCTGGCCAGCACGCGTCCCTGCCCGAAGCCGTCCTCGGTGCGCTCGGCCAGGTCCACCGTCGGCGGCACCGAGCCGGTGACCGTGGTGATGCCCTCGACCTGGTAGTCCAGCCCGATGCCGTAGCGGCTGGCCGCCTGGGTCAGCCCGCGCGGCGGCATCTTGCTGCTCAGCTCGGCGAATGTGGTGTTACAGGAACTGGCGAACGCGCGCGACATCGGCACCACGCCGAGGTCGAAGCCGCCGTAGTTGGGGATGCTGCGGTGCCCGATGTCGATGTGGCCCGGGCAGCCCATCATCGTGTTGGGCGTGGCCATGTCGCGCTCGACGGCCGCACCGGCGGTCACCATCTTGAACGTCGACCCCGGCGGGAACAGCCCGGTGGTGGCGAGCGGGCCGTCGGCGTCGGCCCCGGCGTTCTGCGCGATCGCCAGGATCTCCCCGGTCGACGGCTTGATCACCACCATCATCGCCTTACCGCCGCGGCTGTCGACGGCGTGCTGGGCGGCATTCTGCACCGCCCGGTCCAGGGTGAGCGAGACCGACGGCGCCGGAGACCCCGGAACCTCGTGCAGCACTTCGACTTCGACACCGTTCTGGTTCACGCTGACCACCCGCCAACCCGGCTCGCCGTCGAGTTGGCCGATGACCGTCTTCTTCACCTCGGCCACCACCGTCGACGCGAAATGCGGGTCAGTGGGCAGCATCTCGGGCTGGGGCGTGATCACGATGCCGGGCAGCCGGCCGATCGCCGGGAAAACCTTGTCGTTGTCGTCCGGATGCAGGGTGACCAGGTCCACCGGCTGGGTCGACGAGCTGGCCTGCTCCGCGAGCAGCTGGGGATCGCCGAGCGCGTCGTTGAAGGGGTGCAGGACGTCGGCCACCGCGTGCGCCGTCGAGCTCAGGGCCAACCCGGAGCCGGCCTGCGTGGCGTCCAGCGTGTAGTGGTACAGGTAGCCCGGCACCAGCACGTCGGTGCCGCCGAGTTCGTTGACCGAGGCGCGCCGCGGCCGGTCGGCCCGCAGCGCGAACGTCTGGTGCTCGCCCAGCTTGGGGTGCAGCCCGGTGGTGGTCCAGCGCACGCGCCAGCGTCCCTCGTAGCGGGCCATCTTCAGCTCGCCGTCATAGGTCCAGACCCGGTCCTTCGGCAGATGCCAGGAGAAGCGGTAGTCCACCTTGCCGGTGTCCTCGGCGTACCTGGCGCTGAGCACCTGCGCGTCGAGGTGGGTGGCCTGCAGCCCCGCCCAGGCCGCGTTGAGCGCCTCGCGGGCGTCGTTGGGGCTGTCGCTGAGCTGGGCGGCGCTGGCGGTATCCCCGACGGCCAGGGCGGCGAAGAACTGCTCGGCGGCCGGGCCGGGCCCGTCGGGCCGCGGGGTGCACGCGGACAGCGCGATCGCGGCAACGACCACCAAGCACGTGACTGACGAGACGAATGTTGTTCGAGTTGCCATCGGTGCTGATGTTAAGAACAGTGACACCGCCGCCCGCGCAGACACACCGAGACGAAACCGTTACGTCCGCGGCCCCGGCGCGGGGGCTAGTCCAGCAGGACGGTCGCGAACGTGCCGACCTCGGTGAAGCCGACGCGCGCATACGCCGCGCGGGCCACCGCGTTGAAGTCGTTGACGTAGAGGCTGGCGATGCGCCCGGCGCCCACGATTACCGCGGCCACCGTCGCGGTGCCGCCCGTGCCCAGTCCCTGGCCGCGCCACTCCGGGTGCACCCAGACGCCCTGGATCTGGCCGACCGCCGGGGACTGCGACCCCACCTCGGCCTTGAAGACGACCTGACCGTCCTCGAAGCGCGCCCAGGCCCGCCCGGCGGCGATCAGGCTGGCCACCCGGCGCCGGTAGCCACGGCCGCCGTCGCCGATGCGCGGGTCGACACCCACCTCCCCGATGAACATGTCGACGGCGGCCACCAGGTAGGCGTCCAACTCGTCCGGCCGGACCTGGCGCACCCCGACGTCGATGTCGCAGTTGGGATGGGCGGACAGCGCCATCAGCGGCTGCTGCTCGCGCACGTCACGCGCCGGGCCCCACGCCACCTCGAGCCGCTCCCACATCGGCAGCACCAGGTCGGCCCTGCCGACCAGCGACGAACAGCGCCGCGTCCCGCTCATCGCCTCGTCGGCGAACGCGTTGAGGTCGGCCGGCGCGCCACGCAGCGGGATCAGGTTGGCGCCGGCAAAGCACAACGACTCCTCCGGGCCGCGGCGGGTCCACAACTCGCCGCCGATCGCGTTGGGGTCGACGCCGTGGTCGGCGACGCGGGCCGCGACCATGCACGACCCGACCGGGTCCTCGTCGAAAACGCGCCACACGGTGGCGGCATCGCGCACCACGGACACCCGCCGCTCGCCGACGAGGCGGAAGATGGGCGGAGCCGACATGGGGGCGAACTCCCTGTGGTGGGTGCCGGGGACCGGTGCGAGCGCACCGGCCCCTATCAGCTTACGGTCACAACCGGCGAACCGCTCGCGGTTGTCTGCGGCCCGTCGCCCGATTCGTCACCCGTTTCGGACGCGAGACGCATCGCCTCCTCGATCAGGGTCTCGACGATCTTGGCTTCCGGAACGGTCTTGATCACCTCGCCCCGAACGAAGATCTGGCCCTTGCCATTTCCCGACGCCACGCCCAGGTCCGCCTCGCGGGCCTCGCCGGGACCGTTGACGACGCAGCCCATCACGGCGACCCGCAGCGGCACGTCGAGACCGTCCAAGCCGGCGGTGACCTCGTTGGCCAGCGTGTAGACGTCGACCTGGGCCCGGCCGCACGACGGGCACGACACGATCTCGAGCCCCCGCGGCCGCAGGTTGAGCGACTCGAGGATTCCGACGCCGACCTTGACCTCCTCTACCGGCGGGGCCGACAGCGACACCCGGATGGTGTCGCCGATGCCCTTGGACAGCAGCGCGCCGAAGGCGACCGCGGACTTGATGGTGCCCTGGAACGCCGGCCCGGCCTCGGTGACCCCCAGATGCAGCGGGTAATCGCACCGGGCGGCCAGCAACTCGTAGGCGGCGACCATCACCACCGGGTCGTTGTGCTTGACGCTGATCTTGATATTCCCGAAACCGTGCTCCTCGAACAGCGAGGCCTCCCACAGCGCCGACTCCACCAGCGCCTCGGGGGTGGCCTTGCCGTACTTCTCCAGGAACCGCTTGTCCAGCGAGCCGGCGTTGACGCCGATGCGGATCGGGATGCCGGCGTCGCCGGCGGCCTTGGCGACCTCGCCGACCCGGCCGTCGAACTCCTTGATGTTGCCGGGGTTGACCCGCACCGCGGCGCAGCCGGCGTCGATGGCGGCGAAGATGTACTTGGGCTGGAAGTGGATGTCGGCGATCACCGGGATCTTGCTCTTGGACGCTATCGCGGCCAGCGCGTCGGCGTCCTCCTGACGCGGACAAGCCACCCGCACGATGTCGCAGCCCGCCGCGGTCAACTCGGCGATCTGCTGCAGCGTCGAGTTGACGTCGTGGGTCTTGGTGGTGCACATCGACTGCACCGAGATCGGGTGGTCGCTGCCCACCCCGACGTCGCGAACCATCAGCTGGCGCGTGGGGCGACGGGGCGCGAGCGTGGGTGCCGGGGCGTCCGGCATTCCCAGGCCAACAGACACTTTTTGCCTTCTCTCGTCTACTGGAACAGCCGGATCGGATTCACCAGGTCGGCCGTGACGGTCAGCAGCATGTACCCGACGACGAAGACCAGGACCACATACGTCGCGGGCATCAGCTTGAGATAGTTCACCGGCGCGGCCGCCACCATGCCGCGGGCCGAGCGGATCATGTTGCGGACCTTCTCGAACACCGCGATCGCGATGTGGCCGCCGTCGAAGGGCAGCAGCGGCACCAGGTTGATCGCACCGAGGATGAGGTTCAACTGGGCCAGGAAGAACCAGAACGCCACCCACAGCCCGTGGTCGACGGTGTCGCCGCCGATGATGCTGGCCCCGACGACGCTCATCGGCGTCTGCGGGTCGCGCTGCCCACCGCCGATGGCATGCACCAGCGCGCCGACCTTCGTCGGGATCGCGACCAGCGCCTTGCCCACCTCGACGGTCAGTCCCCCGGCGAACGCGAACGTGGCCGGCACCGCGGAGAACACGCCGTAGTGGGTGGGCGTGAGCCTGACGGCGCCGACACCGATGGCGCCGACCGTCGAGGCCTCCGGCTTGCCGCCCTGTCCGTTTCCGACAAAGCGTTGCGTGGGCGTGATGTCGACATAGGTGGTGACGGTGGAGCCGTCCCGTTCCACGACGACCGGAACGGTCCCGTGCAGCTTGCGGACCGCCGCGGCCATGTCCTCGAAGCTGGACACCGGGGTGTCGCCGACCTTGACCACGATGTCGCCGGGGCGGATCCCGGCGCGCGCGGCCGGACCGGGGCCCGTGCAGGTCCCGAGCTTGCCCGGCGCCACTTCCGGTGCCACACACGCCGTTTCGCCGACCACGGCCCTGGTGGGTGGGTGCAGGTTAGGCAGACCCCAGACCAGTGCGATCCCGTAGAGCAGCACCAGGCAGATGACGAAGTTCATGCCGGGGCCCGCGAACAACACCGCGACCCGCTTCCAGGTCGCCTGCTTGTACATCGCCCGGTCGGTCTCGTCGGGCGCCAGCTCCTCGACCGGCGTCATGCCGGCGATGTCGCAGAAGCCGCCCAGCGGGACGCCCTTGACGCCGTACTCGGTCTCCCCGCGCCGGATCGACCACAGCGTGGGCCCGAAGCCGACGAAGTAGCGGCGCACTTTCATGCCGGTGGCGCGCGCCACCCACATGTGGCCGCACTCGTGCAGGGCCACCGAGATCAGGATGGCCAGCGCGAACAGCACAATGCCGATAACGAACATCATTTCGCTGCCAGGACCTTTCTCAAGCCAATCCCGAGACCTTGTCAGGGGCCACTGCCGGGGTCGCAGACGTTGCTACTGCGACGGCGCGCCGCGCCCGCTCCCGTGCCCAGCGCTGCGCCTCCAGTACCTCATCCACGTTAGCGGGTGATACGGCCCATTGGTCGGCGGCGTGCAGCACCTCGGCGATCGTTTTGACGATGCCCGGGAAGCCGATCCGGCCGTCGAGGAACGCTTCGGCCGCCTCTTCGTTGGCGGCGTTGTAGACCGCGGTCATGCAGCCGCCGGTCTCCCCGGCCCGCCGGGCGAGGTCGACCGCGGGGAACACGTCGCCGTCGAGCGGCTCGAATTCCCAGGTCGAGGCGGTGCTGAAGTCGCAGGAGGCGGCCGCGCCGGGGACGCGGCGCGGCCAGCCCAGCGCCAGCGAGATGGGCAGCTTCATGTCCGGCGGGCTGGCCTGCGCGATCGTCGAGCCGTCGACGAAGGTGACCATCGAATGAACGATCGACTGCGGGTGCACGACCACCTCGATGCGGTCGTAGGGGATGCCGAACAGCAGGTGGGTTTCGATGAGCTCGAGACCCTTGTTCACCAGCGACGCCGAGTTCAGCGTGTTCATCGGGCCCATCGACCACGTCGGGTGGGCGCCCGCCTGCTCGGGGGTGACGCTCTCGAGATCGGCGGCCGTCCAACCCCGGAACGGCCCTCCGGAGGCGGTCAACACCAGCTTGGCCACCTCCTCGGGGGCACCGCCGCGCAGGCACTGGGCCAGCGCGGAGTGCTCGGAGTCGACGGGCACGATCTGGCCCGGGCGCGCCGCCCGCAGCACCAGCGGGCCGCCGGCGATCAGCGACTCCTTGTTGGCCAGCGCCAGGCGGGCGCCCGAGTCCAGCGCGGCCAGCGTCGGGCGCAGCCCCAGCGCTCCGACCAGCGCGTTGAGGACGACGTCGGCCTCGGTTTCCTGCACGAGCCGGGTGACGGCGTCCGGCCCCCGGAACGGGACGTCGCCGACGCGCTCAGCCGCCCGCTCGTCGGCGACGGCGATGTTGGTGACCCCGGTTTGCGAGCGTTGCCGCAGCAACGTGTCCGGCTTCGCGCCCCCCGCGGCCAGCCCGACCACCTCGAAACGGTCGGGGTTGGCGGCGATGACCTCGAGCGCCTGGGTGCCGATCGAGCCGGTGCTGCCCAGCACCAACACCCGCAGGCGGCCCTCGCCATGCCCGTCGGTCGTCGCAGTGCTCACCCACTCATTGTGCCGTCCGACGGCGACCCGGGCCACGACGTGGCCCGGGTGGCGACCGAACTCGCGGCACCGCGCGGCGGGTATGCCAGAATCACCTCTTTAGAAGCCGATCCGATCCGAAAGGGACTCGCCGTGGCCAGTACCGAACTGGAACACTCCGCCGGCGTCGACACCGCCGAGGTGCCGTCGGCGGCGTGGGGCTGGAGCAGGATCAACCACCGCACCTGGCACTTCGTCGGCGTGTTCGCCGTCATATTCCTGCTGGCGATGCTGCGCGGCAACCACGTCGGCCGCGTCGAAGACATCTGGCTGGTCAGTTTCGCCGTGCTGGCGCTGTTCGTCCTGGTGCGCGACCTGTGGGGCCGCCGCCGCGGCTGGCTCAGGTAGCCGCGGCTACCCGCCTGCTACTCCTTTTCCAAGGCCAGCTGTCCGCAGGCGGCGCTGATCTCGCGACCGCGCGTGTCCCGCACCGTGCACGGCACCCCCTGGGCCCGCACCCGCCGCACGAACTCCCGCTCCACCGCCTTGGGGCTGGCGTCCCACTCGCTGCCCGGTGTCGGGTTGAGCGGGATCAGGTTGACGTGCACCAGGGGCCCGAGCGCGCGATGCAGCCGCTTGCCCAGCAGGTCGGCCCGCCACGCCTGGTCGTTGACATCGCGGATCAGCGCGTATTCGACCGACACCCGACGACCGGTGACGTCGGCGTAATAGCGGGCCGCGGCGAGGGCCTCGCCGACCTGCCACCGGGTGTTCACCGGCACCAGCGTGTCGCGCAACTCATCGTCGGGCGCGTGCAGCGACAACGCCAGCGTCACCCCGAGACGTTCGTCGGCGAGCCTGCGGATCGCGGGCACCAGCCCCACCGTCGACACCGTCACCGAACGGGCGGAGATGCCGAAGCCGTGCGGCGCCGACGCAGTGATGCGCTGCACCGCGGGCAGCACCCGGGCGTAGTTGGCCAGCGGCTCCCCCATGCCCATGAAGACGACGTTCGAGAGCCGCTGACCCGCCGGGTCGAAGTCGTCGCGCAGCGCCGCCGCGGCGGCCCGTACCTGTTCGAGGATTTCCGCGGTCGACAGGTTGCGCCGCAACCCGCCCTGACCGGTCGCACAGAACGGGCAGGCCATGCCGCAGCCGGCCTGCGACGAGATGCACACCGTGTTGCGCTGCGGGTAACGCATCAGCACCGATTCGATCGTGGTGCCGTCGGTGGCCCGCCACAGGGTTTTGCGGGTCTGACCGGCATCGCAGGTGACGTCGGTGGCCGCGGTGAGCAGCGTCGGGAACATCGCCTCGGCGACCAGCTCACGGACGGCGGCGGGAAGGTCCGTCATCCGGTGCGGATCGGCGATCAGCCGCCCGTAGTACTGGTGTGCCAGCTGCTTGGCCCGAAACGCGGGCAAGCCCAGCTCCGCGATGGCCGACGCGCGGCCGGCCTCGTCCAGGTCGGCCAGGTGCCGCGGCGGCCTGGCCGGGCGCGGTGCGTCGAAAACCAGTTGGTGAACCATGACCCGTCCAGTATCGGTCACGTCGCGCCCGGCCCCGAAAAGCTAGGGCAGCAGCGTCAGCACGGTCCAGGCCGCGACCGCCGACGGGAGGACGCCGTCGAGCCGGTCCATCAGCCCGCCGTGGCCGGGCAGCAGCCTGCCCATGTCCTTGATGCCGAGGTCGCGCTTGACCTGGGACTCCACCAGATCGCCGAGCGTGCAGGTCAGCACGAGCACCACGCCCAGCAAAACGCCGATCCACGGCGGCTTGCCGGCCAGGAACGTCGCGGTCAGGGTCGCCGCGGCGGTCCCGAACACCAGCGAACCCGCGAACCCCTCCCACGACTTTTTCGGGCTGATCGCCGGAACCATCAGGTGCTTGCCGAACACCACCCCCACGGCGTAGGCGCTCACATCTGAGGCGACGACCGTGATCATGAGGCAGAAGACCCGGCCCGCACCGTCTTTCGGGTAGACGAGCAGCGCGGCGAACGACGCGAACAGCGGGACCCACGCGGCCAGGAACACGGTGGCGGACGCGTCCCGCAGGTAGTTCGCCGAGGGCGAACCGGCCATCGGCTCGGGCCGTTTGCTGTTGTCCTGCATGAACAGCCGCCACATCATGCAGACCACCACCGTGACACCGAATCCGGCCATGGCGCCGGCCGCATGGAAGGGCCAGGTCAGCCACACGGTGAGCTGGCCCCCGGCCAGCAACGGGATGGCGGGGATGACGTATCCGGCTTCGCGCAGCCGGCGCACCACCTCGTGGCTGGCGACGAAGATGGCGAGCGCGACGATCACCACCCAGTAGCGCGGAGCAAAAAGCAGCGTCGCGACGAGAACCGCGCCGATGCTGGCGCCCACGACGATCGCTGCGGGCAGGTCACGTCCCGCCCGCAGCGGCTTCCCGGCCGGTCGACGCGCGGTGTTCCGGGATGCGGGGGCCTCGCGTGCGGGCGCCGGCTCCTCGGGCGCGCTTCCTTTGCCGGCGTCGGGGGTTGCCACGGACTTGGTTGCTGAGCGGCCGTTAGACCTCCAGCAGCTCGCCTTCTTTGTGCTTGACCAGTTCGTCGATCTGGGTGACGTACTGTTGGGTGGTCTTGTCCAGGTCTTTCTCGGCGCGGCCGACCTCGTCTTCGCCCGCCTCGCCGTCCTTGCGAATGCGGTGCAACTCCTCCATCGCCTTGCGGCGGATGTTGCGCACGGAAACCTTCGCGTCCTCGCCCTTGTGCTTGGCCTGCTTGACCAGCTCGCGGCGGCGCTCCTCGGTGAGCTGCGGCACAGCCACCCGGATAAGGGTGCCGTCGTTGGTGGGGTTGACGCCGAGGTCGGAGTTGCGGATCGCCGTCTCGATCGCGCCGAGTTGACCGGCCTCGTAGGGCTTGATCACGACCAGCCGCGCCTCGGGGACGTTGATGCTGGCCAGCTGGGTGATCGGGGTGGCGGCGCCGTAGTAGTCGATCACGATCCGGGAGAACATGCCCGGGTTGGCGCGACCCGTGCGGATCGTCGACAAGTCGTCACGGGCCACAGCTACGGCTTTCTCCATCTTCTCTTCAGCATCGAAAAGAGCCTCATCGATCATGTGCGCTGCTCCTCCTCATCGCTGCGCTCTGCATCGTCGCCAGCGTCGATCATGTGCGCTGCTCCTCCTCATCGCTGCGCTCTGCATCGTCGCCAGCGTCGATCATGTGCGCTGCTCCTCCTCATCGCTGCGCTCTGCATCGTCGCCAGCGTCGATCATGTGCGCTGCTCCTCCTCATCGCTGCGCTCTGCATCGTCGCCAGCGTCGATCATCGCGTCTTCCCCTCAGGTGGTGACCAGCGTTCCGATCTTCTCACCAGCGACCGCGCGGGCGATATTGCCATTGGTCAGCAGGTTGAACACCAGGATCGGCATGCCATTGTCCATGCACAGGCTGAATGCGGTGGTGTCGGCCACCCGCAGGCCGCGGTCGATCACCTCGCGGTGGGTGATCACGGTCAGCAGCTCGGCCTCGGGATTCACCCGGGGATCCTCGGTGAACACGCCGTCGACCGCCTTGGCCATCAAGACCACGTCCGCGCCGATCTCCAGCGCCCGCTGCGCCGCGGTGGTGTCGGTGGAGAAGTACGGCAGGCCCATGCCGGCGCCGAAGATCACCACCCGGCCCTTCTCCAGGTGGCGGACGGCCCGCAATGGGAGGTAGGGCTCGGCCACCTGGCCCATGGTGATCGCGGTCTGGACCCTGGTGACTATGCCCTCCTTCTCCAGGAAATCTTGCAGCGCAAGGCTGTTCATCACCGTGCCGAGCATCCCCATGTAGTCCGACCGGGTGCGTTCCATGCCGCGCTGTTGAAGCTGGGCGCCCCGGAAGAAGTTTCCGCCGCCGATCACCACGGCGACTTGCACGCCGGTCCGCACCACTTCGGCGATCTGGCGGGCCACCCGGGCTACCACGTCGGGATCCAAGCCGACCTGTCCGCCGCCGAACATCTCCCCGCCCAGCTTGAGCAGCACCCTCGAATACTTGGCTCGACTCGCCGCTACGCCGTTGGCGCCTTCCGTCGGCTCCGTCATCAGACTCCTCGCATGAGAGCGCCATCCCGGGCGAACTCATCCGGAACGGCCTTGCACATCCTGCCTCATCGCAGCACATACCGGCATCGGCGGGGTGGATTATCGGCACAGGTCACGCGGGCGGGGGTGTGCTGGCCCGCCCGGGACAGGTTTGGCCGCGCGGCGGCGGGGGAATAGGCGAATACGCAGCAGGAAACCACCGGTCTTGAGAAATAGGGCCGCCAGCTGCTGTGTTGCCGAATCGTTCACCGGTCGGCAAGGAGCGTAAACCGCTCGTTTTCAGGCACGCCAATGAGGAGGAGCTGATCCATGGCGGACACCAACAACTCCGGACCCGCGGAAGCCGTGAAGGGCGTCGTCGAGGACGTCAAAGGTAAGGCCAAGGAGGCCGTCGGGGCGGTGACGGGCCAGGATAACCTCACTCGCGAGGGCCAGGCCCAGCAGGATAAGGCCGAAGCGCAACGCAACGCGGCCAAGAAGGAAGCCGAGGCAGAAGCTGCACGCGGCAGCGCCGAGGCAGCCGAAAAGCGCCAGGAATCCCACCAGTAGCTTGACCCAACGATGAGTCCGGCCCGTGCCGACGGGCCGGACTCATCGGCATCTCGGTGGCATTCCGTTGGCATTCCGGTGGCGTTCCGGCGTTCTCGAACCGCGGGCAAATCTTTCCCGGGCGTGTTTCGGCTCGCGCGGCCCGGGACCCGCAAAGCCGGGTGGGTTGGCATAATTTCCCTCGCAAACGGGTAATCCACGCCGCGCCGGCAGGCATCTTCGCGCGAGGCGCCTGGGAGCAGACCCCGGTTTTGGAGATGCCGTTGGACGTTCTACTGGTCACCGACGAGGACGATTTCGAATCGGCGTTGCCGACGCTGAAGTCGTTTGCGGGCCGGTTGCGGCGCTCGTCCCTTACCGGTCACGCCGACGGGCATCCCGGTTCCGCCGACGTCGCGATCATCGACGCGCGCACCGACCCGGCGACGGCCCGAACGGTCTGCCGACGGCTGACAGCCGACGCCCCGGCGATCGCGGTGGTGGCCGTCGTGGCGCCCGCGGATTTCGCGGCGCTCGACGCCGACTGGCATTTCGACGATGTGATCCCCCCCGCCGCGGAGCCCGACGAGCTGCAGGCGCGGCTTCGGCTGGCCATCGCGCGCCGGCGCAGCGTCCTCAACGGCTCGCTGAAGTTCGGCGGCCTGATGCTCCACCCGGCCAGCCGCACGGGGTCGCTGGACGGCGCGGATCTGCATTTGACGCTCACGGAGTTCAAATTGCTGAGTTTCCTGGTGCAGCACGCCGGCCGCGCGTTCAGCCGTACCCGGCTGCTGCACGAGGTGTGGGGATATGACAGCAACGGCCGTGTCCGCACGGTCGACGTGCACGTGCGGCGGCTGCGCGCCAAGCTCGGGGCTGAACACGAATTTATGATCGCCACCGTCCGCGGGGTGGGTTACATGGCGGCGACACCGCCACGGCCGCAATGGATCGTCGGCGAACCACCGCCCGCGCAGGCACCGTCGGGACCGTCCGATCCGGGCCCGGACCACGGTTGACTGGATGCGCAGCGCTCCTGTGGCACAACGGCTTTCGTCACCCGTCAGGCGAATAGCGGCAACGCCCGCTTGCGCGCCAACGCATCTATCCCCCGCTGAATCGCTTCTTGCACCTCGCGATACTTGCCGTCGACGTAGTCGTCGTCCTCCGCGCGCGCGGGGTCGTGATCGAGTTCGACGGCGGGCATGAACCGCGTCCTGATCTTGGCCGGCAGCGGCAGCTGCGGAAGCGCCGCCGGCGCGATCCCCCACGGCAGCGAGACCGCGAGCGGAAAAACCTTGAGCCGCAACAGCCGATCGAGCCGCAGGGCCTTGGACAGCCCGTCACCGCGAATCAGTACCGGCATGGCGTCCGCGCCGCCGACCGTGGCGATGGGCACGATCGGAACGCCGGCCCGGATCGCCATCTTCACGAAGCCTTTCCGCCCCGCGAGGTTGGCACGGTCACGCTCGATCCACGGGCGCAACGAATCCACCTCGCCACCGGGCCACAGCGCTACGTCGCGTCCCTCGGCCAGGGCCGTGGCGATGGCGTCGGGGGCGGCGGGAAGCACGCCCATCGATCGGAAGTAGCTGCCGATGACCGGGATGGCCATGAGCGCGTCGTGCGCCGTGCCGTGCAGCGGGCGGTCCTGGCCGTATCGACGCCACCATTGCAGGCCGACAGTCCACGCGTCCCAGACGAACGGGGCACCGGAATGGATTCCGACCAGCAGCACCGGCGCCCCGGGAATGTTCTCCCATCCGTCGATCTCCATCCGGAACCAGTAGTCGACCAGCAGGTTCCACAGGAATTTCTGGCGCTGCAGGGTGGCCTCGTCCTGGCCGACGAGATCCCACTCGCCGGCGCGCTCGGCGACCCATGCACCGATCCCGCCGCCCTGGTCGTCGCGCACGCTTTTCATCCGCGCGCGCGCCTGTTCGGCGTAATGCTGGGCTTGCTCCTGTAACTCGGTCGGCCTGTGATCCACGTCGCTCATAGGGGTCGGATACCCGCTTCCGGCGCGGCGGAAGCACCGTGGCGAACCGCAGAAACGAACCTCCCCGCGTCGCAGGCGACGCGGGGAGGTCGGCTAGCCGGGGGCGGCGTCAGACATTGCTCGTCCAGATGAGAACGTCCTGCACGCCGTCGTTGTAGACGACGCCGTTCGGCGGCTGACCGGTCACGTCGAAGTACAGCATCCCGCTCGACTGCTGGCCTTGCGCGATCGGCGCCGGGCTCAGGCCGTTGGGGGTGGGGACGTTGTCGATCACCCGGTAGGTCTGGCCGTCGGCCGACCGGGCGTTGAAGTCCGAGACCAGCGGGGTGACGGTGCCACCGTCAGCCGTGGCGGTGATGTCGGCCTGGTAGAGCTTGCCTTTCGGGGTGTAACCCGGAATGACGGTGTTGGTCGCGTGCAGGTTGTTCACGGTGTAGGCGGTGACCAACGGCCCGTCGACGAGCTTTTCGCTGGTGCCGAAGCCCTGCACGGTCGGCGGCGCCGCCGATGCCGTCGCAGCGGTGAAGACGCTTGCCGCTGCGATCGCACCGGCAGCAACTGCAGTTTTTGCAGTCGTAGTGGTGAACTTCATGTTCATTCCTTTCGTGTCGAAAAGCCGCTCTCTGGCGACAACCGCATACAAGGTCCATAACCTGTCGGCCGAAATCTCAAACATGTCGCTACCGCGCAGGCGTCGCGCTTGGCCGCCCCACCTGCGGCAACACCACGAAAATCGCTTGTGCGGCAACACAATTAAGCCACTCCTGCAACACCTGTACCACGGCCACCGGCGTCGGGGGCCCGGCCAGGCGCCCCAGAGTCATCCGCCGATCAGCGGGGTAGCCACAAGCGAGGAGCCCGCGCCGCCGGAGCGCGCGGGATTGCACGGTTCGCGCGATCGGGCCGACACCCGCGGTGTCCGGGTAGGGTTGGGCGCAGGCTGAATTGAGATAACCGGCGCGATCGACGGCCACTGCCGGCTGAGCCGAGTTCCGCACAGAGCGTTGGAGCAGACGCCACCCGTGAATCCAGGTGATTCCCCTCTCCGAGGGATCACTGCGCACGCGAACGGCACCACCGGATGCCGGCCGGCGACGAACCCGATACCGACCGAGGAGCTTTTTTGACGATGGCGCGCTACACCTATCGTGTCGTGTGGTCTCCCACATATCAGAAGTATTTTGCCCGCTGCCTGGACATTCCGACACTGACCCCGTTGGGCACCACCCAACAGGACGCACTGGAACAGGTCAGCCGACTGGCCGCCGATTCCGACGAAGCGGCGAAAGCTTCTGGTTACGAAGGTGATACGCGCAGGCGGACCGCACCGTCAGTGAACCTGCGGCATGCCCAGCGAGTTGTGCCCCGGTGGCACACGCGCTGCTGACCGGCTCACGGGACGGCCCGCGCAACGGTTCGGGCGGCGGCGCATCGGCGCCGCCCGAACCGTCAGGACTACGTAGGGTCCAAGGCGGCTATCCGGACGCCCCGCCGCCGAGCGTGTGCTGCATGTCGGGCTTCATCGCCGACAGCTGCGCGCCCCAGTAGCCCCAACTGTGCACACCGTTCTGATCGATGTTGAACGTCGCGTTGTGCCCGCCCGCGCTGATGTAGGCGTCCTTGAACGCAACGTTGCTGTCCAGGACCACCTGCTCGATCACGGTGCCCGGGATGCTGCCCTCGCCGATCTCCGACGCCGTCCCGTTGCCGCTGTAGACCCACAGCCGGGTGTCGTTCGCAACCAGCCGGCCGACCTGCACCGTGGGATCGTTGCGCTGCCAGCCGGGTCCGCCATCCGGTCCCCACATGTCGTGCGGGTTGAATCCGCCCTCGTTACCCATGGCCATCCCGATGTACATCGGACCCGAGCCGCTCGAGGGTGTCAGGTAGGCCGACAGGGAGCCGGCATACTTGAACTGGTTGGGGTGGTAGGCCGCCAGGATCAGGGCCGAGGATCCGGACATCGAGATCCCGACGACGGCATCGTCGGTTCTGCTCACGCCCCTGTTCGCCAGGTAGCCGGGCAACTCGCTGGTCAGGAAGGTCTCCCATTTGTAGGTCTGGGGAGGACCGTCGCTGTTGTTGGCCGGACCGTACCAGTCGGTATAGAAGCTGGACCGCCCACCGACCGGCATCACCACCGAGATGCCCGAGCCGGCGTAGTCGTCGAACGCGTTGGTGTTGATGTCCCAGCCGTTGCGGTCGTCCTGCGCGCGCAACCCGTCGAGCAGGTAGACCGCCGGCGCGCCGCCCTTCTGGAATTCGACGGTGATGTCGTGTCCCATCGACGGCGACGGCACCTTGAGGAATTCCGGCGCCGCGGCCCGCGCGGGCGCAGCAACCCCGCTCACGCCGGCCAATCCCGGTATCGCCGCCGCCGCTATCCCGGCGACCGTCAGTCGAAGCATCCAGCGAATCCTGCTCATCCTTGTCTCCATGATCGTTGTCGGTTGGCTCCGCTCTTGCTTCGCCGTCATCACACGGGCCAGGCGAGATCCGCTTCGGCGAGCGAAGCTTCGTCCCCGTCGAGCGCGATGGCCTCCACATCCAGTGCCGACCAGGACTCGTCGATCGACACGTGCACCATCGAGTGCACGCCGTAGCGGCGCACCTCCCGCGCCAGCCAGTCCCGGTGCATTTGCAGATCGACTTCCGACCGGCGTGGCTTGGGATAGGCCAGCCAGCCCCGGCCGCCGGCGAGCACGGCATCGTAGAGGGCGGAGAGCAGGTCCAGATCCCCTCGACCCGCGATGAATCCGATGACCACGTCGGCCCGGTCAGGGGTTGACCCGTCCACTCCCGGAATGACGTGCTCGTACCCGGAGGGCGCGTTGATCAGCGCCACTCGGTCGCCCGCTCCGATCCGCAATCTCTGCCCCAGTTCCGAAAAGTCCGGCCACTTCACGTCATCACCTCTCTGTAGTGAGCTCTGTAGGGAGCCCGATGGTTCGATAGGCCGCGTTGGTCCGTGCGGTGGCCCGCCTGGCGGGCCGACGGCGCCCGCATTGGAAGTACTTGGAGCACGGGAGATTGGAGGGCAGCTTCCGTTTGTCCTGATGCAATATCACGCCCGGCGCGGCCCCGCCCGAACCGCGCCCGGCCACCGGACCGACGCGTGGGCATCGAGTTTTTCTGCGCGACATGCCGTTCCATGGATGCCGAATGAACTTCCAAAGAACACCGGCCCTTTGGTGGTTGATCGCCGATCGTGCGGGTAGCGCCCGGACAGCGGAGGTCAGGTCGACGTGCAGAACGGTCTCGAACTGCTCGGCCATCCGTGCCGGCAAACATCGACTCTGCCGTTCGGCCATCGCCGAGTTCGGTGGCGGACGCGTGGTCCGTAGGCGAACTGTGCTTACAAACAGAGCTTTTGGAAGGATATTTGTCGGCGTCGCGCAACGTCTCGAGCATGTGCCCGTCGCGCAGGCTCCGGGACGCGACGCGACCGCCGAACATGCCGCGGTAGCATTCTTCGGCCGCCGTGACCGGTCGGGCGCTCTGCCGGTCGTGGAACCGTTCGCCGGTCCCGGCCATGCCGTCGCGGCATACCACATCGAGACCGGGGCGCTGCAGATCCGCCAGTTCGTCGTCGGCAACCCGACTCGACTCCTCGCAGGTGTCCTGCGGGGAATCTGGCACAGCGCCCACCACCGGAGTTCCCCCGCACGGCAGCGCTGGGACCACCACGTCGTCACGGTCCCGGTAGCGCTGCAGTCGGCCGAACAGCACCTCACCCACCTCGCGGCGGTCCCGGAACGGTTTCGGCGTCATGAAGGGCCTCTACCCGCAATCGCGGCGCGAAAACGCGAGTCGCGGGTTCGGCACCGAAGGATATGTCAATATCGCTGACATGGTTCAGGCTCACGACGCCCCGCTTGGTTACCTCCTCTACCGGGTGGGTGCCGTTCTACGCCCAGAGGTCTCCGCGGCGCTGGGCCCGCTGGGTCTGACGCTGCCCGAATTCGTCTGCCTGCGCCTCCTTTCGATCTCGCCCGGACTATCCAGCGCCGAGTTGTCCCGCCACACCAACGTCACGCCGCAGGCGATGAACACGGTGCTGCGCAAGCTGCAAGACGTTGGGGCGGTGACACGCCCGTCGACGGTGTCGTCCGGACGCGCGCTGCCGGCCACGCTGACCGGCCAGGGCCGCGTGTTGTTGAAGCGCGCGGAGGCCGCGGTACGAGCGGCAGACGCCCGCATCCTGGCGAAGCTGACCGGAACTCAGCAACGCGAGTTCAAGCGGATGCTCGAAAAGCTCGGGTCGGACTAGCCGGCTGCCCGGTCAGGCGGCCACCGCCCAGGTCGCGGCCACGCCCGCGAACTCCATGCCGACCAGGTGCTGCACCGGTTCGCCGCGGGCGGCTCACGGGCCGGGCATTCGGACCGGCGCGGCAGCCACGGGGATGCCCGGCAAAGCGCGTCGCGGCAAACGGACGGTTGCGGTCAGGCGGTCGGCTCTGCGGCCTGGATGCGGGCCCACGGCCGGGCCTCTTCGAGTTCGTAGGCAAGCTCCAGCAGGAGCGCCTCCTGGCCCATGTCGGCCGACAGCATCATGCCCACCGGCATGCCGTCCGACGACTGGGCCAACGGCAGCGAAAGCGCCGGCTCGCCGGTCACGTTCTGCAGCGGGGTGAACGCGACCCAGTCGATCAGCCGGTCGATGACCTGCCGGTAGTCGACGGGGGCCAGGTGGCCGATGCGGGGCGTCTCGTCGGCCAGCGTCGGCGTGAGTATCGCGTCGTAGGCGCCGAAGAATTCCGCGGTGCGCCTCCGCAGCCGACGCAGGCGCGCGATCGCGAACGGAAGCCGGTGGAGGTTGCGGGCGCTGTGTCGCTCCAGGCCCAGCGTCAGGCTGTCCAGCCGGGTGCGGTCGAACGTGTCGCCGAACGTGCGGCGCCCGATGCGGACCTGCGCCAGCGCCAGGAATCCCCAATACAGCACGAAGTCGTCGACGAAGCTGGCCGGCACCGGCGGCTCGTCGACGTGTTCGACACGGTGACCAAGTTCCTCGAGGAGCCCGGCCGACTTCAGGGTCAGCTCCCGCATCTCGGGGCTGCACTCGCGCATGACCGAGCGGGTCAGCACGGCGATGCGGAGCCGCCGCCTGCCGGGTGCGGTGACGTCCCCCACCGGCGCCAGTTTGCGGTTGCGCCAGATACGCTCGGCCTCCCGGTAGAACGCCGCGGTGTCCCGCACCGAACGGGTCAGCACGCCGTTGGTGACGATGCCCACCGGCATGCGGCGCAGCGTCGGGTCCAGGGGCAACCGCCCGCGCGACGGTTTGAGCCCGATAAGCCCGTTGCAGGCGGCCGGGATGCGGATGGAGCCGCCGCCGTCGTTGCCGTGGGCGATCGGCACCACCCCGGCGGCGACGAAAGCGCCCGATCCCGACGACGAGGCGCCGGCGCTGAACTCGGTGTTCCACGGGTTACGGACCGGCCCCAGCCGGGGGTGTTCGGCCGAGGCGCTGAACCCGAACTCCGACAACTGGGTCTTGCCCACCGAGTTCAGGCCGGTGGCCAGGAACAGCTCGGTGAACTCGCTGTTGCCCGCGGCGTGCCAGGGCGTCCACGCGTCAGTGCCGTGCATCGTCGGCTGGCCGGCGACGTCGATGTTGTCCTTGATGAACGTCGGGACGCCGCCGAAGAAACCTTCGGCGGGCTTCCCCTCTGCGGCGGCCCGGGCCTGCTGGAACGCGGCATAGGCCAGGCCGTTGAGCACCGGGTCGACGGCCTCGGTGCGGGCGATGGCAGCCTCGACCAACTCGGCCCGGCCGATCCGGCCTTCACGCAGGGCGTCGGCCAGGCCGACCGCGTCGAGGTCGCCGAGGGCGTCGTCACCGAACGCGTGCACGTGGCGCATGCGCGTGCCTAGGCTTGGCCCACCTCGAAGCGAACGAAACGGGTCACCGTAACGCCCGCCTCGTCGAGCAGGGCCTTCACGGTCTTTTTGCTGTCGGACACCGACGGCTGCTCGAGCAGCACCGCGTCCTTGAAGAAGCCGTTGAGCCGGCCCTCGACGATCTTGGGCAGCGCCTGCTCCGGCTTGCCCTCGGCCTTGGCGGTCTCCTCGGCGATGCGGCGCTCGCTGGCCACGACATCCTCGGGCACGTCATCGCGCGATAGGTAGCGCGCCTTGAGCGCGGCGATCTGCAGCGCGACGGCATGCGCGGCGTCCTGGTCCTGACCCTCGAACTCGACCAGCACCCCGACGGCGGGTGGCAGGTCGGCGGCCCGTTTGTGCAGGTAGGTCTCTACGTTGCCATCGAAGTACTGCACCCGGCGCAGTTCGAGCTTCTCGCCGATCTTGGCCGACAGGTCGGCGATGGCCTGCTCGACGGTCTTGTCACCGATTTTGGCGGTCTTGAGACTGTCGACGTCGGTGGCCTTGGCGGCCAGCGCGGCGTCGACGACCTGGTCGGCCAGCGCCTGGAACTCGGCGTTCTTGGCGACGAAGTCGGTCTCGGAGTTGAGCTCGATGAGGGCGCCGCCCTTGGCAGCGACCAGACCCTCGGCCGTGGCACGCTCGGCGCGCTTGCCGACGTCTTTGGCCCCCTTGATCCGCAGCGCTTCGACGGCCTTGTCGAAGTCGCCGTCGCTTTCGGCCAGCGCGTTCTTGCAGTCGAGCATCCCGGCGCCGGTGAGTTCCCGAAGCCGCTTGACGTCGGCAGCGGTGAAGTTCGCCATATCAGCCTTCCTATGAAGGGTCAGTGGTGGGTTCGGCCGTGCCCGCGGCAGCTTCGGCGCCGGCAGTGGCTGTCGTTGTCGCGGCGGCCAGCAGTTCCTGCTCCCACTCGGCGAGCGGCTCGGCGGACTCCGCCTCGGGCTTGCCGTCGCCGCGGCCCACGCCGGCGCGGGCCTGCAGACCCTCGGCGACCGCGGAGGCGATCACCTTGGTCAGCAGCGCGGCCGAGCGGATCGCGTCGTCGTTGCCCGGGATCGGGTAGTCGACCTCGTCGGGGTCGCAGTTGGTGTCCAGGATGGCGATCACCGGGATGCCCAGCTTGCGGGCTTCGCCGACGGCGATGTGCTCCTTGTTGGTGTCGACGACCCAGATCGCCGAGGGCACCTTGGCCATGTCGCGGATACCGCCGAGGCTGCGCTCCAGCTTGTTCTTCTCGCGGGTCAGCATCAGGATTTCCTTCTTGGTGCGACCCTCGAAGCCCCCGCTCTGCTCCATCGCCTCGAGCTCCTTGAGGCGCTGCAGCCGCTTGTGCACCGTGGAGAAGTTGGTCAGCATGCCGCCCAGCCAGCGCTGGTTCACGTACGGCATGCCGACGCGGGTGGCCTCGGCCGCGACGGACTCCTGCGCCTGCTTCTTGGTGCCGACGAACAGCACCGTGCCGCCGTGGGCGACGGTCTCCTTGACGAACTCGTACGCCTTGTCGATGAAGGTGAGCGTCTGCTGCAGGTCGATGATGTAGATGCCGTTGCGGTCGGTGAAGATGAACCGCTTCATCTTGGGGTTCCACCGACGGGTCTGATGCCCGAAGTGGGTGCCGCTGTCCAGCAGCTGTTTCATGGTGACTACGGCCATGGGTGTGCCTTACGTGTGTCGGTTGCCGCCCGGCATCGGGTGAGGCCGGGCCCTGGCATCTGCTGCGTGCCGGACCCGGCGGGGAAACCCGGTCGGGACCGCCCGGCATGCGGTGCGAGTCCTAGTGGAACGGGAGCCGCGATGCAGACGCGCGAAGTCAGCCCGCAAGCGAGCTGCGACCGGAAGTTTACACCGCCTGCGCAGGTGGTTTCTCCACAGCATCTCCCCGCCCTGACTGGTGGCGCCACCGCCGCGGCACTGGACTGGGCCGGTGCGACGGGTCCTGCCGCTCCTGCTGTGCCTGATGGTGGCCGGCGCCGCGCCCGCGACCGCCGGCGACGAGCGGCTGGATTGGCCGCTGCGGCCGCGCCCGGTCGTGACCCGCGGATTCGATGCCCCGGCGCCGGACTGGCGGCCCGGCCACCGGGGCGTCGACCTGGCCGGCGCACCCGGGCAGCCGGTGTACGCCGCAGGCACCGCGACCGTGGTGTTCGCCGGGCCGCTAGCCGGGCGGCCGGTCGTGTCGCTGGCCCATGCGGGCGGACTGCGCACCAGCTACGAGCCCGTCCGGGCGGCGGTGCGGGTCGGTCAGGCGGTGACCACCGGCACGGTGATCGGCTCGTTGCTGGCCGGGCACCCCGGCTGCGGCGCCGCGGCGTGCCTGCACTGGGGTGCGATGTGGGGACCGGCATCGGGCGCCCGCTACGTCGACCCGCTGGGCCTGTTGAGGTCCACCCCGGTGCGGCTCAAGCCGCTGGGCGGCTGAGTTCCTCTCGCGTGCCGTGGGAGCTAGGCCCGCGGGTGGGCCTGGTCGTGCACCGCTCGCAGCCGCGACACCGCGACATGGGTGTAGAGCTGGGTGGTCGCCAGGCTGGAATGCCCCAGCAGTTCCTGCACGACCCGCAGGTCGGCTCCCCCTTCGAGCAGGTGCGTGGCCGCGCTGTGCCGCAGTCCGTGCGGGCCCATGTCGGGCGCGCCGTCGACCGCGGCAACGGTCTGGTGCACGACGGTGCGCGCCTGGCGCACGTCGAGCCGCCGGCCGCGGGCGCCCAGCAGCAGCGCCGGCCCGGACGCCGCGGTCGCCAGAGCGGGGCGACCGTCGGCCAGCCATGCGCGCAGCGCGTCGGCGGCCGGCAGCCCGTAAGGCACGGTGCGCTGCTTGTCGCCCTTGCCCAGGACGCGCACGAGCCGGTGGTGGGTATCCACGTCATCGATGTCCAGGCCGCACAGCTCGCTCACCCGGATCCCGGTCGCATACAGCAACTCGACGATCAGCCGGTCCCGCAACGCCAGCGGATCACCTTGCTGTGCACCAGATTTCGCGGCGTCCATGACGTCGGCGGCCTGGTCCTTGCGCAGCACGGCCGGCAGGGTGCGGTGCGCCTTGGGAACCTCCAGCCGGGCGGCCGGATCCCCGTCGAGCAGGCCGCGACGCGCCGCCCAGGAGGTGAACGCCTTGACCGCCGAGGTGCGCCGGGCCAGCGTGGTGCGGGCCGCGCCCGCGCCGGCCGCCGCGGCCAGCCACGAGCGCAGCACCGGCAGGGTCAGCCCGTCCAGGCCGACCCCGCGCCCGTCGCAGAACGCCAGCAGCGAGCGCACGTCCCCCAGGTAGGCCCGCCGGGTGTGCGCCGACCGGCCGCACCGCAGCGCCAGGTACTCGTCGAACTCCTCGAGGACCGCCTCCACGGCTCCACGGTCGCAGGCGCCGCGGGATCGCCTCAGTCGACGCGCCGCAGCGTAGCCGGGGTGAGATCTTTGCGGGTCGGATATCCATCCACGGCCATGATCAGGTCCGCCTCGGCCAACATCGCACGCAGCACGTGCACGATCCCGTCGGCGCCGCCGAGCGCCAGGCCGTAGGCGTAGGGCCGGCCGATACCCACCGCCGTCGCGCCCAGTGCGAGCGCCTTGACGACGTCGGCGCCGCTGCGGACCCCAGAGTCGAACAACACCGGCAGCCCGTCGGCCGCCTCGACCACCTCGGGTAGGGACGCCAGCGCGGGCAGGCCGCCGTTGGCCTGGCGGCCGCCGTGGTTGGAGCAGTAAATGCCGTCGACGCCTCCGTCCTTGGCGCGCCGCGCGTCGTCGGGATGGCAGATGCCCTTCAGGAGCAACGGAAGGTCGGTCAGCGAACGCAGCCAGGCGAGGTCGTCCCAGCTCAGGGCGTTCGCGAACAGCTGCACCCAGCGCAGCACCGCGCCCTGGGGGTCCTCCTCCGCCGGGCGTGCCAGGCCCGCCCGGAAGACGGGGTCGCTGGTGTAGTTGGCCAGGCAGTGGCCGCGCAGCTGCGGGAAGTTCGAGGTGCTCAGGTCGCGGGGGCGCCAGCCGGTGACCCAAGTGTCGAGGGTGACGACGATGCCCTTGAAACCGGCGGCCTCGGCGCGCCGCACCAGGCTGGCGGCCAGCTCCCGGTCGGTCGGCGTGTACAGCTGGAAGAATCCGGGCGTGTCGCCGAGCGCGGCGGCGACGTCTTCCATCGGGTCGACCGACAGCGTCGAGGCCACCATGGGCACGCCGGTGCGGGCGGCCGCGCGGGCGGTGGCCAGGTCGCCGTGACCGTCCTGGGCGCACAGGCCGATGACGCCGATCGGCGCCATGAACACCGGGCTCGGCAGCGTCATGCCGAACAGTTCGACGCTCAGGTCGCGCTCCTTGGCGCCGACGAACATGCGCGGAACGAGCCCCCACCGGTCGAATGCTTCGCAGTTAACCCGTTGCGTGCGTTCGTTGCCCGCGCCGCCCGCGACGTAGGACCACACCGACGGCGGCAGCGCCGTGGCGGCCTTGGCCTCGAGTTCGGCGAAGGCCATCGGCAGCGGCGGCACCACTCCGGCCAGGCCCCGCAGGTAGATCTCGTTCTGGTAGTCCCCGAAATGTGGCATGCGATGAGAATGCCAGCCGGCGCGGCGGTTGGGCGTGCGGTCCTACCGAACCGCCGCCTGGGCCTCCGCTTCCTTCTGGGCCAGCTCCTTCTTCCACTGGCGGAACGTCTCCTCGGTGCGGCCGCGCCGCCAGTAGCCGGAGATCGACGACGCCCAGCGCGCCTCCACACCACGCTCGTTGCGGATGTAGGGCCGCAGGTTGTGCATGACGGCCTGCGCCTCGCCGTGAATGAAGACGTGCACCTGCCCCGGTAGCCACGGCGTGGTGGTGACCGCCTCGATCAGCGGTGCGTGGTCGCCCGCGCGGTCCTCGGGCACCAGGTCGGCGCGACCGCCGCGGTAGACCCAGCGCACCTCGACGGAGTCCGGTGCGGTCAAGGCGATCTCGTCCTCGGGGTTGGCCACCTCGATGAACGCCTTGCCGACCGCGTCGGGGGGCAGCGCTTCCAGCGCCGCCGCGATAGCCGGCAGCGCGGACTCGTCTCCGGCCAGCAGATGCCAGTCGGCGGCCGGGTCGGGTGTGTAGGCGCCGCCGGGGCCCATCAGGTACACCGGCTGCCCCGGTTGCGCCGTGGCCGCCCAGGGGCCGGCCACCCCATGCTCGCCGTGCACGACGATGTCGACCGCGATCTGCTGGTTCGCGGCGTCGACGCGGCGGACCGTCATGGTCCGCACCGCCGGCTTCCGCTCGGGCGGCAGGTCGGCGAAGCTGTCCAGCGTCAACGGCCGCGGCAGCGCGGCCATGTCGACGTCGTCGGGGACGAAGACCATCTTGACGTAGGTGTCGGTGAACCTGTTGGGCACGAAGGTGCCGAACTCGTTGCTGCCCAGCAGCACCCGAATCATGTGTGGTGCCAGCTGTTGTGTGCTGACGACTTCAAACGTTTGCAGTGGTCGACCCGCCACTTGTCCTCCCGTCCAGACCCGGCCCACGTCGACTATACGAGCCGCGGCGTCCGCCCAGCTCGGGCGGCGTTGGCGCGGACGACTTTCCAGCGACCGTCGGCGCGCTGCACCAGCCCGGCCACCTCCAGGATCGCCAGCGGGCCCAGCACCTGCTCCGGCGGCAGGCCCGACTCCACTGCGATCTGGTCGACCGAGGCGGCCCCGCGCCCCGGCAGCGCTTCGTACACCTGACGCTGCGCCTGGTCGAGCCCGTCCAGGGCGGTGCCCGGGCGCGGCTGCTCGGGCGCCAACTCGCCGACGCGGCCGACCAACTCGACGATGTCCTCGGCGCGGGTGACCAGTTCCGCGCCCTGGCGCAGCAACAAGTGACAACCCGCCGACGCCGACGAGGTCACGGGCCCGGGCACGGCGCCCACCACCCGGCCCAGGGCGCGCGCCCAGGCGGCCGTGTTCGCCGCCCCGCTGCGCAGCCCGGCCTCCACCACCACGGACGCCCCCGCGACCGCGGCGACCAGGCGGTTGCGGGTCAGGAACCGGTGCCGGGCGGGGCGGACACCGGGCGGGTATTCGCTGAACAACATCCCGTGCCGGCCGATGCGGTGCAGCAACGCCGAATGGCCGGCCGGGTACGCGACGTCCAGCCCGCTGGCGAGGATGGCCACCGTGACGCCGTCGCAGCTCAGCGCCGCCCGGTGCGCCGCGCCGTCGATGCCGTAGGCGCCGCCGGAGACGACCGCGACGTCGCGTTCGGCCAGGCCGGCCGCGAGGTCGGCCGTCACCTGCTCGCCGTATGCGGTCGAGGCCCGGGTGCCGACCACGGCGGCCGCACGTTCGCTCACCTCGTCCAGGCGCGCCGGGCCCTGCGCCCACAACACCAGCGGTGGGCTGCCGCCGGGCCGTGCACCGGGCCGAGCGCCGAACGCCGCGAAGGCCAGCACCGGCCACTCGTCGGTGTCCGGCGTGATCAGTCGCCCGCCGCGGGCGGCGAGCAGGTCGAGATCGGCCGCGGCCCGGTCGACTTCCCGGCGCGCCGCGGTGTGCCGCGCCAGGTCGTCGCCGACCAGCCCGCGCCGGACCCGGTCGGCGGCCTCCACCGGGCCGACGGCGTGCACCAGGGCGGCGAGTTCGGGGCAGGGCGGCTCGGCCACCCGCGACAGGTAGGCCCAGGCCAGGGCCGTGGGGTCGGCGGCCGGGGCCGTCATCGCCGCGCCCCCATCTGCCGGAAGCTGAGCGCCGCGGCGACTTCGTCGAGCCCGGGCAGGTCCCGGCCGGCCAGGTCGGCCAGGCTCCACGCGACCCGCAGGGTGCGATCCACACCGCGGATGCTGAGCAACCCGCGGTCCACCGCGCTGCGCAGCGGCTCCATCGCTTGGCTGCCGAGCCGGAACTTGCGCCGCAGCAGCGGCCCGCTGACCTCGGCATTGGTGCGGAACCCGTGGGGCCGCCACCGCGCGGCGGCCGCCTCGCGGGCCGCTGCCACCCGCCGGCGGACCCGCTCGGTCGGTTCACCGTCGGTGGCCGAGAACGCGCCGGCCCGTACCGGATTCATCTGTACCCGCAGGTCCACGCGATCCATCAGGGGCCCGGACAGTTTGCCCAGGTAGCGCCGTTTGGTCGCCGCCGCGCAGATGCAGTCCTGCGGGTCCGCCGGCGCGCACGGACACGGGTTCGCGGCCAGCACGAGCTGGAAGCGGGCCGGGTAGCAGGCCACCCCGTCGCGCCGGGCGAGCCGGATCTGCCCGTCCTCCAACGGGGTTCGCAACGACTCCAGCGCGGCGACGCTGATCTCGGCGCATTCGTCCAGAAACAGCACCCCGCGGTGGGCCCGGCTGACGGCGCCCGGGCGGGCCATTCCCGAGCCGCCACCGACCAACGCGGCGACGCTGGAGCTGTGATGCGGCGCCACGAAGGGCGGTCTGGTGATCAAGGGCGTGTCCGACGACAGCAGGCCGGCCACCGAGTGGATCGCGGTGACCTCCAGCGACTCGCTGTCCGACAGCGTCGGCAGCAACCCCGGGAGGCGTTGCGCCAGCATCGTTTTTCCGACGCCCGGCGGCCCGGTCAGCATCAGGTGGTGCGCGCCCGCAGCCGCGACTTCGACCGCGTAGCGCGCCTGCGCCTGCCCCACCACGTCGGCGAGGTCGGCCGAGGGCTCCGAATCCGTGGCGACCGCCGTGATCCGCTCGCTCAGGGGGGCGGACCCCGACAGCCAGCTCCGCAGCTGTCTCAGGGAGCGCACGCCCCAGACGTCGACGCCGTCGACCAGGCTGGCCTCAGCCAGGTTGTCGACGGGGACCACGACGGCCGGCCAGCCCTCGCGCTTGGCGGCCAGCACGGCGGGTAGCACGCCGCGCACCGGGCGGACCCGCCCGTCCAGCGACAGCTCGCCCAGCAGGAGCGTCTTCTCCAGGCGTTCCCACGGGGTTTTCCGCTGCGCCGAGAGCACCGCGGCCGCCAAGGCGATGTCGTAGACCGATCCCATCTTGGGCAATGTCGCCGGCGACAGCGCGAGCGTGAGCCGGGCCTGGGGCCAGTTGTTGGTGCAGTTGGTGACCGCCGCACGGACCCGGTTGCGGGACTCCTGCAGCGCGGCGTCGGGCAGCCCCACCAGGTGCACCCCCGGCAGGCCGGAGGAGATGTCGGCCTCGATCTCCACGATCTCGCCGTCGAGCCCGCGCACGGCGACCGAGAACGCCCGTCCCAGCGCCATCAGCCGATCCCCCGCAGGTGGGTGATCTCCGGGGTGCGGTGCCGCCCGACCCGCACGCCGATCACGTCGATGCGCACGGCGGCCCAGCGCACGTCCTGGCCGGCCAACCACAGCCCGGCAAGCCGGCGCAGACGCCGGACCTTGCCCGGGGTGACGGCGTTCGGCAGCCCACCGTAGCCGTCGCCGGTGCGGGTTTTCACCTCGACGAACACCACCGCGCGGGCGGCGTCGTCGGCGGCGATCACGTCGAGTTCGCCGTAGCGGCACCGCCAGTTGCGGTCCACGATCCGAAATCCCATCCGGGTCAAGTGGTCCACGGCGAGCGCCTCGCCCATCGCGCCCAACTCCACCCGGGTCATCGTCTTTTCTGTCGTCACGCCTGCCACTCTGGGCGGCGGCCCCGACACCGCGCACCGCCGCGGGCGCGAGATCCTCGGTCGAAGGGCCGGTTATCCCCAGTCGCGCGCGTATCCACAACCGCGCCCGCCGCAGAGCGGCGAACGGTCAGGCGATCCGGTCGGCGCGGGTGTAGACGTTCATCGAGTCGCCGCGCAGAAACGCCACGAGGGTGATCCCGGACTCCTCGGCCAGCGAGACCGCCAGCGACGACGGCGCGGACACCGCGGCCAGCACGGGGATGCCGGCCATCACGGCCTTCTGGGTCAGCTCGAAGGACGCGCGCCCGCTCACCAGCAGCACCGACGCCGCCAGCGGCACCCGCTCGCGCTCCAGCGCCCAGCCGATGACCTTGTCGACCGCGTTGTGCCGTCCGACGTCCTCCCGCACGGCCAACACGGCGCCCTCGGCGGAGAACAGCGCCGCGGCGTGCAGCCCGCCGGTGCTGTGGAATACCTTCTGCGCGGCCCTCAGTTGGCGGGGCATCGCCCGCAGCGTGGCCGCCGCGACGGTGGCGCCGTCGGCACCGGGATGGAAGCGGCTGCTCAGCCGCACCGCCTCCAGCGACGCCTTGCCACAGACCCCGCACGACGAGGTCGTGTAGAAGTTGCGCGTCACATCGAGGTCGGGCAGCGCGACGCCGCGCGCCAGGGTGACCTCGAGCACGTTGTAGCTGTTGGCGCCGTCATCGTCGCGGCCACCGCAGTAGCGAATGCTGTGCACGTCCCCGCGTCGGGCGATCACTCCCTCGGTGAGCAGGAACCCCTGCGCGAGTTCGACGTCCGCGCCGGGCGTGCGCATCGTCACCGTGATCGCCGAGCCGTTGACGCGGATCTCCAACGGCTCCTCGACGACCAGCGTGTCCGACCGGGTGGTCGACGTGTCGGCGGTGAGGCGCTGGACCCGCCAACGCGCGGTTACGCGCCCCACCGGGTGCCGTCGCCGACGCCGAGAGCCACCGGGGACGAGGCCGGCTCCACCCTGATGACGATCGCCTTCGATACCGGCGTGTTCGACTTGGCGGCGACGTGATCAAGTGCGACAAGCGGATTCGTTTCCGGATAATATGCCGCGGCATTGCCGACCGGGGTCGAATAGGAAATCACCAAGAAATCTTTGGCGCGCCGCTCCTGCAGACGGCCATCGGCATCGCTCCACTCCGACACCAGGTCGACGCGCTCGCCCGCCTTCAGACCCAACGCCTCGATGTCGGCCGGGTTCACGAACACCACACGCCGTCCACCCTTCACCCCTCGATAACGGTCGTCGAGCCCGTAGATCGTGGTGTTGTACTGGTCGTGACTGCGCAGCGTTTGCAGCACCAGCCGGCCCGGCGGCACCGGCACCCATTGCAGCGGATTGACGGCGAAGTTGGCTTTGCCCGTGCCGGTGTGGAATTCGCGCGAGTCGCGGGGTGGATGGGGCAACTGGAATCCGTCCGGCCGGCGCACCTTGCGGTTGTAGTCGGCACAGCCGGGGACCACCGCGGCGATGGCATCGCGAATGGTGTCGTAGTCGGCCGCGAAACGCTCCCACGGCACCGGATGCGCCGCGCCGAGCAGAGTGCGCGCCAGCTGGCAGACGATTTCGACCTCGCTGCGCACCTGGTCGCTGGGCGGGTGCAGGCTGCCTCGCGACAGATGCACCATTGACATCGAATCCTCAACCGAGACAACCTGTTTGCGCCCTCCGCGGATGTCGCGGTCGGTGCGACCAAGCGTGGGCAGGATCAGCGCCGTCGCGCCGTGCACGAGATGGCTGCGGTTGAGCTTGGTCGCAATCTGAACGGTCAGCGCGCAACTGCGCAAGGCCGCCTCGGTGACGGCGGTGTCGGGGGTGGCCGACGCGAAATTGCCACCCATGCCCATGAACACCGTGACCCGCCCGTCGCGCATGGCGCGGATCGCCGCCACGGTGTCATAGCCGTGCTTGCGGGGGGTGGCGATGCGGAATTCGCGGTCCAGCGAAGCGAGGAACGGCTCGGGCATCTTCTCCCAGATCCCCATCGTGCGGTCGCCCTGCACGTTGGAATGGCCGCGCACCGGGCACACCCCCGCGCCCGGCTTGCCGATCATGCCGCGCAGCAGCAGCAGGTTGGTGGCCTCGCCGATGGTGGCCACGGCGTGGCTGTGCTGGGTCAAGCCCATGGCCCAGCAGACGACCGTGCGCTGCGATGCCCTAAGCATCGCGGCAACACGCTCCAGTTGCTGCCGCTCGATGCCGGTGGCGGCCAGCGCGGTGCCGATGTCGACCCCGAGGGTCTGGCGCCGATACTCGTCGAAGCCGGCGCAATACCGGTCGACGAATTCCCGGTCGACGACGGTCCCGGGGGCCCGCCCCTCGGCCTCGAGCAACAGCTTGCCCAGCCCGGCGAACAGCGCCATGTCCCCGCCGATACGGATCTGCACGAACTCGTCAGCCACCGGGATGCCATGCCCGGCGAGCCCGTTCAGCTTCTGCGGGTCCCTGAACCGGATCAAGCCGGCCTCAGGTAGGGGATTTATCGCGATGATCTTGGCGCCGTGGGACTTTGCTTTCTCCAGCACCGACAGCATGCGCGGGTGGTTGGTGCCGGGGTTCTGCCCGGCGACGATGATCAGATCGGCATGCTCGACGTCGTCGACGGTGACGGACCCCTTTCCGATGCCGATCGACTCCGTCAGCGCCGCGCCCGAGGATTCGTGGCACATGTTCGAGCAATCGGGCAGATTGTTCGTGCCGAAGCAGCGGACCATCAACTGGTAGCAGAACGCGGCCTCGTTGCTGGTGCGACCCGACGTATAGAACACCGCGGCATCCGGGCTATCCAACGCGTTGAGCTGATCGGCGATCAGCCGGTAGGCGGCGTCCCAGCCGATCGGCCGGTAGTGATCATCGCCGGGCCGCAGCACCATCGGATGGGTGATGCGGCCTTGCTGGGACAGCCAGTATTCGGGCTTCGCCGACAGCTCTGCCACCGAGTGCCGGGCGAAGAATTCCGGCGTCACCGTGCGCCTGGTGGCCTCCTCCGCCACGGCCTTGGCACCGTTCTCGCAGAATTCGGCCAGCTTGCGTCCGCCACGCCCCTCGGGCCAGGCGCAACCGGGGCAGTCGAATCCCTTGCGCTGATTGAGCCGGGCCAGCACCGCCGCGGTCCGCAGCGCGCCCATCTGCTCCCACCCGCGCTGCAGGGACACGATGACCGCTCGGAGGCCCGCCGCCTCACGTTTGCGTGTCGTAACCGTTATCGCGTCTTCGTCGTAGCCGGCAGGGAAGCCGCGAGACGCGGCCCCGAGCTTGTAACCCACCGGATCAAACTACATCGGCGTGCCTCACAGCGCCGAGGCCAGCGCCGCCAGGGCCTCGGCCGAGGAATGCAGCGGCCACCAGCCCAGCGCCGTCTTGGCCTTCGTCGTGTCCATCACTACCGAGGTCCGTGCGACGTGCAGCCATTCCAGCAGGGACGGGACGAACGACGCCTTCGCGCGCCGCCTTTTGCGCGGAGTAGTAGTGCTCGGGAGAGCCGCGCGGCGCGCCGTCCTCGATGAGCGGGACGGGGTTGTCGCCGTGGTAGCCGTAGGCCGCCACCGACGAGGTGTAGACCAGCCGCCGTGGCTGCGAGGCGGCGACCGTGGCCTCGAAGACGTTGCGGGTGCCTTCCCATGTGCGTTGTCCTGCCCTGCCGGGGAGCAACCAAAACAAGTACCCCGATTGCGACCGACAGGACCGGCTCCGGGCCGTAGGCTTGCGGCGCAGCGCCGCAGCCGCGGCACTCGCTGTGACCCGGCGAATCGCTGACAGTCCGGCAACCCCAGCACGGGGCACGTGCGGCTCGTTGCCGACCGATAATCTATGGCCACGGGGCGGGCCCGGCTACGCTCGGACACCGCCGTGAGGGAGGCACAACGTGGTAGACGACTTGAACACCGGCCCGGCCGGCCCACCGCCCGGCGGAGAGAAGGCCGATCCGGCGACGGTCTTCTCGGCTCTCGCCGAGATCATCTATCAGGGCTCGGATCCCGGTGAGATGTACTCGGCGATCTGCGTGGCCGCGACGCTGACGGTGCGCGGCTGCGACCACGCCAGCCTGATGCTGCGCGAGAACGGGCAGTATGTCACCGTCGGCGCCAGCGACCGGCTCGCGCACTCGATCGACGCGCTGGAACGGCGCGTCGGGGACGGCCCCTGCATCGATGCGATCGAGGAGGAAACCCCCCAGATCGACACCGACCTCACCTCCCCGTCGCTGTGGCCGAAACTGGCGGCGGTCCTCGTCGAGGAGACACCGGTCCGCGGAGCGATGGGGTTTCGCCTGCTGGTCGACAAGCGCAAGGCCGCGGCCCTCAACCTGTTCAGCGACACCCCCAACCTGTTCGACCGAGTCGGCCGGTGCGGCCGCGGTGCTGGCGTCGTTCGCCAGCGTGGCCATCAACGCCGTGGCCAAGGGAGAAGACGCCGCGAGCCTGCGGCGAGGCCTGCTCAGCAACCGGGAGATCGGGAAGGCGGTCGGCATGCTGATGTTGCTGCACGACATGAGCGAGGACCAAGCCTTCGACCTGCTGCGCCGCCATTCGCAGAGCCTCAACATCAAGCTCGCCGACGTGGCGCGGGCGGTCATCGAGAGGCGGGGCCATCTGCCCCCCGAAGGCGAGGGCTAGCGCGGGGCCGAACGGGCCGGCTATTCGGGCAGCCGCAACTCCGGCTTCTCGACCTCTTCGATGTTGACGTCCTTGAAAGTGACCACGCGCACCTGCTTGACGAACCGCGCCGGCCGGTACATGTCCCACACCCACGCGTCGGACAGGCGCAACTCGAAGTACACCTCGCCGTCGGCGTTGCGGGGCATCATCTCCACGCTGTTGGCCAGGTAGAAACGCCGCTCCGTTTCGACGACGTAGCTGAACTGACCGACGATGTCCTTGTACTCGCGGTACAGCGAGAGCTCCATCTCGGTTTCGTACTTTTCGAGATCCTCTGCACTCATCTGTCACTCACCTGGTCAAGACGTCCTTCTCGTTGCGAACTGGTCCCATCTTTCCTCAACGGTATGCGCCACGGCGCGTCCGGAGGGTTCGGATCGCAATCCGCCACCACCCGGCTCTGCGAGCCGATCGCCACGCGACGGACGTTGATGAAGGAATGGCGGTGCTCGGGGCACGGGCCCAGCCGGGCCAGCGCCGTGCGGTGCGCGGGCGTGCTGTAGCCCTTGTGGTCGGCGAAACCGTAACCGGGGTGGTCGGCGTCCACCGCGACCATCAGCCGGTCGCGGCTGACCTTGGCCAGCACGCTGGCCGCGGCGATGCAGGCCGCGGCCGCGTCCCCAGCGATCACCGGCAGCGACGGCATGGGCAGGCCGGGCACCCGGAAGCCGTCGCTGAGCACATAACCGGGACGCACCGTAAGGCCGGCCACCGCGCGGCGCATTCCCTCGATGTTGGCGACGTGCACGCCGCGCCGGTCCACCTCGGCCGACGGGATGAACACCACGTGGTAGGCCAACGCGTAGCGCTGGATCAGGGGAAACAGCCGCTCCCGCACCTTCTCGGTCAGCTTCTTCGAGTCGTCCAGGGCGGCAAGGCTTTCCAGCTTTCCCGGGCCGAGCACGCAGGCCGCCACCACCAGGGGGCCCGCGCAGGCGCCGCGGCCCACCTCGTCCACCCCGGCCACCGGGCCCAGACCGCTGCGGTACAGCGCGGACTCCAGGGTCCGCAGACCCCCGGACTTGCGGATCACCGTCCGCGGCGGCCAGGTCGTGGCCACGGCTACCGATTCTGCTGCGGGTTCACCGAGTCCACGACGCCCCAGCGCCCCGGCGGCCAAACGATGAACCTGGCCTTGCCGATGACGTTGGAGACCGGCACGGTGCCCGACATCGGGTCGCCGGTGCACAGGATGCCCTTCAGCGCGTCGGTCGGGGTGCTCGCGCAGTGGGCCCGCGAGTCCGCCGAGTGCGTCCGGTTGTCGCCCATCACCCACAGGCGCCCCGCGGGCACGGTGACCGGCCCGAACTCGGGCCCCAGACAGGGGTAGACGGCGGGATTGGCCATCATGGTCGCCGGGTCCAGGTACGGCTCGAAAAGCCGCTTGCCGTTGACCGTCAACCCCGTGTCGGCCCGGCACTGCACCGTCTGCCCGCCGACCGCGATCACCCGCTTGACCAAGTCGTTCTCGTCGGGGGGCACGAAGCCGACGAAGGACAGCGCGTTCTGGGCCCAGCGCAGCGCGGTGTTGTTGGATCGGATCGACTTGTACCCGACGTTCCACGCCGGCGGTCCTTTGAAGACGACGACGTCGCCGGGTCGTGGGGCGGCGAAGTCGTAGGTCACCTTGTCCACCATGATCCGGTCGCCGACACAGCCGGGGCATCCGTGCAGGGTGGGCTCCATCGACTCCGACGGAATCAGGTAGGGCCGCGCCACGAACGTCAGCATGACGTAGTAGAGCACCACAGCGATGACCGCGAGAATCGCGAACTCGCGCAGGGCGGACCGCTTGGTGCGCTTGGGCTCTGGCACCTCCGGGGCTTCGCCCTCCGCGGCGGCCGCGTCGTCGGCCGCGCCGGGGTCGCACGTGGAAACCTTCGGCTCTGAGGGACCGGCGTCGGGCCGGGGCTCGGATGAGTCCGTGCTATCGGTCACGAGACCAGCGTAGCCAGGTCGGTTGGCGCCCTGGTGAACCGCCGGGCCGGTGCGCCGTCAGCGCTTCTCCTTGATCTTGGCCTTCTTGCCGCGGAGCTCACGCAAGTAGTACAGCTTGGCGCGGCGGACATCGCCCCGGGTCACCACCTCGATGTGGTCGATGGTCGGTGAGTGCACCGGAAACGTGCGCTCGACGCCGACGCCGTAGCTTTCCTTGCGCACGGTGAAGGTCTCGCTGACGCCCCCGCCCTGCCGGCGGATGACCACGCCCTTGAACACCTGGATACGCTCCTTGGCGCCTTCGATGACCTTGACGTGCACGTTGATGGTGTCGCCCGGACCGAAGGCCGGGATGTCGTCGCGTAGCGACGCCTGGTCGACGAAGTCCAGCCTGTTCATGCGAAAGACACTTCCTTGCAGTCGCGGCTCCCGGCCGCCCGCACGCGGGCGCCAAGCGGTCACCGAGCCGATGGGTTCGAGCGTTCCAATTCGTCTCGCAGCAGGCGGGAAGCGGCCCGGCCGGCCGGCGACCGCTGGAGACAACTGGTCAATTGTGCCAGACACCTGCCATGCAGTGAAAATCACAGGGAATCACCGCGCCGTACCGCGAGCCAACAGCGCAGGTCAGTGGTAGATATGACGGCATGCGACGACGATCCCTGACGCTGCCGGCCGCCCTCGCGGCGGCGACGTTGGTGATCGCGACGGCCTGCCTGACCCAGCTGCGCACACAGGTGCAGGCGAAGGTGTACGACGCCGCGCTCGCCCCCGCGTCCAACCCGGTGGCGCCCCCGTCGCCGCAGCAGCTGGCCGATCTGTTCGCGGGGACCGGCGCGCCGCACCCACCCGAGCGGGCGCTGCCCACCGCCGAGTTCGGCCTGCTGCAGGCGCGGATGCAGCAGGCGACCGACGAGGCCGCCGCCGCGGGCGCCGCGCTGTCGGTCGCGGTCCTGGACCGCGTCACCAACCGCCTCGTCTCCAACGGCAACGGCCAGATCCCCGGGACGGCGTCGGTGGCCAAGCTCTTCATCGCCGACGACCTGCTGTTGCAGGAGGCCTCGGGCAGGACCGCGCTGGCCCCCGACGACCGCCAGGCCGTGGACCTGATGCTGCAGTCCTCCGACGACGGGGCGGCCGAGCGGTTCTGGGGTCAGGACGGCGGCAACGCCATCATCACCGAGGTGGCGGCCCGGTACGGGCTGGGCTCGACCACGCCGCCACCCGACGGCCGCTGGTGGAACACGATCAGTTCGGTGACCGACCTGATCCGCTACTACCAAAAGCTGCTCGACGGCTCCGGCGGGCTGCCCGCCGAGCGGGCGAAGATGATCGTCGACGACCTGGGCCGCTCCACGCCCAACGGCGTAGACGGCTACCCGCAGCGGTTCGGCATCCCCGATGGCCTCTACGCCGAGCCGGTGGCGGTCAAGCAGGGCTGGATGTGCTGCATCGGCGCCGACTGGATGCACCTGTCGACCGGGCTCGTCGGCCCCGACCACCGCTACATCATGGTGGTGCAGTCGCTGCAGCCCTCCGACGACGCGACCGCCCGCGAGACGATAACCCGGGCGGTCAGGACGATGTTCCCCGACGGCCGGATCGGCCCCGCACTCGACTAGTCGCCCGGCGGGCACAGGTCCGGGCGGCGTTCGCGGGTCCGGCGCAGGGAGACCCCCCGGCGCCAGGCGGCCACCCGGGCGTGGTCCCCGGACAGCAGCACCTCGGGGACGTCGAGCCCCCGCCAGCTGGATGGGCGGGTGTAGCTGGGACCCTCCAGCAGCCGGTCCAGGCCGGGCGAGTGCGAATCGTCCCGGTGCGAGTCGGGGTTGCCCAGGACGCCGGGTAGCAACCGCAGCACCGCCTCGATGATCACGACCGCCGCCGACTCCCCGCCCGGCAGCACGTAGTCGCCGATCGAGACCTCCGCGACCCGCATGCGGCGGGCGGCGTCCTCGACGACCCGCTGGTCGATGCCCTCGTAGCGGCCGCAGGCGAACGCCAGGTGCGCCTCGGCGCTCCAGCGCTGGGCGGTGGCCTGGGTGAACAGCGCACCGGCGGGCGTGGGCACCACCAACAGCGTCTCGCCGGAACAGATCTCGTCCAGCGCCTCTCCCCACACCGGAGCCCGCATCACCATCCCGGGGCCCCCGCCGTAGGGCGCGTCGTCGACCGAGCGGTGCACGTCGTGCGTCCAGCGCCGCAGGTCGTGTACGCGCAGGTCCACCACACCCGACTCGATCGCCTTGCCCGGCAACGACTGCCGCAGCGGGTCCAGGTAGGCCGGGAAGATCGTGACGACGTCGATTCTCATGCCAGATCTAAAAGACCCTCGGGCGGATCGATCTCGACGACGCCGTCCGGCAACGACACCGACGTGACGATCGCGCCGACGAACGGCACCAGCACCTCCCCGCCGTCGGGCGGGCGCACCGCGAGCAACTCACCGGCCGCGGTGTGCAGCACCTCGACGACGACGCCGACGTGGGCACCCGTCGTGGTGCGCACGCGCAGGCCTTCGAGCTGGTGGTCGTAGTAGGTGTCCGGTTCGTCGACCGGGTCGATCGGCGGCAGATCGGCGGAGTCGACGACGAACAAGCTGCCGCGCAGCGCCTCGGCGGCGTCCCGGTCGGCGACGCCGGCCAGCCGCACCAGCAGCCGCCCGCCGTGCTCGCGCGCGCTGTCCACGACGTAGCTGCGCTCCGGTGCGCCGCCGCGGGCGTCTCTGGCGCGCAACGCGGTGCCCGGGGCGAACCGGGCGGCGGGGTCGTCGGTGCGGACCTCGACGACCACCTCGCCGCCGATGCCGTGCGCCTTGACCACGCGCCCGACGGTCAACTCCAACGGAGTTCCATGCGCGCTGCTACTGGTCGGTGTCCACGACGTCGACGCGGATGCCGCGACCGCCGATGCCGGCGACCAGCGTGCGCAGCGCGGTCGCGGTGCGACCGCCGCGACCGATCACCTTGCCCAGGTCGTCGGGGTGGACGTGGACCTCGACGGTGCGCCCGCGCCGGCTGGTCACCATGTCCACCCGGACGTCGTCCGGGTTGTCGACGATCCCGCGGACCAGGTGCTCGACTGCGTCGACGACGACGGTGCCCACGCCGGTCAGCTTTCCGCGGCGGGCGAGGCCGGCTCGGGCTGCTCGCCTTCGGCAGGCGCCTCGGCAGGCGTCTCTGCGGCGGCCTCGGCCTTGGCCGCCGTCTTGGCGGGGGCCTTCTTCTTGGGCTTGGCGGCCTCGGTGGTCGGGCCGCCCTCGGCCTCGGCCAGCGCGGCGTTGAACAGCTCCAGCTTGCTGGGCTTGGGTGGCTTGACCTTCAGGGTGCCCTCGGCGCCCGGGAGGCCCTTGAACTTCTGCCAGTCGCCGGTGATCTTGAGCAGCTTGAGGACCGGCTCGGTGGGCTGGGCGCCGACCGACAGCCAGTACTGCGCGCGCTCGGAGTCGATCTCGATCAGGCTCGGTTCCTCCTTCGGGTGGTAGCGGCCGATGACCTCGATCGAACGGCCGTCGCGCCGCGTGCGGGCGTCGGCGACGGCGATGCGGTACTGGGGGTTGCGGATCTTTCCAAGCCGGGTGAGCTTGATCTTGACAGCCATGTGTTACGCGCTCCTGTGTGTGTCACGCTGCAATTCGGCGATCGGGGCGGAATGCCCCGATCCGGTTTTGCCTCGCGTGTGCGACCCGCGCCCGAGCACCGAATCGAGGTGGGTCGCACGAGGGACAGCCGCCCATTGTGCCAGAGCGGGAGCCGCCACCGGAAATCCGCCTGACCGGCTCACATGACTTTCTGAAAGACCTTCGTCTCGACGCGGCGGCTCATCCGCCAGCCGTCAGGGGTGCGGGCGAACTCGTCGTCGTACCAGAGCCCGCAGAACAGCACCTGGTCGCTCTCGCCGCCCAGCACCATCGGGTTGAAGCAGATCACCCGCGACGAAGCGGTGTCACCGTCGATGCGGACCGAGAAGTTGCCGAGCATGTGCGCGTACACCGGGAAGTTCGGCAGCACCTCCGAGAGCCACTTCTTCACCTCGGGGAAGCGGCCGTCGATCCCGCCGAGCGCCCGGTAGTCGATGTAGGCGTCCGGGGTGAAAACCCGGTCCAGGTCGTCGAAGCGCCGGTTGTCGATGGCGGTGGAGTAGTCCACCAGAAGCTGTTGGATCTCGAGGCGGTCGGAGATCTCGGCCAGGCTCAGCATGCATCGCACAGTACTGAACGTGGGCGCCCGACGAGCCGGAAGTTAGACTCTGCGGCCATGCGGAAGCTCATCGCCGCACTCGCCGCGGCGCTCGTGATCGGTGCCGGCGGGGTCGATGCGGTCGGCGCCCCGGCGGCCCGCGCCGACAGCATGCAGCCGGTCGGCTCGGTGCCGATCCCCGACGGCCCGGCCCAGACCTGGATCGTGGCCGACCTCGACAGCGGTGAGGTGCTCGCCGGCCGCGACCAGGATGTGCAACACCCACCCGCGAGCACCATCAAGGTGCTGTTGGCGCTGGTGGCGCTCGACCAGGTGAGCCTGGACTCGACCGTGGTCGCCGACGCCGCCGACGCCGACGTCGAATGCAGCTGTGTGGGCATCAAACCGGGCCGCAGCTACACCGCACGCCAGCTGCTGGACGCCATCCTGCTGGTGTCGGGCAACGATGCGGCCAACACGCTGGCGCACCTGATGGGCGGCGCCGACGCAACCGTCGCCGCGATGAACGCCAAGGCCGCCTCCCTGGGGGCGACGAGCACGCACGCGTCGACGCCGTCCGGCCTGGACGGGCCCGGCGGGTCCGGCGCGACCACCGCGCACGACCTGGCCGTCATCTTCCGCGCCGCCCTGGCCAACCCGGTGTTCGCGCAGATCACCGCCGAACCGTCGGCGATGTTCCCCGGCGATCACGGCGAGCGACCGATCGTCAACCGCGACGAGCTGCTGCAGCGCTACCCCGGCGCGATCGGTGGCAAGACGGGCTTCACCAACGCGGCCCGCAAGACGTTCGTCGGCGCCGCCGCCCGCGGCGGGCGGCGGCTGGTGATCGCGATGATGTACGGGCTGGTCCACGAGGGCGGCCCGACGTATTGGGATCAGGCCGCCAACCTGCTGGATTGGGGTTTCGCGCTGAACCCGGAGACGGGCATCGGCTCGCTGTAGCCACCGCGTGCTTACTGGCCGGGCAGCGCCGCGGTGAGCAGGGCCGCGAGGACCGCGACCCGGCGCTCCGCGATGTCCGGCTGCGGCAGCACCCCCTCGACCACGGTGGCCCCGTCGAACACGTTGGTCATCAGCGCCACCACGACCGGGAACGTGTCCTGCGGGAAGCTCTCGGCGCCGGGCAGCGCCCGGGCGGCGTCGTGAATCTTGGCCCGGTACTGGCCGAGCTCGTGTTGCAGCGTCTCCCGGAGCTTTTCGTCGGTGCGGGCGGCGACCAACAGCTCGTAGAGCACCGCGTTGGTGGGGCTGGCGGTGAGGTCCCGCAGGATCGTCAGCGCCGCTTCCAGCGCGGGCCGGTCGGCGGGGATTTCGGCGACGCGCTTGGTGAAGGTTTCCAGCTGGCGGCGCAGCACCTCGGACGCCGTGGCGGCCATGAAGTCGCCCATCGTCTCGAAGTGGCGGAACAGGGCCCCGACGGACACCCCGGCGCGTTTGGTGATCACCGCCGCCGACGCGCGGGCATAGCCCACCTCGACGATGGTGGCGATGCTCGCCTCGAGGAGTCGCGCGACGGTCTCCTCGCGGCGCTGCTGCTGGGTGCGGGCCACGTCAGGCGCTCACGGCCGGGGACCCGCGCCGCGCGCCCGCCCGCAGGTAGCGGCCCGACCTGACGGTCCGGCCGTAGCCGTCCCTGAACCGGCCTGCCCGGAAGACGACGGCGCCACCCACGCCCGTCGCGACCACGGCGCCGTCGTTGCGGTTGACCATGCGCCGCAGGCCGCCGTAGTGGGGCACCGCCTCCTCGTGGTAGGCGTCGACCGACTCGTCCAGGCCGGCGGGGTCGATCACCACGAAGTCGGCGCGGTCGCCTTCGCGCAGCGTGCCGGCGTCGATGCCGAACCAGTCCGCCAGCTCGCCGGTCAGGCGGTGCACCGCGCCCTGGACGGACAAAAACGGCGCGCCCGCGCGTTCGGCGTCCCGAGTGCGCTTGAGCAGCCGCAGGGCGAAGTTGTAGAAGGCCATGTTGCGCAGGTGTGCGCCGGCGTCGGAGAAGCCCATGTGCAGGCTGGGCTCGGCGGCGAGCTTGTCGAGCTGTCGGGGCCGGTGGTTGGCGACGGTGGTGGTCCAGCGGACGTTGCGCTCGCCGTTGTCGACGAGCACGTCGAGGAAGGCATCGAGCGGGTGCAGCCCGCGTTCGTCGGCGATGGCCCCGAAGCTCTTGCCGATCAACGAGCGGTCGGGGCACTCGACGATCACCGCGTCGTGGAAGTCGCGGTGCCACAACGACGGCCCGAGCTTGCGCCGGTCGAACTCGCGCCGGAACCGGCGGCGATAAGACTGGTCGGCCAGCAGTTCGTTGCGCTGCAACTGGTCGCGCAGGTGCAGGGCCGCGGTCCCGGCACCGAACTCCTCGAACACCGGCAGGTCGATCCCGTCCGAGTACAGCTCGAACGGGACGGGCAGATGCTGGAACCGCACGTCAGAGCCCAGTAGCTTGTTCAGTATCCGGGTGCCCAGACCGAAGGTGTGCGCGGCCAGCGGCATCGACTTGGCGTCGGCCGACACCAGCATGCTCATCCGGACTCCCCTGCCGCGGCCGAAGATCCGGCTGCTCGCCAGGAAGAACAGCAGCCCCGACGCCGGGTTTTTGATGTCGGGGGCGCTCTGCAGCATCCGCCCGCGCCGGCGCAGCACGTCGATCAGCTTGCGCCGTTCCCGCCAGGTCGCGAAGGTCGACGGCAGCGCGCGCGACCGGAACCGGTCGCCGTCGAGCTTGTCGATCGCGGCGTCCATCCCCGACATGCCGAGCATTCCGGCGTCCAGCGCGTCGTCGAGCAACGCCGCCATCTTCTCGAGTTCGGCCGCGGTGGGCTGCGCGCCGGCGTCGGTGGCGCGGTCGAGTCCGAGCACCGCGGCCCGCAGGTCCGAATGCCCGAGCAGGGAGCCGACGTTGGGCCCGAGCGGCAGGGCGTCGATCGCCTCGACGTATTCGGCGGCCGTCGACCAGGTCCGCCGGGACGCCAGGGCGCCGTGGACGTACTCGCGCGGCACCGCCTCGACGCGGCTGAACAGGTCGGCGGCGTCCTCGGAGTCGGCGTACACCGTCGACAACGAGCAGTTGCCCAGCAACACAGTGGTCACACCGTGGCGCACCGACTCGGGCAGGCCGGGGTCCAGCAGCACCTCGGCGTCGTAGTGGGTGTGCACGTCGATGAAGCCGGGTACGACCCACTTGCCCGCCGCGTCGATCACCTCGGGGCAGCCGGTCTCGTCGAGCGGGCCGTCGGCGGGGCCGACCACGGCGACCACCAGGCCGTCGCGAATCCCGAGCGTGCGGGTTCGCGGCGGCCTGCCGGTGCCGTCGAACCACAGGCCGTCGCGGATGATCACGTCGTAGGTCACCGGGGCCTCCAAATTTCGTAAGGGTGCCACCGAACCTAGCATAGATAGCAAGCACTCACAATCTTTTTGGCGGCTCGAACGGTACCCGCCGCACGCCTCGCGGATGGGCCGGCTCAGGGATGGGGCTTGCCCGACGGCACCGCGCCCGGCCCGACGGGCGCCGGCGCCATCCCTTCGGGGCCGGCCGGCCCGGCGGTCGGGTCGGGCACCGTCACCCCCGGCGGCACCCCGCCGTGCGGGCTGGCCACCGCGGGGATGCGGATGACCGCCGAGCGCTGGCCGCATTCGTTGGTCTGCACGGTGAGGGTCTCTTCACCGGCGAAGTCGCCGTGCGCCCGCGGTTGCAGCGTCAACACCAACGTCGCGGTCTGCTTCTGGCGTAATCCGTCCGATCCGATGCACGGGAACCGGATGTCGACCGGCAAGGACTGCCATCGACCGTCCCCGTACGCCAGGAACAGCGGCGCACCGGGTGACACCTCGCGCAGGTGACCGGTGTCGTCCAGCCGGGTGGCGGCCGCGGTGCAGGACTGCGGCGCGCACGACGAGCGGAATGCCCACCAGGTGGTCACGTCCGGGGGTTGCGGGTCGGCGGCGTAGTTGTAGGTCTGCTTCGTGCGTTCGACGTCGATGCTGTACGTGCCGTCCAGCGGAACCGGGACGGCGGGCGGCGAGGTGGCACGGGTCCCGCCGGCCGAGGCCGACGGCGGCGCTGTACGGCCGGCGCCCTGAGCCGGGGCCGGTTGGTTCCTGCGCCCGATCACGAGACCCAGCGCGACCAGTCCGGCGACCAGCGCCACCGCCACGACCCGCACTGCGGCCTTGCGTAAGCCGCGCCTGGCCGGCACCGCCCGCGGGGGACGCGCGGGCGGTGCGGCCGGTGCGGCCGCGCCGGAGGGACCGGCCGGTCGCCCGCCCCACGCCCCTGCCGCCGGCCGCGCGCCGCCGTGTGCGTCGTCGGACTCGGGCCAGGCATAGGCGGGATAGTCGGCGACCAGGACCGCTTCCGGACCGCGGTCGCCGGGTGCGAGGCCCGCTTGCGCGTTGGCCGCGACGGCGAAGTCGGCGCACCGCGCGAACCGGTCGGCGGCCCGCGGGGCGAGCGCCCTGGCGAACACCTCGTCGAGGCGGGCCAGCTCCGGGCGCTGCTCGCTGAGCCGCGGCGGCGAGCCGGCCGCCAGCGGCGCACCGGTCAGCAGGTGAAACGCGGTGGCCGCCAGCGCGTACTGGTCGGCGCGCCCGTCGATGTCGGAGCCCGTCAACTGCTCGGGCGACCCGTAGGCCGCCGTCCTGGCGGGCTCCCCGATCGGCACAGCGACGCCGAAGTCGGACAACAGGATCCCGGGCTCGCCCTCGTCCCGGCCGGTCAGGAAGACGTTGGCCGGCTTGACGTTGCGGTGCAGCAGGC
The DNA here is from genome assembly GCF_041206865.1 of Mycobacterium sp. HUMS_12744610. Taxonomy (NCBI): domain Bacteria; kingdom Bacillati; phylum Actinomycetota; class Actinomycetes; order Mycobacteriales; family Mycobacteriaceae; genus Mycobacterium; species Mycobacterium servetii. The sequence goes on from NZ_JBGEDP010000001.1 coordinate 4,286,364, forward strand.
CGCGCTGGTGCGCGTAGTCGAGCGCCTCGGCGAGGGCGTTGACCACCGCGAGCGCCTCGCCGACCGGCGACACCGCGGGAAACCGGCCGGCCATCAGCTGCGCGGCGTTGACGCCGTCGACGTAGTCCATGGCGACCCAGAGCTGTCCCTCGAACTCGCCACGGTCGTTCACGCGCACGATGTGCGGGTGATAGAGGCTCGCGGCGATCGGGGTCTCGGCGTGAAACCGGCGGCGCAGTTCGCCGTCGCCCGACAGCGCCGGCGACAGCACCTTGAGCGCCTGCCAACGCGACGATCGAGGATCCTGGGCCAGATACACCGTGCCGGTCGCTCCGGAGCCCAGCCTCCGAGCCACGATGTATCCGGCGAATGTCGCGCCGCTGGGCAACGCCATCGTCAGATCCTATTCCCTCGCCGGACGCGACGCGCGCCCGGCCTCCGCGGCGACCCCGGCACGAAACGCGTTGCCGCGCAGTATCACAAGGTCCGGCGCAGCGAGTACATCGGGCCCTAGCCGAGGGTCGCGCGAGTAGCACAGCAGGTCGGCCGGCGCCCCGTGCTCGAGGCCGGGCCTGCCCAGCCAGCGGCGGGCGTCCCAGCACGCCGCGCCCAGCGCCTCGGTCGGGCTCATGCCGATGCGCGTGAGGGCCTCGACCTCGTCGCCGATGCGGCCGTGGGCGACCATGCTGCCCGCGTCGGTGCCGGCATACACCGGCACCCCCGCCTCCCGCGCGGCCGCGATCCGCTCGTAGCCGCGGGCATAAAGGTCGCGCATGTGCGCGGCGTAGGTCGGATACCGCGTCGCGGCATCGGCGATCCCGGGGAAGTTCTCGAGGTTGATCAGCGTGGGCACCAGCGCCGTGCCGTGCTCGAGCATCAGGGCGATGTTGTCGTCGGTGAGGCCGGTGCCGTGCTCGATGCAGTCGATGCCGGCGTTGATCAGGCCCGGCAGCGCGTCCTCGCTGAAGACGTGGGCGGTGACGCGGGCGCCGTGGGCGTGCGCGGCGTCGATCGCGGCCCGCAGCACGTCCTCGGACCACAGCGGCGCGAGGTCGCCGACGCCGCGGTCGATCCAGTCGCCGACCAGCTTGATCCAGCCGTCGCCGCGGGCGGCCTCCTCGGCGACGGCCGCCGGCAGCTGCGACTCGTCCTCGAGCTCGACGGCGAAGCCGGCGATATAACGCTTGGGCCGGGCCAGGTGCCTGCCGGCCCGGATGATGCGGGGCAGGTCGGCGCGGTCGTCGAGGGTGCGGGTGTCGGTCGGCGAGCCGCAGTCGCGCAACAGCAGCGCCCCGGCGTCGCGTTCGGTCTCGGCCTGGGCGATCGCCTCGTCGAGTTCGATCTCGCCGTGCTTGCCGAGCCCGACGTGGCAGTGCGCGTCCACCAGGCCGGGCAGGATCCAGCCGCCGTCAAAAAAGGTGTCGGCCCCGGCGGCCGGTTCGGTGCTGATGCGGCCGTCGACGACCCACAGTTCGACCTCGGCCTCATCGGGCAGCCCCCGGCCCCGCACGTGCAGGCGCACGAGACGGCTACTTCCTTCCTGGGTTGCCCGGGAACTTCAGCTTGGACAGGTCGAAATCGGCCAGTCCGGGCGGGAGCTCGTTGAGGCCGTCGGGCATCTGCGACAGATCCGGAAATCCCGCCGGCATTCCCGGCATGCCCGCCCCGAACGGGCTCTTCGCCTTGGGCGGCGTGGGGCCGCGCGCCCCCTTCTTGCCCTTCTTGCCGGCCTTGCCCTTGGCCTGTTTGCTCTTTCGCGTCGCGGACTTGCGGCCCATGCCGGGGATGCCCATGCCGCCGAGCATCGACGACATCATCTTGCGAGCCTCGAAGAAGCGGTCGACCAGCTGGTTGACCTCGGCGACCGTCACACCCGAGCCGTTGGCGATGCGCAGCCGCCGGGACGCGTTGATGATCTTCGGGTCCGCGCGCTCCTGCGGCGTCATCCCGCGGATGATGGCCTGCAGCCGGTCGAGTTGCGTGTCGTCGACGGCGGCCAGGGCGTCCTTCATCTGGCCGGCGCCCGGCAGCATGCCCAGCAGGTTGCCGATCGGCCCCATCTTGCGGATGGCCAGCATCTGTTCCAGGAAGTCCTCGAGGGTCAGCTCGCCGGTGCCGATCTTGGCGGCGGCCGCCTCGGCCTGCTCGGCGTCGAAGACCTGCTCGGCCTGTTCGATCAGGCTCAGCACGTCGCCCATGCCCAGGATGCGGCTGGCCATCCGGTCGGGGTGGAAGACGTCGAAGTCCTCGAGCTTCTCCCCAGTGGAGGCGAACAGGATCGGCACCCCGGTCACCTCGCGGACCGACAACGCGGCGCCACCGCGGGCGTCGCCGTCGAGCTTGGTCAGCACCACGCCGGTGAAACCGACACCCTCGCGGAACGCCTCGGCGGTGGTGACGGCGTCCTGCCCGACCATCGCGTCCAGGACGAACAGCACCTCGTCGGGGTCGACGGCGGTGCGGATGGCCGCGGCCTGGGCCATCAGCTCGTCGTCGATCCCCAACCGTCCGGCGGTGTCGACGATGACGACGTCGAAGTGCTTGGCGCGGGCCTCGGCGAGCCCGGCGGCCGCGACGGCGACGGGGTCGGGCGGGCCGACGTCGGGATCCGGTGATCCGGCGCCGGGATGCGGCGCGAACACCGGCACCCCGGCCCGCTGGCCGACGACCTGAAGCTGGTTCACCGCGGCCGGGCGCTGCAGGTCGCAGGCCACCAGCAGGGGCGTGTGCCCCTGGCCGCGCAGCCAGGCCGCGAGCTTGCCGGCCAGCGTCGTCTTGCCGGAGCCCTGCAGGCCGGCGAGCATCACGACCGTGGGCGGGGACTTGGCGTAGGCCAGCTGGCGGGTCTGGCCGCCGAGGATGCCGACGAGTTCGTCGTTGACGATCTTGACGACCTGTTGCGCCGGGTTGAGGGCGCCGGACACCTCGGCGCCGCGGGCGCGCTCCTTGATCCGGTTGACGAACGCCCGCACCACGGGCAGCGAGACGTCGGCCTCCAGCAGGGCGAGCCGGATTTCGCGGGTGGTGGCGTCGATGTCGGCGTCGGTCAGCCGCCCCTTGCCGCGCAGTCCCGCCAGCGCACCGGTCAACCGGTCAGACAGGGATTCAAACACCCGACCAGCCTAGTGGCTCGGCGGCCGGGGCACTTCGGCCGCGCGCGAAGGGCTTGACGGCGCGGCGCCGGCAAACGAGGGTCGAGCCCATGCTCGAGGTGCTCGACAAGGGCTCCACCAGCCCGGCGCATCCGGCGCCGCTGCTGTTCGTCCACGGCGGTTGGCACGCGGCGTGGTGTTGGGAGAACTTCCTGGACTTCTTCGCCGATGCCGGCTACCGCGCGGTCGCGGTGAGCCTGCGCGGGCACGGCGCGAGCCCCACCCCCACACCGCTGCACAGGGTTTCCGTCGCCGACTACATCGACGACGTCCGCGCCGTGGCCGACGACCTCGGCGGCTGGCCGGTGCTGATCGGCCATTCGCTGGGCGGCTTCGTCGTGCAGCGCTATCTGGAAACCCGCCGCGCCCCGGCCGCGGTGCTGGTCGGTTCGGTGCCACCGCAGGGCGTGCTCACGCTGGCGCTGCGGGTCTGGCGCCGCCGGCCGTCGATGACGCTGGAGACCTGGAACGACCGCACGCTGCTGAAATTCCTCGCCACCCCGGCCCTGGCCCGCGAGTACCTGTTCTGCGCCGACACGCCCGAGGCCGTCGTCGAATCCTGCCGGCAACGCGCCGGGGCCGAGAGCGTGCGCGCCGCGATGACCGACCCGATCCTCCGCCGGGTCGCAACCCGGCGCGTGAGCACGCCGATCCTGGTGCTGGGCGCCGAGTACGACGGCTTCGTCAGCGTCGAGGAGGTGCGCGCCACCGCCCGCGCCTACCGGACCGAGCCGGAGTTCTTCCCGATGGGTCACAACATGATGCTCGAGCCCGGCTGGCCCGACGTCGCCGGCCGGATCCTCGCGTGGCTGCGGGCCCGCGACGTCACCGGCTCGGCACGCTAGCTCGCCCGAGTCGCTGCCGCCGCGAAAAGCCTTGCCGTGCTAGATTTCACGTCCGCCACTTAACCAGGCCGGCCGCATCGGATCACGGGACCACGGGGGGAAATGTCGTTGCAACCGGTCAGCACGGAGCCACGCGCCGCGACCGGGCACGACCCCGGCCGCGCGTTGCGGGGTTGGCAGCGCAGGGCGCTGGTGAAATACCTGACCGGTCAGCCGCGCGACTTCCTGGCCGTGGCCACCCCCGGATCGGGCAAGACGACGTTCGCCCTGCGGGTGGCGGCCGAACTGCTGGCCCAGCGCGCCGTCGACCAGATCACCGTCGTGGTGCCCACCGAGCACCTCAAGGTCCAGTGGGCGCGGGCCGCGGGGACGCACGGCCTCGCCCTGGACCCGCGGTTCTCCAACACCAGCCCGGTGACCTCGCCGGAGTATCACGGCGTCACGGTGACCTACGCCCAGGTCGCCGCGCACCCGACACTGCACCGGGTGCGCACCGAACAGCGCAGGACGCTGGTCGTCTTCGACGAGATCCATCATGGCGGTGACGCCAAGACCTGGGGCGACGCGATCCGCGAAGCCTTCGGCGACGCGACGCGGCGACTGGCGCTGACGGGGACGCCGTTCCGCAGCGACGACAGCCCCATCCCGTTCGTCGACTACGAAGCCGGCTCCGACGGGATCCTGCGCTCGCGGGCCGACCACACCTACGGCTACGCCGAGGCGCTCGGCGACGGGGTGGTCCGCCCGGTGGTCTTCCTCGCCTACTCCGGCGAGGCGCGCTGGCGCGACAGCGCCGGCGAGGAGCACGCGGCGCGGCTGGGCGAGCCGCTGTCGGCCGAGCAGACCGCGCGGGCCTGGCGCACCGCGCTGGACCCGGCCGGCGAATGGATGCCCGCGGTGATCGCGGCCGCCGATCGGCGGCTGTGTCAGCTGCGCACGCACGTGCCCGACGCCGGCGGCATGATCATCGCGTCGGACCGGACCGCGGCCCGCGCGTACGCCGCGCTGCTGGAGCGGCTGACCTCCGAACAGCCCACGGTCGTCCTGTCCGACGACCCCGGATCGTCCGGGCGCATCACCGAGTTCGCCGAGAGCACGGGCCGGTGGCTGGTCGCGGTGCGCATGGTCTCCGAGGGCGTCGACGTGCCCCGGCTTGCGGTGGGCATCTACGCCACCAGCGCCTCCACGCCGCTGTTCTTCGCCCAAGCCATCGGCAGGTTCGTGCGGTCGCGGCGGCCGGGGGAAACGGCCAGCATCTTCCTGCCGTCGGTGCCCAACCTGCTGCAGCTGGCCAGCGAGCTGGAGGCCCAGCGCAACCACGTGCTCGGCGCGCCGCACCGGCCGGACGCGGACCCGCTCGACGGCGATCCCGCCACGCGCACGCAGACAGAGCAAGGCGAGGAGGACCGCGGCTTCACCTCCCTGGGCGCCGATGCCGAACTCGACCAGGTCATCTTCGACGGGTCGTCGTTCGGCACCGCCACCCCCGCCGGCAGCGACGAGGAGGCGGACTACCTGGGCATCCCCGGGTTGCTCGACGCCGACCAGATGCGGGCCCTGCTGCACCAGCGCCAGGACGAGCAACTGCAGAAGCGGGCCCGGCTCCAGCAGGACGCCGCGCACGCCGCGCCGGTGCCGTCGATGCACGGGGAGCTCCGCGAACTGCGCCGCGAGCTGAACACGCTGGTGTCGCTGACCCATCACCGCACCGGCAAGCCGCACGGCTGGATCCACAACGAGCTACGCCGCCGCTGCGGCGGGCCGCCGATCGCGGCCGCCACCCGCGACCAGATCCAGGCGCGCATCGTCGCGCTGCGGCAGATGAATTCGGAGCGGGCGTGAGCGCGCCCTAGTCGCCGACGGGCTCCTCGAGCACCTCGACGGCGGGGCCGCCCAGCACGGCCGCCAGGTGCTGCTCGACCACCGCGCGGGCCGAGTGCTCGCTGTCCCCGGCCGGCGCCGTCACGCAGAACACGTCGGCCGCGGTCGATCCGAAGGTGTTGACCTTTGCCCAGACGATGTCGACCCCGGCCCGTTCCAGCGCCCGGGTCAAAAGCGCCAGCAGGCCCGCCCGGTCCATGGCGCGGACTTCCAGGACCAGCTGGCCGAAAGGCGCGGTCTCCAGCCACAGGATGCGGGGCGGGGCGGTGGAACGCGTGACGGGAACACCGAACTGCACCTCGCCGGCCCGCGCGGTGGCCGCGCTCACCGCGTCGTTGTCGCGCTTCTCCAGCGTGCCCAGCACGTCGATGTCACCGCCCAGGGCGCCGGCGAACTGCTGGCGCAGCAGGCCCGCCTCGGGCGGCGAACCGAACAGCGGCGACACCACGAACTCGATGATCGCGACGTCGCCGTGGACGTTGGCCGACGCCGAATGGATGCGCAGCGAGTTCAGCGCCAGCACCGCGGCGGCGTTGGACACCAGCCCCCGCTGGTTCGGCGCGATCATCACGACCTGCAGGCGCTCGCCGCCGCCGGGCGCGACGTCCACCTGCACCCGGCGCTCACTGGTCAACGAAAGATATTGCGGTGCAACGGGTTCAGCCCGCGGTAGCGCCTCACCGGCCATCACCATCCGGCAGCGGCGGACCAGGTCCTCGATCAGGGACGCCTTCCATTCGCTCCACACCCCGGGTCCGGTGGCCTTCGAGTCGGCCTCGGTCAGCGCGTGCAGCACCTCGAGCAGCAGCGGGTCCCCGCCCAGGGCTTCGGACACCGCCGTGATGGTTTCGGGGTCCTTCAGGTCGCGACGGGTGGCCACCACCGGCAGCAGCAGGTGGTGGCGCACCAACTTGGCCAGCAGTTCGGTGTCCTCGGGCGAAATCCCCAGGCGGGGGCCGATCTTCAGCGCCATCTCGGCCCCGAGCACGCTGTGGTCCACGCCGCGGCCCTTGCCGATGTCGTGCAGCAGCGCGCCGAGCGCAAGCAGGTCGGGGCGCGCCACCCGGGTCGACAGCGGCGCGGCGTTCACGAGGGTCTCGACCACGTGCCGGTCCACCGTCCACTTGTGGGCGACGTCGCGCGGCGGCAGGTCGCGGATGGCGTCCCATTCCGGCAGCAGCCGCCCCCACAACCCGGTGCGGTCGAGCGCCTCGATGGTGGCCACCGCGGTCGGGCCGGCTGACAGCACGACCAGGAAGTCGTCCAGCGCCTCGCGCGGCCACGGGGCCGGCAGATCGGAGATTTCGGCGGCCAGCCGGCTCAGCGTGCCGGCGCCGATCGGCAGGCCCTTGTCCGCCGACGCGGCCGCCACCCGCAACACCAACCCCGCGTCGACGTCGGGACGCGCGTCGCGGGCGAGCACGATCTCCCCCGCGTAGTCGACGACCCCCTCGTCGAGCGGACGCCGCTTCGGGCGCCGCACCAGGGCGGAGATCCCGCGGCGCGGCAACGCGATCGCGGCGGTGCGCAGCCCGGTCTCGGCGTGGTAGGCGATGGTGCGGCCCGCGCCGGACAGGATCCGCGCCAGGTCGAACCTGTCACCGAAATGCATTGCGGCGCTGATCTCGTCGGCGAACTGGGCCAGCAGGACGTCACCTCCGCGCCCGGACACCCGGTGCAGCTCGGTGCGCACGTCGAGCAGCATCAGGTAGGCGGCGTCCAGCGAGCCGCCGGGCAGCTCCGGATTGTCCATGCCGTGGCGGTCGATGAGCTGGGCGAGGCCGAGCGCGTCGAGCAGCTGCACGTCGCGAAGGCCGCCGCGCCCCGACTTCAGGTCGGGCTCGGCGCGCTGGGCGATCCGGCCGCACCGCTGCCAGCGGGCGTGGGTGATCTCGACCAGCTCGTCCATGCGGGAGCGAATGGCACCGCGCCACTGGCGCCGCGCCCCGGCGATCAGCTCCTCCGAGAGCCGCGCGTCCCCCGCGATGTGGCGCGCATCCAACATGCCCAGCGCGGCCACCATGTCGCTGTCGGCCACACCGAGGGCCCCCGGGACGGTGCGCACGCTGTGGTCGAGCCGAATGTTGGCGTCCCACAACGGATACCACAATCCGTCGGCGACCCGCTCGAGCACGTCGGCGGGCTTGTCGTCGTGCAGCAGCATCAGGTCCAGGTCGGAGTGCGGCAGCAGCTCGCGGCGGCCCAGGCCGCCGACGCCGACGACCGCGAAGCCGCCGTCGTCGGTGATCCCGATCTCGGCGGCCTTGGCCGCCAGCCAGGACTCGTGCAGTTCCAGCCAGGCCCGCCGCAGCTTCGCGGGGCCGAGCTCACCGCCGTCGGCCAGCAGACGGCGCCGCGAGGCAACCAGATCGGTTGCCCCGCAAGCGTTTCCTGTCCCCAACGGGTCGGACCCGGTCGGGTTCATCCCTCCATGGTCCGGATCAACGGCGTGTCACAGCGCATCGGTCCCGCGTTCACCGGTGCGCACCCGAACGATGGTTTCCACGGGGCTGACCCAGACTTTGCCGTCACCGATCTTGCCGGTGCGCGCCGCCCGCACGATGCTGTCCACGACCTTGTCGACGATGGAGTCGTCGACGACGACCTCGATGCGGACCTTGGGCACGAAATCGACCGAGTACTCCGCACCCCGGTAGACCTCGGTGTGGCCCTTCTGGCGTCCGTAGCCCTGGATCTCGCTGACCGTCATCCCCAGGACGCCCGCGTCTTCGAGCGCAGTCTTGACGTCGTCGAGGGTGAACGGCTTGACGATCGCGGTGATGAGCTTCATCTCTACTCGGCCTCAACTTTCTCGCCCATTCGCTCCTCCATGCCGTTCCGGGTGTCCGGCACGGCAACCCGGGGGGGAAGCACCGAGCCGGTCGCCACGGCGAAATCGTAACTGCTCTCGGCGTGCTCGGCCTCGTCGATGCCCGCGGCCTCCGCCTCGGGGCTCAATCGAAGTCCCATCGTGTATTTCAGGATCAAAGCCAAAACAAGCGTGACCACACCAGAATAGATCAAGACGCTGAACGCGCCTATCGCCTGCCGCTCCAGCTGGGCCCAGCCGCCGCCGTAGAACAAACCCCGCGACACGCCCGTGACGCCGTTGATGGCCGGGGATTCCGGGGCCGCCAGCAGGCCGACCAGCAGCGTGCCCGCCAGGCCACCGACCAGGTGCACTCCGACCACGTCGAGCGAGTCATCGAAACCCAGCTTGAACTTCAGCCCGACCGCCAGGGCACACACCGCCCCGGCGACCGCGCCGACCACCAGCGCGCCCAGCACGTTGACCGACGAGCACGACGGCGTGATGGCGACCAGCCCCGCGACGATCCCCGACGCCGCGCCCAGCGTCGTCGCCTTGCCGTCGCGGATGCGCTCGGTGGCCAGCCAGGCCAGCATCGCCGCGGCGGTCGCGATCGTGGTGGTCACGAACGTCGTGCCGGCCGCACCGTTGGAGCTGGTGGCCGAACCGGCGTTGAAGCCGTACCAGCCGAACCACAGCAGGCCCGCCCCGAGCATGACGAACGGCAGGTTGTGCGGGCGGAACAACGTGGTGGGCCAGCCCCTGCGCTTGCCCAGCACGATCGCCAGCATCAGGCCCGCCACGCCGGCGTTGATGTGGACCGCGGTACCCCCGGCGAAGTCGATCGCGTGCAGCTTGTTGGCGATCCAGCCGCCGTGCTCGGCCACCGAGCCGTCGAAGGCGAACACCCAGTGCGCGATCGGGAAGTACACCAGCGTCGCCCACAGCCCGGAGAACACCAGCCAGGCGCTGAACTTCAGCCGGTCGGACACCGCACCTGAGACCAGCGCCACCGTGATGATCGCGAACATCAGCTGGAAGGCCACGAACACCGTGGCCGGCATGCTGCCCACCAGCGGGACGTCGGTGGCGGCGGTGCCGGCGCTCGGGTCCGCCTTCACCGCGTTCCCGCCGATGAGGCCCTTCAGGCCCCAGAACTGGCCCGGGTCACCGGCGACATTCCCCTTGTCGTCGCCGAAGGCCATCGAATAGCCGTAGAGCACCCACAGAACCGTCACCACGCCCATCGCGCTGATGCTCATCATGATCATGTTGAGCACGCTGCGGGCGCGGACCATCCCGCCGTAGAAGAACGCCAGACCCGGCGTCATCAACAGCACCAGCGCCGAACTCGTCAGCATCCAGGCGGTATCGCCGGTATCTGGCTGACCCATCATCGGGAATGTCACTCGCTACCACCTCCGGTCGGCCGTGAACTGGCCGCCAGACATGTGCCTGATGACCTGACCAGAACCATGCGAGATGGTTGTTTCGGCGCTGGGGCCGCCGTGTTTCGGCGGTATTAACGTCGGCCCGGTTGTGTAAGGGGGCCGTGCAACGGGTTTCAGCCCAGCAGCGCGTCGACGAACCCGGCCGCCTCGAACGGCGCCAAATCGTCGGGCCCTTCGCCGAGCCCGACCAGCTTCACCGGCACCCCGAGTTCCTGCTGAACCCGGAACACGATGCCGCCCTTGGCCGTTCCGTCGAGCTTGGTCAGCACCGCGCCGGTGATGTCGACGACCTCGGCGAAGACCCGGGCCTGGGCCAGCCCGTTCTGCCCGATGGTGGCGTCGAGCACCAGCAACACCTCGTCCACCTCGGCCCGCTTGGTCACCACCCGCTTGACCTTGCCCAGCTCGTCCATCAGCCCGACCTTGGTGTGCAGCCGGCCCGCGGTGTCGACGAGCACGACGTCGGCGCCCGCGGCGATGCCCTTGTCGACGGCGTCGAAGGCCACCGACGCCGGGTCGGCCCCCTCGGGGCCGCGCACCACCTCCGCGCCCACCCGGGACGCCCACATCTCGAGCTGGTCGGCCGCCGCGGCGCGGAAGGTGTCGGCGGCGCCCAGCACGACGCGCCGGCCGTCGGCCACCAGCACCCGCGCCAGCTTGCCGACGGTCGTCGTCTTCCCGGTGCCGTTGACGCCGACGACCAGCAGCACCGACGGACGGTCGGCGTGCGGCAGCGCGTGGATCGAGCGGTCCATGCCCGGCTGCAGCTGCGTGATCAGGACGTCGCGCAGCGCGGCCTTGGCGTCGGCCTCGGTGCGCACGTCGCTGCTGGCCAGCCGGCTGCGCAGCTGTGTCATCACCGACTCGGTGACCACGGGCCCCAGGTCTGCGATCAGCAGGGTGTCCTCGACATCCTGCCAGGAGTCCTCGTCCAGGTCGCCGCCGCCGATCAGGCCCAGCAGGCTGCGCCCGAACGCGTTCTGCGATTTGGCCAGCCGGCCGCGCAGCCGTTCGAGCCGGCCCTCGGTCGGCTCGATGGCCTCGATCTCGGGGGCCTCCGGTGGCGGCGCGACGGTCTCGGGTTCGGGGAGCCCGACGTCGGCGACCGTGCGCCGCGGCGCGTCGCGGGGAATCGTCGCGTCGTCGCCCACCCCGGGCAGTCCCGTGGTGTCGAGACGCTCCGCGGTCGGTGCGCCCTGGCTGAACGTGATGCCCGATGAGGCGGTATAGCCGCGGGGGCGCTCCAGCGTGCCGGGCTCGGGCCGGGCCAGCCTGATGCGCCGTCGCCGGTAGCGCGCCAGCCCCGCCACCAGCGCGACGATGACCAGCAGGACGGCGATGACGACGAGGGCGATCCAAAATCCTTGCGACACGCTGACATTCTTCCAGCCGCCCCGACGGCCCCGGGCGGCGGCAGCCGGTGCCCGGGTGCTCGCGTGTCCTAGGGGGAAGCCGCGGCCAGCTGCTGCACCTGCTGGCCGCGCATGCGCTGGGAGATCACCGCGGTGATCCCGTCGCCCCGCATGGTCACGCCGTAAAGCGCGTCGGCGATCTCCATGGTCGGCTTCTGGTGGGTGATGATGAGCAGCTGAGAGCGCGCCCGCAGCAGCTCGAACAGCGAGAGCAGGCGGCGCAGGTTGGTGTCGTCGAGCGCGGCCTCGACCTCGTCCATGATGTAGAACGGTGACGGACGGGCCCGGAAGATCGCCACCAGCATCGCCACCGCGGTCAGTGCCTTCTCCCCGCCGGACAGTAGCGAGAGCCTGGTCACCTTCTTGCCCGGCGGACGGGCCTCCACCTCGATGCCGGTGGTCAGCATGTCGTCGGGATTGGTCAACCGCAGCCGGCCCTCGCCGCCGGGGAACAACACCGTGAAGACCTCCCGGAACTCGCGTTCGACGTCGACGAACGCGTCGCTGAACACCTGCAGGATGCGGGCGTCGACGTCGGCGACGACGTCGAGCAGGTCCTTGCGGGCGGCCTTGACGTCCTCGAGCTGGGTGGACAGGAAGTTGTAGCGCTCCTCCAGGGCGGCGAACTCTTCGAGCGCCAGCGGGTTGACCCGGCCCAGCTCGGCCAGCTCGCGTTCGGCGCGTTTGGCCCGGCGCTCCTGGGTGGCCCGGTCATAGGGCATCGGGGCCGGGGCGACCACCTGCTCGCCGCGCTCGCGGGCCTGCTCGAACTCGGCCATCTCCAGCTCGCTGGGCGGCAGCCCGACGTGCGGGCCGTACTCGGCGACCAGGTCGGCCGGGGCCATCCCGAACTGTTCGAGCACCGTCTGCTCGAGCTGCTCGATGCGCAGCGCCGCCTGGGCGTTGGCCACTTCGTCGCGGTGCAGCGAATCGGTCAGCGTGGCCACCCGGGCCCCCAGCGCGTTCACCTCGTCGCGCACCGCGGCCATCGCCGCCGAGCGCTGCTGCCGCTCGGCCACCAGCGCATCGCGGATGTGCGACGCCGCGCCGACCACCCCGTCCAGCCGCGCGGCCAGCAGCCGCCCGGCGTCGGCCACGGCCGCGGCGATGGCGGCCGCGCGCACCCGCGCGGCGCGCGCCTGCTCGGCGCGCACCCGGGCCTCCCGTTCGGCAGCGGCCGCCCGGCGCAGCGAATCCGCCCGCCCCCGCACCGCGTTGGCCCGCTCCTCGGCGGTGCGCAGCGCCAGCCGGGCCTCCACCTCCACGCCGCGCGCGCTCTCGGCGGCGGCGGCGATCCGCTGCCGATCCGCCGGCTCCTCGGCCTCGACATGCTGGGTTTGCTGGGCGTTGCGCAGCCGCGTCTCGAGCTCGGTGACCTCTTCGACAGTCCGCGCGCGGCCGGATTCCAGCTCCTCGCGCTGCCGCAGCAGCCTGTTCCACTCCTCCTCGGCCGTCCGGGCGTCCTGCCCGAGCCGGCCCAGCTGCTCGTACATCGCGGAGATGGCGGTGTCGGACTCGTTGAGCGCGGCCAGCGCCTGCTCGGCGGAGTCCTGGCGGGCCGCCTGCTCGGTCAGCGCACCCGACAGCGCCGCGCTCAGCTGGGCGACCTGCGCTTCCGCCGCGGCCAGCTCGCTGCCGGCCTTGTCGATTTCGGAGGTGATCTCCAACGTGGACATCTTCCGGTCGGAGCCGCCGTTCACCCAGCCGGCGCCCACCAGGTCGCCGTCGAGGGTCACCGCCCGCAACCGCGGGCGGGCGGCCACCAGCTCGAGCGCCCGTGCCAGGTCGTCGACCACCGCGACGCCGGAGAGCATGGCGGTCAGCGCGCCACGCAGCCGCGGCGGGGTCTCGACCAGGTCCAGCGCCCACACCGCGCCGCCGGGCAGCTCGCCGGCCCGCGCCGAATCCTCCGGGGCCGGCCAATCCCCCACCACCAGGGCAGCGCGCCCGCCGTCGGCCTCCTTGAGCGCGGCGACCGCGGACCGGGCCGCCCCGAGGCTCTCGGCGGCCAGCGCGTCGGCTGCCGAGCCGAGCACGGCGGCCACCGCCGCCTCGTAGCCCGAGCGGACCTTGACCATCTTGGCGATCGGCCCCAGCAGCCCCGCCCCGCCGTGGTGCTCGGAGAGCCACGCCGCGCCGTTCTTGCGTTCCAGCCCCACCGACAGCGCGTCGATGCGGGCCCGCAGCGAGGCCACCTGCCGTTCGGCGCCCCGCTCGGCGGCCTGCAGCTCGGTGACGCGCTGGTCGGCTGCGCGCAGCGCGGCCACGGTCCGCTCGTGGTGCTCGTCGAGGCCCATCTCGCCCTGGTCGAGCTCGCCGACCCGCCCCTGCACCGTCTCGAACTCGGCCCGGGTCTGCTGCACGCGCGCGGCGGCGTGCTCGATGCGCTCGGAAAGCTTCGCGACGCTGTCGTCGATCGACTCGACGCGTGCCCGCATGGTCTCCACCTGCCCGGCCAGCCGGGCCAGGCCCTCGCGCCGGTCCGCCTCGGCGCGGACCGCCGCCAGGTGGGCCCGGTCGGCCTCGGCGGCCTCGCGCTCTCGCTCGGCCAGTTGCGCGCGGGCGGCCTCCAGCCGTGTGCGCGCCGCGGCCAGCTCCGCCTTCAGCTGCCGCTCGGCGGCCTCGACCCGCTGGGCCTCGGCATCCATCGCGTCCGGGTCCTTGTCGCTGGTCCTGGCCGGCTCGACATCGAGATGCTGGGCGCGTTCGCTGGCGATGCGCACGGTTGCGGCCACGCGTTCGGCCAGGGCGGACAGCCCGAACCAGGTGTGCTGGACCGACTCGGCGCGGGTCGAGAGCTCAGCCAGCGCGGTCTCGTGGGCGGTCAGCTCGTCGGAGGCCACCGCGAGGCGGGCGGCGGCCTCGTCGTGCTCGCGGCGCATCGCGGCCTCGGCCTCGAGGATGGCGCTGCGCTCGGTCTGCCGGTTGACCAGGTCGTCGGCGGCCAGCCGCAACCGGGCGTCGCGCAGGTCGGCCTGGATGGTCTGGGCCCGCCGGGCCACCTCGGCCTGGCGCCCCAGCGGTTTGAGCTGGCGGCGCAGCTCGGTGGTCAGGTCGGTGAGCCGCGCCAGGTTGGCCGACATCGCGTCGAGTTTGCGCAGCGCCTTTTCCTTGCGCTTGCGGTGCTTGAGCACGCCGGCGGCTTCTTCGATGAACGCGCGGCGGTCCTCGGGCCGCGACTGCAGGATCTCGTCGAGCTTGCCCTGCCCGACGATGACGTGCATCTCCCGGCCGATCCCGGAGTCGCTGAGCAGCTCCTGGACGTCCATCAGCCGGCAGCCACTGCCGTTGATCTCGTACTCGCTGGCGCCGTCGCGGAACATCCGCCGGGTGATCGACACCTCGGAGTAGTCGATGGGCAGCACGTTGTCGGAGTTGTCGATGGTGACGGTGACCTCGGCACGGCCCAGGGGGGCGCGCGAGGAGGTGCCGGCGAAGATGACGTCCTCCATCTTGCCGCCGCGCAGCGTCTTCGCGCCCTGCTCCCCCATCACCCAGGCCAGGGCGTCGACCACGTTGGATTTGCCGGAGCCGTTGGGCCCGACGACGGCGGTGATACCCGGCTCGAAGCGCATAGTCGTCGGCGAAGCGAAGGACTTGAAGCCCTTCAGCGTCAGACTTTTGAGGTACACGGCGTGCCAGACTACCGCTCAATTCGTCGCGTCCGGCCCCCTCGCGGGGTGTCGTCGGGCCCGAAATCGACCGGTCGGCGCACACGTCACAGGGGTCACAGCCGTCACTGGGAGGGAAGCGGTGCTCCCTCCTGAAATGCGATAGCGCCGGCGATACCAGTTTTGCGATGCGACCATGGGCAGCCGCGACGGTGCCAACGTGACCGGAGTGACTAGCGCTCGACGAAACCGTCGAACCGCTCGTGCGCCGGCGCCCAGTCGGCGACGACCTTGTCCACGCGCCCCGGTGCGCCGTCGCCGTCGAGCAGCTGCAGCAGCTTCTCGCCCGCCTCACGCGTCCCGTGCGCGACCACCAGCACGCGGCCGTCGTCCTGGTTGGCCGCGTAGCCGGTCAGGCCCAGCTCCAGCGCCCGGCAGCGGGTCCACCAGCGAAATCCCACGCCTTGCACCCTCCCGTGCACCCAGGCGGTCAACCGCACGTCAGACATGACTCATTTTTACGTGAAGAGCGCGAACGGGTGTGCATCAAAGCCGTGGATTCATGCCCGAGGTCCGCGGGCGGGGCTGGCATTTCGGGCAGTAGAACGACGAGCGGTTCATGAACTTCTCCCGGCGCATCACCGCGCCGCAGCGCCGGCACGCCTGGCCCTCGCGGCCGTAGGCGTCCAGCGACCGGTCGAAGTACCCCGACTCTCCGTTGACGTTGACATAGAGCGAGTCGAACGACGTTCCACCCTTGGCCAGCGCCTCGCGCATAACCTCCGCGGCGGCGTCCAGCACGGCGGCCAGGCGTGGGCGGCTCAGCGTGGCCGCCACCCGGGCGCCGTGCACCTTGGCCCGCCACAGCGCCTCGTCGGCGTAGATGTTGCCGATCCCCGACACCACCTGCTGGTCCAAGAGCTGGCGCTTGAGCTCGGAATGCTTGCCGCGCAGCACCCCCACCACGGCGGCGGCGTCGAAGCGGGGATCCAGCGGGTCACGGGCCAGGTGCGCGACAGGCTCCGGCACCACGCTGCCGTCGACTTCCACCAGGTCGGCGAGCAGCCACCCGCCGAAGGTCCGCTGATCGGCGAAGCTCAGCACGGTCCCGTCGTCGAGCAGCGCGGAGATTCGCACGTGCTCGGCGCGCGGGACGGCGCCCAGCAGCATCTGCCCGCTCATGCCGAGGTGGACGACGAGCGCGCTGTCCGACCCCAGCAGCAGCCACAGGTATTTGCCGCGGCGATCGGTCCCGGTGATCCGCTCCCCCAGAAGCCGGGAGGTGAGGTCGCCGGGCCCGGCTTCGTGGCGGCGCACCGCGCGCGGGTGGTGCACCCGGACCGCCGTGATCGTCCTGCCGACCACATGGGACTGCAATCCCCGGCGCACCACCTCGACTTCAGGCAGCTCGGGCATCTAGTGATGATCGCAAGCGCGGCAAAGCCGGGCGCAGCGGGTCATCACCGTCAACCTAGACGGGCATGATCGCAAGCGCGGCAAAGCCGGGCGCAGCGGGTCATCACCGTCAACCTAGACGGGCATGATCGCAAGCGCCGCAAAGCCGGGCGCAGCGGGTCATCACCGTCGATCTAGACGGGCGTTTTCCCCGCGGTGTCGAGCGCCTCCAACGCCTTCCAGGTGGCTGCCGCGGCCTTCTGCTCGGCCTCCTTCTTGGAGCGCCCGATGCCCGAGCCGTATTCGATCTCCATCACGACGACCACCGCGGTGAATTCCTTGTCGTGATCCGGTCCGGTGGAGGTCACCAGGTAGGACGGCGCGCCCAGGCCGCGCGCCGCGGTCAGCTCCTGCAGGCTGGTCTTCCAGTCCAGCCCGGCCCCCAGCGTGGGCGCGGCGTCCAGCAGCGCGCCGAACAACCGCAGGATCACCTCGCGGGCCGTGGTGATTCCGTGCTGCAGGTAGATGGCGCCCAACAGGGATTCCATGCCGTCTGCCAGGATGCTGGACTTGTCCGCACCGCCGGTGTTCGCCTCGCCGCGGCCCAGCAGCAGGTGGACTCCGAGGCCCTCGGCGGACAGGTTGCGCGCGACGTCGGCCAGTGCCTGGGTGTTGACGACGCTGGCGCGCAGTTTGGCCAGGTCCCCCTCCGAGCGGTCGGGGTGGCGGTGGTAGAGCTCGTCGGTGATCGTGAGCCCCAGAACGGCGTCCCCGAGGAACTCGAGGCGCTCGTTGGTCGGCAGGCCGCCGTGTTCGTAGGCGTAGCTGCGGTGTGTCAGCGCCAGCTCGAGCAGCTCCTCGGGCAGGTCGACACCGAGCGCGTCGAGCAGCTCTTCCCGGGAGGTCAACGCTCACCCCGCGAGATATCGGGCCCCGGTGGCAGCATCTCGGTCAGCTTGGCCCACCGCGGGTCGATGCGCTCGTGGAAGTGGTCCGGCTCGGCGGCCAGCGAGACGCCGCATTGGGGGCACAGCCCGGGGCAATCGGGCCGGCACACCGGGGAGAACGGCAGCTCCAGCCCGACGGCGTCGATGACGGACTGCTCGATGTCGACGGTGTCGTCGACGATGTGGCCGACCTCGTCTTCCCCGGTGGTCGCCTCGGTCGTGCTGCCCGGGTAGGCGAACAGCTCGGTCAGGGCCACCTGGATGCGTCCGTCGACCGTGCCCAGGCAGCGGGAACATTCGCCGGAGGTGGGCGCGGTGACCGTTCCGCTGACCAACACCCCTTCGGACACCGACTCGAGCCGCAGATCCAGTTCCAGCGGCGCGCCCCGCTCGATCGCGATCATGTCCAGCCCGATGCGCGACGGGCTGGGCATGGTTTCCCGCAGCGTGACCATCGCGCCCGGGCGTCGGCCCAGCGGTGTGATGTCCAGCTTCATGGGTGAACCCGGACGACGGTGCGCCGTGGTGCTGTGCTGCCGCGTCATAGGGGAAATCCTACGGCGCCGACCGCATAACGCCAGGCTGAACCGGCGGCTGCCGTGGTGAGCCGGTTCGGCTACCGCGTGGCGTAGTCGTGGGTGCCCGCCGCCGTCCGTAGTTGGTGGCGCCCTCGGCCCACGGACCGCAGCGTGCCGTTGAGGAAGTCCTCGAACTCCGCGAGTTTGCTGTCGACGTAGACGTCGCACTCGCCCCGGAGCCGGTCGGCCTCGGCATGGGCGGTGTCGATGAGCCGGGCGGACTCGGCCTTGGCCGCCTGCACCACCTCGTTCTGGGACACCAGGCGCTGCTGCTCCTTGATGCCCTCTTGCACGGCCTTCTCGTACGAGAGGTTGCCGCTCTCGAGCAGCCGGTCGCATTCGGCCTGGGCCCGGCTGGTGCTGGCCTCGTACTCGCGCTTGGCGGCCGTGGCGATGCGCACCGACTCCTCGCGCGCCTCGGCGACCATCCGTTCGCTGTGTTGGCGGGCTTCGCTCACCATCCGGTCGGCCTGCGCTTTCGCGTCGGACAGCAGCCGGTCGGCCTCCGCGCGGGCGTGGTTGAGCATCGACTCGGACTCGGTGGTCGCCGAGTCCACCATCGACTCGGCGTGTTCCTTGGCCTCCTGCAGCATCGAGTCCCGCGCATCGAGAACGTCCTGGGCGTCGTCCAGTTCGCCGGGGATCGCATCCTTGATGTCGTCGACCAGTTCGAGCACGTCGCCGCGGGGCACCACACAGCCGGCCGTCATCGGCACGCCACGGGCTTCTTCGACAATGGCGGCCAGTTCGTCCAGCGCTTCAAAGACTCGGTACACGGCCATACCCTCCTGGGCGTCTCGCCAAAAAACTCTGTTGTTACCAGTGTGCCTGTTGTTACGTCCGTGACAGTGGTGGCGACGCCGGTGTGTCGGGCACCTGCCCGGCGGAGAACGGGGAGAATTTCGCAGGAATTCGCCCGTTCGCGCCTTTGTCGCGTTTTGTCGCTGTTTTGTCGCGGCTTTTTGTCGCGCAGACAGCGATTCTAGAGAGCGCGACGTCCGGGGCGAATCCCAGAATTGGGGGTGTCCCCCCGCACACGGCTTTGCCTTATACCCCACTGGGGTATACGTGCGTCGGGGCGGGCGGCGCCAACCGGGCGGAGGAATTCGTGACAGTGCTGGCAGCGATCGGCCACGCCCTGGGCCTGGCCGGCACGATGACGTGGGAGATCCTGTGGGCGCTGATCCTCGGCTTCACCCTGTCCGCGGTGGTGCAGGCCGTGGTGCGCCGCTCGACGGTCGTTGCCCTCCTCGGTGACGACCGGCCCCGCACCCTCGCGCCGGCGGCGGGCCTGGGCGCGGCCTCGTCGTCGTGCTCGTATGCGGCCGTCGCCCTGGCCCGGTCACTGTTCCGCAAGGGCGCCAACTTCACCGCGGCGATGGCCTTCGAGAGCGGCTCCACCAATCTGGTCGTGGAGTTGGGCAGCATCCTGGCGCTGCTGACGGGGTGGCAGTTCACCGCCGCGGAGTTCGTCGGCGGGCCGCTGATGATCGTCGCGCTGGCCGTCCTGTTCCGCGTCTTCGTGCGCTCCCGGCTCGTCGACGCCGCCCGCGCACAGGCCGAGCGGGGACTGGCCGGATCGATGGAAGGCCATGCGGCGATGGACATGTCGATCCAGGACGAGGGTTCGTTCTGGCGACGGCTCCTGTCCTGCCAGGGCTTCACCTCGGTGTCGCACGTGTTCGTCATGGAGTGGTCGGCGATTCTGCGTGACCTGGTCGTGGGCCTGTTGATCGCGGGGCCATCGGAGCCTGGGTGCCCGAAAGCTTCTGGCAGGGCTTCTTTTTGGCCGACCACCCGGGCTGGGCGGCACTGTGGGGGCCGATCGTCGGACCGGTCGTGGCGATCGCTTCGTTCGTCTGCTCGATCGGCAATGTGCCGCTTGCCGCGGTGCTGTGGAACGGCGGCATCAGCTTCGGTGGCGTCGTCGCGTTCATCTACGCCGACCTGCTGATCGTGCCGATCTTGAACATCTACCGCAAGTACTACGGCACCAGGATGATGCTGACGCTGCCGGCCACCTTCTACGCCGCGATGGTCGTCGCCGGATACCTTGTCGAATTGATCTTCGGCACAGCGCATCTCATTCCGGCACAGCCGTTTCCGGCGGGACGAGACGGGTAGGCGGATCGGGCGCCCGTCTACGACCGCACCACCGCCCCGACTCGGTCGGTCGCGGCACCCTCGACCCCGAACTGCGGGCATGGTTGCCCGGCGGCCCGAGGCTGGGCGCAGACATCCCGATCGCCCAGGGGCGCCGCGAACACCGGCAGCTCGGCGTGGGACCCTGGCCGCCGATCGGCTCGGTGCAGCACCTGGTGCCGCACGGATCCATCCCGGTCCGCCGGCACCCCCCCCACCCGGCCGGCGTCCACCCCGTCGGGCGCGCTGGTCTACCTGCACGGCGGCGGCTACACCTACGGCACGCTCGACGAGTTCGAGGTTCCGGTGCGGCTGATCGCCGAGCGCGCCGGGATCAGCACCGACGCGGTCGGCTACCGGCTGGCACCCGAGTCGAAGTACCCGACCCGCAACCTCCTGCGCGACGGCGACGACGCGCGCGACCCGTGTATCACCCCGATGAACGCCCCGAGCCACACCGGCCTGCCGCCGGCGATCCTGGTCACCAACGGCTTCGACCCGCTCCGGGACGTCGGGCACGCCTACGCGAGGAAACTCGCCGCGGCCGTAAACGAGCTGACCTACATCCATCATCCCGATCTCATCCCCGGGTTCCCGCAGTTCAGCCGGTCGTCGAAGGCGGCGCATCGGGCGACCCTGGAGGTGGCCGACCGAATCGGTGCGGCCATCGGATGAGTCAGATCCGCAAGATGCGTTCGGCGTTGCCGTGGGCGATCTTCGCGCGGTCGGCCGCGCTCAGCGTGGTGCGCTCGAACCCGTCGACGGCCGCCTGCGACGACTCGTAGGGATAGTCGACGGAGAACATGATGGCGTCCGCCCCGACCTCGAGCACGGCGCCGGTGAGCGTCGCCGGGGAGAAGACGCCGCTGGTGGTGAACACGATGTTGGTGCCCAGGTAGGCCGATGGGGGGCGGTGTAGCCGGTAGTCGGGGGTGGTGGTCGCATACCGCGAGTCCAGCCGGCTGCGCTGGAACGGCAGGAACTCGCCCATGTGGCCCAGGATCAGCGTCGCGGACGGGTGGCGGTCGAACACGCCGCCACACAGGATCCGCAGCGCGTGCCCCGACACCTCGGCCGCCCAACTCCACATGGCGCCATAGAGTTCCGGGTGGCCGTTCAGCACGTGCCAGTGATCGGCCGGCGGGGCGCCGGGGTGCAGGTACAGCGGGACGGCCAAAGATTCCAGCGCTTCCCACAGCGGTTCGAAGATCGGCTCGTCGAGGTAGTGACCACCCAGATGGTCGTTGACCAACGCGCCGCAGAACCCCAGCTCGCCGATGCAGCGCTCCAATTCGGCGACCGCCGCCCCGGGATCCTGCAGAGGTAGCGCGGCGAAACCGCGGAACCGGGACGGGTGCCGGGACACCACATCGGCCAGGAAGTCGTTGGCGCGCCGGGCGTTGTCGCGCGCCGTGGCGGCGTCGAGGTCGGCCTGCAGACCGGGAACGGTCAGCGACAGCACCTGGACGTCGATGCCGGCGGCGTCCATCTCCGGGAGCCGGTACTGGGTGAAGTCGGGCAGCTTGCGCAGCCATTCCTCGGCGTACGGCGTTGCGCGCAAGGACAACCCGGGCATGGGATCGGCGATCCCGGGGATCGAGAAGGCCTCTTCCAAGGCGATGTATCTCACCGGGTCCCTTCTGAATCGTTGCGGCGGAACGCCATTCAGCGACGGTCGGCGAGCTTGCCGCGCATGCGGCGGTTCACCGGTTCGGGCAACAGCCGGGACACGTCACCGCCCAGCGTCGCGACCTCCTTGGCCAGCGACGACGACACGAACGAATACTCCGGCGCGGTCGCCACGAAAAAGGTGTCGACACCGGCGATGTGCTTGTTCATCTGCGCCATCTGCAGCTCGTATTCGAAGTCGGTGTCGGTGCGCAGCCCCTTGACGATGGCCGTCATCCCGCGGGCCGTGACGAAGTCGACCACCAGGCCTTCTCCCGCCTCCACCCGCAGGTTCGGCAGGTGCGTCGTCGACTCCTCGATCATGGCGATCCGCTCGTCGAGGGCGAACATGCCCTGCTTGGCCGGGTTGGACAGGATCGCGACGACCACCTCGTCGAACTGGCCCGCGGCCCGCTCGAAAACGTCGATGTGGCCCAACGTCACCGGGTCGAACGACCCGGGGCACACCGCGCCCGTCACAGGCCGCGCCGCCGACGATGCGGGTCCGGGCGATGAGGAACAGCGGCGTCCATGACGCATGACGGTACACGTCCGCCTCAGCCCACCTCGGCCATCTCCAGTCGGGTGTCGCCGTAGCCACGCGACGGCCATGGCCGCCAGCCGGGCGGCCAGGTCAGGGCCGCGCCGTTCGCCCCGCGCTCGACCACGACGACGGTTCCCTCGTGCGCCCACCCGTGGTCGACCAAAGCGGTCAGGACGGCCCCGACCTCCGCGGCGTCGACGTCATACGGGGGGTCGGCCAGCACCAGGTCGACCGGAGCCGCCGCCCCGCCCGCCAGGACCGCGGCCACCGGCCCCCGGCGCAGCGTCGCGCCGGGCAGGCCGAGGGTGTCGATGTTGCGCGCGAGGACGGCGGCGGCGCGCTGGTCGGACTCCACGAACACCGCGGAGCCCGCGCCGCGCGACAGTGCCTCGAGTCCGAGCGCCCCCGAACCGGCGTAGAGGTCCAGCACGGCCAGGCCGGTCAGGTCCCGGCGCGCGGCGAGGATGTTGAACAGCGATTCGCGCACCCGGCCGGTGGTCGGCCGCGTTCCGCGCGGAGGCACGGCGATGCGCCGCCCCCCGGCGGCACCTCCGATGATCCGGGTCACCGGGCACCTACAGCAGCGTCGACCAATAGTCCCAGAACCGGACCATGATGAGCAGGAACACGGCGGTGAACCAGAGCACGGCGAGCGACCAGCGCCAGTGGTGGAGCAGCCGCGTCGCGGCCCCCGCCTGCCCGAGTTCCGGGCGCACCGCGACCGATGCCAACACGACCAGCAGCGAGACGCTCACCACCCAGACCACCATGCAGTACGGGCACAACGCCCCGATGCGATACAGGCTCTGGAAGATCAACCAGTGCACGAACGCCACCCCGCCCAGGATTCCGACTGTCAGGCCGGTCCAATACCATTGCGGCAAAGCCACTTTCGCCAACGCCAGGACACCGGTCACGATGACCACGGTGAAACCCACGATCCCGAGCAGCGTGTTGGGCACCCCCATGATCGACGCCTCCGGCGTGACCATCACCGATCCGCACGCCAGGACCGGGTTGAGGTTGCAGGAGGGCACGTACGACGGATTGCCCAGCAGGTGGATCTTCTCCACCGTCAGGGTCAGCGAGGCCACCAACCCGATCGCACCGCCGAGCAGCATCCACCACGCGCTGGGCGCCGGGACGCGCTCCCGCGGAGGCGAATCCGCGCCCACCGGTGCGACGGGTTCGGCTGACACCGGGGCCGTCACGAAGCCGCAGGCTTGACCGCGGTGTCGATGCCCGGCACGTCGCCGACGATGGTCTTGATCTTGGCGACCAGCGCGTCGGGTGTCGACGGGTCGTAGTCGTCGCCGTTGATCTTGATGGTCGGGGTCGCGTTGATGTGCGCGGCCGCCGCCTCGCCGGTCACCTTGGACAGGTACTTGCCGCTGTTGATGCAGTCCGGCACCTTGCCCACCACGCCGGATTCCCGGGCGATCTCGATCAACCTGGCGTTGTCGGGAAAGCTGGTGCCGCGTTCGCTGGGCTGGATGTCGCTGCTGAACAAGGCGGCGTGGAAACGGCGGAACGCGCTGATGGACTCGTCGGCGACGCACAGGGCCGCCGCGCCGGCCCGCGACGAGTAGTCCTGGTTCCGCGGGCTGTCCAGAATCGAGACCATGGAGTAGTCGGCCTCGATCGCCCCGATGTCGATCAACTTGGACACCGTCGGGCCGAAGGTGCGCTCGAAGTTCCCACAGGCCGGGCACAGAAAGTCCTCGTAGAAGGTGACCGTCGCCTTGGGATTGCCGGTGCCGGGCTGGGTGACCAACTTGCTCGACGTCACCCGCACCGTGTCGCCCGAACCGGTGTTGCCGTCCTTTTTGTGATGCGACGTGACGATGTAGGCCACGAGGGCGACCGCGAAGATCACCACGATCGCGGTGCCGCCGATCTGGATGAGGCGGCCGGATTTGCCGCCGCCGGAGGACATGTCGAATCGCGGGGGACGTTTGGGGTTGTCGGCCACGGGTTCCCTGATCTTTCGGTGCGGGGGTCTTTCGGTGCGTGGGTCTTTCGCTGCGTATTGCCCCGACCACGGTCGGGCGACGGCGCCTCTAGACTACCGGGCGCCTCACGCGCGGCTCAGATGAGCGCGCAGCGCCGAAATCAGTTCGCTGGTCGCGGCCGCGCTACCGCCTCCCAGCGGGAACAGGTTGGCGAAGCCGTGGGTCAGCGAACCCATCGACCTCAGGTCCACCGGGGTGCCGGCCGCCCGCAGCGCCGCCGCGTAGCTCGCCCCCTCGTCGCGCAATGGGTCGAAACCGGCGACCGCGATCAGCGCCGGCGCCAGATCCGACAGCGACCCGGCCAGCAGCGGCGACACCCGCGGATCCGCCGGGTCGATGCCGGAATCCCTCAGGTACTGGGCGTGGAACCAGTCCATGTCGCGCTTGGTGAGCAAGAACCCGCGGGCGAACAGGCTCAGCGACCGGGTCCGCGCGGTGAAGTCGGTCCGCGGGTAGATCAGCCACTGCAGCACCGGGGCGGGCCCGGCGTCGTCGCGGGCCAGCTGGCACACCACCGCGGCCAGGTTGCCGCCCGCGCTGTCCCCGCCCACCGCGACGCGCCCGGGCGTCGCACCGAGTTCGGCGGCGTGCTCGTGGGCCCACACGAAGGCCGCGTAGGCGTCCTCGATCGCCGCCGGGGCGGCGTGCTCGGGCGCCAGCCGGTAGTCCACGGACAACACGTGGATGCCGGCGTCGCGGCAGGTCAACCGGCACAGCATGTCGTGGGTGTCCAGGTCGCCGAGCACCCAGCCCCCGCCGTGGTAGAAGACCAGCAGAGGTGCGGGACCGCCGGCCGCCGGGCGGTAGTGGCGCGCCGGAATCGCGCCGGCCGGCCCGGGCAGCGAGAGGTCGTCGACCTCGACGTGGATCTGCGGCCCGGGAAACCCGACGGTCATCTCGTGCATCTGGGCCCGGGATGCCGCCGGATCGTCATCCACGACCAGGCCGTCGACGCCGACCGCGCGCAGACCCGACAGCATGAGCTGCAGCGTGGGGTCCAGCGTATTGCCGTCGATGATGACCGAACGGCCGCCGAACAGCACCCGTTTGGCCCGGTCCGGTATCCACGGGATGACCTTGACGCCGATGGTCGTGACCGCGCCCTGCAGGCGAGCGGGCAGGCGCATCGACACGCGCTTCGCTCCGGACTGGAGCTCCTGCTCGCCTGGCACACTCTTAGACATGGGCCGCTCCCTCGAGAAGAACTGCGTCACGCTCAACGACGGTAATGCGATCCCCATCGTCGGGCTCGGGGTGTTCAAGGTCCCGCCGGCGGAAGCCGAGCAGGCGGTCAGCGCCGCGCTGCGGGCCGGTTACCGGCACATCGACACCGCCGCGGCCTACCGCAACGAACGGGAAACCGGGCGGGCGGTTGCCGAGTCCGGCGTGCCGCGCGACCAACTTTACGTGGTGACCAAACTGTGGAACGCGGACCAGGGTTACGACAGCACGCTGGCCGCGTTCCCCGATATTTCAGGCCAGCATGGACCGGCTGGGGCTGGACTATCTCGACCTTTACCTGATCCACTGGCCGGTGCCCGCGCAGAACACGTTCGTGGACACCTTCAAGGCGTTCGCCCACCTGCGCGATCAGGGCCGGATCCGCTCGATCGGGGTCAGCAACTTCGAACCCGAGCACCTCACGGTTCTCATGGACGCCACCGGCATCGTCCCGGCGGTCAACCAGATCGAACTGCATCCCCGGTTCCCCCAGCACGAGCTGCGCGAGGTGCACGCGCAGCGAGGCATCGCGACGGAGGCGTGGGCGCCCCTGGGCCAGGGAGAACTGCTGGCCGACCCGACGGTGGTGGCGGTCGCGGAAAGTTGTGGACGAACCGCGGCGCAGGTGTTGATTCGCTGGCACATCCAGCTGGGTAATATCGTGATCCCCAAGTCGGTGAACCCCTCACGGATAGCGAGTAACTTCGACGTGTTCGATTTCGAACTCAGCGCCGACCAGATGGCGCGGATTTCTTCGCTCGAGGACGGAACGCGGCTCGGGCCGGATCCACGAACCTTCAATTTCACAGGTAGGTGAATGACGTGACTGGCGACTCGGGCGCCGCCGTACCTTCGATAGCTCTCAACGACGAGAACACCATGCCGGTTCTCGGCCTGGGCGTCGCGGAGTTGTCGGACGACGAGGCCGAACGCGCGGTGTCGGCGGCGCTGGAGATCGGCTGCCGGCTGATCGACACCGCCGCCGCCTACGGCAACGAGGCCGGCGTGGGCCGAGCGATCGCGGCCTCCGGCATTCCGCGCGCGGAGCTTTTCGTCACCACCAAGCTGGCCACGGCCGACCAGGGTTTCACCAGTTCCCAGCACGCCTGCTCCGCCAGCCTGGAGCGACTCGGCCTGGACTACGTGGACCTCTACCTGGTGCACTGGCCGGCCCCGTCGCTGGGCAAATACGTGGATTCCTTCGGCGGCCTGATCCAGTGCCGCGGCGAGGGCCACGCCCGCTCCATCGGCGTCTGCAACTTCACCGACGACCACCTGTCGACCGTCATCGACCTGTGTTTCGTCACCCCGGCCGTCAACCAGATCGAGCTGCATCCGCTGCTCAACCAGGACGAGCTGCGCAAGGTGAACGCGCAGCACAACGTGGTGACGCAGTCCTACACGCCGCTGGCGCTGGGCAAGCTGATGGACAACCCGACGGTCACCTCGGTCGCCGCCGAATACGGCAAGACGCCCGCGCAGGTGCTGCTGCGGTGGAACCTGCAGCTGGGTAACGCCGTGGTGTTCCGCTCGGCCCGGGCCGAGCACATCGCCGGTGACTTCGACGTCTTCGACTTCGAACTGGCCTCCTCGCACATGGACGCGATCAACGGCCTGCACGACGGCACCCGGCTGCGCCCGGACCCGGACACCTTCGACGGCACCGGCTCCTGACCCGGGGCGCGCCTGCCTCAGCCCGCCGGGCAGGTGGCCGCGGCCTGCCTCAGAACGCCGGCGGAAGGTTCGTCGACCGGTAGCCGGTAGCCGCGCAGCACGGCGATGAACTGCATGGCGTACTGGCAGTCGAACGCGGTGTTCGGCGGCATCCAGCGCGCCGGCGGGGAATCGCCCTTGTCCTGGTTGGCCTGCCCGTCCACGGCCAGCAGGTTGGCCGGGTCGTTGGCGAAGCGCAACCGCTCCGGAAACGGCCAGGCGTAGGCCCCCATGTCCCACGCGTAGGCCAGCGGGACGATGTGGTCGATCTGCACCGACTCACCGGTGTGCGCGCCGCGCTGGAACGCGATGGTCTTGTCGGTGTACGGGTCATGCAGCGTTCCGGTGGCCACCGCGTCCGGGCAGCGCTTGATCGACACATAGGTCTTGTCGACGAGGTCGCGGTTGAGGATGTCGTCGCGGGTGTCGCACCCGTTGTGCCCGAGCGGGGCGTCGTTGTCGTCGTCCCACGCGTCGCCGAACGCCGCCCTGCGGTAGTCGTAGCGGTGCAGCCGCTGCGGCAGCACCGCGATGCCGGCGAGCACGTCGGTGCCGGGCGCCACCGTGGGCACGTCGGCGCGCGCGGCGACCTCGGCGCGCTGGGCCGCCTTCGAGCCCAGCGTCTGGTAGGCGACCACCAGGGCGAACACCGCGATCGCCGACAACCACAACAGCAGCTTGCGGTTGGGGCCCCTCACGACTTGTCCAGGTATTCGATGCGGTCGGTGTTGGTGAACGTGGCCGCCAGCAATTCCAGTCCGGCGTCCCCGGGGTCCTGCTCGTGGGCCCGGGCGCAGAACTCGCGCGCCGCCTCGATGACCTCGCGATGCTCGGCCAGGGAAAGCAGACGCAGGTTGATCGCGCGCCCGGACTGGTTGCGGCCCAACACATCTCCTTCCCGGCGCTCCTTGAGGTCGAGGTCGGCGAGGACGAAGCCGTCCAGGGTGCCGGCGACGGCGGTGAGCCGCTGGCCGGCCCGCGATTCCGGCGGCACCCAGCTGGCCAGCAGGCACAGGCTGTCGTGCTCGCCGCGGCCGATGCGACCCCGCAACTGGTGCAGCTGGCTGATCCCGAACCGGTCGGCGTCCATCACCAGCATGACGGTCGCGTTGGGTACGTCGACGCCCACCTCGATGACGGTGGTGCACACCAGGACGTCGATCTCGCGCGCACGGAAGGCCGCCATCACGGCGTCCTTCTCGTCGGCCGGCAGCCGTCCGTGCATCAGGCCCAGCCGCAGGGCGGCCAGCTCATGGGAACGCAACCGCGCGAACAGCCCCTCGGCGGTCGCCGAGGGGCGGGCGTCCTGCTCCTCTTTGCCGTCACTCTCGTCGATCCGCGGCGCCACCACGTAGGCCTGGCGGCCCTCGGCGACCTCCTCGGCGATGCGCTGCCAGGCACGCTCCAGCCACGCGGGCTTGTCCTTGACGAAGATCGCGTTGGTGGTGATGGGCCGGCGGCCCCGCGGAAGTTCGCGCAGCGTCGAGGTTTCCAGGTCGCCGTAGACGGTCAGTGCGACGGTCCGCGGGATCGGGGTGGCCGTCATCACCAGCAGGTGCGGCGTGATCCCGGGAACGGCCTTGGCGCGCAACTGGTCTCGCTGCTCGACGCCGAACCGGTGTTGCTCGTCGACCACCACCATGCCCAGGTTGTGGAACTCCACCGCGTCCTGCAGCAGCGCGTGGGTGCCGATGACGATCCCGGCCTCGCCGGACGCGACCTCGGCGCGGACGTGCTTCTTCTGCGCCGCCGTCATCGATCCGCTCAGCAACGCCACCCTGGTGGCTACCCCGTCGTCGCTGTCCTCCCCACCCAGCTGGCCCGCCATGCCCAACGGGCCCAGGACGTCGCGGATCGACCGGAGATGTTGGGCGGCAAGGACTTCCGTCGGTGCCAGCAGCGCGCACTGGTAGCCGGCGTCGACCAGTTGCAGCATCGCCAGCACGGCGACGATCGTCTTTCCCGAGCCCACCTCGCCCTGCAGCAGCCGATTCATCGGCCGGGTGGCCGACAGGTCCCGCGCGATCACGTCGAGCACGTCGCGCTGACCCGCCGTCAGCTCGAATGGCAGCCGCCGCAACAGTTCTGATGCCAGGCCATCGTCCCGCACCGGCGCCGGGGGCCCCGATTCCGCCAGCTTGCTGTGCCGGCGGCCGAGCAGTCCCCACTGCAGGCCGACGGCCTCGTCGAAGGTCAGGCGTTCGCGCGCCCGCCGGCGCTCCGGCTCGCTCTCGGCCAGGTGAATGTCGCGCAGCGCGCGGTCCTGCGAGACCAGGCCGTACTGGGCGAGCAGCGCCGCCGGCAGCGGATCGTCGACCGGGTCGAGGACGTCGAGCACCTGGCGCACGCAGCGGAAGATGTCCCAGCTCTGCACCTTGGTGGTTGCCGGGTAAATCGGGAAGAAGGCCCGCTCGAACGCCGACATCTGCACCTCGCCGGCGGTGGCCTGCGAGGCGATGGCGATGTTCTTGAGCGAGCTCGTGCCGCGGCTCTTGCCGTCCGGTGAGTCGAGGATGAGAAACGCCGGGTGCGTGAGCTGCATGACGTTCTTGTAGAACCCGACCTCCCCGGACAGCATCACCTTGGTGCCCTCGGTGAGGTCCTTCATCAGGTAGTTCGCGTTGAAGAACGTCGCGGTCACCTTGTTGCGGCCGGAGCCGAGCGTGATGCGCAGACACTTCTTCTTCGGGGTCTTGCGCATCGGGAACGACTCGGTCTGGGCGATCGTGTCGACGATCGTGATGTGCTCGCCGGCCTCCGGGCGTTGCTGACCGTCCCCGTCGGCGCCCCAGCGGGTCGCGCCCTCGGTGTAGCTGCGCGGATAGTGGCGCAGCAGGTCGTTGACGGTGCGGATGCCAAAGGCCTCTTCGAGTGGGTCGGCGGCCTTGGCGCCCAGGACGAAGGTCAGCGGTTCGCCGAGTGATGCCACGGTTACTCGACCCCGATGAGCAGCACGTCGCCGCGGTGGCCCGTGCGGTAGGTGACCAGCTCGGTGCCCGGGTGGTGGTCGTGCACGTGCCGCTGCAGTACGTCGCCGACGCCCGCGGAATCCTCGCCGGCCGTCGCGTGGTCTGGTTCCATGGCGGCGCCCACCAGCACCGTCACCAGGTCCCCACCCGAGGCCAGCAGCAGGTCGATCAGCCCGATCGCGGCCCCGGCCGCGTCGTCGGCCACGATCAGCACCTCGTCGCCCGCGATGCCCAGGCCGTCGCCCGGTTTGCAGCGGCCCGCCCACGTCAGCGCGCTCTCGGTCGCGATGCGCACCGAGCCGTGGCGGGCCGCCCCGGCGGCCCGCGCCATCGTGTAGCCGTCGTCGACGGCCTGCCTGCCGGTTTCGTGCACGGCCAGCGCGGCCAGCCCCTGCACCATCGACCCGGTCGGTATCGGCACCACGTCGATGCCCCAGCCGATGGCCGCAGTGCAGCCGGCCACCAGTTCCTCGACGGCCACGAGTCCGTTGGGCAGCACCATCACCTGCGCGGCGCCGGTGTCCACCACGGCCCGCATCAGCTGGTGGGCGCTGATGTGGCCGGGCAACTCGGTGCCGTCGGGGTCCGAACGCAGCACGCAGGCGCCCTCGCCGCCGAACAGCTCGGCGGCCCCGTCGCCGTCGACGACGGCCAACACCGCCCGTTCCCGCGTCCAGCTGCCCGCCGGCAATCCCGCGGCCCCCGAGCTCAGGGCTGACACGACGATCCGGCTGGGCCGCCCGGCGGCCAGCCCCGCCTCGATCGCGGCGCCGGCGTCGTCGGTGTGCACGTGCACCGAATAGCCGCCCTCCGTCGACGGCGCGGCCGCGATCGCCACGGAGTCGCCCAGTTCCTCGAGCCGGTCCCGCAGCACGTCCGCACCGGCGGCGGCGCAACCGTCCAGTCGGTACATCACCTCGAACTGCGGTGACGGCCGTTCGGCGGGGGCGTCGGGCTGCGGCGCGCGCGGCGACAGCTCGTACACCTCGCGGGCGGACGTCTGCCCGGTGACCGTCGACCGCAGCGCGTCCAGCAGCACCAGTAGGCCCCGGCCCCCGGCGTCGACGGCACCGGCGTCGGCCAGCACGTCGAGTTGCTCCGTCGTCTTCTCCAGCGCGACCACCGCCGCGTCGCCCGCGGCGGTCAGCGCCGCGGGCAGGCCGTCGTCGGCGCACGCCGCGACGGCGGCGGCGGCGGACCGCAACACCGAGACGATGGTCCCGGGCACCTCCTGGCCACCCATCGAGGCGATGACCAAGTCGACGCCGCGATGCAACGCCGCCCCGAGGACGGCGGCATCCAGCTCGGCCAGCTCCCCGCCGCAATCGGCGGCGCGGGCCGCGGCGACGTCGGCGACACCACGAAGAATCTGCGACAGGATCACCCCGGAATTGCCGCGGGCGCCGTTCAGCGCACCGGACGACAGGGCGGCCGCGACCCGGGCGACGCAGCCCGACCCGCCGGCCGCCGCGTTCGCCTCCGCGAGCGCGGAACGCATGGTGAACAGCATGTTCGCGCCGGTGTCGGAATCGGCGACGGGGTACACGTTGAGCCGGTTGATCTCGTCGATGTGGACGATCAGATCGCCGACGGCGGTGTGCGCCCAGTCCCGCAGGGCCGCCGCGTCCAGCGGACGATCCGGCCTGCCCTCGAGCGTGCCTTCCGAAGCGTTCACAGCGACCCACCTCCTCCCGCGCCGGCCTCCGTGCGCGCCAGCGTAGCCCGGCGACGACGCGCGCGGCCGCCCGCGAGCCAGCACCCGCCGGCGCGGGCGACCGGCCGGATCGAGCCTAGCCACCGGCGCCGACACCGCGCGTCGTAGGATTGCCGTCGGCGCCGATCGTTTTGGTGGTTGCCCACCGCAGTCGGTATCCTGGACCGACCAGGTTTTCCAGGAAGATCTGAGTTGCGCTGTCCCGGCCGGCTCGCCGGACCCCCGATGATTTGAGGAGCTTTGACATGGCTGCTGTGTGCGATATCTGCGGGAAGGGCCCCGGCTTCGGCAAGTCGGTGTCGCACTCCCACCGCCGCACCAGCCGCCGGTGGGACCCCAACGTCCAGACCGTGCACGTCGTCACCCGTCCCGGCGGCAACAAACAACGGCTGAACGCGTGCGCGTCCTGCATCAAGGCCGGCAAGGTCGCCCGGGGCTGACCCGGCCCTGACCTCGCCGCGGACGCCGAACATCGTCCGCGCAGCACGGCCACGCGCCGCGCCTCGCCGTCGTCGCGGGCGATTCCCATCGCGCCGTCGACCTGTGCGCCCAGTTCGCGGCGCAGGTGGGCGAACTCCGCCGGGAGTTCCGGGACGTTGGGCGCTTCGGAACGCGCCTTCTCCGGCATGGCCGCGACCAACCTGTCCCGACCCGCCCGGACGCGAACACCACCTGCCAGGGCTGCACGTTGGAGTTCGACGGCGCGAGCATCCCCAGTTCCAGCGACTCCTCGACCAGGCGTCGCGGCACGGGGTCGGCCAGGAACATCCGCGTCGACCGCCGCCGCCGGATGGTCTCGTCGAGGTCGTAGGTGTTCGTCGCGGTCAGGGCAACCGCCAGTCGATCGGATCGGCGCCCAGCTTGGTCAGCAGATCGTTGGCGCGGCTGAACGGGCGCGAGCCGAAGAACCCGCGGGACGCCGACAGCGGCGAGGGATGGGGCGACTCGATCGCCACGCAGTCGCCGTCGGCCAGCAACGGTTTCAGCGTCGACGCGTCGCGGCCCCACAAGATCGCCACGAGCGGCTGCGGACGTTCGACCAGGGCGCGGATCGCGCACTCCGTCACCACTTCCCACCCCTTGCCCCGATGCGACGCCGGGTTGCCCGGGCGCACGGTGAGCACCCTGTTGAGCAGCAACACACCGCGCTGCGCCCAGGGCGTCAGGTCGCCGCACGAGGGCTGCGGATGACCGAGGTCCGCGGTGTACTCGTCGAAGATGTTGGCCAGGCTGCGGGGCAGCGGGCGCACCTCCGGGGCCACCGAGAAGCTCAGCCCGACCGCGTGTCCGGGGGTCGGGTAAGGGTCCTGCCCCACGATGAGGACCCGCACGCTGTCGAAAGGAAAGTTGAAGGCGCGCAACACGTTCGGCCCCGCCGGTAGGTACCGGCGGCCCGCGGCGACCTCGGCCCGCAGAAATTGCCCCATCGCCGCCACCTGCTCGGCCACCGGCTCGAGGGCCTGCGCCCACCCCGGCTCGACAAGCTCGTGCATCGGCCGCGCGGTCACCGCCACCCCCTCGCCATCGCGTAGACGATCACCGCGCCACACTACTCACGTCGCCCGGCTAATCCTGAAACGACTGCCAGCCCGCGTACCTCCCCCACGGCGCGCCGTCGACGAGAACCCGGGGCGGGCCGTCGAGCACCCGCCCGATGACGCGCCATCCGGACGGCACCGGGCCGGCGAAACAGGCCGCCAGCGCGTGGTCTTCGCCGCCGCCGAACACCCACGACCACGCGTCGGCGCCCACCGCGGCGGCGGCCTCACTCAGCGGGTCGCGATCGGCGGCAAGCGCCGCGGTGGACACGTCGAGGCCCACCCCGGACGCCTCCGCGACGTGCCCGAGGTCGGCGACGAGCCCGTCGGAGACGTCGATCATCGCCTGCGCTCCGGCGCTCGCGGCCACGGCTCCCGCGCCGTAGGGCGGCCGGGGCACCAGGTGCCGGCGGCGCAGGTCGTCGAAGCCGTCGATCCCGTTGTGCCACAACGCGTATCCGGCGGCAGACCGGCCGAGGTCGCCCGCGACGGCCAGCACCGAACCGGGTTTCGCGCCGGACCGCAGCACCGGCGCGCGGCCGTCCAGGTCGCCCAGCACCGTCACTGACAGCACCCATTGCGGACAGCTGACCAGGTCACCGCCGACGATGCCGGCGCCGACCCGTACGGCCTCCTCCCACATCCCGTCGACCAGCGCGTCGGCGTCGGCCGCCGCCGTGTCGCCGGGCGCCCCGAACCCGACGAGGAACGCCGTCGCCCGCGCGCCCATCGCCTCGACGTCGGCGGCGTTCTGCGCGATCGCCTTGCGCCCGACGTCGTGGGGCTTCGACCAGTCCAGCCGGAAGTGCCGGTCCTGCACCAGCATGTCGGTGGACGCCAGCACCCGGCCGTCGGAGGCGGACACCATCGCCGCGTCGTCGCCGGGCCCGAGCAGCACGGTGCCGGGCTGCCGGCGCCCGCGCACCAACCGGTCGATCACGGCGAACTCGCCGAGCTGCCGCAGGGTCGGGGCGGTGCCGGCCGTGTCGTCGCCCACCACGCCTCCTGCGGCCTGCGGTAAGTTCGGTACCTGCCCGCGCGAGCGGACCGCGCCAGTGTACGAGAAGGAGGCACGGGGGCGTTGACGACCGACCCGGCCACCGATTCGGGCGACTCGGGACCGCCACGCGCGGTGATCGTCGCCGCGGTGGCGCTGGCCGTCGTGTCGATCGGGGTGGTGCTGGCCATCGCGGCGAACCGGGAGGGCCCGCCGCGACCGGTGTCCCTTCCGGCGATACCCGCGCCGCACGCCGACGATCCGGCGTGCCGGGCGCTGGAGCGCGCGCTGCCGCAACGGCTGGGCGAGTACCGGCGCGCGCCGCTGGCGCAGCCGGCACCCCACGGCGTGGCCGCCTGGCGCGCCGACCCCCGGGGCGAACCCGTGGTGCTGCGCTGCGGGCTGGACCGGCCCCCCGGCTTCGTGGTGGGGTCGCCGATCCAGGTCGTCGACCGCGTGCAGTGGTTCGAGACCGCCCCCTCGGCGCAATCCGCCGGTCCCGCAACGACTGACGCGGCGGTTTTCACGTGGTACACGGTCGACCGGCCGGTGTACGTCGCGCTGACGCTGCCGCCGGACTCGGGGCCGACGCCCATCCAGGAGCTCTCCGAGGTGATCGACCGGACCGTCGCGGCGGTGCCGATCGACCCGGCCCGCCCCGAATGATCAGCGCAGGCCCGTCCCCCGGGCCAGGGCCGTGTCGATCATGGTCGCCAGCAGGGTCGGGTAGTCCACGCCGCCGGCCCCCCACATCCTGGGGAACATCGAGATCGTGGTGAACCCCGGCATGGTATTGATCTCGTTGATCACCGGGCCGTCGTCCGTCAGGAAGAAGTCGACGCGGGCCAGGCCCTGGCAGTCGATGGCGCGAAACGCCCGGATCGCCAATTCGCGCACGGTGTCGGCGATGTCGTCGTCGACCTTGGCGGGCACGTCCAATTCGGCCGCGTCGTCGAGATATTTGGTCGCGAAGTCGTAGAACCCGTCCTCGCGGCCCCGCACGCCGGCCACCCGGATCTCCCCCAGCGTGCTGGCCCGCACGGTGCCGTCCGGCATCTCGAGCACACCGCACTCCAGCTCGCGCCCGTTGACCGCCGCCTCGACGATCACCTTCGGGTCGTGCCGGCGGGCGCCGGCGACGGCGGCGGGCAGCTCGTCCCAGCTCGAGACCCGGCTGACACCGATCGAGGACCCGCCGCGGGCGGGCTTGACGAAGACCGGCAGCCCGAGCCGCTCGCGTTCCTCGGGCCGCAAGGTCGAGCGCGACGGGCGCAGCACGACGTGCGCGCCGACGGGCAGCCCCTCGGCACTCAGCAGCTTCTTTGTGAACTCCTTGTCCATGCCGGCCGCGCTGGCCAG
This sequence comes from Mycobacterium sp. HUMS_12744610, assembly GCF_041206865.1. Lineage (NCBI taxonomy): Bacteria > Bacillati > Actinomycetota > Actinomycetes > Mycobacteriales > Mycobacteriaceae > Mycobacterium > Mycobacterium servetii. The sequence goes on from NZ_JBGEDP010000001.1 coordinate 4,322,322, forward strand.
CACCCCGGCTCCGACGTAGGGCACACCGGCCAGTTCGAGCAGCCCCTGGATGGTGCCGTCCTCGCCGTAGGGACCGTGCAGCACCGGGAACACGACGTCGACCTCGCCGATGACCGACGCCAGGACCTCGCCGGTGCTCGCGGGCAGCGACACCAGCTGGCCGCTGCGCCGCGGATCGGCCGGCAGGGAGAGCTCGGTGCCCGATTCGGTGGTCACCTCCGGCAGCCGCCGGTCGGCGATCGCCAGCGAGTCCGGGTCGCCGTCGGTGAGCACCCAGGAGCCTTCCGGGGTGATGCCGATCGCGACCACGTCGAAACGCCGCCGGTCGAGATTGCGCAGGATGCTGCCCGCGGACACGCAGGAGATGGCGTGCTCGTTGCTGCGGCCACCGAAGACGACGGCGACGCGCACGCGGCCACCGGGTGGCGGGGCCACCGGCCGGTCAGAGGCATCCACAATATGGAGAGGCTACCGGCTGGGCGGCTCGCGGGTCGCCCTCACTCGGGCTTGGTGCTGCGGCCCAGCAGCAGGGCCACCGCGGCGTCCACCGACAGCCCCTTGTGACAGACCCGGTGCACGGCGTCGGTGAGCGGCATCTCGACGTCGTAGCTGGAGGCCAGCGCCAGGACCGATTCACACGACGTCACCCCCTCGACCACGGTGTCCCCCTCGCCGGCCCGCAGCGCCGATTGCACGGTCGCGCCGCGGCCCAGGCGTTCGCCGAACGAGCGGTTGCGCGAATACGGCGACGTGCACGTGGCCACCAGGTCGCCGACCCCGGCCAGCCCGGCCAGGGTCGCGCCCTTGGCGCCGAGCGCTATCCCCAGCCGCATGATCTCGGCCAGGCCGCGGGTGACGATCGCGGCCGCGGTGTTCTCGCCCAGCCCGACGCCGGCCGCCATCCCGCACGCGAGCGCGATGACGTTCTTGCAGGCGCCACCGATCTCGGTGCCGACCACGTCGCTGTTGGTGTAGGGGCGTAAGTACCCGCTGTTGAGCATCCGCTGCAGGGCCACCGCACGGCCGGAGTCGCTACAGGCCACCACCGTGGCCGCGGGCTGGCCCGCGGCGATCTCACCGGCCAGGTTCGGCCCGGAGATCACCGCGACCTGCGCCGGGTCCACACCGGTCACCGAGACGATGACCTGGCTCATCCGCATCAGGGTGCCCAACTCGATGCCCTTGGCCAGGCTGACCAGGGTGGCGCCGTCGGCCACCAGGGGCGCCCACCGCTCGAGGTTGGCCCGCATCGTCTGGGCAGGAACACCCAACAGCACCGTGGATGCACCCGCCAGCGCCTCGGACGCGTCGGCGGTGGCGCGGATGCCCGGCGGAAGCAACGTTGCGGGCAGGTAGTCCTGGTTGTACCGGGTGGCGTTGACCTGCTCGGCCACGTCGGCGCGCCGGGCCCACAGCTTGACCGCCGCCCCCGGTCCCCCGGCGTCGACGAGGACCTTGGCCAGCGCCGTGCCCCACGCGCCGGCGCCCATCACCGCGACCCCGCCGTCGCCCCCGGTACCGGCCATTGGCGCCCCTGTCTGTCGTCGCGACACCGAACCGTCGCCCGGCGCTCCACAGTAGCCGGGCGAGGGTGCCGGGCGGGACCGCCGGAGGCTGCGCCCTGGCAGGATGACCTCATGACCGGCACCGGGGGCGACTGCGGAGGCGACGTCGCGTTGATCATCGCGGTCAAGCGACTGGCCGCCGCCAAGACCAGGTTGGCCCCCGTGTTGTCGGCGCCGGCCCGCGAGAAGGTGGTGCTGGCCATGCTCGTGGACACCCTGACGGCCGCGGCCGCGGTGCCGGCGCTGGGTTCGATCACCGTCATCACGCCCGACGAGGTCGCCGGGGCCGCGGCGGCCGGGCTCGGCGCCGACGTGCTGGCCGACCCGACCCCCGACGGGCACGGCGACCCGCTGAACAACGCGATCGCCGCCGCCGAGCGGTCGGTGTCCGGCAGGTTCGCCAATACCGTTGTGCTGCAAGGAGATTTGCCCGCACTGCAGTCCCGGGAACTGGCGGAGGCGATCGCCGCCGCGCGCGGTTACCGCCGCAGCTTCGTCGCCGACCGGTTGGCGACGGGGACCTCCGCGCTGTGCGCGTTCGGAGCACCGCTCGACCCCCGGTTCGGCCCGGATTCCTCGGCGCGGCACCGTCGTTCGGGCGCGATCGAGTTGACGGGCGCGTGGCCGGGTCTGCGTTGCGACGTGGACACGCCGGCCGACCTGACGGCCGCGCGGCGCCTCGGGGTCGGGGCGGCGACCGCCCGGGCGGTCGCCCAGCAGTGATGCCGACCGCCCGGCGGACTCGCCCGTTCGATGAACTTCGCGCCAACGGCGGATGGATGTATGTCCGGCGCTAGCAGCACACGGGGGTGATGAGCAATGATCTCTTCGTGACCGATACCGAAGCCGAACCCCTTCCCGACGAGAGCGTATGGCATGCGGGTGACCCCGCCGTGTCGGCACCACCGGCGACCACCCAGGCGGCGACCACCGATCTGCCGGAAGACCGTTACCTCAACCGGGAACTCAGCTGGCTGGACTTCAATGCGCGCGTTCTCGCGCTGGCCGCCGACAGCTCCCTGCCCCTGCTGGAGCGGGCCAAATTCCTGGCGATCTTCGCCTCCAACCTCGACGAGTTCTACATGGTGCGGGTGGCGGGCCTCAAACGTCGCGACGAGATGGGGCTGTCGGTGCGCTCCGCCGACGGCCTGACACCGCGCGAGCAGTTGGCCGTCATCGGCGAGCAGACCCAGAAGATCGCCAGCCAGCACGCGCGGGTGTTCCTCGACTCGGTCCGGCCGGCCCTGGCCGCCGAGGGCATCCACATCGTCACGTGGGCCGATCTGGATCAGCCCGAACGCGGGCGGTTGTCCGCCTATTTCACCGAGCAGGTCTTCCCCGTTCTGACGCCGCTGGCCGTCGACCCCGCCCACCCGTTCCCGTTCGTCAGCGGCTTGAGCCTGAACCTGGCGGTCAGCGTGCGGCAACCCGAGGACGGCAGCCAGCACTTCGCCCGGGTGAAGGTGCCCAACAACGTCGACCGCTTCGTCGAACTCGACAGCCCCGAATGGGGAATCGACGGCCCGGACGTCGTGCGGTACCTGCCGATGGAGGAACTGATCGCGGCCTTCCTTCCGGAGCTCTTCCCCGGCATGGAGATCGTCGAGCATCACGCCTTCCGCATCACCCGCAACGCCGACATGGAGGTCGAGGAAGACCGCGACGAGGACCTGTTGCAGGCGATGGAGCGGGAACTGGCGCGCCGGCGCTTCGGTCCGCCGGTGCGCCTCGAGATCGCCGACGACATGACGGAGAGCATGCTCGAGTTGCTGCTGCGCGAACTCGACGTGCACCCCGGTGACGTCATCGAGGTGCCCGGTCTTCTCGACCTCTCGTCGTTGTGGCAGATCTACGGCCTGAACCGCCCGGGCCTCAAAGACGCGGCGTTCGTTCCCGATACGCATCCCGCCTTCGCCGACCGGGAAACGCCCAGGAGCATCTTCTCGACGCTGCGCGAAGGCGACGTGCTGGTGCACCACCCCTACGACTCGTTCTCCACCAGCGTGCAGCGCTTCATCGAGCAGGCCGCCGCCGACCCCGACGTGCTGGCGATCAAACAGACTCTGTACCGCACCTCGGGCGACTCGCCCATCGTCCGCGCGCTGATCGAGGCCGCCAAGGCCGGAAAGCAGGCGGTGGCACTGGTTGAGCTCAAAGCGCGCTTCGACGAGCAGGCCAACATCCGGTGGGCCCGCGAACTCGAGCAGGCGGGCGTACACGTGGTGTACGGGCTGATCGGGCTCAAGACGCACTGCAAGACCTGCCTGGTGGTGCGGCGCGAGGGTTCGGCGATCCGGCGCTACTGCCACATCGGGACGGGCAACTACAACAGCAAGACGGCGCGGTTGTACGAGGACATCGGGCTGCTGACGGCGGCCCCCGACATCGGCGCGGACCTGACCGACTTGTTCAACTCGCTGACCGGTTATTCGCGTAAGTTGTCCTACCGCAACCTTTTGGTGGCTCCCCACGGAATTCGCACCGGCATCATCGAACGCGTCGACCGCGAGATCGCCGCGCACCAGGAGCGTGGTGGCGGGCGGATTCGGATAAAGATGAACGCACTCGTCGACGAGCAGGTCATCGATGCGCTCTACCGCGCGTCGCAGGCCGGGGTGCGGGTCGAGATAGTGGTACGCGGCATCTGCGCCCTGCGCCCCGGCGCGGAAGGCTTCTCCGAGAACATCGTCGTCCGTTCGATCCTCGGCCGCTTCCTCGAGCATTCGCGGATCATCCATTTCCGCAACATCAACGAGTTCTGGATCGGCAGCGCCGACATGATGCACCGCAACCTCGACAGGCGCGTCGAGGTGCTGGCTCAGGTCAAGGACCCCAAGCTCACCCCGCAGCTGAACGACCTGTTCGAGTCCGCTCTGGATCCGTCCACTCGCTGCTGGGAGTTGCGCGCCGACGGCCAATGGACGGCGATGCCGCACGACGGCCACACGGTTCGCGACCACCAGGAGTGGCTGATGGAGCGGCACCGGAGCTCCTGAGGCCGTGTGGTAGCTTTCCAGGTCACACCGGGGGGCGACCACGCCCAGCCGAATTGACCTGCAGGAGCGAAGTTGCCGACCCAGACCCCGCCCGCCGATCGGCGCCCGGGGAGCCGGATCGTCTACGCAGCGGGCGCGGTGCTGTGGCGGCCCTGTGCGTCGGGCCCGGGCGTCGAGATCGCCGTCATCCACCGCCCCCGCTACGACGACTGGTCGCTGCCCAAGGGCAAAGTCGACCCCGGTGAGACGGCGCCGGTGGCCGCGGTGCGGGAAGTGTGCGAGGAGACCGGTCACCACGCCGTTCTCGGCCGGCGGCTCACCTCGGTGAGTTACCCCATCTCCCAAGGCACCAAGAAGGTGTACTACTGGGCGGCACGCAGCACCGGCGGCGAGTTCGCGCCGGGCAAGGAGGTCGACGAGCTGATCTGGCTGCCGGCCGCCGACGCCATCGCCAGGGTGAGCTACCCACACGACCGGAAAGTGTTGCGCCGCTTCGCCAAGGACCCGGCAGACACCCACACGGTGCTCGTGGTCCGGCACGGCACCGCGGGCAGCAAATCACGTTTCGCCGGCGATGACGCCCTGCGGCCGCTCGACAAGCGGGGCAGGGCCCAGGCCGAGGCGCTGGTCCCGCAACTGATGGCTTTCGGCGCCACGGACGTCTACGCGGCCGACCGGGTGCGCTGCCACCAGACGGTGGAACCGCTTGCGGCCGAACTCGGCGTGCCCATCCACTCCGAGACCGCCCTGACCGAGGAGTCCTACGCCGCGGACCGGGATCGCGGCCGCGAGCGCGTCCTGCAGATCGCCGCGCAACCGGGGACCCCTGTCATCTGCACCCAGGGCAAGGTGATTCCCGATCTGATCGCCTGGTGGTGCGAACGCGATGGCCTCAAGCCCGACAAGGCGCGCAACCACAAGGGCAGCACCTGGGTGCTGTCGCTGTCGGACGGACGGCTGACGGCGGCCGACCACATCGGCGGCGCGCTGGCCGCCAACGTGCGCGCCTGAGACGCGAATACCCTTCGGGGGCATCGCTGCCCCCGAAGGGTTTCCGCTGTGGACTGCCTACTTGCGGCCGCGCCGCGACGTTGCCGCGGCCTTCTTGACCGGAGCCTTGGTCGCCGCGGCCTTCTTGACCGGAGCCTTGGTCGCCGCGGCCTTCTTGACCGGAGCCTTGGTCGCCGCGGCCTTCTTGACCGGAGCCTTGGTCGCCGCGGCCTTCTTGACCGGAGCCTTGGTCGCGGCCTTCTTCGCCGCCGGGGCCTTGGTCGCGGCGGCCTTCTTGACCGGAGCCTTGGTCGCGGCCTTCTTCGCCGCCGGGGCCTTGGTCGCGGCGGTCTTCTTGGCGGCCGTCTTGCGGGCCGGGGCCTTCTTCGCCGCCGCCTTCTTGGCCGCACCCGCGGCTACGACACCGCGCTTGACGGCGGGACCCTCCGCCGGGAGGCGCTGCGCCCCAGAGACAACCGCTTTGAACTGGGCACCGGGCCGGAATGCCGGGACGGACGTGGGCTTCACCTTCACCGTCTCGCCGGTACGCGGATTGCGGGCAACCCGCGCCGCGCGCCGACGCTGTTCGAAAACACCGAACCCGGTGATGGTGACGCTGTCGCCCTTGTGCACCGCACGCACGATGGTGTCGACGACATTCTCGACGGCGGCGGTGGCCTGCCGACGGTCCGAGCCCATTTTCTCTGTGAGCACGTCAATGAGCTCTGCTTTGTTCATCCATACCCTCCGAAGCCGTTGGTCCTCGTTTTCGGGAACCGACTAGTGGACACGGTAAACCTTCACCGGGCAAATTTCCAAGAGCCACGCGCAATTTCAGGGCCTGCCGAGCGTCAATTTCGCAATCCGGTTGCCGCCCTTGACTCGTGGGGCACCCCCGAAATCGGCTTGGCCGCCGCGGTCGACGGGGCCCGAATTCGGCGCCCGGCACGGCCTCATCGGGTGGGCGAAATGCGCGGCTTCCACTCGGGGCGGGTGGCCTCGAAGGTCTCGATCTCGTCGAGTTTCCGCAGCGTAAGGGCTATATCGTCGAGTCCCTCGAGCAGTCGCCAGGCAGTGTGATCGTCAATCTTGAACGGCAGCACCGCCGTTCCAGCGATGATATTTCGATCTTGAAGATTGGCAGTGATTTCCAGCCCCGGGCTCTGCTCGATGAGCTTCCAGAGCAGTTCGACGCCGTCCTGGGAAACTTCTGCCGCCAAGAGGCCCGACTTGCCCGCGTTGCCCCGGAAAATGTCGCCGAAGCGCGAGGAGATGACGACCCGGAATCCGTAGTCCATGAGTGCCCACACCGCATGCTCGCGCGACGAGCCCGTCCCGAAATCGGGTCCGGCGACCAGAACTGAGCCCCGGTCGAAGGGGCTGAGGTTCAGCACGAAAGAGGGATCCGAGCGCCACGTGGCGAACAACCCGTCCTCGAAGCCGGTTCGGGTGACACGCTTCAAAAAGACCGCCGGAATGATTTGGTCGGTGTCGACGTTGGAGCGCCGCAACGGCACGCCGATACCGGTATGGGTGCGAAAGGCTTCCATGCTCGTCCCCTTGTCAGTCGTTCAGTTCAGGTCCGCTGGCGCGGACAATCTTCCGCGAACCGCCGTGGCCGCGGCCACGGCCGGCGAAACCAGATGTGTGCGGCCGCCCTTGCCCTGCCGGCCTTCGAAGTTGCGGTTGGACGTCGCCGCGCACCGCTCCCCCGGCGCGAGCTGATCCGGGTTCATTCCCAGGCACATCGAGCACCCGGCCTGCCGCCATTCCGCCCCCGCTGTGGTGAAAATCTCATTCAGCCCTTCGGCTTCTGCCTGTGCGCGGACCCGCATCGAGCCGGGCACGACGAGCATCCGAACCCCCCGGGCAATCTTGCGGCCGCGCAGCACGTCGGCCACCGCACGCAGATCTTCGATACGGCCGTTGGTGCACGACCCGACGAACACCGCATCGACCGCGATGTCGCGCATGGGAGTGCCCGGTTGAAGGTCCATGTACGCCAAGGCTTTCTCGGCGGCACGCCGATCGCCCTCGTCGGCCAGCTGCTCGGGATCCGGGACGGTAGCGGCCAACGGCACCCCCTGGCCGGGATTGGTTCCCCAAGTGACGAACGGGCTCAACGACGTTGCATCGAGGTGTACCTCGGTGTCGAAGACGGCGCCGGGGTCCGTGCGCAGCTGCTGCCAGTACCGCATCGCGGCGTCCCAGTCCGCACCGGTCGGCGCGTGCGGCCGGCCGCGCAGGAACTCGTAGGTGGTGTCGTCCGGCGCCACCATCCCCGCCCGGGCTCCGGCCTCGATGCTCATGTTGCAGATCGTCATCCTGCCCTCCATGGACAGCGATTCGATCGCGCTGCCACGGTATTCGATGACGTGGCCCTGCCCGCCGCCCGTGCCGATCTCGGCGATCAGCGCCAGGATGACGTCTTTTGCGGCCACGCCGTGGGGCAGCCGACCATCCACGTTGACCGCCATCGTCTTGAACGGACGCAACGGCAGCGTCTGGGTGGCCAGGACGTGCTCGACCTCCGAGGTGCCGATGCCCATGGCCAGCGCCCCGAACGCGCCGTGGGTGGAGGTGTGGCTGTCGCCACAGACGACCGTCATTCCCGGTTGCGTCAGCCCCAACTGGGGCCCGACGACGTGCACGATGCCCTGCTCGATGTCGCCCATCGGGTAGAGACGGACCCCGAATTCCTCGCAGTTGCGCCGCAATGTCTCGACCTGGGTGCGCGACACCGGATCGGCGATCGGCTTGTCGATGTCGACGGTGGGCACGTTGTGGTCCTCGGTGGCCAGCGTCAGGTCGGGCCGGCGCACCGGGCGGCCGGCCAGGCGCAGGCCGTCGAAGGCCTGGGGACTGGTCACCTCGTGCACCAGATGCAGGTCGATGTAGATCAGGTCGGGCGCCCCGCCTTGTTCTGGACCGCCACCGGATACCACAACGTGGTCGTCCCAAACCTTTTCGGCCAGGGTGCGCGGCGTGCCCGCGTGAGCCGCCTTGATCTGTGATTCCATCTCGCCCTCGTCTCGATTCGCCTCGTCCGCGCCCCGCCGCCCGATCCGGGCTGGTGATCTCACTATACGAGACGCTAATATCTCTTCGTGAGACAGCATAGCGGCATCGGCGTCCTCGACAAAGCGGTGGGCGTCCTGCACACCCTTGCCGAATCGCCATGCGGGTTAGCAGAACTCTGCGAGCGCACCGGCCTGCCCCGGGCCACCGCGTACCGGCTGGCGGCTGCCCTCGAAGTGCACCGCCTTGTGGCACGCGACGACGACGGGCGCTGGTGCCTGGGACCCGCGGTCAGCGAACTGGCGACCCGCGTGCACGATCCCCTGCTGGCCGCCGGCGCGGCCGTGCTCCCCGAACTGCGCGAGACCACCGGCGAAAGCGTCCAGCTGTACCGCCGCGAGGGCACCTCGCGCGTCTGCGTGGCCGCTCTGGAACCGGCTGCCGGCCTTCGCGATACGGTCCCGGTCGGGGCGCGGTTGCCGATGACGGCGGGATCGGGGGCCAAAGTTCTACTAGCCCATAGCGACGCGGCGACCCAGAAGTCCGTTCTGCCGATGGCGAAATTCACCGACCGGACACTGGCCGAGGTGCGCCGGCGCGGCTGGGCGCAGAGCGTCGCCGAGCGGGAGCCGGGGGTGGCCAGCGTGTCGGCTCCAGTGCGCGACGGCCGCGGGGTCGTCGTCGCCGCGATATCGGTGTCCGGGCCGATCGACCGGATCGGGCGGCGCCCCGGGGTGCGCTGGGCCGCCGACCTGCTGGCGGCCGCCGAGGCGATGACCCGTCGGCTCTGAATCGCCGAGTGCGGACTCGCAGCGGGTTGCGCGGGCGGCGCCTGCCAGACTGACTACCCATGGGAACCAATCAGCGCGCGAGCATCGTCATGTCCGAGGACGAGATCGCCGACTTCGTCGTCAAGAGCCGCACCGGCACGCTGGCCACCGTCGGCTCCGACGGCCAGCCGCACCTGACCGCCATGTGGTACGCCGTCGTCGACGGCGAGATCTGGCTGGAGACCAAAGCCAAGTCGCAGAAGGCGGTCAACCTACGGCGGGATCCGCGGGTCAGCTTCCTGATCGAGGACGGGCACCCTACGACACCCTGCGCGGCGTCTCCTTCGAGGGTGTGGCGGAGATCATCGACGACCCCGAGGTCTCCCACCGCGTGGGGGTCAGCGTGTGGGAGCGCTACACCGGCCCCTACACCGACGAGATGAAGCCGTTCGTCGAGCAGATGATGAACAAGCGGGTGTGCGTGCGCGTCGTCCCCCGCCGCGCCCGCTCGTGGGACCACCGCAAGCTCGGCCTGCCGCACATGCCGGTGGGCGGTTCCACCGCACCGGCCGTGCTGGGATCGGCCGGCGAGTGACCGGTGAACGGTTTTTGTAGCCCCGATGGGATTCGAACCCACGCTACCGCCGTGAGAGGGCGGCGTCCTAGGCCGCTAGACGACGGGGCCAGAACCGATCCGAGCTGCCAGCATAGCTCACCCGGCTAAGCCCACCTAATCGCTTGCGGTGAGCAGGTTTTGCTCGCATCTTCTGCTGGCATCTTTTGCTGGGGTACCAGGACTCGAACCTAGAATGGCTGAACCAGAATCAGCTGTGTTGCCAATTACACCATACCCCACTGTCGGCCTGAAACCGCTGGTCGGAGCGATCACGGGCGGCGCAAGCCACCCCGCGGAACCGCCGTTGCCAGCTGTTGTCGGCCTTTGTGAACCGCAGTGCAGACTACCAAAGACTTCGGGCGCATTCCGCACGCCCGTCGTTCCTACCTATCCGGTGCGCGCGCCCCGCAGGCGCAGCAGGCTGCGGTCGCGGCCGAGCAGCTCCAGCGACTCGAACAGCGGCGGGCTGACCGTCGCTCCGGTGGCGGCCACCCGGATCGGGCCGAACGCCTTGCGCGGTTTGAGCCCCAGCCCCTCGATGAGCGCGCCTTTGAGCGCGTCCTCGATGTGCGTCGCCGTCCACTCCGGCACCCCGTCCAGCGCGGCCAGGGCCGCGTCCAGCACCGCGTCGGCGTCCGGGCCGAGCTCTTTGGCGGCGGCCTTGGGGTCGAGGGCGTATTCGTCGTCGTTGAAAAACTTCAGCAGCTCCCAGGCGTCGCCGAGGACCACGATGCGGGTCTGCACCAGCCGGGCCGCCGCGGCGAAACCGGCGTCGTCCAGGCCGGTGCGACGGCCGTGCGCGCCGAAGTAGTCGCGCAGCCGGGCGGTGAAGTCGTCGGGGTCGAGCATCCGGATGTGCTCGGCGTTCAGCGCGTCGGCCTTCTTCTGGTCGAAACGGGCCGGGTTGGAGTTGACGTCGACGACGTCGAACGCGGCGACCATCTCCTCGAGGCTGAACAGGTCGTGGTCGTCGGCGATCGCCCAGCCGAGCAGCGCCAGGTAGTTCAGCAGCCCCTCGGGGATGAAACCCCGCTCCCGGTGGGTGAACAGGTTCGACTCCGGGTCACGCTTGGAGAGCTTCTTGGTCCCCTCCCCCAACACGGTTGGCAGGTGCGCGAATTCCGGGGTCCGCTCGGCGACGCCGATGCGGATCAGCGCCCGATAGAGCGCGAGCTGACGGGGCGTCGAGGGCAGCAGGTCCTCCCCCCGCAGCACATGGGTGATCTTCATCAGCGCGTCGTCGCACGGGTTGACCAAGGTGTACAAGGGATCTCCGCTGGCGCGGGTCAGCGCGAAATCGGGCACGCTGCCCGCCGCGAAGGCGGTGGGCCCACGCACCAGGTCGTGCCAGCGCAGGTCCTCGTCGGGCATCCGCAGGCGCACCACGGGCTTACGGCCCTCGGCCAGGAACGCCGAGCGCTGCGCGTCGCTCAGCTGCCGGTCGAAATTGTCGTAGCCGAGCTTGGGGTTGCGGCCGGCGGCGATGTGCCGCGCCTCGACCTCCTCCGGCGTGGAGAAGGCGTAATAGGCCTCACCAGCTTCGAGCAACCGGGCCACCACGTCGCGGTAGATGTCCTTGCGCTGCGACTGCCGGTAGGGCCCGTAGGGGCCGCCGACCTCGGGCCCCTCGTCCCAGTCGAGGCCGAGCCAGCGCAGCGCGTCGAGCAGCGCCAGATAGCTCTCCTCGGTGTCGCGCTGGGCGTCGGTGTCCTCGATGCGAAACACGAAGGTGCCGCCGGTGTGTCGGGCATAGGCCCAGTTGAACAGGGCGGTGCGGACCATCCCGACATGCGGGGTGCCGGTGGGCGACGGGCAGAACCGGACGCGGACGTTGGTGGTGGAGGTCACGACTTTCCTTTGCGGACTACGGGATTGCTCAGCGTGCCGATTCCCTCGATGGTGACCGAGACGGTGTCGCCGTCCTCGATGGGACCCACACCCGCGGGCGTCCCGGTGAGGATCAGGTCGCCGGGCAGCAACGTCATCACGGCCGAGATCCATTCCACGGTGGCGCCGATGTCATGGATCATCAGCGAGGTTCGGCTGTGTTGCTTGGTCTCCCCGTTGACCTCGGTGCGCAGTTCGAGGTCGGCCGGGTCCAGCGGTGTGAGATCGGTGACGATCCAGGGCCCGATCGGGCAGAAGGTGTCGTGCCCCTTGGCCCGGGTCCACTGGCCGTCGGCCTGCTGCTGGTCGCGCGCCGAGACGTCGTTTCCGATGGTGTAGCCGAGAATGTTCTCGGCGGCCTTGGCGGCCGGGACGTCCTTGCAGGCCCGGCCGATGACCACCGCCAACTCGCCCTCGAAGTGCACCGGTGATGCGTTGGCCGGCAGGCGAATCGGCACGTTCGGTCCGATGATCGCCGTGCTGGGCTTGAGAAAGATCACCGGGTTTGCCGGCGCGGGGCCGGTCATGTTGCTCATCTCCGCGACGTGGTCGGCGTAGTTCTTGCCGACGCAGACCACCTTGCTGGCCAGGATCGGCGCCAGCAGCCGGACGTCGGCCAGCGGCCACGACCGGCCGGTGAAGGTCGGCGTGCCGAACGGGTGCTCGGCGATCTCGCGGACAATCATTCCGGCGGGGTCGTCGGGGTCACCCTCGATGCTGACGAAGGCGACGCCGTCGGGGCTGGCGATTCGACCAAGGCGCATTCGCTTGAGCCTAGTGACGATCGCGAGCGCGGCGCAGCCGGGCGTGGCGCGCCCTCGGGCCTGCGCTTTCGGAGACGTCCCAGCCGCGTGTGTAACCATGGGCAGATGCCGACCGAGCCGGGGTCTACGGGCCAACTCAGTGCAGGCGCCCGATGGTCGATCATGGCCATTTCTCTGGGGGTGACGGCGAGTTCGTTCCTGTTCATCAACGGCATCGCCTTTTTGATCCCGTCGCTGCAGGCTGCCTATGGGATCCCGCTGACCGAGGCGAGTCTGCTGTCGTCGATGCCCAGCTGGGGCATGGTCGTCACGCTGGTGCTCTGGGGCTACGTGCTGGACCGCGTCGGCGAGCGCATCGTGCTGACCGCGGGTTCGGCGCTGACGGCGCTGGCGGGTTATTCCGCGGCGTCGGTTCATTCGATGTTCTTGACCGGCATGTACCTGTTCCTCGGCGGCATGGCCGCCGCGAGCTGCAACAGCGCCGGCGGACGGCTGGTGTCCGCGTGGTTCCCGCCGCACCAGCGCGGCCTGGCCATGGGCATCCGCCAAACCGCTCAGCCGCTGGGAATCGCCTTGGGCGCGATGGTGATTCCCGAGCTCGCCGAACACGGCCCGCGATCGGGCCTGATGTTCCCGGCCTTCGCGTGCACGATGGCTGCGGTGGCCGCGGCCATCGGGATCGTCGACCCGCCGCGAAAGTCCCGGCAGGCGGCCACCGATCAGGAGTTGGTCAGCCCCTACCGGGGGTCGCTGATGCTGCCGCGCATCCACGCGGTGGCCGGTCTGCTGATGATGCCGCAGACGGTCACCGTGACGTTCATGCTGGTGTGGCTGATCAACAACCTGCACTGGTCCATCGCGGGCGCCGGCGCCATGGTCACCGTCTCGCAGCTCCTGGGCGCCGCGGGCCGCATCATGGTGGGCCGCTGGTCGGACCGGATCGGCTCACGGATGCGGCCGGTCCGCATCATCGCCGGTGCGGCCGCGGTGACCCTGTTCCTGCTCACGTGGGCCGATCACCTGAACTCGGCCTACCAGGTGCCGCTCATGATCGCCATCTCGGTGCTCGCGGTGCTCGACAACGGGCTGGAGGCGACCGCGATCACCGAGTTCGCCGGGCCGTTCTGGAGCGGCCGCGCCCTGGGCATCCAGAACACCACGCAGCGGCTGATGGCGGCCGCCGCGCCACCGATGTTCGGTGCGCTGATCACGGCGTCGAAGTATCCCGTCGCCTGGGCCCTGTGTGGCGTGTTCCCGTTGCTGGCGGTGCCGTTGGTGCCTGTACGCCTCCTCCCGCCCGGGCTGGAGCCTAGAGCGCGGCGGCAATCCGTTCGCCGACTTCGCCGGTGGAGCGCCGTTCGTTCCCGCGGGTCGACAGATAGGCCGCGACGGCCCGATCGACTCTGAGGGCAGCGTCGTTCTCCCCCAGGTGGGCCAGCAGCAGCGCCACCGACATGATCGCCGCGGTCGGGTCCGCGATCCCCTGCCCGGCGATGTCCGGCGCGCTACCGTGCACGGGCTCGAACATCGACGGGTTGGCGCGGGTGGCGTCGATGTTTCCGCTGGCCGCCAGGCCGATTCCGCCGCACACCGCCGCGGCCAGGTCGGTGATGATGTCGCCGAACAGGTTGTCGGTGACGATCACGTCGAAGCGCCCCGGATCGGTGACCAGGAAGATGGTGGCGGCGTCGACGTGTAGATAGGCCACCTCCACGTCGGGGTATTCCGCGCCGACCTCGGCCACGATCCGCGACCACAACTTGCCGGCGAACGCCAGCACGTTGGTCTTGTGCACCAGCGTGAGGTGCTTGCGCCGCCGCCGGGCGCGTTCGAACGCGTCGACGACGACGCGACGCACCCCGAACGCGGTGTTCAGGCTCACCTCGGTGGCCACCTCGTGGGGCGTTCCGGCGCGGATCGCGCCGCCGGTGCCGGTGTAGGGCCCCTCGGTTCCCTCGCGCACCACCACGAAATCGATCTGCGGGTTTCCGGCGAGCGGGCTGCGCACGCCCGGAAAGAGCCGGGACGGCCGCAGGTTGACGTGGTGGTCGAGCTCGAAGCGCATGCGCAGCAACAGCCCCCGCTCCAGCACGCCGCTGGGCACCGACGGGTCGCCGATCGCCCCGAGCAGGATGGCGTCGTGCTGGCGCAGTTCGGCCAGCACCGATTCCGGCAGCAGTTCGCCGGTGGCGTGATAACGCCGGGCACCCAGGTCGTAGTCGGTCTTCTGCACGCCGGGCAGGACCGCGTCGAGCACCTTGACCGCCTCGTCCACCACCTCGGGACCGATCCCGTCGCCGGCGATGACGGCGAGCTTCATGCGCGCCTCACGACAGGTCGACCACTTCGAGTTTGTTGGCGGTCACGGCGGCCGCGATCGCCGAGCGCACCTCCGCGGGGACGTCCCGGTCCAGCCGCAGCAGGATGGTCGCTCCCGGCCCCTCGGCGTCCTCGGAGAGCTGCGCGGCCTGGATGTTCACCCCGGCGCCACCGAGCAGGGTGCCGATCTTGCCCAGCGCCCCGGGCTGGTCGACGTAGTTGATCACCAGGTTGGTGCCCTCGGCGCGCAGGTCGAAGTTGCGGCCGTTGATCTGCACGATCTTCTCGGTCAGCAGCGGGCCCGAGAGCGTGCCGGCCACGTTGACGGTCGAGCCGTCCGGGCCGACCGCCCGCACGTCGACGAGGCTGCGGTGGTTGGGGCTCTCCGAGGCCTTCGTGATCTCGGCGGTCACGCCGCGTTCCTCGGCCAGCGCGGGCGCGTTGACGAACGTCACGGTGTCCTCGATGACCGCCGAGAACAACCCGCGCAGCGCCGAAAGCCGCAGCACGTCGACGTCTTCGGCGGCCAGCTCGCCGCGCACCTGCACCGACACCGACGCCGGCAGGCCGCTGGACAGGGCGGCGGCCAGCACCCCCAGCTTGCGCACCAGGTCCAGCCAGGGCGCGACCTCCTCGTTGACCGCGCCGCCGCCGACGTTGACCGCGTCGGGGACGAACTCCCCGGCCAGCGCCAGCTTGACGCTCGCCGCGACGTCGGTGCCGGCCCGATCCTGGGCCTCGGCCGTGGACGCGCCCAGGTGCGGCGTCACCACCACCTGCGGCAGCTCGAACAGCGGGCTCTCGGTGCACGGCTCCTTGGCGAAGACGTCGAGCCCGGCGCCGCGGACGTGGCCGCTGACGATGGCCTCGGCGAGCGCGGCCTCGTCCACCAGGCCGCCGCGCGCGGCGTTGACGATGATGACACCCGGCTTGGTCTTGGCCAGCGCCTCCTTGCCGATCAGCCCCGCCGTCTCGGGCGTCTTGGGCAGGTGCACCGAGATGAAGTCGGCGCGGGCCAGCAGGTCGTCCAGCGACAGCAGTTCGATGCCCAACTGCGCGGCGCGGGCCGCCGACACGTAGGGGTCGTAGGCGACCAGGTGCGCCCCGAAGGCCGCGAGCCGTTGGGCGACCAGTTGCCCGATCCGGCCCAGCCCGACGATGCCGGCGGTCTTGCCGAGAATCTCGGTGCCGGAGAACGACGACCGCTTCCAGGTGTGGGCGCGCAGGGAGGCGTCGGCGGCCGGGATCTGGCGGGCCGCGGCCAGCAGCAGGGCCATGGCGTGCTCGGCGGCGCTGTGGATGTTGGACGTCGGGGCGTTGACCACCAGCACCCCGCGCTCGGTGGCGGCATCGACGTCGACGTTGTCCAGCCCCACCCCGGCGCGGGCCACGATCTTCAGCTTGGGGGCCGCCGCCAGCACCTCGGCGTCGACCGTGGTGGCCGAGCGCACCAGCAGCGCGTCGGCCTCCCCCACCGCGGCCAACAGCTTCTCCCGGTCGGGCCCGTCCACCCAGCGCACCTCGACCTGGTCCCCGAGCGCGGCGACGGTGGATTGGGCGAGTTTGTCGGCGATCAATACAACAGGCAGGTTCACGCGGCCAGCCTATCGGCTGCGGTTTTCACCGGCGGCGGACGGTCGGCGCATCGTCGCGCGTGACGCCCACACCCAATGGCTTACATGCGGCGCCAATACCTTTCGCGACGGCATGTTGCCGGGGCCACCCTCGTGCCTATGCTGTTGCGGTGACCAGACTCGCAGTCATCTACTACTCGGCCACCGGGCACGGCACCACGATGGCCCGCCGCGTCGCCGCCGCGGCCGAGTCCGCCGGCGCCGAGGTCCGGGTGCGCCACGTCGTCGAGACCCACGACCCGGAATCGTTTGCCCACAACCCGGCCTGGACAGCGAACTACGAAGCGACCAAGGATCTTCCCGCGGCCACCGGCGACGACATCGTGTGGGCCGATGCGGTGATCTTCGGTTCACCGACCCGCTTCGGCTCCCCCGCAGCGCAATTGCGCGCCTTCCTCGACTCGCTGGGCGGGCTGTGGGCACAGGGCAAGCTGGCCGACAAGGTGTATGCGGCCTTCACGTCGTCGAACACCCTGCACGGCGGGCAGGAGACCACGCTGGTCACCCTCTACCTCACGCTGATGCATTTCGGCGGCATCATCGTGCCACCGGGATACACCGATCCGTCCAAGTTCGTCGACGGCAACCCCTACGGGGTGAGCCTGGTCTCCACCCACGACAACATCGAGATCATCGACGAGACCACCGCGAACGCCCTCGACCACCTGGCCCGCCGGGTGGTGGCGGTCGCAGGGCGGCTCGCGTCGGCGCAGCGGCCCCGGGGCTAGGCCGTCTCGGTGATCGGGCGGTCCACCCAGCTCATCAGCTCGCGCAACTTCTTGCCGGTGACCTCGATGGGATGCTCGGCGTTCCGCTTGCGCAGTTCCTCGAGCTGCTTGTTGCCGCCCTCGACGTTGGCGACCAGCTTCTTGACGAAGCTGCCGTCCTGAATGTCGCGCAGGATCTCGCGCATCCGCTCCTTGGTGCCGGCGTCGATGACGCGCGGGCCCGACAGGTACCCGCCGAACTCGGCCGTGTCGGACACCGAGTAGTTCATCCGGGCGATGCCACCCTCGTACATCAGGTCGACGATCAGCTTGAGCTCGTGCAGCACCTCGAAGTACGCCATCTCCGGCGGGTATCCTGCCTCCACCATCACGTCGAAGCCGGTCTTCACCAATTCCTCTGTGCCACCGCACAACACGGCCTGCTCGCCGAAGAGGTCGGTTTCGGTCTCGTCTTTGAAGGTGGTCTTGATGACGCCCGCGCGGGTGCCGCCGATGCCCTTGGCGTAGGACAGCGCCAGCGCCTGGCCCTTTCCGGTGGGGTCCTGGTCGACGGCGATCAGGCACGGCACGCCCTTGCCGTCGACGAACTGCCGGCGCACCAGGTGACCCGGCCCCTTCGGAGCGACCATCGCGATGGTGACCTCGGCCGGGGGCTTGATCAGCCCGAAGTGGATGTTGAGCCCGTGCCCGAAGAACAGCGCGTCGCCGTCTTTGAGGTTGGGTTCGATGTCGTTGGTGAAGATCTCGGCCTGCGCGGTGTCGGGCGCGAGCAGCATGATCACGTCGGCCCACTTGGCGACCTCGGCGGGGGTGTCGACCTCCAGGCCCTGCTCGGAGACCTTCGCCCGGGACTTCGAACCCTCCTTGAGGCCCACCTTCACCTGCACGCCGGAGTCGCGCAGGCTCAGCGCGTGGGCGTGCCCCTGGCTGCCGTAGCCGATCACACCGACCTTGCGGCCCTGGATGATCGACAGGTCTGCGTCGTCGTCGTAGAACATCTCCAATGCCTCGGATGGCACGTTCCCTATCTCCTTCTCGTTCGCAACAGCTGAAATCTACTTGGTGCCCATGCCGCGCGGACCGCGCGACAACGCCACCACTCCGGACTGGACGATCTCGCGGACACCGAACGGCTCCAGCACCCGCAGCAGCGCCTCGATCTTGCCGCGGTTGCCGGTGGCCTCGATGGTCAGCGCCTCCGGCGACACGTCGATCACCTTGGCGCGGAACAGGTTCACCGCCTCGATCACCTGGCTGCGGGTGCCGGCGTCGGCGCGCACCTTGATCAGCGCCAGCTCGCGCGACACCGCGTTGTCATCGTCGAGCTCGACGATCTTGATGACGTTGATCAGCTTGTTGAGCTGCTTGGTCACCTGCTCGAGCGGGGTCTCCTCGGCGGAGACCACGATCGTCATCCGCGACATGTCCTTCTGCTCGGCCGGGCCGACGGCCAGCGACTCGATGTTGAATCCGCGCCGGGAGAACAGCGCCGCGATGCGGGCGAGCACACCGGGTTTGTCTTCCACCAGCACCGACAACGTGTGTGAGGTGAGGTTCATCAGGCGTGCCCCTCGCTTTCGTCGTCGAACAGCGGCCGGATGCCGCGGGCCGCCTGGATCTCGTCGTTGCTGGTGCCGGCGGCCACCATCGGCCACACCTGGGCATCGGCGCCGACGATGAAGTCGATCACCACCGGGCGGTCGTTGATCTCGCGCGCCCGGGCGATGACGTCCGCCACGTCTTCGGCATGCTCGCAACGGAATCCGACGCAGCCCAGCGCCTCTGCCAGCTTGACGAAGTCCGGGATGCGATGCGAGTGGGTTGCCAGGTCGGTCTGCGAGTACCGCTCCTCGTAGAACAGGGTCTGCCACTGGCGCACCATACCCAGGTTGCCGTTGTTGATCAGCGCCACCTTGATCGGCACACCCTCGATCGCGCAGGTGGCCAGTTCCTGGTTGGTCATCTGGAAGCAGCCGTCGCCGTCGATCGCCCAGACCTCGGCGTCGGGGCGGGCGATCTTGGCGCCCATGGCCGCCGGGACGGCGAACCCCATGGTGCCCAGCCCCCCGGAGTTGAGCCAGGTGCGCGGCTTCTCATACGAGATGAACTGCGCCGCCCACATCTGGTGCTGACCGACGCCGGCGACGTACACCGCGTCGGGACCGGCGATCTCGCCCAGCTTCTCGATCACGAGTTCCGGGCTCAGGCTGCCGTCGCTCTGCGGGCCGTAGCTCAGCGGGTAGGTCGACTTGACGTCGTCCAGGTAGGCCCACCAGTCGGTCATGTCGATCTTGCCGGCGACGCCGTGATGGCGCAGCATCGCGATCAGCTCGGTGATGACCGCCTTGACGTCGCCGACGATCGGCACGTCGGCGTGCCGGTTCTTGCCGATCTCGGCCGGGTCGATGTCGGCGTGGATGACCTTGGCCTCCGGCGCGAAGGTGTCCAGCTTGCCGGTGACCCGGTCGTCGAACCGGGTGCCCAGCGCGATCAGCAGGTCGGAGCGCTGCAGCCCCGCCACCGCCGCGACCGTGCCGTGCATGCCCGGCATGCCCAGGTGCTGGCGGTGGCTGTCCGGGAAGGCGCCGCGGGCCATCAGCGTGGTGACGACCGGGATGCCGGTCAGCTCGGCCAGCTCGCGCAGCTGCTCGGTCGCCTCGCCGCGGATGACGCCGCCGCCCACGTAGAGCACCGGCTTGCGGGCGGCCGCGATCAGCTTGGCGGCCTCCCGGATCTGCCGGCTGTGCGGTTTGGTGTTGGGCTTGTAGCCGGGCAGGTCCATGCGAGGCGGCCAGCTGAACGTGCACGGGCCCTGCAGCACGTCCTTGGGGATGTCCACGAGCACCGCGCCGGGACGCCCGGTCGCGGCGATGTGGAACGCCTCGGCGATCACCTGCGGGATCTCGTCACCCGAGCGGACCAGGAAGTTGTGCTTGGTGATCGGCATCGTGATGCCGGATATGTCGGCCTCCTGGAACGCGTCGGTCCCGATCAGCGAACGCCCGACCTGCCCGGTGATGGCGACCACGGGGATCGAGTCCATCTGCGCGTCGGCCAGCGGGGTCACCAGGTTGGTCGCGCCCGGACCCGAGGTCGCCATGCACACCCCGACCTTGCCGGTGGCGTGCGCGTAGCCGCTGGCGGCATGCCCGGCACCCTGCTCGTGGCGCACCAGCACGTGGCGCAGCTTCTTGGAGTCGAACAGCGGGTCGTACACGGGAAGCACGGCGCCGCCGGGAATTCCGAAGATGACCTCGACGCCGAGTTCCTCCAGTGACCGGATGACCGACTGTGCGCCGGTGAGTCGCTGCGGCGCAACACCTTTCGATCCGACGGCGGGGGGCTTTGCGGCGGGCTTGACCGCGTCCGAGGCGATGTCGGCCGCGCTGGGTGGCTGCGGGGTGTGCGGCCTGGTGGGAGCGCTCACTGTCGTTTGGTCCTTATTCACTCTGGGGTCTCGCTGTGGGCAAGAAAAAACCCCCGTCAGCTCAGCTGCTGCACGAGGGTTGCGCGTTGGTGCTGGATCGCTTCAAATGCCGAAAAGCTGGTCAGGCCCCAACGCGCCGACCGATTACTACGAGCATCCCGGGCTTTCCGGCGGTATCCATAACGCCCGACGTTAGCCTTCGCACTGCTCAGCCGTCAAATCCGGGGCCAGCCGGGGCGTGCACACCCGGGACGGGGTCGCCCGCACAGCCGCGGTGGGATGATGCGGGGGTGGCTACTGCATCGTCGTCCCAGACCCCCGTGGTGATCAGGATTTCGCCGATCGCGCACCTGGCCGTGGGATTCTTCGCCCTCGGGTTGCTGATCCCGGTGCTGGCCTGGCCGCCGTCGGCGCCGTTGCTGACCATCCCGGTGCTGCTGTCGGCGCTGATCGTGCGGCTGCGGACCGTGGCCGACGACCGGGGAGTCACCGTCCGGACGCTGCTGGGCAGCCGGACGGTGCGATGGGAGGAGATCGACGGGCTGCGCTTCCACCGGGGGTCCTGGGCCCGCGCCCACCTCGACAGCGGGGCCGAACTGCGCCTGCCCGCGGTCGACTTCGCCACGCTGCCCAAACTGACCGAGGCCAGCTCCGGACGGGTGCCCAACCCCTATCAGTAGGTGTTTCAGGCGATCGGATTGATGCCGTTGAGCAGCACCCACACCCCGATGCCGGCGGCGATGCCGGCCAGCAGGGCGACGAACGAACCGATGAAGGGCCGATGGGCCCAGCCCCGTCCGGCGTCGAGGCCGTAGCGGCCCGGTCCGCACAGGATCACCGCCACGGCCATCACGATCAGCGTGATCTGGTACTCGTGCCCGTCGGGCAGGAAATACGAAAGGGTATGGGCATGCGGCCGCGCCGACACGGTGGCCAGCAAGCCGTTGATCAGGAAGGCGAGCGCGCCCGCCGCGGCGATCGGGGTGAACAACCCCAGCACCAGCAGCACCCCCGCGACGACCTCGCCGCCGGCGCTGACGTAGGCCAGGATGTCGGCGTGCTGGTAGCCGACGTCGGACAGCGAGTTCCTGAACGCCGTGACGCCCGAGCCGCCCCACCAGCCGAACAGCTTCTGCAGTCCGTGTGCGCCCAGCACCACCCCGAGGCCGACGCGCAGGATCAGCAGGCCCAGGTGCTGGGTGCCGCGCCGGCCCACCGCGTACTGGTGCTCGTCGTCGTCGTCGGCATCGACGTGGGCGGGTTCGACGGCGGCGGGCCGGGCCGGCGTCTGGGGCTGGACGTAGGGCAACGGCTCCTGGTTGTCGAGGAGGTTGTAGGCCGGGGCGCCGTGACCACCCGTCTGGTTGGGGTCGGCGTACGGGATGACGGTGGTGGTTCCGAAGTCACCCGGATACCCGGCCGGCGTCAGGTCGTCTTCGGGGTCGACCAAGCGTGCCGAGGCGGGGCGCACCGGGGTCGGCTCCGGGGACGGGTCCGGCCGCTGCCACGGTGCGTCATGCGATTGACTGGTCACGCGTGTCAGGGTAAGGGCATTTATGCCTGAATTGGGGATTTGAGCGGCCCTTTCGCCAGACAATCGGCACTTATACCGCCGAAACGGTCCATGTCGGCCCCGAATCGCCCGATTTGTGCGCTCGCAACGGCCGTCGTGCGCGGGCGTGTGGCGGCGGCCGCCGTCGGGTCCGTAGCCTGTCGGTCATGCGACTACGGCGTTCAGGGCGCTGGGTTCGGGGCGGGCTCGCCGCGCTTTCCGCGGTTGTGCTGGTGTCGAGCGGTTGCGCACGGTTCAACGACGCCCAGTCCCAGCCCTTCACCACCAACCCCGAGCTCAAGCCCCAGCCCAGCTCGACGCCTCCCCCGCCGCCGCCGCTGCCGCCCACGCCGTTCCCCAAGGAGTGCCCGGCCCCGGGGGTGATGCAGGGCTGCCTGGGCAGCACCAGCGGCCTGATCATGGGCACGGACAGCAAGACCGCATTGGTCGCCGAACGCCTCACCGGCGCGGTCAAGGAAATCTCGGTCAGCGCCGAACCGAAGGTGAAGACGGTGATCCCGGTCGACCCGTCCGGGGACGGCGGCCTGATGGACATCGTGCTGTCGCCGACCTACAGCCAGGACCGCCTGATGTACGCCTACATCACCACGCCCACCGACAACCGGGTGATCCGCATCGCCGACGGCGACATCCCCAAGGACATCCTGACCGGCATCCCCAAGGGCGCGATCGGGAACATGGGGGCGCTGGTCTTCACCAGCCCCACCACCCTGGTCGTGCTGACCGGCGACGCGGGCAACCCGGCGATGGCCGCCGACCCCAATTCGCTGGCCGGCAAGGTGCTGCGCATCGAGCAGCCGACCACCATCGGGCAGGCGCCGCCGACGACGGCGCTGTCGGGCATCGGCTCGGGCGGCGGCCTGTGCATCGACCCCGTCGACGGTTCGCTCTACGTCGCCGACCGCACCCCCACCGAGGACCGCCTGCAGCGCATCACCAAGACCTCGGAGGTCTCCACGGTGTGGACGTGGCCGGACAAGCCCGGGGTGGCCGGCTGCGCGGCGATGGACGGCACGGTGCTGATCAACCTGATCAACCCCAAGCTGACGGAAGCGGTCCGGCTCGACCCCAAGACGGGTGCGGTCACCGGCGAACCCGACGTCGTGCGCAAGGACACCCATGCCCACGCCTGGGCCCTGAAGATGTCACCCGACGGCAACGTGTGGGGCGCGACGGTCAACAGGACCGCCGGGGATGCCGAGAAGCTCGACGACGTCGTCTTCCCGCTGTTCCCGCAGGGCGGCGGCTTCCCGCGCAGCAACGACGACAAGACGTAGCGCGATCACAGCCCGCCGAGTGTGAACCTGACGCCGTAGCGGCGGGTCACCTCGGTCGGTGCCCTGTCGAAAAGCCGGTGCGAGGTCTCCTGCCCGGGGGCGTCGTCGTCGAGGTCGGAGAGGTACAGCGGGTCCTCGGAGGTCTCGGGGGCCCAGGTCGCGACGGGCGCCAGCAAGCACATCAGGTGGTCGCCGACTCCCTGCCGGCCCACCGTCCTGCCGACGAACCAGGCGATCGCGACGTCGAGGATCGGCATCCCCTGAGGGCCGGCGCGCCACGCGCAGCGATCGAATACGTTGAACCTCGGCCGGTTTTGGTCGCCGAACAGTTCGGCGATCCCACGGTGCTGCCGCGACAGGACGTGCACGGCCAGGTGCTGCGAACGGCTCGCGGCTTCGAAGCCGTGGCTTTTCCTGGCGATGCCGACCAGGAATCCCGGCGGGTCCACGCTGGCCTGGTTGGCGAAGCTGACCAGGCAACCCGAGGGCTGGCCCTCGTCGTGGGTCGTCACCACGAACACCGGGTGGTCCAGCATCGCCATGAGATCTTCGAACGATTCGTCCACCACGTGAACATCATGGATGCGCGCGACGGGTGTTGGCCAGGCTTTTCCGGTGATGGTTCGCGCCACGGCGCCCGCCGGGCCGTTACCCCTGCCCGCAGGCGGCCAGGACGAGTTCGCGCACCCGCGCCGCGTCGGCCTGTCCGCGGGTGGCTTTCATGACCGCACCGACGATGGCGCCCGCCGCGGCCACCTTGCCACCGCGGATCTTCTCGGCCACATCGGGATTGGCGG
The DNA here is from genome assembly GCF_041206865.1 of Mycobacterium sp. HUMS_12744610. Lineage (NCBI taxonomy): Bacteria > Bacillati > Actinomycetota > Actinomycetes > Mycobacteriales > Mycobacteriaceae > Mycobacterium > Mycobacterium servetii. Next base: position 4,346,683 of record NZ_JBGEDP010000001.1, read on the forward strand.
CCAGAGCCTCGTCGACGGCGGCCTGCGTCACGGAGTCGTCGCGGACCAGCACCAGACCCCGGTCGGTCATCACCTGCTCGGGTTCGCCTTCGCCGGCCAGCACCCCCTCCACGACCTGGCGGGCCAGCTTGTTGGACAGCTTTCCCTCGTCGACCAGCGCCACCACGGCGGCGACCTGGGCCGGCGTGACGGCGAGCTCGTCGAGGGACACGCCGGCCTCGTTTGCCTTCTGCACCAGGAAGTTGCCCCACCACGCGCGCGCGGACTCGCTGGACGCGCCGTGCTCGACGGTCGCCATGACCAATTCGACGGCTCCGGCGTTGACGAGGTCGCGCATCACCTCGTCGGACACACCCCACTCCTGCTGAATCCGCCTGCGGCTCAACCACGGCAGCTCGGGAATGGTTTGCCGCAACTGCTCGACCAGCTCACGGCTGGGCGCCACGGGCTCCAGGTCGGGCTCGGGGAAGTAGCGATAGTCCTCGGCGGTCTCCTTGACGCGGCCCGGGCTGGTGTACCCCGCCTCGTGAAAGTGCCTGGTTTCCTGGGTGATTCGGCCACCCGAGGTCAGAACCGCACCCTGGCGCTGCATTTCGTAACGCACGGCGACCTCGACGCTGCGCAGCGAGTTGACGTTCTTGGTCTCGGTGCGGGTGCCGAACTCGGCCGCCCCCGTCGGCTTCAGCGACACGTTGGCGTCGCAGCGCATCGAGCCCTGGTCCATCCGGACATCGGATACTCCCAACGCCCGCAACAGGTCTCGCAACGCCGTCACGTACGCCCGGGCGATCTGGGGAGCGCGCGCCCCGGCCCCGACGATCGGCTTGGTGACGATCTCGATCAGCGGCACGCCGGCGCGGTTGTAGTCGATGAGCGACGTCGTCGCCCCGTGGATGCGCCCGGTCTCGCTGCCCAGGTGGGTCAGCTTTCCGGTGTCCTCCTCCATGTGCGCGCGCTCGATCTCCACCCGCCAGGTGGTGCCGTCTTCCAGGGGCGCGTCGAGGTAGCCGTTGACGGCGATCGGCTCGTCGTACTGCGAGATCTGGTAGTTCTTGGGCATGTCCGGGTAGAAGTAGTTCTTCCGCGCGAAGCGACACCAGGGCACGATCTCGCAGTTCAGGGCCAGCCCGATCCGGATCGCCGATTCCACCGCGGCACGGTTGAGCACCGGCAGTGAGCCGGGCAGGCCCAGGCAGACCGGGCACACCTGGGTGTTGGGCTCGGCGCCGAAGGCGGTGGCGCAGCCGCAGAACATCTTGGTCGCGGTGGACAGCTCGACGTGCACCTCGAGCCCGAGCACCGGGTCGAAGCGCGCGACGACGTCGTCGTAATCCAGCAGTTCGGTGCCGGCAGCAACGGTCATGCGTCGATCCTAGTGGCGCTGCGGGGCCGCGCGCTCCGTCCCCCCACCAGGAAACATGTCGGCCAGCGTGGCCGCCAACTCCAGGTAGGCGCGCCTGCTCTGCGCGCTGAGGCGGTCCAGCGCGATCGCCTTGCCCTGCTGCACATGACGGTCGAACGGCAGCACCACCACGGCGGCGACCCGAGCCGACAACTCGTCGAGTTCCTTGACCGCCGCGTCGTTCACCCTGGCGTTGGCGACGTGGTTGATCGCGAGCACCGTCGATTTCAGCAACCGCCGATAACCGTTGTTGCCCAACCAGTCCAGCGTGGTCTTCGTCTTGCGTATGGCATCGATGGACACCCCGGTCACCACCACCAGGGCCCGCGACTCGGGCAGCACGGCGTCCATCACCGGCGAATTGAGGGACTTGACGCAGTCCACCAGCACCACCGAATAGTGCTTGCGCAGGATCGAAAAGGCCGTGACGACGTCGGCGCGCCCGAGCCGCCAATCGCTGCGCGCGGGATCCGGCGGGCCGAGCGCTTCCAGCCCCACACTGTTCATGTAGGTGTGGGCGCGGACGTCCTGATATCGGGTGAACGCGCCGCCGGAGAGCAGTTCCGCCATGCTCAGGGCGTTAGGGCGGCCGTGCCGCTCGACGAGGTTTCCGGCGTCGAGGTCGACGGCGACGACGTGGTCGTCTCGCACGCGGGCGAAGGTGGAGCCGAGCGCCTCGACCACCGAGGTCTTGCCGACGCCGCCCTTGAGGTTGAGGACGGCGATGGGGAATGCGCCGCCGACCGGCGTCCGGATGCGCTCGCGCAGGCCGTCTTCGTACGCCGCGCGTTTGCCCGGCCCGAGGTCGATTCCGGTGACGCGCCGCACCAGGCGCCGCCAGTTGAACCCCGGTGGGGTCTCGGCGGCGCGGTCGTCGAGGACGTCGAGCGACGCCCCGCCCGCCACCGCCTCGCGGCGGAACGCCGGGGCGGCCGGACGCGCCGGGGTCGGCACACCGGCCGGTGGCGGCGCGCCGCGGGCCCCACGGTAGGGCTGCGGGACGGTCGCCGACGCCTGGGCGGGCGCGGCGCGCGGGCGGGGCGGGGCCGGCGGGCGGTGCGGCGGGACCGGTGGCCCCGCCGATCCGGCGGGCTGCTGAACGACTCCGCGAATCGAACCGCGGTTGCTCATAACTCCGGTATAGCCGCTCGCGGCCGATCGGGAAACCGCGACCGGCGGGAACAGCACGATCTCGCGGCGAATTCAGGAGATCGTCAGGTCGGCGCCACCGCGCGTTCGCCGAACCGGTGCGGCCTCAGCCGAAGAAGGCCGCCGCGTCGTCGTAGCGGCTGGCGGGCACGAGCTTGAGTTGGCGCACCGCGTCGGCCAGCGCCACCCGCCCGATGTCCTGCCCGCGCAGCGACACCATCTGGCCGTACTCGCCCGCGTGCGCGGCGTCGGCGGCGTTGACGCCGAACCGGGTGGCCAGCACCCGGTCGTAGGCCGTCGGGGTGCCGCCCCGCTGCACGTGGCCCAGCACCGTCACCCGGACGTCCTTGTTGATCCGCTTTTCCACCTCGACGGCCAGCTGCGCGGCCACCCCGGTGAAACGCTCGTGCCCGAATTCGTCGATCCCGCCCTCCCGCAACGCGATCGAGCCCGCGACGGGCTTGGCGCCCTCGGCCACGACGCAGATGAAGTGCGAATCCCCGCGCTGGAAGCGGCGTTTGACCAGCCGGCACACCTCCTCGATGTCGAAGGGCTGCTCGGGGATCAGCGTCATGTGCGCGCCGGAGGCCAGCCCGGCGTTCAGCGCGATCCAGCCCGCGTGCCTGCCCATCACCTCGACCAGCATCACCCGCTGGTGGGATTCGGCGGTGCTGTGCAGCCGGTCGATGGCCTCGGTGGCCACCGTCAGGGCGGTGTCGTGGCCGAAAGTGACGTCAGTGCAGTCGATGTCGTTGTCGATGGTCTTGGGCACACCGACCACTGGGACGTTCTCCTCCGACAGCCAGTGCGCGGCCGTCAAGGTGCCCTCGCCGCCGATGGGGATCAGCACGTCGATGCCGTTGTCGTCGAGGGTCTGCTTGATCTGGTCCAGTCCCGCCCGCAGCTTGTCGGGGTGCACGCGGGCGGTGCCCAGCATCGTCCCCCCCTTGGCCAGCAGCCGGTCGTTGCGGTCGTCGTTCTGCAGCTGGATGCGCCGGTTCTCCAGCAGGCCGCGCCACCCGTCCTGGAATCCGACCACCGAGGAGCCGTACCGGGCGTCGCAGGTGCGCACCACCGCCCGGATCACGGCGTTGAGCCCGGGGCAGTCGCCGCCCCCCGTGAGAACTCCGATCCGCATGTCCTCATCTTGCACCGTGGCCCGCCAGGTGGGGCGAGCAGACGCAAAAACACCCAGACTGCCGGCTTCGGCACTCCGAGCGTCTTCGCAATGCGCGGCGCCGGTCTGATCTACTTAGATGAACTCGAAGCGAAACCCATCTGTACGGCTCCGTCGGGCCACGCCGAGAGGAACCTCCGTGTCAGACGAGGAAACAGCCCAGCAACAGCAACAGCAAGCGCCGGCGGTCGTCGCGCGCGGCATTCAGAAGGCCGGACCGTGGGGTCCGGTCTTCGGACCGCTCGACTTGGACATCGAGGCGGGCGGAGTCACCGTGCTGACGGCGCCGGCCGGATCGGGACGGACCGCATTACTGATGAGCCTGGCCGGCCGGATGAAACCGACGACCGGAACGCTCGAGGTATTCGGTCGCAGGAAGGCCCGGGACATCTTCGCGGTGTCCGCGTTGGCCGGCATCGAGCAACTCGACTCGGTGTTCGAGTCGGTCACCGTCCGCGATGTGATCACCGAGCAGTCCCGCTGGGACGCGCCGTGGTACCGATTGGTTCGCCGCGCCGGCGAACAGGAGCTGATTGCCATGTGCCGAAAGGTATTTGGCCAACTGCCGTTGCCACGTCTCAGCCAATACGTCGACCATCTCGATGAACTGGACGGGTTGCTGCTGCGCATAGCGCTGGCCAATACCGGCCGACCGCCACTGCTGGTGGTCGGCAGCGTCGACCAGGTAACCAGCAACCGCGACCGCGAGGTCCTGGTCCGCCGCCTGGTCGACCTGGGCGAGCACCAGACGGTGATCACCTCGACTGTCAACGATGTACCGGATGGTCTGGGCATTCGGGCGCAGATCCCGCTAGCAGAACGGGGACTCGACCAACCCGCCGAACTGGAACCGGTCGAACAGCAGAAAGGCGACGACTGATCATGCTTGCCGGAATGTCGCTGGGCACCGACCTCAAGCGCTACTCCCGCGGCACCATGCCGCGCCTGGCGCTGATCACGATCATCGCACTGCCACTGCTGTACGGGGCGATGTACCTGTGGGCGTTTTGGAACCCGTTCGCGGCGGTCGACAAGATCCCGGTCGCGTTGGTCAACGAGGATCGCGGCGCGATCGCGGCGGGCCGTGAACTGCGGGCCGGTGACCAGGTGGCCGAAGCGCTGCTGCGGTCCGGCCACCTGGATCTGCACCCGACGTCGGCAAGCCAAGCGGCAAAAGGGGTTTCCGACGGCACCTACTATTTCTCGATCACCCTGCCGCGCGACTTCAGTGCCGCCGTGGCATCGCCGGCGGGTCCGCACCCACGTGCGGCCGAGATCCAATTCCGCTTCAACGATGCCAACAACTACCTGGCATCGGTGATGGGGCAAAACGCCGCCCGGGAGGTGCTCAACCAGGTCAGCGCCAAGGTCGGCGAACAGGTCATCGGCACGGCGCTGACACAGGTCACCGACGAGGTCAAGAAAGCGTCCGACAGCGCCGGCCAATTGGCGGATGGATCCCAAACCCTGGCGAAAAACCTTGCCGGCGCGCGTGACGGCGCGGCAACGCTGGCCGGCGGCACCCGGCAGCTGTCAAACGGTATCCAGCAGGCGACCGACCCGCTGCTGAAAATGCTGGACGACCTCGCCGCGTCGAACCTCGACGTGAACGAGGCCGGCACCGCGGCGACGTGGCTGGGCGACAGCATCAAGGAGTTGACCGACCGGATTGCCGCGCTCAACGTCAACTACCAACAAGCCGCCGGGATCGTCAACCAGGTGGTGGACGGGTTGCGCGCCAACCCGGACCCGAATGTGCGGGGACTCGGCGACAGGCTCGACGCCGCGCAGCGCCTGCTCGCCACGAACAAAATGGACCCGGCCACCGACGAGGGCCTGGCCAAGTTGCGCGGCAAAACGCAACAGCTGGAAAACGACTTGGCCGATCCCAACAGCCGGTTGCGCACCGCGATAAACCAGACGCTCAACGGCGGCCTGCGGTCCGATCTTGTCGCATTGCGTACCGGTGCGTCCGCCGTCGATTCCGGTGCCGACAAGCTCCGCGGTGGGTTGCTGCAGCTGGCAGCCGGCAGCGACCGACTCGCCGCGGGCGCGCAGCAACTGGCCGGCGGGCTCGGGGAGGCCGACCAGCGCGTATCGACACTGACCGATCAGCAACGCATCCGGGTATCCCGGATCCTGGCGAATCCGGTCGGTGTCAATCTGGATTTCACCCATCAGGCCGCCACTTTCGGTACCGGGTTCGCGCCGTTCTTCTTGCCGCTCGCCTTGTTCATCGGCGCGCTGATCATCTGGATGTTGTTGACCCCGTTGCGAACTCGTGCCATCGTCGTCGGGCTGGGCGCATTACGGGTGGTGCTGGCCTCCTATTGGCCGGCTTTGTTGCTGGGGGTGTGCCAGGTGGCGCTGATGTATGCGGTGGTGCACTTCGGCGTCGGGTTGCACGCCGAGTACGCAGCGGGCATGGTGGCCTTCCTGATCCTGATCGTGGCGGCGTTCCTGGCGCTGATCCAGGCGTTCAACGCGGTTTTCGGCGTCGCGGTGGGCCGCGTGGTTACGCTGGCGTTCCTGATGTTCCAGCTGGTGTCCTCGGGCGGCGTGTACCCGGTGGAGACGACGGCGAAGCCGTTTCAGATCCTGCACCCTTACGATCCGATGACCTACGCGGTGAATGGGCTGCGGCAGTTGACGGTCGGCGGTATCGACGCCAGGATGTGGATCTCGGTGGGCGTGTTGTCCGGGGTGCTCGCCGCGTCACTGGCGGCGAGTGCATGGGCGGCCCGGCGCGATCGCCAGTTCACAATGGAACGACTCTATCCACCGATAGAAGTGTGACGTGTGCGCCGGTGCGATCCTCGCGACCCGGGTCCTCAGACGGGTGAGGACAGCGGGCCGCGGGCGGCCTCGTAGGCGGCGCCCACCCGGTAGAGGCGGTCGTCGGCCAGCGCGGGCGCCATGATCTGCAGGCCGACCGGCAGGCCGTCGTCGGGCGACAGCCCCGAGGGCACCGACATGCCGCAGTGCCCGGCCAGGTTCAGCGGCAGCGTGCACAGGTCGAACAGGTACATCGCCAGCGGGTCGTCGACCTTCTCGCCCAGCGGGAACGCGGTGGTCGGCGTCGCCGGCGACACCACGACGTCCACGGATTCGTAGGCCGCATCCAGGTCGCGGGCGATCAGCGTGCGCACCTTCTGCGCCTGGTTGTAGTAGGCGTCGTAGTAGCCGGCCGACAGCGCGTAGGTGCCGATCATGATGCGCCGCTTGACCTCCGGGCCGAAACCGGCGGCGCGGGTCAGCGCCATCACCTCCTCGGCGCTGTGGGTGCCGTCGTCGCCGACCCGCAGGCCGTAGCGCATCGCGTCGAAGCGCGCCAGGTTGCTCGACACCTCCGACGGCAGGATCAGGTAATAGGCGGCCAGGGCGTAGTCGAAGTGCGGGCAGTCGACCTCGCTCACCTCGGCGCCCAGCTCCGTCAGCTGGTCGACGGCGGCCTGGAACGACGCGAGCACCCCCGGCTGGTAGCCCTCGCCGCGCAGCTGCTTGACCACCCCGACGCGCACGCCCCGCAGGTCGCCGGCCTGCCCGGCCCTGGCGGCGCCGACGACGTCGGGGATCTCGGCGGCCACGGAGGTGGAGTCGCGGCTGTCGTGCCCGGCGATGACCTGGTGCAGCAGCGCGGTGTCGAGCACGGTGCGCGCGCAGGGTCCGCCCTGGTCCAGCGACGACGCGCAGGCCACCAGCCCGTAGCGGGACACCGTGCCGTAGGTGGGTTTGACGCCGACGGTCGCGGTCAGCGCGGCGGGCTGGCGGATGGAGCCGCCGGTGTCGGAGCCGATGGCCAGCGGCGCCTGGAAGGCGGCCAGGGCCGCCGCGCTGCCGCCGCCGGAGCCGCCCGGCACCCGCTCGACGTTCCACGGGTTGCGGGTGGGGCCGTAGGCGGAGTTCTCGGTCGAGGAGCCCATCGCGAACTCGTCCATGTTGGTCTTGCCCAGGATCGGGATGCCGGCCGCGCGCAGCCGCAGCGTGACGGTGGCGTCGTAGGGGGAACGCCAGCCTTCCAGGATCTTGGAGCCGCAGGTGGTGGGCATGTCGATGGTGGTGAACACGTCCTTGAGCGCCAGCGGGACACCGGCCAGCGTCGAGGGCAGCCGCTCGCCGGTGGCCACCGCGTTGGCAATCTGCTTGTCGACGGCCGCCGCCGCCGATAGCGCCTCGTCGGCCGCCACGTGCAGGAAGGCGTGGTACCGGTCGTCGGTGGCCGCGATCTGGTCCAGGCACGCCTGCGTCACCTCGGCCGACGTCAGCTCCCTGGCGGCGATCTTGGCGGCCAGCGTGGCGGCGTCCAGACGGATGATCTCGCTCACTCGACGTCCCCGAGGATCTGCGGGACGGCGAAGCGGCCGTCGACGGCCTCGGGCGCCGAGGCGAGCGCCTCCTGCTGGGTCAGGCAGGGCGCCTTCTCGTCCGGGCGCATCACGTTGACGTCCTTGAGCGGGTTGTCGGTGGCCTCCACGCCGCTGACGTCGACCGCCTGGACCTGGCTGACGTGGTTGAGGATGGCGTCGAGTTGGCCGGCGAAGCTATCCAGCTCGGTATCGGTCAGCGCCAGCCGGGACAGCCGGGCCAGGTGCGCGACCTCGTCGCGAGAGATCTGGGACACGAGCGAAAAGCCTAGCCCGGCGACGATGCGGCGCCGCAGGCGCCGCTGAGGAGCCGGGCCATCAGACCTAGCCCGGCGACGATGCGGCGCCGCAGGCGCCGCTGAGGAGCCGGGCCATCAGACCTAGCCGGGCTCCGGCAGCGAGCGTGCAGCCGGCCGATCCGGGACGGCCGAAATGCTCCCGACACATCCCTGTGCGACAGTGTTGGCCGTGCCGTCGTATCTATTGCGCATCGAGCTGGCCGACCGCCCGGGCAGCCTCGGGTCGCTGGCCGTGGCGCTCGGTTCGGTGGGCGCCGACATCCTGTCGCTCGACGTGGTCGAGCGCGCCGCCGGGTATGCGATCGACGACCTTGTCATCGAACTGCCGGCCGGGGCGATGCCCGACAAGCTGATCACGGCCGCCGAGTCGCTGTCCGGCGTCCGGGTGGACAGCGTCCGCCCGCACACCGGGCGGCTGGAGGCGCACCGGGAGCTCGAACTCCTCGACCGTGTCGCGGCGGCGGCCGGCAAGGGCTCCAAATTGCAGGTGCTGGCGAACGAGGCGCCCAGGGTGCTGCGGGTGAGCTGGTGCACGGTCCTGCACAGCGCGCAGGGCAAGGTGCACCGCCTGGCCGGCAGCACGGGCGCTCCGGAGACCAGGGCCGATTCAGCCCCCTGGCTGCCGATCGAGCAGGCGGTCACGCTGGACAACACCGGGGACTGGGTGCCGCAGGCGTGGCGTGACATGGACACCACGATGGTCGCGGCGCCACTGGGCGACCCGCACACCGCGGTGGTGCTGGGCCGCCCCGGCCCCGACTTCCGCCCGTCGGAGGTGGCCCGGCTGGGCTACCTCGCGGGGATCGTGGCCACCATGCTGCGCTGAGCCCGGTTATGCGGGCACGCGGTTCACCAGGCTGTCGTAGGTGGCGATGATCTTCTCGGTCTGCAGCGACTGACGGCCGGTGTCGCGGTGGGCGGTGACGATGCCGGTCATCTCCCCCAGCTTGTCGCGGTCCTCGACGAGCACCCGGATCGCCGCATCGCTGAATCCCAACGCGGCCAGACATTCTTCGCGGCCGACCGGCCGTGCAGGCGAACTCGTTGAGCAAGCCCGGCGGCGTCGATGAATTTCCGCAGCGAAGCCTCGAGGTGGCCCAGGCCGTAGATGTCGAGTGTGCAGTGGTCCACCCGCACGACCGCCTCGATTGCTTCCAGCGCCCGCTTCTCCGACGACAGGCGCCCACACCGGGCAAGTCGCAGCGGATCGTCGTCAGACGAGCCGGCTACCACGGCGGCCCGGGCTCGGTCGATGACGTCGTCGTGAACTCCATTGGAAATCGCCAAGAACGGGCGGGGCACCCCGCGCCTGGCCAGGGACCGGCGAAATGCCTGGTCGGTGTGATCTCGTGGTCCACGGCTTGGGCGTGCACCACCATGAGACGCCAGGCCAGCCGGGAAGCCGCACTCTCCTTTTGGGGGGCTGCCGGCTGTTGCGGGGTGAGTGGTCGGTAGTTGTCGGTGGTGTGCTGTAGGAACAACGGTATGAACCTGGCGGCGTGGGCTGAGCGCAACGGTGTTGCGGGGGTGACCGCGGATCGCTGGTTTCGGGCCGGGCTGTTGCCGGTGTCGGCGCAGCGAGTGGGTCGGCCTATTCTCGTCGATGAGGAGCCGATCGGCGCGGCTGGTCGAAGATCACGGACGGCTGTCTATGCGCGGGTCTCGTCGGCGGATCAGAAGGCGGATTTGGATCGGCAGGTCGCGCGGGTGACTGCGTGGGCCACGGCCGAGCAGATAACTGTCGGCACGGTGGTGACCGAGGTCGGGTCGCGCGCTGAACGGGCATCGCCGTAAGTACCTTGCGTTGCTGCGTGATCCGGCGGTGACGCGGATCGTGGTGGAGCACCGGGATCGGTTCTGTCGGTTCGGGTCGGAGTATGTCGAAGCGGCACTGGCCGCGCAGGGGCGTGAGCTGGTGGTGGACTCGGCGGAGGTCGATGCCGACCTGGTGCGCGATATGACCGAGATCCTCACCAGTATGTGCGCGCGGTTGTATGGCATACGCGCTGCACAGAACCGGGCCAAGCGCGCCCTTGCCGCTGCGGCATCCGACGGCGTGGAGGCGGCCTGAGATGCCGCGGTTCGAGGTTCCTGAGGGCTGGTGTGTGCAGGCGTTCCGGTTCACCCTGGACCCCACCGAGGACCAGGCCCGGTCGTTGGCCCGGCATTTCGGGGCTCGGCGCAAGGCATTCAACTGGACGGTAGCCACTCTCAAAGCTGATATGGCGGTGCTCGAAAGAGGCCTACGCCGATGGGATCGCCGGCGCCGCACGGCCGCCGAACAACCCCGAGACGGGGTGCAAGTCGCGTGACCACTAAAGATCACTCACTTGCAACGGTCAGCAGGAAGTCCTGGGCGATGTAGCGCCGCTGCCCCTTGTGGCGCGACTCTTTGGGTGAGCACGGCGGGGTGGTGGTGCGTCATGTGGGTTGAGGACGGGCTGGGCGTGACGCCGACCGGCGGGCGGGTTGTGGGTGGTGCTGTCACGGTGAGGACGGTCGGTTTAGGGTCCGGGTGATCTTGAAAGTCGACGGCCCTTCCCACGTGCTTTGACTGGGCTACTGGGAAGGGCCGTCCGAACGCCCGGAGGCGTCGTTGCTCAGTGTAGGTGTCGATCCTGTTGTTGTTGAACGTCAGTTGCGCTCGGGCGTGCTGAGCTGCCCGCGGTGCGGGCAGCGGTTGGCGCCGTGGGGGCACGCCGCGCCGCGGTTTGTGCGTCGTGCGACGGCGGTGGTGGAGCGGATCTGGCCGCGGCGGGCGATCTGTTCGAGCGCGGCGGGCTGTGGCCGCTCACACGTGCTGCTACCCCGGTTCTGTCTGGGCCGGCGGGTCGACGCGGTTTCGGTGATTTGGGCGGCGCTGCTGGCCCGGGCGGCGGGTTGGGGGTGGCGGCGGATCTGCGCGGCGGCGGGTCGCCCGGCCTCCACGGTTCGGGGCTGGCTGTCGCGGTTTTGCGTGCATGCCGAGTCGATCCGGGTCGGGTTCGCCCGGCTGGAACGCCACGCCAATACCGGCGCCGACATGGATCGTCTGGCTCCTGCGGCAAGCCCGGTCGCCGATGCGGTCGCCCAGATCGGTGTGGCGTGCGCGGCGGTGCGCCGGGTGGCCGGTTCGGCCGTGTTCGAGGTGTCGGCGGCCGAGCTGGTGGCGGCGTGCTCGGGTGGCTGGCTGTTGGGGTCGGGGCCGCCGGCGGTGGCGGCGTTGTCGATCAACATGAGCCCGCGTCTGTGAACGGCCGCCTCGGCGCGTCAGGGTCGAGCGCGTCACTGCCGTCGACCGTGGGAAGCGTTGAGGTGCCAATAGATGTCGAAGAAGAAGTCGCGGGCCGAGCGGGCGCGCGATATCGCGCTGTACCGGTATGCGCTGATTAGGCCGCTGGCCGATCCGGGCCTGTCAGCGACCGAGCGGGGTCGGCTGGTGCGGGAGCTGGCCGCCCAGGTGCATCTGGGCCCATCCGGTGAGCCGGTGACGGTGTCCCGCGCCAGCCTGGACCGCTGGATTAGGGCGTGGCGGGCCGGCGGGTTCGACGCGCTGATCCCGCCCGAACGCCAGGTGGCCCCGCGCACCGACGCCGAGGTGTTGGAGCTCGCGGCGCGGCTCAAGCGCGAACACCCCGCCCGTACTGCGGCCCACATCGCCCGCATCGTGGAGGCCGAGCAGGGGTGGGCGCCCTCGGCGCGCACTTTGCAACGCCACTTCGCCCGGCTCGAGCTCAACACCCGCCCGGACGGCAACCCGCCGGCCGCGTTCGGCCGATTCGAGGCCGAGGCGCCCGACCAGATGTGGATCAGCGACGGGCTGCACGGCCCGATCGTCGCCGGCCGCCGGGCGGTGTTGTTCGCGCTGCTTGACGACCACTCCCGCTACGTGCCCGGGCACCGGTGGGGCCACGGCGAGGACACCCTGGGCATGCAGGCCGCGCGAGCCTGTCACGATTTCTGTGTAAGTCAGAGGTGATTTGACTACGAGTTGTATTCTAGCACAATGGGATTCGCCCAGGGAATAGTCTGGCGAGTGTGTTGAGCGCCACAGTCCAGTTGTGCGTTCCAGTACCCGAATAGCCTCCTCTCTCGCTGGAGATGTTGCGCAGCCCGAGGTACAGCAACTTCATCGCGGCGTCCTTGTCCGTGAAATGACCACGGTTCTTGGTGATCTTGCGCAACTGGAAGTTGATCGACTCGATCGCATTGGTGGTGTAGACGATCTTGCGCAACTCCACCGGATAGTCCAGGAACGGAACGAATTCCCCCCAGGCGTTGTGCCACACGTCAATTGCACCCGGATATTGGGCGCCGAATTGCTGGTCGAACTCCTTGAGTGCGAGTTCGGCTCCATCGACGGTCGGCGCACTGTAGATCGCCCGCATCGCGGTGGCGACCTTCTTGCGGTCCTTATAAGACACGAAGCGCATCGCATTCCTAATGACGTGCACGACGCAGGTCTGCACCACGGTATCGGGATAGATCGAGCGGATCGCATCAGGCAGACCGGTCAGCCCGTCGCAGCAGGCGATGAGGATGTCGCGCACCCCGCGGTTGCGCAGGTCGATGACGACCTTCTGCCAGAACTTCGCCCCCTCGGAGTCCTGGATCCAGCAGCCCAAGGCGTGTTTGCGGCCCTCCAGATCCACGCCAATGGCCAAATAGGCGACCTTGGTGGTGATGACCCCGTTGTCGCCGATCCGCAGCCGCAGCCCATCGATGTAGAGGATCGGGTAGACCTCATCGAGCGGGCGGGCCTGCCAGGCCTTGATCTCATCGACCACCACCTCGGTGATATTGGAGATCAACTCCCGCGACACCGACGCCCCATAGACCTCCTGCAGGTGGGCTTCGATATCGCGGGTGGTCATTCCCCGTGAATACAGCGACAACACCACCGAATTGATGTTGTTGAGCCGGCGGGTCTTCTTCGGCACAATCGCCGGCTCAAACGAGCCGTTGCGATCACGCGGCGCATCGATCTGCACCGGGCCGTTGACGGTGGTCACCGTTTTCGGCGTGGTGCCGTTGCGCGAATTTCCCGATCCGCGTCCGGCCGGATCGCCGGCCTCATAACCCAGATGGTGGGTTAGCTCCGCATTCAGCGCCCGCTCCAGCACGGCCTTAGTCAGCTGGTTCAGCAAACCGTCCGCGCCGTCGATCGGGGTCCCGGTCTTCACCGCATCCTTAATCAACGAGTCCAGCGTCTCTTCGGTGAACATCTCGGCCAGCCGCCGCGCCGCGGTCGTCTCCTCAGCCGGCATCTGCATGGTCTTGGTCACAAAACACTCCTTCTGTCCGCCCAACGGCGGTCCGATGATGGACCACCCCGGACTTACACAGATGGAATGACACGCCCTGCGATGTGGGTCGCGGTCAAAACCCACGGCTGCCCGCGAAAACTGTACTGCGACAACGGAGCTGCCTACGTCAGCGGTCAGCTGGCCTGGTCGGCGGCGGTGCTCGACATCGCGCTGGTGCACAGCCGGCCCGGAAAACCGCAAGGGCGGGGCAAAATAGAACGCTGGAACCGCACCGTGCGCGACCAGTTCCTGGTCGAGATCGAGGCCGCCGGGGAGGTGGCCTCGCTCGAGGAGCTGAACCGGTTGTTCACCGCCTGGTGCCACCAGCACTACCACCGCAGCGTGCATTCAGAAACCGGCGCCACCCCGCTGGCGCGCTATCACGCCCAGGGCCGCACCCCGGCGCCGCGCCCGGACGCGGGGCTTTTGCGGCGCGCGTTTTTGTGGCGCGAGCAGCGCAGGGTCACCGCCACCGCCACGGTGTCGTTGCACGGCAACCGCTATGAGCTCGACCCCGCCCTGGTCGGCCGTGTCGTGGATCTGCTGTTCACCCCGTTCGACCTGACCGTCATCGACATCGAATACCAGGGCAAGGCGATGGGCCGGGCCATTCCGCACACCATCGGCCGCCACACCCACCCCGCGGTCAAACCCGACATCCCCGCACCGGTGCAAGCCACCGGCATCGACTACCTGCACCTGCTGGAGCAGGCACATCAAGCCGATGTGGGTCAGGCGATCAACTATCTCGCCCTGGCCGACAGCGACATCCAAGCACCCCGCCACGACCAAACCGGACCGCAAAACCCTTAAGCAGCAACGCTATCCACCTCGACCACCGTGGCGAGCCCACGGGGAACGGACCATCATGCTCGACAAGATCCAATCCTATTTCGGTTTGACGACCATGCCCTTCGGCCGCGCCCTGGCGCCGGGCATGCTGTTTCCCAGTGCCGACCACTCCCAGGCCGCCGCCCGCATCGGCTACGGCATCGCCACCCGCGGTATCACCGTGATCACCGGCGAAGTCGGTGTCGGCAAGACCGTCGCCGCCCGCGCCGCGATCGAGCGCGCCGAACCGGCACGTCACCACCTGATCTACATCCCCGACCCCACCGTCGCCGCCCGCGGCATCTACCACCACATCGTGACCGCGCTGGGCTGCCGGCCCAGCTTCCACAACGCCGCCCTGGTTCCCCAAGCCCGCGATGCGCTGGCCGCCGAAGCCGCCGAACGCGGCCGCGTCCCCATCTTGTGCATCGACGAGGCCCACCTGCTTTCCCACGACGCCCTCGAAGCGCTGCGGCTGCTCACCAATCACCGTCTCGACACCGAATCACCGTTCGCCACAATACTTCTCGGCCAACCCACACTCGCCGCCAAAATGTCCCTGGGCATCTTGGCCGCCCTGGAACAACGCATCACCGTGCGCCGCACCATGACCGGCATGACCAGCGAGGAGACCGCCGGATACATCCGCCACCACCTACAGCTCGCCGGCCGATCCGACCCGCTGTTCACCGACGATGCCCTCGCCCTGATCCACGACTCCGGTCGCGGCAAGCCCCGCGGTGTCAACCGGCTCGCCATCGCCGCGCTCATCGCCGCCTGCGCCGCAGGCAAAAACCTCGTCGACGAGTCCAGCGCACGATCGGCGATCACCGAAACCAACCACGACATCCAGCCCGCGACACCCTGAGCACCGCCGCGACATCACGACCACCGACAGCCCCGCTCGACACGATTGAGCGGGGCTATTTCACACCCGAACCAGCCTCAACAGGAATGACGCCACCATGTCCAAGATCAGTGACGCGCAACACCCCTGGCTGACCAACATCGCCAAGGCCAGGGGGGCCGGGGTGGCTTGCTCGAAATACACGTCGTAGCGGGTGTGCTTGGTCTGGACGACCGGAACACCATGCCGGCGAGCGGCGTCCACGCCGGCTATCGCCACGCCCAAGTCACCGTGGGTGTGCACGATGTCGATGGGCCCGCGGCGGGCAAACGCCTCGTCGATGATCGCGCGATTCGTCTTGGACGGCCAGACGAGGGCGAAGTCCTCGTGCCTGCCCAGCGTGCGGATCAGCGGGTCGATGAGCGGGACCGGCCTCAGCTCGACGACGCGCGGGTCGGCGTCGACCGAGCCGGGCATCGGTGCCGAGAAGACCGTGACCCGGTGCCCACACTGCTCGAGCGCACGACGCTGCGTGGCCACCGCAACCTGCGCCCCTCCGAGGCCGTCGGGGTGGAGATCGGTGAAAAGCGCGACATGCATCCAGGGCCTCCCGAAGAATCGGGTGACGACCGGCCGCGGACAAACGGGAGCCCAGGCAACCGGTCGCACGTCATCCTACGGAGGGCGGCGACGCGTGGGTTCGGAGCGCGGAGGGCGCCGGGACGGGCGGGCCGCTAGCGCTCGGCCCCGTTCTGGCTCGCGGCCAGCGCGGCCGGCGAGTGCTCCAGATACTCCATCGCCATCTGCGTGGACGCCTCGGTGCTCGGGTGGTGGCTGGGCCGCAGGTACCGCAGCGGCACGGTCACGGTGAGCTTCCACGGTCCCGGCACCCGGTATTGGCGCGCGGCGCGCAGCCAGTCGCGCCAGCGCGGCTTGGCGTCGGTGGTGGGGTCGTTGGCCATCAGGTAGCGCACCCCGGCCAGCCACCAGAACACGAACTGCGGCATGGTCAGCAGCATCGACAAGGCGCGCAGCGGGTAGCTGCCGCACACGTTCTGGTAGACGTCGTAGACCAGGGAGCGGTGCTCGATCTCCTCGGCCCCGTGCCAGCGCAGCAGGTCCAGCATCGTCGGGTCGGTGCCGGCATAGTCGAGGCCGCGGTTCTGGATGACCCACTGCCCGAGCACCGCGGTGAAATGCTCGAGCGCGGCGACGTCGGCCAGCCGCCGGTACAGCCACCAGCGCTGCAACGCCTTGGGCCACTTCTCGTGCTGGTCGCCGAGGACGGACAGCCACTTCTGCAGCTTGTCGGTGTAGGGCGCGGTGTCGATCCCCTGGTCGGCCAGGTGGTCGAGCACCATCTGGTGCGCCCAGGCGTGCCAGGCCTCCTGCTGGATGAACGGCTTGATCGCGGCCCGCAGTTCGGGGTCGTCGACCATCGGCTCGGCCTCGTTGACGACCTGGATGAACCAGCGCTCGCCGGCCGGCAGCAGCAGGTGCAGCACGTTCATCACGTGCGTGGAGAACGGGTCGTCGGGCACCCAGTGCAGCGGGGTGCCCGACCAGTCGAACCGCACCTTGCGGCGGTACGCCGGGTATCCGTCGTGCTGAACTTCGACAGCGGTCATCGGTGTCCCCCAATCCAACAGCCCACCAATTGGCGTGTGAGTACCCTCACACGCGGGCGCGCAACCGGCCGCGGGGAACTATTCGGGGGTTTCCCCGTCCGGGGGCCCCTGCTCGAGCAACCGGCGGAAGCCGTCCTCGTCGAGGATCGGGACCCCCAGCTCGACGGCCTTGTCGTATTTGGAGCCGGGCGAATCGCCGGCGACGACGAAGTCGGTCTTCTTCGACACCGAACCGGCGGCCTTGCCGCCGCGCGCCACGATCGCCTCCTTGGCCTCGTCGCGGGAGAACCCGGTCAGCGAACCGGTGACCACGACCGTCAGACCCTCGCAGGTGCGCGGCACGCTCGTGTCGCGCTCGTCGGCCATGCGCACGCCCGCGGCCCGCCACTTGTCGACGATCGTGCGGTGCCAGTCCACGGTGAACCACTCGGTGACCGCCGCGGCGATGGTCGGTCCCACGCCCTCGACCGCGGCCAGCTGCTCGGTGGACGCCGACTCGACCGCCTGCAGGTCGCCGAACTCGGTGGCCAGGGCGCGGGCGGCCGTGGGTCCCACGTGCCGGATCGACAGCGCCACCAGCACCCGCCACAGCGGCGCGGCCTTGGCCTCCTCGAGGTTGGCCAGCAGCCGCGCGCCGTTGGCCGACAGCGTTCCGGCCTTCGTCCGGAACAGCTCGGTGCGCAGCAGGTCGTCCTCGGTGAGCGTGAACAGGTCGCCCTCGTCGGCGATCACCCCGGCGGCCAGCAGCGCGGCGGCCGCCTCGTAGCCCAGACCCTCGATGTCGAGGGCGCCGCGGCCGGCGACGTGGAACACGCGCTCCCGCAGCTGCGCCGGGCAGGACCGGGCGTTGGGGCAGCGGATGTCGGCGTCGCCCTCCTTCTCGGGGGCCAGTTCGGTGCCGCACTCGGGGCAGTGGGTGGGCATGACGAACGCACGTTCGGAGCCGTCGCGCAGGTCGACGACCGGACCCAGCACCTCGGGGATCACGTCGCCGGCCTTGCGGATCACCACGGTGTCCCCGATCAGCACGCCCTTGCGCCTGACCTCGGCGGCGTTGTGCAGGGTCGCCAGCGCCACCGTCGAACCGGCGACCTTGACCGGCGCCATGAGGGCGAACGGCGTGACGCGCCCGGTCCGGCCGACGTTGACCCGGATGTCCAGAAGCTTGGTCTGCACCTCCTGCGGCGAGTACTTGTAGGCGATCGCCCAGCGCGGCGCCCGCGACGTCGAGCCCAGCCTGCGCTGCAGCGCCACGTCGTCGAGTTTGACGACGACGCCGTCGATCTCGTGGTCCACGTCGTGGCGGTGCTCGCCCCAGTAGCGGATCCGCTCGTGCACGCCGGCGACGCTGTCGACCCGGGTGGTGTGGCTGGAGACGGGCAGTCCCCAGGCACCGAGCGCAAGGTAGGCGTCGTGCAGGGTCGCGGGCCGGAATCCCTCGGTGTGCCCGAGCCCGTGGCAGATCATCCGGAGCCTGCGGCGGGCGGTGACCGCGGGGTCCTTCTGCCGCAGCGAGCCCGCGGCGCTGTTGCGCGGGTTGGCGAACGGCGTTTTGCCCTCCTCGACGAGGCTGGCGTTGAGGGCCTCGAAGTCGGCGAGCCGGAAGAACACCTCACCGCGCACCTCGAGCACCTCGGGTATCGGGTGATTCGGGCCGGCCGTGAGCCGTTCGGGGACGTCGTCGATGGTGCGCGCGTTGAGCGTCACGTCTTCGCCGACCCGCCCGTCGCCGCGGGTCGCCGCCCGCACCAGCCGGCCCTCGCGGTAGACCAGCGACAGCGCCACCCCGTCGATCTTGAGCTCGCACAGGAAGGCCACGTCGGTGCCGACCTCGGCGTGGATGCGGGCGGCCCACGCGTCGAACTCGTCGGTGCTGAACACGTTGTCCAGGCTGAGCATGCGCTCCAGGTGCTCGGCGGAGGCGAAGTCGGTGGCGAAGCCGGCGCCGCCGACCAGCTGGGTGGGCGAATCGGGGGTGCGCAGCTCGGGATAGCGCTCCTCGAGCGCCGTCAGCCGCAGCAGCAGCTCGTCGAACTCCGCGTCGGAGATGATCGGCGCGTCGCGCACGTAGTAGCGGAACTGGTGTTCGCGCACCTCGTCGGCCAGTTCGCGCCACTGCCGCCGAACCTCGGGCGGGGCGGGGCCGGCCTCTGCTGAACTCACCTTGGCAGGCTAACGGAGGGCGCAGACACGGGAGCCGTGCGCATCATGATGCCGATAACTGATGCTATGATGCGCAGGTGCGGACGACGATCAACATCGACGCCGACTTGCTCGCCGAGGCAAAGGTCCTGGCGGCGAAAACATCCCGGCCGCTCGGAGCGATAGTCGACGACGCGTTGCGCGCACTGCTGCGGCGGTGCGGCGACGAAGGCGGCCGCACCGAGTTCCGGTTGCCGACCCACGGCAGCGGTGGGTTGCAGGCGGGCGTCGACCTGGAAGACAAGGACGCCCTCGCCGAGCTGCTGGGCGACAATGCTGCTCCTTGATGTCAACGTCTGCGTCTATGCCATCCGCCGCGACAGCGCCCGGCACGCCGCGTATCGTGCCTGGATGGAAGATCGACTCGTCGGCGACGAGCCGGTCGGGATGAGCGAGCTCGTGCTGTCGGGTGTCATCCGCTTGATCACCAACCATCGCGTCTTTCGACAGCCGAGCACCACGGCTCAGGCGCTCGAGGCGTGCCGCGCTCTCCGAACGGCTCCCGCGGCCGTCGCGCTGCGGCCGGGGCCGCGGCACTGGGACATCTTCGACGCGCTGTGCGACCGGATCGGCGCCAAGGGCAACGCGGTGGCCGACGCCTACCACGCCGCTCTGGCCATCGAGAACGGCGCGACCTGGGTCACCACCGACCGCGGTTTCGCCCGCTTCCCGGGCCTGCGCTGGCGTCCGCCGTTCGACTGACCCGGACGCTCCCCTATCCGGGGCCGATCGCGTCCGGATCCTGCGCGAACGCCTCGGCGGCCTTGCGCGCGAGCCCGATCGCGGTGCGGGCCCACTGCTGGGTCGCACCGGCCAGCCCGCACGCGGGCGTGACGCCGATCCGGTCGCGCAGCGCCGCGCGGGAGAACCCGAGCCGGTCGGTCACCGCGACCACCGCGGCGGCCACCTCCTCGGCCGACGGGCGCCGCTCGGGCGCCGTCACGGCGACCACGCCGAGCATGACGGTGCGGCCCGACTCGACGAACGCGGCGACGCCGTCCAGGTCCGCGGCACCCAGCGTGCCCGCGTCCACCGATACGGCGCTGATCGCACTGCGCTGCAACAGGTTCCACGGAAGCTCCGGAGCGCAGCTGTGTAACAGCACGTCGGCGCCCACCTTGTCGACGCAGGCGTCGAGCAGCGGGCCGGCCACCGCCTCGTCCAGCGCGGGGACCGTGCTCAGCGACGTCACCCCGGTCAGCCGCCCGCCCAGCGCCGTCGGCAGCGACGGCTCGTCGAACTGCACCACCACGGGCGTCTCGAGCCGCCGGGACAGCGCGGCGCGGTGCGCGGCGACGCCCTCGGCCAGCGAGGCCGCCAGGTCGCGCAGCGCGCCGGGGTCGGTGATCGCCCGGTGCCCGTTGGCCAGCTCCAGCCCGGCGGCCAGCGTGATCGGCCCCGGCGCCTGCACCTTGACCACGCGTCCCCCGCCGCGCAGGCCGGCGATCTCCCAGGCCTCTTCGAGCGCATCGGAGTCCTCGTCGAGCAGGCTGACGGCCCGGCGGGTCACCGCCCCGGGCCGGGCGACGATGCGGTAGCCGCGCGTCGTGGTGTCGATGGCCACGTCGATGAGCAGCGCCCCGGCCCGGCCGAGCAGATCGGCGCCCACGCCGCGGGCGGGCAGCTCGGCGATGTGGGCGAGCGCGCCCCCCAGTTCGCCGACGACGACCTCAGCCGCCTGCCGCGGGGTGACGCCGGGCCACGAGCCGACGCCGCTGGCGGTCGCGAACACACTCACCGGGCAACCGTATGCGACGCCCCGCAAGACGCGCCCCGTCAGGGGTGTTTGCCGGGGGCCCGCCGGGGTAGTTTCAACCCTGGAACGGACGGTGTGGCGGATGGTGAGATTCACGCGGCCCCTGCTGATCACCGGCGCGGTTTTGCTCACCGCGGCGTGCACGCGGGTGGTGGACGGCACGGCGCTGCCGGGCTACGGCGCCACCCGGCACCCCGTGCACGGCATCGACGTCGACACGGTGCTGCTGGACCAGCCCCGCATGCGCGCGATCACCGGCGCCGGCGAGCACCTCACGATCATCCCGTCGATGGACGGCATCAGCCCGGTGGACATCGACGCGCTGGCCGACAACGCGCCGCAAGAATGCCGGTTCCTGTTCGCCGAGACCGCGACGTTCGGGCCCGACATCGAGGAGTTCCACAAGACGACGTTCCAGGATCCGCCCGAGGGGGCGCTGATCTCGGAGGGCGCCGCCGCCTACCCGGACGCCGACACCGCCCGGCGGGCGTTCGGCGCCCTGGTGGCCACCGTCGGCAACTGCGCCGACAGCCCGGCCGGCCAGCTGCTCGTCGGCGACTGGCAGGCCGACACGCATTCGCTGCACCTGCGCCCCGGCGGCTGCGGGCGCGACTACCGGGTCCTGTCGGTGGCCCTGCTGGAGGTCACCTACTGCGGCTTCCCGCAGTCGGTGTCCGACATCGTGATGACCAACATCGTCGCCAACGTGCCGAATTAGCGCCCGGTGCCCGCGATGGTGGCGCTGCCGATCACCTCGTCGCCGCCGGGATCGGGCCGGTACAGCACCAGCGTCTGACCGCGCGCCACCCCGCGCAGCGGGTCACACAGCCGCACGACCAGCTCGTCGTCGACCAATTCCGCGACCGCACTTGCCGTTTCGCCGTGCGCACGCACCTGCACCGCGCATTCGATTGCGCCGGACGGCGCGGCGCCGGCGGTGAACACCGGCGAGCGCCCGACCAGCTCGACGACGTCGAGGTCGGTCGCCGCACCCACCCGCACCGTGGCGGTCTCGGCGTCGATCGCCGTCACATAGCGCGGGGCGCCGTCGGACCCCGGCCCGGCGATGCCCAGGCCCTTGCGCTGCCCCACGGTGAAGCCGTGCACCCCGTCGTGGGTCGCCAGCACCGCCCCGTCGGCGTCGACCACGCTGCCGGGCCGCACCCCGATGCGCTCGCCCAGGAAGGTCCGGGTGTCCCCGGACGGGATGAAGCAGATGTCGTGGCTGTCCGGCTTTTCGGCGACCGCCAGGCCGCGCCGGGCGGCCTCGGCGCGAATCTGCGGCTTGGGCGTGTCCCCGATCGGGAACACCGCGTGGCGCAGCTGCCCGGCGGTCAGCACCGCCAGCACGTAGGACTGGTCCTTGTCGCGGTCGACGGCGCGGCGCAGCCGCCCCCCGGACAGCCGGGCGTAGTGGCCCGTGGCCACGGTGTCGAAACCCAGCGCGAGCGCCCTGGCCGACAGCGCCGAGAACTTGATCCGCTGGTTGCAGCGCACGCACGGGTTGGGCGTCTCGCCGCGCGCGTAGGACGACACGAAGTCGTCGATCACGTCCGCCTGGAACTTCTCGGCGAAATCCCAGACGTAGAAAGGGATTCCGAGTACGTCGGCGACGCGGCGCGCGTCGGCGGCGTCCTCCTTGGAGCAGCAGCCGCGCGAACCGGTGCGCAGCGTGCCGGGTGCGGCCGACAGCGCCAGATGCACGCCGACCACCTCGTGCCCGGCGTCGACCATGCGGGCGGCGGCCACCGATGAGTCCACACCGCCGCTCATCGCAGCGAGGACCTTCACCTAGGAGGCCCCCGCGGCGGCCAGGGCGGCACGGCGGGCGCGGTCCACCGCGCCGGGCACCACGGCCAACAGCGCGTCGACGTCGGCGTCGACGCTGGTGTGGCCCAACGAGAACCGCAGCGAGCCGCGGGCGCTGGCCGGGTCGGCCCCCATCGCGATCAGCACGTGCGACGGCTGCGCGACGCCGGCGGTGCAGGCCGAACCCGTCGAACACTCGATCCCGTTGGCGTCCAACAACATCAGCAGCGCATCGCCCTCGCAGCCGCGGAACGTGAAGTGCGCGTTGCCGGGCAGCCGCAACGGATCGGGCGCGCCGTTGAGGCTGACGTCGTCGACGCCGGCCAGCACGCCGTCGATCAGCCGGTCGCGCAACGCCCGCAGGCGCAGGCTGTTGGATTCCAGACCATCCACCGCGATCCGGGCCGCCGCCGCCATCCCGACGACACCGGCCACATCAGCCGTGCCGGAACGGATGTCGCGCTCCTGCCCGCCACCGTGCGACAGCGGCACGCAGCCCACGTCGCGGCGCAGCAGCAACGCGCCCACGCCGGCGGGCCCGCCGAACTTGTGCGCGGTCACGCTCATCGCCGACAGCGCGCCGGCGGAGAAGTCGACGGGCAGCTGGCCCACCGCCTGCACGGCGTCGCTGTGCATCGGGACGCCGAATTCGGCGGCGACGGCGGCGAGCTCGGCGACGGGCAGCACGGTGCCGACCTCGTTGTTGGCCCACATCACCGACACCAGTGCGACGTCGTCGTGGGCCTGCAGCGCCTCGCGCAGCGCGGCCGCCGAGACCGACCCGTCCGCAGCCGTGGGCAGCCAGGTCACCCGCGCGCCCTCGTGTGCGACGAGCCAGTTCACCGCGTCCAGGACGGCGTGGTGTTCGACCTCGGTGGTCACGATGCGGCGGTGACGCGGGTCGGCGTCGCGCCGGGCCCAGTAGATGCCCTTGACGGCCAGGTTGTCGCTCTCGGTGCCGCCCGCGGTGAAGATCACCTCGGACGGGCGCGCACCCAGCCGGTCGGCGATGAGCTCGCGGGATTCCTCGACCCGCCGCCGCGCCGCCCGCCCGCTGGTGTGCAGCGAGGACGCGTTGCCGACCGACCCGAGCGCGGCCGTCATCGCCTCGACGGCGGCGGGGTGCATCGGGGTGGTGGCGGCGTGATCCAGGTAGACCATGACGCGCCCCACGTTACCTGCCTGTGTCAGGCCACCAGCACGTGTCCGTCGCCCTGGCGCCGGGCGGCCCCCACGACCACCGCGGACTGGCAGCGGCCGGCCAGGTCCCGCCGATCGGTGCCCGGCAACTGCAGGGCTTCGACCTGAACCCGCGCCAGCGTGCGGCGCACGGTGAGCAGGCGGCGGATCGACCGCGGCAGCGTCTCGTCGCCGACGAAGGCCGGCACGGTCGACACGCTGCCGTCGGCGTGGTGGTAGGTCAGCCGCAGCGGCTGCACCGGGCGCCCGGTATCGACGGCGGCCTGGAACATCGCCGGGTAAAACGACCCGCGGCCCTGGTGCGATCCCCGGGCCTGTCCGCACCAGGTGGTGCCCTCGGGGAAGGCCACGACCGTCTGCCCCGCGCGCAGCCGCCCGGCGACGGCGTCCACCACCGCGGGCAGGCGCCGCAGGCTGGACCGCTCGATCGGGATGATCTTCAGGATCCGGGCCACCACCCCCGTCCCGCGGCCGGTGAACATGTCGGCGCGGGCCACGAACGACCCTGGCAACACCGAACCGATGGCGAATACGTCCAGCCACGACGTGTGGGGGCTGACCACCAGCACCCCGCGCAGATTGCGGATCGGGTTGCCCGACACCGTGATCCGCACACCGAAACAGCGCAGCACCAACCGGCAGTACAGGCGCTGGACGCGGGTCCGGCCGGGCAGGGGCACCGCCAGCAGCGGCAGCCCCGGCGCCAGCAGCAGCGCCAGCGTGCAGCGCAGCGCCACCCGCAGCGCCACCCACAGGCCAAACTCGTCCTCCGCGGTGCGCCGGCCGATGCAGCCGACGTCGCACTTGTTGTGGGGCAGCCAGGCGTGGCCGGTGGCGGGGTTCACCGCGCACCGCCGGCCGCGTCGGAGGTCAGCTCGGCGGCCGCCGAGACCGACCGCAGCCTGCGCAGGTATCGGGTGTCGGCGCGCCGCTTGTCCAGCAGGACGCAGAAGTCGGCGACGCCGAAGGCCGGATCGTGGGCGGGCTCGCCGCAGACCTGGGCGCCCAGCCGCAGATAGCCGCGCAGCAGGGCGGGAACCGACGGCCGCGCCGGCGCGGGGATGTCGTCGAGGGCCCTGCCGTCGATGACCACCGGCCGGCGCGGATGCACCCGGTACTGCGGCGGCGCCGCGTGCCGGCCCAGGATGAAGTCGCGGACCCCGCGCAGCCGGCTGCCGGGCGCCTCGTCGCCGGTCTCGTCGCCGATCGGCACCGACACGCACCCGGTGACGTAGTCGTAGCCGCAGCGGTCCAGGTAGGCCAGGATGCCGGCCCACATCAGCAGCACCACGCCGCCGTTGCGGTGGCCGTCGCGCACCACGGCGCGGCCCATCTCCACCAGCGACGGCCGTAGCGGGTCGAACGCGCGGAGGTCGAACTCGGTCTCGGTGTAGAGCCCGCCGGCCGCGATCGCGCCCGCCGGCGCCAGCATCCGGTAGCAGCCCACCAGCTCGCCGCTGTCGTCGTCGCGGACCAGCAGGTGGTCGCAGAACTCGTCGAACCGGTCGACGTCGCGCCGTTCGTAGCCGCTGGCCGGCAGGACGAAGCCGGGGGTACTGCTGAGCACGTCGTAGCGCAGCCGCTGCGCCGCCTCGATCATGGCGGGGTCGGTGGACAGCAGCAAAGAGTAGCTGGGGCCGGCCGGCGCGCTGGCCGGTTTGGCGCCGGGTATGAGGACAGAAGCAATGCTCATGTCACGACCGTGTCGCAACCGTTCGGCGAGTCGGCATCGGCGCGCTGACGTGTCGGTGCACGTCAGATGACGAAATGCACGCGCGCGGGGGCGCAGGGGCCCGGCCGCGGTTAACCTGACGCCGACAGAGGTAGGCCGGTTCACGTAGCCGTCACCGACAGTTCGGATGGGGCGGGAGCACCATGTGGCGTAACTCACCGGGGGGCGATGACCGCGGCGGTGGTGTTTCGCCGACCAGCTGGGCCCGCACTTCCTGGACCGGCCCGACCAGCCGGTGCTGCTCGTCGAGTCCCGGGCGGTGTTCGAACGGCGCCGCTTCCACCGGCGCAAGGCCCACCTGGTGCTCTCGGCGCTGCGCCACCGCGCGGTCGAACCCGGCGACCAGGCCTTGTTCTTGCAAACCCGCACCTACGGCGAGGCTCTGGACCGTGTCGCCGGACCGCTCAGCGCCTGCCAGCCGACGTCGTGGGCTGCCGAGAAGTTCGTGCGGTCGCGGCCGGGGATCGAGGTGCTGCCAGCCCGCGGCTCCTGCACGAGCCGCGCCGAGTTCGGCGAGTGGGCCGGGCGGCGTGAGACCCTGCGCCTGGAGGACTTCTACCGCGACGCTCGAGACGCGATGCTCAGCGGCGACCGGGTGATGGCGCACAGCCCGCTGTCGGCCCCCATGAACCTGGGGCTGCTGGACCCCCTGGACTGCGCCCACGCCGCCGAGGAGGCCTACCGCGCCGGGCGCGCGCCGCTCGTCGGCGTCGAGGGCTACATCCGCCAGCTGATCGGCCGGCGCGCTTACATCTGGCACGAGGTTGTCGCCCAGCAGCACCGGCTCGGGCGGTCGGCGCCGTGACGGGCGGCGCCGTCATGCTCACCGCCGAGAGGGTGATCGCGGCGCCGCCGGCGGCGGTGTGGGCGCTGCTAATCGACCTCGACGCGTGGCCGCGGTGGGGTCCGACGATCCGGCGGGCACGGCTCGACGCGCCCCACACCGAATTGGGGTTGCAAGCGACCGGCGCGGTGCAGACCTCGCTGCTGGTCACGGTGCCCTTCGTCGTCACCGAATTCGACCCGGGGCGGCACTGGGCCTGGAAGGTGGCGGGGGTGCCGGCCACCCACCACCGGGTCGACCCGGTCGGCGACGGCGCGCGGGTGAGCATCGCGGTGCCGTGGTGGTCGGCGCCGTATGTGACGGTGTGCTCGGTCGCGGTGCGCCGTATCGAGACGATGCTGGGGTGAGCAGCCCCCCCGCAAGCGGGAGGTACCCCCAGCAAAACCCCCGCGATGCGCGCGGGGGTTTTTGCGTTTGTTCGCGGCGGGGACTCAGCCCTTGCGGGCCTTGATCGCCTCCGTGAGTTGCGGGGCCACCTTGAACAGGTCGCCCACGATGCCGTAGTCGGCGATCTCGAAGATCGGCGCCTCTTCGTCCTTGTTGACCGCGACGATGGTCTTCGACGTCTGCATGCCGGCGCGGTGCTGGATAGCCCCGGAGATGCCCAGCGCGATGTAGAGCTGCGGCGAGACCGTCTTGCCGGTCTGGCCGACCTGGAACTGGCCCGGGTAGTAACCGGAGTCCACCGCGGCGCGCGACGCACCGACGGCCGCACCCAGTGCGTCCGCGAGTTCCTCGACCACATGGAAGTTCTCCGCGCTGCCGACGCCGCGGCCCCCGGAGACCACGATGGTGGCCTCGGTCAGCTCCGGGCGGTCACCGGCGACCGCGGGCTCGCGGGCGGTGATCTTGGTGGCGTTCTCGGCGGCGGCCGGCACCGCCACGCTGACCTGCTCGCCCGCCCCGGCCTGCGGCTCCGCCTCGACCGCGCCGGCGCGCACCGTGATCACCGGGGTGTCGCCGTTGGCTTGCGCCTCGACGGTGAACGCGCCACCGAAGATGGAGTGGACGGCCTTGTTGCCCTCCTTGACCTCGACCACGTCGACCAGCAGCCCCGACCCGATCCGCGCGGCCAGGCGGCCCGCGATCTCCTTGCCGTCGGCGTTGGCGGCCAGCAGGATGGCGGCCGGGGTGGCCGACTCGGCCAGCGCGGCCAGCACGTCGACGTACGGGGTGATCAGGTAGTTGTCGACCTCGTCGGACTCGGCGACGTAGATCTTGGCGGCGCCGGCCTCCTTGAGCCCGTCGACCAGCGGCTCGGCCGTGGCCGGCTTGCCGATGACGACGGCCGCCGGCTCGCCCAGCGCCCGGGCGGCGGTGATCAGTTCGGCGGTGACCTTCTTCACCGCGCCTTCGGCGTGCTCGACGAGCACCAGTACTTCAGCCATGGGTTCTTCGCTCTTCTCGTGTCTGGGATGTGCCTGGGGTGCTAGATGATCTTCTGGGCGATCAGGTACTGGGCGATCTGGTTGCCGCCCTCGCCCTCGTCGACGACCTTCTCGCCGGCCGTCTTCGGCGGCTTCGGTGTCGACGACAACACGGTCGACCCGGCGTTGGCCAGCCCGACCTCGTCGGCCTCGACGCCGATCTCTGCCAGGGTCAGCACGGTGACCTCTTTCTTCTTGGCGGCCATGATGCCCTTGAAGGACGGGAAGCGCGGCTCGTTGATCTTCTCGGTCACGCTGACCACGGCGGGCAGCGTCGCCTCGAGGGTGAACAGGCCGTCGTCGGTCTCCCGCTCGCCGGTGACCTTGCCGTTCTCGAGCGAGAGCTTGCGCAGGTGGGTGAGCTGTGGCAGGCCCAGGTACTCGGCGATGATGGCGGGTACGGCGCCGCCGGAGCCGTCGGTGGACTCGTTGCCCGCGATGACCAGCTCGGTGCCCTCGATGGTGCCCAGCGCGCGCGCCAGCGCCCACGCGGTCTGCACGACACACGAGCCGTGCATGCCGTCGTCCTTGAGATGGACGGCCTTGTCGGCCCCCATCGACAGGGCCTTGCGGATCGCCTCGGTGGCGCGCTCGGGGCCCGCGGTCAGCACGGTCACCGATCCCTCGACGCCGTCGGCGGACTCCTTCTCCCGGATCTGCAGCGCCTCTTCCACAGCGCGCTCGTTGATCTCGTCCAGCACCGCGTCGGCGGCCTCGCGGTCCAGCGTGTAGTCGCCGTCGGTCAGCTTGCGTTCCGACCAGGTGTCTGGGACCTGCTTGATCAGGACCACGATGTTCGTCATGAGTGTGGCTCGTCCTCCTCGAAGGGGCCCCGCAGCGCCCGGCTGCGCGACCTCGGTACACGATTCGCAACGCACGGCCCTGTTACTACCCGGTAACTTTGCGCGCTCTGCCTTCACACCATAGCGGGTAGTCGTGCGCGTTCCCGCGGCCTGTCCGCCCTCGCGAAGCCAGGGGTGCCCGCATCGCGGTTCGCGAATCAGACACTTCGCGTTAGCCTGCCTATGCGATGAACGCCTCCGTCCCCGACGTTCCCCCCCACCGGTCCGGCGCCGCCCCGGCCAGCGATGCGACCGCACCGGCCGCGCTGACGCTGACGGGCGAGCGCACGATCCCCGGCCTCGACATCGAGAACTACTGGTTCCGCCGCCACCAGGTGGTCTACCGGCGGCTGGCGCCGCTGTGCGCCGGGCGCGAGGTCCTCGAGGCCGGGTGCGGCGAGGGGTACGGCGCCGACTTGATCGCCGGCGTCGCCCGCCGGGTCGTCGCGCTCGACTACGACGAGGCCACGGTGGCCCACGTGCGCGACCGCTACCCCCGCGTCGAGGTCATGCAGGCCAACCTGGCCCGGCTGCCGCTGCCCGACGCGTCGATCGACGTCGTGGTCAATTTCCAGGTCATCGAGCACCTCTGGGACCAGGGCCGGTTCGTGGCCGAGTGCGCCCGGGTGCTGCGGCCGTCGGGGCTGCTGATGATGTCCACGCCCAACCGGATCACGTTCTCCCCCGGCCGCGACACCCCGGTCAACCCGTTCCACACCCGTGAACTCGACGCCGCCGAGCTGGCCGACCTGCTGGTCGCCGGCGGTTTCGCCGGACCCGAGCTCAGCGGCGTGTTCCACGGTCCGCGACTGCGGGAGATGGATGCCCGCCACGGCGGATCCATCATCGACGCGCAGATCGCGCGTGCGGTCACCGAGGCGCCGTGGCCGCCGCAGCTGGCGGCCGACGTGGCCGCCGTGAGCGCCGACGACTTCGAGTTGATCGCGGCCGATACCTGTGACAGCCGGCACATCGATGACAGCCTGGACCTCGTCGCGATCGCGGTGCGCCCGTGAGCCCGGCCGCGCGCCCGGTCCCGGGCATGTTCACCCTGGTGCTGCACACCCATCTACCGTGGCTGGCCCACCACGGCCGCTGGCCGGTCGGCGAGGAATGGCTCTACCAGTCGTGGGCCGCGGCCTACCTGCCGCTGCTGCGGGTGCTGCGTACCCTGGCCGACGAGGACCGCCGCGGGCTGCTCACCCTGGGCGTCACCCCGGTGGTCAACGCCCAGCTGGACGACCCGTACTGCCTCGACGGCATGCACCACTGGCTGGCGAACTGGCGGCTGCGGGCGTCGGAAGCTGCGAGCGTGCGCTCCGCGCCCCGGTCGACGTCGGCCGAATACCCGTCGTGTTCACCGGAAGCGCTGCGCGCGTTGGGGATTCGCGAGTGCGCCGAGGCGGACCGGGCGCTGGACGAGTTCGCCACCCGGTGGCGGCACGGCGGCAGCCCGCTGTTGCGCCGCCTGGTCGAGGCGGGCACTGTGGAGTTGCTCGGCGGCCCGCTGGCCCACCCGTTCCAGCCGTTGCTCACCCCGCGGCTGCGCGAGTTCGCGCTGCGTGAGGGCCTTGCCGACGCGCGGCAGCGACTGGCGCACTTCCCGACCGGCATCTGGGCGCCCGAATGCGCCTACGCCCCCGGCCTGGAAGACGATTACGCCGCCGCCGGGGTCACCCACTTCATGGTCGACGGCCCGTCGCTGCACGGCGACACCGCGCTGGGCCGGCCTGTCGGCGGGTCCGGCGTCGTCGCGTTCGGCCGCGACCTGCAGGTCAGCTACCGGGTGTGGTCGCCGAAGTCCGGCTACCCCGGGCACGCCGCCTACCGCGACTTCCACACCTACGACCACCTCACCGGGCTCAAGCCGGCCAGGGTGACCGGCCGCAACGTGGATTCGGGGGCCAAGGCGCCATACGACCCGGACCGCGCCGACCGCGCGGTCGACGTCCATGTCGCCGACTTCGTCGACGTCGTGCGCAACCGGCTGGCCGCGGAGTCCGAGCGCCTCGGGCGGCCGGCCCACGTCGTGGCGGCCTTCGACACCGAACTGTTCGGCCACTGGTGGTACGAGGGCCCGACGTGGCTGGCGCGGGTGTTGCGCGCCCTGCCCGCCGCCGGCGTGCGGGTGGGCACCCTGCGCGACGCGCTCACCGACGGGTTCGTCGGCACCCCGGTCGACCTGCCGCCCAGCTCCTGGGGGTCGGGCAAGGACTGGCAGGTGTGGGCCGGGGAGCAGGTGGCCGACCTGGTCCGGCTCAACACCGAGGTCGTCGACACCGCGCTGACCACCGTCGACAAGGCGTTGTCGCAGGCCGCGCCACTGGGCGGCCCGGTCCCCCGCGACCGCGTCGCCGACCAGGTCCTGCGCGAGACCCTGCTCACGGTCTCCAGCGACTGGCCGTTCATGGTGAGCAAGGACTCGGCGGCCGATTACGCGCGCTACCGCGCCCACCTGCACGCGCACGCGGCCCGAGAGATCGCGGGCGCGCTGGCGTCGGGCCGGCGCGACACCGCCGAGCGGCTCGCCGAGGGGTGGAACCGCGCCGACGGACTGTTCGGGGCCCTGGACGCGCGTAGGCTGCCCCGGTGACTTTCGCCTCTTCCCGCGAGCGTGCGTGTCTGCTCGACGACACGCCGCTCCGGACGGCATTCTGCGCACCCTCGCCGCGAAAAGGCGCCCGCGCGTGAAGATCCTGATGGTGTCGTGGGAGTACCCGCCGGTGGTGGTCGGCGGCCTCGGCCGGCATGTGCACCACCTGTCGACCGCGCTGGCCGAAGCCGGTCACGACGTCGTGGTCCTGTGCCGGCGTCCCACGGGCACCGACCCCAGCACGCACCCGACCTCCGACCAGATCGACGAGGGCGTCCGCGTGATCGCGGCCGCACAGGACCCGCACGAATTCGGCTTCGGCACCGACATGATGGCCTGGACCCTGGCGATGGGCCACGCGATGGTGCGGGCCGGGCTGGTTATCAGACGGCACGGCACCAGCCGGCCGTGGCGCCCCGACGTCGTGCACGCACACGACTGGCTGGTCGCCCATCCGGCCATCGCGCTGGCCCAATTCTACGACGTGCCAATGGTTTCCACGATCCACGCCACCGAGGCCGGGCGGCATTCCGGCTGGGTGTCCGGGGCGATCAGCCGGCAGGTGCACGCCATCGAGTCGTGGCTGGTGCGCGAATCCGACTCGCTGATCACGTGTTCGGCGTCGATGGGCGAGGAGATCACCGAGCTGTTCGGCCCCGGCCTGGCCGGCATCACCGTGATCCGCAACGGTATCGACGTGACGTGCTGGCCGTTCGCGGACCGCCGCCCGCGCACCGGGCCGGCCGAACTGCTCTACCTCGGCCGGCTGGAATACGAGAAGGGCGTGCACGACCTCATCGCCGCCCTGCCAAGGATCCGGCGCACCCACCCCGGCACCACCCTGACCGTCGCCGGGACCGGCACCCAACAGGGATGGCTCGCCGACCAGGCCCGAAAACACCGGGTGCTCAAGGCGATTCGGTTCGTCGGGCATCTCGGCCACACCGAGCTACTGGCGGTGCTGCACCGCGCCGACGCCGCGGTGCTGCCCAGCCATTACGAACCGTTCGGGATCGTTGCCCTGGAGGCCGCCGCGGCCGGCACCCCGCTGGTGACGTCGGACGTCGGCGGCCTGGGCGAGGCGGTGATCAACGGACGGACCGGCGTGTCGTGCCCGCCGCGCGACGTGGCGAAGCTGGCGTCCGCGGTACGCGCGGTGCTCGACGATCCGGCGGCCGCGCAGCGGCGCGCCCGCGCGGCCCGCGAGCGGCTGACCTCCGACTTCTCCTGGCAGACGGTCGGCGAGCAGACCGCCCAGGTATACCTGGCGGCCAAGCGCGCCGAACGCCAGCCGCAGCCCCGGCTGCCGATCGTCGAGCACGCGCTGCCCGATCGTTAGCTACCTTCGAGGCATGGCTCTGGAATTCTCGAGCGTGGTCGATGCGCCCCGCGATGACGTCTTCGCCTGGTACGCCAGGCCGGGTGCTTTCGAACGACTCTCGCCGCCGTGGCAGCCGATGCGGCTCGTGGCCGAGGCCGCCTCGCTGAAAGACGGACGCGCCGAGCTCGCGCTGCCGGGCGGGCTGCGCTGGATCGCCGTGCACCAACCGGACGGCTACGACCCCCCGCGGCGTTTCGTCGACACCGTCGGCGGCGACGGGATCGCCTCGCTGCCGACGCGCATCGCCATGCGCTGGAAACACATTCACGAGTTCGAGGACCTGGGCGAACGGACCCGGGTGATCGACCGGGTCGAGACGCCGGTGCCCGGTGCGGCGCTGCGCGCGATGTTCGCCTACCGGTACCGGCAGCTGGCCGACGACCTGGCGGCCCACCGGCTGGCGGCCGAGCGAGGCCTCGCACCGCTGACCGTGGCCGTCACGGGGTCTTCGGGATTGGTGGGTTCGGCGCTGACGGCATTCTTGAGCACCGGCGGCCATCGCGTCGTGCGGCTGGTGCGCGGCGCCCCGCGCTCCGGCGACGAGCGGCACTGGAACCCCGACGATCCCGACCCCGACCTGCTGACCGGGGTCGACGCCGTGATCCATCTGGCCGGCGCCTCGATCGCCGGACGGTTCACCGGAGCCCACCGGCGCGCGATCCGCGACAGCCGCATCGGCCCCACCCGCCGCCTGGCCGAACTGGCGGGCCGCACCGACCCCGCGCCCGCGGCGTTCGTCTCGGCGTCGGCGATCGGGTACTACGGGTACGACCGCGGCGATGAGGTCCTCACGGAGGACAGCGGCCGCGGAGACGGGTTTTTGGCCGACGTCGTCGCCGACTGGGAGGACGCGGCCGCGCCGGCCGAGGAGGCCGGGGTGCGCGTGGTGCGGGTGCGCACCGGCATCGTGCAATCCCCCCGCGGCGGCACCCTGCGGCTGCTGCGTCCGCTGTTCTCCGCCGGACTGGGCGGGCGGCTGGGCAGCGGCCGGCAATGGCTGTCCTGGATCGGCATCGACGACCTGGTCGACGTGTACCACCGCGCGCTGTGGGACGACGCGCTGACCGGTGCGGTCAACGCCGTTGCCCCGCAACCGGTTCGCAACGACGAATACACCCACACCCTGGCCCGTGTGCTGCATCGTCCCGCGCTGCTGCCGGTCCCGCCGCTGGGCCCACGGCTGCTGCTCGGCGCGCAGGGCGCCCGCGAACTCGCGTGCGCCAGCCAGCGCGTGCTCCCCCGCAAGCTCGAAGCGGCCGAACACCGGTTCCGCCGGCCCGGCCTCGATCAGACCCTGCGTCACCTGCTTGGGCGCACCGGCTGAGGTCAGGGAGTGCCGTTGATGCTGGCGGAAAATGTATCGACCGCCGCGCCGACGCTGCCGTTCCAGGGCTCGAACCCCGCCTGGATGCTGGTCAGGTACCACGAGCTGTTCACCGACGGCTCCCAGGTTTCGGTGTTGTCGACGAAGCCCAACACATTCATGTTGTTCCACGAGTTGATCGGCGAGTCCGCGACGTAGGAGACCACCTGGTTCTGGCCGTTGTAGCCTTCCCACACCGCGAACTGCTTTCCGTCGATCGTGGCGGTGCCCACATCGGAGCCGACCGGCTGGATGGGGCCGACATGGTTGAACCAGATCATGATCTCCTGCTGGTTGACCGTGGATGTGTTCGGCGTGGGATTCAGCCAGATGTCGTAGGAGGCGTCGTAGGTGCCGCTACTGGGGTAGGTATAGCTGATGCTGCTCGTCGCGGTTTGGATTTGGCTCAGCTGGTCCGGCAAAGGGCTGTGCGGGGAGATGTTGTTGTAGGCCCCGCCCAAATAGACCGACGGGTAGGACAGCGGCGCGCCGTTGGTGGGAGCCGAGCCGGTCAGGGCGGTGATCGCGAAACCGGTGGAGCTGACGGTGATCGTCTGCTGCCCGCCCCCGATGTTGTACGCGTTGTTCTGCACTATGTAGGCGTTTTCGATGATGGCCGTTCCGTATTGATCGGAGATCACGGTGCCGCCGCTGGAGCCACCCCCGCCCGTCGACCCGCCGCCGCCGCCCGTCAAGGGCGCGCCGGTCTGACCGTCGCTTCCCGCGCGGCCGATCAATCCTGGCTGCCCGCCCATGCCGCCCGCGCCGGGATTTCCGCCGTTGACGCCCGCGACCGCCTGTCCGCCGGTGCCGCCGTTGCCGCCGTTGCCGACCAGCAGGCCACCATGACCACCGGTCCCGCCCGCCGCACCGGCCCCGCCGGTGCCCCCGTTGCCGCCGTTGCCGAACCACCCGCCGGCCCCGCCGGCCCCGCCGGTCTGGCCGGACGCACCGGTGCCACCGTTGCCGCCGTTGCCGATCAACCAGCCACCCGATCCGCCGGCCTGCCCCGTGCCCGCCATGCCGTTGGCGCCGTTGCCGAACAACGGCCGCCCGGTCAGATCCTTCACCGGGGAGAACCACGGCACCTGGGCGATCGCGTTCTCCAGCGTGCCCAGGGAGGTGGTGTTGGCCGCCTCTGCGGCGCCGTAGGCGCCCTGCACCCGGTGCAGCGCCGCCACGAACTGGGCGTGAAACGCCGCCGCCTGGGTGCCCAGAGCCTGGAACCGTTGGGCGTGTGCGGAAAACACCGCCGCGATCGCCCCCGACACCTCATCTTGGGCCGCGGTCGCCACCGAGGTGGTCGAGACGTCCGCGGCGCTGTAGGCCGAACGCAGCGAGGAGCCGATACCGGCCGCCTGCGACACGGCCGTCGACATCAACTCCGGGTCAAATGCGGTGAATGCCACACCGCAAGACATTAACGCGTTTGTCCCGTGTGGTTGAAAGGGCGGCACGGGTCGGCCTCGATCAGGCCCTGCGTCACCTGCTTGGGCGCACCGGCTGAACTGCTTCGGCGTCGCGGCCCTCCCGGCTGCGCCGGTATGCGCTTTCCCGCAGGCCGGCCAGCCAGGCCGGGCGCAGGTTCAGCCCGGGCGCGAGGTTGACGACCGGGTCGAGCGACACGTCCTCGCCCGGCGCCGGATCGAACGGCCCGGTCATCCTCAGCCGGGCCAGCGGCGTGAAATCGCCTCTGCCGCGAGCTTGGTCGAGCGCCATCCCGATTCCGCCGGCCACAAGCCGCCGCCGCACGGCGGCCAGCGACAGCCCCGGGCCGTCGATGTCGCTGCAGAGCCGCGCCCGCAGCCACCAGTTTCTACCCCGATAGCCGAACGGCATGAGGCCGGTCATGGTCTGCCCGGTCCACGAGGTGGCGGGCCGTAGCGCCACCGCCCGGGCCAGCACGCCCGAACCCGAGGAGACGACCAGGACGTCCCATGGCGTCGACGCCTGCAACCGCACGGCCGGGCCGACGAAGCCTTGCAGCGGGCCCGGTGTCCCGGCGGCCTTGGACACCCGCGCGAGCACGCTCGACGAGGCGATCGGCAGCAGCCGTCCGTAGCCGTTGGCGCGCACGCGGATTCTCCGCTCGGCGGTCGCGCTGTTGTGCTCGAGCCATGCGGCGATCGCCGTGTGTGTGGCGCTGAGCGCAGCCATGCCCGACACCCGGCAGCCGCGGCGTCGTCGTGCGGAATCGCGCGCTGTCCCGATCACCGCGTGGTCACGCGCACCCCCGTGGACGGCCGCTGCCCCGGCAACGGGACGTCGATGAAAAGCTGTTGCATGACGGCCTGCCAGGACTCCACCCTGGCCTCCGGTTCGCCGGTCCCCTCGAACAGCCCCACCATCACGGCACCGTCGTCGCCGGCCAGCGCGTACACCGGCCCACCGAAGTCGCCCGCGCGCGAGGCGACGTCGGCGACGACGAACCATCCCCGTTCGACGGAGTCGACGTGGCCGCAGTCCTGTGAACCGTCGAGATGCCGTCGTGGCAGAGCCGCTCGGCCGGTTGGGCGCGGGCGCCCGGCCTGGACTGCAACTGGCGCCCGGTGGGCAGCACGTCGGAGGCGCTGACGTTGTCGCCCAACCCGATGACCTCGTACTCCACGCCCGAGCCGCCGGCGGCGGCGGTCCCCGCGGAGTTGTACCGGGCCACGACCACCGTGCCGAGCACGTTCTGGTGGTCGTCGGTGACGACCGATCCGCAGTCGCGGTTCGACGAATCCCAGCGTGCACACGGTGTCGCCCTGATGGATCTGAATGCCGGGAAAGGCGGTGGCCCCCGTGTCGGCGCGGGCCGGCGCCGCCACCAGGACGCCAACCGTGCTCGCGACCAGCAACGCGAACCCGATCGCCAGGCGATGGCAGAGGTCGCGAGCGAGGTCCCATTGAACCGGGCCGTCTCTTGCGTCCGTCGGGTATGTGGGACCGGCTACCCGGCGGCGTCTGCGTGAAACGGTCCGCGCCTTCGCCCGCCTCGCCGGTCTCGCGGGAAAAGAACTCTGGCCAACCACCGACTAATTCAGTAGATTAATGTTTAAGTAACTGAATGACACGACGGCCGGCCCACGTCCGCGCCACGACGTCCGCCGCCGCGCGGTGGTTTGATTTCTCGCCAAAGGGGTACATCGCGTGAATCTGAGCCGTTCGAGCCGGAGGCTGACCGACGTTGCCGCAGGTGCTTCGGTGGGGGCCGTGGGCGCTTGTCCACGGCCTTTGCGCAGCGAAGTTCCCGCCGACGGCGTGGCCGCACCACCCGACATCACCCAGCTGGACTCCTGGCGGGCCTGGCTGCGGCGTGCGGTGCTCACCGCGGTCACCGACTTCGTCACCGATCGGTGCGACGAGGAGCTGGGCTCGGCCGGCGTCGACGTGGCCGGCGAGATCCTGCTGGAGTTCCTCGACGGCGGCAAATGCCTGCGCTCGACGTTCATATACCTGGGCTGGCTGTGCGGCGCACCGGCGAGCGACGCGGCCCTGTGGGCGGCCGGCAGCCTGGAGTTGTTGCACGCGTTCGCCCTGCTGCAGGACGACGTGATGGACGACTCGGCGTCCCGGCGGGGCCGGCCCGCTGCGCACGTCCAGTTCGCCGACTGGCATCGCGGGCGCGGGCTGTCCGGCTCGTCGCGCCGCTTCGGGGAATCGGCCGCGGTCCTGCTCGGCGACCTGTGCCTGATCTGGGCCGAACAGATGCTGCGCGACAGCGGGCTGGCGCCCGACCAGCTGCAGCGGGCCTGGCCGCGCTACGACGCCATGCGCAGCGAACTGGCCGTGGGCCAATTCGCCGACCTGGCGAACGACGTGCGCGACCTGCCCACGATGGAGTCGGTGCTGGCCGTGGCCAGGCTCAAGTCGGGTAACTACACCGTGCGCCGCCCGCTGGAGATCGGCGCCGCGATGGCCGGCTGCGGCGAGCGCGTGCTGGGCGGACTGGGCGACTACGGCTGCGCCGTCGGCGAGGCGTTCCAGCTGCGCGATGACATCCTCGGCGTGTTCGGGAGCCCCGCCGTGACGGGCAAACCCAGCGGCGGGGACCTGCTGGAACGCAAGGCCACCAGCGTGGTGGTCGCCGCCCACCAGCTGGCCGACGCGTCGACGCGCCGCCAGTTCCGGGAGCTGATGGACGACGACCGGCTCGACGCGGCCGCCGTCGACCACTGGCGCACCCTGATCCTGTCCACCGGTGCGGTGCAGTGGATCGAGCAACTGATCGCCGAGCGTGTCGCCGCGGCGCGGAAAGCCCTGGACCGCAGCGGGATCGGCGGCGAAATCCGGGGCGCGCTGGTCGACATGGCCGGTGTGTGCACGCGGCGGGCGGCATGAGAGGCTCAAACTGATGCGCACGATACGGGGGCGCACCGACCACGTCGTGGTCGTCGGCGCCGGATTCGCCGGGCTGTCCGCGGCGCTGCACCTGGCCGGCCGCGGCCGCGAGGTAACGGTGGTCGAGCAGCAGCCCTGGCCGGGCGGGCGGGCCGGGCGGCGCGACGTCGCCGGCTACCGCATCGACACCGGGCCCACGGTGATCACGATGCCCGACATCATCGACGAGGTCTTCGCCGCGGTCGGCGAAAACCGTTCGCAGCGGCTCGATCTGCGGCCGGTGGACCCGGCGTACCGGGCGATGTTCGCCGACGGCGGTGCGATCGACGTGCACACCGACGCCGACCGCATGACCGCCGCGGTGCGGGAATTCGCCGGGCCGCAACAGGCCGCGGGCTACCTTCGGCTGCGGGACTGGCTGGACCGGCTGTACCGCACCGAGTTCGACGGCTTCATCTCCGCGAACTTCGACTCCCCGCTGTCGCTGCTCAACGGCCGGCTGGCCCGGCTCGCGGCGATCGGCGGGTTCCGCCGCTGGGACACGATGGTCAAGCGCCACATCAGCGATCCGCGCCTGCGGCGGGTGTTCACCTTCCAGTCGCTCTACGCCGGGGTCGCGCCGCAGCAGGCCCTGGCGGTCTATGCGGTGATCGCCTACATGGACACGGTCGCCGGGGTGTTCTTCCCCCGCGGCGGGGTGCGGGCCCTGCCCGACGCGCTGGCCGCGGCGGCCGCCGACGCCGGGGTGCGGTTCCGCTACGGCACGGCCGTCACCGCGCTGGACCGCACCGTCGACCGGGTCACCGCGGTCCACACCGCGCAGGGCGAGCGCATCGCCTGCGACGCGGCCGTGCTGACCACCGAGTTGCCGCAGACCTACGCGCTGCTGGGCCACCGGCCGCGCCGGCCGCTCGGGCTGCGCGCCGCGCCGTCGGCGGTGGTGCTGCACGTCGGCTGCCGCGCCGCCACCGCACCGCCGCCGGCGCACCACACCATCCTGTTCGGCAGCGCCTGGGAGCAGACCTTCACCGACATCATCCGCGACGGCCGGCTCATGACGGACCCCTCGCTGCTGGTCACCCGGCCGACGGCAAGCGACCCGGCCCTGGCCCCCGACGGTCGCGACCTGCTCTACGTGCTGGCGCCGGCACCGAACCTGTCGCGCGGCGGTATCGACTGGGCGGCCACCGGCGAGCGCTACGCGGACACCCTGCTCGACATCGTGCAGGACAGGCTGCTGCCGGGCCTGCGCGCGGACGCCGAGGTGCTGCACGTCGATACCCCCGCGGACTGGGCCCACCAGGGCATGGCGGCCGGCACCCCCTTCGCGCTGGCCCACACGTTCGCCCAGACCGGGCCGTTCCGGCCGGCCAACACCGTGCGCGGCATCGAGAACGCGGTGCTCGCCGGCTCGTCGACCGTGCCCGGCGTGGGGGTGCCCACTACGCTGATCTCGGGCCGGCTGGCCGCCGACCGCATCACCGGCACCTCCGGGCGGCCGGCGAGACGTTTCGACCTGAAAGCGCGGCGACCATGATCCGCACCGAACTCGACGCCGCGGGAATCACCGACCCGGGGTTGCGTGCGGCGTACCGCCGGTGCCGCCAGATCGCGGCCGAGCACGGTCGCACCTACTTCCTGGCCACCCGGCTGCTCGCCCCGGACCAGCGCCCGGCGGTACACGCGCTGTACGGCTTCGCCCGCCACGCCGACGACATCCTCGACGACCTCGACCCGTCCGTGGACGTCGCCGCGCGCGCGGAAAGCCTCCAGCGGCTCTCCGATCGTTTCTTCGCCGGCGGCGACCTTCGTGAGGAGCCCGTGCTGGCCGCGGCCGACGACACCGTGCGACGTTACGGAATTGCCGCAGACCTGTTCGAGGACTTTCTCGCCTCGATGCGGATGGATCTGTCCGTCACCGATTATCCCGACCGGGCCGCGCTGGACCGGTACATGCGCGGCTCGGCGGAAGTCATTGGGCTGCAGATGCTTCCGGTGCTCGGCACGGTGGTTTCCAGCGACGAGGCGGCCCCGTACGCGGCCGCGCTGGGGCGCGCCTTCCAGCTCACCAACTTTCTGCGCGACGTCGACGAGGACCTGCGGCGCGGCCGGGTCTACCTGCCCGCCGACGAACTCGCCGCCCACGGCGTCGACCGCGAGCTGCTGACGTGGTGTCACGACCACCACCGCACCGACCCCCGGGTGCGCGCGGCACTGGCGGCCCAGCACGACGTCACCCGCGACATCTACCGGTTCGCCGCCGAGGGCATCGCGCTGCTGCAACCGCGTTCCCGGCCCTGTGTCGCCACCGCACTGACGCTCTACTCTGAGATACTCGACTGCATTGAGAGCAGTGATTTCTCGGTGTTCGGCCGGCGCGCCACCGTCGGCATCTCGCGACGGCTGCAGGTCGCCGGCGGCGGGCTGCTGCGGTCGTGGCGCGCGCGGCTGGCCCCCCCCGAGCACCGCAAGCCCGGTGCGGCATGAGCGAGGGCTGGCAATACCTGATCGTGCTGGGGCTGTGCCTGGCGATCACGGCGCCGCTGGAGTTCTTCGGCGCCGGCGTCTACCGCCGGCCCCGGCGGGTCGTACGTGCGGTGGCCCCGGTCGCCGCGGTGTTCCTGGTCTGGGACGCGGTCGCGATCGCCGCCGGGGTGTGGACGTACAACCCGTGCTACATCAGCGGCGTCCACCTCCCGTTCCGGGTTCCCCTGGAGGAGGCGCTGTTCTTCGTGGTGATCCCGCTGTGCGCGTTGCTGACCTACAACGCGGTCACCACGATCCTCGACCGGGCCAGGCGGCGATGACCGGCCTGGGCTACACCCTGCCGGCCGTGCTGGCCGTGTTCCTCGTCGTGGCGCTGGAGTTCGGGCTGCTGCACACCGGGCTCTTCCGGCGGCCCGCCTACTGGCTGTCGATGCTGATCGTGCTCGGCTTCCAGGTGCCGGTCGACGGCTGGCTGACCAAGCGCAGCGCACCGATCGTGATCTACGACCAGCGCCAGACCAGCGGCGTACGGTTCCCGTTCGACATCCCGGTCGAGGATTTCCTGTTCGGCTTCGCGCTGGTCACCGCGGTGCTGATGCTGTGGGAGGGCCGACGTGCGCGTCGCTAGGGCGGGCCTGCCGCGCGGTGAGGTGCCCGGCGCCTTCGACGTCGGCGCCGCCGCCTACGACCGGCTGGTCGGCGCCAACCCGGGCTACCACGCCAACCTGCGGCGGTCGGCGGAACGCATGCGAATTCCCGGTCGCGGCAAGGGTTTACGGCTGCTCGATGCGGGCTGCGGCACCGGCGCGTCGACGGCCGCGCTGCTGTCGGTGGCCCCCGAGGCCGAGATCGTCGCCGTCGACGCCGCCGGCGGCATGCTGGAGGCGGCGCGCGCCAAGCCGTGGCCGCCGTCGGTGCGGTTCGTGCACTCGCGCATCGAGGACCTCGCCGCGCACGGTGAGGTCCGGGGGCCGTTCGACGGCATCCTGGCCGCCTACCTGCTGCGCAACCTCGCCGACCCGGACGGCCAGCTGCGGGCGTTTCGGGCGCTGCTGCGCCCCGGCGGGACCCTGGCGGTGCACGAGTACTCGGTGCGCGACTCGCGCGCCGCGACCAGGATCTGGCACGCGGTGTGCTGGGGCATCATCATCCCGTCGGGCTGGTGGCGCACCCGCGACACCACGCTGTACCGGCACCTGTGGCGCAGCGTGCTGGCCTTCGACGGTGCGGCGCGCTTCCGCCGCCGGATGCTCGAGGCCGGGTTCACCGACGTGGACAGCCAGACCATGCCGGGCTGGGAACGCGACGTCGTGCACACCTTCCTGGGATACGCGCCACCGGAGGACGCGAAACGATGACCGACCGCCGCCGCCAGATCCATCCCGCCCGGCCCGGGCTGCCCGACGCGAGCGGGCTGCCGTC
Organism: Mycobacterium sp. HUMS_12744610; assembly: GCF_041206865.1. Taxonomy (NCBI): domain Bacteria; kingdom Bacillati; phylum Actinomycetota; class Actinomycetes; order Mycobacteriales; family Mycobacteriaceae; genus Mycobacterium; species Mycobacterium servetii. The sequence goes on from NZ_JBGEDP010000001.1 coordinate 4,389,046, forward strand.
GCGGCCCCGCGCCGTCGTCGTGGGCGCGGGCATCGCCGGGCTGACGGCCGCCACCGGGCTGGCCGAACGGGGGGTCGCCGTGGACCTCGTCGAACGCCAGGAGTACCTGGGCGGGCGGGTCGGCGGCTGGACCGAACACGACGCCGAGGGCGCCGGGCTGCCGATGAACCGCGGGTTCCACGCCTTCTTCCGCCAGTACTACAACCTGCGGGCCCTGCTGCGCCGCGTCGACCCGAAGCTGCGCATGCTCACCCCCGTCGAGGACTACCCCCTCATCGACGGCGCCGGCCGGCGGGACACGTTTCGCGGGCTGCCGCAGCTCCCGCCGTGGAACGCACTGGCGTTCGCGTTGCGCAGCCCGACGTTCCGGCTCGCCGACCTGGCGCGCCTCGACGTGCGCGCCGCCGCGCCGCTGGCGGCGGTGTCGGTGCCCGAGATCTACCAGCGGCTCGACCACGTCGACGCCGACACCTTCCTCAAAGACATCAACTTCCCCGAGTCGGCGCGGCACCTCGCGTTCGAGGTGTTCTCGCGCAGCTTCTTCGCCGAACCGGCACAGCTGTCGGCCGCCGAGCTGGCGACGATGTTCCACATCTACTTCCTCGGCTCCAGCGAGGGCCTGATCTTCGACGTGGCCAACGCGAACTTCGATGCGGCCCTGTGGGATCCGCTGGCCGCACACCTGGGCGGCCAGGGTGTCCGGGTGCACCTTGGCGACCAAGTCTCGCGCGTGGAACCCGCCGCGGCCCAAGGTTTTCACGTGCACACCGCGGCCGGCGAGCGACTGGAAGCCGACGCCGTGGTGCTGGCCCTGGACGTGCACGGCCTGCAGCAGGTCGTGCACGCCTCACCGGGCCTGGGCGACGAGCCGTGGCGCTCCCGGGTCGGCGGGCTGCGCACGGCGCCGCCGTTCCTGGTGCACCGGCTCTGGCTGGACCGGCCCGTCGACGCCGATCGCCCCGCCTTTCTCGGCACCGCCGGTCACGAGCCGCTCGACAACATCAGCGTGCTGGAGCGCTACGAACGCGAGGCAACCGACTGGGCCCGCCGCAATCGCGGCTCCGTGGTCGAACTGCACTCGTATGCCGCGCGCTCGGAATCCACGGCCGGCGCCCTCGACCAACTGCACGCCCTCTACCCGGAAACCGCGGCGGCCCGGGTGCGCCACGAGCGGGTGCTCCGGCGAAGCGACTGCCCGCTGTTCGCCCCTGGCACCCACCAATGCCGTCCGGCGGTGGTCACGCCGCAGCCGGGGCTGGTGCTGGCCGGTGACGGCATCCGCGTCGACCTGCCGGTGGCGCTGATGGAGCGTGCGGCCACCTCGGGCTGGCTGGCCGCCAACCACCTGCTGGGCAGGTGGGGGCTCGCCGGTCACCCGCTGTGCACCGTTCCCACCCGCGGGCGGTCGGCGGTGCTGCGCCGGCTGGCCACCGGCCGGGAGCGCCGACCGTGAGCGCCGCCGACCGCCTGCGTGGGCGCTGGCCCAAAGACTGGCCGCTGCAGATGGTTCCGCGGGTGGCGTGGACGAAGCAGGAACCCACCTACCGCGAGGCCAGGCCGGACGTCATCGACGCCGCGCTGGCGCGGTCGAAGCGCAGGCCGACCGGCAACTGGTTCGTGTTCGCGGCCAGCCGCGACGTGGGCGCCGGCCGGCCGCTGGGCGCCCGGGTCGGCGGGGTGGAACTGGTCGCCTGGCGCGACCGGCGGGGCCTGCTGCGGGTCGGTCCCGCCGGTTGCCCGCACCTGGGGGCCGATCTCGCCACCGGGATCGTGCGCGACGGTGTCCTGTTCTGTCGCTGGCACGGTCTGGCCCTCGACGGCGAGCGCTGCGAGTTCGGTTGGCGGCCTTTGCCCGCTCACGACGACGGCGTGCTGGCGTGGGTGCGGCTCGATGCCGTCGGCGGCGAGGCGCCGCTCGACGCGCCGGTGATCCCGCTCAGACCGGCCGGGGGCACGCTGGCGGCCGTCACCCGCCTGGACGGCAGCTGCGAACCCTGCGACGTCATCGCCAACCGGCTCGACCCGTGGCACGGTGCATGGTTTCACCCGTATTCGTTCACCCGGCTCGAGGTGCTCGCCACCCCGACCGAGGAGGACGACCGCTTCCTGGTGTCGGTCACCTTCCGGATGGGCCGGTTCGGGGTGCCGGTGATCGCGGAGTTCACCACCCCGGAGGCGCGCACCGTGCTGATGCGCATCGTCGAGGGCGAGGGAACCGGAAGCGTCGTCGAAACCCACGCCACCCCAACCGGTCCCGGCCCGGACGGGCGCCCCGGTGTCGCCGTGGTCGAGGCCACCGTCGCGACGTCGCAACGCCCCGGGTTCGCGGCCGCACGCCGCGCCGCCCCGCTGGTCACGCCGCTGATGCGCTATGCCGCCACCCGGCTGTGGCGCGACGACCTGGCCTACGCCGAACGCCGCTACCGGGTGCGCACGGGCGCTCGATGAAGAACCCGCATGCCGCGGTGGTGGCCGCCACCGTCGGCGCACACCTCGGGTACCTGATCTACCTGCCCAGCGGCGGCTTCCTGGCGTTGCGCTGGCCGCGCACCATCTGGCTGCACGTGGCAACGGTCTGCTGGGGCGCCGGCGTCGTGGCGCTCGGGTGGTCGTGCCCGCTGACGCGGCTGGAACGGTGGGCCCGGGACCGGGCGCGGATGGCTCCGCTGCCTGAGGGCGGGTTCATCGACCGCTACGTCGCGGGCGTGTGCTACCCGGCGGGCCGCACCGAAGCCGCCCAGGCCCTGGCCTTCGCCGCGGCCGCCACCTCCTGGATCGCCGTGGCCGCGGCGAAGGCCAGGCCGCGGGGCGCCGGCAGCCGACTTCCGCCACACGGCGGGGCGCATTAGGTCTTTCGACGACTGCGCCGATACCCTGGTACTTCTGATGAAGGATGCGGGTAGGTGACCAAGCGCCGCGCACAGAACCCACCGCCCGGCCGGACCGAGCTGGAAAAGCAGCTTTCGGCCGACATGCGGGAGATCACGGCGCAATCCGACCGCATCGGCCGGCACTTCGCCCGGACCAACGAGGTGAACAGCAACGACTTTCACGCCCTGCTGCACATCATGGTCTCCGAGACCGCCGGAAAACCGCTGACGCTGGCGCAGCTGGGTCAGCGGATGGACGTCTCGCCCGCGGCGATCACCTATCTCGTCGACCGGATGATCGAGTCGGGTCACATCCGGCGCGAACCCGACCCCGACGACCGCCGCAAGTGGCTGCTGCGCTACGAGAATGGCGGCATGGAACTCGCGCGCGAGTTCTTCACGCCGCTCGGCAAGCATCTGTCCGCCGCGATGGCCGATCTGAGCGACGACGACCTGCGCGCCGCCCACCGGGTCTTCACGGCGATGATCGAAGCGATGGGCAATTTCCAGGACGAGCTCGCCCCCGAGCCCGGCCGACGGTCAGCCGACATCGGGCGACACGCTGCGGCCCCGCGCCGGCGGCAGGTCAACCCGCGGTAGCCCCGGCGAAACCCCCTGTAGCAAGCGCTTTTCGATTAGGTCCGCGCCGCGCGCCACACCGCCGGTCGCGGCGAAGCCGGCCGCCACCCGGCGCGCGCCGTCGGCCATCGCGATCGCCGTGCGCACCGCCTCCCGCAGCCGGGCGGCAGTCAGCCTCTTCGCCGGCAGGCGGACGCCGCAGCCGGCCACCTGCACGCGGCGCGCGACCTCGGCCTGGTCGCGGCCGAAGGGCACCACGCAGACCGGGATGCCGCGATCGAGGGCCTTGACGGTCGTGCCCATGCCCCCATGGGTGACGGCGCAGACCGCGCGGTCAAGGACCACACCGTGATTCACAAACCGGCACACCGTCGCGTTGGGCGGCTGCGGCAGCGCGGGGGGCACGCCGGCGGGAAAGGTGGCGACCACGTGCACCGGCTCGTCGGCCAGCGCCTGCAGGGCGATACGGCCGAGCCGGGAGTCGGCCTGGGCGATCGAGGACGTGGTGACCAGCACGACCGGGCGGTCGACGGCGGCCATCCAGTCCGGTACGGCCACCGGGGCCGGCTCGAACTCACAGGCGCCGATGAAGTGCACGGCATCACCCCAGTCGGGGTGGGGATACTCGAAGGGCTCGCCGCCGACGGCCAACAGCAGCGGGGCGCGGCGCATCAACGCGTCCACCGAGTCGACCGCCGGCACACCGAGATCCGCGCGGACTGCGTTGACCCGCGGCATGACCCGGCGGTCGAAGAGGTGGGTCACGAACGGGCGCATCGACGCGTCGCGGACCGCACCCAGGACACCGGGCAGCGGCCGCAGGCCGGGGCCGAACGGCGGAGCACCGCGCGAGCGCAGGTAGGGGGTGAACGGCGAGAACACCAGCCAGGGAACACCGGTGGCTTCGGCCAGCGACATCGCCCCCCAGCAGTTGGCGTCGACGATGACCGCGTCGGGCCGCAGCCTCTCGATCCCGCGGCGCAGGTCCTCGACTTCGATGACTGCACGCCGGCACAGGACGTCGATCGTTTCCCGCAGGACGTCCAAGGCGTTGCGCGCCAGCCAATCCCGCCCCGTGATGGCCTCGATCCGCGGGTCTACGGCCTCGGTGTGGATGCCGAGCCTGCCCATGGCGTCGACGTCGGCGGCCAGGGTGCGCAGGTGCACCGCGTGGCCGCGGCCGGCCAGCTCCCGCAGCAGGGCTCCCATCGGGTACAGGTGCCCCAGTGCGGGGGACCCGTACGCCAGAATCACCGCCATGCGCGTTCCCGCCGTCAGGTGTCGGTCAGGCAGACGGAACGCAGGGCCCGCAGATCCGGTGCGCCGCAGCCGTGCAGGCACACCCGCAGCTCGTCGATGAACCGCTGCAGCCACGCCGTCGCCGCGTCCGCGGACTCGATCGCCGCGGGTAGCAGCGGGCGCGCGATCGCCACCACGTCGGCACCCAGGATCAGCGACTTGGCCGCGTCCATGCCGCTGCGGATACCGCCCGAGGCCACCAGCGGGATGTCCGGCAGGGCGGCGCGCACCTCCCGGATCGCCTGCGCGGTGGGTATGCCCCAGTCGGCCAGGTCCGGGTAGCGCAGTTCGCCGTAGCGGACCAGCTGCTCGACGCGCGACCACGACGTGCCGCCGGCGCCGGCCACGTCGATGGCGGCCACCGGCGGCGCACCCGAGAGCCGCAACAGATCGGCGACCGCCGCTCCGCCGAGGCCGTGGCCGACCTCCTTGAGCAGCACCGGATAGCCCAGCAGGTCGCTCAGGTCGTGCAGGCGGTCAAGCGACCCGGAGAAATCGGTGTCGCCGCCCCGCTGGACGGCCTCCTGAAGCGGATTGGTATGCACCGCAAGCGCATTGGCTCCGACACGGTGCAGGGCCCGGACGATGTCGGGCACCGCGTCCTTGGTCAGCTGGGCCAGGCCGATGTTGCCGAACAACAGCACGTCGGGTGCCACGTCGCGCACGGCGAAGCTGGAGGCGGCGGCCTCCCCCAACACGCTGTCGAGCATCACGCGCTGCGAGCCGAGCATCATGCCGATGCCAAGTCGCTGTGCGGCGGTGGCCAGATTACGGTTGATGGTTGCAGACAGCTCGGCGCCGCCGGTCATGGCGCCGACCAGCACGGGCGCCCGCAACGGCGCGCCGAGGAACTCGGTGGAAAGGTCGATATCGTCGAGATTGGTCTGGGTCAGCGCGTTATAGGGCAGGCGGTAACGCTCCAACCCCGTCGTGACGCCCCGGTAGTCGACGTCGCCGTCGAGGCACACGTCGATGTGGCGGCGCTTGCGCGTGGTCATCTCGCCCCGATCCATCCTCATGTGACACCCAAGTCGGCGCGCGCGACTTCCAGGTCGTCGAGGAACCGTCGCATCGCCATGATAAGCGCGGTCAACACCCGGTGCCCGGCGATCAGGTCGTCGTCGGGCAGGTCGGCCATGGCGGCGTAGGTATGCGCGGCCAGCGGGGTGAAGAAAGCCTCGGCGATGTCCCTGTGTTCGCCCGAGTACCGCAGGATGACCTTGCGGCGGTCGGAGGGGTCGGATTCGCGCCGCAGGTGACCGGAGTTGATCATCCGCTCGACGAGGTAGGTGATGGCAGCCGCGGACAGACGCATTTTGTCCCGCAGCTCTCCCGACGTCAGCGGGGCGCCCTCGCTCTCGGCCACCAGTATGTGCACCAGGGCGCGGAAATCGCTGGGGTGCACCTGGTGGGAGGCGGCGAAAACCCGCCCCAACTGGTCGGATTCGGCCGCAAGAGCGCGCGCGTCGGCCGCGATCAGCGCTTCGAGTCCCATCCGCTCCGGGGCACTCCGATCCGGGTTCATCAGAATGCCAGCGTACAGCGACCACGACTAGTTGTTAATTGGATTAATGTTTAAGTTAGTGAAACTCTCGGGCTGGGACGCAGTGGCGGCCACGGTGACGCGCCGGCGATCGTGGCTGCCCGGACTGGCCGCGGTGCTGCTGGGCGTCGGCGTGATGGTGCTCGTCGGCGGCAACGCCGCCGCGGGCCAGGCGCCGCAGTCGGTGCCGGCCGCCTCCGACTCCGCGAAAGTCGCCGCCCTGGCCCGCCAGTTCCCCGGCGGCGACCGCGTGCCGCTGATCCTCGTCGTCACCCGCGCCGACGGCGCACCGCTGGACGCCGCCGACGTCTCGGCGGCCCGGGCGGCCGGCGCCCGGATGCGGGCGGCCACCGGGCCCGGCGCGCCCGCCGCGGCCGCGCCGCCGATGGTGTCGGCCGACGGCAGGGCGGCCCTCGCAGTGGCGCCGGTGAGCGCCGACCTGTCGGGCCTGGACTTGGACAAACAGGTCGCCGCCGCACGTGCCGCCGCACGCGACGGCCTGCCGGCCGGCCTGCGGGCCCAGGTCACCGGGGGGCCCGCGTTCGGCGCCGACATCGCCAACGCATTCACCGACGCCAACGTCACCCTGCTGGCGGTGACCGCGGCGGTGGTCGCCGTGCTGCTGGTCGCCACCTACCGCTCGCCGGTGCTGTGGCTGGCCCCGCTGCTGGTGATCGGATTCGCCGACCGGGTCGCCACGGCGGTGGGCACCGCCGTGGCGAGGCTGACCGGACTCAGCTTCGACGGCTCCACCGCGGGGATCACCAGCGTACTGGTGTTCGGGGCGGGCACCAACTACGCACTGTTGCTGATTTCGCGCTACCGCCAGGAACTCCGGCGCCGAAGCGCGCACCCGGATCACCGGGAAGCGCTGCGCCGCGCGGTACGCAGGGCCGGGCCGGCCATCGTGGCCAGCAACGCCACGGTGGTGCTGGCGTTGCTGACGCTGCTCTGCGCGTCCACCCCCAGCACCCGCAGCCTGGGTGCGCTGGCAGCGTGCGGCCTGCTCGTCGCCGCGGTCTCCGTGCTCGTGGTGCTGCCGCCGGTGCTCGCGCTGTGCGGACGGCGACTGTTCTGGCCCTTCGTTCCGCGGCCGGCGGGCCACGCCCGCGAGTCGGGCCCCTGGCTGCGGGTGGCGCAGTGGGTCGACCGGCGTCCCGCCGTGGTCGCCGCGGTCGCGATCACGGCGCTGGCGGCCCTGGCCACGGGACTGCTGGGCACCCGGATCGGGTTGTCCCAGACCGAGCAGTTCCGGGTCCGGGCGGACTCGGTGGCCGGGTACGACGTCGTGGCCGCGCAGTTCCCGGCCGGCCTGGTCAACCCGACCCTGGTCGTCGCGCCCACCGCGCGGGCGCCGCGCGTGCAGCGCGCCATCGACTCGACCCCCGGGGTCGTCTCGGCGACCGAGTCGGGCCGGTCACCCTCGGGGCTGACCGAGTGGTCGGTGGTGACCGACGCTCCGCCCTCGTCCGATCGTGCCTTCGAAACCGTTGCGGCGCTGCGGCATTCGACGAAGGAGGCCGACCCAGGCGCGCTGGTGGGCGGGGCCGACGCGCAGGCCCTCGATGTTCGCGACGCCGCCACCCGCGACCGCCGGGTGCTCGTCCCGGCGATCCTGGCCGTGATCCTGGCGGTGTTGTACGCGCTGCTGCGCTCGGTGCTCGCACCGCCGATCCTGCTGGGCGCGACGATCCTGGGCGCCCTGGCCGCGCTCGGCGCCGGCGGCTGGTCCAGCAGCCACGTCTTCGGATTCCCGGCGCTGGACAACAGCACGCCGCTGTTCGCGTTCCTGTTCCTGGCCGCCCTGGGCGTCGACTACACCATCTTCCTGGTCACCCGCGCCCGCGAGGAGGCCGCGCGGCACGGCGCTCGCGACGGCATGGTCCGCGCCGTGGCGGCCACCGGTGGCGTGATCACCAGCGCGGGAATCGTTCTGGCGGCGGTCTTCAGCGTCCTGGGAGTGCTGCCGTTGATCGTGCTGACGCAGCTGGGCATCATCGTCGGCCTGGGAATCCTGCTCGACACGTTCGTCGTGCGCACCCTGGTCATCCCCGCGCTGTTCGCCCTAGCCGGTACCCGCATCTGGTGGCCCGCCGATCCCGTCCGTACCGAAAGCGTTGCACCCCAACAAGAACGGAGCACAGCATGAACAAGTCGATACTGGCCGGCACCTCGCTGGCCGTCGCCGCCGCCGCCGGCACCGGGAGCGTCGCCAGCCCGAACCGGGTACCCGCGTGGTACTCGCGGCTGCGCAAGCCGCGCTACCAGCCGCCCGGGGTCGCGTTCCCGGTGGTGTGGACCAGCCTCTACGCCGACATCGCGGCCACGTCCGCGGTGGTGATCGACCGGTTCCGCGCGGCCGGACAGCACGAGGAGGCGCGCGCCTACGCCGCCGCGCTCGGCGTCAACCTGACGCTCAACGCCGGCTGGAGCTGGCTGTTCTTCCGGTACCACAAACTCGGCGCGTCCGCCGTGGGCGCCGCGGTCCTGGCGGCCAGCAGCGCCGACCTGGCCCGGCGTGCCGCGCAGGCCGACCCCCGGGCCGGGCTGGCGCTGGCGCCCTACCCGCTGTGGTGCACCTTCGCCACCATGCTGGCCACCCACATCTGGCGACTCAACCGCTGAGCGGCGCGCCGAAAGATGCCGAAACTGTTCTGGTTTCGCCGCGACCTGCGACTGTCTGACCACCCGGCGCTGGCCGCCGCGGCGGCCGACGACGGCGAGGTGCTCGCCTGTTTCGTGCTCGATCCGCGACTGGAGGCGTCGTCGGGGCGGCGCCGCCTGCAGTTCCTGGGCGACTCCCTACGCCGACTGCGCGAGGACCTGGACGGCCGGTTGCTGGTCACCCGCGGACGGCCCGAGGAACGGATCCCCCGGATCGCCGGAGAGATCGGCGCGACGGCCGTGCACATCTCGGAGGACTTCGCACCGTTCGGGCGGCGCCGCGACGAGCGGGTCCGCGCGGCCCTGGACCCGGTGCCACTGGTGGCCACGGGCTCGCCGTACCTGGTGTCGCCGGGACGGGTCACCAAGCCCGACGGCAGCCCCTACCGGGTTTTCACGCCGTTCTTCCATCGGTGGCGCGACGTCGGTTGGTGGGGACCCGCCCGTTCCGGCGCCGAGCCGGCGCGCTGGATCGATGCGGCGAACGTGGGTATCGAGCAGTGCGAGATCCCCGACCCGGGCGCCGCGCTCGACCTCGCCGCCGGGGAACGCGCGGCCCTGGTGGAGTGGGACGCGTTCGTCGCGGACGGGCTGCGGCGTTACGCCAAGGACCGCAACCGGCCCGACCTCAATGGCACCAGCCGGATGTCGGCACACCTGAAGTTCGGCACCATCCATCCGCGCACCCTGGCCGCCGACCTCGACCTGCGGGGCAGCGGAGCGCAGGCGTACCTGCGGGAGTTGGCATTCCGCGACTTCTACGCCGACGTGCTGTACCAGTGGCCGGCCAGCGCCTGGAGCAACTGGAACGGCGATTTCGACGGCATCCGGACGGACAGCGGGATCGCGGCGAAACGCCGCTTCGAGGCGTGGAAGGCGGGCGAGACCGGGTTTCCGTTCGTCGACGCCGGAATGCGCCAGCTGCGCGAGACCGGCTTCATGCACAACCGGCTGCGGATGGTCGTCGCGTCGTTCCTGGTGAAGGATTTGCACCTGCCGTGGCAGTGGGGCGCCGAATGGTTCCTGGAGCAGCTCGTCGACGGCGACATGGCCAACAACCAGCACGGCTGGCAGTGGGCCGCGGGGTGCGGGACCGACGCCGCGCCGTACTTTCGGGTGTTCAACCCCGACAAACAGGGCGAGCAATTCGACCCCGAGGGCGACTACATCCGGCGCTGGGTCCCGGAACTGGCCGGCGCCGACGACGCGCACCTACGCAAAGGCGAACGGCCCCAAGGGTATCCGGAACCGATCGTCGACCACGACACCGAGCGGGTCGAGGCGCTGCGCCGCTACCGCGACCTCGGCTGAGTGCGGCCGCTACCGACGCCTCAGCGGGCCGCCTTCTTGCGCTCGATGTCGGCCAGCGCGGCGGCCAGTTCCGCGCGCTGGGCGGCCGAACTCTCCCACGACAGCTTCCGGTTCTTGACCACCTTGGCCGGCGCGCCGACCGCGATCGAGAAGTCGGGGATCACGCCGCGGACCACTGCGTGCGAGCCCAGCACGCAGCCCCGCCCGATGGCCGTGCCGCGCAGCACCGTCACCTTCACCCCCACCCAGGTGTCCGGGCCGATGCGGACCGGGGACTTGATGATGCCCTGGTCCTTGATCGGGACGTTGATGTCGTCCATGCGGTGGTCGAAGTCGCAGACGTAGCACCAGTCGGCCACGAGCACCGAATCGCCGAGCTCGATGTCCAGATAGCAGTTGATGACGTTGTCGCGGCCCAGCACCACCTTGTCGCCGAACCGCAGCGAGCCCTCGTGGGCGCGGATGGTGTTCTTGTCCCCGATGTGCACCCAGCGGCCGATCTCGAGCTGCGCCAACTCCGGTGTCGCGTGGATCTCGATGTTCTTGCCTAGGAACACCATGCCGCGGGTGATGATGTGCGGGTTGGCCAGCTTGAACTTCAGCAGCCGCCAGTAGCGCACCAGGTACCACGGGGTGTAGGCGCGGTTGGCCAGCACCCACCTCAGCGAGGCCAGCGTGAGGAACCGGGCTTGGCGTGGGTCCCGCAACCGTGATCCACGCCAGCGGCGATGGACCGGGGCACCCCACATGGACGTCATGGCCGGACAGCATAGCCGGATGGCGGAGTCGGCCGGCCGCGGAGCCGGGCAATCCGGCACCCGCGTGCCGACGCGGGTTACCCTCACCTGTACTCGTTCGCTGCTCGTGCCGAACGCCGTTGCGGAAGGATCTGGGAAACCGAGGTGCTTGCCCGACATCTCCTGCCTGGGCTCAGGCGCTGGCCGGCTGCGGTGCTGGCGGCCGTCGCCTCGGTGGGGCTGGGCGGATGCGGCAACACCGATTCGTGGGTCGACGCGGCACCGGCGCAGGGCTGGCCCGCCCAGTACGGCGACGCCGCCAACAGCAGCTACACCACCACGAGCGGGGCCACCAGGCTGTCGTTGCAGTGGACGCGTGCGGTCAAGGGCTCGCTGGCGGCCGGTCCGGCGCTCAGCGCACGCAGCTATCTCGCGCTGAACGCGCAGACGCCGGCCGGCTGCTCGCTGATGGAGTGGCAGAACGACGACCACGGCCGGCAGCGCTGGTGCGTGCGGCTCGTCCAGGGCGGCGGCTTCGCGGGCCCGTTGTTCGACGGCTTCGACAACCTCTACGTCGGCCAGCCGGGCGCCATCGTCTCCTTCCCGGTGACGCAGTGGACGCGGTGGCGCAAGCCGGTGATCGGGATGCCGACCACCCCGCGCTTCCTGGGGCACGGCCACCTGCTGGTCGTCACCCACCTCGGACAGGTGCTGGTCTTCGACACCCACCGCGGCGAGATGGTCGGTAGCCCGCTGGACCTGGTGGACGGCGTCGACCCGACCGATGCGACGCGCGGGCTGGCGGACTGCGCACCGGCCCGGCCGGGCTGCCCGGTCGCGGCGGCCCCCGCCTTCGCGCCGGCCAACGGAACGATCGTGCTCGGCGTCTGGCAGCCGGACGCGCCGGCCGCGCAGCTCGTCGGCCTGAAGTTCCGCGCCGGGCAGCTCTCCCGCGACTGGACGAGCGACGCGGTGGGCGGCGGCGTCATCGCCAGCCCGGTGCTCTCCGCCGACGGCTCGACGGCCTACGTCAACGGCCGCGACGAGCGGTTGTGGGCCCTGAGCACCGCCGACGGGAAGGCGAAGTGGTCGGTGCCGCTGGGATTCCTGGCGCAGACCCCCCCCGCGGTGAGCCCGCAGGGGCTGATCGTGTCCGGCGGCGGCCCCGACACCCGGCTGGCCGCCTTCACCGACGCCGGTGACCACGCCGAGCAAATCTGGCGCCGCGACGACCTCACCCCCCTGTCGTCGTCGAGCCTGGCCGGCGGCGTCGGCTACACCGTGGTCGCCGGCCCGCCGCAGGGCGAGGCGCCCGGCTTGTCGCTGCTGGTGTTCGATCCCGGCAACGGCCGCACCACGAACAGCTACCCGCTGCCCGCGGCCACCGGATACCCGGTCGGGGTCGCGGTCGGCAAGGACCGCCGGGTGGTGGCCGCCACCAGCGACGGCCAGGTGTACGGCTTCGGCCCGGCCTAGCAGCTACAGCGCCAGCGGCGGGATGGCGTTGCGGGGCACCTGGGCCTGCACGGGGCCGGAGAACGGTGGCAGCATCTCACCCGGTGCGAAGTAGAAGATCAGCGCGTCGTCGGTGATGGCGAAGTTCTGGTAGTGCGAGGGGTCCGTGCCGGTCGAGGGCAGGATGGTCGCCCCGAAGGGACTCTGGCGTTCCAGGTCGCGCTGCACGATCGGGAAGATGGCGTCCAGCGGCGCGGGGCCGGGCGCGAACAGGGTGTCGAAGGTGATGGGTTTCTTGGTGCCCAGGTTGTAGTTGAAGGCCTTGTACCAGTTGGACGGGTGCGCCCCGAGGTCCTCGAAGAACTTGAGCACCACGCTGCGGGTGGCGTGCGGCGGCTGGCCGGAACTGTGCTGTTCGCTGGTGGCCTCCAGCTGGTAGGGCTGGTTACGCGAACCCGAACTCTGCGCCACATTGACGAACCCGTCGCGGTTCCTGGTGATGTAGTCGGTCAGCGCCTGCTGATCGGGGTAGTCCACCGGAAACGTCAAGTCGAGGATGTAGGTCGGCGTCGTGACGTGCACCCGGCACATCTGGGTGACCTCCACAACGCCGCCCAGGCCGGCGCACGCCGACGGCGCGGCCCAGGCCGATGACGGGCCCGGCCAGCCCAGCAGCACCGCCGGTGCCAGCACCGCGGCCACGATCAGGGAACGCATCGTCGAATTATCCTCGCAAACTGAACAGGCAGGACGCCTGGAAGAATGACCGCCGTCAGCGTACCTGGCGTTATCGCGACGGGCGGCAGACGAACGCCGTCGCCCGCCCCGCGGCCCCGGCGCCGATCCGGGTGATGACCACCGACAGCGGCAGGCCACCGCGCAGCCGGAGCCGCCGCCGCAGCGCGTCGGGGTCCACGCGCACCCCGCGGACCAGGATCTCGAGGGCCCCGCAGTCCTGCGCCGCCAGCACCTGGCGCAGCCGGCGCTCGTCGAAGGCCACCTCGTCGAGCACCTCGAACCCCCGCACCCCCGGCGGCAGCCGATCGCCGGACAGGTAGGCGATGTCGGGGTCGAGCTGCCACAGACCGTGGCGGGCGCCGTAGTGCCGCACCAGCCCGGCCCGCACCACCGCGCCGTCGGGGTCGACGATCCATCGTCCGGGCGGCCCCACACCGCAGTCGTCGGGCTCGGCGTCGGTGACCTGTTCGCCCGGCGAGGCCCCGTCGAGGATGCTCGCGCGGCGGCGCACACCCGCTCCGGCCAGCCCGGCCGACCACAGGCACGCCTCCCGGACCGCACCCCGGTACGACGTCACCTCGATCTCGCCGTCGAACCCGCGGCGTCGCAGCGCGTCGAAATCCATGCCCGGACCGCACTTCACGACGAGGTGCCGCTCGCGGTAGGTGTCGATCAGCCGGTCCAGCGCGGGCCGGTAGTCCTCGGGGCGCAGCCGCCGGCGGCCGCCTTCGCGGCGCGCCGGGTCGACGAGGACGACCGTGTCGCGGGTCACCGGGTGCAGCGCGTCGGCGCGGCAGAGCACGGTCGTCGCTCCCACGTTGTGGCGTGCCATCGCGACCCGCACCGGGTCGATGTCGCTGCCGAGCGCGCGCACGCCCGAGCGGTGCAGCGCCGCCAGTTCGGTGCCGACCGAACAGGTCGCGTCGTGCACCGGTAACCCGGCCCGGCCCAGGCGCGCGGCCCGGTGCAGGGCCACCGCCGCCGCGGTCGCCTGCTGTAACGCCTCGTCGGTGAACAGCCACTGCGACACCTGCGGGCCCAACGACCCGAGCTTGTCTGCGGCGCGCCGGCGCAACAGCGTCGTCTCGACCAGCACCGCGGCCCGGTCGGCGAACCGGGCTCGCACCGCGGCGATGTCGGCGATGCGGGTGACATCGGTCAGCTCGAGTTCGGCGACCGCTGCCAGCGCCGAGACGCCCGGGGGCGAGGCCAGGTAGCTGACGTCCTCGGGGCCAAAGGCGAGCTGGCTCAGGAGGGTTTGACCCCGGTGATCATCACGTTGTAGAACCAGGCCTTCGGCACCACGTGCCGCCAGACGCCGGCGTCCACCCAGCTCAACGCCTTCCAGCTGGTGAACGCGAACCGTGCCCAGCCCCAGCCCAGGCGCCCGGGCGGCACCGACGCCTCGAAAGTGCGGATCGGCCAGCCCAGCATCGCGGCGGTGAACTCCTCGCTGGCGGTGCGCACCGCGGCGGCCCCGGCGTTGCGCGCCATGCGCTCCAGCTGCTCCGGTGTGAACGTGTGCAGGTCGACGATGGCCTCCAGCGCGGCGACGCGCGAGGACTCGTCGAGCTCGGCCTGCGGCCGCCGCCAGCCACCCAGACCCGGCAATTTGGTCACGGTGGTGGCGACCCGCCAGGTCAGCGTGGACAGGGTGCGTGCGTAGACGTCGCCGGCGCTGGTCGGCTCGCCGGCGAACACGAACCGGCCGCCCGGCCGCAGCACCCGCAACACCTCCCGCAGCGAGAGTTCGACGTCGGGGATGTGGTGCAGCACGGCGTGCCCGACCACCAGGTCAAACGTGTCGTCGTCGTAGGGGATGCCCTCGGCGTCGGCGACCCGGCCGTCGATGTCCAGGCCTAGCGCCTGCCCGTTGCGGGTGGCGACCTTGACCATGCCGGGCGACAGGTCGGTGACCGAGCCGCGGCGGGCCACCCCGGACTGGATCAGGTTGAGCAGGAAAAAGCCTGTGCCACAACCCAATTCCAGGGCGCGATCGTAGGGAAGCTCGCGGGCGACCTGGTCGGGCACGATGGCGTCGAACCGGCCGCGGGCGTAGTCGACGCAGCGCTGGTCGTAGGAGATCGACCACTTCTCGTCGTAGGTTTCGGCTTCCCAGTCGTGGTAGAGCACCTGGGCGAGTTTGCTGTCGTGCCGGGCGGCCTCCACCTGCGCGGCGGTGACACGGGCGGCGTCGGTCGAACTGCTCATCGGGGCAGCCTATCCGCCGCCTGGGGCCGGGTTCTGGGCAGCGGCGGCGAACACCTCGACGTAGCGGCGCCGTTCGGCGGCGACACGCTCGGCCGACGGGAGTTCAACCAGGTCGCCACAGGCGGCGTTGATGCCGGCTTTCGCGGCGGCCAGCGCGTGCGCCGGCGCGCCGAGGAAGCGCCCCGCCCACGCGACCGCGGCCTCGTAGACGTCGTCGGGGGCCACCATCTCGTCGACCAGGCCCAGTTCGGAGGCCTCCCGGGCGTCGAAGAATCGCCCGCTGAAGACGAGCTCCTTGGCCCGGCTCGCCCCCACCGCGCGGGTCAGCCGGTCCATTCCGCCGCCGCCGGGGATCAGGCCGGCCAGGATCTCGGTGGCGCCGAACTTGACGTTGTCGCCGCTGACCCGCCAATCGGCGGCCAGGGCCAGCGTCAGTCCGGCGCCCAGCGCGTAGCCGGTGACGGCCGCCACGGTGGGCTTGGGGATGGCGGCGACCGCGTCGATCGCCGCGCGGCGCACCCGGGCCGCGGTGTCGGCCTCCGGCACCGTGAGGGTCCGCAGTTCGGGCATGTCGTCGCCGGCCGAGAAGATCTCGTGACCCCCGAAGAGGATCACCGCGGCGACGTCGTCACGCCCCGCCACCTCGTCGGCCGCGGCCGCGATCTCGCGGTAGACCTGCCGGGTCATGGTGTTGGCGGGCGGCCGCGACATCACCAGCGTGGCCAGTCCATCGCCGGCCACGACGCTGACGAACTCGCTCCCCGGAGCAGTCAATGCCGCCATCCCAGCCCGCCCGACTCCCGGGCCCGGTGGTAACGGTCGGAGTCGAAGAACTCGAAAACCCAGTTTTCGCCCTGGATTTCGACGTTCGGCTGCACGGTGACGATCTGGCGTTGCAGGGTCAGCACGTCGGCGACCGTCCGGCCCACCAGCGAGTCCAGTTGCGTCCAGGTCGGGGGCAGCAGGAAGCTTCGGCCGGCGGCGAAGTCGTCGATGGCGGCCTGCGGGGTCGTCCAGCCGGCGCGGTCGGACTCGGTGTTCTCGCCGTCGGCGCGCTGCCCCTCCGGCAGGGCCGCCACGAAGAAGTAGGTGTCGTACCGGCGGGTGCGTTCGGCCTCCGGGGTGACCCAGTTGGCCCACGGCCGCAGCAGGTCGGACCGCAGCTCCAGGTTCTCTTCGCGCAGGAAGTCGGCGAACGACAGCGTCCCGACGGCGAGCGCCCGGCGGGCTTCGCGGTACACCGAGGCGTCGCCGACGATCCCGTCCGGGTCACCGGCCGGCCCGGCGAACAGCACCCCCGATTCCTCGAAGGTCTCCCGGGCCGCCGCGCAGACCAACGCCTCGGCCTGGTCGGTGTCGATGCCGAAGCGCTGTGCCCACCACTGTGGCGGCGGCCCGGCCCAGGCGCCCAGCCGCGCCAGCCCGGCGTCGCGGTCGCGGTCGTCGACGCCGCCGCCGGGGAACACCATCGTTCCGGCGGCGAAGTGCATCTTGGCGTGGCGGCGCATCAGGAAGACGTCGAGGCCGTCCGCGCCGTCGCGGACCAGCATCACGGTAGCCGCGGGGCGCGGAACCAGAGGGGGCTCGGTTGTTGACGTCATAGTTGCCTCCTGTGGGCCGCGCGGCTGCGGACCCGCCGCGCGAAATACCGTCCGTCGATGACGTCCAGGGCGATCGACTGGCCGAACGCGGTGGACAGGTTTTCCGCGGTCAGGACGTCGGGCAGCAGGCCGGCGGCGACCGCCCGGCCCTCCGACAACAGCATGCAGTGGCTGAAGCCGGGCGGGATCTCCTCGACGTGGTGGGTGACCAGCACCAGCGCGGGGGCGTCGGGGTCGGCGGCCAGGTCGGCCAGGCGGGCCACCAGCTCCTCGCGGCCGCCCAGGTCCAGGCCGGCGGCGGGCTCGTCGAGCAGCAGCAGCTCCGGGTCGGTCATCAGCGCGCGGGCGATCAGCACCCGTTTGCGCTCGCCCTCCGAGAGGGTTCCGTAGGTGCGGTCGGCGAGGTGCTCGGCGCCCAGACTCTCCAGCATGTCGACGGCGCGCCGGTAGTCGATGTCGTCGTAGCGCTCGCGCCAGCGGCCCAGCACGGCGTAGCCGGCCGAGACCACCAGGTCGCGCACCAGCTCGTCGCCGGGCACCCGCTGCGCCAGCGACGACGAGCTCAGCCCGATCCGCGAACGCAACTCCGACACGTCGACCCGGCCCAGCTTCTCCCCCAGCACGACGGCGGTACCCGTCGACGGGTGCTCGGCGGCCGCCGCGATGCGCAGCAGCGACGTCTTCCCGGCCCCGTTGGGGCCGATGATCACCCAGCGTTCGTCCAGCTCGACGGCCCAATCCAGCGGCCCGACCAGGACCCGCCCGTCCCGGCGCAGCGAAACGTTGCTGAAGTCGAGCAGCAGATCGGGGTCGGCCGACCCGCTTCCGTTCCCGGGCACCCGACCATCGTGCCGTACCGCGCCGCCGCCGCGGGTGCCGGGTCACCCCGCCCCGGTGCGACGTTCACCGGAATCCGCGCCCCGAAAAGGGGCTTTTGCATCTGCCCGGCCGGCTCAGGCGGGGGGAATCTCCACGCGGCGCACCTCGCCGTCGACCGCGTCGGCGGCCTCGATCTCCCCGCGGGTGATGCCCAGCAGGAACAGCACCGTGTCCAGGAAGGGGTGGCTCAACGACGCGTCGGCGACCTCGCGCAGCGCCGGCTTGGCGTTGAACGCGATTCCCAGCCCGGCGGCGGCCAGCATGTCGATGTCGTTGGCGCCGTCGCCGACGGCGACGGTCTGGGCCATCGGCACCCCCGCCTGCTCCGCGAAGTCCCGCAGCGCCGCGGCCTTGCCGGCCCGGTCGACGATCGGGCCCACGACCCGCCCGGTGAGGATGCCGTCGACGATCTCCAGCTCGTTGGCGGCGACGAAGTCCAGCATCAGCTCGTGTGCCAGCGGGTCGATGATGCCCCGGAAACCCCCGGAGACCACGCCGCAGCGGTACCCCAGCCGCCGCAGCGTGCGCAGCGTGGTCCGCGCGCCGGGCATCAGTTCGAGCTGGTCGGCGACCTCGTCGATCACCGTGGCGGGCAGGCCCTTCAAGGTCGCGACCCGTTGCTGCAGCGACTCCGCGAAGTCCAGCTCGCCGCGCATGGCCGCCTCGGTGATCGCGGCGACGGCGCCCTCCGCGCCCGCGCGCGCCGCCAGCATCTCGATGACCTCGCCCTGGACCAGGGTGGAGTCGACGTCGAACACGATGAGCCGCTTGGAGCGCCGTTCCAGGCTGTATTCCTCGAACGCCACGTCGACACCTTCGTCGCAGGACACCCGGTTCAGGGCGGCACGCAGCGGGACGTCGGCGCCCGGCGGCACCGAGACCCGCAGCTCCAGCCCGGTGACCGGGTAGTCGGAGACGCCGCGGATGAGGTCGATGTTGACACCCAGCGCGGCGACCTCGCGGGCCACCGCGCTGAACGCGCCGGCAGTGATCGGCCGGCCCAGCACGAAGATGGTGTGGGTCGAGGGCTCGCGGATGATCGGCACGTCGTCGCTGCGCTCGATGCTGACCTCGAGACCGAGCCCGAAGATGGCCGATTCGACGTCGCCCCGCAACGCGGCGCCGTCGGCGACCTGCGGCGGGCAGGACACCAGCACACCCAGCGTCAGCCGGCCCCGGATCACCACCTGTTCGACGTTGAGCAGTTCCACGCCGTGCTTGGACAGAACCTCGAACAGAGCCGAAGTCACCCCGGGCTGATCCACGCCGGTGACGGTGATCAGCGCCGAAACCTTGGGCGGTGCGCTCACCCGCGGCTCCCTTCGTGGCTCATTCGCGCCGGGGGCCGCTGCCGCTCATCAACTGCGGACTTGTATGTCGTCGGCTCGGGTGACGTCCTTGTCCGCGGGGCCGTGGGCGCGACCGACGTGGGCCTCGCGCCGCATCCGCTCCACCATGTGCGGGTAGTGCAACTCGAATGCCGGGCGCTCCGAACGGATCCGGGGCAGCTCGGTGAAGTTGTGTCGCGGCGGCGGGCAGCTGGTCGCCCATTCCAGCGAGTTGCCGTAACCCCAGGGATCGTCGACGGTGACGACCTCGCCGTACCGCCAGCTCTTGAAGACGTTCCACACGAACGGGAACATCGACACGCCCAGTATGAAGGCCCCGATCGTCGAGACGATGTTGAGCGGCTGGAACCCGTCGGTGGGCAGGTAGTCGGCGTAGCGGCGCGGCATGCCCATGTCCCCGAGCCAGTGCTGCACCAGGAACGTGGTGTTGAACCCGATGAACGTCAGCCAGAAGTGCAGCTTGCCCAGCCGCTCATCGAGCAGCCGGCCGGTCATCTTCGGGAACCAGAAGTAGGTGCCGGCGAAGGTGGAGAACACGATCGTGCCGAACAGCACGTAGTGGAAGTGCGCCACCACGAAGTAAGAATCGGTGACGTGAAAGTCCAGCGGCGGGCTGGCCAGCAGCACGCCCGTCAACCCGCCCAGCAGGAAGGTGACCAGGAAGCCGACCGAGAACAGCATCGGCGTCTCGAAGGTCAGCTGGCCCTTCCACATCGTTCCGATCCAGTTGAAGAACTTGATCCCGGTCGGCACCGCGATCAGGTAGGTCATGAACGAGAAGAACGGCAACAGCACCGCGCCGGTGGCGAACATGTGGTGCGCCCACACCGCCACCGACAACCCGGCGATCGACAACGTCGCGTAGACCAGCGTGGTGTAGCCGAACACGGGCTTGCGGGAGAACACCGGGAAGATCTCGGTCGCGATGCCGAAGAACGGCAGCGCCACGATGTAGACCTCGGGGTGGCCGAAGAACCAGAACAGGTGCTGCCACAACAGGACCCCGCCGTTGGCCGGGTCGAAGACGTGCGCCCCGAGGTGGCGGTCGGCGGCCAGCCCGAACAGCGCCGCGGTCAGGATCGGGAACGCGATCAGGATCAGGATGGACGTGACCAGGATGTTCCAGGTGAAGATCGGCATCCGGAACATCGTCATCCCCGGAGCGCGCATGCACACCACGGTCGTGATCATGTTGACCGCACCCAGGATGGTGCCCAGACCGGCGACGATCAGGCCGGTGATCCACAGGTCGCCGCCCGCGCCGGGCGAGTGGATGGCGTCGGTCAGCGGGGTGTAGGCGGTCCAGCCGAAGTCAGCGGCTCCTCCCGGGGTGATGAAGCCCCCCAGGGCGACCAGCGCGCCGAACAGGAACAGCCAGAACGAGAACGCGTTCAGCCGCGGGAACGCCACGTCGGGTGCGCCGATCTGCAACGGCAGCACCAAGTTGGCGAACCCGAACACCACCGGCGTGGCGTACAGCAGCAGCATGACGGTGCCGTGCATGGTGAACAGCTGGTTGTACTGCTCGTTCGACAGGAACTGCAGTCCCGGCGCGGCCAGCTCGGTGCGCATCAGCAGCGCCATCAACCCGCCGATGAAGAACATCACGAAGCAGGTGACCACGTACATGATGCCGATCACCTTGTGATCGGTGGTGGTGATCAGCTTGTAGACCAGATTCCCTTTGGGACCTGTCCGCGGTGGGTACGGTCGGACGGCCTCGAGTTGTCCCAAGGGGGGCGCTTCGGCTGTCAACTGCTCCTCCAAACATCCTTCTCAGAAACGTTCACCACGCATCCTAGCTTCCGATCATGCCGATGGCAGCGCGAGTCCTACAAACCGTCGTATATAGCGCTGCGACGCGGGCGTGTCGTCGCTAACACCGGGCGCCGACCCGGCCGGATGTTAGCGTCGGGCTCGTGCTCTCCGGCATGCTCCGCGCGATCCGCACCGCCCCCCTGCTGCCGACCGCCGCCGGCCTGGCAGCCGTGGTGGTGGCGGCGTGCAGTGCCTGCGGGTCCGCGGGCCCGGGCACCAAAGCCACGTCCCCGACCCGGTCGCTGGTCACCCCGACCACCCAGATCGCCGGCGCCGGGGTGCTGGGCAACGACCGCCGGCCCGACCAGTCGTGCGCGGGCGAACCTGCCGCGGCCGACCCTGGGCCGGCGACCCGGGAGGCCCACAACGCGGCGGGGGTCACCCCCGACGTGGTCCGCGTGCCGGCCGAGGCACAACGCATCGTGGTCCTCGCCGGTGACGAGCTCGACGCGCTGTGCGCCCTGGGGCTGCAGTCGCGGGTCGTCGCCGCCGCGCTGCCCGACGGCGCGTCGAGCCAGCCCTCGTACCTCGGCAACGCGGTGCACGACCTGCCTGGGGTCGGTACCCGCGCCAAGCCCGACCTGGGTGGCATCGCGGCGGCGCACCCCGATCTCATCCTGGGTTCGCAGGGGCTGACGCCCACCCTGTACCCGCGGCTGGCGGCGATCGCCCCGACCGTGTTCACGGGGGCCCCCGGGGCGGCGTGGGAGGACAACCTGCGCGGTGTCGGCGCCGCCACCGCCCGCGCTGGCGCGGTCGACGGGCTCATCGACGGGTTCGCCGCACGGGCCACCCGCGTGGGGGCCAAGCACGACGCAACTCACTATCAGGCCTCGATTGTGCAGTTGACCACGGACACCATGCGCGTCTACGGCGCCAGGAACTTCCCGGCCAGCGTGCTCGACGCCGTGGGCGTGGACCGGCCGGCGTCGCAGCGGTTCACCGACAAGGCCTACGTCGAGATGGGCACCACCGACGCCGACCTGGCCGGGTCGCCCGACTTCTCGGCCGCCGACGCCGACATCATCTACGTGTCGTGCGCCTCGCCGGCCGCCGCGCAGCGGGCCGCCACCCTGTTCGACAGCGCGCCCTGGCGCAGGCTCTCGGCGACTCAGGACAACCGTGTCTTCGTCGTCAACAACCAGATCTGGCAGACCGGGCAGGGACTGGTCGCGGCCCGCGGCATCGTTGACGACCTGCGCTGGGTGAACGCCCCGATCAACTAGCTTCGCTTGGTCAGGGCGAAGTTCACGGGCAGGCCAACTTTTCGTTGTGGGGTTAAGTGCGCGGGCGTGACGTCTGCAGTGGCTCTTCGGATCGCCAAAGCGCCGACCCGCCACTTTGCTTGGCTTACAGCCGGTTTCATCGGACCGGCACCTTGGGTGGAGAGAGTCGCGGACGTGATCTCGTAAGTGGGAGCGTCCGAAAGGTCGTATGCCCAGAAACGTCACGCCGACAAGGCGGTATGAGGTCGCGCGCTACACCTAAGGTGGTGAGCGAACCGTCACATGGCCGGAGAAACTTACCCTGGCTAAACTTCTTCGAAGCGCGCTAGCACCGAAAAGGACTGTTGATGAGCACTGTTTCCGCGTACGCCGCCACGTCGCCGACCGCACCGCTGACCAAGACCACCATCACCCGTCGCGACCCGGGTCCGCACGACGTCGCGATCGAGATCAAGTTCGCCGGGATCTGCCACTCGGACATCCACACCGTCAAAGCCGAATGGGGGCAGCCCGACTACCCCGTGGTCCCCGGGCACGAGATCGCCGGCGTGGTGACCGCGGTGGGCTCCGAGGTGACCAAGCACAAGGTCGGCGACCACGTCGGCGTGGGTTGTTTCGTGGACTCCTGCCGGGAATGCAGCAGCTGCCTGGCCGGTAACGAGCAGTACTGCAAGCGCGGCATGACGACCACCTACAACGCGATCGGACGCGACGGCCAGCGCACCTACGGCGGCTACAGTCAGGCGATCGTCGTCGACGAGAACTACGTCCTGCGGATCCCCGCCTCGCTGCCGCTGGACAAGGCCGCCCCGCTGCTGTGCGCGGGCATCACGCTGTATTCGCCGCTGCGGCACTGGAATGCCGGTCCCGACACCCGGCTCGCCGTGATCGGCCTGGGCGGGCTCGGGCACATGGGCGTCAAGCTGGGGTCGGCGATGGGCGCCGAGGTGACGGTGCTGTCGCAGTCGCTGAAGAAGATGGAGGACGGGCTTCGGCTGGGGGCCAGCCACTACTACGCGACCTCCGACCGCGACACGTTCCGCAGCCTGCGCGGCAGCTTCGACCTCATCCTGAACACCGTCTCGGCGAACCTGAAGCTCGGCGACTACCTCAACCTGCTGGACGTCGACGGGACGCTCGTCGAGCTGGGCATCCCCGAGCACCCGATGGAGGTGCCGGCGTTCGCGCTCGCCCTGATGCGGCGCAGCCTGTCGGGGTCGAACATCGGCGGGATCGCCGAGACCCAGGAGATGCTCGACTTCTGCGCCGAGCACGACGTGACGCCCGAGATCGAGCTCATCGAGCCGGACTACGTCAACGAGGCCTACGAGCGCGTGCTGGCCAGCGACGTGCGCTACCGCTTCGTCATCGACACCTCAGGCCTCTGAGGAAACCGCCGGCCGCGCCGCCATCCGCTCGGCCGCCTCTCCATCCTCGTCGCCGGGGATGACTTCGCTGACGTCGATGCCAGCCAGCGGCCACCCGGCCGCGGCCAGCGTGGCGGCCACCCGGATGACGTTCTCCTTGCCGGCGTCGTAGTGGGTCATGTCGGAGATGAAGTCGGCGATCTCGTCGCGATCGATGGGATGGTCGATCGTCTCCGGGGATCCTTCCTGCGCGGTGATGTTGCGCACCACATCCCGGATCTGGTCGTCGGTCAAAGGGGTGCTGCGCAGCAGGGCCATCAGCGGCACCCGGTCGGGGCCGGGCACGCCGTTCGGGTAGCCGACCTGCAGCCAGCGGATCACTGAACGGCAGAAATTGTGGTGGTGATCGTTCTGCGAGGAGGGGGTTTTCGTCACCCACACAGTGTCACGGCAGCGGTCTCACCGGCGCCACCGCGGCGTCTCGCCATCCCCACAATTCATATCCCGTTCACGGCCCGACAATGTCGGGGTTGTGAAGTGACCGGTGTGCGAAGCTGAGCGGGAACCGGCACCGTTAGGGGACCACCACCGTGACCACGAGAACGCGATCGGCGGCAGTAGTGCTGGCTGGCGCCGGAATCATTGCGGCAACGTGGGGCCCGTGGCTGCCGCGGGCCTCGGCCGACCCGCCCGAGGAAGAGCTGGAGCGGCTGTCGAGCCGGTACGCGCAGACGACGTGCGCACAGTTGGGCCAGTACCCGGACATGCAGGGCTTCAACGCCGCCGTCGCCGACACGATGGACCGCAACGCGATCTCCAGGACGGCGGCCCAGCGAGTGGTGGGGCTCTCCGTGAAGAACTACTGCCCGCAATACCTGCCGGTGGTCCGCGAGGTCGTGCCCGATTTCTCCTAGCGACGGCCTTGTCACCGCCCGTTCCTACCATCGAGTCGTGCACAGGGACCTGGCCCGCGAATGAGCAAGGCACTCTTCGTCATTCCGCTGGCCTGCGGGCTGCTCGCCGGGGTCGTCCAGCGCAGCCTGGGGACGGGCGTCGTGGGCTTCTACGTGACGTTGCTGCTCGAGGTGCTTCTGGCGTGGGCCACCAACCGCCAGTGGCCGCGCGGGAGGCGGGGCCTCGCCACGATGCGTGCGATCGACGCCATGGACGGGGTCGCGTTCGAGAATTACGTCGCCGCACGCCTCGGCCGGGCCGGCTGGCGGGTCGGGACCACCCCGGCGGTCGGGGACTACGGCGTTGACCTGATCGCCGAGAAGGACGGACAGCGGGTGGCGGTCCAGTGCAAGCGCTACGGCAAACCGGTCGGCGTCGCGGCCGTCCAGCAGGTGGTCTCCGGCGCACGCCACCACGGATGCACGCGCAGCATCGTGGTGAGCAATCAGGAGTTCACAGCCGCCGCCAAGCAACTGGCACACACGCACGGCTGTCAGCTGATCGGCCGCAAAACTCTGCAAGCCTGGGTGCCGCCCGCAAGTATGGGCCGAAGGGGGTCCTAAGGCCCTACCGTCCACTTAGCGTTGCTTAACAATTAAGAATGTGGATCAACAAGAGTACGACGGCGGCCTCGGCTTGGCGCAGCTTCCGGACGGCGCCGAGCGGTTGGACGCCGCCGAGGCGATGCGGTTGCTGGCCGGCATCGACGTCGGACGGGTCGTCTTCGACCTGCAGGCACTGCCGGCGATCCGCCCGGTCAACCACCTGGTGGATGAGGGCGTTATCATCATCCGTTGCCGGCTGACCTCGGCGATCTCCGCCGCCGTGCGCAACTCGGATCGCGTCGTCGTGGCTTACGAGGCCGACGACCTCGACAGCCGCACCCGGACCGGCTGGAGCGTTGTCGTGACCGGCCGCGCACGAACCGTGACCGATCCCGGCCTCATCGCCCGCTACGAGCGAGTGCTGCACCCGTGGGTGAACCACGCCGACACCGTCGTGGCGATCGAGCCGGAGATCGTCACCGGCCTGCGCCTGACGGGCCCGAACACCGAGACCGGCTGATTTAGAAGTCCCAGTCCTCGTCCTCGGTGACGACGGCCTTGCCGATCACGTAGCTCGACCCGGACCCGGAAAAGAAGTCGTGGTTCTCGTCGGCGTTGGGCGACAACGCCGAGAGGATCGCCGGGTTCACGTCGGTCTCGTCGCGCGGGAACAGCGCCTCGTAGCCGAGGTTCATCAGCGCCTTGTTGGCGTTGTAGCGCAGGAACTTCTTGACGTCCTCGGTCAGCCCGACCTGGTCGTAGAGATCCTGGGTGTACTCCACCTCGTTGTCGTAGAGCTCGAAGAGCAACTCGTAGGTGTAGTCCTTGAGCTCGGCCCGCTTGGCGTCGTCGACCAGCGCCAGGCCGCGCTGGAACTTGTAGCCGATGTAGTAGCCATGGACGGCCTCGTCGCGGATGATCAGCCGGATCATGTCGGCGGTGTTGGTCAGCTTGGCCCGGCTCGACCAGTACATCGGCAGGTAGAACCCGGAGTAGAAGAGGAAGCTTTCCAGCAGCGTGGAGGCGACCTTGCGCTTCAGCGGCTCGTCGCCGCGGTAGTACTGCATGACGATCTCGGCCTTGCGCTGCAGGTTGGGGTTCTCCTCCGACCAGCGGAACGCGTCGTCGATCTCGGCGGTCGAGCACAGCGTGGAGAAGATCGAGCTGTAGCTCTTGGCGTGCACCGACTCCATGAACGCGATGTTGGTCAGCACCGCCTCCTCGTGCGGGGTCAGCGCATCGGGGATCAGGCTGACCGCCCCGACCGTGCCCTGAATGGTGTCCAGCAACGTCAGCCCCGTGAAGACGCGCATCGTCAGCTGCTTCTCGCCGGCGGTCAGCGTGCCCCAGGACGGGAGGTCGTTGGACACCGGTACCTTCTCGGGCAGCCAGAAGTTGCCGGTCAGCCGGTCCCAGACCTCGGCGTCCTTGTCGTCGTGCAGCCGGTTCCAGTTGATCGCCGAGACGCGGTCAATCAGCTTCATGTTGTCGGTCACCAGAACCCCACTTCACCAGACGGTTGCCTGCCGTTACCTAGAGCCCAAACACTACCCCTGGGGTGCGACAAGCCGGGGTAACACAACACGTTGTGTTCGCGTGTCGCCGCGCCGCGGCGCATCGGCGGCGGGCCCACCCATCGCGGGACCGCATGTGCAAACCCGTCCGATTGATGCACCATTTGGGGTTTACTGGCGACAGCATCGAGATAGACGCCGCACCGCAGCGCGTCTGGGACGTCTTCAGCGACGTCGAGCGCTGGCCCGAATGGACCGCCTCGGTGACGTCGCTGTCCGGGCTCGACGGAGCCGGCCTCGCCGTCGGCAAACGGTTCGCGATCAAACAGCCCGGCCTGCATACACCCATCTGGCGGGTCACCGAGCTCCAGCCCGGTGCAGCGTGGACGTGGGTGCACCGCTCCCCCGGCGTGCGAGTGACCGCCCGCCCCCACGTCAGCGCGCTGCCCGGCCGGGCGCACCCTGGTACGCCGGGAACTCGACCAGAACGGCGTGCTCGGCGCGCTGGTCGGGCGCCTAACGGTCAAGCGGACCAAGCGTTTCCTCGAACTCGAGGCGCGCGGCCTCAAAGCCCGCGCCGAGCGGCTGAGCGGTGCCGATGGTCCGCACTCCTGACCTGCAGCGGCGCCAGCACCTGCTCCAGGCCGTCTTCGACGAGTTCGCCGCGGGCGGCATCGGCGACCGCTCGCTGCGCGACGTGGCCGCGGCGGTCGGCACCAGCCACCGGATGCTGTTGCACCACTTCGGTTCTCGCGAAGATCTGTTGGTCGCTATCGTCGAGGAGGCCGAACGCCGCCAGATGGCCCTCGTCCCCGATCTGCCGACGGATCCGGCCGAGGGGTTCGCCGCCATGTGGGCGGACCTGCGCCGCCCCGAAACTCCGGCAGCTGGAACGCCTCTTCTTCGAGTGCTATTCGCGCGCGGCCCAGGGCGAGAAGCCGTTCACCCGCATGGTCCCCGGCGCCGTCGAGGACTGGCTGCGCGACGTCGAGGCCAACGCCGTCGCGCCCTACGACCGCGCGATGGCAAGGCTGGGGCTGGCCGTGACCCGCGGGCTGCTGCTGGACCTCGTGGCCACCGACGACGACGCCGGTGTCGACGCGGCCGCGCGGGCCTTCATCGAGCTGCTCAGCCGTTGACTGCAGCCCCCAGCGGGGCTGCCGACGGCCGGCCCGGGTTGCCCTGCCCGAAGAACTGATACTCCTCGGGCTTGACCGAACGGGTCTGCCGCCAGTACTGCCAGGTGTATCCGCCCCACAGCACCGTGTTCTTGCCGTGTTCGTCCAGATACCAGCTGCTGCAGCCGCCGCTGTTCCACACCGACGGCCCCAGCATGCGCTGCAGCTCGTCGTTGAACGCGTCCTGGGCGGCGCGCGTGGGCGCCAGCGCCTGCGCGCCGCGCTTATCGCAGGCCGCGATCGCGTCGGCGACGTAGTGGATCTGGGATTCGATCATGAACACCACCGAGTTGTGCCCCAGCCCGGTGTTCGGCCCCAGCAGGAAGAACAGGTTGGGCATGCCGGCCACGGTGATGCCGCGGTGCGCGGCGATCCCCTCCCGGTTCCAGCGATCCACCAGGTCCTCGCCGTCGTGCCCCTTGATCTGGACGTAGGTGTAGGAGTCGGTGACGTGGAAGCCGGTCGCGAAGACGATCACGTCGGCCTTGTGCTCGACGCCATCGGCCGTGACGATACCGTCGGGCGTGATCCGCGCGATGTGCTCGGTGATCAGTTGGGTCTTCGGGTCGGCCACCGCGCGGTAATAGGTGGAGGAGTTCAGGATTCGCTTGCACCCGATGCGGTAGTGCGGGAGCAGCTTGCGGCGCAGCTCGCGATCCTTGACCGAGCGGCGGATGTTGTATTTGACGTAGGCCTCGATGAACTTCAGCAGGTCCGGGCGCTTGGTCATGCCGATGGCCAGCGCCTCCTGCGCCCAGTAGATCCCGGCGCGCACCAGGGCACGCAGCCCGGGAACATTCGCCATGGCCCGGCGCAGCGCCGGCGGGAACTCGGGGTTGGAGCGCGGCACCACCCACGGCGGGGTGCGTTGGTAGAGCTGCAGTTCGGCGACCTGCCCGACGATCTCCGGCACGATCTGGATCGCGCTCGCGCCGGTCCCGATGATCGCCACCCGCTTGCCGGTCAGGTCGACGCTGTGGTCCCACTGCGCGGAATGGAAAGCGGAGCCGCGAAATTCGTCGCGGCCCGCGAAGTCGGGGATGGCCGGGATGTGCAGCGCCCCCGCGCCCGAGATCAGGAACTGCGCGACGTATTCGCGGCCGTCGGCGGTGAATACGTGCCAGCGGTTCTCGGCGTCGTCCCAGTGGGCGCGGTCGACCAACGAATCGAACACAATGTGGCGGCGCAGCCCGTATTTGTCGGTGACTCCCCTGAGGTAGTCCCAGATCTCGGGCTGATAGGAGAACGGGTTGCGCCAGTCCGGCTTGGGCTCGAAGGAGAACGAGTACAGGTGCGACGGGATGTCGCAGGCACACCCGGGGTAGCTGTTGTCCCGCCAGGTGCCGCCGACGTCGTCGGCCTTTTCCAGGATGACGAAGTCCACGCCCCGCCGCTGCAGCGTGATGGCCATTCCCAGACCGGAGAAGCCGGTGCCGATGATCAGGGCACGGGTGTGCACGGGGGTCTGCCGTTCGCGGCTCTGGGCCGGCTCGCCGAGGGACATCGCGCGGTCCTTCCTGGGAACGCCGGTACCGGATATTCGATCCACTTCAGTGTGTCGACCGCGATTAGGGCTGTCAAACCGACGTCGCTGTTCAGCGCCCCTCGGTCAGCAACGCAACCGAGCGGCGCAGTTGCTGCTCGGGCGGAGCCGGCGGCAACGGCGAATCGGGATGGGCACCGAACGCGTCGACCATCAGCGCGGCGAACCGCCGCCAGGCATCCGGAGCCGCGGTGCCGGTGGACTTCAGCACGCCGGCATTGGCCATCAACAGGACCACGACGTCGCCGGCCACCGCATCGGGCCGCAGACGACCCTCGGCCTGTGCCCGCCGGATGAGCAGTCGCAGCTTCTCCAGCGTCTCACCGGTACGTTGTTCGACGGTGCTGCTCGCCGGAAAAGCCGTGGTCAACAAATCACGCAGGCCCGCATCGGTGGCCTGTAGCTCGCAGAGCTCGACGATCAGCGCCTGAAATCCGTCCCAGGCGCAGGCGCTGGCCAGCGCACGATCCATCGCCTCGGTGTACCGGGAGATGTTGCGCTCGAAGGCGGCGGCCGCCAAGTCCGCGCGGGTCGGGAACCGCCGGTAGAGCGTCGCCACGCCCACACCGGCGCGGCCGGCGATCTCCTCCAAGGGCACCGACAGTCCCCGCTCGGCAAATAATTCCGCGGCGGCGGACAGAATCCGGTCCCGATTGAGCTTCGCGTCGGCGCGCAGTGGTCTGGTCCCCCGTGGTTGCGGCGCTGCGCCTGAAATCACACCTCGAGTGTAGCGATCTAACTGGAGAACGTCATCCATTTTTGCGTATCCTCGCCAGAAGTAAGTGGTGAACAACCTCCATATAAGAATGGATCCCACCCATGGCCATCGTGCTCACAGGCCCGACGCGGGCGCCGGGCGCGACGCTGATCGCGCCACCGACCCTGCGCTTGTGCGCCGAGTCGGCCCAATTGCGTTTTCACGCCTGTGTTTTCACGCCTCGGTTTCAAAGTTGCGCTTCGAGTCACCCGATCAAGGAGTTCGCATGGGTCCGGCACCCCAACCACTGGACGACGAACGGACCGGGCCGATGCCCGCGCCGCCGTTGAGCTCCGCCATCCGCGACGCCACGCACCGGCGCGTCGGCGTAGATGCCCCCACACTGCTGCACGCGTTGTGGTTACCCGCAGTCATCCTGGCTGTCGTCGGTCTGGTCGGATACGGCGTCAACGCCGTTCGACAGGAATCCGACCTGATCACCGCCCCTCCGGCCGACAACTCCGTCCCCGCCACGGTTGTCCAGGTCAATCCGAAGGACATCACTTACGAGGTGTTCGGCGACCTGGGCAGTGGCGGAAAAGTCAGGTACGCCACTGTCAACAGCGAGCCCGTCGAGGTCGTCCTCGCCGCGCTGCCGTGGTCGCATTCGGAAACCACGACGGCCCCCTCGGCCAGCCTCAGTATGGTGACTCAGGTCTCCGGCGATGCGGTGGGCTGCCGCATCCTCGTCAACGGAGTCGTTCGCGACCAGCAGTCCGTCAGGCATGGCAATGCCGCCGCAGCGTGCACGGTGACCGCAGCATGAGCGCCCCGGTCTCCACCGAGCCGAGCGCGACAGACAAGGCGGTGCGTCGGCCGCGCGGGGCGAAAATACTGCGGGCACTGTCCATCCCCATCGTCCTGTTCTGGCTGGCCGTCGCCGTTGTGACGAATGCGATGTTCCCGTCACTGGAGGCAACCGTGAAGGCCCACGCCGGTGCCATGGTCCCGCGGGATGCCCCCTCGTCGCGGGCCGCCATCATCAGCGGTAAAGCCTTCAACGAAACCGATTACACCAGCGCCGCGGTGATCCTGCTGGAAACGCCCGGCCGCGATCTCGGCGCGCAGGACCACGCGTTCTACGACGCGTTGGTGCGCCGGCTCCGCGCGGACAACACGCACGTGCAATCGGTGATGGATCTGTGGGGCAAACCGGTCACCATGTCGGGGCAGCAGAGCGCCGACGGCCGGGCCGCCATCCTCAACGTCCGGCCGACCGGCGATCTCGGTGACGCCCGAGCCAATCAGGCCACCGAAGCCATCCGCGATATCGTCGCCGGGCTGCCGAAACCCCCTGGCCTCAACGTCTACGTGACGGGACCGGCGCCCCTGGCCACCGACACTCTCGAGGCCGCCGACAAAAGCATGCTCAAGCTGACAATCATCACCATCGTGATGATCATCGCGATGCTGTTCATCGCCTATCGCTCGCTGACGGTGGCGCTCATTCCGCTGACTGGCGTACTGATCATCCTCGCCGCGGCCCGGGGCATCGTCTCGATCCTGGTCAACAGCCACGTCATCGGCATCTCCTCGTTTGCCGCGAACATGATGGTGTCCCTGGTGCTCGGAGCCAGCACCGATTACGGCATCTTCTTCCTCGGCCGGTATCGGGAGGCGCGGCGCGCCCGCCGCAACCGCGAAGACGCCTGGTACACCGCCGTGGCCACGGTGCCGCACGTCGTGCTGGGATCCGGCCTGGCGATCTCCGGGGCCTGCCTCTGCCTGAGCCTGACGCACCTGGACTACTTCCGCACCCTGGGCCCGCCATGCTTCGTGTCCATGATCGTGGCAGTGGTGGCGGCACTCACCCTCGGGCCCGCGCTCCTGCACCTCGGCGGCAAGATCAACTATCTCAACCTCGCGCCGGAAGGCGCGCGCGACAGCCAACTCTGGCGCAAACTCGGCATCATGATGGCCAAATGGCCGTTCGCCATGATCGCAGTCGCCGCCCTGGCGATCCCACTGTGCATCGTCAATCTCACGAACTACAAGGTCAGCTACAACGACCGAGACTTCGCCCCGTCGCGTGTCGAGTCCAGCCGCGGATATGACGCAGCCGACAAGCACTTCCCGAAGAGCCAACTCAGCATCGACAGCCTCTACATCCAGTCCGCTCACGACATGCGCAACACCGCTGACATGATCTCGCTGGACCGGATCGCCAAGGCGGTCTTCCACGTCCCCGGTATCTCGATGGTGCAGGGCATTACCCGGCCCAACGGCCGACCTCTGGAACACGCATCACTGCCGTACGCCATGGGATCCATGGGTACCAAGCTCGGAGAGAACGTCGGATTCCTCAAAGAGCGGGTCGCCGACCTCGACGCCCTGGTGGCCAAGATGGGCGACATGGTCGCCACGACCCGGCAGATGACCGCTACCACCGACCATCTCGTCGACCTCACCAACCAGCTGTCGACAGGCACGCACCTGTCCCGGCAAGCCGCCGACGACCTCGCGGCAACGGTCACCGAAGCTCGCGACCATCTGGCCGATTTCGACGACCTCGTCCGGCCGGTGCGCAGCTACCTCTACTGGGAACCGCACTGTTTCGACATCCCCGCCTGCTGGGCCATGCGCTCGCTGTTCGAGACCACCGACAACGTCGACGCGATGAGCGATGAACTCGCCACAATGACCAAAGGGTTGACCACCATCGACTCCGCTACACCGCAGATGGTCGCCCAACTGCAAGGCATGGCCGCCAACATGCGCTCCATGGCCGCCACGATGACCGAGATGCAACACCTCACCGGCGCGATTCAAAGCTTCACCAGCA
Organism: Mycobacterium sp. HUMS_12744610; assembly: GCF_041206865.1. Taxonomy (NCBI): domain Bacteria; kingdom Bacillati; phylum Actinomycetota; class Actinomycetes; order Mycobacteriales; family Mycobacteriaceae; genus Mycobacterium; species Mycobacterium servetii. The sequence goes on from NZ_JBGEDP010000001.1 coordinate 4,421,966, forward strand.
CCACCATCCCGCAGTTCGATGCCATGATCCACCCGATGATCGATATGGCACAGGCGTTCGACAACGCCAAGAACGACGACTTCTTCTTCCTGCCCCCAGATGCGTTGAACAGCCCTGATTTCAAAGTCGCCGAGGATTTCTTCATGACCCCCGACGGCAAGGGTGCCAGGCTGATGATCTACCACAAGGGCGAGGCCATGAGCCCCGAAGGCATCCGCCAGATCGAAAACGCGATGGCCGCCGCGCAGGAATCCATCAAGGGCACCTCACTGTCGCGCGCCAAGCTCTACATGGCCGGCGCGGCATCGAACTACCGTGATGTGCAAGACTATTCGCGCAATGACATCACCATCATGATGATCGCTACATTCGGGCTGGTCTTTCTCATCGTCCTCGTCATCACCAGAGCACTGGTCGGCGCGATCATCGTCATCATCACCGTGGTGGCATCCTTCGCCGGCGCATACGGCCTGTCCGTGTTGATCTGGGAGACCGTTCTCCACGTACAACTGCATTGGTTGACATTGCCGATCGCCTTCATCGTGCTGGTCGCGGTGGGCTCGGACTACAACCTGCTGCTGTTGTCCCGATACCGCGAAGAGCTCGGCGCGGGCATCAGAACGGGCATCATCCGCACCATGGCCGGCTCCGGCACCGTCGTGATGACCGCCGGCTTCGTCTTCGCGTTCACGATGCTGGCTCTGGTCTCCAGCGACGTGGTCAACATCGGCCAAGCCGGCTCGACGATCTTCATCGGCCTGCTCTTCGACATGCTGATCGTCCGACTGTTCCTGGTGATGCCACTCGCCCGGGTACTCGGCGCATGGTTCTGGTGGCCAACCAGGATCCCCCGAAACACCCCGGCGCCGTGGCCAACCCAACGTGGCAGCGCGGCGCCTGCTCAAGCCTGATGAACGTTGAAAAACGCCCGCACAGGCCGCCGGACTCCGTCCACGGGATAGCGGCGCTCAGCCGGCGGCCGGATTGGCGAGCACCATACTGTGGAGCGGCCGGTCGGGATCCATCGAGATGCCGAGCGCCTCGGCGGTACCGACGATGACCCCCACCATGATCGTCGTCAGGTGGGCGACGAACCGCTCGCGCGGCATGCGTCGCGGGCTATCCGCGTCGGGACCCAACCACCACTCGGTGGCCGAGGCGGCCGACCCGAAGGCCGCGTGCCCGGCCAGTTCGACCGCCGCGTGGTCCAGTTCCATCTCGCGCAGCTCGTTGTCGAACATGTCGGCCACGGCCAGCGTGATGCCGCGGCCCTCGTCGAGGATCTGGGGGCTGGCCGCCGAGCGGCCCTGGATGAAGACCCGCAGCACGTTGGGGTGCTGGTCGACGAGGTTGACGTACTCCTCGACGGCGCGCCGGATCACCTCGCGGGCCGAGTCGGTTTTCAGGTCGATCGAGGTGAAGATCGCCGCCCACAGCATGTCGCGCAGACGTTCCCCGATCGCCTGGAACAGGTCGGACTTGTCGTGAAAGTGCCGGTAGATCTTCGGTTTGGCGGTGCCGGCCTCCTCGGCGATCTCTCGCACGCTGAGCTCGGGGCCCAGGCGGTCGATGGCCCGGAACGCCGCGTCGACGATCTCGCCGCGCACCTTCGTGCGGTGGTCACGCCAGTGTTCGCTGCGCGCGTCGACCTTGGCCCCGGGCTTGACGCTGGGGTGGGGCCGAGCAGGTCGAGGCATTCTCACCACGCCAAGCACCATACCGCGTTGCGGCGGCTGACCTGGGCAGACTGGCTGGCCGCCGCCGCGTGAGTGTGCGTTTGGCGATGGGACACATCGTGAGGCCGTCGCCAAACGCGCACCCGGCCAAAGTCCTACAGCATGCAGGACACGCAGCCCTCGACCTCGGTGCCCTCCAACGCCATCTGGCGCAGCCGGATGTAGTAGAGCGTCTTGATTCCCTTGCGCCAGGCGTAGATCTGCGCCTTGTTCACGTCGCGGGTGGTGGCCGTGTCCTTGAAGAACAACGTCAGGCTCAGCCCCTGGTCCACGTGCTGGGTGGCCGCGGCGTAGGTGTCGATGATCTTCTCGTAGCCGATCTCGTAGGCGTCCTGGTAGTACTCCAGGTTGTCGTTGGTCATGTACGGCGCCGGGTAGTAGACCCGCCCGATCTTGCCTTCCTTGCGGATCTCGACCTTGGACACGATCGGGTGGATCGAGCTCGTCGAGTAGTTGATGTAGGAGATCGACCCGGTCGGCGGCACCGCCTGCAGGTTCTGGTTGTAGATGCCGTTGGCCTGGACCGACTCCTTGAGCCGCCGCCAGTCGTCCTGGTCCGGGATGCGGATGCCCGCGTCGGCGAACAGCTGACGGACCTTGTCGGTCTTGGGCTCCCACACCTGCTCGGTGTAGCGGTCGAAGAACTCACCCGAGGCGTACTTGGACTTCTCGAAACCCTTGAAGTGGGTACCGCGTTCGATGGCGATTCGGTTCGAGGCCCGCAGCGCGTGGTACAGCACCGTGTAGAAGTATATGTTGGTGAAGTCGACGCCTTCCTCGGAGCCGTAGAAGACACCCTCGCGGGCCAGGTAGCCGTGCAGGTTCATCTGCCCCAACCCGATCGCGTGGGAGTCGTTGTTGCCCTGCTCGATCGAGGGCACCGAGGTGATGTGGGTCTGGTCGCTGACCGCGGTCAGCGCGCGGATGGCCACCTCGATGGTCTGGGCGAAGTCCGGCGAGTCCATCGTCTTGGCGATGTTCAGCGAGCCGAGGTTGCACGAAATGTCCTTGCCCACTTTGGCATACGACAGGTCCTCGTTGAACAACGACGGCGTGGACACCTGCAGGATCTCCGAGCACAGGTTCGAGTGCGTGATCTTGCCCTCGATGGGGTTGGCCCGGTTCACCGTGTCCTCGAACATGATGTAGGGGTAGCCCGACTCGAACTGCAGCTCGGCCAGCGTCTGGAAGAACTCGCGCGCCTTGATCTTGGTCTTGCGGATACGCGCGTCGTCGACCATCTCGTAGTACTTCTCGGTCACCGAGACGTCGGCGAACGGCACCCCGTAGACCCGTTCTACGTCGTAGGGCGAGAACAGGTACATGTCCTCGTTTTTCTTGGCCAGCTCGAAGGTGATGTCGGGTATCACCACGCCCAGACTCAGCGTCTTGATCCGGATCTTCTCGTCGGCGTTCTCCCGCTTGGTGTCCAGGAAGCGGTAGATGTCGGGGTGATGGGCGTGCAGATAGACCGCCCCCGCACCCTGCCGGGCACCCAGCTGGTTGGCGTAGGAGAAGGAGTCCTCGAGCAGCTTCATGATCGGGATGACGCCCGAGGACTGGTTCTCGATGTTTTTGATCGGCGCGCCGTGCTCGCGAATGTTGCTGAGCAGCAACGCCACTCCTCCGCCGCGCTTGGACAGCTGCAGCGCGGAGTTGATCGAGCGGCCGATCGACTCCATGTTGTCCTCGATGCGAAGCAAAAAGCAGCTCACCGGCTCGCCGCGCTGCTTCTTGCCCGAGTTGAGGAACGTCGGGGTGGCCGGCTGGAACCGGCCCTCGATGATCTCGTCGACCAGCTTCTCGGCCAGCGCGGTGTCGCCGGCGGCCAGGGTCAGCGCCACCATCACGACGCGGTCCTCGAAGCGCTCCAGGTAGCGCTTGCCGTCGAAGGTCTTCAGCGTGTAGGAGGTGTAGTACTTGAACGCCCCCAGGAACGTCGGGAACCGGAACTTCTTGGCGTAGGCGCGGTCCAGCAGCTCCTTGACGAAGTTGCGCGAGTACTGGTCGAGAACCTCACGCTCGTAATAGTTCTCGCGGATCAGATAGTCGAGCTTCTCGTCCTGGTTGTGGAAGAAGACGGTGTTCTGGTTGACGTGCTGCAGGAAGTACTGCCGCGCCGCCAGCACGTCCTTGTCGAACTGGATCCTGCCGTCGGCGTCGTACAGGTTGAGCATCGCGTTCAGCGCGTGGTAGTCCGTCTCCCCCGGCAGCGCGTGGGTGCCGGACGTTACAGGTTCTGCAGCGACGGTTGGTGACACGTCTGTTCCTTCCAGAAGTCGGCGAGCCCGGCGCGGACGGCATCCACGTCGTCCGGGGTCCCCATCAGTTCGAAGCGGTAGAGGTAGGGAACACCGCACTTGCGGGAGACCACGTTGCCCGCATAGGCGAATTCCGCACCGAAGTTGTTGTTGCCCGCGGCGATGACGCCGCGGATCAGCGACCGGTTGTGTTCGTTGTTCAAGAAGGTGATGACCTGTTTGGGTACATAGCCTCCCGCATCGAGGTCGGGGGTGGCCCGGCCGCCGCCGTACGTGGGCAGTATCAGCACGTAGGGGTCATCGACCTCGATGCGACCGTGCAACGGTATCCGCGTGGCGGGAACCCCCAGCTTCTGCACGAAGCGGTGGGTGTTCTCCGACACCGACGAGAAATAGACCAGTGACGATCGCAAGCCCGGCGCAGCCGGGCGCAGCGGGTCGTCACTCATCAGATCCAGGTTGGGCCCCGTGACACCCATGGGCACCGCAACCTCCTCCTCGGCTGTCCGTCGACTGCGCTAGGCGCTGAGCACCGCGCCCGCGAGCGCCTTGATGCGGTCCGGCCGGAATCCCGACCAGTGGTCGTTTCCCGCCACGACCACTGGGGCCTGCAGGTACCCCAGGGCCATCACGTAATCCCGCGCCTCGGAGTCCAGCGTGATGTCGACCTTCTCGTAGGCCAGACCCTGCTTGTCCAGAGCCTTCTGGGTAGCGGTGCACTGCACGCAGGCTGGCTTGCTGTACACGGTGATGCTCATGGGATGCCGCTCCTTCGCGGGAGATGGGGACTCGAAAACGGTCTGGGGAAACGATCCGGGACACGATCTGGCAACTGCTCGGGTACTACATCTGTGCTGTGTTCAGCGATCCGCCAAGCCCCTGAATTCCCGTTGAGCGGCTGCCGCGCCGGGCGGACCGGCGCTGCCGGTTCCGGGAACCTCGCCAGCCCGGCTGGCTTGGCGAATCTGGGATCTGCCGGTGCTCGAAACACTACACCTAGTGGGTCATGAGAAGAAGAATACAAGATGTTCTGAACAACATTTATGAAATTCCCTGGTCGTAAGCACTGCGGCGAACACCCGCCCGGCGTGTCGCGCGTCACAATGCCCGCTGAAGCAATCCATGCGTGCCGGTATATCACCGGCCACCGACAAACCGGCCGCGTCGGCCCGCATCCCGACCGGCAGCAAATCCGCTGGCCCCTGGGCCGGCGGCTTCGGCTGTCCGTTCCCGACGAGGCGGCCGCTCGGCGGCCTGCGGTTTGTCGGTCGTCGACGCGCTCAGCCGACCTCGGCGACGAGCTTGCCGACGGCCTCCCGCACATTGGCCGACAACTCGGCATGGTCCGCCGGGGCCGTGCCCTCCAACGTGGCGAACGGCACCGACAGCTTGATCGACTCGACCACGCGGGCGCCGGCGATGCCGAAGGACTTGCGGGTTTCTTCGTGTGCCCACACCCCGCCGTAGCGGCCCATGGCGCCCCCGATCACGGCCAGTGGCTTGCCCTTGAGCGCGCCGCCGCCGAACGGGCGCGAAAGCCAGTCGATGGCGTTCTTGACGACCGCCGGGATGCTGCCGTTGTACTCGGGGGTGACCACCAGCGCGGCGTCGGCCCCGGCGGCCGCGGCACGCAGCGCCGCGACGGGGGCGGGCGCCTGCGCGATCCCGTCGGTGACGGCGGGGTCGATCTCCTCGTTGTAGAAGGGCAACTCCCCCAGTCCCTCGAACACCGTGACGGTCACGCCGTCGGGAGCGACCGCGGCCGCCAGTTCGGCGATCTGGCGATTGATCGACGCCGCCCGCAGGCTGCCCACCAAGGCCAAGATCGTGATGTTGGAGTTCTCTGGCACCGTTACGTCCCTTTCAGCTCGTTGGCTTACAGCTTTCAGCACCAAAGCGGACTATAGTCCGATTTATTCCCCGTGGCGTTACAGTGCAGGAGTGAGCGAGGTCCTGAGTCCCGGCGAGCTACCCGTGTCCGCCCCGCACGAGCGGGGCGACGCGGCCCGCAACCGCGCGCTGTTGCTCGACGCGGCGCGGCGCCTGGTGGCCGCGCGCGGCGCGGACGCCGTCACGATGGACGACGTCGCGGCGGCGGCCGGCGTGGGCAAGGGCACGCTGTTTCGCCGGTTCGGCAGCCGCGCGGGCCTGATGATGGTGCTGCTCGACGAGGACGAGCGCGCCGCCCAGCAGGCGTTCCTGTTCGGGCCGCCGCCACTGGGACCCGGCGCACCCCCGCTGGACCGGCTGCTGGCCTTCGGCCGCCAGCGGATCGAGTTCGTGCATGCCCACCACGCGCTGCTGTCGGCGGCCAACCGCGACCCGCACAGCCGGTTCAACGCGCCGTCGATGGTGCTCCGCACGCACGTACGGATGCTGTTGCGGGCGGCCGGGACCACCGGCGACCTCGAGGCCCAGACCGACGCGCTGCTATCGCTGCTCGACGCCGATTACGTCGAGCATCGGCTCCACGACGGCGGGTACACCCTCGCCACGCTCGGCGACGCATGGGAGAGCCTGGCCCGCAAACTGTGCGGGGAGTGATGGCCGGCTGGATCCTGCACGTCGACCTTGACCAATTCCTCGCCTCGGTCGAACTGCGCCGCCGTCCCGAACTGGCCGGGCTGCCGGTCATCGTCGGCGGCAGCGGCGACCCGGCCGAACCGCGCAAGGTCGTGACCTGCGCCTCCTATGAGGCCCGCGAATTCGGGGTGCGCGCGGGGATGCCGCTGCGGGCCGCCGCGCGGCGCTGCCCCGCCGCGACATTTCTGCCGGCCGACCCCGTGGCCTACGACGCGGCGTCCGCTCAGGTCATGGGCGCGCTGCGCGACCTCGGGCACCCCGTCGAAGTGTGGGGCTGGGACGAGGCCTACGTCGCGGTGGGCGACGACGACCCCGTCGAGGTCGCCGAGCGGATCCGCGAAGTCGTCTCGGCCGAGACCGCGCTGTCCTGCTCGGTCGGCATCAGCGACAACAAGCAACGCGCCAAGGTGGCCACCGGCTTCGCCAAGCCGGCCGCGTCTACGCGCTCACCGACGCCAACTGGATGAGCGTGATGGCCGACCGCCCGGTAGACGCCCTCTGGAGCGTGGGCCCCAAGACCACGAAAAAGCTTGCGACGCTGCGGATCACCACGGTAGGAGAGCTCGCCGGCGCCGGCGCCGATGCCGAGCTGCTGACCTCGGCCTTCGGCGCGCGCACCGGACTGTGGCTGCTGCTGTTGGCCAAGGGTGGTGGTGACACCCACGTCAGCACCGAGCCGTGGGTGCCACGTTCGCGCAGCCGCGTCGTCACCTTCCCCCGCGACCTGACCGACCGCGCGCAAATGGCCGAGGCGGTAACGGAATTGGCCCGCAAGGCGCTCGACGACGTGGTGGCGTCGGGCCGGGTCGTCGCCCGGGTGGCGGTGACCGTGCGAACCGCGACCTTCTACACCCGCACCAAAATCCGCAAGCTCGACGAGCCCACCACCGCCGCCGACGCCGTCGTGGCCGCAGCCCTGCGGGTCTTCGACCTCTTCGAGCTCGACCGGCCGGTCCGGCTGCTCGGGTTCGACTCGAACTGACCATGCCGCGGTAGCTCGCCCGGATCACGGGGTGGTGCCCTCGTAGTACAGGCCGGCGAGCTCGTACCCGGCGTTCTGGAAGCCGCAGGCCAGAGCCGGCCGCCTCGGGCGGCCCGTTCAATCGGGATCACAACACCGGTCGGGCACTGCCCGCACCCGCGTGTTGTTCAGCAGTCCGTGGCGCAAGAACTTACGGCCGCAGGGCCGGCGATCTGCATCGCTTTGAAGCGAGATCTGACCGTTATCGAAAGAAATCAACTTTGGCGACAATGTCGACTCTGTTGACACCGAATGGCTGCCGAGATTGGAATTCCCGCAGTCAGCGCCGCCGACCCCGTTATCCGGAATTCGACCCGAACCCCGGCCGGGGCGCCGGCGCGGGCCGCAGCGCGCGCGTGAACCCCAGGTTCACCGCGCGCATCGCCACGCTGTAGGGCCACCAGGCGAATCGCTTGAACGCATATAGCGCCCGGATGTCCGCCGACGTGTAGATCAGGTACCGGTTCTTGGCGACCCCCGCGACGATCTTCTCGGCCGCCCGTTCCGGCGACACGGCGTGCCCGCCGAAGCGCTCGACCCAGCGGGCGACCCTGGGGTCTTCGCGGTCGACGCCGGCGATCTCGACCGTGTCGATCAACGGGGTGCGCACCGCGCCCGGCACCACGACCGACACCCCGATGCGATGGCGGGCCAGGTCGAAGCGCAGCACCTCGGAAAGGCCGCGCAGCCCGTACTTGCTGGCGCTGTAGGCGGCATGCCAGGGCAGCGCGACCAGTCCGGCCGCCGAGGAGATGTTCACCAGGCGCCCACCCCGCCCGGCCGCGACCATCGGCGGGACGAACGCCTCGATGACGTGGATCGGGCCCATCAGGTTGATCGCGATCATCTTGTCCCACTGCTCGTGGGTCAGCCGGTCCACGGTGCCCCAGGCCGACACCCCGGCGACGTTCATCACGACGTCCATGCTCGGGTGCGCGGCGTGCACGTCGGCGGCGAACGCCGCGACCGCGTCATAGTCGGTGACGTCCAGGGCGCGGTGCTCGGGCACGCGCGCGCCCAGCGCGCGCGTGTCGGCGACGGTGAGCTCGAGGCCGTCGGCGTTGCGGTCGGTCAAATAGAGCTCCGCGCCGTCGGCGGCCAGCCGCAGGGCGGTCGCGCGGCCGATGCCGCTGGCCGCGCCGGTGACCAGACACCGCTTCTGCGTGAAATACCCCCCGGATGCGCTGTGCGCCATAGTCGAGACCATACCGGCGGCGGCCCCACTCACGGGTGGCCGCCACCCCACAGCGCGGCCAGCCACAGCCCCTCGAGCACCGCCACCCGCCGGTTCACGTCGTCCTCGGGGCCGACCATGACGGGGTCGCCGGTCAAAGCGAGCGCGGTGGTGCCCGCCAGGGTGCGCACCAGGGTCGGGATGTCGTCGCTGATCGGGTGCGCGGTCCCGGCCTGGATCTCGGCCTCGACGATCGCGACGATCTCGCGCAACACCACCTCGAACTGCTGCTCGAGGATGTCGCGGATCTCGGCGTCGGTGTAGCGGGCGGCGTTACAGGCCGTCATCACCGGGTCGTTGTGCACGTACACGGCGGCGGCGCTGCCGACCATCCGCTTGGCGAACCGCTCCGGCGACTCCCCGGGCTGGCGGGGCGCGAAGTACTGGGTGAGTTCCTCGAGTTCCTCGGTGGCGTCGGCCACGATCTGGGCGAGCACCGAGTATTTGGAGTCGAAGTAGAAGTAGAAACCGGATCGCGCCACCCCGGCCCGGGCGCTGATCGTGGCGACCGACAGTTCCGCGAACGGTCTTTCCTGCAACAGTTCGCGCGTGGCCTGCAGGATCGCCTGCCTTTGCTTGTCTCCACGCCGCTGCGGGGCCGGCCCCGGCTGCGGATCGGCGGCGTCGGTGCCCATCTCCCGACCTTGCACCACGCCGACCGAAAAGCAAACTTGACAGCCGTCAAGTTCGTCCCGAAGGATAGCGATAAGTGACCGCAGTCACCTGTCCCGAGCACCCCAAGGAGCGTTTATGGTCGCCACCATCAGCACCCCGCACTACCTGCTCGACCAGGCGCGGCGCCGCTTCACCCCGTCGATCAACAACTTTCCCGGCATGGGCCTGGTCGAGCGCAAGCTGCTGAACACCCAGTTCCCGGAGCACAAGCTGGCCGACCCACCGCCCGGCAGCGGACTCAAACCGGTGCTCGGCGACTCCGGGCTGCCGTTGGTCGGGCACCTCATCGAGATGTTGCGCGGCGGACCGGACTACCTGATGTTCATGTACCGGACCAAGGGTCCCGTCATCTTCGGGGACTCGGCGGCCATGCCGGCCGTCGCGGCACTGGGGCCCGACGCCGCCCAGGTCATCTACTCCAACCGCAACAAGGACTACTCCCAGCAGGGCTGGGTCCCGGTGATCGGGCCGTTCTTCCACCGGGGGCTGATGCTGCTCGACTTCGAGGAGCACCTGTACCACCGCCGCATCATGCAGGAGGCGTTCACCCGCTCGCGGCTGGCCAGTTACGTCGAGCAGATGGACAAGGTCGTCTCGCAGGTGATCGTCGACGACTGGGTGGTCAACGACGCGCGCTTCCTGCTGTACCCCGCGATGAAGGAACTGACCCTCAACATCGCCTCGATGGTGTTCATGGGCCACGAGCCGGGCACCGACCACGACCTGGTGACCAAGGTGAACAAGGCGTTCACGGTCACCACGCGCGCGGGCAACGCGATCATCCGCACCCCGGTACCGCCGTTCACCTGGTGGCGGGGCATCAAGGCGCGCGAGCTGCTGGAGAACTACTTCCGCGAGCGAGTCGCCGAACAGCGCGGCAAGGACGGCAACGACCTGTTGTCGGTGTTGTGCCAGAGCGCCGACGAGGACGGCAACAAGTTCACCGACGAGGACATCGTCAACCACATGATCTTCCTGATGATGGCCGCGCACGACACCTCGACGTCGACCGCGACGACGATGATCTATCACTTGGCCGGCAACCCGGAATGGCAGGAACGCTGCCGCGACGAGTCCAACCGGCTCGGCGACGGGCCGCTCGACATCGAATCGCTCGAAAAGCTCGAGTCGCTCGACCTGGTGATGAACGAGGCGATCCGGCTCGTCACGCCGGTGCAGTGGGCGATGCGCCAGACCGTCCGCGACACCGACCTGCTGGGCCACTACATCCCCAAGGGCACCAACGTCATCGCCTATCCCGGGCTGAACCACCGGCTGCCCGAATTGTGGACCGACCCAATGAGATTCGACCCCGACCGGTTCACGGAGCCGCGCAACGAGCACAAGCGGCACCGCTACGCCTTCTCGCCGTTCGGCGGCGGCGCGCACAAGTGCATCGGGTCCGTGTTCGGGACGCTGGAAATCAAGACGATCCTGCACCGCCTGTTGCGCAGGTATCGGCTCGAACTGCCCCGCCCCGGATATCGGGCCGAGTGGGACTACGGCGGCATGCCGGTGCCCAAGGACGGCATGCCGATCATGCTGCGCCCGCTCTGACCGCTTCCCCGCGGCGGTCAGGTGAGGAGCCGGTTGGCGCAGGCGATCACGGCGAGCAGCGCCGACTGCGTCGGATCGTCCGAACAGCCCAGTGCCCAGCGGGCGCGGGCGCCGTCGGTGCCGCGGACGAAGGTCACGGTGTCGCCGCCCGACCGTTTCTGATGGAAGTTCAAGACCTCCACGGTGATCCCGCGTTCGTGCAGCATCGCGGTGAGGGCCGCGATCGGGCCGCTCGCGGCGGCGGTCGAGTTGCCGATGCGGTCGCCGACGGCGATCACGGCCCGGAAGTTGCGTGCCTGCGGACCGAGCCGACCGGGGGGCCGCTGCGCGTCGGTGCACTCCCATTGCCCCAGCCGCACGGGGCCTGCGGTGTGACCGTAGGTCGCGAGAAGGCTCTCCCAGGACATGGCGCCGGCTTCCTCCCGCAGGCCGCGCGGCAGGGTGGCACCGCAGCGGTGCAAAGATCGGGAAACCGGCCGGGAAAAAAGCATTTCGGTCTTCTTCGGTCGACGGGGGCGACCGACGGCAGTAGCTTGCGATCCACAGCGGGGGGTCGGTCTTGGTCAGACCCCGCTGCGGGTGCCGGCTACTACAGCACGCGTAAGAAGACGCATTCGCGAAACAGTAGACGCCGCGCCGCGGCGAAGCAAATCAATGTGACGCAACCGCTTCCGGGGCGGGCGAGCGCCCGGCGTCACTTCGTCTCAGCACCTACGGTCCCGCGAGTTGAATTGGTGGCCAACACTTTCCGGATCCAGGCCCAAAAGGCTGCCGCCGTGCGGTGATGGCTATAGCATGCGGTGCGACGGAAATCGAAAAGACAACTGTTCCACCAGGCAACGAAAGGCGCTTCGATGAACGCGAAGAAAACGGGCAAGCGGATGCAGACGGTGAAGATCCTGGTTGCCGTGGGTGCGACGCTGTTCGCCGTGCTGTCCGCCGGTTGTGCGGCGGAGGCACCGACGGGCACCGGGGTGGCTCCGGTGTCACCGGCCCCCGCCCACTAGCGTTTCGCGTTCGCAGGCCTCGTTCGTCGCTCCGCCGGCCAGACCCGTGAAGTCCAGCACACCGCTCGAGGGGAGGTACGGTCCATGACAACTCACGGCAATGTCACGAAGCGGACGGTTCGGCGGGCGGCGGCGGTGCTGATCACCGCGTTCGCCGCGCTCGCCGCGGGCTGCGGTGCGAGCGCGTCGATTCCCCCGGTCCGCAATCCCGGGGGCGGGGGAATCGTACAGGGTGGCTAGCGGGCAGCCGGCGGGCTCGTTCTCATCCGGTCGACCGCGGCGAGGGCTCGCACCGCAGGTAGGCCTGGATCGTCGTGCCGCTCGAGGTGGTGTGGGTACGCACCAGGTCGGATATGGCATTGACCAGGAACAGTCCGCGACTGGCGGGGCCGGTGGAGCCCGGGTTGAGCCGCCCGGCCAGCGGGTCCTCCAGCCGCCCGCTGTCGCGCGCCTCACAGACCAGGTGCTCGGCTTCCCGCCAGAAGGACAACCGGCAGGCGCCGTCGGTGTACATGAGGCTGTTGGTGGCCAGTTCGGTGGCGACCAGCTGCAGATCCTCGATGCCGTCCCGAGACAGCCCCATCCAGCCGGCGTAGTCGACGGCGAAGGACCGTGCGGGCCGTAGATCCTCCGACGTCCGGACCGTGTAGGTGACGGCTCCCGGATCGGTGCTGAGCGGCTGGTTGCAGCTCGCCAACGCGTCGTCGGGCGCATAGTCGGCGCTGGGGTGCAGCGCACCGCAGCGCCACAGCAGCGGGTGGGTGGCACGGGCGCCGGCCAGGACGTCGTCGCCGAGCCGGTGCGCGTCGTACAGGCACAGCCCGGTCACCCGGCTGCCCTCGAACACCCCGTTGACCAGCGCCTCGTGTTGCGTGCAGGCGACGAACTCGTCGTTTGTGCGGCCGGGCCAGGCAAGCTGGCTGACGATCCGCACCCGGCGGTCCGCGTGTTCCTCGGCGAAGGAACCCGCGACCGCCAGGAACCGGCTCGGGTTGCGCGCGGTCTCGGCGATGTCGGCCAGGCGCAGCCCGGTCCGCGTCGGGTAGGCTCCGCCGCACAGTTCGTCGCGCAGCGTCGCCAGGTTGCCGTCTGGCATGGCGACCAGCACGGGCTCGCCGGCCGCCAGCCCGTCGGCGACGAAGCGGGCGACGAGCTCCCGGCACTCCCGCTCGGATCGGTACAGGAGCGCGGAGTGAACGAAACCCTCTCGTTCGTACCCCATGTCCAAGGACACCTCGGCGATCCCGCTTTCGATCAAAGCGCCGGTCCCCTGCCGGACCGGCGGTGGCGAATGTTCCTAGTGCCATACCCCCGAAGGGCCGCGGCTATACGCGCAAACCGAGCTACAGCCACCAGGACGCGGCGGCATCGAGATGGCGCCGGAGACGGTAGCGGGCCAGGCTGTCGTCGCCCGCCGCGACCGCCTGCAGAATCCGCAGGTGGGCGTGTTCGACGGCGACGACATCACCCCATGTCGGCGGCGGCCGGCCGGTGTTGCTCGACCAGTGCCGCTGGAACAGTTCGACGATGATCCGCAGGAACAGGTCGAGCAGCGCGTTCCCGGCCAGCTGCGCCAGGCCGACATGGAACCGGAACTCCTCGACGGCGACCAGGCCGACGTCCCCGGTCGCTCCCTGTCCGATGGCGCTCTGCGCGTTCAGGAAGGCCGACACCTCGGGCCGGGCGCGGCCCTGCACCACCCTGGCCACGTTGTCGATCTCGATGGCTTCGCGGACGCAGCGCAGGTCCTCGCGGCTCGGCTTGCGGTATTGCAGGTACAGCGCGATGGTGTCGATGCTGGCCCGCGCCTGCGGCGTGGTCACGACCAGCCCGCCGCCGGGTCCGCGGCGCATCCGTGCGATCGAATGGTGTTCGAGCAGCCGCACCGCTTCGCGCAGCACCGCCCGGCTCACGCCGTAGCGTTCCAGCAGCGCCGTCTCGGTTCCGAAGACCGAGCCGACGTGCCACCCGCTGGCGGCGATGTCGTCGCCGATGGTGGCCGCCAGCCCCTCGGCCAACTTGCCGCGCGGCGCCTGGGTGTCGAGCCTGCGCGCGTGTGCGGCTCGGGTGCCACGGCCGGCGCCGCCGGCGGGATGATGCTCCTGCAACCAGGCGGTCACCCGTTCCACGTGGCGCTCGCTGAGCGCCTTGGCCCGGGCCGCGTCGCCCGCGGTGACGGCGGCGGAAATCTCGGAGTGGTCGCCGTGCATGTGCTCGATCGCTTCGATGGCCTCATCCGCCGAGTCCGTGCGCGCCGCGCGCGCGTAGCGCGCGGTGAGCCTGATCAGAACGTCGACGAACAGTTGCAGCACCGGGTTCTTCGACCGCTCCGCGAGCGCGACGTGGAATTCGTCGCGGGGCGTGGGCAGGCCCGGCTTCCAGTGCTCTTCGGCGCGCAGCACCGCTCGCAGCCGCGCGATCCCGGCCTCGTCTATGCAGTCGGCGGCAAGCGAGGCCGCCAGCGGCTCCAGGACCCGGCGCGCGTTGAGCAGGTCGCCCAGCGTGGTGCCCAGGTATTCCAGATAGATCACGACGGCCCGGGTCGCGGGCCCGGCGTCGGGCTCGCAGACCAGCAGCCCGCCGCCCGGTCCGCGTCGCATCCGGGCGACCTGGTGGTGCTCGACGAGACGAACCGCCTCGCGCAGCACCGATCGGCTCACCCGAAAGCGTTGCTGGAGTGCCTGTTCGGAGCCCAGGGACTCCCCGATCGGCCAGCCGCGGCGAACGACGTCCGCCTCGATGTCGCGGGCGATTCTCGAAGCCAGTTTGTCGGACTGGCCGACCGCTGCGCTCACCTACGCCCTCCCACAGCCGATTTCAGCAGGTCAGCAACATGCACCCCGCGACCGGACCACCGCCCACGGAGACCACCCCGACCTCGGGGCGCTGCGCCACCTGCCGCTCCCCCGCCTCGCCGCGCAGCTGCAGGCAGCCTTCGTGCAGCGCCCAGTAGCCGTGCATGCGCCCCGCCGAGAGCTGGCCGCCGTAGGTGTTGAGCGGCAGCGTACCGTCGCGGGCGATCCGCACCCCGCCGTCGACGAACGGCCCGGCCTCGCCGTCGCCGCAGATTCCGAGGGCCTCCAGCCAGGCGATCGTCAGGAACGTGAACCCGTCGTACAACTGCGCGACGTCGAGATCGGCGGGCGTCAACTCGGTGCGCGACCACATCTGGGCCGCGGCATCCGACATGGCCATCTTCGGGTAGTCGTCGCGGTGGAACCAGCCGCCGGCGCCGTCGGACCCGCCGATCGCCTCCACCGACACCGCCCGGTGCGGGCAGTCGCGGGCGTACTCCGCGTTCGACACCACCACCGCGACCGATCCGTCGATCGGCACGTCGCAGTCCAGCAGCCCGAACGGCGTCGACACCGGGCGCGCGCCCAGGTAGTCGGCCATCGTCATCGGTTCGCGGTACACCGCAAGGGGATTGCGCGCCGCGTTGCGCCGGGCGTTGAGCGCGACCCAGCCCAGCTGCTCTTTGGTGGTGCCGTAGAGCTCCATGTGGCGGCGGCAGTTCAGCGCCAGCCAGTTCGCGGCTGAGTAGGCGTGCGCGGCGATCAGGTCGTTGACGTCGTCCATCGGGCCGACCGCCGGCCGCGGCGCCCCGTCGGGCGCGTCGAACATCCGCGCCAGCGGCGGGGCGGGAGCCTCGTCCCCCTGCTGCTGCACCGGGACCGTCCCGCCGAGCATCTGGACCGTCCGGTACACCACGACGTGGCGGGCCCGCCGCTCGGCGACCGCGCGACAGCCCGACATCACCGGACTGAGCAGCCCACCGGTGCCGAAACCGGATCCGCAGTCGGCGGCGGCGATCCGCAGTTCGGCGTTGACGACGCCCGGCGGGGTGTCGCCCAGGGTCGCGATCCCGTCGATGTCGTCCGCCTGCAGACCGGCGTCGGAGATGGCCGCCCGGACCGCCTCCAGCGTCAGCTCCGGCCCGGCGATGCCGGTGCGGCGCCCGATCCGGGAGATGCCGATGCCGGACACGATCGCGTCTTTCTCGAAATACATCATCCCCACACCGCCGTCGACCAACCCATGAGCAATTGAGTGTACTGTATTGCACGTGTCGGCCGAGTTGCTCATCGAACATTGCGTCGCCTGCGCGCGCTGGGTACATCCGCCGAGCGGCGAATGTCGCGACTGCGGCGCCCCGCTGGTCGCCCGGCCGGTCTCCGGCCGCGGGACGGTGTTCACCTATACGGTCAACCACCATCCGTACAACCCCGAGATCCCGACGCCGTACGTGATCGCCATCGTTGAGCTCGCCGGGCAGAGCGGGTTGCGTGTGGCCTCCAACATCGTTGGCTGCGAACCGGATTCGGTGGCGTGCGGGATGAGCGTGGACCTCCGCCCGGAGCGGGGCAGCGGCGGCGCCCCGGTGTTCGCGCCGGCCTGACGAGGGCGCGAGCAGGGGTGCGCGGGGCGCTCAGCGCTTGCGCGCGGTGACCAGGTCGTCGAACTCGCCGCTGCCGCAGGGGCAGCGCTTCGGCGTTGGCCTGCACCCAGCGCAGGCGAGCGCCGCAGCGGCGGGTGTCGACATACGGCCAGTTCTGCCCGGTCGCCAAGGCGATGGAGCCGCTCGACAAGGCTGGACGTTGCCCGCCGTGCGCGAGTTGCTTTGTGGCAGAATTCATTTCAAAGACATGCGGCGTGGCGTGCCGAAGATGTCACCGGCGCCGCTGTCCAAGCGGCTCGAGTCGCTGCAGCGCGCCGCTGTCGTCGAGCGCACCGAGGTCGAGGGCCGCACGTCGTATTCGCTGACGCAGTGCGGCCGCGAGCTCGCGACGGTGGTCGACACGCTCGGCGAGTGGGGGGTCCGGTGGATTCCCGAACTCGGCGAGGAGGACCTGGATCCGCACCTGTTGATGTGGGACATCCGCCGCACCGTCTCCGAAGATGGCCGGTTCTCCGAGCCCCGCGTAACGGGCGCTAGTTGATCAGCGGGTCGCGCGGCATGCCGAGGATCCGCTCGGCGATCTGGTTGCGGGTGACCTCCGAGGTACCGCCCGCGATGGCCATGCCGCGCGCGCCCATCGCCATCCGGCCGACGACCGCGCCGGGCCCGTCGGTCAGCGCGACCTCGGGTCCCACCAGCGCGGCCCAGATCGCGGCGCCCTCGATCATGTGGTCGGCCAGCTTGAGCTTGGTGATGTTGCCCTCCGGGCCGGGACCGGCCCCTTCGACGCTGCGGGCCGCGCGCCGCAGGTTCAGCAACCGCAGGGCGTGATCCTCAGCCAGGAACCGACCCACCCGGGCCTTCGCGCCCGCCAACCGGTCCCCGCTCTGCCCGGCCAGCTGCACCAAAGTGGGGGCCAGCCCGCCGTAGAACGCCCCGCTGCCGCCGCCGATGCTGACCCGCTCGTTGCCCAGCGTGGCGCGCGCGACCGTCCACCCCGAGTTGGGCGTGCCGACGACGTCCTCGTCGGGGACGAAGACGTCGTTGAAGAACACCTCGTTGAACTCCGAGCCGCCGGTGATCTGCCGCAGCGGCCGCACCTCGACCCCGGGACCCTTCATGTCGATGATCACGGTGGTGATGCCGGCGTGCTTGGGCGCGTCGGGATCGGTGCGCACGGTGGCCAGGCCGCGGGCGCAGTACTGGGCGCCGCTGGTCCACACCTTCTGCCCGTTGATCTTCCAGCCGCCGTCCACCCGGACCGCGCGGGTCTTGACCGACGCGGCGTCCGAGCCGGCCTCGGGCTCGGAGAACAGCTGGCACCAGATCTCTTCCTGGCGCAGCGCCTTCTCGACGAATCTCTCGATCTGCCACTCGGTTCCGTGCTGAATCAAAGTCAGGATGACCCACCCGGTGATCGAGTAGTCGGGGCGCTTGATGCCCGCGGCGCGGAACTCCTCCTCGATCACCAGTTGCTCGACGGCGTCGGCGGCGCGGCCCCAGGGCTTGGGCCAGTGTGGCATCACGTAGCCGGTCTCGATCAGCTTGTCGCGCTGCGCCTTGTCGTCCAGCGCCGCGATCTCGGCGGCGTCGGCGCGGATGTGGGTACGCAGCTCTTCGGCTTCGGGCGGCAGGTCCAGGCTGTTCTCCCGGGTCACCCCGGCCGCGGTGCGCTCCAAGACGTCGCACGGCGGCGCGTCACCGCCGAACAGGGCCGCACTCACCAGCGCCCGGCGCAGGTGCAGATGCGCGTCGTGCTCCCAGGTGAAGCCGATCCCGCCGTGTACCTGGATGTTGAGCTCGGCGTTGCGCGCGTAGGCCGGGAAGGCCAGCGCCGCCGCGACCGCGGCGGCCAGCCTGAACTGCGCCTCGTCCTCGGCTGCCGCGCGCGAGGCGTCCCACACCGCGGCGACGCCGGACTCGGCGCCGACCAGCATGTTCGCGCAATGGTGCTTGACCGCTTGGAAAGTCGCGATGGTGCGGCCGAACTGCTGGCGCACCTTCGCGTAGTCGACGGCGGACTCGACGCAGTCCGACGCCCCGCCCACCGCCTCGGCGGCCAGCAGCGTCCGGGCCCGGGCCAGCGCGGATTCCCGCCCGCCCGCCACCACGTCGTCGGCGGTGATGCTCACGTTCTGCAGGCGGACGCGTCCCGACCGCCGGGTCGGGTCCAGATTCTCCGGGACCTCGACCGACACCCCGGCGCGGTCGCGCTCCAGCAGCAGGACGTCGTCACCGGCGGCGATCAGCAACAGCTCGGCCAGCCCGGCCCCCAGCACGATCCCGGCCTCGCCCTCGGCGACACCGTTTTCGAACCGCACCCGACCGTCCAGGCCGATGCCCGCGGTGACGGTTCCGTCGATCAGGCCGGGCAGCAGCCGCGACTTCTGCGCGGCGGTGCCGTCCTTGGCGATCACCGCCGAGGCGATCACGGTCGGGACGAAGGGTCCCGGCGCGACCGCGCGCCCGAGTTCCTCGACCACCACCACGAGTTCGGGCAACCCGTAGCCCGACCCGCCGTGCTCCTCGTCGATGTGCAGCCCGAGCCACCCGAGTTCGACCAGGTTCGGCCAGAATCCCGGCCGCGCCTCGTCGGGGGCGTCGAGCAGCGACCCCGCCGCCCAGCGCGCCTTCTGCGAGGTGAGGAACGCGCGCGCCACCTCGGCGAGCTCGCGGTGGTCGTCGGTCAGTGCGATAGCCATGGGTTCTCCTCGCGGGGGGCTGACCGCCTGCCCCGCTCCGGAAGGGAGCGGGGCGGCTGCCTAAAGAGTGTACTTATTCCCGTCAGGAACCCGACCCGGGGTGGCTACTTGGGCGCGAACCGCTGCCCGGCGTCCAGCCGGATGCACTGGCCGTTGAGCATCGGGTTGTCCACGATGGCCGCCGCCAGCTTCGCGTACTCGATGGGCCGGCCCATCCGCTTGGGGAATGCCGCGTCCTTGACCAGGGCGGTCGCCATCTCGTCGGGAACCATGGAGGTGATCCCGGTCAGGAACAGGCTCGGGGCGATCGCCAGCACCCGGATGCCCAGCGACCCCAGGTCGCGGGCCATCGTCAGGCACATGCCCGCGATCCCGGCCTTGGCGGCGGTGTAGGCGATCTGCCCGATCTGGCCCTCGAAGGCCGCGATCGACGCGGTGTTGATGATGACGCCGCGCTCCTCGTCCTCGGGGTCGTTCTTGGCCATGTGCGCGGCGGCCAGGCGGCTGATGTTGAACGTGGCGATGAGGTTGAGATCGACGACGGACTGGAAGGATTCGAGGTCGTGCGGGCCGTCCTTGGTCAGCGTCCGCTTGGCGATGCCGCCACCGGCGGTCGTCACCACGACGTGCAGGCCGCCCAGCTTGTCGACGGCGCTCTGCAGGGTCTGCTCGGTGCCGGTGAAGTCGGTGACGTCGACGGGATAGAACGCGCCGCCGAGCCCGTCGGCCACGTTCTTGCCGTCGGAGTTCTCCCGGTCCAGGACCGCGACCTGGGCGCCGCGCTGCGCCAGCAGTTCGGCGGTGGCGCGGCCCATCCCCGACGCGCCGCCGATGACGACGACCTTCTTTCCGTTGATCTCCATCCGGTGCTCCTTGTCAGAATGCCTGGTATCTGTAACGTTACGTAGGCACGCTAGCGCGTCGCCCCGGCGGGGTTGTCGGCGAGCCGTGCCAAGCTGGTTTCGTGCTCCTCCTCGATGTGGCCGCGGCGTCGCTGGCCGTGGGCGGCACGTCGTCGCGCCTGGCCAAGGTCGCGCTCATCGCCGAGCTGCTGCGCCGCGCCGCGCCCGACCCGGAGCTGGTGGCCGTCGTGGTGTCCTGGCTCTCCGGCGAGCTGCCGCAGCGCCAGATCGGTGTCGGCTGGGCGTCGCTGCGGTCCAGGCCCGCGCCCGCGGCCGAGCCGTCGCTCACCGTCGCCGGCGTCGACGCCACCCTTTCCGAGATCGGCGCGGTGGCGGGGAAGGGCGCGCAGGCGCGCCGGGCCGGCCTCGTGGTCGGATTATTCGGCGCTGCAACGGAACCCGAGCAGACGTTCCTGCTCCGGCTGCTCGGCGGGGAGCTGCGCCAGGGCGCGCTGGCCGGGATCATGGCCGACGCCGTGGCCACGGCCGCCGATCTTCCCGCCGCCGCGGTCCGGCGCGCCGCGATGCTGGGCGGAGACCTGCCGGCGGTGGCCGCGACCGCGCTGTGCGGCGGCGCCACCGCCCTGGACGCGTTCGCGCTGCGGGTCGGCCGCCCGGTGGGCCCGATGCTGGCACAGACCGCGACCGGCGTGACCGATGCGCTCGAACGCCACGGCGGCACAACGATTTTCGAAGCAAAGCTGGACGGCGCCCGGGTGCAGATCCACCGGTCCGGCGGCGCGGTGAGCGTCTACACCCGCAGTCTCGACGACGTCACCGCCCGCCTGCCCGAGGTGGTGGAGGCGACGCTGGCGCTGCCGGTGCACGACCTGATCGCCGACGGCGAGGCGATCGCGCTGCGGCCGGACAACCGGCCGCACCGCTTCCAGGTGACCGCGTCACGGTTCGGCCGCTCGGTCGACGTGGCCCGAGCCGTGGCGGCCCAGCGGCTCTCGGTGTTCTTCTTCGACATCCTGCACTGCGACGGCACCGACCTGATCGACGCTGCGACCACCGAACGGTTGGCCGCCCTGGACGCGTTGGTGCCGGCCGCGCACCGGGTCGACCGGCTGGTCACGTCCGACCCCGAGGCGGCGGCCCGTTTTCTCGACGCCACACTGGCCGCCGGCCACGAAGGGGTGCTGGCCAAGTCGGCGGACGCACCTTACCAGGCGGGGCGCCGCGGCGCGGGCTGGCTCAAGGTCAAGCCCGTGCACACGCTGGATCTGGTGGTGCTCGCCGTGGAGTGGGGGTCCGGGCGACGCCGCGGCAAGCTGTCCAACATCCATCTGGGCGCGCGCGATCCGGTCACCGGTGAATTCGTGATGGTGGGAAAGACTTTCAAGGGCATGACCGACGCAATGCTCGACTGGCAGACGGCCCGGTTCAGCGAACTCGCCGTCGGCGGAACCGAGGGCCACGCGGTGCGGCTGCGCCCCGAGCAGGTGGTCGAGGTGGCGCTGGACGGGGTGCAGAGGTCGACGCGCTATCCCGGCGGGCTGGCGCTGCGCTTCGCCCGCGTGGTGCGCTACCGCGACGACAAGGGCCCGGCCGACGCCGACACCATCGACACCGTGCGCGCGCTGTACTGAGCCGCGCCGCGCTCGCCGTAGGGTTTGTCCGTGGCAAAGCAGCACGGCGACATCGGCTACCTCCGCACCCATCAGGACCTGCCGCCCGTCGCGATCGTCGACCGCTCCCCCATCACCACCCGCCACAAGATGGTGTTCGGGGTGATCGCTCTGGTGTGCGCGGTCGCGTGGGCGATCGTCGGGGACGACGCCAAAGCTGTTGGAAAAGGAAAGCCAGATGCGGCTCATCGGCTACGGCGGCATGCTCACCGAGTCGTTCCTCGCCGTCATGGCGCTGATCGCCGCGGCGATTCTGGACCGGCACCTGTACTTCACCCTCAACGCACCGGCCGCCGCCACCGGCGGCACCGCGGCAACCGCCGCGGACTACGTCAACCGGCTCGGGCTGTCGGGGCCCCCGGCGACCGCCGACCAGGTCAGCCTGTCGCCGGTGACCGGTTTGGGCGAGAAGTCCATCGTGAGGCGCCCCGACGCTGGCCGTCGGCATGTCCGAGGTGCTGGGACGGGTATTGGGCGGCGCCCGGCTGCAGGCATCCTGGTATCACTTCGCGATCATGTTCGAGGCGCTGTTCATCTTGACCGCCGTCGATGCGGGCACCCGGGTCGCACGGTTCATGCTCTCGGACCTGCTGGGCAACCTCGGCGGTCCGCTGGCCAGGCTGCGAAACCCGGGCTGGCGCCCGGGCGTCTGGGATGCAGCGTGGCCGTGGCCGCGGCATGGAGCGGCATCCTGTTGATGGGGGTGACCGATCCGCTCGGCGGCATCAACACGCTGTTCCCGCTGTTCGGTGTCGCCAACCAGCTGCTCGCGGCGATCGCGCTGAGTGTCCTCATCGTCGTCGTCATCAAGAAGGGCCTGCTGAAGTGGGCGTGGATCCCCGGCATTCCGCTGCTGTGGGACCTGGCGGTCACGCTCACCGCGTCGTGGCAGAAGATCTTCTCCGGGGATCCGGCGGTCGGGTACTGGACCCAGCACGCCCGCTATCTGGCGGCGCGAAACGCGGGGAGGACGTCGTTCGGCTCGGCCACCAGCGCCCGCCAGCTCGACGACGTCATCAGGAACACCGGCGTCCAGGGCACGCTGTCGGTCCTCTTCGCGGTGCCCGTCGTCATTGTGGTCGTCGCCGCGACCATCGTGGCACTCAAGGCAATTCGCGGCGACTCAAAGCCGTTGACCGAGGACGACCCGGTGCCGTCGAAAAGGTTCGCGCCCGCCGGCCTGATCCCCACGGCCGGTGAGCGGGAGTTGCAGAAACGCTGGGACGCCCGGTCCGGATCGGCGCGGCGCTGACGGCTCGACGCCGCCTCACTGCGAGTCGGAATGCCACCGCCAGTCGGGCCGGTGGACGTATTGCAGCGCCTCGGCCACCGTCAGCCCGCTCGCCGCGCGGGCGCGGTTGTCCGCGCAGTGCCGGCGGAAGATTGCCATTTCGGCCTCGCTCGGCGGATGCGCATCGCGATAGGGCACTTTCTGCCCCACCAGCATCACCAGATGTCCTTCGAGCCCGAACTGATTGTCCTGCCCGATCGTGCTGGTCACATAGTGCCGGCAGAAGGTCGTCGGCCCGTTGTCGCGATAGAAGTCCAGCAGCGGCTGCACCGGTGTCACGTCCACCTCGTTGCAGCACGCGGTCCAGAAGTCGTTCTGGATGCGCGTGTTGAACCGGTAGTGGATGGACAGGAAGTCCCTGATGCCGTCCCACCAGTCGACGAACAGCGTGTTGTACAGCGCCTGAAGGCTCGGGGTCGGGTCGCACCGCGACTCCACGAGCATCTCGACCATCGCCTTGATCTGCGACGAGGCGACCATGAGCGCCGTCGCCTCGAGCGGCTCGACGAAGCCGCACGCGTTGCCGATCGCGAAGACGTTCTTGACCCAGCCCTTCTCGTAGCGCCCGGAGCGGAACTTCACGACGTGATCCCACGTCGTGGCCTTCGGGTTCTTCTGCACGAACTCCTCGCGCGCCTGGTCGTCGCTGAGGAACTGTGACGAATAGACGTAGCCGCGGTTGATCGCGTGCTCGTGGTCGATCTGCCAACACCAGCCGGCCTCCATCGTCTCGGCGATGGTGTAGGGATAGATGAACTCGTCGGTCCGGTCCCAGCTGCCGACGATGGCGCGGTCACAGAACAGCGAGCTGTCGTAGGGGACGAACGGCGTCCCCAGCGCGCGGCCGAGCAACTCGGAACGAAAGCCGGTCGCGTCGACGTACAGGTCGGCCGAGAACGTGCGGCCGTCCTCGAGGATGACGGACTGCACACCCTGCTCATCGACGGGCACGCCGGTGATGCGGGCGTCGATGATCTCGATGCCCCGCGTGCCGCAAGCGGCCTCCAGCGCCTCGACCAGCGCGGGATTGTACAGGTGCAGCGCCACGTTGGGCGTGACCAACGGCCCCTCGCCGGCCGGATGCCGCTCGAACGCTTTGCCCTGGGCCATCAGCGCGGCGTTCATGTCGACGCTGTCGAACTCATCGTTGCAGTAGAAGCCGTTATAGCGATCCAGGTCGGTGTAGTAGGCGTCGAGCTGGAACTGGAACCCGTAGTCGAACGACTTGCGCGGTCCCCAGAGGAAGTGGATGCCCGTCTTCCAGGTCGGCCGGACGATCGAATAGAACTGCTTCTGCGGCAGCTTCAGGTAGTCGAAGAGCAGGTTGACAATCTGCGGCGTGGTGCTTTCGCCGACGCCGATCACACCGATGTCCTTGCTGCGCACGACGCGGACCTCGAGCTGAGGAGCCCGCTGTTTGAGCGCAAGCGCGGTCATCAGGCCAGCGCTGCCGCCGCCTACGACGAGTACGGATTCGATCATCGCCTCCCTGCTTCCCGTGCGCGCGACCGCCCGCCGACACGATCTTAAAAGTGGTGGCGGGTTGGGTTCATCCCCCGCTGATCCGGTAGACGGACCGCTCCGGCGGGCTGAGAGGCGGCTGACTCCCGGGGTCAGCCGATAAGCCCGTGACAGAGCGGACTCATTCAAACAGACTCCACGGCATCCCGCTTGCCGACCGTACCCACCGGCGACCGCCGGCAGGCGGGGCCCAGGTCGCCACGCCGGGAAAAGGGTGTGCCCAAACCGGTGGCGCGGCCCTAAAATCGGGCGATGCGAGTCGGTATCGACTTCGGCACCACCCACACCGTCGTTGCCGCCGTCGACAGGGGCAACTACCCGGTCGTCTCCTTCGACGGGGCGGACACCTGGCCTTCGATCATCGCGGCGAACGCCGCCGGAGAGTTGCGGTTCGGCCCGGACGCCGCCGCCGTCCGCCACGAGCCGGGATGGTCGGTGCTGCGGTCGTTCAAGCGTCTGCTCAACGACGCCGGCCCCCAGACCGAGGTGACCCTGGCCGGGCGTAGCCACCGCCTGGCCGACCTGCTCACCGGCTTCCTGGCCCGGCTGCGGGCCGACCTCTACGACCGCTCGAACGCCGGGCTCGCGCCGGGTGAAACCGTCGAGGCCGCAATCAGCGTGCCGGCGAACGCCTCGAGCGCGCAGCGCTTCCTCACCCTGGACGCGTTCGTGGCGGCCGGCTTCCACGTCGTGGCCCTGCTCAACGAGCCCTCCGCCGCGAGCCTGGAATACGCCCACCGGTACCGCTCCACCATCACCGCCAGGCGCGAGTACGTCCTCGTCTACGACCTGGGCGGCGGCACCTTCGATGCCTCGCTGCTGAAGATGACCGGGCCCGCCAACGACGTCGTCCTCAGCGAGGGCATCCAGCGACTGGGCGGCGACGACTTCGACGGGGCCATCGTCGACCTGGTCCTGGCCGGGGCCGGGCTGGGCGCGGTGGACGACGAGCGCTACGACCTGCTGAAGGAAGAGTGCGCCGCCCGCAAGGAGGCCGTCGGACCGCAGACCCGCCGCTTCCTGGTGGACCTCACCGCGGTCGACCGGCCGCCGTTCGCCTGCGCGATCGACGACGTCTACGCGGCGTGCACCCCCCTCGTCGACCAGACCGTCGAGATCCTGCGTCGCGTGCTGCACGACCCGGCCGCGGGCGAGGTGACGGCGTCCGAGGTGGCGGGGATCTACGTGGTGGGCGGGGCGGGCAGCTTCCCGCTGGTCTCCCGGGTGCTGCGCGCGGCCTTCGGCGACAAACGCGTGAAACGCTCGCCGCATCCGTTCGCGGCGACGGCCATCGGCCTGGCCGTCTACCTCGACACCGAGGCCGATTTCGAGCTCTCCGAACGCTTCTCGCGACACTTCGGGGTGTTCCGCGAGGCCGAGGCCGGGACCGGCGTCGTCTTCGACCCGATCGTGCCCAAGGACGCGCCCCTGCCGGCCGACACGCGTTCCCCGCTGGTCGTCCGGCGCACCTACCGGGCCGCGCACAACATCGGCTGTTTCCGGTTCGTGGAGTGCAGCCGCATGGTCGACGGCCGGCCCGACGGCGACGTGATGCCGTACGACCCGGTGTACTTCCCGTTCGACCCGGCCCTGTACGACCGCCCCGATCTCGGGCGGCACGCCGTCGGCCCGTGGACCAACGGGCCGGACGTCGAGGAGCGCTACGAAATCGCGCCCGGCGGCGCGGTGGAGGTCACGCTCACCACGCAGCCGGCCGGCTTCCGGCGCACCTTCCGGCTGGAGCGGCGCGCCGCCGCGGCCTCGTAGCCGGCCCGCCATGGACCTCTACGACGTCATGCGAACCGCCTTCGCGGCGCGCGAGTTCACCGGCGACGCGCTGCCCGACGACGTGTTGTGGCGCATCCTCGACAACGCCCGGTTCGCCCCCAGCGGGGGCAACCGTCAGGGCGCACACATCACCGTGGTGCGCGACCCCCAGACCCGTCGCCGGCTCGCCGAGCTGGGCGCTCCCGCCGCCCGCCGCTACTTCGCCCAGCTCACGGCGGGCGAGAGCCCGTGGAACCCGCTGCACCCCAGCGGTGTGCCCCGGGACGTCATCGAGGCGACCGAGATTCCCGACACGTTCGTCGCGCCGCTGGCGAACGCGCCGGTCCTGCTGGTCGTCTCCGTCGACCTGGGCGTTCTCGCCGCCCTCGACCAGGACCTGGACCGCGTCGGCATCGCCGGCGGGGCCTCGGTCTACCCGCTGGTGTGGAACATCCTGCTGGCCGCCCGCAGCGAGGGCTACGGCGGCACGATCACCACGATGGCCATCGCGGCCGAGGACCGGGTCCGAGCGTTGCTGGGCATCCCCGACACGCACGCGGTCGCCGCGCTCGTGCCGCTGGGCAAACCCACCCGCCGGCCGACCATGCTGCGCCGCCGGCCGGTCGCGGAGTTCGTCACCCGCGAACGCTTCGACGGCCCCGCGTTCGAGGGCTGAGGCCACCGCCGTTTACCCCCGCGACCGCGCGGGAAGTGCTCATGGATGGCGCCGTCGTCCGCACCGGGAACCCGGTGCGCCGTGCCCGACCGTTCGACGAGCCCGCGTGGGTGAGCGGTCCCGCCGGGTGAGGGGCAGGCCGGCTTCGGCGGTGGGCGGGCGGGCCTTGGCCAACTGACCGGAAAAGGCGACGAAACACCTTGACGCACAATGCTTCTCAGGCCAGATCCGTACAGGAGTACATCGACGAAAGGCCGCGGTGGCCGGATGGCACCGAGACGCCCGCCACGCCGATGACCTCGATGCAGCTGCGGATATGGGCGCTCGCTTCGGCGGGAAAGTTCTTCGAGGGCATGGTGGTCTTCATGACCGGGGTGGCCCTGCCGCTGATCTCGATCGAGTTCCACCTGGCCGCCTCGGACCAGGGCTTCGTTACCGCGGCCTCACTGGCGGGCATCCTGGTCGGGGCCAGCGCCCTGGGTGGCCTGGCCGACAGGTACGGGCGCAAGCGCATGTTCGTCGTGGAGATGGTCATCTTCTCGGTGTTCCTGGTGGCGTTGACCATGTCACCCAACTTCGTGCTGCTGGTGGTCTTCCTGTTCGGCGCCGGGCTGGCCCTGGGCTGCGACTACCCGACCGCGCACATGGTCATCGCCGAAAGCACTCCGTCGTCGCGGCGCGGCCAGCTGGTGTTGAGCGCGTTCGCGTTCCAGGCCGTGGGCGCGCTCGTCGGCACGGGAGTCGGCTTCGTGATCCTCTACCAGAACCCGGACGTCACGGCGTGGCGGTGGATGTACGGCGTCGCGATCGTGCCGGCGGTCCTGGTCATCGCCGGTCGGCTCTCCGTCACCGACAGCCCGCAGTGGCTGTTGTCGCGGGGCCGGACAGCCGACGCCGAGAAGGCCACCCGCGAGTTGCTGAAGCGCGACCCGCAGTACCCGCAGCAGGTGTCGCTGCGCCGCCCGGGCGGCGCGACCGACGCCAAGCCGGAAAGCGGCTACCGGGCGCTGTTCACCGCGGGCAACCGCCGGGCAACCGTCCTCGCTTCGGTTCCGTGGTTCCTGCAGGATCTCGGTGTCTACGGCATCGGCATCTTCACGCCCACGATCCTGGCCGCGCTCATCGGCAAGAAATCGCAGGCACACACGCTGCCCGGCACCGTCCACAACGACATCCTGGGGATCAAGGGTTCGGCGCTGATGGATGCGTTGTTCGTCCTCGGCGTCGTGACCGCCATCGTGGTGGTGGACAGGGCGGGGCGCATGCGGCTGGAGATCCTCGGTTTTCTGGGCTGCGCGGCGGGCCTGGCGCTGGCCGCGCTGTCGATCCGGCAGGGCGGCGGCCACGACATGGCACTGCTCTTGACCGGCTTCACGCTGTTCTACTTCATGTCGAACCTGGGTCCCAATTCGATGACCTACCTGGTGGCCGGCGAGGTTTTCCCGACGGGCTTGCGCGGCAAGGGCGCGGGGTACGCCGCGTCCTTCGCCAAGGTTGCCGCGGTCACGGCCGCGTTCCTGTTCCCCATGCTGCTCGACTCCATCGGCACCGCCGCCCTGCTCTGGATCCTGGTCGGCGCGTTCCTGACGGGCGCCGCGGTGACATTCCTGTTCAGGATCGAGACCAGAGGCGTCGACTTGGAGCGCGTCGGCCGCGCGTGAGGAGCTCGCCCGCAACTCAGAACCGGATGAGCCCGCGCAGGTTCACCCCGGCGTGCAGGTCGGCGTAGCCGGTGTCGATCTCCTCGAGGGTGTACTCGCGGGTGACGAGCTCGCCGAGCTTGAGCCGTCCGGCGCGGTGGAGGTCGAGCATGCGCGGGATGCCGCTCCCGGGGTTCGACGATCCGAAAAGCGATCCGCGCGAATGCTTTTCGTACAGGTTCAGATCGAACAGCGACAAGTCGACAGAGGTGACTGGGTTACTACGTTGGCGACGGTCCGGCCCCTCAGTCCAGCGCATCCCCGTAGAGGTCCAGGAGCCGAAACCTCGTCGCGTCGAGATGCTGTCCGAGTACCGCGATCACACGCTTCTGCAGCTCGTATCCGAGTTCGTGATCCTGTTCGCACTTCTCGCGCAGGCATTTACCGTCGAAGACGATCGCGCGGGTCGTCTCCGCCGCGCGCACATCGAACCGCCAGGTGTAGGGCGGCACCAACCACGACCATCCGAGGATGTCACCGGCCCCGAGCGTCTGGATCGTCAGGCCACCGCGGCCCAGCACGGCGATTTCGAGTGCGATCCGGCCGGCGCGGATGAGGTGGAAGTGGTCGGCCGGGTGGCCTTCACGGCAGATCAGCTCCCCGGCGTCGAAGCGCATGTTCGACGCGCAGCCGACCGCCAGCTCCAGGTAACGCGGGTCCATTCCGTCGAAGAACGGATGGCCGGCCAGAACGCCTTCGAGCGTCCTCATTGCGTGTTCCTCTCACGGCGCCGAACAGCTGCTTGGGACGGACCATAGAGGACGCGACGGCCTTCGTCCACGATCCAGCAAGATCCGCGGAAAGCGGTTGCCGGCGGCTTGCGCGGCGGGCAGCGGGTAGCGCCGAGAATGGCTTCCCCTTTCCGGAGAAGACTATTCTCCTCACTTGAGAGACACATTACGATCGGCTGAGGAAGATTGGAGCCCGACATCGACGCCTGGATCCTCGACGCGGTACGCACACCGCGCGGCCGCGGCCGCCCCGACGGGGCGTTGCACGCCGTACACCCGCAGGCCCTGTTCGCCCGCTGCCTGACCGCACTGGCCGAGCGCACCGGTTTCGACCCGGCCGACGTCGACGACGTCATCGCCGGCAACGGCATCCTCAGCGGGGACCACACCGACGACATCGCGCGCCTGTCGGTGCTGCTGGCCGGCTGGCCCGAGACCGTGCCGGGGATGACGCTGAACCGGTTCTGCGGGTCGGGGCAGCAGGCGGTCACCGTCGCGGCGTCGGCGATCGCGGCCGGCAGCGAGGACCTGATGGTCGCCGGCGGCGTCGAGTCGATGTCCCGTTGGGGCGTCGCGGCCGGGATCCCGACGATCGACGGCGGCAACCCCGACTTTCGTAAGCGTTACCCGACCGTCCCGCAGGGAATTTCGGCCGACCTCATCGCCACCCTCGAAGGGTTCGGCCGCGACGACGTCGACGCCTATGCGGCGCGCAGCCAGCACCGGGCCGCCGCGGCGGTCGACGACGGCCGGTTCGAGCGATCCCTGGTCGGGGTTACCACCCCCGACGGCTGCGTCGAATGCGACGAGCATCCGCGCCCCGGGACCACCGCCGAGACGCTGGCGCGCCTGCAGCCCGCCTTCGCCGCGATGGGCGCGGCCCGTGCCGAGGGCGAGCGGTTGACCTTCGACGAGATCTGCCTGCGCCGCTACCCGGGCATCGACCGCGTCGAGCACGTCCACCATGCGGGCAACTCGTCGGGGGTCGTCGACGGCGCCGCGGCGGTGCTGCTCGCCTCCGCGAAATGGATTCAGGCACAAAGGGTTTCATCGCGTGCACAGATCCGCGCCACGGCCGCGGTCGGCAGCGAGCCCGTCATCATGCTCACCGCGCCCGGGCCCGCCGCGCAGCGCTGCCTGGCCCGCGCCGGCATGAGCGTGGCCGACATCGACCTGTGGGAGATCAACGAGGCCTTCGCCGCGGTCCCGCTCAAGACGATGCGCGACCTCGACATCGACCCCGAGCGGGTCAACGTCAACGGCGGCGCCATCGCCCTGGGCCACCCGATCGGCGCCACCGGCGCGATGCTGCTGGGCACCCTGCTCGACGAGCTCGAACGCCGGGATCTGGCAACGGGTCTGGTGACCATGTGCACCGGCGGCGGCATGGGCACCGCGACGATCATCGAACGCGCATGAGCACCCTGGAGCTCGACCGGCCCCGCGGCGGGGTCGTCGTCGTCCGCCTGAACCGGCCGCGGTGCCTCAACGCCGTCAACGAGGCCATGCAGACCGAATTGCGCGACGTGCTGGCCGATCTGGCCGGCGAGGACTCCGCGCGGGCCGTCGTGCTCACCGGCGCCGGCCGCGGTTTCTGCGCGGGAATCGACATGCGCGACTTCGGGCCCGCCATGCCGGAGGCCTCCGCGCCCGCGCTGGACCGGTTGCGTTTCCAGGAACGCATGACCGCACTGGCGGAGGCGATCCGCGGACTGCCGCAACCCGTCGTCGCCGCGGTCAACGGTCCCTGTGTCGGCGCGGGCTTCGCGTTGTGCCTGGCCGCCGACATCCGGATCTGTTCGACCGCGGCGTCGTTCGGCAACGCCGCGATCCTGCTGGGGCTCTCGGGCGCCGAGATGGGCATGAGCTACCACCTGCCCCGCATCGTGGGCACCAGCGTGGCCGCCGACTGGATGCTGACCGGGCGCACGATTCCGGCCGCCGAAGCCGACCGGCGCGGCCTGGTCAGCGAGGTGGTCGAACCCGACCGGCTGCTCGAGCGGGCCGTGGAACTGGCCACCCTGATCGCCGGTCTCCCCCCGCTGGGCGTGCGGCTGACCAAGCGCGCGCTGCAGGTCAACACCGACGCGGCGAGCCTGTCCGCCGCGCTGGAGCTGGAGAACCGCAACCAGGTCCTCGCCCACGCCACCGACGAGGCGGCCGACCGCCGCGCGAAGTGGACCACATGAGCGGCCCGCTGCGGGGCCTGCGCATCGTGATGATGGGCGGGCTGGGGCCCGCGCCGTTCTGCGGGATGCTGTTGGGCGACTTGGGCGCCGACGTGGTCCGCGTGGACCCCGTCGCGGGCGTGGACGGCCCGTTGCCGATCGACTACACGGTCCGGCGCGGCCAGCGGTCGCTGGCCGCCGACGTCAAAGACCCCCGCGGCCGCGACCTGGTGCACCGTCTGGTAGCCGGCGCCGACGCGTTCGTCGACGTGTACCGGCCGGGGGTCGCCGAGCGGCTGGGCATCGGGCCGGACGCGTTGCTGGGACGCAACCCCCGGCTGGTGTATGCCCGCATGACGGGATACGGGCAGGACGGACCCCTGTCCGGGCACGCGGGCCACGACATCAACTACATCGCCCTGGCCGGCGCGCTACACGGGATCGGCACCGCCGAATCGCCGGTGCCGCCGCTGAATCTGGTCGGCGACTACGGCGGCGGCGGGATGCTGCTGGCGGTCGGCCTTTTGAGCGCGATCCTGGAGGCCCGCGAGTCCGGAGCGGGTCAGGTGCTCGACGTGGCCATGGTCGACGGCGTGGCCACGCTGCTGGCGCCCTACTTCGGGATGGTGCCCACCGGCACCTGGCGCGACCGCCGCCAGGACAACCTGCTCGACGGCGCCGCCCACTTCTACGGCGTCTACGTCACCGCCGACGGCCGTCACGTCGCTGTGGGCGCGATGGAACCCAAGTTCTACGCCGAGCTGTGCGAGCGGCTCGGCGTCGGCGTTCCCCACGACGACGACGCACCGTCGACCTGGTCGGCGCACCGCGCGGCGCTGGCCGCGCGCTTCGCCGAGAAGACCCGCGACGAGTGGGAGCGCATCCTCGACTCACCGGGATGCTGTGCGACACCGGTGCTTTCGCTGTCCGAGGCACCGCATCACCCGCACCTGGCCGCGCGCGGGACATTCGTCGACGTGGACGGCGTCACCCAGCCCGCGCCGGCGCCACGCTTCTCGCGCACCCCGCCCGCGGCGCCCGGCGCCCCGTCGCTGCCCGGCGATCACACGCGTGCGCTGCTACGCGAACTGGGATTGGACCCCGAGGCCGTCACTGCCCTCGTCGATGCCGGCGTGGTGGCCCAGAGCAACCGGAAGGAACGATAGATGGCGTGGGACTTCTCCACCGACCCGGAGTGGGCGGCGCAACTGAAATGGGTCGAGGACTTCGTGCGCGAGGAGTGCGAACCGATCGACCTGATCGTCAAGGAGTCCCACGACCTCAACGACCCGGTGCGTCAGGCACTGATCCCGCCGCTGCAGGAGATCGTCAAGGAGCGTGGGCTGTGGGCCACGCACCTCGGGCCGCACCTGGGCGGTCCCGGCTACGGGCAGGTGAAGCTGGCGCTGCTCAACGAGATCCTGGGCCGCTCGGAGTGCGCGCCGATCGTGTTCGGCTCCCAGGCACCCGATTCGGGCAACAGCGAGATCCTCGCGCACTACGGCACACCCGAGCTCAAGGCGCGCTACCTCGAGCCGCTGCTGGACAACCGCATCGTGTCCTGTTTCTCCATGACCGAGCCGCAGGGCGGCGCCGACCCGAAGGTGTTCCGCACCACCGCCGTGCCCGATGGTGATAACTGGATCATCAACGGGGAGAAGTGGTATTCCTCGTTCGCGTCGATGGCGTCGTTTCTCATCGTGATGGCGATGACCGACCCCGACGCGCCGCCGTACCAGCGCTGCTCGATGTTCGTCGTGCCGGGCGACACCCCGGGCATCAACGTGCTGCGCGACGTCGGGCTCGGCTATCAGCCGCTGGGTGGCGGCGGGCGCGAGGGTTACGTCCGCTACGAGAACGTCCGCGTGCCGGGAGACCACATGCTGGGCCCGCGCGGCGGCGCGTTCGTGGTCGCCCAGACCCGCCTGGGCGGCGGGCGTATTCACCACGCCATGCGCACGGTCGGCTTGGTGCGGCGGATCTTCGACATGATCTGCGAGCGGGCGGTGTCGCGCTACACCCAGGGCGAGGTGCTGGCCAACAAGCAGCTCGTCCAGGAGATGGTCGCCGACTCGTGGATGGAGATCGAGGCGTTCCGGTTGCTGACGCTGCAAACCGCTTGGAAGATCGACCAGTTCAACGATTACCAGGCGGTGCGGGCCGACATCTCCGCGGTCAAGGCGATGATGCAGAAGGTGCTGCACGACGTATCGGCGCGGGCGCTGCAGCTGCACGGATCGCTGGGCACCAGCCACGAGATGCCCTTCGTGCAGTACCTGGTGGAGTCCTTCGTGCTCGGCCTGGCCGACGGCCCCACCGAGGTGCACAAGGTGACGCTGGCGCGCCAGCTGCTCAAAGACCGGCAGCCCGCTCCCGACCTGTTCCCCTCCGAGCATCTGCTGCGGCTGCGTGCGGCCGCGGAGGCGAAGTTCGCCGACAAGCTGGCCGGCATTCCGCGCGCGTAGCCGCCCCAGCGCGAGCGTGCGTGTCTGGACGCGACACGCCGCTGCACCGTGGCATTTCGCGCACCCTCGCGAGCTAGCGGCCCAGAATCGTCCGGGCGCGCTGCAGCAGCCGGGGCAGGGCCGCCGCCATGGCTTCCAGGTCGGCCCGCGGCGAACGCCTGCGGCGGTTGTGCTTGACGATCAGCGACCACGTGGCCGCCGACTTGAAGCACGCCAGGGCGGTGAACCAGTCCAGGTCGCCGACCTCGCGGCCCAGCCGGTCGCGGTAGATCGCGGTCAGCTCGGCGACCGGTGGGGCGACATCGCCGCGTGAAACGCGACGATAGGTGTCCGGATCGCAGTTGATCAGAAACCAGCCCGCATCGATGCGCGGGTCGCCGATCGACCAGATCTCCCAGTCGATCACCGCGTCGATGCGGGCCCCGGCGGCCATCAGGTTGCCCAGCCGGAAGTCTCCGTGAATCACGCTGGGCCCCATGACTTCCGGCGCACAACCCAACAGCGCGTCGCGCACGTCCTGCCACCCGGGCACCAGCGCCGGGTCGACGGTGCCCAGGGTGTCGCACCAGCGCCGGACTTCGGCGGCCGGGTCGACGACCGGTTCGTCGCCCAGCCCCAGCGCGGCCGGCGAGAGACGGTGCAGGGCGGCCATGACGCGGCAGGCGTTGCGGTACCGGTCGGCCAGGTCGGCATCCGGTGGGCAACCGTCGAACAACGGCTCCACGCACTCGCCGTCGATGCGCGACATCACGAACAGCGGCGGGCTGCCGGGGTCCTCCCACACCACGGCGGGCACCGGAAAATCGCTTTCCGCAAGCGCTTTGATGACGCGCGCCTGCCGCAGCACGTCGCGGTGCCCGATCGCCTCGACGCCCGGCGGGGCAACCTTGACCACCACGGGCCGGCCGCCCATCGCGGCGGCGAAGGTGAGGCTGGAGGCGCCCCCGGCGAGTGGATGGACGTCGCCGACGCCGGCGCGGGCGAGGCGCCCGCGCAGCTCGTCGAGGTCCAGTTCGGCCATTCAAACGGCGGGCTGGGTCCAGCCGGCCTCGGCGAGGAACGACTGGGTGTGCGCGATGCGGCCGGTCAGGGTTTTCGGATCGCCGGTGCACAACCGGAAGGCGGTCTCGGTGATCAGCTCGATGTCCTCGGTGTCGGCCTTGGCCAGGTCGAGGGCGCCGGCCCCCGGTGTCGCCACCGGGTCGGACGGGGCGGCGGCGTTGACGGCGATGCCGTCGTCGTACAGTTCGGCGGCAAGGCTTTTGGTCAGCCGGTTGAGGGCGGCCTTGGCCGTCCCGTAGACACCGAAGCCGGCGCTGCGGTCGAACTCGGAGAACGGCGGCCCCGGTGGCAGGTCGCCGCCCACCGAGGTCAGATTCAGGATCCAGCCCCGTCCGCGCTCGCGCATCGCGGGGATCGCCAGCTGGCACAGGTGCAGCGGTCCCAGGACGTGCATCTCCATCATCAGCCGCACCCGCTTCTCGGGGAATTCGTCGAGGGGCCGCAGGAAGGTCACGGCGGCGTTGTTGACGAGGATGTCCGGGGCGCCGACGGTGTCGTGCACCTCGGCGTAGAGGCGTTCGCGTTCGCCGGACTGGGACAGGTCGGCCTGGATCGCCACCGCGCGGCCGCCGGCGGCCGCGATCTCGTCGCGGGTCTGGCGCAGCGATCCCTGGTACTTGGGGTCGGGGTCCATGGTGCGGGCGGTCAGCGCGACCGTGGCACCCCGCGCAGCCAGTCGCGCGGCGATCGCCTTGCCCAGCCCGCGACTGCTCCCGGTGACCAGCGCCACCATCCCGTCACACCGTTGGCCGGCGTTCATTCTCGACCTCCTCCAGCCGCCCGAAAACGGCTTCTCCGATCTAGAGAATGCCATTATCGGCGGTGCCGGCAAAGTGCGGCCGGCGTGTCGACCCCGGCCGTGTGCGCCGGGGTCGCCGCCACGCCCTATCCACCCGGCGAAACGCATGTGGCTCCCGGCGAAATCATCGCCCGCCCGGGCCGCGCACGGGGCCGCGCGCCCGTAGACTCCGGGCCTCCGGATCGAGCCGTCGGGACGGCAGCGGCGCAGAGGAGAGCAACCCCCATGATCATCGTTCGCCCATCGTGATCGTCTTCTCGTTGCGCACCGCCGCCCGGTCCACCATCGAATTCGGCGCCCTTTACCGGGTCTCGGCGGGGGCCGTCTTCGCCGCGCTCGCCGATTGCGACTACCTCGTCGATGCGGGCCCCACACCGGAGCCGGGACGCGCACTGGGCCTGCACGAGGAATACCGCATCGAGGCGGGTCCCGCGCTGCTGACGGTGTCGGCCGACGCCTTCGCCGGCCACGTCCGATTCGTGCTCGACGGCCCGCGGTTCGGTTTCGATTTCGGAGCCACCCGCAACGACCCGGTCACGTGGATGCGGCTGGTCACACTCGCGGTTCAGTACGCCGACGCCTACCGGATCCTCGCGGACGTCGCAGACCCGCACGTGGGCTTCGGCCTCACGCGGGGCGTACGGCCACCACTGCGCGCGGTCCCCGACGTCACCGACACGTAGCTACGCCACGCGCGGCGGGCGACCGCCCGCACGCCCCCGTCGTGTACACCTACAGGGGGTTCGTACACCGGGAGGCGACGTGAGCTATCTGCTCCTCATCTGCGCGATCTTCGCCGAGGTGGCGGCGACCAGCCTGCTCAAGAGCACCGAGGGCTTCAGCCGGCCCTGGCCCACCGTGGCGTGCCTGGCCGGGTACGCGGTGGCGTTCGCGCTGCTGGCGCTGTCCATCTCGCGGGGTATGCAGACGGACGTGGCCTACGCGCTGTGGTCGGCGATCGGGACGGCCGCGATCGTGCTGATCGCCGTCCTGTTCCTCGGCTCTCCCCTGTCGGCCGCCAAGGTCGTCGGGGTCGGCCTTATCATCGCCGGGGTCGTCACGCTGAACCTCTCCGGTGCCCACTGACCGCCGTATTCGCGCACAGCGAAATTGCCACCGGCACAACGCGATGAGGTAGCCTGGGCCATCCGACTGGGGTGATGGTTCCCATCCGCAGGCTCGACCCCATCGGGGCGATCGGCAACTACTGGGCGGAAACGCACCGGCCGAGCGAACGAGAGGTTGCGCTGCGCCAGGCGCTCGCCGACGCCACGTCGGTCGCCATGGAAAAAACGGGGTCGTGTCCCGCGGCCGAATCCGGGCTGGATCGCATCGACTCCAACTACGACCTGTGTTTCGCCTTCCTCGCCCACACCGGACTTCCTTTATGACCATGAGTCACTGTATTACCGAAACCTTTTTAGTTGAGGCGTGCGAAGTCAGCTTGAAGAGCTTCTCGGAGTTGTCTCGCCCGATTTTGATGCGATCGGGTTCGCTGATCGGGGTGTCGTCGAACCAGGGGGCGATGTCGTCCATGGTCTCGTAGGGATAGTCGACGGAGAAGAGAATCCGGTCGGCCCCGACTTCGAGGAGGGTGTCGAGCAGCGTTTGGGTCCGGAAGACCCCGCTGGTGGTGAGATAAAAATTGCGCGGCAGGTAGTCCAGCGGCGGCAGCTCGTGCGGTCCGTGGGTCTCCCGGCGTTGGTGACGCAACCGGTGAGTGACCCGGTGCAAGGTGAATGGGAGCGCCTCACCGAGATGCCCGAGGATCACCTGGGCGGTCGGATGCCGGTCGAAAAGGCCGCTGAGAATCAACCGCAGCGCGTGGGTGGCGGTCTCCACACCGAACCCCCACGCGGAGCCCAGCAGCCCCTCATACCCCTGATAGATCCGTTGCTGGCTGGGCAGTGGGATACGGGGGTGCAGGTAAACCGGCACGTCGAGCTCGGTGAGCTTGGCCCAGAACGGCTCCACTTGCGGTTCGTCGAGATACTGCGCGGTGTCCTCGTCGCCGATGTTGCTATAGCCGTTGATCAGTGCGCCGACAAACCCCAGGTCACGAACAGCGCGTTCGAGTTCGTCGGCAGCCTTCTCCGGGTCCTGTAGCGGCAGGGCGGCAAAGGCCCGACCGGTCCGGGTATTTCGCGACCAGGTTCTCGGCGGCGAAGTCGTTCATCTTCTTCGCCGTATCGACCGCCAGCTTGGTGTTGGTGATTCCCTCGATGCCGGGCTGCGTCAACGACAGGATATCGATGGCGATCCCGTTGCGGTCCATGTCCTCGACACGCCGATCCACCTCCCGCAGCCGGCGCTGCACATCGGCGAAATACTCGGTGGCGGTGAAGTCATGTTCTCCGGTGGCCGGAAACTCGGCGGACTCCCAGTGCTCTTCGAGAGCGATCTTTCCCTTCATGGTTGAACCTCTCCAAACAACTATTCAAATGTACCGATAGGTAAGAGTATTAAGCGTGGTTGTTCCGGTCGATACAATCAAGGGGTGTCCCGAACGCCCGACCCGCATAAGCGGCAAGCCCTGCTCGAATCCGTGGTCGAGCAGCTCCAGGAGCGCGGCGTCAACGATCTGTCGCTAGCCCCGCTGGCCGAGGCGATAGGGATGAGCAAGCGAAAGCTGTTGTAATACTTCGGGGATAGAGGTCAGCTGCTGTCGCAGGTGCTGGAAGCCAGCCGGCCGAACGTCGGGCAAATGTTCGAGGGGGTGTGCGACACCGCTGACCTCTCGCCCGCCGCTATGGCGCTATGGACCGCGCTGGCGGCGATGGGCCAGAACCTGGACACGGTGCTGGCCTGCGCGGAGGGACCCGGGCTGGGCAACGGCGGCCTCGGCCGGCTCGCCGCGTGCTACCTGGACTCGCTGGCCACCCTCGAACGTCCGGCGATCGGCTACGGCATCCGCTACGAGTTCGGCATCTTCGACCAGGAGATTCGCGACGGCTGGCAGGTCGAGCAGACCGACAACTGGATCGACAACGGAAACCCCTGGGAGATCGCCAAACCCGACATCAACTATCTGGTGAAGTGGGGCGGCTACGCCGAGCACTACAGCGACGAGGCCGGCCACGACCGCGTGCGGTGGGTGCCGGGACGGGTGCTCAAGGGCGTCGCCTACGACACTCCGATCCAGGGCTACGGCGTCAACACCTGCAACGTGCTGACGCTGTGGAGCGCGCGCGCCGTCAAATCCTTTGCGCTGGAAGCCTTCAACACCGGCGACTACTACAAGGCGGTCGAGGACGAGATAACCTCGGAGACGGTCACCAAGGTCCTCTACCCCAACGACGAGCCGGACGTGGGCAAGCGGCTGCGCCTGCTGCAGCAGTACTTCTTCGTGTCCTGCTCGCTGCAGCGAGTGCTGGACCTGATGGAGGAGATCGCCGACGTGTCCGTCCGCGAGCTCCCCCAGCGGTTTGCCTTGCAGCTCAACGACACCCATCCATCGATCGCGGTCGCCGAGCTGATGCGGCTGCTCGTCGACGAGCGCCATCTCGACTGGGACGACGCGTGGGGCATCACGGTCGCGACGTTCGGCTACACCAACCACACCCTGCTTCCCGAGGCGCTGGAGACCTGGCCCCTGGCGATGTTCGCCGAGTCGCTGCCGCGCCACCTCGAGATCGTCTACGAGATCAACCACCGCTTTCTCGACGAGGTGCGCACGCGGTTCCCCGGCGACGCGGACCGGCTGCGCCGGATGTCGCTGATCGGCGAGGACGACGGCAAGAGCGTCCGGATGGCGCACCTGGCGACCGTGGGCAGCCACGCCATCAACGGCGTCGCCGCGCTGCACTCTGACCTGCTGAAAACCAGTGTGCTGAAAGACTTCTACGAGCTTTGGCCGGAGCGGTTCAGCAACAAGACGAACGGGGTGACGCCGCGCCGCTTCCTCGCGCTGGCCAACCCCGGGCTGCGGGAGCTGTTGGACCGCAAGATCGGTGAGGGCTGGCTGAGTGATCTGTCCCGGCTGCGCGGACTGGAGCCGTTCGTCGACGACGCCACCTTCCGTCAGCAGTGGCGCGACATCAAACGCGCGAACAAGGCCCGCCTGGCCACCTACGTCGGCTCGGTGGCCGGTGTCGAGCTGAACCCGGACTGGATGTTCGACGTCCAGGTCAAGCGCATCCACGAGTACAAGCGCCAGCACCTCAACGTCCTGCACATCGTCGCGCTCTACCACCGGCTCAAGTGCGACCCAGGGCTGTCGATTCCGCCGCGGGCGTCCGTGTTCGGCGGCAAGGCCGCTCCGGGCTATTTCATGGCCAAGCGAATCATCAAGCTGATCAACGCCATTGGGGAGAGCGTCAACGCCGACCCGGAGGTCAACCGGTTCCTCGAGGTGGCGTTCGTGCCGAATTTCAACGTGCAGAACGCGCACCTGATCTACCCGGCCGCCGACCTGTCCGAGCAGATCTCCACCGCGGGCAAGGAGGCCTCGGGCACCGGGAACATGAAGTTCATGATCAACGGCGCACTGACCATCGGCACGCTCGACGGGGCGAACGTCGAGATCCGCGAGGAGGCCGGGCCGGAGAACTTCTTCCTGTTCGGCCTGACGGAACGGGAGGTGCAGGCGGTCAAGGCGGACGATACCGCCCGGCCGACTACATCGACGGCGACGAGGAGCTGCGCACGGTGCTCGATCTGATTGCCGCGGGGGCGTTCTCGCGCGGCGACACCGAGGTGTTCCGGCCGGTGGTGGACTACCTCCGCCACGACGACCCGTTCCTGGTGTGCGCCGACTACCGCTCCTACGTCGACTGCCAGGAGCGGGTGAGCGCGGATTGGCAGGACCGGGGGGCGTGGACCAGGATGTCCATCCTGAACACCGCGCGCAGCGGCAAGTTCTCCTCGGACCGCGCCATCGCCGAGTACTGCGACGAAATCTGGAACGTCTGGCCGCTGACGGTGAAAGTCTGACAATATCTGGCCACGACGGTAGTTTTGGTGCACGGCAACCCGCAGACCGACGCGATCTGGGGCCCGCTGGCCGAGGCCCCTCGGGCGCACCGATGTAGTGCGACTGTCGCAGCCCGGGTTCGGTGCGCCGCTGCCCGACGACCTACCTGGCCTACCGTGACTGGCTCGAGGTCGAGCTGGACAAGTTCGGCGGACCGGTTGATCTCGTGGGGCATGACTGGGGTGGTGGCCACGTCGTGAACCTGGTGATGCACCGCCCCGAATTGGTGCGGAGTTGGGCGAGCGACATCGTCGGGGTGTTCGACCCCGACTACGTGTGGCATGACATGGCCCGGGTGTGGCAGACACCCGGCGACGGCGAGCGGCTGGTGGACACCATGCTGGACGGGACGGTCGAGGACCGGGCCGCCCGGATGGCCGCACTCGGCATCCCCTCGGGCGTCGCGACCGCGATCGCCGCGGCGCAGGCGCCGGAGGTGGGCCGGGCGATCCTGCTGCCGTACCGTTCGGCGCGCCAGCCGGCGCTGGCCGAAGCGGGACGTGGGCTCGGCAACGCGGCGGCCCGGCCGGGCTTGTCGATCCTTGCCACCGAGGACCACCATGTGGGCTCGGAGGCGATCCGGCGGCGAGCGGCCGAACGGGCCGGCGCCCGGACCGAAGTGCTCGACGGGCTGGGACATTGGTGGATGTTGGAAGACCCGGCGCGCGGAGCGGCGGCTCTGACCCGGTTCTGGGCGACGCTCGACTGACCGCCACTCATACCAGGTCGACGTGGAGGCCGGCGCACCCCCCTGCACGATTCCGTGGGCGCCCGACAGGGAACCCTTGAGGAATGAGCACGCCACCGGAAGTGAGGGAGCTAATCGACCGCCTCGCCGACGACATCTACGACGCCTACTACGGCATCGAGCATTCCGGCCCGGAATACAACGCGGCGCAGGGCCGGACGGCGGCACGCTTTCTGGCACGCAACCTGCTCCGCAAGGGGTGGCGGAAAGCCGGCGTGAGCGCGCTTCCGCACTGCCCCTACGGGACCTTGACCTGCTATGACCCGGATCCGCACGAGCGCTGCGAGTTGTAGGCGGGGTGTCGGTTCAAAGCGCCAGCAGCAGCGTCCCCGCAACCGCCAGGGCGACCGCCTTGGCCACCTCCAGACCGATGTACGCGTAGTGGCCGCGGGAGCGGGGTGCGTCCCGACCGGCGAGAACCTTGTCGGAACGTCGGGTCAGGAAGGGGCGCACCGCGATCAACTGGATGGCGAGCATCGCGCAGGCGGTCGCGATTGCCGCGGTTGCGCCCGCCGGCGGCGGACTAGGCACGACGACCGCCGCGATCAGGATTGCGAAAACGACCTCGATGCTGTTGAGCGCGCGGAACACCAGGCGCCCGATCCCCAGGCCGATCTGCGTCGTCACGTTGGGTGCGCGGAACTTCAGCGGTGCTTCCAGAAACGAGATGGCGAGCACCATGCCCAGCCACACGAAGGCCACGGCGACGACGATCGATGGTTGGCTGCTCATCTGGAATCTGCCTGCGGGGTCAGGTGGGCCAGGCACAGATCCGGTTCGACGAACGCGTCCAGTCGGTCGACGGCCACCAGCCCCGCCGGGCTCTCCACCACTCCTTGCATGAGGCCGAGGTGAACGGGACACACGATCTCGGCCCGGGCCTCGGCGAGTTCGAGGAAGGGACAGTGCCGCAAGCCGATCTTCCACTCGCCGCGACGCTCGGGCGCGAATCCGAGCTCGTCGAGAACGCCGACGAGCTGTTCGACCGATTCGTTTACGCCCGTCCTTCCTCCCTGCGGCACCGAGCCTTTCAGCTGCGTCCCCCACGCACGGCCCGCGGCGTGCGCCTTGGCGCCCGGGGCGTCACCGGCGGCGAGGCCCGCCGCGAGTATCTCGGCGAGCAGCCGGTAACGGCGCGGTCCGCCGCGGTCCATCTGCGCGATGGCACGGAACATCAGGGCCGGTCGTCCGGGTCGATTGACGTCGGGCTCGACATGTTCCACCCGGCCGTCGCTCACCAGCGTGTCGAGGTGGAGGCGGGCGGTGTTCGGATGCACGTCCAGCACTTCGGCGATCGCGTTGATGCTCATCGGGCCGGGCGCCGCCTTCAATACGCGCAGCACGTCACGACGGCGATCGGGCTGCCCATCGGCTGACATACCGACCGTGTTCACGCTCCCGGCGCGCCTGGGCAGGCCGGCCACCAGCGGTGTGTCGACGCCGAGCGGACCCATCTTGGCCGCCCCGCCGGGTGATCCGACGGGCTCGTCCCGGCCGGGCAGGGTTTCGGAGAAGAACGCCGCGTTGTCGGCCTGGTAGGGCTGCAGCTCCGCGGGCAGGTCGTCCTCGTAGTAGATCGCCTGGACGGGGCAGACCGGTTCGCACGCCCCGCAGTCCACACATTCGTCGGGATGGATGTAGAGGGCCCGACCGCCCTCGTAGATGCAGTCGACCGGGCATTCCTCCACGCAGGCCCGGTCCATCACGTCAACACAGGGCTTCCCAATCACGTATGTCATGGCCTAGAGTTTACACAATCCGATTTGTATAAACTAGAACTTGTGCGAGATCCGATGACCGACAACAAATCCGACGCCCGGTACGAGGCGGCGCCCCCGCCGCGGTCCGACCGCGGCGATGAGGCCGTGCAGGGACACTGGCCGCCTGGGTAGGCGAGCGCGTGCGCATCTGGGTAGCTGGCCGCCGGACCGAATCGGGGCAGCTCCTTCCATGTAGGGGGCCAGTTCGACACCGTCTGGCCCGAGGGCGACTACCGGCTCCGCCGGAGCGCGGGCGACTCCCAGATGCTCGGCTTGTTCACGGCCCGAAGCGGATTCGGCGAACTGACCTTCCTACAAACCGGCCGATACCCCTTCGTCTCACACGTGATGCTCGATGCCGGGCGCGGCGCCCACGGCGTCATCGAGGTGACCGGCTCATACCGCGCGACCGGCGGATCAGCGATTGCGACCGGGCGTGTCAGCGAGCCATGCCGCCAGGACGGCCGCCTGACTGTGCTCGACATCGCGGGTGGCCGTCAGCAAAACCACGTCCGTCTCGTCGGCGATCGCTTTGAGGTGCTCGACAGCCGTACGCCGTTCCGGCGACTTCAATTCCGCCACATACCGGCGCCGGAACTCCGCGAACTTCCCGGGATCATGCGAATACCACTTGCGTAGCTCGGTCGAGGGCGCAACGTCACGCAACCACTCGGTCAGATCGAGCGCTTCCTTCTTGA
Organism: Mycobacterium sp. HUMS_12744610; assembly: GCF_041206865.1. Lineage (NCBI taxonomy): Bacteria > Bacillati > Actinomycetota > Actinomycetes > Mycobacteriales > Mycobacteriaceae > Mycobacterium > Mycobacterium servetii. The sequence continues at coordinate 4,466,032 of NZ_JBGEDP010000001.1, forward strand.
TGCCGCGTGGCCAGACCCGGTCAACCAGGACGCGTGCGCCGTCGGACGGCGAAACCTCGTCGTAAACCCTGCGGTAGGAAACATGACCACTCATCGTTCACCCCAGTCGATCCCATCGGTAAGTCTAGTGGGACAGCGCTGAAAAAGCGGCCCCAGCGGCCGGGGGCGAACAGCTTTGACGATGCCCCGACCGCAAACTCCCACTCTCGACGGCTGCGCGGAGGCCGTCACCGCGCACCGGGCCGACCGTCAAACCCGGTTGCGCATCGGCGAAAATCGCTCGAGTTGCACGGGCGGCTCGGTGTCCGACGGCGACGGCACCGCACGCGCAACACCGTCGATCACGCTGACGACCACCTGCTTGCCACGCTCCTTGTTCAGCGTGCCGTGTTGAAAATTCTGGACGACCCACCCGGGCTCCTGGATTTCGGCACTGGTCGGGAGCCCCAGCGCGCTGTGCTCGAAACCCAAAGCACCCCAAGCGGTGTAGATGGAGCCGGCGACGGGTTGCGCCCCGGTGTCCGGTGACCAGTACACCGCCCCCTTCTGGAAGACGACGTAGCGAGTCGCGCCCATCCCGGTCGATTCGGGTGACGACGGTGCGCCCAGTGCGCTGTTCATGCCGCCCATCTCCTGCCAGCGGTCATAGATCGCGGTGCCCTGCAGCGACTGCGCCAACTCCTCGGCGCTGGGACGCTTGTTGAACCGCGCTGCGATGTCGCGGATCTGGTCCATCAAGCCATAACCGACCTGGCCGGGGCAGTCGGTATCGCTGACGTCGCGGTGGGCGAAAATGGTCGGCAGGCCCACGGTGGCACCCAGAGGGAAACGGGTGTACGGACCGCCCTCCGAGGTGAGCGGGACACTGCCCAGCGGGTCGATGCCGTCCAGGGCGAGCCGCCACCCGAGCAGGCGCCCGACGGTGCGCACCTGAACGGGCGTGGGGCCCACCGCGTCGAAATCACCGATCATGCACACGGCCCAGGTGTTGCGGTTGAATCCGCCGGTGTGGGTGCCGTGAACCGATCGGGTCATCCCGCCGAATCGGCCCTCGAACACCTGCCCGTACTTGTCCACCAGGGCGTTGTAGGCGATGTCCGGCCAGCCGAGAGTGCGGGTGTGGTAGGCGTAGATCGACCGCACCATCGCCGCCGAATCCTGCCGGCCGTAATCGTTCACCCCGGCGGTGTGGTGCACGACGCCCGCCTTGATTCCGTTGTCATACACGGGCGCTCGGCCACGAATCGACTCGTCGGCACCCCACTCGCCACGACCGATGATGTTGAGCGCCCGCCCGGGCGCTCCGAGCTCGGCAACCAGGCTCGTATCAGCCCCCGCGCTGGGCGCCTCGGCAAACCCGGACGCGCCAGTGCCCAAACCGAGCACAAGCGGTGCAGCCGCAGCGTATTTGAGCACACTACGGCGGGACACCGCCGTCGAGCACCCGCACCAATCACGCACGGCGACACGATAACTCGGGACACCCCTATTTGACGTGCGACCCGCCGCAGCCAACCCCGCCGGCGAGTAACGGGAATCGTAGCGATGCCGACGGCACTCGCGGGCGGACGCCCATACCAATGTGGGATTCTTCGCGGCCGAACAGCGCGTCGTCTGCCATTGACCGGCGAGCGCTTGGAAGCGGGCAGAAGCCATGGCCGGCAACGACGATGAGATCTCGCTCGATGTCGCCAGGCGGTTGAGGAAACGACCGTCGCTGTTTCCTTCGGCCGGATTTCGGCACGGTCGCCCCACCCGGCGCTCACCCCTGCTGACTCCTCCTCGGGTAACCGCGCCGCGATGACTGTCGATGACCGCCTGGTAAGCGTCAGGGAGCCAGGACATCGAAACAACTCGACCGTTGATCCATGTCAGCGCCTGCCGCGGGGTAAGCCCGGTATCACCAAGTCAGATGCGCCCGAAAGCATACGCGGGAGGTTGCCAGCGACGTGGCATACTAGTGGCATGAATCGCATACGCCTGAGCACTACGGTCGACGCTGGACTGTTAAGCAGCGCACGCAGCATTCGAGCAGGAATCACTGACGCAGTCCTCATCGATGAGGCCCTGGGCGCTTTACTTGCCCGTCACCGATCGGCCGAGGTGGATGCGGGGTATGCGGCCTACGACAAGCACCCGATTGATGAGCCAGACGAATGGGGCGACCTAGCGTCGTGGCGGCGAGCGGCCGCGGACTCGTGAGCGCACTTCCGGCACGCGCAGAGGTGTGGTGGTGTGAGATGGCCGAGATCGGCCGGCGTCCAGTCGTTGTGCTGTCGCGCGACGCAGCCATCCCCCGGCTTAAGCGCGCACTCGTCGCACCGTGCACCACCACCATCCGGGGTTTGGCCAGCGAGGTTGTTCTCGAACCTGGTTCCGACCCGATCCCACGCCGTTCCGCAGTGAATCTGGACTCGGTCGAAAGTGTCTCGGTCGGGGTGTTGGTGAATCGGCTTGGCCGACTCGCCGAGACGCGCATGCGCGCCATCTGCACCGCTCTCGAAGTCGCCGTCGACTGCTCCGGTTGACGCGTAAGCGATTTCGAGGGCCGGGGGCGACGAGATCGAACAACGACATTTAGGTTTCTTGGTGGAGCTAAGGGGACTCGAACCCCTGGATTCGGTGCGTGGCAGCTTCTCTAGCTGCGTCTTTGATGTTTTTCGATCGATTTCAGTGCTGTTCATCACCTGCGGATTTCGGTTCGGCATGTTGACGGCGTCAACGCGGCGGACCGCCCCCATAGACGGCGTGTTCTCCGCACGCCGCCCCAATTAGGGACTGTCATCTGCAACCGTAGTTCGTTAATATTGACCAAAGAAAGGTGGTGATTGACAGTGGCGCGAGTCATCCCACGCTCGGTCGCCGACGTGGTCGAGCAGCTCGAACTCGACGGCGACCTAGTCGTGACGTCAGATCGGCTGGCCGCGGTCATGCGCCAAGTCGGGCTCGACGGTGACGAAGCGGCGACACAGCGCCTCGCCTACGAACTCCAGCGCGGCGGCTGGCTGGGAAAACTGCGCACCCGCCACGCTTGGGAGTTCCTTCCCGGGGCGCGCGGCGGTGCCTACGGCTCCGGGGACCGCTTCATCGAATTTCGCGCGCAGCGCGCCGTGGACCCTGATTGGCGCGGCGTGCTGGCAATGGAAACGGCTGCATCCCTCCTTGGGCTGGCCCAACGGTTACCGGAGCAAGAAGTCGTCGCCCTCCCGGCCGAGCAACCCTTTCCTAAAGCACTCGCCGGTGATTGGCGCTACGTCCGCATCGAGTTGCCCGAGGCCGGGCTGACGACGGTCAACGGATTGCCGTCGTGGAACCTCGAAGGACTCATCGTCGGTATCGCGGTGCGCCCGTCGGCCTACAAGGACGCGGCTGGCCTGGGTCAGTGGCTGCCGGATGCCGTCGCGCGCGTGAACCTCGATACCGTCATCGGCTTGCTGAAGACTAGGCCGCGTGCAGCGGCGCAGCGTGCCGCATACCTTCTCGGGTCGGCAGGCAACAACGACGCCCGAGCCGCGATCGTCGCCACCTACCCAGCGACAGAGACGGTCTGGCTTGGACCGCGTGTCGCCGGTGCAGGTTTCTTCGACGCCGAGACCAACGTCAATGACACTCTGCTGCACCGATACCTCACCGTAGGCACCGGATCGTGACCCGGATTACCGAGGGGCACCTCGCGCGCCACTATCAAGGCGTCAGGGGTGGACGCGATGCCGCTCTTCTCGACATCGCCCAAGATCACGCGCTGCATCTGCTTCACAACGCCGGGCTCTTCGCACGCGGCCTGGTTTTCAAGGGCGGCACCGCGCTGCGAAAGTTCAGGGCGGGCAACGCTGGCCGTTTCTCGACCGACCTCGACTTCGCCGCGCCCGATGAGGAGGTGGCGCTCGCCGCTTTGCAGGCTCTCGACGGCGTCGATGTCGACGACTTCATTTTCGCGATTGAAAATCTCGGTGACGACGGTCGGCGTGTGTCATTTGCCACGATAATGGGACCACCGGTTGGCCAGTATCTATGGACCACCTGTTTGGCTCATTGGGGATGATCGGTGGTCGTCGGGCTGGTGTCAACTGCGCGCGGGTTTCTGGCGGCGTCGGTAGGACTGTCCTTCGATGATGAGTTCGTGTGCTGTCGAGGTGATTCTGTCGACAGCCGATTGGGCCAGCAGGGGGTCGGTCATGACGGCCAGCCATTCAACTGGAGCTGGCACATGTTCGTTATGACCGATTTCCCCTGCTAGCTGGACTTTCGACTGCTCTGCGTGTCGCATCGATCTTCAAGGCATTATCGCGATATGTTAGGTGCTGCCTTAACGAGTTAGGTGGGAAGAAGGTGTGCGGGTGGTGGAGGGTCTCCGGCTGATTCCCGGTGGCGCCGTCCCGGTCGAGCCCGTTGTTAGGGATCCTGTTGTCTTTCAACGGGAATGCGTCGATGCGTTCGTGGCGTCGTGGCGGGCGCGCGGGTTTAGCCCGGTGACGATCGACAATGACATCGGGTTGTTGGAGCGGACGTTGGCCGCACTGGGGCGTCCGGCGTGGGAGGTCACCAGCGAGGACATCGATCGCGTGGTTGGCGAGCTGGCGGTGGCGGGCCGTTCGGCGTCGACGCGGCGCGAGTACGTGCAGATCTTCAAGGGGTTTCACCGGTTCCTGCAGGCCCGTAAGGCTGCCGAGATCGAGGCCGGGTTCGGTGTGCGCTTGGTGTGCCCGGTTGATGAGTTCAACGCTTCACGGCACGTAGGTGACGAGTCGCCGGCGGTCGGGGCGCCGCCGACCCCCGACCGGGTGAGCGAGTTCTTCGAGTTCTTGAAGTCGAGGATCGCCACCGCCCGCAAGTACGGTCCGGCCGCGCGGGACTACGCGTTGTTTCGGACCCTGTATCACGCTGGGCTGCGATCGGAAGAGTCTGCACTGCTGGAGATAGTGGACGTGCATTTCGGGCGTGGACCGTTCGGCAAGTTGCACGTGCGATTCGGCAAGGCCGCCCACATGTCCGGTCCTAGGCCGCGGTGGGTGCCGATGCTGGACGGGTTGGACGCGTTGTTGCGGTGGTTTTTGGCCGATGTGCGGCCGAAGTTTCCGGAGTCGCCGGTGTTGTTTGCCGACGAGTCCGGTGGTCCGCTGAATCGTGGCACGATCCGCAACCGGCTGCGGTATCTGATGGAGCTGGAGGGCCGACCGGTCGCGGAGCGGTTCAGCCCACACGCGCTGCGTCGCGCTTGCGCGACACACAACTACGAGCGTGGCGTTGATCTGGTGGCGATCCAACAGCTTTTGGGTCATTGGACGGTGAGTTCGACCATGCGCTATGTGAACTATCAGAAATTGCATCAGACGGGCGCGTCTCCGCTGGTCGCCTGCTGAAGCAGATCTGGCTATGGTGTCATGTCGCCTACAGGACAGGGCGTCCCACCTGCATTGCTTGCATATCGCGCCCGTTGGATGCATGATCCTTTCGCCGGACGGTTGCGGGGATTCAGGTTGGAGGCGGCGTGGTGCGGGCAGATCTGGCTGGGTCGGCGCATCTGGAGCTGGTCTCCGGAGTTGTGCAGTTGCGTCCGGAAGACGCTGTGCTGGAGGCGATGTTGCGCGGATGGCGTGCCCAGCAGGTTGCGCGTGGTTTGCGGGAGGAGACCATCGCGCCGCGGGAGCGGTTGGTGCGCCGGTTTGCGACGTTCACTAACGAGTACCCGTGGCATTGGCTGCCGGGTCATGTCGACGAGTGGACGCAGTCGTTGATGGCGGAGTCGCATCTGGCACCTTCGACGATTCGCGGCTATCAGACCGAGCTGCGATTGTTCAGCGAGTATTTGTGCGACGGCCGTTATAGCTGGGTTGCGGTGTGCGAGCAGGAGTTTGGTTCGGGTGTGCATCCGGTGCCGATCTGCCATGAGTGGAACACGATAGAGCACCTCAATGGCTACGAGGGCAACCCAGAGGCCCGGCCATTCACCCGCGAGGAGTTGCAGCGGTTTCTCGACTACGCCGACGACCAGGTTGAGCGTGCGGTGTGCGCGAAACGCAAGGGCGCGTTGGCCGCCTACCGGGATGCGACGTTATTCAAAGTGGTGTATGGGTGGGGCCTGAGGCGGACCGAGACGGCGAAGCTGGATGTAGTTGACTGGGGCCGTAACCCGGCGGTGCCGGAGTTCGGCCGGTTCGGGATGCTGCATGTGCGCTATGGCAAGTCGGTGCGCGGGCAACCGCCGCGGCGACGCAACGTGCCGTCGGTCATGGGGTGGGCGGTGGAAGCGGTCGCCGACTACGTCGACAACATCAGGCCCCGTTTCGGGTGCGAGGACCATCCGGCACTGTGGGTGACCGAACGTGGCGGTCGCATCGCCCCGGCAGAGATCAACGCCCGCTTCGTCACATACCGTGACGCGCTCGGGCTACCGAAAACCCTTAGTCCACATAGCCTTAGGCATTCGTGGGTGACGCACCTTACTGAGGAGGGCGTTGACCGACGATTCATCCAGGAGGCCGTTGGGCATCGCTGCGATACGTCCACCGCGATCTACACCCACGTGTCCGGTGACTTCATGAACACCGCGCTGCGCAAAGCCCTGGCGCCGGCGTTCGACACGGCGCCCGACCCCACGAGCGGCAAGGAGTCCTGATGGCCCGCAAACTCGACTACCGATGGCACCTGCGTCAGGTGATGGCTGCACGCGAGATGTTCAGCACCACCGACCTGATAGAGCCGTTGGCGCAACGCGGCATCCATCTGTCGTCCAGCCAGGTCTATCGGCTCGTCGTCGAGCGACCCGAGCGGCTGAGCCTGAATATTCTGATGGCGCTGCTGGACGTCCTGGACTGCCGGATGGACGAGCTGATCGAACCGGTCGCCGCAGCCGCGCCGACGCGCAAGAAACGTGCCGCTGGCGGCGCCGACGCCGGTCTGGGCGGACTGCGGCCAAAACGCGCTCGCATCAGCGGCATTGAAAGCTAAGCAATGCCAAAGACATTCGCATCTGAGGTGCTCGCCGACCCGATCGGGGTCATCGTCGATCTGGTGCTTGGCGAAAAGCCCGGGCTGGATCGACGCACGGTCATCGGACTGGTCGAGGCGATGGCCGGTGGACGAGCGAAACGGCGCCGCCTCGCCCAGGCATTGCTGGACCGGCCCGCAGTGTTGACCGACGGGCGCTCGCCAGCGCCACGTGGGATTGGTGAGCTGCTGATCGCGCTGAATGCGGCTGGCGCCATGCATATTTCGTCTCCGGTTTGCGCAGGTTGCGGCAAGCATCTACACACCCTGCAGCGACGCGGGGATGACTGGTATTGCGCGAAGTGCGGTCCTCGACGAGAACCCTGCACAATATGCGGCTCGAGCAGGCCGGTTTACCTTCGCGACCGCGACGGCCGACCCAGGTGTTCACGATGCCTGCCCGATGACGGGCGGGATCCGACGCCGCTCATCGTCGACGTCGTGAGGCGAGCAGACCCGAGCTTGTCGGGTGAGGAGATCAACGCGGCAATCGAGGCGGTGGTGCCGCGTGCCGGACGCCGATACCGATTGGCGTGGGCATTGCAGCAGCGACCCGCCCTGCTGACCGGCGCCGGTGCCGAGGCGTCTGATCCTGCGGTGCTGCGGTTGATCGACCAGCTCGGGGACGCCGGAGCGAAAGGCATTGTCCACCCGGCCTGCCCCGGTTGTGGTCGAATCATCCACCTGCACCGGCCTATCGGCGGAAAGTGGTTATGCCGCAGCTGCACCGCCAAGTCCCGTGCCCAACCATGCGCTCGCTGCGGCGCGCTTCGCGAAGCCGCCACCCGTGACGAACAGGGCCAACCCGTGTGTCCGAGCTGCCTGGTCACCGATCCGATCAACCAGGAAGTCTGCGTGGACTGCGGCCGCCGCCGACCGGTTAGTATCCGCTGCGAGGACGGACCACGCTGCGCCAGTTGCCGCCCGCCGACGATCGCCGAATGCGCGATCTGCGGACGGACCGCGCCGAGCACGATTTCAATTGCCACCGGCCGCCCGTGGTGCGAAGCCTGCCACAAGCGGTGGGCCCAATGTATTTCGTGCGGCGAGTTCCGCCCTATCCGCGGCGGCACGCTGGCCGAACCGCTTTGCGCCGAATGCGTTCGTGACGAGTCCGGTTTCTGGCGCACCTGTCCCGGATGTGGTCAACGCGGCCGCCGGTATACGAGCCGGTGCGCCCGCTGCAACGTGCAGCAGCGGCTGCGCGAGCTGCTCGGCGACGCCCGCGGTGACATCCGCCCCGACCTGTGCGACCTCTACGAGGCCCTGGTCGCGGTCGAACGTCCCAACACGGCCGCGGTATGGCTCGATAACGGCGGCGGTCCCGCCATCTTGCGCGAGCTAGAGGCCGGTCAGCGCGTGCTGTCGCACGAGACGCTCGACGAACTGCCCGCGGGCAAGCCGGTCGAGCACCTGCGCAGCGTCCTGGTCGCGATCGGCACCCTGCCACACCGCGACGAACAGATGCTGCGGTTGCAGCGCTGGACCGCCGCCCTCATCACCGAACGCGTCGATCCCGAGGAGCGCGGCCTGCTGCACCGCTACGCCGTCTGGCACGTCATCCGCCGCCTGCGTGCCCGCGTCGGCGACACCGACACCACCTACGGGCAAGCCCGCGCCGCCAAGCGCTCCATCAGATCTGCAGCTGCCCTACTGGATTGGCTTGCCGCGCATAACCTTAAGCTTGCCACTGCCCGACAGGGAGATCTCGACCGGTGGCTAACCAGCGCCGCCGCCGGCCAGCGTCGCGACAGCGGCAACTTCGTGCGCTGGGCACGCCGAAACAGGCTCACCCGAGTCGAGCACGCCGCCCAACGATGGGACGGCCCCAGCGGCGTCATCGACACCGAGACCCGCTGGGAACAAGCACGCTGGCTGCTACACGACGACACGATCGACACCGCCGGCCGTGTCGCTGCCCTGCTGGTGCTGCTCTATGCCCAAACCGCCGCCGCCATAAGCGAACTGACCATTGATGACATCGAACTCACCGACGAAAGCGTCCGGTTGCGGCTCGGACACGAGCCGATCCTGATCCCAGCACCGCTAGACCGACTGATCCGCGCCCTGGTCTCCACCCGATCACCTCACGCCGCCGTCGGCCGCCCTCGCAGCTCGCGATGGCTATTCCCCGGCGGGCAGCCCGGCCGCCACCTCAGCGCCTTCCGCATGGCCGAACGACTCCGTCAACTCGGCATCCAAGCCAGCCGCGCACGTTCCGCCGCCCTGTTTCAACTCGCCACCGACCTGCCAGCCGCCGTGCTGGCGCGCACCCTGGGAATCCACATCAGCGTCGCCGCGACCTGGCAGCGCGCCAGCAGCGGCGACTGGACCACTTACGCAGCCGAAATCAGCCGCCGATCACCCACTGAGATAAGGATGCGGGTCACGTGACAGACATGCGGGCCGGGCGGATCGGCGTGATCGGCGCGGGAATTGCGGGCCTGGTCACCGCGAAAGTGCTGCGCGAGGACGGCTTCGAGGTGATCGTGTTCGAGAAGGAGCAGGCGATCGGCGGTGTTTGGACCCAATCGCGGACCTATCCCGGACTGCGTACCAACAACTCACGCGACACCTACGCATTCTCCGACCATCCCTATGACCGATCAGCCGACATCTTCCCGAGCGCTGAGCAGGTGCGCGCGTATCTGGCCTCGTATGTGGCCCGGTTCGAGTTGGCCCCGCTTCTTCGGTTATCGACTGAGGTGGTGCGGGTGTCTCGCCACGGTAACGAATTCACGGTAGAAAGCTGTGGCCCAACGGGTTTGAGCACCGTGGTGTGTGACTTTGCGGTGGTATGCGCGGGAACCTTCTCTGAACCGGACATGCCTGCGATCGACGGTGCCGACCGGTTCACCGGGACGGTGGTCCATTCAAGCCAAGCGACCAATCCTGCCCTGTTCGCGGGGCGACGGGTGGTGATCGTGGGCGCGGGCAAATCCGCGCTGGATTGCGCGGCGTGGGCCGGGTCGCACGCGCAGGAATGCACGCTGGTGTTCCGAAAGGCCCACTGGATGATGCCCCGCTACTTCCCGGGAGGTATTCCCGCCGACCGGCTGACTCTGGGACGTTCGACCGAGGCGTTCTTCCGCTACCACCACCCCAGCCTGATGGAGAGGTTGTTGCACGGGCCGGGCAAGCAGCTGACCAACTTGGTCTGGCGGGTGGTGAGTCTGCTGTTTCGATTCCTGCTCAGGATGCCTGCGGCCATGGTGCCTGACGAGCCGATGCCTACTGGAATCGAAAACCTGGGGTTCGGCAAGGAGTTCTACGATATGGCCCGCCGCGGTCGGCTGGTCCTGCGGCGTGACTCGGTCGCGGCCTTTCTCGGCGGACCGCAGGTCCTGCTGGCCAGCGGCGATCAGATCGCTGCCGACATCGTCGTTTTCGCCACCGGCTGGCGCCAGCCGTTGTCGTTTCTAGCGCCCGAACTGCGGACACCCGTTGTCTCCGACGGGCGATTCCAGCTCTACCGGCATATCCTTCCGCCCACCGAGCAGCGCCTCGGGTTCGTGGGCTACGCCTCATCGACCGCGTGTCAGCTCAGCTCAGAAATCTCAGCCCACTGGCTTTCACGATGCTTCCGCGGCGAACTCGCACTTCCCAGTCTCGATGAAATGCAGACTGAGATACGACGCGTGCAGGCCTGGCTGGAGGAGGTCATGCCAGCTCGACCGCAGGGCTATCAAATCGGACCGCACCTGGTGCACCACATCGACGACCTGTTGGCCGACATGGGATTACCGACACGGCGAACCAGCAACTTCGTCAGCGAATATTTCGGGTCGTTCTCGCCGACACGCTACCGAAACCTCGCCCAAGAACGGCGCCCGGCCCGCGGTCGCAAGATCGACCGTCGCCGCTACTACTTGAGCGCCCAGCATGCTCTTGCGGCATTTGCCGCTCTCACCCTGGTTGGTGTCCTTCGCCGACACAACGCGACCCGGCGCCGGACCAACGAACACCCCGATCGGAACCAGACATGACACCGACAGACTCGGACCCGACCAACCTGGCATTCCGACAGTTGCGATATCCGACGTCGCCAGAGCGTCCGTCGGCGACATTCATCGAGGACGCTTATCGGCGTGCGGTCACCTCGACCTTGGCCGAGCTCAGCGGAGAGGACGGGACGGCATGAAGATCCGGTGGCGGTTGCGGATGGCGGCTGCGCAGCGTGAGGTGTGGACCGGAACCGAGCTGCGGCGACTGCTGGCAGAGAAGGCCGGGGTGGAGATGTCGGCGGCGTCGGTGTCGGCGCTGTTCACCAAGGAACCCAGCCAGATCAAGCTCTCGACGCTGATCGCGTTATGCACCGCATTGCAGTGCACCCCCGACGACCTGTTCGAGACCGATACCACCCCGCTCGAACGGCCCGCCACTCCGGCGCGGTCGGTTCCGTCGGAACCGAAGACAGCCAACGTGCGGGGCCGGTCGATGCCGCCGATGTAGATTCGGCGAAGCTTCGGAACGGGTTGCGGCCGATGGGGAAAAAGCAACGAGACTGCGTCGACTGCGGAGCCCCGGTCGGATACCTCGGCCGCGAGCATTGCTGCCTGTGCACCCGCCGGTTACGGACGCAGGCGGCCAAGGCGCAATGCCCACGCTGTGGGCGCGACCGGGTGCTGGTGTCGGCGGTGGGTCGGTGCGTGCTGTGTTCGCGCTGTTGCCGGGAATGCGGCAGATCGATGCGGTTCCGCAACGAGGTGGTGTGCCGGCCGTGTCAGAAGCGGGCCAAGCTCGCGGCCGCGAGATCGACCTGCCCGCGCTGCGGAAAACCAGGCTATCTGCGCGAGTCGACTGGGTGGTGTGGCTCGTGCTCACGACCCGGTCCGCCGAAGGATCCGCCCCGGGTCTGCGTGTCCTGCGGCGAGTTGCGCCGCCACGTCGGGCGCGGCATGTGTGGGCGATGCTGGCAGCGTCGCCCGGACCGGCCGTTCGTGCGTGGCGAGACGCTGGCCGCCCGGCTCGCCGAGCCGCCGGGCTGGCTCGATGATTTCGTCGCGGACCTGGCGACGCATTACTGCCCGGCGCAGGCATGCAAGCTGCTCACCACGTTGGCACGGTTGCTCGCAGACGATTTCCCAAATCACCCGCAAAGCGTGCTCGAGCGGGCCCGCACGCCGGGTCGGTCGATGGGATCGCTGGCTCGGGCGTTGGAGGCGTTCTTCACCGAACGTGGTTTGGCGATGGCCACCGACCAGGCCGACCGGCTCGCCGCCGGGCGACGGCAGAGGCGGATCGACAGCGCACCGGCCGGGATGCGTGGCGCTGTCGCGTCCTTCGCTGAGTCCATGCTGCACGCGCGTGAACGCGCCCGCCGTGCGGAGCCTGTCACGATTTCTGTGTAAGTCAGAGGTGATTTGACTACGAGTTGTATTCTAGCACAATGGGATTCGCCCAGGGAATAGTCTGGCGAGTGTGTTGAGCGCCACAGTCCAGTTGTGCGTTCCAGTACCCGAATAGCCTCCTCTCTCGCTGGAGATGTTGCGCAGCCCGAGGTACAGCAACTTCATCGCGGCGTCCTTGTCCGTGAAATGACCACGGTTCTTGGTGATCTTGCGCAACTGGAAGTTGATCGACTCGATCGCATTGGTGGTGTAGACGATCTTGCGCAACTCCACCGGATAGTCCAGGAACGGAACGAATTCCCCCCAGGCGTTGTGCCACACGTCAATTGCACCCGGATATTGGGCGCCGAATTGCTGGTCGAACTCCTTGAGTGCGAGTTCGGCTCCATCGACGGTCGGCGCACTGTAGATCGCCCGCATCGCGGTGGCGACCTTCTTGCGGTCCTTATAAGACACGAAGCGCATCGCATTCCTAATGACGTGCACGACGCAGGTCTGCACCACGGTATCGGGATAGATCGAGCGGATCGCATCAGGCAGACCGGTCAGCCCGTCGCAGCAGGCGATGAGGATGTCGCGCACCCCGCGGTTGCGCAGGTCGATGACGACCTTCTGCCAGAACTTCGCCCCCTCGGAGTCCTGGATCCAGCAGCCCAAGGCGTGTTTGCGGCCCTCCAGATCCACGCCAATGGCCAAATAGGCGACCTTGGTGGTGATGACCCCGTTGTCGCCGATCCGCAGCCGCAGCCCATCGATGTAGAGGATCGGGTAGACCTCATCGAGCGGGCGGGCCTGCCAGGCCTTGATCTCATCGACCACCACCTCGGTGATATTGGAGATCAACTCCCGCGACACCGACGCCCCATAGACCTCCTGCAGGTGGGCTTCGATATCGCGGGTGGTCATTCCCCGTGAATACAGCGACAACACCACCGAATTGATGTTGTTGAGCCGGCGGGTCTTCTTCGGCACAATCGCCGGCTCAAACGAGCCGTTGCGATCACGCGGCGCATCGATCTGCACCGGGCCGTTGACGGTGGTCACCGTTTTCGGCGTGGTGCCGTTGCGCGAATTTCCCGATCCGCGTCCGGCCGGATCGCCGGCCTCATAGCCCAGATGGTGGGTTAGCTCCGCATTCAGCGCCCGCTCCAGCACGGCCTTAGTCAGCTGGTTCAGCAAACCGTCCGCGCCGTCGATCGGGGTCCCGGTCTTCACCGCATCCTTAATCAACGAGTCCAGCGTCTCTTCGGTGAACATCTCGGCCAGCCGCCGCGCCGCGGTCGTCTCCTCAGCCGGCATCTGCATGGTCTTGGTCACAAAACACTCCTTCTGTCCGCCCAACGGCGGTCCGATGATGGACCACCCCGGACTTACACAGATGGAATGACACGCCCGCCGTGCGGGCACTCGGCCCCGTACCGACCGCACCATCGAGTCGGCGCTGACGATCGTACGTGATCTAGCCCGCTTCCTCGATACCCAACGCGGCAAACAGGATTGGGCCCTCGCAGACATCGCCGATATCGAGGCGTTCCTCGCCGAGCTGCCGAAAAACCGGGCCCGCCGCCTGGCGGTGCTGCGCCAATTCTTCCGATTCGCACGCAACCATCATCTGGTGCTCATCGATCCAACCCGCGGCGTCACCATCAAGCGGCACAGGGCATTTCGTGGCCGTACTCTCACCATCCCCGAACAGCGCGTGCTGTTTGAGCGCTGGAGCGGTGATTCGGCAGTGCACCCACACGAGGCGCTGTTCGGGCTGCTGGCAATACTGCACGGCGCCTCCAGCAGCGAGGTGCGTCAGCTACGGGTCGAGCACATCGATACCGTCAATCGCTCGATCACCCTCGGCAGACGTCCTCACCCAGTGCCGCTCGACCCGGTCAGCTGGGCCGCGCTGCAGCGCTGCCTCGAGCACCGCGACACGCTGCGCACCGACAACCCGCACGTACTCGTCACCAGGGGCACCAAGGCCGATCGACGGCCGGCTTCCGAGGCCTACATGAGCCACCTGCTCGACCCGTGCGGCCTGCCGCCCAAGATGCTGCGCAGTACGCGACTGGCCGATCTCGTCAACACAATGGACCCGAAACTCGTCGCCGCAGCATTCGGCATGAAACCCGAAGGGGCGATGATCTACCTCGCCGATCAGCTCGACGATGGCCGATTGCTAGACCAGCTTGCTGAATCCTGACAAGTGCGAACGTGTCACGCTTCGGCAGCGCCTACGCACAGGTTCGCGCGAACATGTGCGCTTTATCGGGGCTGCGGTTGGAGGTCAGCACGGTCGAGGCCCGTTGGTGGCGGGCCACGACGAGCTCGTAGAAATCGGCGGTCGCGGTGGCGTCCATCGGCTGCAGGGCGAAATCGTCGATGATCAGCAGCCGGATTTGGGCCAGGCGGCGCATCTCGGCTTCGGTGCTGTTGTCGAGTCGGGATGCTCTGAGCCGCTTGAACATTGCATCAGCACGCAGCATCAGGGTGGGGATGCGGCGGCGCACGGCGATGTGACCCAGTGTCGTCGCCAGATGTGTCTTGCCCACCCCAACGGGTCCGAGCAGCAAAGCCCCGTGAGGGCCGTCGAGAAACCGCAGGCTGGTCAGGTCGGTCCACAAGGTGCGGTCGTAGCGCACCGCCGCGGCGTCGTCCCAGGAATCCAGCCGCATTGCGGTGTCCAGTCCTGCGTCGCGGGCGCGGCGGGCCGCTGAGCTGTTGTCGCGGCGGCTGGCCTCATCGGCGAGGACCAGCTCCAAAAACGCCGCGTGGGATAGGTGCTGCTGGTGGGCCAAGGTGAGCCGCTCGGGCAGGGTGTCGAGCATCCGCCCGAGCTTGAGTTGGCGCATCACATTCTTCAGGTCAGTCGAGATCGGGTCGCTGACAATGGGTTTGGTTGCCATGGTGATCACCGCCCCTGGGTTTCGTCGCTGCTGGTGGGGGCGGCGCCGCCGTCGATGATGCTGAGCCAGTCGGGCCGCTGCCGGCCGTGGGGGCGGTATTCGCCCGGATCGCGGGCAAACCGGGCCGGTGCCAGCCCGGTGGCCGCCCGCGCTGGCTCGGCAGGGGTGTTCTCGGTGGCTTTTTGCAGCATGGCGGCGATCTTGGATACCGAGACCACGTCGAGTTCCAGGGCACGCCCGCAGGCGGTGTCCACTGGTGTCGCGCCGTAGCGTTTGACCAGCCCCAACAGTCGGTAGACCTGGCGCATCCGGGTCCAGGGCAGCTGGTGGTCGAGCAGGCGTTCGGCGTAGATGCCGATATCAGCCCCGTGGCCGGCGGCGGTGGTGATCAGCCGGGTCAGATCCCGCATGGCGTAGCCGGTCTTGTCGGCGGGCAGATCGGCCGGGTCGGTGGAGCGCCCGCCGGCGGGCTGGCGGGGGTGGGTTTTGATCAGCTTGCCGCGGAAAAACGCCTTGACCAACTCACCATCGGCGCGAACCGAAACGGTTTGCCCGCGAAGGTGTTCGGGAATCGAGTACAAGGCTCGATCGACTTGAATGTGGTAGTCACGGTGCACCTTGGCTTGCGCGTAGATCGGCACCTGGTAGACCACGGTCGGGGCGGGCAGCAGCAGCGCAGCCTCACATTCGGCGAACACCACAGCAGGGCGCTGGCAGGTAGTGCCGTGGATACGCTGCCCGGCCTTATCGGCACACCACACCTGGGCTCGAGCCTGAGCGTCGGCCAGGTCGGCGAAGTCCTCACCAGCGAAGAAGTTGCCCCGCACGTACTGGACCATGCGTTCCACTCGCGGTTTGTCGCACGGGTGTGCCACCCTGGCCGGGTCGGTGAAAAATCCGCGGGCTTGCGAGTACTCCGTCCACCCCACACTGAACTGCGGATCGGTCGAATCCGCCTTGGGCACAATCGGTGTCATGTTGTCTGGGATCAGCACTTTGAAGACACCGCCGTAGAATCGCCAGGCCGCCTCGCAGCCGGCGATGATCGCCTCCAGGGTCTGGCGCAACGTCAGCCACACGAACATGTGCCGCGAGTACACCGCAGTGAAGATCAACGCGTGCACCACCCGGTTGCGCCCTGACCCGGGATCGAAGACCTTGCCCATCTGACCGAAGTCGATCTGGCACTCCACACCGGGCTCACCGTCGGCAACCGGCACCGTGCCAGCGCCGCCACGACCCCGGTAGGCGGTGCACTGCGTGCAGTACCGGTGCAGGGTCCGCTGCGGAACCATAATGCCTTGACGTGCCAACAGGTCACCGATCTTGACCACCGTCAGCCCCTTTTCGACCCACTTGACGATCTGATCGTGGTTGGCGCGCAACAACTCCCACATCGCACCGTGGCTATCTGGCCGGCCTGGCCGCACCGCCTCGATCACCGCCCCGATCAGCTCGTCGGTGAGCTGCTCCAGATCGCCGTCACGGACCAACCCCGCCAACTCCGCGGCGTTCGTATAGTCGCGTGCGGTCTTGCGATCGACCCCTGCCAACGCAGCAACCCGGCGCAAGCCGGCCCCCGACATCCACACCCGCAACAGCTCGCGTACCTCGATCACCGAAACCTCCCGATACATTCAGCGGACCTCCTTCACATCGATCGACATGAAGCGATCCGACCCAGTAATCGAGCGACCCCCCGCGACGACACGCCGGTGGTCCCATAACTGGCAAACGGGTGGTCCAATGAAGCTGGCTAAACCCTGGTCAAAGTGGTCCCATCACCATGGCGGTCGACAGCGTGGTGACCTGTTGGTAGACACGCCATTCGGCCGGCCGCAGCTGGGTGCCAAGATAGAGCTGGCGCGACACGCGCTCAGCCTGGCACCCGAGATCCTCGATCCGGTGCGACTACCGATCCACGACAGGTACGACTTCGTCCTGCCGACGACTCCCGTAGTGCGCGGCGAGGAGGCCGTCGCCGAGAAGCTCGCACGATACCGCCGAGTGTCGCTGGCACGAGATCTCTACGATCTGCAATGGTTCGCAACCTCGGGTGCACTCGATGAGTCCCTCGTCCGCCGGCTCTGGGTACTCAAGGTCTACCGCGACGTCGTTGTCGACGGCCGCGGAACCAAGCCAGTCGACCCGCAGGAGATCCTCAGGCCGCGGGACGAGCGTGAGTTCCGTCAAGAAGACATCGGCTACCTCACAAGGCCTGTGCGTATCAACGAGTGGATCGCCGCCATCCGCGACCGCTATGCCTTCGTTGCTCACCTCGACGCCGACGAGCAGCGCTGGGCCCAATGCAACGAACGAGACCTGCACGAGGTGGAGACGGCCCTCGCATCTTTTCCTGCTCACACCTGAGTCGCCGAATTACGCAGCAGTAGAACGGCTTCCGGAAGAATGACCGGCCCCGGAAGAGTCCGCACCGGAGCGAAGTGTCGAGCCGCCTGTCGCCCGGCGCCCCTGGGTTATGAGCTAACCCGTAGCGGTCTTCTGCAATACGATCGGTCTCATAGCTGCAGGTCATCGACGTTCAGCCGTCCACGCTGTTTCGCCGCGTCCTGCTCGTCCGCATCGGTTCCACCCTATTCCGTCGCCAAATCCGTGGCCACCACGCTGAGCGACGAGTGCAACCGCCTCGCCGTCGCGACGCACGTTTCATAGATAATCTTCATTATCCATGATGTTAGTCTGCATATTGCAACAGATGAATCATTTTCCTCGTCTCCGGTTGGCCCGCCGAGTGGCGCTGTTGGCCTTCTGAGATGGGCATTGACCTGCGATGTTGGTGTCCTCGGTAGCAGGACTCCACCGGTGTAGGTCTTCGCCCTCCGCCGATAGGCCGCACGACCTGTCCCAGACGCCTAGCGCTGACGTGCTCCGATGTGGTAATGATTCATTGAGTGATTCAATAACTCATCAAACGAGACACGCTCGGGAGGCTGTTTTGCCCGTCGACAAGAGTGGCCGTTTCTACGTCGTTGACTCTGTTCCGCTGCTTCATCCCGAGGCGCAGATGGTTCGGGAGATGCTCGACGGTTGGCGCAATCAGCAACTGTGTCGCAACCTCGCGCACGACACCATCGATCAGCGGATCCGGCTCGTGGAGCGGTTCCTGGGGTATACCAACGAATTTCCGTGGACGTGGACTCCAACGATGGTCGAGGAGTTCTTCAGCGACCTGCGCTCGATATCGCGGCGCAGGCAGTCGACCATCCGCGGGTATCAGAACGCGTTGCGGATGTTCTGCTCCTACGTCAGTCATCCCGACTACGGCTGGGACCGAGTGTGCGAGCAGAGATTCGGTAGCCACCCGGCGCAGGTCTTCTTCGAGTGGAACACCGCCGCACACGTGCAAGACAACGAACAATCGCCGGCCAAGCGCGCGTTCACCAAGAAGGAGCTGCAGGATTTCTTTGACCATGCCGACGACCAAGTCGTGTTGATCGCCGCCTCTGCGCGCAAGGGCTGGTTGCCGGCCTACCGCGATGCTGTCATGTTTAAGCTGGCCTACTCGTATGGATTGCGGTTCAACGAACTTCGCCACTTGCAAACCGTTGACTTCGCTCGTAATCCGCACGGGCGCGAGTTCGGACGCTACGGGCTGGTTCATGTCCGTTACGGCAAGGCAAAACGCGGGTCACCGTACAAACGCCGCAGTGTGCTGACTGTCTTTGACTGGACGCCGGAGGTTATCGCCGATTGGCTGGCGCACGGACAGCGTTGCATGGATGACAGTATCGACCTGTTTCCCAGCGAGCGCGGAGCGCTGGTGTCCGAAGATACCCTCCTGCGCCGATTCCGCCGTTATTGCGACCACCTCGGGTTGTCGCCCGGGCTGGACCTGCATTCGCTGCGTCGCTCCTACGCCACCCACCTGATAGAAGATGGATGGGACGCCAAGTTCGTCCAGGACCAATTGGGCCATGAACACGCCAGCGCCACGGCGTTATATACCTGCGTGTCCAGTGATTTCCGCATCCGCACGTTGCGGCGGGCGTTGGACTCCACCATCAACGACGCACTGTCGTCCAGCAAGGAGGACTCGTGAAGCGTCGCGTCGACTATGCCTGGCGGCTACCGGAGATCATGGCCGCCCACGGTATGCACAACAGCACCGACCTGATGCCGCGGCTCGCCGAACGCGGTATCGAGCTGTCCCGGCCCCAGGTGTATCGCATCGTTTACCAACGGCCTGAACGGTTGTCACTGCACCTACTCGCCGCCCTGTGCGACATCTTCGGATGCGGCGTCGAGGATCTTCTCACCATCACCGCGACTGACGTCCGCCGCAAGAAAGCCGCCTCATCCACCACGACTGCGCGCCCAAATGTGTTCGACCTCAACAAGTCGGTGCGTCCGCGCCGGGCCCGGGTGATCCGCGATGAGGATTGATCCCGACCGGCCGCCGACACGTCGCGGACGGCCTGCGGTCCGCGACGGCGCCTTGTGCTGCACGAGGTGCCACCGGATGGCCAACCAATTGCGCGTGAACTGG
Organism: Mycobacterium sp. HUMS_12744610; assembly: GCF_041206865.1. NCBI lineage: Bacteria > Bacillati > Actinomycetota > Actinomycetes > Mycobacteriales > Mycobacteriaceae > Mycobacterium > Mycobacterium servetii. Next base: position 4,485,774 of record NZ_JBGEDP010000001.1, read on the forward strand.
CCCGCTGATCGACTGTGCCACAGCTGCTTCTACACCGCGATGCGCACCCGCGGCATCTGTCCCATTTGTGGGCACGACGGCGTGCTGCCCGGTCGGGTCAATCGAGCCGATCCTCGACCGGTATGCCTGTCATGCGCCGGCATCTCCGACGACTACCGATGCGCAACCTGCCACACCGAAGGCCAGCTGTATCGGAGCGGGCAGTGCGCCCGCTGCGCGCTTCGCGACGACCTCACTGCTCTGATGGTCCACGACGCCGCCGACCCGGTCGCCATGGGGACCATCGTGACAATCCTTTGCGGGGTTGACCGACCCGAAAGCATCCTTACCTGGAAACGCTCCCCTACCGTTCGGGCCCTGCTGATGGGCCTGGCCAGCGAGGACATCCCACTCAGCCACGATGGTCTGGACGCCGCCGGACAGAGCAGACAGATCTCCCATCTGCGCAGCCTCCTCGAGCACAACGGCCTGCTGCCGCCACGCGATGAACCCCTTGCCCGTTTCCAGGCCTGGCTGGCCTGCAAACTCGACGCGATCTGCGAGCCAGCCGTTCGAGCCCCCGTCGAGCAATTCGCCACCTGGCATCACCTGCACCGCCTACGCCGAACCTCTGCTTCAGGCCAAAGCTCCCACGGACCAACACATTCGGCCAAACAAGAGATCAACGAGACAATCAAATTCCTCAGCTGGTTGCACGAGAACCATCACCGCACCGCGGCGACCTGCCGACAACAAGACATCGACGAGTGGTTAGCCACTGGACCGACAACTCGTACCAAGATCCGCACCTTCGTCGTGTGGGCCTCGAAAAGCAAGGTCAACACCGCCCTGCACCTCGACGCTCCACAAGCCAAGGACACCCGCTTGCTCACCCAAGACCAGCGACTGGCATGGATTAAGGAATTACTCCACGGGGACACCGAATCACTGCCCTACCGCGTTGCCGGCACATTGCTGCTGCTCTACGCCCAGCCCGTGGCCAAAATCGTCGCCCTGCCGACAGCCGCAATCGTCACGGCCGCCGGCGAGACACGCATATCACTTGGCGCCGAACCTGTTCCAATACCCGAGCCCTTCGCCGACATGCTCAAAGACCACCTGCACAACCGACCCAACCTCCGGACCGCTGGAGGCCTGAACACCAACCCCTGGCTATTTCCCGGCCACCGCCCCGGCAAGCACCTCGAACACCACTCCATGATGCTGAAGCTGCGCACCCTAGGTATCAACCTGCTCGGAGCACGCAACTCCGCGCTGCAGAACCTGGTCGCCGAAATACCCCCTCCCGTCGTCTCCCACCTCTTGGGCTACAGCCACAACTGCACCCAACGACATGCCCAACTGGCAGCCCAACCATGGTCGCGCTACGTCACGTAGTGGTTCCGGAGTCGGTGTGGTTTGCGTCTGACTTCGCCGCAGAGATCGGGGTGAGAAATTACCCAAGGGTGGGAGTCTTCTCGGGTGATCCGAGAGGAGCGATCCATGCCCGAGTCGAACGAGTCCGGCCGTCGGCGGCCGATGAAGCTGTCGGCGGAGACGAAGTGGGAGATCTTCCTGCAGGTCACTGCCGGGGAGATCAGCCAGGCCGAGGCCGCGCGCAGGTGGGCCGTCGACGTGTCAACGGTGATCGGGATACGCCGCACAGTCAAAGACGCCGCACTGGCCGCCCTGGCCCGCAAGCCGGGGCGTCCTGGCCGGCAACGCGATTGGCAATTGGAGGCGGCACGATCCGAGATCGCGCAGTTGACCGAGGCGGTCAAGGCGCAGGCTATCGAGCTGGCGGTTGTGCGGGGAAAATCCGGCTGGGGCTGAGCGGACCGGTGCCGGCGCGGGTCCCCGCCGAGGCGAAGGAGCTGGTCCTCAAGACGGTCGACGAGGCGGTCGCAGCCGGGTTCTCCCATAGCTGGGCGTGTGCGCTGTGGCAGGTCTCCGATTCGCGGGTGCACCGGTGGCGGGCGCGGCGCCGCGACACTGGCACCCTGGTCGACTGCGCCCCGGGCGGGCACCCGATACACGGTTTGCTGCCCGAGGAAGTGGCCGCGATCCTCGACCTGGTCGAGCAGTGGGGTCCGATCGACCGGTCGCATCGCAAGCTGGCCCACCGCGGCTCCTACCAGCAGCTGGTGTGGGTGGCGCCGGCCACCCTGCGCCGGGTGCTCATCACCCACGGGCTGAGCCTGCCGGCACCTCAACCACGGCGCCGGTCGGAGAAAAAGCCCTGGCCGGACTGGCTGGTGTGGGCGCCCAACCGGATTTGGATCTGGGACGCGACCCACTTCACCCGGGCTCGCCGCGTCGTCTTCGCCATCGTCGATATGGTGTCACGCAAGTGGATCGACACCCTGGTCAGCGTCGAGGAGACCACCACCCAGGTGCAGGTGGTCTTCGAACACGCCCTCGAAATCGAGGACCTGTTGGATTTGCTGACCGACGAGCGCCTCGACCTCGACGCGGACGATCCGCGCCGCCCGATCCTACTGGCGGTTTCCGACAACGGGCCGCCGATGACCGCCCACGACACCCGCGCTTTCATGGCCCTGATGGCCATCGTCCAACACCATGGTCGCCCCGGCGTGCCACAAGACCAAGCGTGGATCGAATCGTTCTTCGGCCACATCAAGTGCGAGTGGCCGCACCTGGAGGCCATCACCGACCCGGCGCTGCTGGAAACCGAACTCGCAAGGGTGCGAACCGAATACAATTGCGTCAGGCTCCACGAAGCGATTGGCTATGTGACCCCCGACGACGAGCACGCCGGCCGTGGAGAGGCTATCCGCCAGGCCCGTCGTGACGGCCTCGACCGAGCACGCCAACGCCGCCTGGACTACCATCGTCGAACCAGCACCAACCCCACCGGGGAGACGCCATGCATTGGGTAATTTCCCGCGCGATCTCTGCGGTTAAGTCAGAAACGCAGCGTTGGAGATTCATTCGATAATGCGCCCGCGGAGACGATCAACGGCCTGTACAAAACCGAGCTGATCAAACCCCGCGGACCCTGGCGCACCGTCGAGCAGGTCGAGTATGCCACCGCCGAATGGGTCGACTGGTTCAACCATCGCCGGCTATACGAGTACTGCGGGGACATCCCGCCAGCCGAATTGGAGGCCGCCTACTACCGTGAACACCAGCCCCGCCGTCCGGTCGGGAGCTCAGAAACAAAGTGACCGGACATGCCGGTGCGATTCATCTCGATCAATGAACTCTTCACCAGCGGTATGGATTCTGTCGATTGATACAGGTTCTCATCGATAGAGGTGAACTTTAGAGTCGACTGTTTCATCGGTACATTGATCTTGCTGATACTGTCAAAATAGTTCAATGCTGCTTTTAGTTGCGTGCAAAGTGATTCTGCTTCACAATTTGACTGAGCATCAACTAGCTCCCGCACCTGCCCAATCTGGCGGTTAAAGTCGTTCACACGATCATTGAGACCGCGAAGGGTGTCCTGAATTTGAGCGGACGCCGCGCTTAACTGCTGCATGTCTTGATGCGCGTTCGCCAATTGAGTTTGCACACCGTCAATCTGCGGAATCAGCTGACCAAGGTTGTCAGTTAGTTGCTGCATCTGCTCTAAGCGCTTATCGATGATGATCGCATTTTGCGATATCAGGCTTCGTGCATAGCTCACTCCGTAGGTCACAGATGCTTGGTCCAACGGAACGCCCAATGGCCGGGTAATCTACTGAACGGAGTTGACGTCGGGCCTCTGGCTGATTGTCCGAGCCGCCCTCTCAAGTAGACCAATGTCGGCTGAGTTGCGCAGATCGTGGTCGGCCTCGATGAGGACGACGTCCGGCGACATCTGGCTCAGCGGGAAGTGCTTCTTGGCGGCGGATAATCCGCGCGAACTAGGTACATTCTTCGGCACAAAGTCAAGCTCGTCGTTGTTTAGCTGCCCTGTAGGTATAGCTAACATGAATAGGACTAGCACCGCTGTGGTCGCGACGAAGATCGGCACCGGCCAGCGAGCAATCCGAATACCCATGCGTCGCCACAACGTCGCACTGCGAGCCCGCTTGCGCGGCTCGAAAAGCCCGAACCTCTGCGCACCGATCAGCAGCACCGCAGGAGTCACCGTCAACGCAGAGGCAACCGCGAAAAGCATGCCGACAGCGCAATAGTCCAATTGTCTTGAATAGATCGAGCTGGGTGAGATTCATGCAGGCAAGGCCGCCTGCGACGGTCAGACCAGGGGCGACGCTGACCGGAACTATCCCGCGGTACGCTGCCGTGAAAGCCGCATTAGCCCGGATTTTTCGCGGGATGTCGATGTAGCTGGGTGTTGATACGCGAAAGTGCCTGTCCCGCAGTGGAAGATCTACTTGTCTAAGGAAGATCGGTACATGCGTGAGAGGCACCTCGCAAGTGAAGAGTATCGCGGTGGCGCGGCGGGTGAAAGTATCGGCGGACGGTCGTGGGGTGGTGTCGCACGCCGGGATGGGGCTGTTGCGTGAGCTGGCCGACCTGACGGGGTTGTCCGCGCAGGTCACGGCGGTTTTGGCGGATACCTACAAGGGGCCGTGGACCTATGCTCCGGGGGCGGTGTTCGCTGATCTGGCTGCTGCGGTGGCCGACGGGGCGGACTGTATCGACGGGGTCGGGCAGCTGTGCGGGGATCGTGAGCATGTGTTCGGGGCGAAGGCCTCGACGACGACGATGTGGCGGCTGGTCGATGAGCGTATCGACGCCGCGCACCTGCCAGGGGTTCGCGCCGCACGGGCGGCTGCGCGGGCGGCGGCTTGGGCTGCCGGAGCCGCCCCCGCTCGTGGTCAGCCCCTCTATATCGACATCGACGCCACCCTGGTGATCGACCATTCCGACAACAAGGCTGAGGCGGCCCCGACGTGGAAGAAGTCCTTCGGCCATCACCCGCTGCTGGCGTTTTTGGACCGCCCGGAGGTCGCCGGCGGCGAGGCGCTGGCCGGGCTGTTACGCAAGGGAAACGCTGGCTCGAACACCGCCGACGACCACATCACGGTCCTTGAGCAGGTGGTTTGCGTCTGACTTCGCCGCAGAGATCGGGGTGAGAAATTACCCAAGGGTGGGAGTCTTCTCGGGTGATCCGAGAGGAGCGATCCATGCCCGAGTCGAACGAGTCCGGCCGTCGGCGGCCGATGAAGCTGTCGGCGGAGACGAAGTGGGAGATCTTCCTGCAGGTCACTGCCGGGGAGATCAGCCAGGCCGAGGCCGCGCGCAGGTGGGCCGTCGACGTGTCAACGGTGATCGGGATACGCCGCACAGTCAAAGACGCCGCACTGGCCGCCCTGGCCCGCAAGCCGGGGCGTCCTGGCCGGCAACGCGATTGGCAATTGGAGGCGGCACGATCCGAGATCGCGCAGTTGACCGAGGCGGTCAAGGCGCAGGCTATCGAGCTGGCGGTTGTGCGGGGAAAATCCGGCTGGGGCTGAGCGGACCGGTGCCGGCGCGGGTCCCCGCCGAGGCGAAGGAGCTGGTCCTCAAGACGGTCGACGAGGCGGTCGCAGCCGGGTTCTCCCATAGCTGGGCGTGTGCGCTGTGGCAGGTCTCCGATTCGCGGGTGCACCGGTGGCGGGCGCGGCGCCGCGACACTGGCACCCTGGTCGACTGCGCCCCGGGCGGGCACCCGATACACGGTTTGCTGCCCGAGGAAGTGGCCGCGATCCTCGACCTGGTCGAGCAGTGGGGTCCGATCGACCGGTCGCATCGCAAGCTGGCCCACCGCGGCTCCTACCAGCAGCTGGTGTGGGTGGCGCCGGCCACCCTGCGCCGGGTGCTCATCACCCACGGGCTGAGCCTGCCGGCACCTCAACCACGGCGCCGGTCGGAGAAAAAGCCCTGGCCGGACTGGCTGGTGTGGGCGCCCAACCGGATTTGGATCTGGGACGCGACCCACTTCACCCGGGCTCGCCGCGTCGTCTTCGCCATCGTCGATATGGTGTCACGCAAGTGGATCGACACCCTGGTCAGCGTCGAGGAGACCACCACCCAGGTGCAGGTGGTCTTCGAACACGCCCTCGAAATCGAGGACCTGTTGGATTTGCTGACCGACGAGCGCCTCGACCTCGACGCGGACGATCCGCGCCGCCCGATCCTACTGGCGGTTTCCGACAACGGGCCGCCGATGACCGCCCACGACACCCGCGCTTTCATGGCCCTGATGGCCATCGTCCAACACCATGGTCGCCCCGGCGTGCCACAAGACCAAGCGTGGATCGAATCGTTCTTCGGCCACATCAAGTGCGAGTGGCCGCACCTGGAGGCCATCACCGACCCGGGCGCTGCTGGAAACCGAACTCGCAAGGGTGCGAACCGAATACAATTGCGTCAGGCTCCACGAAGCGATTGGCTATGTGACCCCCGACGACGAGCACGCCGGCCGTGGAGAGGCTATCCGCCAGGCCCGTCGTGACGGCCTCGACCGAGCACGCCAACGCCGCCTGGACTACCATCGTCGAACCAGCACCAACCCCACCGGGGAGACGCCATGCATTGGGTAATTTCCCGCGCGATCTCTGCGGTTAAGTCAGAAACACCTCACAGGCATTGGATTCGCTACCGGCGGATTGGCGTCCCGACCCGCAGAACCCGGGCGGACCGGCGGTGGTGGTGCGCTCGGATTCGGCGGGGGCCACCCACCGATTCGCCCAGGCCTGCCGCGACCGGGGGGTTGGGTTCTCCTTCGGTTTCCCCGTCGACGCCCGCGTCTGGGATGCCGTGGACACCCTGCACCTCGCCGAGGGCTGGTATCCGGCGATCGACTCCGGTGGTGACCTGCGCGAGGGGGCGTGGGTCGCTGAGGCCACGTCCCTGGTCAGGCTATCGACCTGGCCTTCCGGGACCCGGCTGATCCTGCGCAAGGAGAGGCCCCATCCAGGGGCGCAGCTACGCTTCACCGACATCGACGGCATGCGCATCACCGCGTTGATCACCGACACCGCGCCCGGGGTCGTGCCCGGCCAGCTGGCCGGGCTGGAACTACGGCACCGCCAGCACGCCCGCGTCGAGGACCGCATCCGCGAGGCCAAGGCCGCCGGATTGGCAAACCTGCCCTGCCATGATTTCCAGTCCAACGCCGCCTGGCTAGAGATCGTGCTGGCCGCCGCTGACCTGGTCGCCTGGGCCCAACTGATCGGCTTCACCGGCACACCGGAGCTGGCCCGCTGCGAAATCCACGCCTTCCGCTACCGGGTGCTGCACGTCGCGGCCCGCATCACCCGCGGCGCCCGCCAACTTCGGCTGCGCATCGACGCCACCTGGCGCTGGGCCGCGGCCATCGCGACCGCCTGGCAACGCCTCCGCGCCGCCTTCCCCTGAACAACCCCACCACCGTGCCTGACAGCCCGAAAGACCCGCGGCCCTGGGAAAGCCCGCCCACCCCGGCGACACGGGCCGATCGAACCTGCCCCAAGCCCAAAACAACAGCAATTCAGCGACTTTCGGGGCTCAGCACCGCCGCACCCCACCGGCGCGCAAAATCGAGGTTAGTATCGAGGCCGTTACGCCGTCCCTCTTGATACCGCCCAATGAAAAAGATCGAATAGTCAGTGCCCGCGCCGAGCATGAGTGCGCTCATCAACGCGTTGGTGAACATCGAGGAGGGCAGCAGACCCGCCTGTATTAGTAAGCTCACTATCGGCGTTGCTGCACCGATGGCGAGCCAAAATGTAAATAGCGGCAAGAGTGCGATAAACATTGAGCGATAAATTAACAAGAGTAAAATGCCAACTAAAATTACGCATAGGGTGCCGATTACTGCTACATCGTGCATGACCGACTGAATTTGGTCGAAGGCTCCCTGGCTTAGTCCAGTAAGGTAGATCGCGGTGCCGTCTGGCTTCTTTACTGAATCGATGGTCGACTTTACTTGATTTACCGACGTGAATGCGGTTGGTGTGCCCAGATCACCAGCCAAGTGTAGCTGCACGAAAGCCAGCTGCTTATCAGGGCTCTCGCTTACCGCGATGGCCTGTGGATCGGACCAGGTATCGAATGCCGACTCGACACTTTTCTTATGGGGCCACCAATTTATGCAGGAGTACAATTCGGAATTGGCGGTCGTCGTCGTCAAATTGCTTGTTCTTCTCGACAATGAGAACCGACTCGTTGCTGGATGACGACTCGCCGAAGGCTTCGCCTATCCGCTGCATCGCCTGGCCAGAAACCGTGTTACTTGGGAGGATAGGACGACCGTGCTCGACAACCATTCTCTCGGGCGAGGGCGCATACAAGTTCGAGCCGAGTACAAGTAGTATCCAAATACCCACAATCAGTAGCCGGGATTTGCCAACCCAGGCCGAGATAGTTGAAAGCCGTGAATCATTCCGCACTGACTAGAAACCCTCTCCGTTAGCCGGTGGCCTTACGGAACGCCAGAAGACTGCAACTCACCGATGGCCGTGTCCCCACGTCAGTCTTCTAATCAGCGAGACGTCCGTCCACCCTGATTCTGCACGTCAATGGCCCATCAGCTGACACGGCTGTCGCTCCGGCAGCAAAGCCGATATCGCTGGTCTTAACCGTAATGCTCCACGGCGACGCTCCGATATAGAGCCTCGTCTGTCCGGTCTCATCGAGATATGAGATGGTGATCTCGGCATTACTCCGACTGAGTGCCTCGTAATGTCCTTGGGTTTGCTTAACGTGAGCGTCATGTTGGCCAACGGTGACTGTGTCGGTTCGGCCGGGTGCTCCACGGCCACATCTTTTTGGGTAATTACGTAGGATCTAGCAGCGGCCCAGAGGCCCAACGATCAACACCCAGACCCATCCGTGACGGCGCGCCAAAAAGCGCCTGACCAATTCGACACCAGTGAGCGGACCGCACGATCAGTGCTTTCATTGAACGGCGTCCGACGCAGCACCGTTTTGTCCAGCGCCGACGGAATAGTTCTCACCGCCTATCCCTCACTAATCGTACACTGGGTAAGTGGCAAGTCTAAATACGCTTTACCTCCGAGAGCTAGCTACACTCGATTTAAGATAACCAAATTTTAGCGTTATGCGCGCAGCCAACATCAATGTGGCTTGCGCTTTCTGATCATACGTACCACTAGCGCCAAGGTGCGGCGTTGCAACCATGTTTTGCTTGAGCGCAATTGGGATGGTGAAATTGATGGTTGTCTGCCCTCGATCGGCAGAAAATCTTTTTAGCAGGAAGCACTTAAGCACCGTCGGCGAAGAGTCCGTACAGTAGAGCGGATACCCGAACCAAGTAGCGGCTCGATAGCGCGTTGGATAAATTTGCCGGTTAGTCCTCCCGGAAAAGAGTAGCCGACTGTTATGTCGACGTGTGTCAGTTCAGGCTCTATCGGTGTCAGAGTGGAGGTACATGATGCTTTAATCCCGTTGTTTGTGAAAACCTCCACGGTGAAGAGTCTGTTAGGTTGCCACTCGCGGATCCGACCTGTTCCGGTCATCCCAATGGGACCGATCTTGCCGCTCCCAGTAAATTTGGTGCCCAGGCCCACGGATTGTTCCCCGACCGGCTCAACGGTATGCAAGCCAAACACCCACTCCGGCATCCACCGGAAGTCAGAAACGTAGTCGAAGACCACCTCAGGTGGTAGTTCTATGGTGTTAGATGCCGATATGGTTGTCATATGGCGCCCGCCGGGGTGATATGACTGCGCGATACGCGAGCGAACCACAGCGTTTCTCCGCTTTGGGCAAATATACACCTGTGAGAGCGCAAGGGAATATCCTTAAGGGATAGGAGCTTATAGGCGAGCATCAGCAATTTTGGCCTTTACTAAGTATGTAAGATTCGACACCTCCGGAGATTGCCTTGGTAAGGTACCAGAGCCGCTATTAGTTGGCCGCGGGATGTCTTGGTCATGAAACGCAGGGCCGTCATCGATTGGTAAAACAGGGTTCAACCCCTTGGAAGTAGCCCAGCGCGGAATCGGCGAAAGGCAGTTCCCTGACATCCGCGCCAGTGCGAAGGGCAACGATGGTGTAGCAGTCGGGCGCGTCCATGTAGTTGAGGAGATCACCCACATACTTCGACACCTCATCTGCTTAAAAGGTTCAGGAGCATCGGCAGCTGATGCAGTACTTCGTTCTCCTTGCGAAACGGCAAAGTAACCGCGGCACGCCGGGATACCGATACCCCGCGCTGACCGCATTTGCAGTGGCCCAGGCTCCGTTGACATGACCACGTTAGGTTTACCCATACATTCGGTTCCAGGTACCGATCGTATCGGACGGTGGCGTCCAGCGCGATAGATCGGCGTGCCTTGCCTGTTGTGAGCGCGTAGCTGGTGGTGGTGCCTCAGCTATTTTGAGCGTGTGGCCGTTACGGCGGCTTGCCCGATGTGGAGGGCAAAATCCACATGGCCGTGAGGTGAGCCCCTCGTAGTGGTCCAGTTGTTGTGTGACTCTGTTGCCCGGTGTGCCGGGCAGGAAGAATCGGCAACGACATGACATCGAAGAAGCGCCGGCGGCACACGCCGGATCAGATCATCCGCAAGCTCGCCGAGGGCAACAAGCTGCTGGCGTCGGGCCAGGAACTCGACGAGGTGTGCCGTCACCTGGAGGTCGCCGAGTCGACCTGGCATCGCTGGGTGGCCCAATACGGCGGCATGAAGGCCAGCGACGCCAAGCGGCTCAAGGAACTAGAGGCCGAGAATGCGCGGCTCAAGAAAATGTTCGCTAACCAGGCTCTTGACATCGACATGCTCAAGGAGCTGTCGGCGGGAAACTTCTAACTCCGAACCGCAAGCGCAGCGCCGTGGATATGCTGCGCGACCGGTTCGGGGTGTCACAACGGCGCGCCTGCACGGTGGTAGGCATCCACCGATCCACGATGCGCCTGGCCCCACCGCCGATGAGCACCGAGGAAGCCGAGTTACGCACCTGGCTGCGCCGGTTTGCCACCGACCGGCCCCGCTGGGGGTGGCGGCGGGCCGCCAAGATGGCGCGCCGCGCTGGTTGGCAGGCCAACAACAAGCGCATCCGCCGCCTCTGGCGTGAGGAGGGCCTGCGGGTCCCGCAGCGCCGCAAGAAGAAGCGGTTGACCGGCATCGGTGTCGTCGTGGGGGCGATGTCACCGATCCGACCGAACGTGATCTGGGCGATGGACTTCCAATTCGATACCACCGCTGATGGCCGCGCCCTAAAGCTGCTCAACGTGATCGACGAGTTCACCCGCCAAGCTCTCGCCATTGAGGTTGATCGCCGCATCGACGCTGACGGCGTCGTTGCCGTCTTAGACCGTCTGGCCCTCACCCACGGCGCGCCAGCCTATGTGCGCTTTGACAACGGTCCGGAGTTCGTGGCCCGCGCCGTCAACGATTGGTGCCGATTCAACGGCGCCGTTTCACTATTCATCGATCCCGGCTCGCCATGGCAGAACGCCTGGGTCGAGTCGTTCAACGGCCGGCTCCGCGATGAATTGCTCAACGCCTGGCGCTTCGACTCGCTCCTGGAAGCCCGCGTGATCATCGAGGACTGGCGCCGTGACTACAACGCCAACCGACCCCACACCGCCCATGGCGAACTCACCCCCACCGAGTTCGCTCTACAGTGGACCACGACCCACCAACCCCAAGTCGCATAGCGACTGGACCACTAAACGGGACCCCCTCAGCCGCACGTCGGCAGGTGACCAAGAAGCTGCGCACTGTGCTTCCCCCGAAATCGTGGAGGGTTTCCTATGCCGCTTCCGGCTTGGTCTTGGATTCCCTGATCTCGTAGTTGACGGGTGAGAGCCCGTCGGCGGCGCTGTGCCGGCGTTGGTGGTTGTAGAAGGTGTAGCACCAGTCGATGACCACGGCCTGCGCTTGGATAGTATCACGGAAACGATTGCGGGACAACACTTCCCATTCGAGTGAGGAGAAGAATGCCTCTGCGGCAGCATTGTCGAAACACGATCCGACCCGGCCCATCGACTGCCGAATCCCCAACTTCCGGCACAGTGCGGTGAACGCGCCCGCGGTATAGGTGCTGCCGCGATCGGTGTGGAATATGACCCGCTCGGACTCCTCGTCGCGCCAGATCACTCGGCGGCCACCGCGGGCGGCCACGGCCATTTTGATGGCCGCGCACGCCAGCTCGGCATCTGGGTGTAAGCCCATGGCCGCGCCCAGCAGCCGGCGGCTATACAGATCGATCACGGTCGCCAAATACAGCTTCTGCCCGGACTCGGTCGGAATCTCGGTCATGTCACCGACCCATTTGCAGTTCGGCGCGGCCGCGGTGAAGTCTCGTTTGACCAGGTCGGGGAACTTCGGTGCCGTCTTGTCCTGTTTGGTAAGCCCATTGCGGCGCTTGATGCGGCGCGCCACCAAACCCTGGCGGCGCATCGAGTCGGCCACCGTTTTCTCCGACACCTGCCAACCAAGATCACGCAGGTCATCGACCAGCCGTGGTGAACCATGTAGTCCCTTGGCCGCCTTGAACGCCGCAGCGACCGCGGCATCGAGTGCAACGCGGCGCCGATCGGTGTCGGTGTGCAACCCATCAGGATCGTCGGCACGGTTGATCCACTTGTAGAACCACGCCATGCTGACCCCCAACAGAAAGCACGTAACCGTATGCGGCACCCGGTATTTGGCCCTCTGGTCAGCGATGAAGCGTGCCACGCTCACTTCGTCGCCTCCTTCACCCACAGGACCACTGATCGCTTGAGGACATCACGCTCCATCCGCAGCTCGGCGTTCTCGGCCCGCAACCGCTTGAGCTCGGCGAGATCGTCGCGGGTCAGCTCCCCACGACCCTCACGCGCCTCTCGATCCTGGGCAACCCAATTTCCCAGAGTGCCCTCGTGGATCCCCAGGTCCCGCGCGACCTGGGCGATCGACTTACCCGTCTCACGCACGATCCGAACAGCCCCCTCACGGAACTCCCGGTCGTACTTCTTCCGTTTCTCTGACATCGCTACTCCTTATAGCTGATGCCTCCACGGTCTCGGGGGAATGCCACACTCACTGCTGTAAGGCATCGAAGACCGATGAAAGCGAGATTTGGATCGGTGAGTGTGGTCACCTGATCTGGCCCCACTTTGGCCGTTGTTCTTCACGAATGTTGGCCCCACCGGGGTGGTGATCATTGCCGGCGGGGTGGGGCGGTGTGTCGTCACGAATGTTGGCCCCATGCTCGTTCAGATCGTTCCTGTCGCCCGTCGTTCCTGGCGCTCAGGGAGGGTCGGTCAGGATGCGGTCACGCGTGGAGTTGTTCGAGAAGATCAGGAGGGATCGGCGGGTTGAGGGCCTGTCGATCCGCGAGTTGGCAGACCGGCACGGCACGCATCGTCGGACGGTGCGCCAAGCCCTTGGTGATGCGATTATCGCACCGGGCAAAGCCTTCACGTCGCGTTCGGCACTCAGGCGCAGGAGGCGTTTGTGGAGGGCCACGTGTTGGGCTTCGAGTACTTCGGTGGGGTGCCGGGGCGGATCCGCTACGACAACCTCAAGCCCGCCGTCATCCGGGTTCTCAAGGGCCGCGACCGGGCCGAGTCCGAACGGTTCATCGCCCTGCGAAGCCACTACGGGTTCGACTCGTTCTTCTGCCGCCCGGGCCTGGGCGGCGCCCATGAGAAGGGCGGAGTGGAGGGCGAGTTTGGACGCTTTCGCCGCCGCCACCTCGTCCCGGTCCCGGCGGGGGCCTCGCTGGCCGACCTCAACGCCTTGATCGCGGTCGCCGACCGTCTCGACGACGACCGGGTGATCACCGGGCGCCCGGTTACCGTCGGTGCGGCGTTCGCCGCCGAGCACGACTCGTTGATGGGGTTGCCGGACGAGGTGTTCGACTGCGCCCGTCTGCTGGCTGCTCGTGTCGACAAACGCGCCAGAGTGTCAGTGCGGCAGTGCTTTACTCCGTGCCGGCACGCTACGCTGGTCGACGGCTTCCGGCGCGGCTGAGTGCTCGTGGTGTCGAGGTCTACGACGGGCCTCGGGTGGTGGCGCGCCACGATCGGGCGGTCGGACGCCACGTCGAGGTGCTGTGCCTGGATCACTACCTGGAGGTGCTGGTGACCAAACCCGGCGCGCTGCCGGGAGCGACGGCGCTGGCTCAGGCCAAGGGGCGCGGGGTGTTCACCGCCAGCCACGGGCGTGTCATTCCATCTGTGTAAGTCCGGGGTGGTCCATCATCGGACCGCCGTTGGGCGGACAGAAGGAGTGTTTTGTGACCAAGACCATGCAGATGCCGGCTGAGGAGACGACCGCGGCGCGGCGGCTGGCCGAGATGTTCACCGAAGAGACGCTGGACTCGTTGATTAAGGATGCGGTGAAGACCGGGACCCCGATCGACGGCGCGGACGGTTTGCTGAACCAGCTGACTAAGGCCGTGCTGGAGCGGGCGCTGAATGCGGAGCTAACCCACCATCTGGGTTATGAGGCCGGCGATCCGGCCGGACGCGGATCGGGAAATTCGCGCAACGGCACCACGCCGAAAACGGTGACCACCGTCAACGGCCCGGTGCAGATCGATGCGCCGCGTGATCGCAACGGCTCGTTTGAGCCGGCGATTGTGCCGAAGAAGACCCGCCGGCTCAACAACATCAATTCGGTGGTGTTGTCGCTGTATTCACGGGGAATGACCACCCGCGATATCGAAGCCCACCTGCAGGAGGTCTATGGGGCGTCGGTGTCGCGGGAGTTGATCTCCAATATCACCGAGGTGGTGGTCGATGAGATCAAGGCCTGGCAGGCCCGCCCGCTCGATGAGGTCTACCCGATCCTCTACATCGATGGGCTGCGGCTGCGGATCGGCGACAACGGGGTCATCACCACCAAGGTCGCCTATTTGGCCATTGGCGTGGATCTGGAGGGCCGCAAACACGCCTTGGGCTGCTGGATCCAGGACTCCGAGGGGGCGAAGTTCTGGCAGAAGGTCGTCATCGACCTGCGCAACCGCGGGGTGCGCGACATCCTCATCGCCTGCTGCGACGGGCTGACCGGTCTGCCTGATGCGATCCGCTCGATCTATCCCGATACCGTGGTGCAGACCTGCGTCGTGCACGTCATTAGGAATGCGATGCGCTTCGTGTCTTATAAGGACCGCAAGAAGGTCGCCACCGCGATGCGGGCGATCTACAGTGCGCCGACCGTCGATGGAGCCGAACTCGCACTCAAGGAGTTCGACCAGCAATTCGGCGCCCAATATCCGGGTGCAATTGACGTGTGGCACAACGCCTGGGGGGAATTCGTTCCGTTCCTGGACTATCCGGTGGAGTTGCGCAAGATCGTCTACACCACCAATGCGATCGAGTCGATCAACTTCCAGTTGCGCAAGATCACCAAGAACCGTGGTCATTTCACGGACAAGGACGCCGCGATGAAGTTGCTGTACCTCGGGCTGCGCAACATCTCCAGCGAGAGAGGAGGCTATTCGGGTACTGGAACGCACAACTGGACTGTGGCGCTCAACACACTCGCCAGACTATTCCCTGGGCGAATCCCATTGTGCTAGAATACAACTCGTAGTCAAATCACCTCTGACTTACACAGAAATCGTGACAGGCTCCCAGCCACCGGCCTACTGGGACGCTGCTCGCACGGCGCGCGGTGACGCCGCCGGAACCCGCGCGCTGATCACAGTCCTGTTGGCGCACCGCACGATGGCCGCCTCGGCGTTGACCGCCGCGATGGACCAGGCCGGACTCATCGACGCTCGCCGCGATACGGCGGCGATCGCGCCGGTGGTTCCGCTCGGTGCGCTGGCCCGCTACGACCGTCCCGCTCCGTCGTTGACCGATTACGACGACCTGCTGACCGGAAGCGAATCATGGCCACCACCGCCAGCAAGCCGGTGAGCACCGATGCCGCGGCGCAGGCCTCGATCGGGGCTTCGGCCCGTGAGTTGCACCTGCCCACCGTGCGCACCGAAGCCGCTCGGCTGGCCGAGATCGCCGCACGGCAACGTCACACCCATCTGCTCTATCTGGCCGAGGTCTTGGCCGCAGAGGTCGATGACCGCACCGAACGACGCCTAGCTCGCTCCGTCAACGAGGCCAAGTTCCCCGGGCCGAAACGGTTGGCGGAGTTCAACAGCGACGCCGTGACCGGTATCGCACCTGCAACGCTGGGGCAGCTCGCTGCCGGGCACTACATGGATGCCGGCGAGCTCGTCGTGCTGCTCGGTGACTCCGGCACCGGCAAAACCCATTGTGAGTCTTGAAAACGGACTCGGAAGAGTTCCGGCGCCGCCAAGTGGAAGGGTCGGTGTCGGTGACCGCGACTGACCCTAAAGACTCATTGGCCCACCCCGCGCGGCAGGTGCCCTTGCTTTGGATATGTCGTCGATGGTGACCGGCACCGGCCTGGCCCACCACGACTGGCCTGATCAGACGCCTGGCCGACCCGAATGTCGGGCCGTGCCTCATCACAGTCTTGCCACACGGTGATCCCATCCAGGGCCGGTGCCAACCTGATGCACCCAACAGATGTGGAGAACGCCATGACACCCATGCTGGCAGACAAAGTCGACTTCGTCATCGGCGTCGACACCCACCGCGACTCGCACACCGCCGCGGTCATCACCGCTACCGGTGGACTCAAGGAACGCCTTACCGTGGCCACTGACGCGTTTGGATTTCGCGAGCTCGACGCGTTCGCCGCTGCGCACGCGCGGGGTCGGCGGGTCTGGGCCGTCGAGGGCACCGGCAGTTTCGGGGCAGGGTTGACCACCCACCTGCTCAAGCGCGGCGAATGGGTCGTGGAGATCGACCGCCCGGCACGTCCCGCCCGTCGCGACGGAGCTAAATCCGATGATCTCGATGCGGTACGAACTGCCCGCGAAGCGCTAACCCTTGAGCATCTGGCAGCCCCACGGGCTCGCGGCGACAGAGAAGCCATGCGCGTCCTGCTGACCGCACGCGAAGGCGCAATCCTGGCTCGCACCAAAGCTATCAGACAACTCAAAGCCATGATCGTCAACGCCCCCAGGCGCTGCGCGATCAGCTGCGCCGCGGCACCACTGACGAACAGCTCAACCGCTGCGCACGCCTCCGCACCTTGCCATCACACTCCATCGAACACCGGGCCACGGTGCGTGCGATCCGGGCCACCGCGCGGCGTGCACTCATGCTCGAAGCTGAAGCAGCAGAACACGAAACCGAACTCGAGCTCCTCGTAGCCGCCGCCTGCCCACAACTGCTTGAACGACCCGGTATTGGCGTTATCACCGCAGCGCAACTGCTCATTTCCTGGTCACACCGCGACCGCGTCCGCAGTGAAGCCGCATTCGCCGCCTTAGTTAGCCGGCGCGGCTCCCATCCCCGCCAGCAGCGGCGCTACCGTGCGCCATCGCCTCAACCGGGCCGGGGATCGCCAGCTCAACCGCGCATTGCACACCGTTGCTTGACCGGACTGCGCTTCGAACTGGCCACCAAGGCCTACGCCGCGCGACGCACCGCCGAGGGCAAAACTCCCCGCGACATCAATCGCTGCCTCAAACGCGCCATCGCCCGAGAGGTCTACCGCATCATGCAGACCCACGCGCAATCAACCACCACCAGAACGGCGGCTTGACAGACATAGAAGCATCCTGCTCATCGGGCTCGGGCGGGCGGCCTGCGAGCAGGGACGTCGGGTCCGCTACGTCACCACCGCCCAGTTGGTCAACGAACTCGTCGAAGCCGCCGATGAACGTGTCCTCTCCCGCGTCTTGGCTCGGTACGGGCGCTTGGATCTGCTCTGCCTCGATGAACTCGGATACGTCCAAATCGACTCCCGCGGAGGAATTGCTGTTTCAGATCATCACCGAACGCGAAGAACGCGCCTCGGTGGCGATCGCGACCAATCTCCCGTTCAGCGAGTGGGGCACCGTGTTCCCCGACCCGCGCCTGGTCGCCGCCATCGTCGACCGCATCACCTTCAACGCCCACATCATCTAGACCGGCACCAAGTCCTACCGGCTACGCACCAGCAACACGACCAACCGCACCAAACGCACCACCTGATCCACGGTAGGGCCAAAATTCACGACGACAGTGGGCCCAAGGCACTTGACGAAACACAGATCGGGTGGCCACCACGGGGATGGGCCGATCGATGGCGCGTCGGATGTTGATCGGCCTGAGGCTGCTGGATCCTGCCGAGCAGGTCGACGGGCGCACGCTGCCGGTCGGTGGCCGACAAGCTTGGCATCGTGCGCCACAGACGCTACTGAATCGGGTACGCAAGGCACAGTTGATGCCGTTCAGCGTCCCGTTCGAGCTTAGTGAACGAGCGATCCGCACGTTCGGTGTGAGCCGCCCCGATGCTCCTCCGTGCCGCAAGACGTCCGAGATGCCGGTGCCTTTAGACTCAGGACTTCGCCGCGGCCCGGGCGAGCAGCCGCAGCAGTACCTGGCTTAGAGCCGCGAGCACGAGCTTCACCGGCGGGAACGACGCTGTGGACGACAATGTGTAGTCGATGCGGGTTCCCTGCCCCTCGTGTTGAGTGAGGCGTACCTCGCCCTGGTAACCGGGGATGGGTACGCCTGAGCGGGCGGCGTAACCGAACCGGTTCGGGACCTCGAAGGCCACCACTTCTTCGGTCATCGCCGGTCCTGGGCCGGGCGTACTGATCCGACGCACAGCGCCAAGACCGTTCGGCTCGGGACTGCCAGGCCGGTCGATGGTCACGGTCACCCCTGGGCCCCAGTTCGACATACCTTCGTGATCGGTCAGGATTGCCCAGACGGACTCGATCGGGCGGGCAACGGTGGTGGTGGCGGTCGCGTGCATGGTGGCTCCCTTAGTCGGGGTCGACTCGATGAATGCCGCACGCCCGGCTGCAGCCCGGCGGGTGTTAGACAGGCCGCATCAGCCCCGGGGACGCGCGTCCAGGACAGGCCCCCGCGCTGATGGGGCCCTCCCAGTTCAATTGTTGTCACCCGCTTTAGGTAGCTACCTGAGATAGCCCACGAGGGTTCCTTCTGTGCCGAACAGTTCCTCTTGCCAGCGTTCCAGTAATGCACCGGTGTCGATGTCATCGGGATGAAACCCGGTCCGCTGGTAGACGCGCAGCTCAGGGATGAGTCCCCGTAGCAGTGGGCCGCGGTAGAGCCGGTAGGTTTCTCGCACTACGCGCAGCGGCCGGCGACGCGCTTCGGGGTCCTTGGACACCGAGTAGGCAGTAACCCCGAGGAGCAGTAACAAAAGCAGGGGAATCATCACCGCCATGACACGCCGGCGCACCTTCTCGGTGCCGCCCACCGTCTGGAACACATCGAATGCCACCGACTTGTGCTCCAACTCTTCGATCGCATGCCAATTAAGCAGATTCCAGATCTCCAGCTCGCCCGGGATCGCCTGAATCTCCTCGTCACCAAGTACCCGCTCTGCAAGTACGGCGGTGAAGTGTTCGGCAGCCGCTGTCACCGCCAAAGGGATCCGCGGAGGCAAGAACTCCTCAACGCGTTTCACCCAATCAACGAACTTCTCCGAATCCCACCACGCGATCGGGTACCCCATCTCGATGAGTTTCTCGTTGATCGCCCGGTGCTGCTGGCCGTGCACCGATTCTTGACCGATAAAACCCGCCACCCGCTTCTTCAACACCGGATCGGTGATCTCATCAGCAAACCGGCGCACTGAGCGAATGAACATCTCTTCTCCCGGCGGGAACGACCCCGACAAGTTAGCCACGAAGTGGCTAAACACCATGTCGTTGTTGACGTAGTACTTGCTGCTTTGAGCGAACGGGAAACGTATCCGCCGCGTCTTGGGGTAGCGAGACTCCACCACCGGGGCCGCGGCAACAGCCAGCCCGCCAGGTCCCATGTCGCCCTCAACCATGGTAAGCGCCTTTCCTCGTACATTGGGTATCAGATACCAACAGTAGCGCACTGAACCGCCCAGGGGAGACCAGAGATTTTCTGATTTGAGGGGACTGTCGCAATAAGGGTGTTAACGGCCTGATCGGTCCCGGTGTGTCGGGGCTGGAAAGGTCGTTTAATGACCGAGCCTGTCGTGGCTGTGCAGCCATCACAGAACCCTGAAGTCAAGGCCGCCGCCATGGCGGCGATCGATGTCCCTGGTAGCCGTGAGGTCGACGAGCTCGAGGTCGCCCGGGAGTGGGTGCGCCAGGCCCGCGAGGCCGGCGTGGCGCTGACCGGGCCGGGCGGGTTACTCAAAGCGATGATCAAGACGGTCATCGAAACCGCCGTTGATGAGGAATTATCCGAGCATCTCGGCTATGCCCGCCACGATCCGGCCGGGTATGCAAGCGGCAACTCCGGCAACGGAACCCGCGTCAAGGCAGTGCTGACCGATGCGTGCGGTCCATTGAAATTGACGTCCCGCGCGATCGAGCGGGCACGTTCGAGCCGCACATCGTCCAAAAGCGTCAGCGACGCCTGACCGACGTCGATGAGGTGGTGTTCTCGCTGTATGCCCGTGAGTTGACCACCGGCGAGATCAGCGCCCGTTTCGCCGACATCTACGGTGCGTCGGTGTCCAAGGACACCATCAGCCGGATCACCGACCGCGTTGTGGAGGAAATGACGGCCTGGCACACCCGCCCGCTGGAGCGCGTGTACGCCGCGGTGTTCATCGATGCCCTGCATGTCGAGATCCGCGACGGGCAGGTCGGACCGCGGCCGGTCTACGCGGCCATCGGGGTGGATCTGGCCGGGCACCGTGACGTGCTGGGCATGTGGGCCGGTGAAGGTGACGCTGAATCAGCGAAGTACTGGCTGGCCGTGCTGACCGAGTTGCGCAACCGCGGCGTAGCTGACATCTTCTTCCTGGTCTGCGACGGCCTTAAAGGCCTACCGGCCTCGGTGAGCGCGGTGTTCCCCGACACCGTGTGAGGTGTTTCTGACTTAACCGCAGAGATCGCGCGGGAAATTACCCAATGCATGGCGTCTCCCCGGTGGGGTTGGTGCTGGTTCGACGATGGTAGTCCAGGCGGCGTTGGCGTGCTCGGTCGAGGCCGTCACGACGGGCCTGGCGGATAGCCTCTCCACTGCCGGCGTGCTCGTCGTCGGGGGTCACATAGCCAATCGCTTCGTGGAGCCTGACGCAATTGTATTCGGTTCGCACCCTTGCGAGTTCGGTTTCCAGCAGCGCCGGGTCGGTGATGGCCTCCAGGTGCGGCCACTCGCACTTGATGTGGCCGAAGAACGATTCGATCCACGCTTGGTCTTGTGGCACGCCGGGGCGACCATGGTGTTGGACGATGGCCATCAGGGCCATGAAAGCGCGGGTGTCGTGGGCGGTCATCGGCGGCCCGTTGTCGGAAACCGCCAGTAGGATCGGGCGGCGCGGATCGTCCGCGTCGAGGTCGAGGCGCTCGTCGGTCACCCGACTTTTATCAAATTAGTGCGCACCGCCGCTGGCGTGGATTTCTGCTAGTGCTTGGGCGAGGTCGTCGGGGATGGGGTCGGCGGCGGTCAGTGTCTGCTTTCCGGCTTGGATGGTGATGGTGCGGTAGCGCCGTGCGGTCCGCACGAATTTCTTGATGCTCCAACCTGTTCGGTGCTCGATCCAGTGGGTGAGGGCCATCGCGGCGAACACGATGCTCAGGTGGGCGTCGATCGATTCCCGTTTGTGGTGATAGATCGGGCGGGCTTGTAGGTCGTGCTTGGACATCCGAAAGCTCTTTTCGATGCGCCACAAGCGGTGATAGGCCTCGATGATGAACTTTGGGGTCTGCTCGGTGAGGTTGGTGGTGTAGCCCTTCCAGCCGGCCAGGGCGCGGGCCTTGGCTTCCAGGTCGCGGTCGATGGCCTTGGTTTCTCCGCTCAGGGTGATGAACCGATTGCGTTTGACCGGGGCTTTGCCCTCAACGGCACGCTGGGCTTTGGTGATCTGGTCATCGATGCCCCGCAGCGTGCGCCGCGCCCGGTCGTGACGGTACTGGTAGTGGATCACCCGGTCGGGGATCCCGCGGGTCTTTTCCCGGCTGGTGGCTGGCCAGGGCTGGGTCAAGATCAGCTCATCGGGAACGGCCTGGTCGGGGTGTTGGTCGTGCCACTCGCGCACGACATCGGGCAGGTAGGGCAGCCGCGCACCCAGGATGTAGGTCAATCCGGCGGCGGTGATATCGATTTGGTTGGCCTCCGAGATCATCCCGGCATCAGCGACCACCGTGATGTCGGTGAGCTGGTGAGCTTTTTTGAACGCGTTGAGCACCGGCAGCATGGTGGCGGTCTCGGCTTTGTTGCCTTCAAAGGCGCGCACCGTGAGCGGGAACCCTGAGGCATCGGTGAGCAATCCGACGGTGATCTGGGGTTCGAGGCGTCGTTCTTTGGAGAATCCGGGCTCGCGGAACCCGTCAGCGGTGTCGGTTTCGAAGTACAGCGTCGTCACGTCATACAACACCAACGTGGCCGGCCCCAGATCGGCGTGTGCCGCACACGCCGCCGAAAGGCGTTCCCGGAAGCCATCTTTGGCATAAACTGGTAGGCGGCGGTTCAAGGTGGGGTATGACGGGGCGGCCACCCCGGTCTCCTGCAGGACCCGGGCCGAGTCGATCTTGCTGGTCGGTTCGATGGGGCGTGTCATTCCATCTGTGTAAGTCCGGGGTGGTCCATCATCGGACCGCCGTTGGGCGGACAGAAGGAGTGTTTTGTGACCAAGACCATGCAGATGCCGGCTGAGGAGACGACCGCGGCGCGGCGGCTGGCCGAGATGTTCACCGAAGAGACGCTGGACTCGTTGATTAAGGATGCGGTGAAGACCGGGACCCCGATCGACGGCGCGGACGGTTTGCTGAACCAGCTGACTAAGGCCGTGCTGGAGCGGGCGCTGAATGCGGAGCTAACCCACCATCTGGGTTATGAGGCCGGCGATCCGGCCGGACGCGGATCGGGAAATTCGCGCAACGGCACCACGCCGAAAACGGTGACCACCGTCAACGGCCCGGTGCAGATCGATGCGCCGCGTGATCGCAACGGCTCGTTTGAGCCGGCGATTGTGCCGAAGAAGACCCGCCGGCTCAACAACATCAATTCGGTGGTGTTGTCGCTGTATTCACGGGGAATGACCACCCGCGATATCGAAGCCCACCTGCAGGAGGTCTATGGGGCGTCGGTGTCGCGGGAGTTGATCTCCAATATCACCGAGGTGGTGGTCGATGAGATCAAGGCCTGGCAGGCCCGCCCGCTCGATGAGGTCTACCCGATCCTCTACATCGATGGGCTGCGGCTGCGGATCGGCGACAACGGGGTCATCACCACCAAGGTCGCCTATTTGGCCATTGGCGTGGATCTGGAGGGCCGCAAACACGCCTTGGGCTGCTGGATCCAGGACTCCGAGGGGGCGAAGTTCTGGCAGAAGGTCGTCATCGACCTGCGCAACCGCGGGGTGCGCGACATCCTCATCGCCTGCTGCGACGGGCTGACCGGTCTGCCTGATGCGATCCGCTCGATCTATCCCGATACCGTGGTGCAGACCTGCGTCGTGCACGTCATTAGGAATGCGATGCGCTTCGTGTCTTATAAGGACCGCAAGAAGGTCGCCACCGCGATGCGGGCGATCTACAGTGCGCCGACCGTCGATGGAGCCGAACTCGCACTCAAGGAGTTCGACCAGCAATTCGGCGCCCAATATCCGGGTGCAATTGACGTGTGGCACAACGCCTGGGGGGAATTCGTTCCGTTCCTGGACTATCCGGTGGAGTTGCGCAAGATCGTCTACACCACCAATGCGATCGAGTCGATCAACTTCCAGTTGCGCAAGATCACCAAGAACCGTGGTCATTTCACGGACAAGGACGCCGCGATGAAGTTGCTGTACCTCGGGCTGCGCAACATCTCCAGCGAGAGAGGAGGCTATTCGGGTACTGGAACGCACAACTGGACTGTGGCGCTCAACACACTCGCCAGACTATTCCCTGGGCGAATCCCATTGTGCTAGAATACAACTCGTAGTCAAATCACCTCTGACTTACACAGAAATCGTGACAGGCTCGTTCGATGACCCGCGCACACACTAGCGCGCGGAACACCTCGTCGGCTACCTGGTCGAATCCAAGGCCCCGGTAGCCCTGGCACAAGGCATCCCACAGATGCGCCGCCCGCGAGGAGGTGATCGGCAGCGGCGCCGACCCAGCTCGAGGGGCAATCCCGAGATCCAGCTCGGGCCTGGCCGGCGGCCAGCCGTTGGGTGGCGGTCGCCTTGAGCGCCGCCACCCCCGCCTCATCATGGGCTGAGCCCAAATGCTCGATCGACCGTGATCCCCGCCGAGATGACCACACGATCTGCACCGCGGTCGCCCCAGAGCTGGTTTTCACCGCGCGCACGTAGGCCACCACCGCACCCTACGGACCCATTCTGAAGGACCCCGGGTTTGATGCACACCTCGTTTTGTGTGACCGGTGTTGTCCGATCCGATGAGGAGCGTAGTACCCGGACGCCCAGTTGTGCGCGGTCAGTTCGTGTCGTTGGCGTCGTGCCATGCCTGCCAGATGTCGGGGCGGAGCCGACCGCGGTCGGGTACCTGCAGGCCGACGGCGCGGGCCCAGGCGCGCACCTCGGCGGTGCTCGGCTCGGGCGCTGGGGCTGCTTGATCGAGTTCGGTGACGATCGATCTTGGTTGGCGAGATACGTTGCAGCGCAGCGTGGTCAGTGATCGCCCAGGCGTGGGCGGCGTGGGGTACGCACGTTCGGACGCGCCTGCTTGCGGGTGCGCGGCGATTGCCAGAACACCGCGTCGCGGCCCCCCGCGGTGGTGAACCACCGTCGATTGGGGTCCCGGCTTTCACGAACAACCAGCTGCGAGCGGTTTTCCCTGGACCGCTGCACAATCACATCGATGGCCGCACCGCGGCGCTGGCACGAGCGCAACGGCAGGCGTTCGACGATCACCGCATCTGTGGGCCACTCGTTGAGGCTGACTGGGTAGCAGTACAGCGCCTTGACCCGCGGCCACGTCCCCGAGGTCCGAAACAGCAGGTCACCGCCGGGTTGGGGAACCCGCAGCAGATACAGCAGCCGGGAATCCTCATCCGGGTTCGAGCGCGATCACCAACTCCGCCACAGTCCCCGAGTCTGCCGGTGCGCGGCCCCGAAGCGGGCCTGTGGGGCTTACTGGTGGCCGGTGTGCTCGGCGGCGTGCAGGCGCTGGTAGTGCTCGGCCTCGACCTCGGCCGGCGGGCGTCGGCCCAGACGGTGCATCAGCCTGGCTGTGTTGTACCAGTGCACCCACGCCGAGGTGATGTCCTCCAGGTCGGCGAGGGTGCGGATCGGGCCGTTGCGAAACGGTGAGCCCTCGCGGACGCACTCGGTTTTGTAGAGCCCAATAGTGGTTTCGGCGAGCGCGTTATCGAGGGCGTCTCCGACCGTGCCGACCGAAGGTTTCAGCCCGGCCAACATCAGAATTTCGGTGAAATGTATTGCGGTGTACTGTGATCCGGCATCGCTGTGGTGGATGGTGTTCCCGGACAGCGGACGACCCTCGCGGGCTCGGCGGGCTGCGGCGGCCCGAATGGCGCGTTCGACGAATGCGGTGTTTTTCCTCAGCGAGCATTCCCAGCCGGGGATCAGGCCGGCGTAGGCGTCGATGACAAACGCGGTATAGCCGAACCCGCCACCGTCGAGGGGCACGTAGGTGAAGTCGGCCACGTGCAGAGCGTCGGGTCGCGTTACCCGGAACCGCCGACCCACCAGGTCCGGTGCCCGCTCGGCGGCTGGATCCCGCTCGGTGGTGCGCACCCGGCGGGTTCGGGTCACGCCGCGCCAGCCGTTGGCGCGCATCAGCCGTTCTAGCGTGCAGCGGGCCACGGGGACGCCCTGGCGCTGCAGATGCGCCCACATCTTCACACTGCCGTACAGGCATTCTGGAGGCCGTTTGCCATCGCCGTCGGGCTCGTAGATGCCGGCCAGGATCTCGGTGATCGTGGTGTCCCATAGTGCCCGTTTCGACGGTGCTGCTGCCCGGTGTGCCCAGTAGGTACGCGGGGCGATCGCCACGCCCTGGATACCCAGAGCGCGGCAGATCGGTACGACCCCGAACCGGTCCTTGTGTTCGTCGATGAACGCACAGATCAGCGGTGTAGCGGGTCGCACTCCCGCGCGAAGAAAGTCGTTGCGGCTTTTAGTACTTCGATTGTGGTTTCGAGCTCGCGGTTCTTCCTGCGAAGCTCACGCAGCTCTTGTTTTTCTTCGCTGGACACCCCGGCCCTCTCGCCCGCGTCGACCTCGGCCTGGCGCACCCACTTGCGCAGCGTCTCCGCGCTCATCCCCAGCCGGCCGGAGATCTCGCGCATCGCCGCCCACTCCGTGGCGTAGTCATCGCGGTGTTCGCGGACCAACCGAACCGCCTTGGCCTTGGTGTTCTCGTCGTACTTGCTCGGCATCGTGCCCATCCTTCCCTCAGAAGAAGGTGTGCAAGAAACCCGGTACGGTTCATTCCTAGTGCACAAATCCGCACCAGCGACCACCCAAACCCACAGGTCACAGCCCT
Source organism: Mycobacterium sp. HUMS_12744610 (assembly GCF_041206865.1). Lineage (NCBI taxonomy): Bacteria > Bacillati > Actinomycetota > Actinomycetes > Mycobacteriales > Mycobacteriaceae > Mycobacterium > Mycobacterium servetii. The sequence continues at coordinate 4,512,093 of NZ_JBGEDP010000001.1, forward strand.
ACAGCCCGACCCAGCCAGCCAAAGTGATAAAAGTCAGGTGTCATACCGGTGTCCTACCGCAGTGTCCAGCGGCATCTTGCCATCACGGTCGAGAAGCGGTACCGGGACAAGATTGCCGCGAAATGCTTTGCCTACGCCTCGGATTGCGGTGGGCTGAGCCTGATCCTTTACGACGCAACCACATTGTGGTTCGAGGCTGAGAACGAAGACGAACTCCGCAAGGTCGGCTATAGCAAGGACCGCAAAGTCGATCCACAAATCGTGGTCGGGCTGCTGGTAGACCGCACCGGGTTTCCGCTGGAAATCAGTTGCCACGAGGGCAATACCGCTGAGACGACCACGATAGTGCCGATCATCACCAGCTTCACCGAGCGCCACGATCTCAAAGACACGCCGGTGGTGGTCGCCGCCGATGCCGGGATGTTGTCGGCAGCCAATCTCAAAGCCCTCGACGAACTCGGCTGCTCGTTCATCGTCGGCTCTCGAACCACCAAAGCCCCCGGGGATCTGGAATCCCATTTCCATTGGAACGGCGATGCTTTCACCGAAAAACAGATCATCGACACGGTCACCCCGCGACACGGAAAATCCAAGGTCAACGACATCAAGCTGCGGTCCGAACCGGTCTGGGACCCCGCCGAGCACCCGAATGCGTGGCGGGCAATCTGGTCCTATTCGGCCACCCGGGCCCGCCGCGACCAGAAGACCCTGGCCGCCCAGGAACAACGCGCCCGCGCCATCGTCGATGGAGAACGGCCCGCCAAATCCGCCCGGTTCGTCAAGGTCAACGGTTCTGACCGCCACCTCGACGAAACCGCCCTGGCCCGAGCCCAATCGCTGGTCGGCCTCAAAGGCTACGTCACCAACGTCCCGGTTACGGCGATGCCGGCCACCGAGGTCATCGACAAATACCACGACCTGTGGAAGGTCGAGAAGTCGTTCCGGATGTCCAAATCAGACCTCGCCGCCCGCCCGATCTTCCACCACCAGCGCCAATCCATCGAAGCGCACCTGACCATCGTGTTCACCGCCCTGGCCGTCTCCCACGCCATCCAGTCCCGCACCGGCCTGTCCATCGCCCAAGTCGTCAAACAACTGCGGCCCCTGCGCAGCGCCACCATCGCCATCAACGGCACCACCCAAACCTTCCCGCCAGCCATTCCCGCAGGCCAGCGCCACATTCTCGACTCGCTCGGGCTCAAAACGGGGCACTAACGAATGTCCTAACTCAGGCCGGACGGCACCCTGATCCTCCCGCCCTCACGGGCTACAACCTCGCAATCCCCCACCAGACACGCGCTGATCACCAGTTTGCTCCGTTTGCTGAGCCGGGCCTTGCCCACGCTGAAAGCTTCACCTCGCTGACACCCAGCTCAGCAGCGATCACCGTGATCGTCGCACCCTCGGGGTGTCCCGGTACAGCGCGGCCGCGTCACGCTTGAACTCATCGGGATGATTTTTCTTTGCCATCGGGTTGGATCATCTCGCTTCCCCAGGCCAAGCCTGGAATTAAGCGTGTCCAACACACGGGGTTAAGTCCCGCCAGAAGCCAATTCGCAAGTGCTTTGGTGTGATGTCGAGGCCGGCAGAGTTACCGACCGGGATGCTTTGGTCGTGAAGCGCAGACCGTCATCGATCTTGCCGCGGCGTATTTGACGAACATCGAAGAGGTAATTCTGCTTTGCTTTCCACGGACCGCGGGATCCGGACTTAGGCAGTTGATCCATGGCGCGTTGGAAGTAGCCGGGCGCAAAATCCGTGAACGGCAGCTCCTCGACATCCTCGCCAGGGTGGGGAGCTACGACGGTGTCGTAGCCGTGCGCATCCATGTAGTTGAGTAACCGACAGACATATTCAGACACTAGGTCTGCTTTCAGTGTCCATGACGCGTTGATGTAACCGATAGTGAAGGCCATGTTCGGGACATCGGATAGCAGCATGGCCTTATAGGTCATCGACTTGGCGACGTCGACGACCTTGCCGTTGTGGGTAACCTTGGCGCCGCCGAACAACCGCATGTTCAAACCGGTTGCGGCGACAATGATGTCGGCCGTCAACTCCTGACCCGAGGAAAGCTTGATCCCGGTCCTGGTGATGCGGTCGATAGTATCGGTGACTACAGTGGCCTTGCCGTCCCGAATGGCCTTGAAAAGGTCCCCGTTAGGGGCCAGGCATATCCGTTCATCCCACGGGTTGTACTTCGGCCCGAAATGCTTCTCCACGTCATAGCCTGCGGGCAGCTGGTATTTAGCCCAAGCGATCAACGCTTTTCGCATGGAACGGGGAAAGCGACGCGCCAGTCTGTACTGCGCTACAGCTAAGAGGATGTTCTTCCAGCGGTTGACGAAGTCCGCGGTCCTTGTCGGTAACCACTTGATGAGCTGTACGGCGATGGGGTCGATGTTTGGCAGGGATCCGATGTAAGTCGGTGAACGCTGCAGCATCGTGACCTGGCCAGCGCCTGAATCCACGAGGGACGGAATAAGGGTCACTGCGGTAGCACCGCTGCCGATAACGATGATGTTCTTGCCCGCATAATCGAGGTCTTCGGGCCAGTTCTGCGGGTGAACAATAACTCCTTCGAAATCCTCCTCGCCCCGGAATTCTGGACGGTACCCCTGGTCGTAGTCGTAGTAGCCGGTGCACGCAAACAGGAACGCGGCCGTGATCTCGGTCGTTTTCTGGCGGTCCCCAGCGACCTTGATCGTCCAGCGCCTGTCGGCGTCCGACCAGTCCGCAGACAATACCTGGCTACCAAACCGGATGTGTTTGTCGATGCCGCTCTCGGTGGCAGCTTCCCAGAGATAATCCTTGATGGTGGCTCCATCAACGGTGAAGCGCGGCGAGTGCCACGGCTTGAAGCGGAACCCGAAAGTGCACATGTCGGAATCCGATCGGATGCCGGGATACTTGAACAGGTCCCATGTACCACCCAGATCAGCTCTGCGCTCTAGAACTAAATAACTCTTGTTGGGACAGCGCTCCTGCAGATGCCAGGCAGCGCTGATACCGGAAATACCAGCACCCACAATCACAACGTCAAAGGATTCGGACATAAAACTGCATGCTCCCTTCTTGGCGACGGTCTCGGTAAGGTTCGATCACTTCAGGTAGCCGACCAGGGCCCCCTCGGTGCCGAAGAGTTCCTCTTGCCATTGCTCGAGCAACGCGTTGGTGTCGATGTCGTCGGGGTGAAATCCCGGTCGCAAGTATTGCCTGAGCTCTGGGATCAAACCCCTGAATATCGGACCGCGGTAGACCCGATAGGTCTCACGCACCAACCGCACTGGTTGACGGCACGCTTCGGGATCCCGCGCCACCGAATACGCCAGCGTGCCACTCATGAGGAGGAGCAGAAGGGGAATCATTACCGCCATCACACGTCGACGCACCCGCTCGGTACCCCCCACCGACCGGAATACATCGAAGGCAACCGACTTGTGCTCAAGTTCCTCCAGCGCATGCCACTTCAGGAGATTCCACACCTCCGCATCGCCCGGGATCGCCCGGAAGTCCTCATCGCCGAGCAGCCGCTCAGCAAGTATCGCGGTGAAGTGTTCTGCGGCTGCTGTCACCGCCAGCGGAATCCGAGCCGGCAGCAACTCCTCGATGCGTTTCACCCAGTCAACAAACTTTTCTGAATCCCACCACCCGATCGGATACCCCATGTCAACGAGCTTGTCATTGAGCGCCCGATGCTGCTGGCCATGCACCGATTCCTGACCGATAAACCCGGCCACTCGCTTCTTCAACCCAGGATCGGTGACCTCATCGGCGAACCGCCGCACCGACCGAATGAACAACTCCTCCCCCGGCGGGAACGACCCCGACAAGTTCGCCCACAGGTGGCTGAAAATGATGTCGCCATCGAAGAAATACTTGCTGTCCTCGCCAAAGGGGAAACGTATTCGCCGGGTCCTCGGATACTGAGACCCCACACTTGCGGCACTCGCAGTGGTCACCGCACCTTGTCCTGTGTCTTCGTCGACCATGACAGGCTACCTTTCCTCGAACATCGAGTTTCGGATACCGATAGTATCGGGTTCTAACGCGGAATGCTACACGCTACAAGGTCCTTCCAGAGGGACTGTCTGAACAACGGTGGATCTGATTTTGGTCTGACAGGCCGGGCGTGAGCTTGGCGGGAATGACTGACGATGTCAGAAACACTCGATCCCATGGCGATTGAACTGGATCAACGTGAGCTTCCTGAACAGCTGCTGGCTCAAGCGAGGGAACAAGGTGTCGAGCTGGTCAGCCCGAACGGTCTGCTGAATCAGTTGACTAAGAACGTGCTCGAGACGGCGCTGGATGCCGAGATGGCCGAGCACCTTGGTTATGACATGTCCCCGGTGAATGAGTCCGCCTTGTTTTAGAGTCCTGCGGAATTTGTCAACCTGAATGAGGCACCGTTGAGGGGTATTTACTGAGTGGCCTCCTCGGTGTCGTCTGGTTTGTTGATCCACGAGCCGTTGGGCAGTTTCGGTGGTTTGGGAGGCTTGCGCACGAACCGTTCTGGGTGTGCGGCGTAGGCGGTGTCGAGCACGCCGGCGCGCTTCTCGCGGACGATGACGGCGGTGCCGTAATGCACGTCGGCGGGAACGTGTAAGCCCAGCCCGGTATGGCGATGTTCATCGTTGTACCAGCCGAAGAAGATCTGGCAGTGCCGGCGGGCGGTCTCGATCGAGGCGAACCAATCAGGGAAGTCGGGCCGATACTTCAGTGTCTTGAATTGCGCCTCGCTGAACGGGTTGTCGTCGGAGACGTGCGGGCGTGAGTGCGACTGGGTGACGCCCAGGTCGGCGAGCAGGAACGCCACCGGCTTGGAGGTCATCGAAGAGCCACGGTCGGCGTGGATGGTCAACTGGTCGCGGCCGATACCCTGCTTGGCGCATGTCTGGCGGATCAGCACCTCGGCCAGCGCCGCAGACTCCCGGTGCGCGACCATCCATCCGACCGCGTAGCGGGAGAAGATGTCCAAGATCACGTAGAGGTAGTAGTACGTCCACTTCGCCGGGCCGCGCAGCTTGGTGATGTCCCATGACCAGACTGAATTTGGCTGGCGTGCAACTAATTCCGGCTTCACCGTCGCGGGGTGGGTGGCTTGGCGGCGCCGCTCCTTGCTTTCACCGGCTTGGCGCAGCAGCCGGTAGAAGGTCGAGATCGAGCCGAGGTAGCGGCCTTCGTCGAGCAGTGTGGCCCACACCTCGGTCGGCGAGGTGTCGACGAAGCGCTCGCTGTGCAACTCAGCCAGGATCGCGGCCCGCTCAGTGGCAGACAACGCGCGAGGCTGCGGTCGGTCCTTGTGGCCGATCGGCGCCGGCCGCTGCGGTGGCGGGCTGTGCCGGTGTCGGCGGTAGTAGCTGGCTTGGGCGACACCGACGACATCGCAGGCGTTGCGTACGCCGATCTTGGGCGCCAGCTCGGCGATCGCTGCGTCGCTCACTTCATCGACCCGTTCTCGGGCTCCGCGCTCTCGGAGAGCGTCTCCAAGAGCGCGTGCAGTTTTGCCTGCACGTCCACCACGAAGCGGGTCTTGGCCAGCTCCTGCTCCAGTTGGCGCTTCTCGGCCTCCAGCCGGGTGATCCGCTCGGCCTGTGGGTCGCGCCGCTTACGTCCGCGCGGAACGGCCAAGCCAGCCAGCGCGCCAGCGTCGCGGGCCTGCCGCCACTGCACAATGTGGCTGGAATACAAGCCCTCCCGGCGCAACAGCGCACCCTTCTCACCTTCGGGAGCAGCGTCGTAAGCGGCCAGCATCTCCAGCTTGTACTTCGCGGTGAACCTCCGGCGCCGGGCACGCTCGGGCACCTCAGGGTCAGGACGTTCCATCCCAGCGTCATTCATCCGACCAGGATCTTCGATCCCGGTCGCTCGGACCAATGCGGTCACCTTGTTCGTCATCTCGGGGAAGCTCTCCATCCCCGCCCTCGGGTCACTAATTGTCAGGGGGCAGGTGCCTCAACTCAGGTTGGCAGAGAGGGCTGTGGCCCCGAGGGGGGCCGGAAGGGACGATGAAGAACATGGCTGGCCGGAAGAAGCATTCCGCCGAGGACGTGGTGCGTAAGCTGCGCCGCGCTGATGAGCTCGCCGCGGCGGGCAAGACCAACGAAGAGATCGCGGCCGAGCTGGAGGTCTCGCCGGCCACGCTGTACAACTGGCGACGCAGCTATGGCGGCATGGACGTGGACGCGGCCAAGGAGCTCAAAGAACTGCGGGAACAGAGCAGCCGCCTCAAGCGGCTGCTGGCCGAGGCCGAGCTGGAAAAGGACGCCCTGCGGGAGGTCGCCAAGGGAAAATTCTGAGCCCGGACGCCAAGCGCCGCGCTGTGGACATGCTCAAGGAGGTTCTGGGCATGTCAGAACGGCTGGCGTGCAAGGCGGTCGGGCTTGCCCGTTCCACCTATCGCCGCACGCCGCTTGCGGCTACCCCGGCTGACCCTGACGCGCTGCTACGGCAGTGGTTGCGGGATTACTCGGCCAAACACCCCTGCCATGGGTTTCGGCGCGCCTGGGCGGCCCTGCGCCACGACGAACACCGTGAGGTGAACAAGAAGAAGGTGCATCGGCTGTGGAAGCAGGAGGGGCTGCAGCGCCGGGTGCACAGCCCGCGCAAACGCTCCGGGGCCTGCACCGCCCCGCACGTCGAGGCCGATGCGCCCAAGGTGGTGTGGGCGCTGGATTTCCAGTTCGACTCCACCATCGACGGCAAAGCGGTCAAGATCGCCTCGATGCTCGACGAGCACACCCGAGAATCGTTGCTGAACATCGTGGAGCGCTCGATCACCGCCGAGCGGCTCATCGCCGAGCTGGAGCGGGTGTTCGCCGCGGCCGGCGGTCCACCGAAGGTACTGCGAATGGACAACGGCCCTGAGCTCATTTCCCAAGCGCTCCAACAGTTCTGCGATGGCAAGGTGGGGCTGTGCTACATCCCGCCCGGAACGCCGTGGAACAACGGCTACATCGAATCGTTCAACAACCGGCTACGAAGGGAGTGCCTCAACCGCAACCACTGGACCAACCTGCTCGAAGCCCGCGTGGTCATCGGCGACTTCAAGCACGAACACAATCATCGACACCGTCACTCAGCGCTGGGCTACCTCACCCCCGCCGAGTACGCTGCCCGATGCAGCCACACCCACCACCCCGTGACCTGCGAGATCAACTGAGACCGGTATCAACACAACCTGGCTCCAAAACCAGGTGGACCGACTATCGGGGACCTGCCAGTTATGACAAGCACGACCCGGCTTGGCACGGGAGCGGGAACTTACGCAACGGCATCCGCGCCAAGACGGTGCTCACGAAATCGGCCCGGTCAAGATCGGGTCCCGCGCGACACCAACAGCAGCTTCGAAGGGTCCGTCAGATTAACGGTGTAAGCGGCACTTCGGTTAGGTGGTTTCGCTTCCCGGCATGCGGTCGGCGAAAGTGATCGCGAAGGCGGTCAGTGCTGGTTTCCAGCGCATGGTCCATCGCTTCTGGCCGGTCCCGGTCGGGTCCAGTGACCGGGTGACGAAGTATAGGCATTTCAGGGCGGCTTGCTCGGTCGAAAAATTCCCACGCACCCGGATGGCACGGCGGTAACGGGCATTCAAGGATGTGATGGCGTTGGTCGAACAGGTCACTTTCCTTATCTCGGTGTCGTAGTCCAGGAACGGGATGAATTCGCTCCAGGCGTTGCGCCACAACCGAATGCCGCCGGATACCGGTGCCCCACTCGGCGTCGAAGGCGTCCAGCGCCTCGGCGGTCGCGGTGGCGTTGACCGCGGTGTAGATCGGTTTGAGGGCGCGGGCGATGGCGTCGCGGTGCTGACGCCCCGCGTAGCGGAAGGTGCCGCGGATCAGATGGATGATGCAGGTTTGTACCACGGTGTCGGGGAACACCGCGCTCACCGAGGCCGGTAGGCCTTTAAGGCCGTCGCAGACCAGGAAGAAGATGTCAGCTACGCCGCGGTTGCGCAACTCGGTCAGCACGGCCAGCCAGTACTTCGCTGATTCAGCGTCACCTTCACCGGCCCACATGCCCAGCACGTCACGGTGCCCGGCCAGATCCACCCCGATGGCCGCGTAGACCGGCCGCGGTCCGACCTGCCCGTCGCGGATCTCGACATGCAGGGCATCGATGAACACCGCGGCGTACACGCGCTCCAGCGGGCGGGTGTGCCAGGCCGTCATTTCCTCCACAACGCGGTCGGTGATCCGGCTGATGGTGTCCTTGGACACCGACGCACCGTAGATGTCGGCGAAACGGGCGCTGATCTCGCCGGTGGTCAACTCACGGGCATACAGCGAGAACACCACCTCATCGACGTCGGTCAGGCGTCGCTGACGCTTTTGGACGATGTGCGGCTCGAACGTGCCCGCTCGATCGCGCGGGACGTCAATTTCAATGGACCGCACGCATCGGTCAGCACTGCCTTGACGCGGGTTCCGTTGCCGGAGTTGCCGCTTGCATACCCGGCCGGATCGTGGCGGGCATAGCCGAGATGCTCGGATAATTCCTCATCAACGGCGGTTTCGATGACCGTCTTGATCATCGCTTTGAGTAACCCGCCCGGCCCGGTCAGCGCCACGCCGGCCTCGCGGGCCTGGCGCACCCACTCCCGGGCGACCTCGAGCTCGTCGACCTCACGGCTACCAGGGACATCGATCGCCGCCATGGCGGCGGCCTTGACTTCAGGGTTCTGTGATGGCTGCACAGCCACGACAGGCTCGGTCATTAAACGACCTTTCCAGCCCCGACACACCGGGACCGATCAGGCCGTTAACACCCTTATTGCGACAGTCCCCCTCAGCCGCGACGAACGCTATAGTCGTTGGCCATGAGACTAGATTCGATTCGCCGTTCGGGCGTTGTAGTGCTTGTCTTGGGCACTGCCTCGGTAGCAATGGTCGTGGACGCGCTGGGGTGGCGCCGTTATCTTGTGCTGGGCACGGCCACACTGGCACTTGCCGTCAAGGCTGCGGGGAGGCGTCGCCTCGGCGTTCGGCGCAGTCTGGGAAGAAAAGGCAAACGCAATAGTGCCTTGAGTCATTAATTTGGTGCAGTAGTTGCCGACGATTCTGACCAACGATTTGGTCGGCGGTCGTGGTCCAGACGTATGGGGCCTTCGTTCCGGGTGCCGACTACTCCGGTGATTCCCGCTTACTGCGAGGGGTACTCCGGATTCACTTCAGTGAGCCTGCGCGCCGCACGCTCACGAAGCTCGGAGATTGCTCGGGCGTGCCACGACTCGAATCCTCCCAAGGTCAGGAGTCTCCGGAAACGCGGAACGGCTCAGGTCGAATCGCCCTGGAGATTTGGAGATTCCTGACCTTGGAAACGAGGACGCAGGGATGCGCACGGAATCGTCATCAGGAAAGAAGCCGACCGGGTGCAGGTACAGCCCGGAGGAGAAGGCCGCCGCTGTGCGGGTGGTACCCGCCTTGCGCGCAGATTTGGGCACCGAGCAGGGAACGGTGTCGCGGGTGACCCGCCCCCGCTTGGCTACGGGTGGAGTCAGTACGGAGCTGGGTGGGTCAGGCCGACATCGACGACGGGTACGCACCTGGGATCTCGAGTCAGGAGTCGGCAAGGGTCAAGCAGCTCGAGCAGGAGAACCGAGAACTTAAGCGCGTCAATGGTATTCTGAAACGATCTGTCAGCTTCCTCGGCGCGGAGCTCAACCGCCAACACAAGAAATAGTCGGCTTCATCGACTTGCACCGCGAGGACTTCGGGGTCGAGCCCATCATCGCCGTCCTACGCACCGCAGGGGTGACGGTGGCCCCGAGCACTTACTACGACAGCAAACCCGGCTCCCCTCAGCACGGGCCCGTCGCGACGTCGAGCTGGCCCCAGCACTGGTCGCGCTCGGGACGACAACTATCGGGTCTACGGGACGCGCAAGCTATGGAAGACCGCCGTGGCGGGCGCGACGTCGGCCGTGATCAGGTCGGGCGCCTGATGCGCGCGGCCGGCATTACACGGGGTGCGTCGCGGCAAACCGGTCCGCACCGATAAGTTCCACCGTTGTTCTAAGTCACCCCGGCGTGTCCGGACACTTCACTTCGTAGTGAAAGGCAAAGGTGAAGTGAGATGGACTTCGTCGGTTGGACAGGTCGCGGCGGTTCGTAAGTGGAGAGCTGCTGCTGTTGTTATGCCGCTTGCGGTAGCGGCTCGGTGTGATGACCGCGCTCGCTGAACTTCCCCACTGACGCTGGCGGATTCCAGTCAACGTCGCAACACCGAAGCTATTCGGAGGTTGCCATGGAGTCGGAGCGGAAGACCCGAGGACGGGGACGCCCAAGGGGCGGAACGTTGGTCGAGGAGCAGGAGTGGTCCGGCCGGCTGATCGCCCGAGGCGTCAGCAACTCTCAGGCGTGTCGGATGGTGGGGATCGACCGGAGGACGGGGACACGCTGGCGCTATGGGCGCGTGGTGGTCAACAAGGTCGGTGATTTGGTGCGCTATCCAGCCGTGAGTGACGCGCGACCCCAACTGCGGCATCCCCGGTACTTGTCGTTTGACGAGCGGACGATGATCGCTGATGTGCATCGTGAGGGTGTCGGTGTCCGCGGTGTCGACCGCCACGGTGATGGGACCACCTTGACTAGGGTTTAGCCAGCTTCATTGGACCACCCGTTTGCCAGTTATGGGACCACTGGCGTGTCGCGCTCGGTGGCCGCTCGCTTACTGGGTCGGATCACTTCATGTCGATCGACGTGAAGGAGTTCCGCTGAATGTATCGGGAGGTTTCGGTGATCGAGGTACGTGAGCTGTTGCGGGTGTGGATGGCAGGGGCCGGCTTGCGCCGGGTGGGCGTGCTGGCCGGGGTGGATCGCAAGACCGCACGCGACTATACGAACGCGGCGGAGTTGGCGGGGCTGGACCGGGGCGGTGATCTGGATCAGCTCACCGATGAGCTGATCGGCGCGGTGATCGAGGCGGTGCGCCCGGGCCGACCGGATGGCCACGGTGTGACGTGGGAGTTGTTGCGCGCCAACCACAATCAGATCGTTGAATGGGTCGACAAGGATCTAACGGTGGTCAAGATCGGCGATTTGTTGGCGCGCCGCGGCATCATGGTGCCGCAACGGACTGGATATCCCCCCAAAGCGTGGAGGCATGCACTATGAGGAGTAGTCATGTCAGAAACACGCAGGAAGTTCGACCAGGAGTTCCGGGAGGGGGCGGTGCGGATTGTCCGGGATACCGGTAAGCCGATCGCCCAGGTGGCCCGAGACCTCGGGATCCACCCGGGTACCCTGGGTAATTGGGTGGCCCAAGATCGTGCAGAACATGAAGGCACGCAAGGGCTTTCGACTGGTGACATTGCCGAGTTGAAGCGACTACGCACCGAAGTCGCTGAGCTGCGGATGGAGCGTGATGTGCTCAAGCGATCAGTGGTCCTGTGGGTGAAGGAGGCGACGAGGTGAGCGTGGCACGCTTCATCGCCGACCAGAGGACCATGCACGGCGTGCCACACACCGTGGCCTGCGCGATTCTTGGCCTCAGCCTCTCCTGGTTGTACAAATGGCTGCATCGCGAGCCAACCGGCCGGGAGCGCCGCCGCGCCGAGCTGGACACGCGGGTGGCGGAGCTGTTCGTGGCCTCCAAGCGCACCTACGGTTCGCCGCGCATCCACGCCGACCTGCTCGAGGAGGGCTGGAAGGTCAGTGTTAACACCGTTGCTGAGTCTATGCGCCGGCAGGGTCTGCAAGGTCGTAAACCGAAGCGGCCCAAGGGATTGACTCGCCAGGACAAGAGGGCGGCGAAGTTTCCCGACCTGCTCAAACGGGACTTCAGTGCGGCGACGCTGAACCTCAAGTGGTGTGGCGATATCACTGAGATCCCCACCGACGAGGGCAAGCTCTTCTTGGCTTCCGTGCTCGATCTGTGTGGACGTCGGTTGCTGGCGTGTCCGATGTCGGATCACCCCGACGCCGAGCTTGCCGGTGACGCGATGAAGATGGCCGCTGCGGTGCGCGGCGGCCGCACCGTGATCGATGGCGTAATTTTCCACACTGACCGCGGATCTACTTATACTGCAAGTGCTTTCACGAAGTTGTGCCGCAAGCTTGGGGTGCGGCAGTCGATGGGACGTGTGGGGTCGTGCTTCGACAACGCCGCGGCCGAGGCGTTCTTCTCGACCCTGGAACATGAGGTGCTGTCTCGGCAGCACTTTGCCACGAAAGCACAGGCCCGTGAAGTCATCACCGCCTGGTGTCACGATTTCTACAACGTCCAGCGTCGACACAGCTCGGCCGGGTTGTTGCCGCCCGTCGAGTACGAGAAAATCGCCGCAAACCAGACGGAGGCGGCTTAAAGGAAGCCTTCCACGTTTCGGGGGGAAACCCAGACCCTGCATCGGTACTGCACGCAGTGCACCGCCTACCGGGGCCGCGGCAGCGCTGGCACGGTGCCGGTCACCGACGGCGAACCCGGCGTGGAATGCCAGATCGATTTCGGGAAGATGGGCAAGATCTTCGATCCCGAATCGGGGCGCAACCGGGTCGTGCACGCGTTGATCTTCACCGCCGTCTACTCGCGGCACATGTTCGTGTGGCTGACGTTCAACCAGACCCTGGAGGCGATCATCGCCGGCTGCGAGGCGGCCTGGCGATTCTTCGGCGGTGTGTTCAAGGTGTTGATCCCCGACAACATGACACCGATTGTGCCCAAGGCCGATTCGACCGATCCGCAGTTCAGCGTGGGATGGACGGAGTACTCTCAAGCTCGCGGATTTTTCACCGACCCGGCCCGGGTGTCCCACCCGTGCGACAAACCGCGGGTCGAACGCATGGTCCAGTACGTGCGGGGCAACTTCTTCGCCGGCGAGGACTTCACCGACCTGGCCGACGCCCAAGCCCGCGCGCAGGCGTGGTGTGCAGACAAGGCCGGGCAGCGTATCCACGGCACCACCTGCGCCCAACCGGCGGTGGTGTTCGCCGAGGGTGAGGCCGCACTGTTGCTACCGGCACCGACCGAGCTCTACCAGGTGCCGATCTACGCTGATGCCAAGGTGCACCGCGACTACCACATTCAGGTAGCCCGAGCCTTGTATTCCATCCCCGAACACCTTCGCGGGCAGACTGTTTCGGTGCGTGCCGATGGCGAGTTGGTCAAGGCGTTTTTCCGCGGCAAGCTGGTCAAGACCCACCCCCGCCAGCCTGCCGGCGGGCGCTCCACCGACCCGCTGATCTGCCCGCCGACAAGACCGGCTACGCCATGCGGGATCTGACCCGGCTGATCACCACCGCCACCGGCCATGGACCCGATATCGGCATCTACGCCGAACGCCTGCTCGACCACCAGCTGCCGTGGACCCGGATGCGGCAGGTATACCGGCTGTTGGGGCTGGTCAAACGCTACGGCGCGACCCCGGTGAACACCGCCTGCGAACGCGCCCTGGAGCTCGACGTGGTCTCGGTGTCCAAGATCGCCGCCATGCTGCACAAGGCCACCGAGAACGCCCCCGCCGAGGCGCCGCGGGCGGCCACCGGCCTGGCCCCAGCCCGGTTTGCCCGAGACCCGGGTGAATACCGCCCCCAAGGCAGGCACCGACCCGACTGGATGACCGTCATCGACGGCGGCAGCACTGGTGAGGGCCTCAACCAGCCGCAGGGGCGGTGAACATCATGGCGACCAAACCCACTGTCACCGACCCGATCTCGACTGACCTCAAGAATGTGATGCGTCAACTCAAACTCGGCCGTATGCTCGACACCCTGCCCGAGCGGCTCACCTTGGCCCGCCAGCAGCACCTGTCACATGCGGCGTTTCTGGAGCTGGTCCTCGCCGATGAAGCCACCCGGCGAGACACCAGCTCAGCGGCCCGTCGTGCCCGCGACGCCGGCCTGGACACGGCGATGCGCCTGGACTCCTGGGACGACACCGCCGCGGTCCGCTACGACCGCACCCTGTGGACCGACCTGACCAGCCTGCGGTTTATCGACGGCCCGTACGGCGCCCTGCTCCTGGGGCCCGTTGGCGTAGGCAAGACGCATCTGGCAACGACGCTGGGTCACATCGCCGTGCGCCGCCGCACCCCCACCCTGATGCTGCGTGCCGATGCAATGTTCAAGCGGCTCAAAGCCTCCCGACTCGACAACAGCACCGAAGCGGAGATGCGCCGCCTGGCCCAAATTCGGCTGCTGATCATCGATGACTTCGCGCTGCAGCCGATGGACGCCACCGCGACCGCCGACTTTTACGAGCTTGTCGTGGCCCGCCACCAGCGAGCCTCAACCGTGCTGACCTCCAACCGCAGCCCCGATGAATGGCTGGCTGTGCTTCCCCCGAAATCGTGGAGGGTTTCCTATGCCGCTTCCGGCTTGGTCTTGGATTCCCTGATCTCGTAGTTGACGGGTGAGAGCCCGTCGGCGGCGCTGTGCCGGCGTTGGTGGTTGTAGAAGGTGTAGCACCAGTCGATGACCACGGCCTGCGCTTGGATAGTATCACGGAAACGATTGCGGGACAACACTTCCCATTCGAGTGAGGAGAAGAATGCCTCTGCGGCAGCATTGTCGAAACACGATCCGACCCGGCCCATCGACTGCCGAATCCCCAACTTCCGGCACAGTGCGGTGAACGCGCCCGCGGTATAGGTGCTGCCGCGATCGGTGTGGAATATGACCCGCTCGGACTCCTCGTCGCGCCAGATCACTCGGCGGCCACCGCGGGCGGCCACGGCCATTTTGATGGCCGCGCACGCCAGCTCGGCATCTGGGTGTAAGCCCATGGCCGCGCCCAGCAGCCGGCGGCTATACAGATCGATCACGGTCGCCAAATACAGCTTCTGCCCGGACTCGGTCGGAATCTCGGTCATGTCACCGACCCATTTGCAGTTCGGCGCGGCCGCGGTGAAGTCTCGTTTGACCAGGTCGGGGAACTTCGGTGCCGTCTTGTCCTGTTTGGTAAGCCCATTGCGGCGCTTGATGCGGCGCGCCACCAAACCCTGGCGGCGCATCGAGTCGGCCACCGTTTTCTCCGACACCTGCCAACCAAGATCACGCAGGTCATCGACCAGCCGTGGTGAACCATGTAGTCCCTTGGCCGCCTTGAACGCCGCAGCGACCGCGGCATCGAGTGCAACGCGGCGCCGATCGGTGTCGGTGTGCAACCCATCAGGATCGTCGGCACGGTTGATCCACTTGTAGAACCACGCCATGCTGACCCCCAACAGAAAGCACGTAACCGTATGAAGGACCCCGGGTTTGATGCACACCTCGTTTTGTGTGACCGGTGTTGTCCGATCCGATGAGGAGCGTAGTACCCGGACGCCCAGTTGTGCGCGGTCAGTTCGTGTCGTTGGCGTCGTGCCATGCCTGCCAGATGTCGGGGCGGAGCCGACCGCGGTCGGGTACCTGCAGGCCGACGGCGCGGGCCCAGGCGCGCACCTCGGCGGTGCTCGGCTCGGGCGCTGGGGCTGCTTGATCGAGTTCGGTGACGATCGATCTTGGTTGGCGAGATACGTTGCAGCGCAGCGTGGTCAGTGATCGCCCAGGCGTGGGCGGCGTGGGGTACGCACGTTCGGACGCGCCTGCTTGCGGGTGCGCGGCGATTGCCAGAACACCGCGTCGCGGCCCCCCGCGGTGGTGAACCACCGTCGATTGGGGTCCCGGCTTTCACGAACAACCAGCTGCGAGCGGTTTTCCCTGGACCGCTGCACAATCACATCGATGGCCGCACCGCGGCGCTGGCACGAGCGCAACGGCAGGCGTTCGACGATCACCGCATCTGTGGGCCACTCGTTGAGGCTGACTGGGTAGCAGTACAGCGCCTTGACCCGCGGCCACGTCCCCGAGGTCCGAAACAGCAGGTCACCGCCGGGTTGGGGAACCCGCAGCAGATACAGCAGCCGGGAATCCTCATCCGGGTTCGAGCGCGATCACCAACTCCGCCACAGTCCCCGAGTCTGCCGGTGCGCGGCCCCGAAGCGGGCCTGTGGGGCTTACTGGTGGCCGGTGTGCTCGGCGGCGTGCAGGCGCTGGTAGTGCTCGGCCTCGACCTCGGCCGGCGGGCGTCGGCCCAGACGGTGCATCAGCCTGGCTGTGTTGTACCAGTGCACCCACGCCGAGGTGATGTCCTCCAGGTCGGCGAGGGTGCGGATCGGGCCGTTGCGAAACGGTGAGCCCTCGCGGACGCACTCGGTTTTGTAGAGCCCAATAGTGGTTTCGGCGAGCGCGTTATCGAGGGCGTCTCCGACCGTGCCGACCGAAGGTTTCAGCCCGGCCAACATCAGAATTTCGGTGAAATGTATTGCGGTGTACTGTGATCCGGCATCGCTGTGGTGGATGGTGTTCCCGGACAGCGGACGACCCTCGCGGGCTCGGCGGGCTGCGGCGGCCCGAATGGCGCGTTCGACGAATGCGGTGTTTTTCCTCAGCGAGCATTCCCAGCCGGGGGATCAGGCCGGCGTAGGCGTCGATGACAAACGCGGTATAGCCGAACCCGCCACCGTCGAGGGGCACGTAGGTGAAGTCGGCCACGTGCAGAGCGTCGGGTCGCGTTACCCGGAACCGCCGACCCACCAGGTCCGGTGCCCGCTCGGCGGCTGGATCCCGCTCGGTGGTGCGCACCCGGCGGGTTCGGGTCACGCCGCGCCAGCCGTTGGCGCGCATCAGCCGTTCTAGCGTGCAGCGGGCCACGGGGACGCCCTGGCGCTGCAGATGCGCCCACATCTTCACACTGCCGTACAGGCATTCTGGAGGCCGTTTGCCATCGCCGTCGGGCTCGTAGATGCCGGCCAGGATCTCGGTGATCGTGGTGTCCCATAGTGCCCGTTTCGACGGTGCTGCTGCCCGGTGTGCCCAGTAGGTACGCGGGGCGATCGCCACGCCCTGGATACCCAGAGCGCGGCAGATCGGTACGACCCCGAACCGGTCCTTGTGTTCGTCGATGAACGCACAGATCAGCGGTGTAGCGGGTCGCACTCCCGCGCGAAGAAAGTCGTTGCGGCTTTTAGTACTTCGATTGTGGTTTCGAGCTCGCGGTTCTTCCTGCGAAGCTCACGCAGCTCTTGTTTTTCTTCGCTGGACACCCCGGCCCTCTCGCCCGCGTCGACCTCGGCCTGGCGCACCCACTTGCGCAGCGTCTCCGCGCTCATCCCCAGCCGGCCGGAGATCTCGCGCATCGCCGCCCACTCCGTGGCGTAGTCATCGCGGTGTTCGCGGACCAACCGAACCGCCTTGGCCTTGGTGTTCTCGTCGTACTTGCTCGGCATCGTGCCCATCCTTCCCTCAGAAGAAGGTGTGCAAGAAACCCGGTACGGTTCAGTATGCGGCACCCGGTATTTGGCCCTCTGGTCAGCGATGAAGCGTGCCACGCTCACTTCGTCGCCTCCTTCACCCACAGGACCACTGATCGCTTGAGGACATCACGCTCCATCCGCAGCTCGGCGTTCTCGGCCCGCAACCGCTTGAGCTCGGCGAGATCGTCGCGGGTCAGCTCCCCACGACCCTCACGCGCCTCTCGATCCTGGGCAACCCAATTTCCCAGAGTGCCCTCGTGGATCCCCAGGTCCCGCGCGACCTGGGCGATCGACTTACCCGTCTCACGCACGATCCGAACAGCCCCCTCACGGAACTCCCGGTCGTACTTCTTCCGTTTCTCTGACATCGCTACTCCTTATAGCTGATGCCTCCACGGTCTCGGGGGAATGCCAGGCGGTCATGACCGACCCCCTGCTGGCCCAGTCCGCCGTCGACCGGCTCACCTCAACAGCGCACGAACTCGTCATCGAAGGCCAGTCCTACCGACGCCGCCAGAAGCCCTCAGTTGACACCAGGCCAACGACCGCCGATCATCCCCAATGAGCCAAACAGGTGGTCCATAGTTGGTGGCCAACCGGTGGTCCCATCCTCGTGGCAAATGACAGCGGCATTGCTGATCAGCTCGGCCGGGCGGCTTCGACGATCTCTCGGGAGTTGCGCCGCGGCGGCGACGATCAGGGACGTTATCGACCTGCTTGCGCCGAGCGGCTCGCTGTTGGGCGGTGATCTCGATCGTCACACACCCGCCGGGTGGAGTGCGACGAGGAACTTCGCGGTGTCGTCTCTGATCTGTTCGCCAAGGGGCGTGTCATTCCATTTGTGTAAGTCCGGGGTGGTCCATCATCGGACCGCCGTTCGGGGCGGACAGAAGGAGTGTTTTGTGACGAAGACCACGCAATTGCCGGCTGAGGAGAAGTCGGCGGTGGCATTCCCCCGAGACCGTGGAGGCATCAGCTATAAGGAGTAGCGATGTCAGAGAAACGGAAAAAGTACGACCGGGAGTTCCGTGAGGGGGCTGTTCGGATCGTGCGTGAGACGGGTAAGTCGATCGCCCAGGTCGCGCGGGACCTGGGGATCCACGAGGGCACTCTGGGAAATTGGTCGCGTCCTGAAACCGGTGTAAATGGGGCCGGGCGTAGGTTCTGCTTCGAGACCTACCAAGTCATCGAAGAAAGGACCTACGCCCGTGCCTGCACGAGTATTGCCGACCGACCGTGTTCGCGCCAAGATCGACGAGTTGTTCGCCTCCGATCGTGAGCTGCCCGAGATCCTGGAGGAGGTGGCCCGCCTCGGTGCGCAACTGTTGATGCAGGCCGCGCTGGAAGCCGAGGTGACCGAATTCCTGGGCCGGGAGCGCTACCAACGCACCGCAGCGACACCGGATGCCCAGCCGGGGTCACGCAACGGCTATCAGCCGGTGACGGTCAAGACCACCGCTGGCCCGGTCACCTTGGAGCGGCCCAAGCTGCGCGGCACGACCGCCGCGTTCGCCTCACGGCTGTTCGGCAAGCACGTCACCAAGACCAACGCGCTGGAATCGCTGGTGATCGCCTCATTCGTGCGTGGATTGTCGGTGCGCGATGTCGAGGCCACCCTTGCCGATGCGCTCGGTGATCAGGCCGCGATCTCGAAATCAACGGTGTCGCAGGTATGCCAAGCCATCAAGGCCGAGTACGACTCCTGGGCGGTCCGCCGCCTCGACGAGGTGGTGCTGGACTACCTGTTCCTGGATGCCTCGTTTTTCCGGATGCATCCCGGCTCGCCGGCCGAGCCGGTCCTGGCTGTCTGGGGCATCACCACCGACGGCAAGCCCGTCTTCGTGGGCCTGGCCCCCGGCACCGGGGAGTCGACGGATGCCTGGGCCGACTTTTTGACCGACCTACGCGACCGTGGGCTGGGGTGCCCGCTGCTGGTGGTCTCCGACGGGGCCCGCGGATTGATCGCGGCTATCGAACAAATCTACCCAAAAGCGTTGCGCCAGAGATGTCTTATTCACCGGCTGCGCAATATTCTGGCGAAGATCCCGGCGGGGATGCAGGCCGAGATCCGCGACGGCTACTGGGCCTGCTTCGACACCGACGGCCTCAACATCGAACCCGGCCCACGCCTGGTCGAGCTCATCGACGCCCGGCTGACCGCGTTCGCCGACCGCTACGCGCCCACCTACCCGGCGGCGATGAAGATCTTGCTGACCGACCGGGAGGGTCTGACCGCTTATCTGCGGTTCCCGACCGAGCATCATCACCGCATCCGGCACTCGAACTTCATCGAGCGCACCTTCGGTGAAACACGCCGTCGCGCAAAGGTTATCGGCCGCTTCCCGGGCGAGACCAGCTGCATCAGCATCGTCTGGGCCGTCCTTGACCGCGCATCGCGCGGCTGGCGCGGACTGACCATGACCCCCGCCGGGTTACGCCAGCTCCAAGACCTACGCCGTGCCCTGCTGCAACCACCACGGCAACTACGACCCCAGCACACCCCGGACTCCGCCACCAACAACCCCGAGCCTGTCAGCGCCACCGCGTAACATCACCCACCGAAGCCAGAACCTGCGCCCGACGATTTACACCAAAATCTGGACGCCACCGGGAAATTGGGTTGCCCAGGATCGAGAGGCGCGTGAGGGTCGTGGGGAGCTGACCCGCGACGATCTCGCCGAGCTCAAGCGGTTGCGGGCCGAGAACGCCGAGCTGCGGATGGAGCGTGATGTCCTCAAGCGATCAGTGGTCCTGTGGGTGAAGGAGGCGACGAAGTGAGCGTGGCACGCTTCATCGCTGACCAGAGGGCCAAATACCGGGTGCCGCATACGGTTACGTGCTTTCTGTTGGGGGTCAGCATGGCGTGGTTCTACAAGTGGATCAACCGTGCCGACGATCCTGATGGGTTGCACACCGACACCGATCGGCGCCGCGTTGCACTCGATCGCGGTCGCTGCGGCGTTCAAGGCGGCCAAGGGACTACATGGTTCACCACGGCTGGTCGATGACCTGCGTGATCTTGGTTGGCAGGTGTCGGAGAAAACGGTGGCCGACTCGATGCGCCGCCAGGGTTTGGTGGCGCGCCGCATCAAGCGCCGCAATGGGCTTACCAAACAGGACAAGACGGCACCGAAGTTCCCCGACCTGGTCAAACGAGACTTCACCGCGGCCGCGCCGAACTGCAAATGGGTCGGTGACATGACCGAGATTCCGACCGAGTCCGGGCAGAAGCTGTATTTGGCGACCGTGATCGATCTGTATAGCCGCCGGCTGCTGGGCGCGGCCATGGGCTTACACCCAGATGCCGAGCTGGCGTGCGCGGCCATCAAAATGGCCGTGGCCGCCCGCGGTGGCCGCCGAGTGATCTGGCGCGACGAGGAGTCCGAGCGGGTCATATTCCACACCGATCGCGGCAGCACCTATACCGCGGGCGCGTTCACCGCACTGTGCCGGAAGTTGGGGATTCGGCAGTCGATGGGCCGGGTCGGATCGTGTTTCGACAATGCTGCCGCAGAGGCATTCTTCTCCTCACTCGAATGGGAAGTGTTGTCCCGCAATCGTTTCCGTGATACTATCCAAGCGCAGGCCGTGGTCATCGACTGGTGCTACACCTTCTACAACCACCAACGCCGGCACAGCGCCGCCGACGGGCTCTCACCCGTCAACTACGAGATCAGGGAATCCAAGACCAAGCCGGAAGCGGCATAGGAAACCCTCCACGATTTCGGGGGAAGCACAGCGGCGCGTCGGCTGGCTGAGACGTTCTCGGCGGAGACGTTGGACTCGTTGATCAAGGACGCGGTGAAAGCCGGGACCCCAATCGACGGTGCGGACGGTTTGCTCAATGAGTTGACCAAGGCCGTGCTGGAGCGGGCGCTGAATTCGGAGCTGACCCATCACCTGGGCTATGAGGCCGGTGATCCCGCCGGGCGCGGTTCGGGCAATTCTCGCAACGGCACGACGCCTAAGACGGTGAGCACGATCAACGGCCCGGTGCGCATCGATGCGCCACGCGACCGCAACGGGTCGTTCGAGCCGGCGATCGTGCCGAAGAAGACCCGTCGGCTTAACAACATCAATTCCGTGGTGCTGTCTCTGTATTCACGTGGCATGACTACCCGAGACATCGAAGCACACCTTGAAGAGGTGTACGGGGCCAGTGTGTCGAGGGAGCTGATCTCCAACATCACCGAGGTGGTGGTCGATGAGATCAAGGCCTGGCAAGCCCGCCCACTCGATGAGGTCTATCCGATCCTGTATATCGACGGTCTGCGGCTGCGCATCAAGGACAACGGGGTGGTCACCATGGTTTGCGTCTGACTTCGCCGCAGAGATCGGGGTGAGAAATTACCCAAGGGTGGGAGTCTTCTCGGGTGATCCGAGAGGAGCGATCCATGCCCGAGTCGAACGAGTCCGGCCGTCGGCGGCCGATGAAGCTGTCGGCGGAGACGAAGTGGGAGATCTTCCTGCAGGTCACTGCCGGGGAGATCAGCCAGGCCGAGGCCGCGCGCAGGTGGGCCGTCGACGTGTCAACGGTGATCGGGATACGCCGCACAGTCAAAGACGCCGCACTGGCCGCCCTGGCCCGCAAGCCGGGGCGTCCTGGCCGGCAACGCGATTGGCAATTGGAGGCGGCACGATCCGAGATCGCGCAGTTGACCGAGGCGGTCAAGGCGCAGGCTATCGAGCTGGCGGTTGTGCGGGGAAAATCCGGCTGGGGCTGAGCGGACCGGTGCCGGCGCGGGTCCCCGCCGAGGCGAAGGAGCTGGTCCTCAAGACGGTCGACGAGGCGGTCGCAGCCGGGTTCTCCCATAGCTGGGCGTGTGCGCTGTGGCAGGTCTCCGATTCGCGGGTGCACCGGTGGCGGGCGCGGCGCCGCGACACTGGCACCCTGGTCGACTGCGCCCCGGGCGGGCACCCGATACACGGTTTGCTGCCCGAGGAAGTGGCCGCGATCCTCGACCTGGTCGAGCAGTGGGGTCCGATCGACCGGTCGCATCGCAAGCTGGCCCACCGCGGCTCCTACCAGCAGCTGGTGTGGGTGGCGCCGGCCACCCTGCGCCGGGTGCTCATCACCCACGGGCTGAGCCTGCCGGCACCTCAACCACGGCGCCGGTCGGAGAAAAAGCCCTGGCCGGACTGGCTGGTGTGGGCGCCCAACCGGATTTGGATCTGGGACGCGACCCACTTCACCCGGGCTCGCCGCGTCGTCTTCGCCATCGTCGATATGGTGTCACGCAAGTGGATCGACACCCTGGTCAGCGTCGAGGAGACCACCACCCAGGTGCAGGTGGTCTTCGAACACGCCCTCGAAATCGAGGACCTGTTGGATTTGCTGACCGACGAGCGCCTCGACCTCGACGCGGACGATCCGCGCCGCCCGATCCTACTGGCGGTTTCCGACAACGGGCCGCCGATGACCGCCCACGACACCCGCGCTTTCATGGCCCTGATGGCCATCGTCCAACACCATGGTCGCCCCGGCGTGCCACAAGACCAAGCGTGGATCGAATCGTTCTTCGGCCACATCAAGTGCGAGTGGCCGCACCTGGAGGCCATCACCGACCCGGCGCTGCTGGAAACCGAACTCGCAAGGGTGCGAACCGAATACAATTGCGTCAGGCTCCACGAAGCGATTGGCTATGTGACCCCCGACGACGAGCACGCCGGCCGTGGAGAGGCTATCCGCCAGGCCCGTCGTGACGGCCTCGACCGAGCACGCCAACGCCGCCTGGACTACCATCGTCGAACCAGCACCAACCCCACCGGGGAGACGCCATGCATTGGGTAATTTCCCGCGCGATCTCTGCGGTTAAGTCAGAAACACCTCAACCACCAAGGTGGCTTACCTGGCGATTGGGGTGGATCTGGAGGGCCGCAAACATGCCCTGGGAGTCTGGATCCAAGACTCCGAGGGCGCGAAGTTCTGGCAGAAAGTCGTCATCGACCTGCGCAACCGCGGAGTGCGCGACATCTTGATCGCCTGCTGCGACGGCCTCACGGGGCTGCCCGATGCGATCCGCTCGATCTTCCCCGACACCGTGGTGCAGACCTGCGTGGTGCACGTGATCCGCAACGCCATGCGGTTCGTGTCCTACAAGGACCGCAAGAAGGTCGCCACTTCGATGCGGGCGATCTACACGGCCGCAACCGTCGAGGCCGCTGAGCTCGCGCTCAAAGACTTCGACACCCAGTTCGGCGCCCAATATCCCGGCGCGATTGACGTCTGGCACAACGCCTGGCCCGAATTCGTGCCGTTTCTGGATTATCCCGTGGAGCTGGGCTCTTGTGACGTTGTCGTGGGTTCGCTGACCTGGGAATTTGGGCGCAACGCCGTGTCCTGCTTACGTTTTGGACTGTCTAGGGTTCAATCCGCGAGAAGGAGCTACGGCGTTGCGCATGTCCAGGGTATTGGCGAGCGGTCTGGGTGACCAAAACATGGTGATCGAGGACGTGACGATCGAGACCGAGACCACGGGTCGGAAGCAGCCGAAGACCTCCGAAGTTCTGGTGTTCTCGGTGCGGCCCAAGGCGTCGCAGGCGGGCCGGTGCTCGCGGTGCCGGAAGCGGTGCCCGGGCTATGACGCGGGGGGCCGGGACGGGAACGGGATCAGGCGCTGGCGGACCCTGGATGTGGGGACCACAAAGGCGTATCTGCAGGCCGCGGCCCCGCGGGTGGCATGCGGCGAGCATGGGGTGGTGGTTGCGCATGTGCCGTGGGCGCGGCCGGGCGCCAAACACACCTGGGCGTTCGAGGACACCTGCGCGTGGCTGGCCGCGCACACCGCATTGAGTGTGCTCACGGTGCTGCTGCAGATCGCCTGGCGCACCGTGGCGGCGATCGTGACCAGGGTGGTGGCCGATGGCCGCGACACCAACGACCTGCTCGCCGGACTGTCGCGGATCGGCATCGACGAGATCGCCTACCGCAAGGGACATCGCTACTTGACGTGCGTGGTTGACCACACGACAGGCCGGCTGGTGTGGGCCGGCGAGGGCCGCAACCAGGACACGCTGGGCCGGTTCTTCGATCAGCTCGGCGCCGAGCGGGCCAAGCTGCTCACCCACGTCAGCTGCGACGGGGCGGAATGGATCCACGCCCTGGTGCGTGCCCGCGCGCCGCAGGCGCTGATTTGCCTGGATGGGTTTCATGTCGTGGCCTGGGCCATGAAGGCACTGGACAAGGTGCGGGTACGCACCATGACCCGCGCCGGGATCACCGATCGGCACGCCATGTGGGCGACCCGCAAGAACCCGGCTGACCTGTCCTGCGAGCAGCGCACCAGCCTCGCTAAGATCGCCGACACCAACCGCACCCTCTACCGGGCGTATCTGCTCAAAGAGCAACTACGCGAGGTGTTTCGGGTCAAGGGCACCCACGGGCGGCAGCTGCTGGCCGGCTGGCTGTCGTGGGCGTCGCACTCACGCATCCCCGAGTTCGCCGCGCTGGCCCGCAGCATCCGCCGCTACCGCGACCTCATCTGGAACACGCTCGATCACGGCCTGTCCAACGCCCGATCCGAAGCCACTAACACCCACCTGCGGGCATTAACCAAACGCGCCTACGGATTCCACAGCCCAGACGCACTCATCGCCATGGCCATGCTCACCCGAGGCGGCCTCTGCCCAGCACTACCCGGACGGAAATGACCCACTACAACGTCAGTAGATCCTGGAGCTGCGCAAAATCGTGTACACCACCAATGCGATCGAATCGATCAACTTCCAGCTGCGCAAGATCACCAAAAACCGCGGCCATTTCCCCGACAAGGACGCCGCGATGAAGTTGCTGTACCTCGGGTTGCGCAACATCTCCAGCGAGAGAGGAGGTTTCTCCGGCACCGGGACCTACAACTGGACTGTGGCGTTGAACACACTCGCCAGGCTCTTCCCGGGCCGAATTCCGTTGTGTTAGAATACAACTCGTAGTCAAATCACCTCTGACTTACACAGAATTCGTGACAGGCTCTCGCCAAGAGGTGGAGTCCCCAACAGATTGCCCACGAGTTGGTCATCCGGTTCCCCGACCAACCCAAGCGCCAGTTGTGCACCGAATCGATCTACCAGGCGACCTATGACCCGCGGATCGAGTTGTCCCGCCCAGCCAAACGGCGAGGCCGACGCCGACGCCGACATGAGGTGTTTCTGACTTAACCGCAGAGATCGCGCGGGAAATTACCCAATGCATGGCGTCTCCCCGGTGGGGTTGGTGCTGGTTCGACGATGGTAGTCCAGGCGGCGTTGGCGTGCTCGGTCGAGGCCGTCACGACGGGCCTGGCGGATAGCCTCTCCACGGCCGGCGTGCTCGTCGTCGGGGGTCACATAGCCAATCGCTTCGTGGAGCCTGACGCAATTGTATTCGGTTCGCACCCTTGCGAGTTCGGTTTCCAGCAGCGCCGGGTCGGTGATGGCCTCCAGGTGCGGCCACTCGCACTTGATGTGGCCGAAGAACGATTCGATCCACGCTTGGTCTTGTGGCACGCCGGGGCGACCATGGTGTTGGACGATGGCCATCAGGGCCATGAAAGCGCGGGTGTCGTGGGCGGTCATCGGCGGCCCGTTGTCGGAAACCGCCAGTAGGATCGGGCGGCGCGGATCGTCCGCGTCGAGGTCGAGGCGCTCGTCGGTCAGCAAATCCAACAGGTCCTCGATTTCGAGGGCGTGTTCGAAGACCACCTGCACCTGGGTGGTGGTCTCCTCGACGCTGACCAGGGTGTCGATCCACTTGCGTGACACCATATCGACGATGGCGAAGACGACGCGGCGAGCCCGGGTGAAGTGGGTCGCGTCCCAGATCCAAATCCGGTTGGGCGCCCACACCAGCCAGTCCGGCCAGGGCTTTTTCTCCGACCGGCGCCGTGGTTGAGGTGCCGGCAGGCTCAGCCCGTGGGTGATGAGCACCCGGCGCAGGGTGGCCGGCGCCACCCACACCAGCTGCTGGTAGGAGCCGCGGTGGGCCAGCTTGCGATGCGACCGGTCGATCGGACCCCACTGCTCGACCAGGTCGAGGATCGCGGCCACTTCCTCGGGCAGCAAACCGTGTATCGGGTGCCCGCCCGGGGCGCAGTCGACCAGGGTGCCAGTGTCGCGGCGCCGCGCCCGCCACCGGTGCACCCGCGAATCGGAGACCTGCCACAGCGCACACGCCCAGCTATGGGAGAACCCGGCTGCGACCGCCTCGTCGACCGTCTTGAGGACCAGCTCCTTCGCCTCGGCGGGGACCCGCGCCGGCACCGGTCCGCTCAGCCCCAGCCGGATTTTCCCCGCACAACCGCCAGCTCGATAGCCTGCGCCTTGACCGCCTCGGTCAACTGCGCGATCTCGGATCGTGCCGCCTCCAATTGCCAATCGCGTTGCCGGCCAGGACGCCCCGGCTTGCGGGCCAGGGCGGCCAGTGCGGCGTCTTTGACTGTGCGGCGTATCCCGATCACCGTTGACACGTCGACGGCCCACCTGCGCGCGGCCTCGGCCTGGCTGATCTCCCCGGCAGTGACCTGCAGGAAGATCTCCCACTTCGTCTCCGCCGACAGCTTCATCGGCCGCCGACGGCCGGACTCGTTCGACTCGGGCATGGATCGCTCCTCTCGGATCACCCGAGAAGACTCCCACCCTTGGGTAATTTCTCACCCCGATCTCTGCGGCGAAGTCAGACGCAAACCAGACAGCTGCAGGGATTGCAGCGGGCCGGCCGGATCGCCAACATGACGATGATCGCTGATCGACCTGCCGAGGTCGAGGACCGGGTGCAGGTCGGGCACTGGGAAAGAGACAGCCTCGTGGGGGCCAGGAACCGTTCTGCGATCGGAACTCTCGTCGAACGTGTCAACCGCTTTGTGATCCTGATCCACGTGTCCACCGGGCGCCCGAGTGCAGAAGCGATGCGTGAAGACGTCGTCGCCGCACTCGGTGCGCTGACATCAGATCTCCGACGGACGCTGACCTGGGATCAGGGCAAGGAGTTGTCCTACCACCAACAGATCACCGCAGCCACCGGTACCGACGTGTTCTTCTGTGACGCGCACTCACCATGGCAGCGCGGCTCCAACGAGAACACCAACGGCCTACTGCGCGATTACTTCCCCAAAGGCACTGACCTGGACCACATCTCACCAGATCAATTGCAGCGGGTCGCCGACAAAATCAACGACCGGCATAGGCGTGAAAACGCAGATTTCGGTCGCGCCAGTACAACGACCACAGCCCAGTGGATTTCACATACCGCAGCCGGGCGATCGGGAACCGCGTCCACTGCGCACCGATCTCGGGCCGCCACGGCGACCGGCATTCGACCACCGTCAAGTGACGCTCAGCGACGTCAACCTCGACCCGAACCTCGGCCAGGGCGAACGCAGGCAACCTGTCCCGACACCACCGCTGGACCCGCGCAATATCGATCTGCGGCACAACGCCCACCGGTCTTGGTTTGCGTCTGACTTCGCCGCAGAGATCGGGGTGAGAAATTACCCAAGGGTGGGAGTCTTCTCGGGTGATCCGAGAGGAGCGATCCATGCCCGAGTCGAACGAGTCCGGCCGTCGGCGGCCGATGAAGCTGTCGGCGGAGACGAAGTGGGAGATCTTCCTGCAGGTCACTGCCGGGGAGATCAGCCAGGCCGAGGCCGCGCGCAGGTGGGCCGTCGACGTGTCAACGGTGATCGGGATACGCCGCACAGTCAAAGACGCCGCACTGGCCGCCCTGGCCCGCAAGCCGGGGCGTCCTGGCCGGCAACGCGATTGGCAATTGGAGGCGGCACGATCCGAGATCGCGCAGTTGACCGAGGCGGTCAAGGCGCAGGCTATCGAGCTGGCGGTTGTGCGGGGAAAATCCGGCTGGGGCTGAGCGGACCGGTGCCGGCGCGGGTCCCCGCCGAGGCGAAGGAGCTGGTCCTCAAGACGGTCGACGAGGCGGTCGCAGCCGGGTTCTCCCATAGCTGGGCGTGTGCGCTGTGGCAGGTCTCCGATTCGCGGGTGCACCGGTGGCGGGCGCGGCGCCGCGACACTGGCACCCTGGTCGACTGCGCCCCGGGCGGGCACCCGATACACGGTTTGCTGCCCGAGGAAGTGGCCGCGATCCTCGACCTGGTCGAGCAGTGGGGTCCGATCGACCGGTCGCATCGCAAGCTGGCCCACCGCGGCTCCTACCAGCAGCTGGTGTGGGTGGCGCCGGCCACCCTGCGCCGGGTGCTCATCACCCACGGGCTGAGCCTGCCGGCACCTCAACCACGGCGCCGGTCGGAGAAAAAGCCCTGGCCGGACTGGCTGGTGTGGGCGCCCAACCGGATTTGGATCTGGGACGCGACCCACTTCACCCGGGCTCGCCGCGTCGTCTTCGCCATCGTCGATATGGTGTCACGCAAGTGGATCGACACCCTGGTCAGCGTCGAGGAGACCACCACCCAGGTGCAGGTGGTCTTCGAACACGCCCTCGAAATCGAGGACCTGTTGGATTTGCTGACCGACGAGCGCCTCGACCTCGACGCGGACGATCCGCGCCGCCCGATCCTACTGGCGGTTTCCGACAACGGGCCGCCGATGACCGCCCACGACACCCGCGCTTTCATGGCCCTGATGGCCATCGTCCAACACCATGGTCGCCCCGGCGTGCCACAAGACCAAGCGTGGATCGAATCGTTCTTCGGCCACATCAAGTGCGAGTGGCCGCACCTGGAGGCCATCACCGACCCGGCGCTGCTGGAAACCGAACTCGCAAGGGTGCGAACCGAATACAATTGCGTCAGGCTCCACGAAGCGATTGGCTATGTGACCCCCGACGACGAGCACGCCGGCCGTGGAGAGGCTATCCGCCAGGCCCGTCGTGACGGCCTCGACCGAGCACGCCAACGCCGCCTGGACTACCATCGTCGAACCAGCACCAACCCCACCGGGGAGACGCCATGCATTGGGTAATTTCCCGCGCGATCTCTGCGGTTAAGTCAGAAACACCTCAGTGCGGGATATGGCCGCCCAGGTCCATATCGGGCCGTTCGGGCAGCCGACGGAGGTGTCGCGGGCCAGCCTGGACCGCTGGATTCGGGCGTGGCGGGCCGGCGGGTTCGACGCGCTGCTCCCAGCGCAGCGCCAGATCACCCCGCGCACCGACGCCGAGGTGCTGGAGTTGGCGGCGCGGCTCAAGGCCGAGCACCCCGCACGCACTGCGGCCCATATCGCCCGGATCGTTGAGGCCGAGCAGGGCTGGGCGCCGTCGGCGCGGACCCTGCAACGCCACTTCGCCCGCCTGGAGCTCAATACTCGCCCGGACGGCACCCCGCCGGCGGCGTTCGGCCGGTTCGAGGCAGGCGAACCTGATGAGTTGTGGATCAGCGACGGCCTGCACGGCCCGGCCATCGACGGGAAACGGGCGGTGCTGTTCGCCCTGCTCGACGACCACTCCCGCTATGTGCCCGGCCACCGGTGGGGCTACGGCGAGGACACCCTGGGTATGCAGGCCGCGCTGCACGACGCGGTCAAAACCCACGGCTGCCCACGAAACCTATACTGCGACAACGGATCTGCGTATTCCTCGAATCAACTGGCTTGGTCGGTGGCGGTGCTCGACATCCGGCTGGTGCACAGCAGGCCGGGCAGACCGCAGGGTCGCGGGAAAATCGAGAGATGGAACCGCACCGTGCGCGACCAATTCCTGGTCGAGATCGAAGCCGCCGGCGGCGTCGATTCACTCGATGAGCTCAACCGGCTGTTCACCGCATGGTTGCACCAGCAGTATCACCGCAGCGTGCATTCCGAGACCGGCGCCACCCCCACAGCGCGCTACCACGCCGAGGGCCGCACCCCGGCGCCGCGACCGGATACCGCACTGCTGCGGCGGGCATTTTTATGGCGTGAGCAGCGCAGAGTCACCGCCACCGCCACGGTGTCGCTACACGGCAACCGATACCAGGTCGACGCCGCCTTAGTCGGGCGCGTCGTGGACTTGCTGTTCACCCCGTTCGATCTGACCGCCATCGACGTCGAATACCAGGGCAAACCGATGGGGCGGGCCGCCCCGCACATCATCGGCCGCCACACCCACCCCGCGGTCAAACCCAGCACCACCGCCCCCGTCGAAGCCACCGGCATCGACTACCTGCACCTACTCGAGCAGGCACACCAAGCCGACGTGGGCCAGGCGATCAACTACCTCGCCCTGGCCGGCGGCGATGTCGAACCAACCCGCCACAACCAGGCTGACCCGGAAAACACCTGACCCGCCTCATCATTCACCTCAACCACCGGGCCAGCCCCGGGGAACGGACCACCACCATGCTCGACAAAATTCAATCCTATTTCGGCTTCACCACCATGCCCTTTGGCCGGGCCCTGGCACCGGGCATGCTGTTTCGCAGCGGTGATCATGCCCAGGCCGCCGCCCGCATCGGCTACGGCATCGCCACCCGCGGCATCACAGTGATCACCGGCGAAGTCGGCGTAGGCAAGACGGTGGCCGCCCGCGCGGCGATCGACCGCGCCGAACCGGCCCGCCACCACCTGATCTACATTCCCGACCCCACCGTCGGCGCCCGCGGCATTTACCACCACATCGTGTCCGCCCTCGGTGGGCGGCCCAGCTTCCACAACGCCTCCCTGGTCCCGCAAGCCCGCGACGCGCTCGCTGCCGAACATGCTGAGCGGGGCCGTGTCCCCATCGTGTGTATCGATGAAGCCCACTTGCTTTGCCACGATGCCCTCGAAGCACTGCGGCTGCTCACCAACCACCGGCTCGACACCGAATCCCCTTTCGCCACACTCCTTCTCGGCCAACCCACCCTCGCCGCCAAAATGGCGCTGGGCACCCTGGCCGCGCTCGAACAACGCATCACCGTGCGCCGCACCATGACCGGCATGTGCTTCCCCCGAAATCGTGGAGGGTTTCCTATGCCGCTTCCGGCTTGGTCTTGGATTCCCTGATCTCGTAGTTGACGGGTGAGAGCCCGTCGGCGGCGCTGTGCCGGCGTTGGTGGTTGTAGAAGGTGTAGCACCAGTCGATGACCACGGCCTGCGCTTGGATAGTATCACGGAAACGATTGCGGGACAACACTTCCCATTCGAGTGAGGAGAAGAATGCCTCTGCGGCAGCATTGTCGAAACACGATCCGACCCGGCCCATCGACTGCCGAATCCCCAACTTCCGGCACAGTGCGGTGAACGCGCCCGCGGTATAGGTGCTGCCGCGATCGGTGTGGAATATGACCCGCTCGGACTCCTCGTCGCGCCAGATCACTCGGCGGCCACCGCGGGCGGCCACGGCCATTTTGATGGCCGCGCACGCCAGCTCGGCATCTGGGTGTAAGCCCATGGCCGCGCCCAGCAGCCGGCGGCTATACAGATCGATCACGGTCGCCAAATACAGCTTCTGCCCGGACTCGGTCGGAATCTCGGTCATGTCACCGACCCATTTGCAGTTCGGCGCGGCCGCGGTGAAGTCTCGTTTGACCAGGTCGGGGAACTTCGGTGCCGTCTTGTCCTGTTTGGTAAGCCCATTGCGGCGCTTGATGCGGCGCGCCACCAAACCCTGGCGGCGCATCGAGTCGGCCACCGTTTTCTCCGACACCTGCCAACCAAGATCACGCAGGTCATCGACCAGCCGTGGTGAACCATGTAGTCCCTTGGCCGCCTTGAACGCCGCAGCGACCGCGGCATCGAGTGCAACGCGGCGCCGATCGGTGTCGGTGTGCAACCCATCAGGATCGTCGGCACGGTTGATCCACTTGTAGAACCACGCCATGCTGACCCCCAACAGAAAGCACGTAACCGTATGCGGCACCCGGTATTTGGCCCTCTGGTCAGCGATGAAGCGTGCCACGCTCACTTCGTCGCCTCCTTCACCCACAGGACCACTGATCGCTTGAGGACATCACGCTCCATCCGCAGCTCGGCGTTCTCGGCCCGCAACCGCTTGAGCTCGGCGAGATCGTCGCGGGTCAGCTCCCCACGACCCTCACGCGCCTCTCGATCCTGGGCAACCCAATTTCCCAGAGTGCCCTCGTGGATCCCCAGGTCCCGCGCGACCTGGGCGATCGACTTACCCGTCTCACGCACGATCCGAACAGCCCCCTCACGGAACTCCCGGTCGTACTTCTTCCGTTTCTCTGACATCGCTACTCCTTATAGCTGATGCCTCCACGGTCTCGGGGGAATGCCAGGCATGACCAGCGAAGAGACCGCCGGCTACCTACGCCACCACCTCCAACTGGCGGGCCGATCCGATCCGCTGTTCACCGACGACGCCATCGCGCTCATCCACCAATCCAGCCGCGGCAAACCCCGCGGTATCAACCGGCTCGCCATCGCAGCCCTCATCGCCGCCTGCACCGCCGACAAGAACCTCATCGACGAGGCCAGCGCCCGAACCGCGGTCACCGAAACCAACCACGACCTCCAGCCCGCGACACCATGACCACCACCGCGACACCGCGACCACCCGCAGCCCCGCCCGACACCACCAGGCAGGGTCAAATCACACCCGAACCAGCCTCAACGACAGTGACGCCACCATGTGCAAGATCAGTGACGCGCAGCAGGCGGTCGCAGCCGGGTTCTCCCATAGCTGGGCGTGTGCGCTGTGGCAGGTCTCCGATTCGCGGGTGCACCGGTGGCGGGCGCGGCGCCGCGACACTGGCACCCTGGTCGACTGCGCCCCGGGCGGGCACCCGATACACGGTTTGCTGCCCGAGGAAGTGGCCGCGATCCTCGACCTGGTCGAGCAGTGGGGTCCGATCGACCGGTCGCATCGCAAGCTGGCCCACCGCGGCTCCTACCAGCAGCTGGTGTGGGTGGCGCCGGCCACCCTGCGCCGGGTGCTCATCACCCACGGGCTGAGCCTGCCGGCACCTCAACCACGGCGCCGGTCGGAGAAAAAGCCCTGGCCGGACTGGCTGGTGTGGGCGCCCAACCGGATTTGGATCTGGGACGCGACCCACTTCACCCGGGCTCGCCGCGTCGTCTTCGCCATCGTCGATATGGTGTCACGCAAGTGGATCGACACCCTGGTCAGCGTCGAGGAGACCACCACCCAGGTGCAGGTGGTCTTCGAACACGCCCTCGAAATCGAGGACCTGTTGGATTTGCTGACCGACGAGCGCCTCGACCTCGACGCGGACGATCCGCGCCGCCCGATCCTACTGGCGGTTTCCGACAACGGGCCGCCGATGACCGCCCACGACACCCGCGCTTTCATGGCCCTGATGGCCATCGTCCAACACCATGGTCGCCCCGGCGTGCCACAAGACCAAGCGTGGATCGAATCGTTCTTCGGCCACATCAAGTGCGAGTGGCCGCACCTGGAGGCCATCACCGACCCGGCGCTGCTGGAAACCGAACTCGCAAGGGTGCGAACCGAATACAATTGCGTCAGGCTCCACGAAGCGATTGGCTATGTGACCCCCGACGACGAGCACGCCGGCCGTGGAGAGGCTATCCGCCAGGCCCGTCGTGACGGCCTCGACCGAGCACGCCAACGCCGCCTGGACTACCATCGTCGAACCAGCACCAACCCCACCGGGGAGACGCCATGCATTGGGTAATTTCCCGCGCGATCTCTGCGGTTAAGTCAGAAACACCTCATTGACTCGTAGACGGTATGGGGAGGCTGGGGCCTCGCCACATGTGAACGTGGGTTGCCGACAGGAATGAGGTCCTGGCCGGTAGAGCCATAGATGTGGATGGAGGCCCCAGTGAAACGTCATCGTACGAGTGTTGGTTTGGATGTGCACGCACGTTCGGTTGTTGGATGTGCTCTTGATGGGGACACCGGTGAGGTGTTCGAGCGCCGACTGACCCCGGATTATCGGGAGATCCTGGACTGGCTGCGATCGTTGCCAGGCCGGGTCGCGGTGACCTATGAGGCCGGCCCGACCGGGTTCGGGCTGGCCCGGTTCCTGATCGCGGCCGGCATGGTGTGTCTGGTCGCTGCGCCATCGAAGCTGCAACGACCTACCGGAGATCGGGTCAAGACTGATGCCCGTGATGCCGCGCATCTGGCTCGGCTGCTGCACCTGGGGCAGATCGTCGAGGTGGCGATCCCGAGCGCCGAACAAGAAGCCGCCCGTGATCTGGTGCGCGCGCGGGAGGACTTGACGTATGGGTGGTCGACTCCACCCCGGTGTGGAATGTGCCCGATCCCGCCAGACCGTCAAACGATCCGACCTCGCCGGCTGGGCCGAGTACGGCTACTGCGCCTCACACTCGCGGTACTTCTGGGGACTGCGCCTGCACCTGCTGTGCACCCTGCACGGCCTGCCGATGGGTTGGGCGCTGACCGGCGCCAAGGCCGACGAACGCGACGTGTTGATCGAAATCCTCACCACCACGACAATTCTGACGTCGACAGACAAGAAATCGCCGACCATCATCGGCGACAAGAACTACTACGGCCGCGACTTCGAAGCCACCCTGGCCAACTGGGGCATCACCGTGCTCCGGCCCACCCGCAAGGGCGAAAAACCACACGCGGGCGAACGGTTCTTCAAACCTCTCCGCCAGATCATCGAATCGATCAACGACACCCTCAAGGGCCAGCTCGACCTCGAAGCCCACGGCGGCCGCACCATCGCCGGGGTCTGTGCCCGCATCGCCCAACGGCTCCTCGCGTTCACCGCCGCAATCTGGCACAACGACACCATCGGCGCCACCATCCGCCGGTCACTGACCGCCTACGACCACTGACCCCCTTGGAATCATTCATCTAGAGGGGCAGCGAGATCAGTGGCGCCGGTGACGCCGATGCGCCGATCGCCTGGGCCAGTTGCTCGGGCGCGTAGTTCACCAGGAAGGGCAGCAGACCGGAAAATTGCGTGCCGCCGGGGCCGAGATCGAGCACTACTGGGCCGACCCCGATGGTGTTGAGCAGAGGGGAGATCGTCACCGTCGCGCTGTAGTGGCCGGGCGGGACGAGCAGCCCGTCCAGCGGCAGGTTGCCGACGGCACTCACATTCGCTACTGCGTCGAGGACGCCAGATACGGTAATGTTCGGCAGGCTCAAGGCGAAAGAGAATGTTGTCTGGCCGTTGAGGAAGCCGTTGGCGATGACCGCCGGCGCGTCGATGAGGGCGGCGATCGCCCCCCCGGGGTCCCCGGCCTGCAGCGCGGCGGTGAAGGCCGCGGCGCTGGAACCGGCCGCCTCCAGCATGCTGACCGGCGGCCCCAGCAAGGCGACGCCGAATACCACCGGTAACCCGACGACGTAGTTCAAACTCGCGCTGACGAGTGTGCTAAATCCTTGTGGCAGAAGCGAGACATCCAGGTAGGGGGTGATGCTCGTGTTCGTCGCCAACTGGACGACGTTGGTCATGTTCTGCGCGATGTGGCCGGGAATGGCCGAGATCGGTGTCAGGGTGGGCCCGACGCCGGAGAAGACGTTCTGCAGTCCGGTTTCCACATCGCTGAGCCCAGAGGAGTAATTGCCGGCCGAAAAGGCCTGTGCTGCCGCCTGCAAGGCCGTGGGCAGGGCCGCCGCGTGCGCCTCGACCGATTGGGACGCGTTCCCGAAGGCCGCCGCAACGGTCTGGGCGTAGCCCATCTGGTTGGTGATGAACTGCCGCAGGAACGGGAAGGGATCCGCCAGCCACCTCGCCCCGAGGTTCTGCAGGTTGTTCCACGTGTTGTAGAAGAGCTCTTCGTACGGGCCGGCGATGGCGGCGAAGTACGGTCCCGCATCGCCGATGTTGAGGTGCACCAGCCCGGACAGCAAGGAG
The DNA here is from genome assembly GCF_041206865.1 of Mycobacterium sp. HUMS_12744610. Classification (NCBI taxonomy): domain Bacteria; kingdom Bacillati; phylum Actinomycetota; class Actinomycetes; order Mycobacteriales; family Mycobacteriaceae; genus Mycobacterium; species Mycobacterium servetii. Next base: position 4,548,011 of record NZ_JBGEDP010000001.1, read on the forward strand.
TTCGTCAGCCCTGTCAACGAGTTCCCAAGGCCGCCGAGCAGACCGGGCAACCCGGGAAGCCCGGGCAGGGCAACGGAGAGAATCGACCCGAGATTGCCAAGCCCGCCGAAGATCCCGGTCAGGTCGCCGGTCAAACCACTCAGCAGCCCACCGCTACCGGTCAGGCCGCCGGTCAAACCACTCAGCAGCCCACCGCTACCGGTCGGGCCGGTGAGCCCGCCGAGCAGCCCACCGCTACCGGTCAGGCCGCCGGTCAAACCACTCAGCAGCCCACCGCTACCGGTCAGGCCGCCGGTCAAACCACTCAGCAGCCCACCGCTACCGGTCAGGCCGCCGGTCAAACCACTCAGCAGCCCACCGCTACCGGTCAGGCCGCCGGTCAAACCACTCAGCAGCCCACCGCTACCGGTCGGGCCGGTGAGCCCGCCGAGCAGCCCACCGCTACCGGTCAGGCCGCCGGTCAAACCACTCAGCAGCCCACCGCTACCGGTCAGGCCGGTGAGCCCGCCCAGCAGGCTGCCGGCAGCGGGGGTGCCGCCGCCGGCCGCGGCCATGCTACCGAGACCCGACGCGCCACCGAGTCCCAGCACCGCCTGGGCGGGCGCGGTGACCGCGTTCGCTAGCGTCTGCTCGGCGTTGGCGAGCTCCGTGCTGAGGTACGCGCCGGCACCGGCGTTGATCACGTCGACGAACTCGGCATGGAACGCTTGCGCCTGGACGCTCAGGGACTGGAACTCCTTGCCGAAGTTGCCGAACGTCGCCGCAACAGCCGCGGACACCTCGTCACCGGCTGCGGGGACCACCCCGGTCGTGGGAGGCGCCATGGTCGTGATTGCCTCGGCCAGTACCGACCGGATTCCCGCCAGGTCCTGGGCTGCCACCTGGATCGTTTCAGGCACCGCCACCACGAACGACATATTTCCTCCACTCATCCGATGCACTGTAAGCCAGGTCAGATCAGAGTATGCGCGCTGAATGGCCACCCGACACCAGCGCTCGCGCTTGAACGCTGGAGTCCTCATCGGCCGCCACCCGAGAAGACTGCCAGCCTTGGGTAATTTCTCACCCCGATCTCTGCGGCGAAGTCAGACGCAAACCAGATTTGGCCCCACTGTGACGGCTTGATTTGGCCCCGGTCGTCTTGGGTGCCTGGTTGTTGTGGGTGGATATCCCCCCAAAGCGTGGAGGCATGCACTATGAGGAGTAGTCATGTCAGAAACACGCAGGAAGTTCGACCAGGAGTTCCGGGAGGGGGCGGTGCGGATTGTCCGGGATACCGGTAAGCCGATCGCCCAGGTGGCCCGAGACCTCGGGATCCACCCGGGTACCCTGGGTAATTGGGTGGCCCAAGATCGTGCAGAACATGAAGGCACGCAAGGGCTTTCGACTGGTGACATTGCCGAGTTGAAGCGACTACGCACCGAAGTCGCTGAGCTGCGGATGGAGCGTGATGTGCTCAAGCGATCAGTGGTCCTGTGGGTGAAGGAGGCGACGAGGTGAGCGTGGCACGCTTCATCGCCGACCAGAGGACCATGCACGGCGTGCCACACACCGTGGCCTGCGCGATTCTTGGCCTCAGCCTCTCCTGGTTGTACAAATGGCTGCATCGCGAGCCAACCGGCCGGGAGCGCCGCCGCGCCGAGCTGGACACGCGGGTGGCGGAGCTGTTCGTGGCCTCCAAGCGCACCTACGGTTCGCCGCGCATCCACGCCGACCTGCTCGAGGAGGGCTGGAAGGTCAGTGTTAACACCGTTGCTGAGTCTATGCGCCGGCAGGGTCTGCAAGGTCGTAAACCGAAGCGGCCCAAGGGATTGACTCGCCAGGACAAGAGGGCGGCGAAGTTTCCCGACCTGCTCAAACGGGACTTCAGTGCGGCGACGCTGAACCTCAAGTGGTGTGGCGATATCACTGAGATCCCCACCGACGAGGGCAAGCTCTTCTTGGCTTCCGTGCTCGATCTGTGTGGACGTCGGTTGCTGGCGTGTCCGATGTCGGATCACCCCGACGCCGAGCTTGCCGGTGACGCGATGAAGATGGCCGCTGCGGTGCGCGGCGGCCGCACCGTGATCGATGGCGTAATTTTCCACACTGACCGCGGATCTACTTATACTGCAAGTGCTTTCACGAAGTTGTGCCGCAAGCTTGGGGTGCGGCAGTCGATGGGACGTGTGGGGTCGTGCTTCGACAACGCCGCGGCCGAGGCGTTCTTCTCGACCCTGGAACATGAGGTGCTGTCTCGGCAGCACTTTGCCACGAAAGCACAGGCCCGTGAAGTCATCACCGCCTGGTGTCACGATTTCTACAACGTCCAGCGTCGACACAGCTCGGCCGGGTTGTTGCCGCCCGTCGAGTACGAGAAAATCGCCGCAAACCAGACGGAGGCGGCTTAAAGGAAGCCTCCACGTTTCGGGGGGAAACCCACCGACCCAACCTCCGGACCGCTGGAGGCCTGAAGACCAACCCCTGGCTATTTCCCGGCCACCGCGCCGGCAAGCACCTCGAACACCACACCATGATGCTGAAGCTGCGCACCCTAGGTATCAACCTGCTTGGAGCACGCAACTCCGCACTACGAAGCCTGGTCGCGGAAATACCTCCTGGGTCTGCTGCACGAACAGGTGACATCTGAGTTGGCTTGCCCTGATGGGCGGGCTGGAAGGATGTTGCTGTGCCCAGGCCCTACCCCAGAGAGTTCCGCGACGATGTCGTGCGGGTCGCCCGTAACCGTGAGGACGGGGTGACGATCGAGCAGATCGCCGCCGACTTCGGCATCCACCCGATGACGTTGTCGAAGTGGATGCGCCAGGCCGATGTCGACGACGGCGCCAAACCCGGCACCAGCCGCACCGAGTCGGTCGAACTGCGCGAGCTGCGCCGGCGAAACCGGCTGCTGGAGCAGGAGAACGAGGTCCTGCGCCGGGCCGCGGCCTATCTTTCACAGGCCAACCTGCCGGGAAAAGGCTCTACCCGCTCGTGACAGAGCTCGCCGTCGACGGGATTCCCGTGGCGGTGACGTGCCGGGTACTCAAGCTCGCCCGCCAGCCCTACTACCGGTGGCTGGCGGGCCCTGTCACCGACGCTGAATACGCCGAGGCGCATCGGGCCAACGCCCTGTTCGACGCCCACAACGATGATCCGGAGTTCGGCTACCGCTACCTGGTCGAGGAGGCCCGAGAAGCGGGCCAGCCGATGGCCGAGCGGACCGCCTGGCGGATCTGCTCGCAGAACCAGTGGTGGAGTGCGTTCGGGAAGCGCAAGCGCGGGAAGAACGGCAAGGCCGGCCCACCGGTCCATGACGATGTGGTCGGCCGCGTCTTCACCGCCATCGCGCCAAATGCGTTGTGGCTGGCTGACATCACCGAACATCGCACCGGGGAGGGCAAGCTCTACCTGTGCGCGATCAAGGACGTGTTCTCCAACCGCATCGTCGGCTACAGCATCGACTCTCGGATGAAGTCGCGGCTGGCCACCCAGGCCTTGGCCAACGCGGTCGCCCGCCGCGGCGAGGTCGCCGGCTGCGTGCTGGCCGTGACAGTCTGATTTGGCCCCAGGAGGACGGCTTGATTTGGCCCCGCCTGGATGGCGGCGGGGTGTTGTTGTGACGGTCTGATTTGGCCCCACTTCGGTGACACGCCGTGTTGGTTATGACGGCTTGATTTGGCCCCACCTCAGCGTGGTCGGTGTCCGGATGGTCCGGATTGCCGGTCACGGAGGTCAGGCGTGCGAAGGGTGTCGCGGGTGCAGCAGTTCGAGGCGATTCGGCGTGATCACCGGGTCGAGGGGCTATCGATTCGGGGGTTGGCCGATAAGCATGGGGTGCATCGGCGCACGGTGCGTCAGGCCTTGGCCTCGGCGGTGCCGCCGGCCCGCAAGAGCGCTACGCGGATAGCGCCGCGGTTGGAGCCGTTCAAGGCGGCGATCGATGCCATGTTGCGCAGTGATCTGGATGCGCCGAAAAAGCAGCGTCATACTGCGCGGCGGGTTTTGGCCCGCTTGGTCGATGAGCATGGCGCACAGGGGTTGTCGTATTCGACGGTGCGTGATCATGTCCGCAAGCGCCGCCCGCGCATCCTCGCTGAGGCGGGCCGGCCGCTGGAGTTGGGGTATGTGCCCCAGACCCATGAACCCGGCGCTGAGGCCGAAGTCGACTTCCACGATCTGTGGGTGATCCTGGCCGGGGTGAAGATCAAGACCACGCTGTTCACGATGCGGTTGTCCTATTCGGCGCGAGCAGCGCACCGGGCCTCGATCACCGCTGGCCAGGAGGCGTTCCTGGAGGGCCACGAGTACGCCTTCGCCCGTTTCGGCGGTGTGCCGATCGACAAGGTCCGCTACGACAACCTCAACAGCGCGGTCACCCAGGTCCTCTTCGGGCGATCCCGGCAGGAGAACGACCGCTGGATCGCGTTTCGCTCCCACTACGGGTTCGAGGCCTGGTACTGCCAGCCCGGCCATGAGGGCAGCCACGAGAAGGGCGGGGTTGAAGGCGAGGGCGGGCGGTTTCGCCGCAACCACTGCGTGCCGATGCCGGTGGTGGACTCCATCGACGAACTCAACGCCCTACTGGAGGCCGCCGACGACGCCGATGACGCCCGCCGGGTCGGCAACCGCTCGACCAGCGTGGCCCAGGACTGGGCGCTGGAGCGCACCCTGCTTCACCCATTGCCGGCCGAGTCGTTCGACACCGCATTGACGTTGACTCCGCGGGTCGACCGCTACGCGCAGGTGACGGTGCGCTGCAACCAGTACTCGGTGCCCGCCCGCTTCATCGGGCACCGGCTGCGGGTGAAGCTGTCGGCCTCGACTGTGAGCGCCTATGACCGTAACCAGGTGGTGGCCCGCCACCAACGGGCCATCGGCAAGGGCGTCAAAGTCCTTGACCTGGATCATTATCTGGAGATTCTGCTGCGCAAGCCCGGCGCTCTGCCCGGGGCGACCGCACTGGCCCAGGCCCGAGCGGCCAAGGTCTTCACCGCCGACCACGACCGGTTCTGGGCCGCGGCCCGCAAAGCCCACGGCGACGCCGCAGGGACCCGTGTGCTTCCCCCGAAATCGTGGAGGGTTTCCTATGCCGCTTCCGGCTTGGTCTTGGATTCCCTGATCTCGTAGTTGACGGGTGAGAGCCCGTCGGCGGCGCTGTGCCGGCGTTGGTGGTTGTAGAAGGTGTAGCACCAGTCGATGACCACGGCCTGCGCTTGGATAGTATCACGGAAACGATTGCGGGACAACACTTCCCATTCGAGTGAGGAGAAGAATGCCTCTGCGGCAGCATTGTCGAAACACGATCCGACCCGGCCCATCGACTGCCGAATCCCCAACTTCCGGCACAGTGCGGTGAACGCGCCCGCGGTATAGGTGCTGCCGCGATCGGTGTGGAATATGACCCGCTCGGACTCCTCGTCGCGCCAGATCACTCGGCGGCCACCGCGGGCGGCCACGGCCATTTTGATGGCCGCGCACGCCAGCTCGGCATCTGGGTGTAAGCCCATGGCCGCGCCCAGCAGCCGGCGGCTATACAGATCGATCACGGTCGCCAAATACAGCTTCTGCCCGGACTCGGTCGGAATCTCGGTCATGTCACCGACCCATTTGCAGTTCGGCGCGGCCGCGGTGAAGTCTCGTTTGACCAGGTCGGGGAACTTCGGTGCCGTCTTGTCCTGTTTGGTAAGCCCATTGCGGCGCTTGATGCGGCGCGCCACCAAACCCTGGCGGCGCATCGAGTCGGCCACCGTTTTCTCCGACACCTGCCAACCAAGATCACGCAGGTCATCGACCAGCCGTGGTGAACCATGTAGTCCCTTGGCCGCCTTGAACGCCGCAGCGACCGCGGCATCGAGTGCAACGCGGCGCCGATCGGTGTCGGTGTGCAACCCATCAGGATCGTCGGCACGGTTGATCCACTTGTAGAACCACGCCATGCTGACCCCCAACAGAAAGCACGTAACCGTATGCGGCACCCGGTATTTGGCCCTCTGGTCAGCGATGAAGCGTGCCACGCTCACTTCGTCGCCTCCTTCACCCACAGGACCACTGATCGCTTGAGGACATCACGCTCCATCCGCAGCTCGGCGTTCTCGGCCCGCAACCGCTTGAGCTCGGCGAGATCGTCGCGGGTCAGCTCCCCACGACCCTCACGCGCCTCTCGATCCTGGGCAACCCAATTTCCCAGAGTGCCCTCGTGGATCCCCAGGTCCCGCGCGACCTGGGCGATCGACTTACCCGTCTCACGCACGATCCGAACAGCCCCCTCACGGAACTCCCGGTCGTACTTCTTCCGTTTCTCTGACATCGCTACTCCTTATAGCTGATGCCTCCACGGTCTCGGGGGAATGCCACCCGTGCCCTGGTCGAAGTGCTGCTGTTGCACCGCCGCCTTGAGCACGCCGATGTGCTGGCCGGCATCGTCGCCGCGCTGGCGGTGGGCTCGACCAACCCCGATGTGGTCGCCCTGGAAGCCCGCAAGGCCGCCGAACACCGCGGGGCGGCAGCCGGACCCGACGGCCACGATCAGGACGCTTTAGTGGTCGATCTCGTGTCACGCCGGGCCGAGCTGCCCTCCGACACCCGACCGTTGCCCTGCATGGACAAATACGACGCCCTGCTCGGAAAGGAAAGCTCATGACCGCCCGCCACACCCTGACCGAGCCGGCCGCCACCGCCGCCATCGACCAGGGCTGCCGCATGCTGCGCCTGCCCACCATCCGCGACCGCTACGCCGAGATCGCCACCACCGCCGAACGCGAACACCAGACCTACCTGGGATACCTGGCCGAACTGGTCATCGCCGAGTGCGACGACCGTGACCACCGCCGCGCCCAACGCCGCATCCGCGACGCCGCCTTTCCCCGCCCGAAACGGTTGGAGGACTTCTCCTTTGACGCCAACCCCGCGATCAACCCCGCCCTCATCGGCCAACTCGCCAGCTGCGACTGGGTCAAAGCCGGCCACCCCCTGTGTTTGATCGGTGACTCCGGCACCGGCAAAAGCCACCTCCTCATCGGCCTGGGCACCCGCGCCGCCGAAGCCGGCTACCGAGTCCGCTACACCCTGGCCAGCAAGCTGGTCAACGAACTCGTCGAAGCCGCCGACGATAAACACCTCACCAAACTCATCACCCGCTACGGCCGCGTCGACCTTCTCCTCATCGACGAACTCGGATACCTGCAACTGGACCGGCGCGGCGCCGAGCTGCTCTTCCAGGTCCTCACCGAACGAGAAGAACGCTCCGCGATCGCCATCGCCTCCAACGAACCCTTCTCCGCCTGGACCAAGACCTTTACTGACCCGCGCCTATGCGCCGCCATCGTCGACCGACTCACCTTCGCCGGCCAGATCATCGAAACCGGCAGCCACTCATACCGACTCACCCACGCCCACAACAACCAGGCACCCAAGACGACCGGGGCCAAATCAAGCCGTCACAGTGGGGCCAAATCAAGTTGACATTGCCAGCGTGCTGCATAGCGACAGGGGAAGCCAATTTCGAAGCCGGAAATTTGTTCTGGCCCTTGGCCGTAACGACATGGTCGGCTCCATGGGCCGCGTCGGGGCAGCTGGTGACAACGCCGCCATGGAGAGCTTCTTCTCCCTGCTGCAAAAGAACGTCCTAGACCGCAGGCGCTGGAACACCAGAGAGGAGCTACGGATCGCGATCGTCACCTGGATCGAACGCACCTACCACCGGCGCCGCCGCCAGGTCGGTCTCGGACGGTTGACCCCGATCGAATTCGAAGCAATCATGACCACACCGGCCGATCAGGCCGCGTGACTGAACGTGTCACCTGTTCGTGCAGCAGACCCCTACGTCAAGGGCGCTTTGGGCGACTTTGTGTCCAACGGTGGCCTCGGCGACCGCCGCGTCCGCCTTGGCTTCCTTGCGCTTGGGTCCGTAATCGCGAGCGACCTCAAGCACTTTGACTGTGGTCGAGACTGTCTTCTCAGCCGTAGCTTTGCCGAAAAGCCAGGCCCAGAACGGGCTGCCGTAGCGAAGACTCCTGATCCCAACCCTGCCAGGCATGAGACGGGCCACTTCGTCGGCAACCAGTGCGTCATACAGAATTGGGTCGATAACGTCGAGGCCAACCGGTCCTATGGCTGGAAACGGCGTATTGGTAATGCGGTCATATCCTGCTTTCGACAGACTCTCAAAGAACGGATCATCCTTGCTCGATCGTCTCCTGCGGTACCAATAGTCGAACCACAGATCTGGAGGAAATCCGCGACCCTCGTTTAGAGCGAATTCACGTGCGGACAGTTGTCGTTGGACCCGAAGATAGGGACTCTCCTCTCCGCCTTCAGAGGGCAACCGGTCCAATGCACTCCGTAGTTCGTCATCGGTCGGAAACTTCATCCGCTCCATGGCTGTGCGCCGGGCGCGACTGGACTCCGCATCGTAAGCAACGTCGGTCGCCACGCGTAGCCCTTTAACCGTGCTCTCAAGCTGAGCAAGCGTTGCGTCGGGTCCAAGATCAGCGGTGACGGTAAGAAGCTGCATGGCGCGGGAGTCTACCCAGCCGAGTGCCTATCGAGTAGCTTCTCGCCTGCGACCGTAGCCCAGGCGCTGCGACCGCAAAAGTGTTTCCGGGCCAGGCCCCGCTCAGTAGCACTTTGCTGTCGCGGCGCTAGCTCGGTCACTAACCCGTCAGCGAATACGCGGACATCGAATATGCGGCTTTACCGGTATAAATACGGCATGTTTGTTATCATATTGTGCACCAATATCTTTCACAGTGTGAGTTGTGCCGATAATTTGGCGCCCCTACTGCGTTCTCGCGTAAGTCTTGCCGAGTCGCCAAGCCTGGAGGATGCAGTGACGGCACGAGAATCGACTCATCACTGGCCGGCAGCGGAGAAGACGAGGATCAACATCGGGGCAGCCGGACCGGCACGTGCCGCTCCCCCACCGGGGGACAGATGTCAAGGCCTGTGGATGGCAGCCGCATCGACCCAGCGGCGGTAGGCGTCCATGTCTACATTGCTGCCGCAGACGATGGTCACCACATGTCGGCCCGCGAAGCGGTCGCGGTCTTCGAGGATGGCGGCGATGCCCAGCGCGGCCGCCGGTTCGACGACGAGGCCAGCGTCCTCCAGAGGTACCCGCATAGCGGCGATGATCGATGCTTCCTGGACCAAGACGGCGTCGTCGCCGACCAGGAGGAGGTCGTTGAGGACCTCCGGAATTGGACACCGGCCGGCGACCGACCGCAACCTGCTGCTGTCGCGGGCCGACGGCACGCCGCTGCCGGTGCGCGACTATAGCCGCGAGTTCGCCGCCCAGCACAAGGCTGCTGGCCTCAAGGCGATCACGCTCGGGAAGCTGCGGCACTCCAGCATCTCTCGGATGCGCGCGGCAGGCATTGCCGCCGACGTGGTTGGCGCCTGGCACGGCCACACCGAGCGGATGACTCAGGCCGTCTACGGGCGCGTGACCGACGACCGCCTGACCGCCGCGTCGGCGGTGATATCAGCGAACGCTCTAGGCCGAAACTAGACTGGCATCCTCTTCTCCGCTCACAGACTTGTCGGTGTCCACGTGCAGAATAGATTTATGCGGGAACACGTTTGGGACGACGCTCTAGAGATAGGCGTCCGCAACCGGCGCATGATTGCGCTGGCGAAAAACCACTGCACCCGCATGGAGTTTGTCCAAAGCAGCGGCCAGGGCATGGCTGAGGAGGCAACTGGCCTTCCAATCAACGCACGCGAGATTCGCTGCCCTATGGCCCACGGTCACATGGTCGGGTCGAACCTTGAGATGACCGTACCGATGTTCTACCGGCAGAACTGCATCGGCTGCGCGGAACAACGGCCCAGCGGTCTCCTACCGACACTGGCCGGCTATGTCGCCGCTGTCGACGAGAACGCTAGTGCCGAACGCGAGCGCGAGGTCGAGCGTAACGCAGCGTTACATACGGAATGGGAAGCCCGAGTCCAAAAGCGCCGCGGGTTGATGGCGGGTTGCCACGACATGATGGCGACCGCGCTGGCCGACATTGGGCGACTCGACGTCGACCCTGCTGGTGATCTGCCGGAGGATGACCGTGCCCCGCTCGCGCGGTTGAGAGCGTTGGCCGAGCGCGCTGCCGAGACGTTCACCCCGGACGTGATCGCCCATGGGGTGGAGCTGGTCGAGCGCGGATTGGCGTCGCCGGCGCTTCTGGATCCGCTGCGGATCGTCGCCCTGTCGCGGCCCGAGTTCGGACCTCCAGTCGTCCGCGCGGCGGTGACGGTGATGCGCGAGGCCGCATCAGTACCGGCGGGGCGGTGTCTTGCTGATCTGGCCGAGCACGCGGACACTGCTGAACTTGACGAGCGCGTGTGTCGATCGGCCGCCGCGTTGGCTGGCTCGCCGATGCGGGACCCATTCTCACAGCGCCGTCAGGGTAGCGATCCGGTCAGCCTGCTCGCGGTTGCTGCCATGGTTCCTGATCAACTGATTTCAGTCTTATCGTCCGCGATAGGACAGAGTTAGGACATTCGGCGCACCGCCCGACCCGGCCCGCAAATCACGCAACCCGCCCCGACCAATGGTCGGAGCGGGTTTTCTTTTGTGGAGCTAAGGGGACTCGAACCCCTGACCCCCACACTGCCAGTGTGGTGCGCTACCAGCTGCGCCATAGCCCCAAGTCGTGCCAGTCGAAGCTACACCACTGGCACGCGTCCTTCAAAGCTGCTGGTCAGGCCAGCTCGACGTCCGCCTGCGACGGCAAAAGCGCCGTGTCGGTCGCCGTCCGCGTTTCCGGCGACAGCACCCAGCCCGCGGCCGCGATCAGCAGGACCAGCCCGCTGAGGCCGAAGTCCCAGCCGAAGCTCAGTCGCTCGGCGACCCAGCCGACCGTCATCGAGCCGATGATCGCGCCCAGGTCCGACGCCATCTGCACCGCGGCCACCGGAGTGCCCGCGCGCGCCTCGCTGCCGAGGATGTCGGCGACGGCGGCCTGCATCGGTGACATGAAGATGCCCGTGGTCACGCCGGACAGGCACGCCGCGGTCATGAACGCCGGCAGCGACGACACCGCCCCCAGGGAGACGGTCGCCACCCCGGTGGCGGCCAGGCCGGCGATCAGCAGCGTGCGCCGTCCCATCCGGTCGGACAGGTAGCCGCTGGGGATGACGGCCAGGGCGTTGCCGGCCGCGAACGCCGCCAGCACCACGCCGATGACGCCGACGCCGCGGCCCATGACGTCGGAGACGAACAGCGGGACCAGCGCGACCCGCAACCCGAACGCCGACCATCCGGTCGCGAAGTTGGACAGCAACGACGACCAGTACGCCCGGAACCGCAGCGCCTCGGCCATCGTCACCTTCGAGCGCGTCGGCGGCGCGGGCGCGGCCAGCGCCGAATGCCGCAGGCCGTAGAACAGCACCACCGCCACACCCAGCAGCGCGACGCCGTAGACGACGAACGGAGCGGTCAAACCCCAGCTCGCCGTCAGCCCCCCGACCGCCGGACCGCCGACCGCGCCCAGCATGAACGAGGTGGTGAAAATGCCCGCCACCCGGCCGCGCGCGTCGGCCGGGCTGATGTGGATCATCAGGCCCAGCGCCGAGACGTAGAACAGTGTCGACCCGACACCGCTGACCGCGCGGAAGAACAGCAGTTGCCAGTACGTCTGGGAGAACGCGCAAGCACCGGTCGACAACGCCACGACCAGCAAACCGCTGATGTAGATGCGCCGCTCCCCCAGCCGCTGCACCAGCAGGCCGCTGACCGGAGCGAAACACAGCCTGCTCAACGAGAACACGGTGACCAAGAACGTCACCGCGTTGATGCTGACCCCGAAGGTACGCGCGAACGACGGCATCACCGGCGAAATCACGCCGTAGCCCAGCGCGATCATGATGTTCGCCCAACTGAGGATCCAGACTTCGCGCGGCAGCCGCGCGGACCGGGACCCACGCCCCCCCGGGCAGACCGGCCGTAAGGATCGGAGGGAATAGGTCACCCGATGACTTTATGCACCGTCCGACGCGCGGTTTCAGGCACCTCGGCAAATGCCTCCCGCTAGCCGGCGCCCTTACCGTTGTCGACACGGTAGACGGCACCGTGGACGGCGGCCGCGGCGTCGCCGGCGAGGAACGCGATCACGTTCGCCACGTCGAGGGGCTGCATCATCCCGCGCGGCGAGGCGGTGCGCATGATCAGGTCGTAGTTCGGGTTGTCCGGGGCGCTGAACTGCTCGATCTGCGGCGTGAGCATGCCGCCCGGGCACACCGCGTTGACGCGCAACCGATCCGCGGTGTACTCCACCGCCAGGGCGCGGGTGAGCCCGATCAGCCCGTGCTTGGCGGCGCAGTAGCCGACCGAGTAGGCCTGGCCCTCGACGCCGGCGATGGAGGCGACGTTGACGATGTTGCCGCCCCGCTCCAGCAGGTGGGGCAGCGCGGCCCGGCACAGGTAGAACGGCCCGTTGAGGTTGACGTCGAGATCCTGCGCCCAGTCGTCGTCGGTCATCGACTCCGTCCGGCGCATCTGGTGCCGCCCGGCGATGTTGACCAGGACGTCCAGGCCGCCGAACTCGTCGACGCACCGCTCGACGGCCGCCCTGCAGGCCGGCGCCGACGAGATGTCCACCGAGACATACGAGCCCTGTGCCACGTCGGCGAACACTTCGGCCAGGCGCCCGGTGTCGCGGCCGATGCCGAAAACCGTTGCGCCCTGGCGGGAGAACAGGCGTGCCGTCTGGGCGCCCAGGCCCGAGGACGCACCGGTCACCAGCGCGACTTTGCCCTGCAACGTCGACATACCAGTGCTCGCCCTCGTTTTCGCTCAGTAGGAGAGCATCCGCGCAACCCTACCCCGCAGCAGCTCAAGCGGCGCAACCACTCTCAATCCCATCACGTGCGCCACGCGGCGCGCGGCCAGCAACGCGATCAGGCTGATCGCCAGCCTGCCCAGCGCCATCGGCCTGGCTCGCCTCCTGCGGGACGCCGGCGTCCCGGCCGCGCGCCGGCCGAAGTAGTAGCCGACACACGTCGCGGTCACCAAAGCGGCCATCGCCGCGAGCACGGTCATCTCGACCAGCGTCCTTCGTCACCGTCGCGGCGAGGTCACACCCGGGATACGCGTTGGCAAAAAGGCCGGGTGCTCAACCGATGACGCTGTTGACCACCTCGCGCGCGGTTTTCTGCACCTCGGCCAGATGCTCGGGCCCCTTGAAGGACTCGGCGTAGATCTTGTAGACGTCCTCGGTGCCCGACGGCCGCGCGGCGAACCACGCGTTGGCCGTCGTCACCTTCAGCCCGCCCAGCGCCGCCCCGTTGCCGGGCGCGGCGGTCAGCTTCGCCGTGATCGGCTCCCCGGCCAGCTCGGTGGCGGTGACCTCCTCGGCCGAGAGCTTGGCCAGCCGGGCCTTCTGGTCCCGGTCGGCGGGTGCGTCGACGCGGGCATACGTCGGGGCGCCGTAGTCGGCGGTCAGTTCCGAGTAACGCTGCGACGGGCTGCGACCGGTCACGGCCAAGATCTCGGCGGCCAGCAGGGCCAGGATGATGCCATCCTTGTCGGTGGTCCACACCGAGCCGTCGCGGCGCAGGAAAGACGCCCCCGCCGATTCCTCGCCGCCGAAGCCGATGGTGCCCCCGATCAGGCCGTCGACGAACCACTTAAACCCGACCGGCACCTCGAGCAGCTTGCGGCCGATGCCCGCGACCACCCGATCGATGATCGACGAACTGACCGCGGTCTTGCCCACGGCGATGCCCTCGGGCCACGACGGGCGGTGGGTGTAGAGGTAGTCGATGGCCACCGCGAGGTAGTGGTTGGGGTTGAGCAGGCCCGCGTCGGGGGTGACGATGCCGTGACGGTCGGCGTCGGCGTCGTTGCCGGTGGCGATCTGGTAGCGGTCCCGGTTGGCGATCAGCCCGGCCATCGCGTCCGGCGAGCTGCAGTCCATCCGGATCTTGCCGTCGTGGTCGAGCGTCATGAACCGCCACGTCGCGTCGACCAGCGGGTTGACCACGGTCAGCTCGAGGTTGTGCCGCTGCGCGATCTCGCCCCAGTAGTCCACGCTGGCCCCGCCGAGCGGGTCGGCCCCGATCCGTATCCCGGCCGCGCGTATCGCGGCGATGTCGACCACGTTGGGCAGGTCGTCGACGTAGTTGCCCAGGTAGTCGTGGCGGTGGACGGTCTGCAGCGCACGGGCCAGCGGAACCCGCTTGACCGGCGAGCCTTCGCGCAGAAGCTCGTTGGCGCGCTTGGCGATCGCGTTCGTCGCCTCGGTGTCGGCCGGGCCACCGTGGGGCGGGTTGTACTTGAAGCCGCCGTCGGGCGGCGGGTTGTGCGAGGGCGTCACGACGATCCCGTCGGCCAGCGCCTCGGTGCGGCCGCGGTTGTAGGCGAGGATGGCGTGGCTGACCGCCGGGGTGGGCGTGTAGCGGTCGCGGGAGTCGATCATGGCCGTCACGTCGTTGGCGGCCAGCACCTCCAGCGCCGACACCCAGGCCGGCTCCGAAAGGCCGTGTGTGTCCCGGCCGACGAACAAGGGTCCGGTGGTACCCTGCGCGGCTCGGTACTCGACGATGGCCTGGGTGATGGCCAGGATGTGGGCCTGGTTGAATGCCCCGTTCAGCGCCGAGCCGCGGTGGCCCGACGTGCCGAACACCACCTGCTGGGCGACGTCATCCGGGTCCGGTTCGATCGAGTAGTAGCAGGTGATGAGGTGGGGCAGATCGACGAGGTCTTCGGGCTGGGCCGGCTGACCGGCACGCGGATTGGCCACCATGGCTCCCCATTCTGCCCGCGCGTCGGCCCGCGCGCGCTCCAAGCCTTGCCCACCGCACGTCCGGCTACGCTGCGAAGCGCACCGCAAACACACCGAAGGGAACCGATCAGTGGCAGGCCTCGACCACCGCGAGTTGGCGGCGGTTTTCGCCGGCGGCGCGCTGGGCGCGCTGGCCCGCGCCGTCGTGACCGTGCTCACCGTCCATGACCCGGCGAGTTGGCCGTGGCCGACGTTCGGGGTAAACATCGTCGGCGCCTTCCTGGTCGGTTACTTCACCACCCGGCTGCTCGAGCGGCTCCCGCCGTCCAGCTACCGGCGCCCGCTGCTGGGCACCGGGCTGTGCGGCGGGCTGACCACGTTCTCCACCATGCAGGTCGAGACGCTCACCATGCTTCACCGCGGCCACTGGGCGTTGGCCGCGGCCTACACCGTCACCACCATCGTGCTGGGCTTCCTCGCGGTGCACCTGGCCACCGCCTTCGTCCGCCGGGTGCGGTTTCGCCGATGACCGGCGCGCTGACGTCGATGGCGGTCTGGGCCGGCGTGCTGGTCGCCGGCGGCACCGGGGCGGTGCTGCGTTTCCTGGTGGACCGGACGGTGGGTCGGCGGGTCGCCCGCCCGTTTCCGTTCGGCACGCTGACGGTCAACATCAGCGGGGCCGCGCTGCTGGGGGTGATCAGCGGCCTGGCGCTGGGCAGGGAAGCGGCCCTGCTGGCCGACACCGCGTTCGTCGGCGCCTACACCACCTTCTCCACCTGGATGCTCGAATCCCAGCGGCTCGGCGAGGAGCGCCAGCTACGTCCCGCCCTCGCCAACATCGTCGTGAGCGTCGCGCTCGGGCTCGCCGCGGCGCAGCTGGGGCAGCGGATCGCCGAGCACTTATGAGTTGTCAGGGACCCCGGCTAGTATCGAACGCATGTTCGAAGAATTGGTGGCGGTGGACCCCCAGGCCGACGAGGCCGCGCTGATCGGGCGCATCGCCGAGCTGGAACGACTCAAATCGGCCGCCGCGGCCGGCCAGGCCCGCGCGGCCGCCGCCCTGGATGCCACCCGCCGCGCGGACGAGGCCGCCGCCGGGATGCCCGCCGCCCGGCGCGGGCGCGGCGTGGCCGCCGAAATCGCCCTGGCCCGGCGGGACTCCCCGGCCCGGGGCGGGCGCCATCTCGGACTCGCCAAAGCACTGGTGCACGAGATGCCCCACACCCTGGCCGCCCTGGAACAGGGGGCGCTCTCGGAGTGGCGGGCCACCCTGATCGTGCGCGAATCCGCCTGCCTGGACGTCGAAGACCGCCGCACCCTGGACGCCGAGCTGTGCGCCCGGCCCGCGCGGCTCGAGGGCATGGGCGACGCCCGCATCGCCGCGGCCGCCAAAACGATCGCCTACCGCCTCGACCCGCACGCCGGCGTCGAACGCGCCGCCAAAGCCGAACGCGAGCGCACCGTGACCATCCGGCCCGCCCCCGACACCATGACCTATCTGACCGCGCTGCTGCCCGTGGCGAAAGGCGTAGCGGTCTACGCGGCACTCAAACGCGCCGCCGACACCACCTTCGACGACCGCACCCGCGGCCAGATCATGGCCGACACCCTCATCGAACGCATCACCGGCAGACCGGCCGTGGTGCCCGACCCCGTTGCGGTAAACCTCGTCCTATCCGACGACACGCTGCTGGGCGGCGACGATGCGCCGGCCGAGGTGGCCGGCTACGGGCCCATCCCCGCGGCCGTGGCCCGCAACCTGGTCCACAACGCCGCCGCCGACGCGCGCTCGCGAGCCACCCTGCGCCGCCTCTACGTCCACCCACGATCCGGGGCCCTGGTGGCCATGGAATCGCGGGCACGCCTGTTTCCCCGCGGGCTGGCCGCCTTCATCGACCTGCGCGACCGACGCTGCCGCACTCCCTACTGCGACGCTCCCATCCGCCACCGCGACCACGCCCAACCTTGGGCCCGCGGCGGCCCCACCACCGTCACCAACGGCCTGGGCACCTGCCAACACTGCAACTACACCAAAGAAAGCCCCGGCTGGCGCGTCACCACCAGCACCGACGAAACCCACACCCACACCGCCGAATACACCACCCCCACCGGCCACACCTACCGCTCAGAAGCCCCACCACGCGCACCCACCATCGACTGCAGCGAACTCGAAACCCGCATCGGCATCACGCTCGCGCGACACGCCGCCTAGGCGACCCCGTCAGCCGCGATCGGCGAGGTTCTCGACCTCGATGACCTCACCGCGGTCGATGCTCACCCAGTCGCGGCCGTGCAGGTAGGGGCGCAGACGGCGGCCGATGAGCTCCACGTCGGCCCGCGCCTTGGGCCGCTGAAGCTCGTAGACGTGCGGCAGCCCGGCCATGCCGGTCACCACGGTCCACAGCTTCAGGGAGTCCGGACCGGTCGGCGGGTCGACCAGAACCGGGCCGAACAGGCACTGACCGGAAAGGAACAGCGTCGGCACACCGTAGCCGCCGGCGTCGAGGACCCGTTGATGGTCGGCCCGGACCTCGTCGTGGGTGGTCGGGTCGGCCAGCGCCGCGTCGAGAGTCTCCCCGTCGACGTCCAACTCCTCGAGCAGGCGGCGCGCCACCGCCGGGTCGTGCGGTTTGTTACCCGCGGCGTGTAACTCGTAACCGATCCGGCCGTACCACCGGTCCAGCAGGGCCATGTCGGTCCGGCGCAGCAGCGCCCCGATGCGCATCAGCGACCACCCGTAGGACCACTCCCGTTCCCACGGATGCTTCTTGCCGTCGGCGCGGTTGATCTCCTCGAGGCTGAAAAACCGCCAGTTGACCGTGATCCCGACCTGCTCCCGGACGTCGCGGATCCACAGCGCGGTCTGGTAGGCGAACGGGCACATCGGGTCGAAGTGGAAATCCACGGAGTCGCTCATCGGGACCTGCTCGGTAGTGATCAATAGTGGTAGGTGTCCGACGGCGCAGGCGAGTGCACCGGTTCGTCCTCGAATTCGGACACCTCGATGCCGTAGGCGCGGGCCAACTCGAGGATCTTGCTCGCCCGCGCGATGCGCGGCAGGTCCGACCCGTTGCGGATCTCGCCGCCGTCGCGCTCGAACTCGGCGAAGAACTCTTTCGCCCAGGCTATTTCGTCCTGCGACGGGGACAGCCCCTCGTTGACCACCGCGCACTGCTCCGGGGACAGGCAGATCTTGCCGGTCATCCCGAACTCGACGGAGACGGCCGTGGCCTCGATGAGCTTGAGCGGGTTGGAGCCGATGGTCGGCCCGTCGATCGCGCTGGGCAGGCCGGCCGCTTTGGCCGCGATGGTGAAACGCGACCGGGTGTAGGCCAGCGTGGACGGGTCCTCCCCGAAGCCGGTGTCGCGGCGGAAGTCCCCGATGCCGAAGGCCAGCCGGAAAGTGCCCTTGGCGGCGGCGATCTCGGTGATGCGCTCCAGGCCGCGGGCCGTTTCGACCAGCGCCACGATCGGCACGTCGGGCAGCCGCTTGGCGGTCTCGGCGACGTGGTCGACCGATTCGACCATCGCCAGCATCACCCCCCCGACGGGGGTGCCGGACAGCGCGGCGAGATCATCCGCCCACCAGGGGCTGCCGAAGCCGTTGACGCGGACCCAGTCCGTGTTGCCCGCGCCGAGCCAGCGCACGACGTGGTCGCGGGCGGCGGCCTTGTCCTTGGGCGCCACCGCGTCCTCGATGTCGAGGACGACGATGTCGGCGCGGGAGTGCGCCGCGGACTGGAACCGGTCGGCGTGCGCGCCGTTGACCAGCAGCCAGCTGCGGGCCAGGACCGGGTCGATGCGCGACCCGATGTCTGCGGGATCCACCGCGTGGCTGTTGACCTGCTCGTACATTGATTGATCCGTCGTCATGCTCGTTCCGTGGTGAGGGTGTCGCCATCAACCGTAGCGGCCTTGACAACGGCGCGGCGCGAGCTGCCGGGTTTTCCGTAGGCTCGATGAGGTGAGCGTCACCCCGCACATGGCCGTTGCTCTGCAAGACCGCTTCCTGCGCGACCTGCCCGAGATGGCCGTCCGCTGGCAAGCCGAGACGCCTCCCGACGCGCGGTTGCTCGTGCTCAACGGACGCCTCGCCGCGGAACTCGGTCTCGACCCCGCGTGGCTGCGCGGCCCCGACGGGCTGCGCTTCCTGGTGGGCAACCTGGTGCCCGACGGGGCGACCCCGGTGGCCCAGGCCTACGCCGGGCATCAGTTCGGCGGGTTCGTTCCCCGGTTGGGCGACGGCCGCGCCCTGCTGTTGGGCGAGCTCGCCGATGAGCACGGGCACCTGCGCGACATCGCCCTGAAAGGCTCCGGTCCCACGCCCTTCGCGCGCGGCGGTGACGGCCTGGCGGCGACGGGGCCGATGCTGCGCGAGTACCTGATCAGCGAGGCGATGCACGCGCTGGGCGTGCCGACGACACGGTCGCTGGCCGTGGTGGGCACGGGACGCCCGGTGCAGCGCGACACGGAGCTGCCCGGCGCCCTGCTCACCCGGGTGGCGGGCAGCCACCTGCGCGTCGGGAGCTTCCAGTACGCCGCCGCCTCCGGCGACGCGGACCTGCTGCGGCGCCTCGCCGACCACGCGATCGCGCGCCACTATCCCGCCGCCGCCGCCGCGCAGCGCCCCTACCTCGCGCTGTTCGAGGCGGTGGTGGGCGCCCAGGCGTCGCTGACAGCCCGGTGGATGCTGATCGGGTTCGTGCACGGGGTGATGAACACCGACAACATGACGATCTCCGGGGAGACCATCGACTACGGACCGTGCGCGTTCATGGAGGCCTACGACCCCGAGACCGTCTTCAGCTCGATCGACTTCTGGGGTCGCTACGCCTACGGCAACCAGCCCGCCGTCGCCGGGTGGAACCTCGCCCGCTTCGCCGAGACGCTGCTGCCGTTGATCTCGGAGAGCACCGAGGAGGCGGTAGGGCTCGCCGAGGAGTCGTTCGGGGTGTTCCACACCCGCTACGACGCCGTGTGGGCGCCCGGCATGCGGGCGAAACTCGGCCTTTCCGCCGACGCCGGCGCGGCGCACCTGATCGACGAACTGCTCGCCCTGCTGAAGGCGGGCCGCGTCGACTACACCTCCTTCTTCCGCCACCTCGGCCGGGCCGCCCGCGGCGATGCCGGGCCCACCCGCGAACTGTTCGACGACACCGCTGGCTTCGACGACTGGCTGCCGCGCTGGCGGGCCCTCGACCCAGACCCGGAGTCGATGGACCGCACCAACCCCGTCTACATTCCCCGCAACCATCTGGTCGAGGAGACCCTGAGTGCGGCCACCGACGGCGATCTCGAACCGCTCGAACGACTCCTCGAGGCCTTGACGGCCCCTTACGACGAACGGCCGGGCCTGCAGCGGTACGCCGCCCCGGCCCCCGAGGACTTCGGCGCCTACCGAACGTTCTGCGGCACCTGAGCCGAAGCGGCCCTGCGCCAACGAATCTCGCCGGTCAGCCCGGCGGCCGCTCCCCCGCACCCCGGCGGCGCGCCGCGCCCCACAGCCCCACGCCGACCCCGATCACCGCGCCGCCGAGTCCGATAACCCGTTGTGCGGGCCTCAATTCGGGAAGCACGCCGATTCCGCCGAGCAGGTCGGCAGCGTCGGCGCCGCCCGATGCGAGGAACCAACCGCGGGTGTCCTTGCCGCGCAACGCCGCCGCGGCGAGCAGGCCGCCGATCAGCGCGTCTCGGTAGCCCATCGAGCGCAGCAGCAGCCGCGCCGTCGGCGCCGGTTCCTCCGCGTCGCCCCACAGCCGGTTCGCGCGCAGGGGGTCGACGAGAAACGACACGCCCGAGGCAAACCGGATGCTGCCGGCAACGAGCGCGGCGCGGTCGATCGTCATGGCCCCCAAGCCTATGCTCCCCGTCCCCGGCAAACCAGGAGTCCACCAAGGGCACTGCTGGGAGGGCGGCGATGCCCACATGGCAAACCGATCGCCGGGGCGACCGGGGGCGTTCCGGCGGCCGCCCGTGTCGCCGACATCGCGACATTCCGGCGAAAGTGGATGCCCGCAAGCGATTTGCGCATTATTTTGATTATCTATGACGGACCAGGGGGATCCGCTCACACGACGGCAGGCGCACGTGGGGCATCAGGTACGAACGCGACGCAACAAGCTCGCTCCCGATCCCGACGTGCGCCGCGCCATCGTCGCGGCAGCGTCGGAATCCGTTCGGCAGCAGGGGGTCCGGGGCCTCAGCGTCGCCGCGGTGCTCGAGCACGCCCGGCTGAGCACACGCGCGTTCTACCGGCACTTCGAATCCAAGGACGAGCTCGTCGAAGCCGTCTTCATGGAGATGACGCACGCCGAAGTGCGGCGGTTGAAGGCGAAGATGGCGACCGCGGGGACGCCGATCGAGGCGGTGGCGGCCTGGATCGACGGGCGGATCGATCTGGCGTTCAACGACAGCGTCAAGCCGGAGCTGCGCCAGCTGCCCCTGGATGCCCCCGCCACGGTGCTCAACTCCCCGGAGCTGGTCTCCCCCGCCTACACGGCCATCCTGGAGCCGCTCGTCGAGCAACTCGAGCGGGGCGTGGAGCTCGGCGTTTTTCGCGGCATCGTTCCGGCCGTCGCCGCCAAGTCGATCCACGGCGTGGTCTGGGCGGGCACCCAGCAGCAGTGGGCGGCGGGTCACGCCAAACGCGCGGAGGTGCGCGAACGCGCGATCCGGTTCTGCCTGCGCGGCCTCGGCGTGGCGCCGGAGACGATAGAACAGATCGCCGACGATCCGCCCCTGGACTGACATGGCTAGCATGGCCGTCATGCCCGAGCCGGTACCGGCTGCCGACGAACCGACACCCGACGGTGGTGAAACCGTGGCCGCGCCCGCTTCGGCGGGTCCGGACGCGGTGGAACCCGCGTGGTCGCGCGAGGACGACGCGGGCTCCGCTGGCGAGCCGCCCGCGGATCGTCAATCGTGGCAAGCGACTTGGCGCAAAGCCGCTGTGTTGCTCGTCGGCGGTCTCGCGGTGGCGGGGGCGATCGTGCTCGCCTTCTGGTTGATGAGCCCGTCCGACTCGCCGGCGCCGGCGAAAGGCGGCGCACCGCCGGCGACCTCGACGGCGTCCTCGGCCGCGCCGTCGTCCATCGCCTCCACACCGCAGCAGGACCAGAAGTACGTCCGGGACCTCAACGACCGCGGCATCTCCTTCGCCGATCCCCAGGCCGCCATCTACAACGGCAAGATGGTGTGCCAGAACATCAGCCGGGGCATGACGGTGCCGCAGGTCGCCAACGAGTTCCGTGCGAGCAATCCGGGCATGGGCGCCGACGCCGACACCTATGTGACGATCTCCGTCCACGCCTACTGTCCGCAACACAACAACCTGGTCGACGGCGGCTGACGGGGCTACCCGGCGGCACGCGTCGGCGATACGATCGGGCGCATCGTCAACGGATCCGAGTCACCGATGAGTCCCATGCGGCGCGTGCCGTCGCCCGCTGCGCGACGGCGCTCGACTTGGCGTGACCTCGACAAACCTGACAGGGTGGGGGCGCGGTCTCCGCGGTGAATGCAGCCGTGGCGATCATTCGGGGAGGCAGAGGAGTGAGCGCATGACCATCGAGGACAACCAGGTCCCGACCGAGTCGGCGCCTCCGCCGCGTCCGCGGCGCCGCCGCCCGTCCTGGACCGAGTCCGCCGGGTCCCTCGTCTTCGCCGCGTCCATCGCCATCGCCGCCGTGGTGGGCCTGAGCGCGGTAGGCGCCTATTTCCTGCGCGACAAGACCGCGACCTCGCCCGGGTCGCAGACGGTGACGGTCACGCCCTCGCACAAGACGCCGTCGCTGAGCGACGGGCCGGACGGGGCGTTCCTCACGGCGCTGGCCTCCTACGGCATCGTCGACAACGGGACCGAGGCCGTTCGGCAGCGGTTCATGGAGTTCGGTCATCACACGTGTTTCTCGCTGCTGCCCCCGACACCGCAGCCGCTGGAGTCGGTGGTCGACAACATCCTGGCGGCGGAGAACAAGGACGTCGCCGACGGAAATTCGTGGTCGCCGAAGTTCACCCGCGCCGACACCGAGAATCTGACGCAGGCCGCGATCCGCGTCTACTGCCCGGAAGCGCAGAAGTAGCGGCCCTCAGGCCCCTCAGGCCTCCGGCTGTTGCAGCAGCCTGCCCATCTCGGGGATGACGGCCTGCAGCGCCTTGAGCGGCCGCAGCATCACCTTGACCGAGGTGATCTTGCCGTCGTCGTTCCAGTGGATCATGTCGATGCCGTTGACGTGGATGCCGTCGACGTCGGCGACGAACTCGAGCACCGCGGAGCGCTCGGCATACCACTTCTCGATATAGCGGAAGCCGTTGCCGGAGAACAGCTTCGCGGCGGCGGCCAGGTAGGCCACCGCCTTGTCCCGGCCCTCCTGCGGCGTGAACACCGCGGGGGAAAGGAAGACGGCGTCCTCGGCCAGCAGGTCGCGCAGCTCGTCGGTCCGGCCGGTGTCGACGATCTCGATCCAGCGTTCGATCACCGGTGGTGTCACACCGCAAAGCTAGCGTTCGGTGTGGACCGGGGCGAACCCGGCCTAGTGTGGGCCCTAGCGCCACCACGACAGGGACGTGCCAATGAACATCGACGACGAGTCCGTCACCACGCTGGAGGACCTCAGGGGCGACCTGGCCCAGCGGTACAAGTGGACGCCGAGCGGCGGCAGCTCGGTCGGCGACGCGATCGTCGACGCCGACCTGGCGGCCCTCGACCGCGACGGCTACGTCGTGTGGGAGAACCTGCTCGGCGCCGAGGAATGCGGGCAGATCCGTGACGCGGTGCGCCCGGGGCTCGGGCACACGGGACGCAACTCCTTCGAGGGCCGGCGCACCCAGCGCATCTACAGCCTGCTGAGCAGGACGCGCGTGTGCGACCGGCTCGTCGACAACCCGCGGGTGCTGGCGGTGCTCGACCGGTTACTGATGCCCAACTACCTGCTCTCGGCGCTGCAGGCCATCAACATCCAGCCCGGGGAGGCCGCCCAGCTGGCCCACCACGACGACGGGTTCTACCCGATTCCGCGCCCGCGGGCCCCCTTGGCTGCGGCCACGATCTGGGCGATCGACGACTTCACCGCGGACAACGGCGCCACGGTGCTCTTTCCCGGCAGCCACCGCTGGGGCAAGCGCCGGCCGGGTCCCGACGACAGGGCGCTGCCCGTGGTCATGCCCGCCGGCTCGTGTGTCTTCTTCGTGGGCACCCTGTGGCACGGCGGCGGCGCCAACACCACCACCCACGATCGCCTTGCCGTCACCGCCCAGTACTGCCAGCCGTGGCTGCGGCCGATGGAGGCCTTCACCCTGTCGGTGCCGCGCGAAACCGCTCGGGCGGTCTCCGACGACATCCGCCGGATGCTCGGCTACAGCATCCACCCGCCGTTCGTCGGCGCCGTCGACGGCCTGCACCCGCTGCGGCTGCTCGACTCGTAGGCGCCGGGACGACGCCGCTCTCAGGCGACGTCGGGTGCGCGCAACTCGACGTCCTTGATCCCACGGCGCAGGTGCTCGGCCAGATGCCATTCCTCGCCGCTGTGGGAGTGATGCAGGGCCTTCTCGACCGCCAGCTTGGCGTCCTGCAGGCGCCCGCGCCGTTCCTCGCCGACGGCGACGATGGCGTCGAGCACGGCCACCACGGCCTCCTGAACGGCGCCGGCGAAGCCGGTGGAATTCTTGACCGTCACGGCCGGCCCTCTTTCTGCTCGATGTCCCGAGTACATAGCTGGCAGCTGTGCAATAGCAGTTTCCCGATCTGGCGCGGGCCAAACAAGTTCGGCGCGCCGCGTGCCCGCGGTTTTTTGCGGGCCTACCGCGCCGCCCCGTACAGACGCAGGGCCCGCGCCGCCGCCGTGGCCACTTTCCCGTCCAGGTTGGTGGTCGGCGGACTGCCCCGCACCTGGATCGCGTTCGAGAGCAGCAGCACGTAGGTGTCCGAGCCCGGGTCCATCCACAGCGAGGTCCCGGTGAACCCCGTGTGGCCGAAGCTGCCGACGGGGAACACCAGCCCGCGCGGGACGGAATAACCGGTGTCGATGTCCCAGCCGAGGCCGCGCAGGTTCTGTCCCCGGACCGCCGGATAGCGCGCGGCGGCAGAGCGCAGCGCGTCGTTGGCCGCTTCGAGTTGTCCGGGGGCGTGCCCGGGTTGTTCGGGGCTGGTCATCAGCTCCAGCGTCGCCCGCTTCAGCGGGAAGGTGCTCGGGCGGCCCGCGAGCCGATCGAGCAGGGCCTGGGCATAGACGCTGACATCGTGCGCCGTCGAGAACACACCGGCATGCCCGGCCACGCCGCCCATGCGGCGTGCGGTCGGATCGTCCACGGCGCCCCGCAGCAGGCGACCGTAGTCGGGATTCCTGCCGGGATCGGCGGCGCTCTCCTCGTCGCGAGCCGTGGGTGCGATGCGCGGCAGCAGGCTGGTGCGCCACGCCCCGGCGGGGCAGGCGGCCGGCGCACGGCCCGCCGGCGCGGACCAGGTCACCGCAGCTCCGCTGAGCGTGTGCGGGCCACATGCCTTGGCCGTCGGGAGGTAGCGGCTGTCCTTCATGCCGAGCGGCGCGAACACGTGCTGCTGGACATAGACGTCCTCCGCGTCGCCGGTCACCTGCTCGATCAGCGCACCGAGCAGGACGAAGTTGATGTCGGAGTAGCGGAAACCCGCGCCGGGAACCGACTGCAGCGGCGTGGTGAGCGCGCGACGAATGCCTTCGGTCTTGTCGGGGCGATCCAGCCCCCACGGATCGGCGAGATCGACGTCGCCCGGTTCGCCTGAGGTGTGCGTGAGCAACGTACGAACCGTCACCTTCGCGCGCTGCGGGTCGTTCGCCGGGTTGAAGCCGGGCAGATACGCCTGCAGGGGATCGTCGAGCCGAACCCTGCCCTGTTCGTAGAGCTGCATGACGACGGTCGCGGTCGCAAGGCACTTCGTCAACGACGACATGTCGAAGACGGTGTCCTCGGTCATCGGCTCCGCGGGTGCGGGCGACCCGTCCAGCCCCGGCTCCCCGGCAAGCTTGCGCTCGCCGTACGCCCGGTGGAAGACGACCGTGCCGCCATGCCCGATCGCCGCCACGGCCCCCGGCAGCTCACCCGCCGCCACCGCCTCGTTCAGCAGCGTGGACACGGCGGCGAACCGGGCCCCGGCGGCCGCGTCCAGCGGCCCGAAAGGCACCGGCGGAGCGGGGGCGGGCGCCGCGGCCGGCACGGCGGTTGTCACCCGCGCGCCGTCGCCCGGGGCCGGATGCGTGGTGAGGCGGCGCGAGGAGACCGCGACGAGCGCCAGCAAGACGGTTGCGATGGCGACGGCCTTGCGCATCGACATAGCGCAAGGGTAGATCGGTCTGATGAGGATTCGTCCCCGTTGACGCCCTGCAGGGGGTGGGTGGCCGTACTGGCGGCGGTGACGGCGGCTGGTTTCGTGCTGGCGCAGTGCGCCGGGGCGCCGCCGCCTCCTGCGGCCACACCGCCGCCGCCCGCGGCGCCGCCGCCGTCGGCACCGGCCGGGCCGACGGTCGCCCCGGTCACCGCCGCCGAGCTGGGGGCGAGCTGGCGGCCGGGTTGCCCGGTCGTGCCGGAGCGGCTGCGCCGGGTCGTCGTCGACCACATAGGTTTCGACGGCCGGACCCACCGCGGCGAGCTGATCGTGCACGAAGACCTGGTGCCGCAGGTGATCACCATTTTCGAGCGGCTGTACCGGCTGGGCTTTCCGATCGAGAAAATCCGCACAGCCGAGCACTATCCGGCCGCCGACGACGAGTTGTCCATGGCCGACGACAACACGTCGGCGTTCAACTGCCGGGGCATCCCCGGGAGCAGCCGCTGGTCCCCGCACGCCTACGGCCGCGCCATCGACGTCAATCCCTTGGTCAACCCGTGCCTGTACGCCCACGGCACATTCCAACCGCGCAACGCGGTGCTCTACCTCAACCGCGGCCGCACCGACCCGGGACTTTTGCACCGCGGCGACCCGGCGGTACGGGTCTTCACCGATCGCGGCTGGCGATGGGGTGGGGACTGGACGGTTCCCGTGGACTACCAACACTTCGAGCAGACGCCGGGATGACCTGGAAGGATGGCACGCCATGTCGCGCTCATTCGACGGTTTGACCGAGGAGCCCGGCCGCGTCGAGCGGATCAGGCGGGTGCGCAGACCCCTGATCGCGCCGCTGCTCGCGGTCAGCGCGGCCACGATGTGCCCGACGGCCCCGCCGGCGGGCGCCGCCGGTGACGGGGAGTGCAGCGTCATCCTGCCGGCGGCGGATCGGCTCGAGCAGGAGTTCAATTTGGTATCTCCTTCCGGTACACCGTCGTACGTGGCGAGCCAGATCCGCAACGCGCTGGCTCCGCTGCACGGCCTGCGCAGTGCGGCGGCGGTGGACCTGCGGCTTCGGTCGGACATGCTGGCGTCTCAGATCGACGGGAGCGACCCCTACCGACCGGCCAGCCCGCAACGACTCGCCGGCGATCTCGCCGAGGCGAGAGAGAACTTGGCCGCGGCGCGCGACTACTGCGCGCCGTAAGGGCCGGTCGCTACGTCCCCGGGCGCCACTTCCGGACCGACAGGCGCTCGGCGCCGGGCCAGATGGCCATGGCGGCCGGGGATGCGCAGAAGGCGTCCTCGGCCTGGTGGGCGGTCATGTCGACGGCGTGCAGGCCGTCCTCCTGGTGGGCGCGGCAGTGACGGTCAGCACCCGGTGCGTGTCGGGGTCGACCTGCTCGGCCTCGATGGTCAGGACCACGACCAGCGTGTAACCGGCCCCGGTCGGCAGGTAGAAGGTGAGGTCCCGGCTGTCCAGGCCGCCGCCGTTGGTGACCAGGTACCCGTCTCCGCTGGGGTAGACGGCCTGCCCGACCATCTGGGTGCGTTCGAAGTGGAGACGGTCACCCGGCGCCCGCCACACCGAGAACCGGGTGTTCGCGCCGCCGTTGAACAAGTGCTGGGCGATCGGGATGATCAGCTCTTCGCGGCCGTCCTCGTCGATGTCCTGCAAGCCGACGCCGCCCGGGCTCGAGGGCTCCAGAAGCTCGTCGATGGTCTGCACCGTTTCACCCGCCGGGCCGGTCACGGTCACCTTCACCGCCCTGGGCCGCGGCAGCTCGGGCACGTTGAAGTAGGTGACCGCGAAATTCAAAGCGCCGGATTGCATTTGGCAATCCGAATGCGGAGACGTGGCTTTCGGGCTGATCACCGCGGTCCGCTGCGGGCACGGCGGCAGCGTGGTATCGGCGGCCGCGGTGGGGCACGTCAGGCACCCGGTCACCGCGATGGCCACCAGCGTGACGGCCGGCGCCGACAGCCGCTTCATCGCCGCGCACCTAGCGCTTCGGCGCCGGCTTGAGCGGCGCGGGAGGAGCCTCGGGCGGCGGCAGCTGC
Organism: Mycobacterium sp. HUMS_12744610; assembly: GCF_041206865.1. Taxonomy (NCBI): domain Bacteria; kingdom Bacillati; phylum Actinomycetota; class Actinomycetes; order Mycobacteriales; family Mycobacteriaceae; genus Mycobacterium; species Mycobacterium servetii. The sequence goes on from NZ_JBGEDP010000001.1 coordinate 4,576,067, forward strand.
TCCTCGACGGGCGGGTGGGAACCGGTCTTGGGACCGATGTCGGAAACCTGCCACCCGTTGCCCGCCCTGCTGACGGTCACCTGCAGCAGGATGATCGACACCTTGGGCGTCGGGTTCTGCAGGTTGCGGGTGGTCTGGTGGGCCGAGACCACCACCTGATAGACCCCGCCGGGCTGGGCGACCGGGTCGGTGGCCAGCACCTCACCGGTGGAGGTGACCTGCGCCTGCAACATGATGCTCTTCAGCACGTCGGTGGCGTTGACGTATTTGTCCTTGAGTTGCTGCGACACACCGTCTTCGACCGAGCGGAAGAAGGCGTCGGGGTCTTCGAAGCTGTAGGCCAGCGACTTCAGCGCGTAATCCTTGGCCAGCTGCGCCGCGGCCTCGCGGTCGGCCTGTTGCCGGCGCAGCTGCGCGAGCTCGCCGCTCACGTCGCGATATTTCAGGAACCCGAAGACGGCGCCGGCGAGCACCGCCGCCGCCGCAACGGCGGCGGCCCATCGCCACGGCCGCCGCGGCCAAAGCCGCCGCCCGGCGGTCTCGGTCCGCTCGGCCTCCTCGGCGTCCACGGCGTTCTCGGCGTTCTCGGGGGCCTCGGGCTCGGTCTCCGTCGTTGTTTCGTCGTCGCTGGTCGTTGACTTGGCCATCTCAGTTCTTTCTGTGCTCGATTACTGGTGCCATTCGGGCACGTTGAGTTGCACCCGCACGCCGCCGGTGTCGTTGAAGGTCGATTCCCAGAAGTCCAGCCAGTGCCCGGCGTCCACTTTGATGTCGCGCAGCGGCGCGACCGCGGGGAGCAGGACGGGGGCGAAGGTGCTCAACGGGCCGGCCAGCATGTCGACGTATTCGCTGATCTTGGAGATCAGGATCCCGCCCGCATCGTCGGGGCCCATCACGCCCAGCCCGCTGTGCGACAGGGTTTCGATTTCATGGATCAGCCGCAGGAACGCCGGCACCGAGTTCGGCAGCAACTGGCCGGTCGTGCTGATCACCTCGGCAGCGTGGACCTCACCCAAATCGGTGGTCAGCGTGGAGATGTTGCTGAACAGCGTGGCCATCAGTTGCTTGTCGTCGCGGACCACCTTGGCGGCCAGGCCGGCGGTGGTGGCCAGGGAATCGAGGGTGTCGTCGTTGCCGGCGAACGCCGCCGAGATGCTACCGGTGACGGTGTGCACGCTGTCGGGGTCGAGGGCGGAGATCAGGGCATTGGCCTTGGTCAGCAGGTCGCTTCCGGTGACCGTCGGCGCGACCCGGTCCGCGGGGATCACCGCCCCGTCGGAAAAGTACGGCGGCGCAATCAGCTTCGGCTTGAAGTCGATGTATTGTTCGCCTGCCGCGGAGAGATTTTCCACGCTGATCGCGCTGTTGGCGGGCACCGGGTGCGCGCGATCGAGGTCGATCGAGACGGCCAGCCCCGTCGTCGTGGTGCGGATGCCGGTCACCCGGCCGATCTTGATGCCCCGCATGGTCACCTCGGACGTTGGGAGCAGGCCGCCGGACGTGTTGAGCAGCAGGGTGAGTCGGGTGTCCTGCTTGGTCGGGTCCATCTCGAGCACGCCGACCGCCATGTACACCGCGCCCAGCAGCGTCATCACCGTCAGGATGACCAGCGTGATCCGGGCATTGAACTTCACGGCAGCAACCCCATCGTCCGCATCGCCGAGACCGCCTGGTCGGCCTTGTCGGCGGGGTCCACACCCTCATGCCCGGTCGGTGGATGAAGTCCGGAGATGGTGTATTTCGGGCCCCCGTGGCGGAAGAACGGGATGAGCTTGGTGCGGATCAAGGCCATCATCTTGTCGGCGAGCACCGGAATGGTGGTGTCGACGGTGGCCACGGTGCCCACCCACGGCGTGAGGTAGGAGAGCATCTCCATCCAGTCGCCGGCGACCGGGTTGATGACCTGCCCGCCCAGTTCGTCGATGCCTTTGGAGTCCGCGACGAGCCGCACGATGGCGAGCGTGATCGCCGACAGGCCTTCGAGCTTCGCCGGGCCCTCGGCGACCAGCCGGTTGAACACATCGGTGTTGCCCGACAGGTTCGTGCTGATGTTCTCCATGCTCGACAGGATCCCGTTGATGGTGTCCTGGTTGGCCGCAAGGTCGTTCAGCACTCCGGCGATGGTGTGCTGGATCCGGGTCAGCGCGGCGGGATCCCGCGGGAAGGCTTTGTTGAAGTTGACCACGGTATCGCGCAACGTGCCGATCGCCCCGCCCGCCACCAGGTTCGACACCGACCGCAGGACGTCCTCGACGTTGGTGGCAGGTTCGGTGTTGCGCAACGGGATGGTGCCGCCGTCGCGCAACACCCCCGCCGACGGTTTGGCGGCCGGCAGCAGCGCGATGTAGATGTCGCCGAGTGGGGTCGCCTGGCGCAGTTCGGCGCGGGTGTTGTCGGGAAGCGTGGTGTCGCCGGACATCTCGACGTAGGCGACCGCCTTGCTGCCGTCGAGTGCGACGTGGTCGAGCACGCCGATCTGGATACCGCCGGAGTCCACCTTGGCCCGCGCGGGCAGGTTGAGCACACTGGAGAACTCGATCTTGATTCGATAGGCGTGGTGGGGGGTGTAGGCGCCCGGGACCGGCAGCCGGGTCGGGTCCAGCGAGCAGGCCGCCGTGGACACGATGGCCAGCACGGCCAGCAGCAGGCAGGCAACACGCGCCGATCGCCGGGTCATGACAGCGCGGCCCCCAGGATGAGATCGGTCAGCCCGAGAGTGACCGGATCCGACGGGGTGTCCGACGCGCACGCCGCGGCGGCCCCGGGGGTGTGACGCTTGCGCAGCACGTCGCAGATGGCCCCGGCCTGCGTCGGCGAAATCGCCACCTGCGGTGGGATGTAGGTGACGTTGTGGGTGCCCCACGCCGGCTCGTAGATGTCGGACAACCAGTGGCTGAACTGCGGCCACGACTTGATGGTGCCCAGGATGGCCGGGGTGTAGCGGTTCAGCACGTCGCGCACCCACGGGATCAGCTTGTCGGTGATTCTCTGATAGAGCCGCGGCGCCCACCGGTTCATGGCCTCCACCAGGATCGGCAGCAGGTGCGAAATGTGGCTCAGCGCCGCGGAGAAATTGTCCGACAGGCCCTCGATCAGTTCGGTGGTGGCGGGCAGCGTTGCGACCACCGAGGCGAAGGTGTCCCAGTGCTTGAGAAAGCCCGACGTGAAGATCTCGCTGTTCTCGAACAGCTGCCGGTACTCGGCGTCGGCCTTGTAGGGATCGGCAAGCATGGTGACCAGATTGCGCAGCGTCTGGTTGAGGCCTGGTCCGGTGCCGTCCAGCGAGCGGCCGGCCGCGCGCAAGCTGTCGTTGATGGCCTGCACGCCCGGGGCGCGGGACGGGTCCTGGCCGGGCTGGGGGCCCAGAATGTCGTCGGCGAGCTTGCCGATGGCCGAGAAGGTTTCGCTGACACTGATCGGGGTTCTGGTGTACGCCAGCCCGATACAGCCCGGCCCGGTGAACTTCGGCCCCGACGTGTAGGGCTTGGTCAGTTCGAGATGCCGGTCGGTGACGATCGATTGCGAGTAGGTGACCGCTCCGACGTCGGCCGGCAAGTCGAGGTCGGCGGGCACGGTGAAGTCGACCTCGACGTGGTCGGGCTTGTTGACGATCGCGGTCGTCGCGCCGACGTCGATGCCCAGCAGCGCGACCTTGTTGCCCGGGTACAGGCCCACCGCGTCGGTCAATTCGGCACACATCGCCCGGGTTTTGGCGGGCAGGACGGCCTGGGCGCCAAAGAACGCCGCCGCCGTGATCCCGGCGACGAGAACCACCGCTGCCGCGATACCCAGCGGGGAGCGCAACCGCGAGCCGACAGCCGAAATCCAGGGCATCTCAACAGTTCCTCATGATGTTGGGCAGGCACAGGTCCTGCCCGGGGACCAGCCGGTTGTGTTCGTCGAAGACGACCCCGTTCCCGCTGAGCATCGGCATCACGACGCCCAGCGCCTGCCCCAGGCCCTCGGCCGCCAGGCCAAGCCGGTCGGGATGGGCCTGCAGCGTGTCGATGATGTCGTTGAGCCCGTTGACGATCGGCGCGACCTCCCGGCCGTAGAACACCGTAACGCGGTCCAAGATCCTCGACAATTCCTTGAACAGGGTGAAGAACTCGACGATGTCGACCGCCTTCGCCGTGTACGTCTTGCCGATGATGTCGATCTGCTCGAACAGCGTGACGAGTTGCCTGCGCCCGGCGACCATGGCATGCAGCCCATTGTTGGTGAAATCCAGGCTGCGGTGGAACTCGGCGGTCGTCTTGCTCAACGACGTGGTCAACGCGTTGGCCGACTGGATCAAGTCGCGCAACGCGTTGGGATACTTGTCGGCCGCACTGGCCACCTCGCTGAAGGTGTCGTGGATGACCTGGCCGTTGACTTCCTTGATCATCGGGGTCGCCGCCTGGAGGATGTCGTTGACCTCGAACGGCAAGGTGACGCGCTGCGGCGGGATGACGTTGTGGCCCAGCGGTATACCGCCCTTGGGGTCGAGCGCCACGTAGTGGCCGCCCAGTGGGGTCAGCAGCTTGACGTCCAGGGTGGACTGCGAGCCGACCTGCACCGAACGCTTGACGTCGAACTTCATCTCGACGACGGCGCCCGCGAGCCCGATGCTGGTGACCTTGCCGACCGGGATGCCGGCGACGCGGACCTGGTCGCCGACGCGCACACCGGCGGCGTTGGGCAGGTCCGCGGTGTAGGACGACTGATCGGTCGGATTCAGATAGGCCATCGCGGTGGCGGCCAACACCGCGGCGATGACGACCAAGCCGATGATGCCGTGGCGGCGGCTGCGGGTCGCGGCGGCACGCTCGTCGAGAGCAACGCGCCGACGCCCCATGCTGCTGCCCCACCTCACCGGCACACCACCAGGTTCTGCTGCGCGAACGACACCTGCCCGATCCCCGGCAGCGTCATCTCGCCGTGCGAGCAGGAAAACGTCGGTGTGGCGGGCTTGTCGTCGACCAGTGAGTCCCGTATCCCTTGGATCAGCGACGGCACCAGCGACAGCCCCGCGATGATCGTCGGCGTCTGCGGCCACATCCGGCTGGTCAGGTCGTAGAGCGGAGTCGTCGTCCCGTCGAAGATCCGCTCGATGTACTGCAGCTGATGGGCGCTGGTCCGCAGGACGGGCAGCCCGGTCTCGAGCGCATCGCGGAACTCCTCGGCCTTGGAACCGAACTTTGTCAGCACGTCGTTGAGGGTGGCGATCAGGTGAAACAGTTGCTGGGACTTGCCACCCAGGTCCCGCGAGATCGAACTGAGATTGCGGATCACGGCGACGATCACCGCCTGGCGGTCCACGGCCACTTTGGAGATGACGTCGAGGTCGTGCAGGAACGGGCCGACGCCGGATTCGTCGCCCTGGATCAGCCGCAGCAGGTTCTCGCCGAGCAGGTTGAACTGGGCGGGGTCAAGGGTTTGGAATATCGGCCGAAACCCGTTGAACAGTTTCGCCACGTCGAACGACGGAATCGTCTGTTCCAGGGGAAGGAGACTCCCCGCCGGCAACCGTGGCGCCGGCTTGGCCGGCTGGACGAGCTCGACGTAGCGCTGACCGAGCAGGGTCTGGTAGCGCACCGCGGCGACGGTGTTGGCGAACACCGGGTGATCGTCTTGCGCGGTGAAGTCCACCTTGGCGATGCGCCCGTCGAGCCGGATGGTCTCCACCTTGCCGACCTGCACCCCGGAGATGCGCACGTCGTCGCCGGCGTAGAGCCCCGACACATCGGAGAACGCCGCGGTGTAGCGGGAGACCACGCCGGTGACCGGACTGCGCAGGGCGGTCAGCACGATCAGCGCGCACACCACGGCGACCGCGGTGAAGACGGTCAGCCACACCACCGATTTGGTGACGCTTCTCATCGGCCAGCCCCCTGCGGCGCCGGCGCGGGCGGACCCGGTGGCGCGCTCGGCCCGAGGGCCGCCGGCAGCCCCGGCATCGTGTCCAGGGCGACCTCGATCTGCATGCGCACCTTGCCGTCGATGACCGGGAACGCCGCACTGGTGCGGTCCAGCAGACCCGAGAGCCGGTCATACACCGGCGCGAAGCTGGCCTGCATGTAGGAGTACGGCTTCAACACGTCGGTCAGCGAGGCGACCATGGGCGCGATCCATGACACGTTCTTGGCGAAGACGTTGTCGGCTTTGAAGAGCAGCTGCGCCGTCTGGTCCAGGATCGCGTTCATGCGCGCGACCCCGTCGGGGTGCGCCAGAAACTCCATCCCGTTGAGCAGGTCGTAGGCCAGCTTGATCAGCGGGATGGCGTCGCTGGCCCCGTTGACCACCGAGGCGAACACCGAAAGCGACTGCGAGAAAGGCACTTTCTGGGCGTCGACGAGCATCTTGGCCAGGTCGAAGAAGGCCCGGGCCACCGGCTCGGTCAGGTCGGCGTGGCGACGTACGACTTCGATGATGTGATCGACGTCCGGGGAATCGATGATCTGGCCGAGCTTTTGGCCCTGGCGCAGCAGCCCGGTGATGGAGGCCGAAGGCACGTCGGCCCCGATCAACAGCGTCTGGTTCGGCCGCAACCGGGGGCCGGTGCCGCTGCTGAGCAGTTCGACCGCCGCGAGGCCGAAGGTGTTCGAGGATATGAACCTGGCCGTGGTGTCGGCGGCCAGGACGCGCGCCTGCCCCGGCTCGAGTTCCACCGTCATCTTCTGCCTGTTGTATCCGAACGATTCCAGCGTCTTGACCGATCCGATCGTCAGGCCGCGGAACTTCACCTCCGCGCCCGGCGTCAGCCCCTCCCCGATCGCGTCGGCAACCACGGTCAGCTTGAACGCGTCGGCATAGCCGCCGGTCCCCATTTGGTACAGCGCGATGCCCGCGATGCCCAGTACCGCCGCGGCGATCAGTCCCCGGATCCGCAACGAGCGCGAACTGGGCGCCCGCACCCCCTGATCTGGAAAGATGGGCATGCCCTACCCCGATATCCGAACACCGGGGCTGTTGCCCCAGAACAACAGCGTCAGCACCATGTCGGCGGCGACCACCGTGACGATGCTGGCCCGGATGGCCCGGCCCGAAGCCCGTCCGACCCCCTCGGGGCCCCCGGCGGCGTAGTAGCCCTGGTAGCCGTGGATCGCGATCACCAGCGTCACGAAGGTGGCCGCCTTGAGCAGCGAGAACACCACGTCGGACGGCTGGATGAACGAGTCGAAATAGTGGTAGTAGGTGCCCGACGACTGTCCGTGCAGCACGTTGACCACCAGCACGCACGACATGTAGCTCAATGCCAGCGTCACCACGTAGAGCGGAACGATGGTGATCATCCCGGCGATCACCCGCGTCGTGACCACGAACGGAATCGACTGGATGCCAAGCGCTTCCAGCGCGTCGATCTCCTCGGAGATCCGCATCGCGCCGATCTCGGCGGTCATGCGGCACCCGGCCTGGGCCGCGAAGCCGATCCCGGCGATCATCGGCGCCATCTCCCGGGTGTTCGCGTAGGCGGAGACGAAACCGGTCAGCGGGCCCATCCCGACCATGTCGAGGGCCCCGTAGCCCTCGATCCCGACCGAACCACCGACCGCCGCGCCCATGAACACCAGCACACCGATGGTGCCGCCGCCGACGATGAGCGACCCGTTGCCCCAGATCATGTCGACCAACAGCACCCCGGTCTGATGCCGGTAGCGCTTCAGCGTGTGCGGGATCGCGCCGAGCACCTCGGCAAGGAACGTGAGCTGGTGGCCCAGGCGCTGGACGAGCGAGTCGCCCCGGCCGGCGACCCACCACGTGGCGCGCGCGGCCGTGAGCAGGCCGAGCGGTAGGTGTCGTGACGGAGCCGCCATCAGCCCAGTCTCAGCGGCATGGACATCGAAAGCCCCTGGGTGATGACCAGGTTGAGGCCGAACACCGCGACCACGCCGATGACGACCGAGGCGTTGACGGCGTCGGCCACACCGCGCGCACCGCCCTTGGCCTCCAGGCCCCGCTGGCAGGCCACCAGGATCACGACCACCCCGAACAACCAGGTCTTGAGCACCGCGACGCCGACATCGCCGACGCTGGCGAAGGAAGCGAACGACGCGATATAGCTGCCCGGGGTGCCGGACTGGAAGCCGACATTGATCGCGTAGCCCGCCGCCAGCCCCATGAAGACGATGAACGAGCACAGCACCGGCGCCACGAGCACGATCGCCGCCAGCCGGGGGGCGACCAACCGGCGCACCGGGTCGACGCCCATGACCCGCAGCGCGTCGACCTCCTCGCGAATGGTGCGAGCGCCGAGATCGGTGGCCACCGCCGAACCGGCCGCACCGCCCAGCAACAGCGCGGCCACGATGGGCGCACCCTGCCGGATCACCCCGAGGCCGCCGGCCGCACCCGAGATCGACGAAGCGCCAACCTGCTGGATGAAGTTGCCCACCTGCACCGCCACGATGACGCCGAACGGTACCGACACCAGCAGCGCGGGGATCGCCGTGATGCTGATCATGAACCAGGCCTGGTTGACGGTGTCCCGCCACGGGTGGCGCAGCCGGATCGCGTCCACGATCAGGTAGAAGAAGGACTGCGCGGCCAGGTCGAAGAAGCGGCCCAGCGTCTGCAACGAGGAATCGAGCTGGTTGCGGCCGGACCGCAGCGGTTTGCCCAATCCGGCGAGGACCTGGTGGCCGATCGACCCGTCCGCGTCGGCCCGGCGATCTTCTCGCGCGCCGGGCGTCCTCGCCGCAGCATCGGAGTGTTCGCCGTTGGTGGTGATGCCCGCGTCGACATCGAGGTCGGGTAGGCCGTTGCCTACTGATTGACTCGCTGGTCGAGCCGCCGTCGCGTCATGGACCCCTGCGGTCAACGGCAGGTACCTCCTTAAATTGCTGTCACGGCGTCCCACCCCGGCAGATGTGCGAGCCTGCTAGTCGTGTGTCCAACAGCGGTACCCAGTTGCGTTTTACCAGCGGGCCGGGCCTCTGTCCGGGGAAAGGATTTAGTGTGACGTACGCCACACTACCGTGGCGCGGCGTCGGCCGCTCGGGTGCCCGCCGGGTCCGGATCTGCGGTCAGCGCGGCCGACCCATGCAGTCGGGCATCCGCGCCGAACGGGTCGCGGGCCGCCGGCGAGATCGGCGGAGCTATCCGTTTGCCTGGTCGCCGCGGAGTGGGACGTCGAACAGTCCAAGGTCCAGTGTCCGGGCGACCTGCGCCACGGCGGCTTGGGCGCGCACACTGTTGCCCACCTCGTCCAGTGGCGGCGAGAACGCGGCAATCGCCAGTTGACCGGGCGCCACGGCAACCAGCCCACCTCCCACACCGCTCTTAGCGGGCAATCCCACGGTGTAGGCCCAGTCGCCCGAACGCGTGTAGATGCCTTCCATCGTCATCGCCGCGAGCACGTACCGGACGTTGCCGTGTGCGACGACCCGCTTGCCGGTGAGCGGATTGAGCCCACCGTTGGCCAGTGTCGCGCCCATGACCGCCAGGTCCACGGTCGTGACCAGCGTCGAACACTGCCGGGTGTAGACGTCGCAGGCTTCCATCGGGTCGCAGTAGATGGAGCCGCCGTCGCGCAGCAGCCAGGCGATTGCGCGGTTGTGGAAGTTGGTGTCCTGCTCGGAGGCGTTGATCTCGTCGCTGACCGAGATCTGACGGCCCGCGAAATCGCTTTGCACTTGCAGGATCTGACGCCAGCGGTCCTCGGCGTCGGCGGCCTTCACCAGGCTGGTCGTCGCTATCGCGCCGGCGTTGACCAGCGGCGACATCGGCTTGTCGTTGTGCTGTTCCAGCGCCGCCACCGAGTTGAAGGCGCGGCCGCTGGCGTTGGCGCCGACCCGGTGGAGAACCTCCTGGGGGCCGCGCTGTTCGATCACCAGGGCGAGCGTGAACACCTTGGAGATCGATTCCAGCGCGAATTCGTAGCGTGCGTCGCCCGCGGCGAATATCTGCCCGCCGACCGTCACCACGCACACGCCGAGCAGATCCGGGTCCACCTTCGCCAGGACCGGGATGTAACTGGCGTTCTCGCCGCCGTGCTTGTCCTTCTGGCTGTCGTGCGCGTCGACAACCGCCTCCTCGATCCGATCGGCTGGCGTGGCGATAAGAGTCATCGGTTCAATTCTCTTCGGCGGCAGCATGGCCGGCGGCGGCGGTGGTGACGACGCGGTGGATGAAGCCGAGCTTGTCGACCACACGCGGCGGCAGCGAGAACGGGTACAGGTCGTCGCGGCCCATCGAGTGGTTGACCCGGTTCAGAACCCCCGACAACGGTATCCAGTCCCCCACGATGTCGGCAATCGTGGCGTCGGCATAGGACTCCCTTGCGTCGATGTCCGCCCTCAGGTCCCACTTGACCCTGTCGGCCTGCAGCACCAGCCCCGAATCCGCGATCGTGGCAAGGGTTCCCGTGATGTGCAGATAGTGCGCGAAGCTTTCGGCGAAATCCTCCCAGGGATGCGCGGTCGCGTATTCCGAGATGTAGCCCGACTGCCAGTCGGCCGGGACGACGCCGCTGTAGTGGCGCTGCAGGGCAGCCTCGTAGTCCTCGCGCTCATCGCCGAACAAGGCCCTCGCCTCCTCGGCCAGGGGCGTGTTCGCGACGAGGATCATCTCGTAGTAGTGGCCGACTTCGTGACGGAAATGACCCAGCATCGTGCGGTAAGGCTCTTTGAAGTGGATGCGGAGTCGCTCTCGGTACAGTTCCAGCGACTCGGCCAGGTCGATGGTGATCACCCCGTCGGCATGCCCGATCGTCACGGGGCCGCCCGACGATTCGCTCGACAACAGGTCGAACGCCAGCCCGTCGTCGGCCTGGTGGTACGGCCGGATCGGCAGTCCCAGCTCGATCAACTCGAAGATCAACCGCCGCAACGTCTTCAATGTGTCGTCGAGTTCGGCCAGCGCCTTGGTGTCGTCGGCCGCGGGTTCCCGACGAACGAAACCGTCGGCAAAGCACCGCTCCGACCCGGAGTCACAGGCGGCGAGCCAGTTGCACCCGCGCCTCCAGTGCGCACACTGTGTCCACCGACGGTCGTCGACGACCACCGGGGCCCGCCCCGAGAGGGCCAGCATCCGGCGCGACGGGTAGTGATAGCCGACCGCCGCCCCGCACGTCGGGCAGCCCTGCGCCTCGAAACCGACCGCCTGCCCGCACTTCGGGCATCCGAACGCACGCACGGTTCAAAGCTTGGTGGTGCCGTCCGAGCGGACAGGGGGTCGGGGCTTCGAGCCCCTCGCGTCGTTGCTCATCTGCCCTCCAAGTCCGTACTCGCTAACCAGCGAGCGTAGGCCAGCCGGGGCCCGGCCACGCCGATCGGCCCTGCTTCGGCTCGCCCGCAAATCCGCGAAAACATCCATGCCGTGCGGCGTGGCGAGCGCCGCCGGGTCGTCGCTGTCACTACCCTGAGGGCGACAAACGGTGGGGGGCACCGCGGAAAGGACACACCCCGTGAACCCCTACAGCACGACCACGAAACGGGTCCTCCCGGCGCTCGGCCTGGCCGCCTTCGCCGCCCTGTGCGTGAGCGCAGCGATTGCCCAGGCCGACACCGCCAGCATCAACACCGCCAGCGTCAAGTTCCAGCCGACGACGATGAACAACGTTCCGAGTCTACGCGTCACCGTCACCGACACCAGCGGGAACGGGAACCCCGGCACGTACGGGTCCTGTACTTTCAATGCCACGCCCACGCTGGGGACCATGGACGTCCTCCAGGGCATCGGCACTCCGATGGCGCCGCTCAACCAGACATTCGAACTGCCCCAGGGTGGTCAGCAGGTGCTGAACTTCGCACCCGAGCTGCCGACGGGCACGCTGTGGAACGTCACGGTCAGCTGCACCGACCCCGTCCAAAGCCAGACCGCGACCGTCTACAACGCACCGATGCCGTTTTGACCACCGCACTTGCGTTGCCGTACATCGTTGCGCTGCGGTGGGACCGGTCGGCGGCTACGGGCAGTAGGTCGATTCCGCGGCACTGACGATGCCGGTGGCGTCGGCGAACGCGATGCCTACCGAAGAGAGCTCGGGGCGGATTTCCTGCGCAATCTCATCCGGCGTCGCACCGGCCTTGCGGTCGACGCAGATCGCGTGCCCGAGTGCCACCAGGTCGTTGTCGCCGCCCGGCGCCACACGATCCCAAGCCGGTGCAGCTTTGCGAGATACGTGCTGTCGTTGCTGTCGGCAAGAGCGATCGCCATGCCTGAGGTCAGGGCAGCGCCGACCATCACAGGGATGGCCAGTGCAATCAGCCGGCGAGGTAGGAACATTGGGCACCCTTTCTGAGCCGAGGCGCGCGCAAAGCCGAGGATGTCGACGGTCGATCGGTCGTCGCGGAACCGTGCGGGACGTGGAACTGAGACAATCGCGTTGTGCCCACCGAGCCCCCGCATCGACCACCGGCCGCGCCGGAACCACCGCGGGTGCGCGTCACCCCCGAGGACCTGGACAGGTTCGGCGACGAGGATCAGGTGCGCGCGGCGTGGGACGAGGACCGGCTCCGCGACGAACAACCGCCGCATCACCGCTGACCCACCGGCGCAAGACACAGCCGTTTGGAACGTCGCGGCCGCGCCGCCCTGGTCGTGCCGATCGCCGACCAGGGCCAATAGGTCGATTCCGCGGCATTCATTCATCTCGGATGCGCACACAGGCCCTGGACGATCCGACCAAGACTAATGTCCGAGACGATGTAATTCGACGGAGTCATGGCGTTGCTATGGGACTACATCCGCCCGACCATATTCACGGGGCCGACTTTCAGCACTCCGGCCCTCCCATTTTGAGGACGTCCTCGTGTGCGATGCGGAAATACTTCTCGACGCGACCAGCAACCCACTTAAGCTTTTGCACAGTGGTCGGGAAATCAGCCGGCAGCTTGTCCTTTATAATTTCTTCACGAGAAATCCCGTGTTTTATAGCCAACATGACAACGTATTGCCACTTCCCGGAGACATCGGTGGGACCGAAAACGTTGGGTGCGGCGAGCGGTGCGATCATGCAATTGATCGAAGCTTCGCGGGTGGACTGACAAATTTGTATCTTGCAATCCTTCGAACGGAAGTACACGACAGAACTTCCGGGCCCACCCTCAGGCACGTCACCGTCGTACTCGTCCAGCCAGAAGCCGAGTCCGCTCAATAACGGCTCAACTATCGACTGCACTTCAGCTAAAAATTCGACGGTCATTGCCGTCCGTCCGTAACACCCACCCACGAGTTCCCGACTTGCCGATAACCATATGCCTCTGCATTACTCTTCAGGAACCCTATCTCCATGACCGAGAAGGAATCCGGATCGACGACCAGGACATCTTCAACAGACGCAAATTTGGCTCTATTGACATGAATGTGGGTGGCCCCTGGTGTGGTATGGGAGTTCGAGGGTGACCGGTCCGCAAGCCAGGAGGATGAGAGCGAGGGCAGCTTGAGCGCTGTGGAAGCCGTAGGCACGGCGCACGAGGAGACGCACCTTGGTGTTGAGCCCTTCGTGGCGTCCGTTCGACAGGTTCCTCTCGATGGCGGCGTTGATGCCGGCGCGGTGTTTGCGGATGGTGCGCCCGGCCTTGACGAACTCCGGGATGCGGCTGCGTTGGGCTCGCGAGCACCAACGATCCAGCAGTTCGGCGACGGTGGCGGCGTCGAGGTCGCCGGCGAAGACCTCGCGCAACGCTTCTTTGAGTTGATAGGCGCGCCAAAGGATCCCGCCGCTGCGTTTCATTTCCCGCAGGGTTTCGGCTTGGGTGTCGGTGAGGTCGGCGGGGTTCTTCAGCAGCGCCCAGCGCGCACCCTTGAACGTGCGAGCGATGCGCTGATCGGGCAGCGTGCGGGCGGCCTGCCACACCTGGCGGCGCACCGCATCGAGCGCGTCGGTGACGAGCTTGACAACGTGGAACGGGTCGACGCAGATCACCGCCGCCGGCACCCGCTGGCGCACCGCTTTGGCGTAGGCGGGTCCCATGTCCATCGACACCGCTTCGATGGACGCACCTTCGTCGGGCAGTTCATCGAAGAAGGCGTCCAAGGTGTCGCTGTCCTTGCCGGGTTTGCCCCACACGATGGTGCCGCTGTCGTGGTCGGAGACCAGCGTCAAATACCGGTGGTGTTTGCACCAGGAGATCTCGTCAACGCCGATGTCGACCAGCCCGCACAGCCGGTTGGGGTCGAGCACGTCGGGGGCGAGGCGTTCGCAGATTGCGCCTACGGTGCGCCAGGCCACCCTGGCGAAGGTACTGACGGTGGTTTTGTCGGTCTTGGTGACCAGCCAGGCCACCAGGTCCTCGAAGTCGCGGGTGTGGCGGGAGCCGGGGCGGGCGAACGGCACCGCTTCGGCCAGCACACCATGTGTCGGGCAGCGCAGCCGCCTGCGCCGCAACAGGATCCGGCATATCCGCCCGGCGGTGTCCAGATGCCGCCACGACGATTCCACCTCCCGGGTGTCATAGCGATGCCGGGTCGTAAACGAGCAGTGCGGGCAGCCAAGCCGGCGCCGGCGCAAGCTAACCGTGACGCGCAGCTCACCACCGTGCACAGCGGCCGCGCCGACGCGCACGCCAGGCAGATCGAGCAGGGAATTGAGTAGGGTTGATGCGCGCACGGACGGCTCCAGGATCGATCGGAGTTAAGGCCATCGAACCTAGATCACCGTCCGTGCGCCCCGCTCACCATCCCCGCCGCCATACCACACGCTCCCTGATCCACATGAACGTCAGGAGAGCCGCAAATTTACCGAGCAATTCGTAGTCGATCTGAGGCACTCCGCTCTCCATTTGACTGCGAAGAAACTGTTCGTTGACTTGCCATGCGAGGCTTTCGGATTGGGGCTCGCTGAGACCCCGGGTCATGGCGTCCAGGCCGGGTCGCCGGTGTCAAAGTAGATTCCGCCGTAGCCTCTGGCTTCGCCGATGTAGCCAGCTTCCTGACCACCGAACTTGCCCAGGACGACTCGGTCAGGGCTGTCGCCCACGTAGTGGGTCGACATGTCAGCGAGTTGTTGGCTGAGGCCCGGCGTGGGCCCGCCATGCCCGAACGCAAAGTTGAGGTCCGTTGTCGCCTCGCCCGCCCACGAGTTGTACGTCGGGGGATGATCGAAGCCGAGTGGGGCGTGGGCTGAAACCGCCGGGCCCGTGTCGAGCACACCGGGACCGATGTCGCCGAGCCCCGCTTCGACCGCGGCTCCCTCACCGCCGAAGATCATCCCCGGCAGGGCGAAGGCGCCGTCGGAGGTCTTGGCGCCTAAATAGTAGGCCGGAGTTGGGGATTCGAGTGCGTTCTTGATTTCCCCGGCCGCCGCGCCGAGTGGATTTTGCGCGGTCTCGACGGTGCCCTTGAGCATCTGCTGCCACGACTCGAGCACCCCGGGCGCGCCCGGCCCACCCTGCCCGACGAGGTTTTTGATCCCCTGCTCGGTGGCAAACCAACGATCCCCGAATCCCTCGCCGAAACCCGGCGGCGGAGCCGACTTCGGCTCGGGCGGAACATAGTTGGGCATCCCGTCGCCGAGCCACTGCTGAGTACGGCCCACGAGGTCATACAGGCGCGCCTCAATCTGATCCGGCGGCACACCATCGCCGATCATCGATTGGCGGGCCATCGCCTTGAATCTCGCCACGTCCGCGGGCTTGAGCTGCGGGCGGGGTACGCCCGGAACGGGCGGGGTCTGGTCACCCTGGCCCCTGGTCGGCAGCTCGCCGGCGGGCAACAGCATGTCCTGCAGCGACAGCGGCTTGCCCGGGGCGCCGGCCGCCGCGGTGCGCGCGTCCGACGGCGAGCCATTACCGCCCCTGGTGTCCGCGGGGCCAGCGGGTAACAGCATGTCTTCCAGCGACCGCGGCTTCCCGCCGGGAAGCTTGGCCACGCCGTTCGGCGAAGGGCCACTCACGGCAGCGCGGACCGCGGCGGCAAGCTCGTGATCGGCACTGTCGGCATGCGCCTCCAACACAATCAGCCGATCTTGCAGCACCTGCCGCTGGGCGGCGAACTCCAGCGGATCGCGCCCGATCCAGGTGTCGCCCACATCTATCCGCCACTCCGGCGTGATGGTCCAGCCCTTGGCGTCGGTGGCCCGCTCGATGTCATCGAGCTCCCGCTTGCACACCCGCACGTCCCCCTCAGCACGCGCCACCGCCGCAGCGACCTGCCTGGACTCCTGACCGTCGGCCTCGATGTCGCGTCCCGCCTTCCCCAAATCGGCGCGAAACGCCTCACCTGCCTCCCCATGCCAGCCACCGAGACCATTGTCGACCTGCTGCAGGTTCTCCCCCAACCGCTGCAACGAAGCAGCCCGCCCGCTGGCCGTCTCGAACACCTGCTGAATCGCGCCGAGATCCCAACGCCTGACATCAAACGGGGTCAACACCCCCACGCGCCACCCCTACCCCGGACCGACCTGAAAGCCTGGGCCGACTCGTCCTCGCTCGTGACGTAGCGCAACATCGCCTCGGCCACGTGCGACCCCAGCCCGTCCACCGCCACCTGGTGCTGATCGTGCCGGGCCTCCCACCGCGCGGCAAGCTCAGCCAACGCCAGCTGCGAGGAGCCGACCCAGCCCGGTGCCGCCCCGGCCAACCCATCTTCATGACTGAGAAATTCCAGGGCCGCCTCGCCGATCGCAGTGA
The DNA here is from genome assembly GCF_041206865.1 of Mycobacterium sp. HUMS_12744610. Lineage (NCBI taxonomy): Bacteria > Bacillati > Actinomycetota > Actinomycetes > Mycobacteriales > Mycobacteriaceae > Mycobacterium > Mycobacterium servetii. The sequence continues at coordinate 4,592,620 of NZ_JBGEDP010000001.1, forward strand.
ACATGTCATTGCTGCCGACATGCAACGCGGCAGGGTCAACCCTGAACCCATCGACCACGATTGCCCCCTTCGGCTCCCCAGTGATGCGCTCTGAATCCTAAAACGTTCCACCGGAACGCGCCCCTCACCTTTCCAGCAGGCAAAATGCCTCCCGACCGCGGCTTTTTTCGTTTCGTTCTCGTTCGGTTCCGGCTCGTTGCCTGTGGTTTCGTTCGCGGTCGTGACGGCGTCAAGAGTGAAACCCGACAACCCGGTCATGCAGAACTACATCGTTATGGTGGCCTATATGGAGGCATCCGAGCCCGACGCGGGCCCCAATTCGGTCAGCCGCCGTCATCTGCTTCGGTGGGCTGGAAGCGTCGGCTTGGCGACCACCGTGGTCGGCTGCGCAAGAAATGCGATGGTGAATTCAGGCCCAGACCCTTATGCCGGCGCGAATCCGCCGTCGACTCCTGATTCGGCCGCTGCGTTGCCCGCCCACGCCAGCCTGACGACCACACCATCAGCCGAGACCATGCCCTCGCCCAGATCCGCTTCCAACGCCACTTCGGCAATGCTGCTTTGTCGAGATTCTTGGGGTGCCCGCCCGGCACGCCGCGGTGGTAGGCCCCACACCATCACGCGCATGACGCTCCACCATGAGGCCGTCGTCCTCGGCGACAATCGCAACGCCCCAGGCCGATTGCGCCAGGACCAGCGGTACCACCAGGACCAGCTGGGTTGGATCGACATTGCCTACCACGTCGGCGTTGACCGCGACGGCAACATCTACGAACTGCGCACCCCGGAAATCGCGGGTGATACGGAGACGGACTACGACACGACGGGCCACTTCCTGGTCCTCTGCGAAGGAGACTTCGATCGAGAGGTCGTATCGGAGGCCCAGCTCCATGGCGCAGCTGTCGCGTTCGCCTGGGCCGCGCAGAATTTCCGCATCGCGACCGACACGTTGGCGGGGCATCGAGACCTGGCCCAGACCTCGTGCCCGGGCGCGAACCTGTATGCCCACCTCTCCTCCGGTGACCTCGAGCGGCGCATCAACGAGCTGCTGGCCGCCGGGCGCGTGGACCTGCAGCGCTTCTGCGGTCCCGACGCCGCCGCGAGGGTCGCGGCCATCGAGGCAGGCAACTGAAACGGCCCCGGGCGCGCGGCGTGGGATGAGGGCCGGCTGCACGACGAGCGACCGCAGTACCACTGCTAGCCCGCCACATTGACCACTGTTGGGTACAACTAGGGGTATGACATACCCCCACCAGTTTGGCGTGCCCCAGATCGTGCTGGCCGGGGTGGCGCTGATCGCGGTGGTGATGTTGGTGTCGTCGGTGGTCGGGCGACGCCGCAAGGTGCGGCCCGGCGCGGGTTCGGCGGAATCGGCCCGCCGCGGGAGTCGACTGCGGTTCCGGCCACTACGCCCGGTCACCGGGGTTGTGCTGCTTGTTGTTTCGCTTCTGATGCTCTGGTTCGCCACGCTGGTGCAGACGTATTTGGGCCTGACCGGCGAAGTCAAAGCCGCCCACGTCGTGGCGACAGAGATCAGCAAGGCCAGTCACCGCCTCAGCGTCGATCTCACGCTCCATGACGAACGGGTCCACGCATCGACCCGCAGGAGCTATGAGGTCGAAGGGGACCTGTGGGCGTTCCAAGCCGCCATCGTCGAGCTCCGGCACCGGGTGAATGTCCTGGGTATGCATTCCGGGTACAAGGTGACCCGCCTCTTCGGTGAGCGCCTGGCCGGGGTTTCACCGGCACAGCACCAGATCTCGCTCAACGGCGGCGATGGTAACTTTTTCGCCGGCATCCGCGGTGGCAGATGGTGGACCAAGCCCTTCGTGCGGTCGGCATACGGCAATGCCGTCATATCGCCGCCGGGTGAATTCGACGTGTACGTCTCCCAGGACGCGATCAAGGCTCGCACCACCAATGGCTAGACGATCAGCACTCATGCACATCGCCGACCCGGACGGCAACGTCATCGAATTCGCACGGAAGCTTCGATGATTCCCGACACCCTCGGATGCGGTGAGCCCTGGCAAAAGAATGGGCCCGTGATCCTCGCCGTCGACCTCGGCAAGACGTGCTGCCGGGCCGCTGCGCGCGGCCGCAGGGCCGAGGGGGCCGGCGCGCCGGGGCTGGCCGCGCCGGGCGGCGTACGGGCCGCGGAGGCGGCCATCCTGGCCGTGGCCGGCAAGGTGGCAGGCGATTTCGGCCCGTTCGACGAAGCGATCGTGGGCGCCGCCGGGGCGCTGGCGGCTCCGGACGCAGCACGTGCGCTGGGCACTGCGCTGCTGGCCTCGCTGCGGGTCGGGCGCATCGCGGTGACCAGCGACGCCGTGATCGCGCACGCGGGCGCGCTGGACGGGGAGCCGGGCGTCGTGCTGGTTGCGGGCACCGGCGTGGTGGCGCTCGCCATCGACGCGGACGGCGCGCTGCGCACCGCCGACGGCTGGGGGCCCTGGCTGGGTGACGAGGGCGGCGGCGCGTGGATCGGCGCCGCCGGGCTGCGCGCGGCGCTGCGCGCCCACGACGGTCGCGGCCCGTCCACCACGCTGCTCGACGCCGCGCGTGCCCGTTTCGGCACGCCGGAGACCTGGCCCGCGCGGCTCACCGACGCCGCCGCGCTCGCGCGTTTCGCGCCCGACGTCCTCGCCGCCGACGGCGACGCCGCGGCGCTGGCGATCGTCAGCGCCGCCGCTGAGGCGCTCGCCGCGACCGCCCGCGCGGCCGGGCCTGGCCCGGTGGCGATGGTCGGCGGACTGGCGGCAGTCCCGGCGCTGCGCAAGCAGCTCGACCTCATCCCGGCAGCCGGCGATGCGCTCGATGGCGCACTGCGGCTCGGGACGATCCACGAGCCGCACCTGATCCGGGTACACGCGACCCCCAATGTCCTTGCCGCGCAAGGGCTCGACGCGCTCGCCACCGAGCAGGCCCGACCAGGCCTGGACGACCTCGACGCGAGGCCTATCGCCGAGGTCGTCGCGGTTCTCGTTGCCGCCGAGGGCGAGGCGCACGGCGCAGTCGCGGCGGCGGTCCCCCAAATCGCTTCGGCGGCAGAGGGGATCGCTGCGCGGCTCGAGCGCGGCGGCCGCCTGGTCTACGCCGGCGCCGGGACGCCCGGTCGGCTCGGGGTGCTCGACGCGGCCGAGTGTGGGCCGACGTTCGGCACCGACCGTGTGCGCGGCGTGATCGCCGGCGGCGCCGCGGCGCTGACCGAGGCGATCGAGGGCGCCGAAGACGCGTTCGAGCCCGCCGATCTCACCGACTTGACCGGCGCCGACGCACTCGTCGGGATCACCGCATCGGGCCGCACGCCGTACGTGCTCGGGGCGCTCGAGCACGCACGCGGCGTGGGCGCGCTGACCGTCGCGATCGTCAACAACACGGGTGGCGAGGTGCCTGCCGACCTGGTGATCGAGTTACCGACCGGGCCCGAGGTGCTCGCCGGCTCCACGCGCCTGACCGCCGGTACGGCCCAGAAGGTCGTGCTCAACGCGCTTTCGACGAGCGTGATGATCGCGCTCGGCAAGGCCTACGGACCGTGGATGGTCGACCTGCGCGCAACCAATGCCAAGGTGCGCCGCCGCGCGGTGCGGATCGTCCGCGACGCGGCCGGCGTCGACGAGGCGACCGCGACCGCCGCGCTCGACGCCGCGGGCGGTCACGCCAAGACCGCGATCGTCGCGCTGGTCACGGGCGTCGACGCGACCGAGGCCGCCACCCGGCTCGACCGGGCGCGGGGACGCGCGCGCGAGGCGATGGCTGGGAGCTGACGCTTCGATCGGTGCCTTTGGTCCTTCGGCTTACATCGCTTCGGCCCTGACAATCGCGGCCTGGGTGAAAGATGCTGCGGTAGGCGGATAGCCGATCACGGAACGGACTCACATGTGGCAACCACCACGCGGCGCGGTCTTGGTAGGCGTCGACGGCTCGGCGGCGGCCCTGGGAGCCGTACGGTGGGCGGCCCACGATGCGGCGCTACACCGCGTGCCGCTGGTTCTGGTCCATGTCATCGACGCCGCCTTACCGGAGTGGTTCGAGGTCGCCGCGCTAACCGACTTCGGGCAACGGCAGCAACGCCGGGCGCGCGGTTTCGTCGAGTCGGCGATCAAGGTCGCCGAGGAGAGCACCGATGGGCACGGCCCGGTGCACATCGAGGGCAAGGTACTAACTTCGGCCACCATCCCGACGCTCGTCGGCCTCTCCGCACAGGCGGCGATGGTCGTGGTCGGCTACCGGCGGCGTGACGCCCTGGCGCGCAGCGTCCTCGGCTCGGTGAGCTCCGCGTTGGTCTACCACGCGCAGTGCCCGGTCGCCGTGATCCACGACCGCGAAGCCAGGGGCGCCGCCGTCGCACGGGCGCCGGTGCTGGTGGGCATCGACGGCTCAGCGGCATCGGAAGCGGCGACCGCTATCGCTTTTCAGGAGGCGTCCCGACGAGGTGTCGGCCTGGTGGCTTTGCACGCGTGGACCGAGCCGTGGGCTTCCGGCTCCGGGCGGTTCCAGAACGCCCACTGGGACGCTCAGCTGTCCGAACAAGAGGCGACGCTCGCCGAACGGCTGGCGGGTTGGCAAGATCGTCACCCCGAGGTGACGATCCGTCGCAGGCTCGAAATCGGTGATCCCGCAAGCTGTCTCATCGACGCGTCCGAACAGGCGCAACTGATCGTGGTCGGCAGCCATGGCTGCGGCCGGCTCAGGGGTGCGTTGCTGGGATCGGTCGGGGCGGCGGTGGTCAGCAGGGCCAAGATCCCGGTGATCGTGGCGCGTCGTTGGTAGTACCTCAAGCGGCCGGTGCTTGACTAGACCAGACTAAGTTCAAGCGCCTACCATCGGCCGGGTGACGATAAACGTGAACATCCACGAGGCGAAGACCCATCTGTCTCGACTCCTCGAACGGGTGGCGGACGGCGAGCGTGTCGTCATCTCGAAGGCCGGCAAGCCCGTGGCGGATCTGGTGCCGCATCAGGCTGTCGATGTCGCGTTCGGTGGACTGCGCGGCCAAATCACCTACGACGACTCTTCCTTCGACGTCGATCCAGAAATTCAGGAGATGTTCTACGGCGCACGTCACCACGGCGATGCTTCTTCTTGACAGCCAGGCCCTCTTGTGGATGCTCGATGACAACCCACGGCTCGGTCAAAACGCTCGCGCTGCAATCGGTTCGGCGCGAGGTGTGCACGTCTCGACCGCAACCGTGTGGGAATTGACCATCAAGACGATGCTCGGCAAGCTTTCCGTGCCGACCCCTCTTTCCGCCGTCCTGACTGGGCAGGGCCTCCTACTGCTGGACGTCACCGCCGAGCACGCCGAAGCGATTCGCGACTATCCCGAATTGACGCGGCACGACCCGTTCGACCGGCTCCTCGTCGCCCAGGCCGATCGTGCCGGCTTGCGACTGCTCACCGCCGACCGGGTGCTGATCGGACTGAAGAAGGCGTTCATTCTCGACGCCACGAAGTGACAATCGAGCTCGTTCCAAAATTGTCGTATGGATATGCCCAAGGCGTTGATGACATCGGCACTTGGCCAGGCCCGCCCGGTGGAGGAGAGCCAGAAGGGCCTCAGATGTTATCCGCGGGCGAACGGATTGCTCAGCCGTACTCCTTCGATGACCTGGCCCTCGTTGAGGTCCTCGGTCCACAAAGTGTCGCAACGCAATTCGGCGGCACTGCGGACGATCATGGCGTCCCAGAAGGAAAGCTGGTAGCGACTGGACAACATCGCCGCAGCGATCACGTCATCGGGCAGCGGCGAATGGACCCGCCATCGCATCAGGCTTTTCAGCATGTCGACCGCGACTTCGGTATCGATCGTCTTTGCGACCTTGCGTGTCGCGTTGACGTAAAACTCCTGCAGAACCTGAACGCTGACTGCCCCGCGCCGCTCTCGCCACAGCCGCTCGACCAGCGCGGTGGCCCTGTCGTGCCGTTCACCGGCCGCCGCATCGTATGCGTAGAGCAAGATGTTGGTGTCGACGAACTCCATGGTCAGCGTTCGTGAACCTCTTCACGGGACCAGGTGATCGGCCCGACCTGAAGGCCGAGCCCTCCGTTCATGCGGCGACGCTCGAGTTCGGCCACTTCGTCGTAGTCGCGCACGTCGCCGACGAGTTGCTCGAGCAGCCTGGCAACCAGACTCGACACGGACATATCGTGCTGGGCGGCCAGCACCTTCGCGCGGCGTACCAATTCCTCGGGCATCGACAGCGTGATGTTCTTGGTCGCCACAGTGATTCAGTGTAGCACTGATTCACAGGGTCTCGTACCATATAGTAGCCGCAGGTAGGATTCGGCGGCTTGTTCCACAACCAGGTCGCGACGTCTTAGAAGCCATCCACGGGCAATCCGCGGACATTCCCACCCGCGAACGGGAAAGGGCCGCATCTCTGCGGCCCTTTTCAGTGGAGCTGCCGGGAATCGAACCCGGGTCCTACGGCATTCCCTCAAGGCTTCTCCGTGCGCAGTCCGCTATGCCTCTACTCGGATCTCCCGGTCACGCGAACCAGCCAGGATGACGATCCCAGTCGCTGTTGGTGTCCCGGTGAGTCCCGCGACCGGACTCACCGGTTGATCCCTCTAGCTGACGCCAGGCTCCGGGTCGAGGGCTTTCCCGGTCTGACGGACTAGCTGTCGCTTAGGCAGCGAGAGCGTAGTCGCGCTGTGTTGAAACGGCGCTTATCTGTTTGCAACGACGCTTACGGTGGTCTCTTGCCTGCACCGGCACGCTTCCCTTGATTCGATGCGCGAAGTCGAAACCGTTCAGCCCCATGTCTTCGAACATCCCCGCCGACTTTCGGCAGGACAATCAATCATACGCCCCTATCAACCGGCGACGGCGAACCTTTGTTCCCGGCGCCCGCCGGTCCTAGATGACGAAGTTCAGGTTCTCGACGATGCGCTGCGCGACGTCGCTGTCACCACCGAGTTCGACGCCCTGGGTGCGGCTCGGGCACATCGGCCGCCCCCCGGCGAGCCGGGTGAACTGCAGCCCGTCCATCTGGATCGTCGCGGTCGGCTCCTGCCCGCCGAAATCGTCGACCACCTGCGCGCGGCCGTCGACGCTGACGCGGATGCTGCGGGCCAGCGGCCCGGTCAGCTCGAACAGGACGCGGGAGCCGTCGGGGGCCTTGGCGAGCTTGCCCACGACGAATCCCATGGTGCCCGCGATCTCGTCCAGGGACAGCTGTGACGCCGGCCCGTCGAGTTCGGCGTCGGACGAGGGCCGCTGCAGCGCGGCGCGGATGTCCTGCTCGTGCATCCAGCAGTCGAAGACCCGGATCCGCATGAACCGCCCGTAGCTGTCCATGCCCGCCGGCGTCGGCGTGACCGCGTTCCACTCCTCGTCGGACATGCCGGCCAGAACCTTGCGCCGGGTGCCGGTGATCTCCCGGAACCGGGCCAGCACGTCGGCGCCCCGTTCCCCGCTGAGATGGCGCACCCAGCACTCGTTCATCGCCCCGATGTCGTTGCGGACGTGCTCGAGCGCCTTGACGTCGCAGTCGGGCTCGGGCGAGGCGATGCCGGAGAGGAACGACTCGGTGCCGATCATGTGCGCCACCAGCGCCTGCACGTCCCAGCCGGGCAGCGGGCTCACCGCCTGCCACTGCGTGTCGGGCAGCCCCTCGAGGAGCGCACCGAGGTCGTCCCACACCGCGAAGAGCCCGGCGAGGACCTCAGACTTGTCGAGTTTGGTCACGGGTCGGTCGGCCATCCCCGGATCGTAAGCCGCTCAGCTTCCGGCCAAGCGGCCGACCCTCGCGGTCACGCCGCGGCAATCATCGCCACGGAACCCATGGCCAACACCATGCCGAGGCCCTGCCACCGCGTCACGCGCTCGCGCAGCACCAGCATCGCCAGCACGACCGTCGCCGCCGGATACAGCGAGATCAACATGCTGGCCAACGACAACAGCCACGACCGCAGCGCCTCCAGCATGGTGACGTTGGCGAAGATGTCCAGCAGGGCCACCGCCCCCGCCAACAGCAGCGGCTTACCACGCGGCGGCCGCAACTTCTTGCTCGTCGCCGCGAGCAGCAACACCACCACGGTCGCCGACAGGCGGGCGATGAACAGCGGCCAGAACCGGCATTCGTGGGGCGCCTGATGGAGGAACACCAGGTCCATCCCGAACGCCACGCCGGCCACCACCGTCAGCCACGCCACCTTCGGCGTGAACCGGTACGGCGTCACGCCCTCGACGGTGGCTTCGCGGCTCACGAGCATCACCGCGACCATCGCCAGCACGACACCCACGGAGGCGGTCTGTCCCGGGCGCTCCCCCAGCACCACGCCGACGGCGACGGGCACCGCCGCGTTCAGCACCGCCGCCACGGGCGAGACCACCGAGATGGGGCCCGACCCCAGCGCCGCGAAGAACGCCCACATTCCCAGCGCCTGGCTCAGCCCGTACAGGACACCCCAGAAGACCGCGCCGAAGCGGATCGGCCCGCCCGCGCTGGCTGCCAGCACGCCCAGCAACACGACCTCGATCGGGTAGGCGACCAACAACACCCGCAGCGCCGCGACCCGGCGTGCGGCCACCCCGCCCACGAAATCGCTGACGCCGTAGGACACGGCCGAAAGCTGGGCGTACGCGGCGCCGATCAGCTCAACCCCTTGGCCCGGCGGCCCAGTTCACGGACCACTTCGCGGTGGGCGTCACGGCGAGCCAGGTCCTGGCGCTTGTCGTACGCCCGCTTGCCGCGCGCCAGTGCGAGTTCGACCTTCACCTTGCCCTCGGAGAAATACAGTGACAACGGCACCAGTGCGAGGTTACCATCGCGAATCTTGCCGATCAGCGTGTCGATCTGCCGGCGGTGCAGCAGCAACTTTCGTTTGCGGCGGGGCTCATGGTTGGTCCAGCTGCCGTGCTGGTACTCCGGGATGTGCACGTTGTGTAGCCAGACTTCGCCGTCCTCGACGAGCGCGAAGGCGTCGGCCAGCGAGGCATGTCCCTCGCGCAGGCTCTTGACCTCCGTACCCTGCAGCGCAACCCCGGCCTCGAACAATTCGACAACCGAATAGTTATGCCGCGCTTTGCGATTGGTCGCGACGATGCGTTTGCCACCGCGTTTGTCGCCCGTCGCTTTGGCCCGGGCGGAGTTGTTGGCCACAGCTATTCCCGCACGTAGAGCCGCAAAGTCACGTACGCCGTCAGGCCCGACATCGACACGCCGAGCAAAAACAGCCACGGCGAAATGTAGAGGATGTCGGCGTAGTCCACCCGGGCGATCAAGTTTGCTTGGTAGAACTGGTTGAGGGCACTGTCCAGGAACCACGCGCGCACCAGGATCAGGCCGGCGATCGCTATTGCGACCCCGACGGTGGCGGCGAACATCGCCTCGACCAGGAACGGCAGCTGGGTGTACCAGCGGCTGGCCCCGACCAGCCGCATGATCCCGATCTCGGTGCGCCGCGTGTACGCCGCGACCTGGACCATGTTGGCGATCAACAGGACAGCCCCGACCGCCTGGACCAGCGCGACGGCGAAGGCGGCATTACTCAGCCCGTCCAGGACCGCGAACAGCCGGTCGATCAGATCCTTCTGGTTGAGCACCGACAGCACCCCGGGTTGGCCCTGCACGGCCATGTCGAAGTCCTTGTGCTGCTCGGGGTTGTTCAGCTTGACGATGAACGACGCGGGGAACGAGTCCTTGCCGGCGACCTCCTTGTACTGCGGGAACTTCCGGATGGCGTCCTCATAGGCGTCCTTGCGGTTGAGGAACCGCACCGACTTGACGTCGTTGCGCGCCTCGATGCGCTCCCGCAGCGCCTTGCAGGGGTCGGCGTCGCAGGCCGGATCGTTGGCGGAGACGTCCTCGGTGAGGAAGACCTGGGTCTCGACGCGGTCGAGGTAGATGGCCCGGGAGTTGTCGGCCAGCCGGACCACCAGCAGACCGCCGCCGAACAGGCCGATCGAGATCGCCGTCGTCAGGATCATCGCAACGGTCATGGTGATGTTGCGACGAAGACCGGTCAGGACCTCGTTGAGCAGGAAGCCGAAGCGCACTTAGCGATCCATCCCGTAGATGCCGCGCTGTTCGTCGCGAACCAGCCTGCCCAACGACAACTCGACGACCCGCTGCCGCATCGAGTCGACGATGTGGTGGTCGTGAGTGGCCATCAACACCGTGGTGCCGGTCCGGTTGATCCGCTCGAGCAGATCCATGATGTCGTTGCTGGTGTCGGGGTCGAGGTTGCCGGTGGGCTCGTCGGCCAGCAGCAGCAGGGGCCGGTTGACGAACGCGCGGGCAATCGCGACGCGTTGCTGCTCCCCGCCCGACAGCTCGTGCGGCAGCCTGTTCGCTTTGCCGGACAGGCCGACCGTCTCGAGCACCTCGGGCACGACCCGGTTGATGGCGTCGGTGCGTTTGCCGATGACCTCCAGGGCGAAGGCCACGTTGTCGTACACGGTCTTCTGCTGTAGCAGGCGAAAGTCCTGGAAGACGCAGCCGATCACCTGGCGCAGCTTGGGTATGTGGCGACCCGGGAGCTTGTTGACGTGGAACTTCGACACTCGCACGTCACCCGCGGTCGGTGACTCCGCGCCCAGCAGCAGGCGCATGAACGTCGACTTGCCCGAACCCGACGGTCCGATCAGAAAGACGAATTCACCCTTGTCGATCTTGACGTTCACGTCCTCCAGCGCCGGTCGCGCCGACGCTTTGTATTTCTTGCTGACATGGTCCAGGGTGATCATCACGGCACGCCAGTGTAGCCGCGGCTTTCGCCGCTGGACGAAGTCAACTGGCCGGTGGTGCCGAAGTGGGCGCCGGGCCGGGGCCCGGCATCGGCGTTGGTGTGGTCGGGGTGGTGCTGGGCGGGCAGAAGGGCGGCGGCAGCAGGCACGGTAGCTGCGGCAGCACGAACGGCGGCGGCTCGGTGGTCGTGGTCGTGACGGGCGGCGGCTCGGTCGTGGTCGGCGCCGGCGGCACCGTCGTGGTCGGGGTGTACCTGACGGTGGGGGGCGGCTGCACCCGGGTCCGCGGCACCCAGGTGTAGTTCGGGTCGGGCACGAAACCCGGCGGCACCACCGCCGGGGCCGGCGGCTTGGGGGGCGGCTGCGGGCGGTAGGTGTCGTAGACCCACCACACCGCCAGGAACGCCACGATCAGCACCAGCGTCGACGTGCGGATCCGGCCGCCGAACAGATAACCCGGCCAGCGTCGTTCCTGCTCCGCGCCGTGCCTCTCGAGGACGTTGAGGGTGACCTTCATCGCCGTTGCACCGCATCCGTGGTCGTGTCACCTGCGTCGGCGGACTTGTCGCCGGCTGCCTCCGCTTTGTCGCGGGCGGCCTTGGCGGCCGGTACCGCGGGGTCGTCCTCGACCAGGCCCACCGTCGCGTCGGCCGCGGTGACGATGCCGACACGGGCCAGCGCCCGGATGACCAGCACCCGCAGTTGCCGGCCCACCTCGAACTGCTTGCCGGGCAGGGTGCGGGCCACCACGCGCAGGGTGACGGTGTCGACCGCGATGCTTTCCACCCCCATCACGGTCGGCGCGTCCAGCAGCAGGTCCTTGAGCACCGGGTCGCCCGTCGCGCGTTCGCACTCCTGGTGCAACACCTCGTTGACCCGGTTGAGGTCGGCGTTGATGGACACCGGAATGTCCACCACCGCGCGGGCCCAGTCCTTGGACAGGTTGACCACCTTGACGATCTGCCCGTTGGGAATGGTCAACACCTCACCGTCCGCCGAGCGCAGCCGGGTCACCCGCAGGGTCACGTTCTCGACCGTGCCGCTGGCGTCCGTCGATGCCACCACGGTCAGGGTGACCAGGTCGCCGAAGCCGTACTGCTTCTCCACGATGATGAAGAAGCCGGCCAACATGTCCCTGACCAGCTGCTGGGCGCCGAAGCCCAGCGCCGCGCCCACCACGGTGGCCGGCGCGATCAGCCCACCCAGTGAGAACCGCAGCACGTCGGCGATCTGCAGCATCACCCAGATGCCGATGATGACGATCGACACCCACGAGATCACCGAGGCCACGGCCTGCCGGTGCTTGGTGGCCTCCGAGCGCACCAGCGCGTCGCTCTCGGCGAACCCGATGTCCAGCTGCCGGGTCACCTGCTGGGCCACCCAGTTGACGAAGCGGGCGGCCAGCACCGCCGCGATCAGCACCATGACGATCCGCAGACCCCTGGTGATGATCCATTCGCCGATCTCGCCGCGCCAGAAGTCGTGCCAACGCTGGGTGGCGGAGGCCGCCGACACCCGGGCCGCGGCGAGGACGGTGGGGTTAGTCGTCATCTTTTCGGTTGCGCCACCGAATCCCCGCTTCCAGGAACCCGTCGATGTCCCCGTCCAGGACCGCCGCCGGGTTTCCCACCTCGTACTCGGTGCGCAAATCCTTGACCATCTGATACGGGTGCAGCACGTAGGAGCGCATCTGGTTGCCCCAGGAGCTGCCGCCCTCGCCTTTCAAGGCGTCCATCTCGGCGCGCTCCTCGGAGCGCTTGCGCTCCAGCAGCTTGGCCTGCAGCACCCGCATCGCCGACACCTTGTTCTGCAGCTGGGACTTCTCGTTCTGGCACGTCACGACGATCCCCGTGGGGATGTGGGTCAAACGCACCGCCGAGTCGGTGGTGTTCACCGACTGCCCGCCGGGCCCGCTGGAACGGTAGACGTCCACGCGGACGTCGCCCTCGGGGATGTCGATGTGATCGGTGGTGTCCACGACCGGGAGCACCTCGACCTCGGCGAACGACGTCTGGCGCCGGCTCTGGTTGTCGAACGGGCTGATCCGGACCAGCCGATGGGTGCCCTGCTCCACCGAGAGCGTGCCGTAGGCGAACGGCGCGTGCACGGCGAAGGTGGCGCTTTTGATGCCCGCCTCCTCGGCGTAGGAGATGTCGAACACCTCGACCGGGTACTTGTGCTGCTCGGCCCACCGGATGTACATGCGCATCAGCATCTCGGCCCAGTCGGCGGCGTCGACCCCACCCGCGCCGGAGCGGATGGTGACCAGCGCCTCGCGCTCGTCGTACTCGCCGGACAACAGGGTGCGCACCTCGGTGGCTTCGATGTCGGCGCGCAGCGCCGCGAGCTCGGCGTCGGCCTCGGCCAGCGTGTCGGCCCCGGCCCCGCCCTCCTCCTCGGCGGCCAGCTCGTAGAGCACCGGCAGGTCGTCGAGGCGCCGCCGCAGCTCCTCGATACGGCGCAGCTCGCCCTGGGCGTGCGAGAGCTCGCTGGTCACCCGCTGGGCCCGGGTCTGGTCGTCCCACAGCTGCGGATCGGACGCCTCGTGCTCGAGCTTCTCGATGCGGGTGCGCAGACCATCCACATCGAGCACCCGCTCCACCGTGGTCAGGGTGGAGTCGAGGGCGGCGATGTCGGCTTGACGGTCGGGTTCCACAGCCGACCACGTTACCGGCGCGCGGGCCCGCGGCGAATGCTCAGGTCGCCGTCACCGCGCTGACGTTTAGCATCGAGGGACCGTTCCGTTGCACCCCCCGACCGCGCAAAGGCTTGAGCATGCGTCTGTATCACATAGCCATCGTCGGCTCCGGACCGTCGGGATTCTTCGCCGCGGCCTCCCTGCTCAAGGCGGCCGACGCGGCGGAGGATTTCGACATCTACGTCGACATGCTGGAGATGTTGCCGACACCGTGGGGGCTGGTCCGGTCGGGGGTGGCACCCGATCACCCGAAGATCAAGTCGATCAGCAAGCAATTCGAAAAGACCGCCGAAGACCCGCGCTTCCGGTTCTTCGGCAACGTGACGGTGGGCGAACACGTCTCGGCGGGCGAGCTCGCCGAGCGCTACGACGCCGTCGTCTACGCCGTCGGAGCCCAGTCCGACCGCGCGCTGCACATCCCCGGCGAAGACCTGCGGGGTAGCGTCGCCGCCGTCGACTTCGTGGGCTGGTACAACGCCCACCCCAACTTCGCGCGGATGGCGCCCGACCTGTCGGGCGCCCGGGCCGTCGTCATCGGCAACGGCAACGTCGCACTCGACGTCGCCCGCATCCTGATCACCGACCCGGAAGTGCTGGCGCGCACCGACATCGCCGACCACGCGCTGGAGAAACTGCGGCCCCGCGGTGTGCAGGAGGTCGTCTTGGTGGGCCGGCGCGGCCCCCTGCAGGCCGCGTTCACCACGCTGGAGCTGCGGGAGCTCGCCGACCTCGAGGGGGTCGACGTGATCGTCGACCCCGCCCAGCTGGAAGGCATCACCGACGAGGACGCCGCCGCGGTGGGCAAGACGGCCAAGCAGAACATCAAGGTGCTGCGCGACTATGCCAACCGGGGAACCGGCCACGAACCCCACCCCGGGCACCGGCGCCTGGTGTTCCGGTTCATGACCTCGCCGATCGAGATCAAGGGCGACGGCAAGGTGGAAAGCATCGTGCTCGGCCGCAACGAACTGGTCACCGACGCCGACGGGCGGGTGACGGCGCAGGACACCGGCGAGCGCGAAGAGCTGCCGGCCCAGTTGGTGGTGCGGTCCGTCGGCTACCGCGGTGTGCCGATCCCCGGGCTGCCGTTCGACGAGCGGACCGGGACCATCCCCCACACCGACGGCCGGATAGCGGGCAGCCGCAACGAATACGTCGTCGGTTGGATCAAGCGGGGGCCGAGCGGGGTGATCGGCACCAACAAGAAGGACTCCCAGGACACCGTCGACACCCTGATCGCCGACCTGACCGGCGCCGGTTCGGACGTGCCGGGCGGGCGCGGAGCCGCGCGTGCCGACGAACTGGCCGAGTGGCTGGCTTCGCGCCAGCCCAAGCTGGTCACCGCCGCGCACTGGCAACTCATCGACCGCTACGAGCGCACCGCCGGTGAGGCGCAGGGACGGCCCCGCGTCAAACTGCCCGATCTGGCGGAGCTGCTGCGCATCGGCCACGGTTAGACGAGCGGCGCGGTCCAGCGCAGCACCGTTCCCCCGGCCGCGGTGGTCTCGACGGTGAGCTCGCCGCCGGCCTGCTCCGCCCGCCGCCGCAGGCGCGCCAATTTCCGGCCGCCACCGGCTTCCGTTGCGCCGCAACCGTCGTCGCTCACCTCGATGCACAGATCGTCGTGGACCACGACCCGGATCGTCACCGCGGTGACCCGGGGATGCCGCAGCGCGATGACGAGCGCTTCGCAGATCACCGCCTCGGCGTGTTCGGCCAGGGTGCCCTCGACCACCGACAACGGCCCGACGAACTGCACGCTGGTGCGCAGGTCGCCGGCGAGTCGGGCGACCGCCTCGTCGATCCGTTCGCGCAGCGAGGCGCCCTGCGGCGCCCCGTGCAGGCCGTAGATGGTCGTCTGTATCTTCTGGATGACACCCTGCAGGTCGTCCACGGCATCGGCGAGCCGCCGCTGCACTTCGGGCACGCGCGCGAGCGGGGCCGCGGCCTGCAACGTCAGCCCGACGGCGAAGAGCCGCTGTATCACGTGGTCGTGCAGGTCGCGCGCGATGCGGTCCCGCTCGGTGACCACGTCGAGTTCCCGCATCCGGCGCTGCGAGGTGGCCAGCTGCCAGGCCAGCGCCGCCTGGTCGGCGAACGCGGCCATCATCTCCACCTGTTCGTCGGTGAACGAGCCCGCCGCGCCGCCGTACAGCATGATCACGACGCCGGCGACGGTGCCGGTGGCCCGCAGCGGCAACACCAGGGCGGGTCCCAGGTCCGCACCGTCCAGGTCGAAGTGTTCGACCGGGAGGGGAGCACCGTCGGCCAGCACGTCGGCGAGAGGTGTGCGCGCCACCGCAAGGGTTCGCCCGATCGCCGAAGGCGTTACCTTGCCTCCGGTTTCGATCACCAGCAACTCGTGGGCGGCGGCGATCGGCATCCCCTCGTCGACGGGGACCGCGACGACGACACCGTCGGCCGCGGTCAACGTCAGCGCCTCCTCGGCGACGAGCCGGAACACCGTCGCGGGCTCCGTACCGGACAGCAGTTCCGTGGCGATGTCGCGCGTCGCCTCGATCCAGGACTGCCGCGCCCTGGCCTGCTCGTAGAGCCGGGCATTCGCCACGGCGATACCGGCGGCGGCGGCCAGTGCCTGGACCAGCACCTCGTCGTCGTCGCTGAACGGCTGCCCGCTGAGCTTGTCGGCCAGGTAGAGAGTCCCGAACGATTCGTCGCGCACCCGGATCGGCACCCCCAGGAAGGTCCGCATCGGTGGAGGATGCGGCGGAAACCCCACCGAGGCGGGATGATCCGCGATTTTGTCCAGCCGCAGCGGTGCGGGTTCGCCGATCAGCAGACCGACGATCCCCCTGCCCTCGGGGACGTGGCCGATGCGCCGCACCGTGTCCTCGTCGATGCCCTCGTGCACGAACTGCGATACGCGGCGATTCCGGTCGTGCACCTCCAGGGCGCCATAGCGCGCGTCCACCAGATCGGTCGCCGAGTGCACGATCGAGCGCAGGGTGTCATCCAGCTCCAGCCCGGCGGTGACCACCAGCATCGCCTCCACCAGCCCGGCGAGACGGTCGCGCTCCTCGACCATCTGCTCGACGCGGTCCTGCACCTCGGCCAGCAGCTCGCGCAGCCGGAGTTGCGACAAGGACCGGCGTAGCCGATGTACGGCCGTGCCATCCCCGTCGGGAACCGTTTCCGTCCCGGCGTGTGCGGGAGTCATCGCGCGGCCCTACAGGTTTCCGAAACGGAACGCTAGGACGGAGTGTTTGGCATTAGGGGTGCCGCACAACTCGCGGCAGGCGCGCGAGTCGGTGACGAACAATTGGTCGGGCTCCTCGGCGGCGTCCAGATACTTGTCGACGGTTCCGCGCACGACGCCGGACTCGACCGGCACGTCGGGGTACAGGTGCTCCCACGGGGCGATCCGCCGGCGCAGTTCCGCCTGCGCCAGACGTCTCCCGTCGGGGTTGTCCGAGCCGGCCGTCGCGGAGACCGAGATCGCGCACAGCGGCGCCCGCCGCAACCGGGCCTCGTCGAAGGCGAAGCGCAACAGCGCGGCTTTGTCCGCTTCCACGACGACGCGGCTGACCTGCCGGGGCGCCGGCTGGCCCGGCGCCCGCCGGATCACCGCCACCGGGCACAGGGCCGAGGCCGCCACGGCCGCCGCCAGCGAACCGACACCGTGGTGGGCGTGGTTGCGACCGAGCGCCCCCACACAGATCATGGCGGCCGCTCTGGACTCTTCCATCAGTGCGACCAGCGGCTTCCCCGTCAGGATTTCGGTCTCGATCTTCACCGGCTTGCCGGTCGCCTCGACCGCGCGCTGAGCGTCGCGTAGGGCCGACCGCGCGGCGGCATGCCCGCCCGTCTCGACTTCCGCGCCGACCGGTTCCGACGGCTCGATGACGTAGACCAGCCGCAGCGGCATGTCCCGGCTGACCGCCTCATCGACGGCCCACCGGGCCGCATCGATGGCCGCCTTGGACCCGTCCACGCCGACGACGACGGTCGCAGCTGAATGAAACATGTGCTCTCCCCGGCTCGTTCCCTCCGCACGCTAACTGCGGCAATCCGGGCAGGTGCAGGGGCATTGGATGCACAAACGGGTGTCATTGGTCCCTATTCGCCGTATCGCAAGGGGTTGCCAAGGCGGCCCGCCGCCAATTTGGATGGGCTGTGGCGTCCTGGGGGCGTCAGGCACCGCTGTATTCCTGACCCGCGACAAGTTGCGCGAGAAGACATTGGATGGCCGCTCCGCAGGCATCGCCGCGTCCCGATCAGTCGTCGTCACAGCCGCTGGTTTCCAGAGGCTGGCCGCAGGGCGTCGCCCTGGTGATGATCTTCGGCTCCCTGGTGATGGGCATACGAGCCCACCGCACCTACACGGCGTCGATGCCGATGCCGGACAAGGTGGTCAGCGAATCGGGCCAGTTGCTGTTCACCGGCGACGACATCACGCGGGGCCAGGAGCTCTACCAGGCTCGCGGCCTGATGGAATACGGCTCGGTGCTGGGCCACGGCGCCTATCTGGGGCCCGACTACACGGCCGAGTACCTGCGGATGGCCACCGACGACGTCGCCGGCCAGCTGCGCGCACACGGCGTGGCCGACCCGCACGGCCGGGTGGCGAGCGAGTTCCGGACCAATCGCTACAACCCGGCCACCAAGACGCTGGTGTTCACCGACCGGCAGGCCGCCGCCTTCGACCGCATCCAGCGGCACTATGCGGCTTACTTCGGCGAGAACTCCACCAAATACGGTCTGCTGCCCCAGATGATCACCGACAAGGCCCAAATCCACGATCTGACAGCATTTTTCGCGTGGACGGCGTGGGCCGGGGCGGCCGAGCGTCCCGGCCACAAGTACAGCTATACCAACAACTGGCCGTCGGAGCCGCGGGTCGACAACGGTCCCACCGCCCCGGTGATCGTGTGGTCGGCGTTGTCGCTGGTCGCGTTGCTCGGCGGCATCGGGATCATGTTCGCCGTCTACGGCCGCTGGAGCCAGAAGGTCGGGTGGCACAGCGCCGAGGCGTCCACGCTGTCGTTCCGTCAGCCCGGTGAGGTGAGCTTGACGCCGGCACAGCGCGCCACCATCTGGTTCTTCGCGATCGTGTCGGTGCTGTTCCTGGCGCAGACGCTGCTCGGGGCGGCCGCCGAGCATTACCGGGCCGACCTGTCGACGTTCTTCGGCTTGGACCTGGCCCGGGTGCTGCCCTACAACCTGGCCCGGACCTGGCATGTTCAGCTGTCGCTGTTCTGGACGGCGGCGGCTTTCCTGGCCGGCGGAATCTTCCTGGTGCCCTTCATCGCCCGCCGCGAGCCGCGACGGCAGGGGTTGTTGGCCTACGTGCTGCTCGGTGCGGTGGCCGTGGTGGTGTTCGGGTCGCTGCTCTGCGAAGCGCTGTCGATCTACGGGGTGATCCCGCACGGCGGGTTGTTCTCCCAGCAGTGGGAGTACCTCGACCTGCCGAGGCTGTGGCAGGTCCTGCTGATCGTGGGGCTGTTCCTCTGGATCGCGATCATCTGGCGCGGCATGCGGGCCAGGCTCAAGGGCGAGTCGAAGATGAACATGCCGTGGCTGTTCTTCTTCTCCGGGCTGGCGATTCCGGCCCACCCGATGGCCAGTAGTGCCAGTGAGTACCCGGCAATCAGGATCACCGAGATGGCCGGCGGTGCCATCGGCTCACTC
The DNA here is from genome assembly GCF_041206865.1 of Mycobacterium sp. HUMS_12744610. Classification (NCBI taxonomy): domain Bacteria; kingdom Bacillati; phylum Actinomycetota; class Actinomycetes; order Mycobacteriales; family Mycobacteriaceae; genus Mycobacterium; species Mycobacterium servetii. The sequence continues at coordinate 4,611,663 of NZ_JBGEDP010000001.1, forward strand.
CTTGACGGCAGGATCGCAGGACCGGCGCCGAGGCCTAACTCCTCGGCGGTCACCCCGGAGCGGAAGTTGCGCAGCGCCGTCGAGGCGATCCAGACGAAAGGCAGCACACCGCCGACGATGAAGATGAGGTCGCCGGGCAGCCGCAGCCATTCGAGCACCGAGTTGCCCGGTTTGGTGATGTAGCCCAGCGACCTGGCCTCGAAGTAGCCGTCGCTGACGGAGTGGTAGAGCTGCAGCACGCCGAGGGGCAGCAGGCATCCGAAGAATTGCGGGCGGCGGCCGAGACGCTGTCGAAGAACCCAGGGTCCCGGAAAAGTCACGTCTCATGAGGTCAGGATCAATTTGAGGGCGTGATCTGGGTGTCTGGCGTGGTGGCGGAGGCCGGCGGCGATGTTGTCCCATCCGGTGATGCGGAGTATTCCGATGGCGAGGTTGCGGCAGGTGGCCATCACGCGTGGCGCTTGACCGGTACGTACCTGTGATCCGTCCTCGGCGAAAGTGACGTCTCGGACCCAGTGAAGGCGATTTTCTATGCTCCAGTGGCCCTGTACCCAGGCGGCGAGTCGCTGCGGCGGCGCCGCCGTGTGGTTTGCTGAGGTGATCAGGTAGACGACCTCGACGGTTTTGGTTGCTTTGTCGGTGACGGTGCGGCGCAGTTGGGCGACTTGGGCTGCGTCGGGAAAGTCGATCCAGTCGGGAGCGTCGGCGACCTTGATCGTTCGGGTGACCCGCCGGCCACGCTCAACAGTCGTGGCGGTGTGCGCGGGCATGTCCTTCCACGGCAGCTTCTTGAGCGTCTGGTGCAGGGTGGGCATGTTCGCCTTGACCGTGAACACGTAGTCCCCACCCGCCCCGGTGATCGCGGTGGCAGTGTCGGTCTGGGTGTGCATCGCATCAAGGGTCACCACCGCCCCTTCCAGATCGAACTGTCCCAACAGTGTTCGCACAGCAGGTATTTCGTTGCTCTTTGCGTCGATGGCCACCTGCCCGAGCACCGCACCGGCACCATGGTCGAACGCGGCGACCAGCTGCGGCGCCTTACCGTCGGGGCGGGTGCGCGCACCTCGCAGGGTCTTGCCGTCCAACGCGATCACCCGGCGTTGCTCGACGGTGAAGGTTCGCGTCCACATCCATGTGCCCAACGCCCGGTCGAGGGCGTCGGCATCGATGCGGGCGAACAACTTTCTCAACGTCGATTCGTCCGGAACGCTACCGCTGGTGAGTCCGAACGAGGCCAGATTGTCAATTGCGGTCTCTGCGGCCCACTGACCGATCGCCGCGAACGAGCGGCACCCGGCCAAGGTAGCTGTGACCGCCAGTGCGAGCACCCCGACCAACGAGTAACGCACCCCGCGTCGGTCACGTGGGTCGGGCACCGTGTTGAGGACACTCAGCAGTCGTTCGTGGCGCGTCGGATTCGCATCGGCAGGCGGCGTAGGAGAAGATGGCACGCGGGTGTGACCTCGGGTTCGGATGGATGGATTCGCAACCTGCATCCAAACCCGTTAGTCACACCCGCCACATACGCCACGCCGGTCACGCGGCGATAACAGCCAAGGTCACAGCACTACGCATCAACTTTTCCGGCACCCTGTCGAAGAACCCCGCTTCGCTGCAATTGCGTTACCTGCAAACGCTGCTCGAATTGGGCGCAGATCAGAATTCGGGCTCTATTGACATGAATGTGGGTGGCCCCTGGTGTGGTATGGGAGTTCGAGGGTGACCGGTCCGCAAGCCAGGAGGATGAGAGCGAGGGCAGCTTGAGCGCTGTGGAAGCCGTAGGCACGGCGCACGAGGAGACGCACCTTGGTGTTGAGCCCTTCGTGGCGTCCGTTCGACAGGTTCCTCTCGATGGCGGCGTTGATGCCGGCGCGGTGTTTGCGGATGGTGCGCCCGGCCTTGACGAACTCCGGGATGCGGCTGCGTTGGGCTCGCGAGCACCAACGATCCAGCAGTTCGGCGACGGTGGCGGCGTCGAGGTCGCCGGCGAAGACCTCGCGCAACGCTTCTTTGAGTTGATAGGCGCGCCAAAGGATCCCGCCGCTGCGTTTCATTTCCCGCAGGGTTTCGGCTTGGGTGTCGGTGAGGTCGGCGGGGTTCTTCAGCAGCGCCCAGCGCGCACCCTTGAACGTGCGAGCGATGCGCTGATCGGGCAGCGTGCGGGCGGCCTGCCACACCTGGCGGCGCACCGCATCGAGCGCGTCGGTGACGAGCTTGACAACGTGGAACGGGTCGACGCAGATCACCGCCGCCGGCACCCGCTGGCGCACCGCTTTGGCGTAGGCGGGTCCCATGTCCATCGACACCGCTTCGATGGACGCACCTTCGTCGGGCAGTTCATCGAAGAAGGCGTCCAAGGTGTCGCTGTCCTTGCCGGGTTTGCCCCACACGATGGTGCCGCTGTCGTGGTCGGAGACCAGCGTCAAATACCGGTGGTGTTTGCACCAGGAGATCTCGTCAACGCCGATGTCGACCAGCCCGCACAGCCGGTTGGGGTCGAGCACGTCGGGGGCGAGGCGTTCGCAGATTGCGCCTACGGTGCGCCAGGCCACCCTGGCGAAGGTGCTGACGGTGGTTTTGTCGGTCTTGGTGACCAGCCAGGCCACCAGGTCCTCGAAGTCGCGGGTGTGGCGGGAGCCGGGGCGGGCGAACGGCACCGCTTCGGCCAGCACACCATGTGTCGGGCAGCGCAGCCGCCTGCGCCGCAACAGGATCCGGCATATCCGCCCGGCGGTGTCCAGATGCCGCCACGACGAGTCCACCTCCCGGGTGTCATAGCGATGCCGGGTCGTAAACGAGCAGTGCGGGCAGCCAAGCCGGCGCCGGCGCAAGCTAACCGTGACGCGCAGCTCACCACCGTGCACAGCGGCCGCGCCGACGCGCACGCCAGGCAGATCGAGCAGGGAATTGAGTAGGGTTGATGCGCGCACGGACGGCTCCAGGATCGATCGGGGTTAAGGCCATCGAACCTAGATCACCGTCCGTGCGCCCCGCTCACCATCCCCGCCGCCATACCACACGCTCCCTGATCCACATGAACGTCAGGAGAGCCAGAATTCGACCGTCGTCTTCCCGTTACCGGCGGACATCATCACGCCATTTCTGCGGCACCCGGAGTTGCTGGAGGGTATCGCCGCTTTCGGGAAGGAAAACGTCGCACACCGGAGCTGAGAACTGCGCGCCTGTGCGCGCGACTTCCCGGACAGGGTGGCGTTTCATCCGCATAGCCGCACCTCGGATCACCGCCACTATTCAGATTTCACTCAACCACCGCAAGAAATTCATATAAATCGCATGCACCGCCCATGCCGTCTTGCCATTTTTATGGCGGTCCCAAGTGAAGGTCACCGTGAATGCCCTCCGCGCATGCCCCACCAGCGGTTTGATTGGTGCCCGTTCCGCGTCGTCTGACGGCATTCCCGCCCGCGCGCCCCGCAGGCCTGAGATTCTCTGACTCACAGACTGTTTGATTGTTCGCCCCCTCCGCAGCCGCTCCTGCCCCTCAGTTAAGGAGATATGACGCATGGACTACCTCTTCTTCCCCCCGGAGATCAATTCCACCCGGATGTATTCCGGCCCCGGCGCCGGCTCTCTGCTGGCCGCCGCGGGAAGCTGGGACGCGGTGTCCGCCGAATTGAGCACCACCGCCGAGGGCTATGAGTCGGCGGTGTCGGGCCTGGACCTGCATTGGCGCGGCCCGGCCAGCGAGGCGATGGCGGCCACCGCCGCCCGGTACATGAATTGGCTGCAGTCGACGGCCGAGCAGGCCAAGCAGACGGCCATGGCCGCCAGGACGGCGGCGGCGGCCTACGAACATGCGTATGCGATGACGGTGCCCCCGCCGGCCGTCGCGGCCAATCGCACCCGGCTGTCCTACCTGGTGGCGACCAATATCCTGGGCCAGAACACCGCGGCGATCGCGCAGACCGATGCGCAATACGCCGAGTATTGGGCCCAGGACGCCACCGCGATGTCCGGCTATGACACCGCCGCGAAGGCGGCGACCACACAGTTGTCGACGTTCTCCTCGCCGCACAACGGCACCGATCAGTCCGGGCTGACCGCTCAGAACACCGCCGTCACCAACGCCGCCAACGGCGCCGCCGCGTCGGACCCGGTGTCGCAGGCGCTGTCGGGGTTGTCCAGCACGGCGACCTCGATCCTGCCCGCCGGCTCACCGAGCATTCTCGAAGACCTGACCGTTCTTGACGCCATACAGGCCACCGGCACCGCGATCAACTCCACCTACTACATGGAGGCGTTGCCCGCCGGGGTCATCGGCGCCGAGAACAACCTGGGAGTCCTGCCCAACCTCGGCGCTGCCGCCGCTGCCGCCGCCCCGGCCGAGATCGCCCCGGCACTCAGCGGCGCCTCCACGGGCGGTGCCGCGGGGCTGGGCAACGTCACCGCGACCCTTGCCCGTGCGGGCACGATCGGACCGATGTCCGTGCCGGTCAGCTGGTCCGCACCGTCAACCAGCACCGTCGCGGCGCTGACGCCAGCCGGGATGACCACGCTGCCGGGGACCGAGGAGGCGGCCGCATCCGGCTCCCCCGGCTACCCGGGGATGCCCGGGGGGATGGCCGCGCGTGGCGTCGGCGTGGGCGCCCCGCCCCGGTACGGCGTCAAGTTGACGGTGATGCCGCGCCCACCGGCGGCCGGCTGACACGAACTCCAGCTCGCGGGCGGCCGGGGCGGTGGCAACACCGCAACGGTTCGCCGCGCCTAGCAGCTAAAGAAAAGTGGGACAATGGATTTCGCTTTTTTGCCGCCGGAGGTCAACTCCGGCCGGATGTACGCCGGCCCGGGCTCGGGCTCACTGATCGCCGCCGCGGGCAGCTGGGAAGCGGTGTCGGCCGAACTCGACATCACCGCCGCCACCTGCGCATCGGTGCTCTCCACCCTGGCCACCCTGCACTGGCATGGCCCGGCCGCCCAGACCATGACGGCCACCACCACCCCCTACCTGGACTGGCTGCACACCACCGCCGAACACACCAGACAAACCGCCCTGCAGGCCCGCGCCGCCGCAGCCGCCTACGAACTGGCCTTCGCCGCGACCGTGCCCCCCGCCGCGGTCACCGCCAACCGCACCCAACTGGCAGCCCTGATCGCCACCAACTTCTTCGGCCAAAACACCGCAGCCATCGCAGCCACCGAAGCCCAATACGCCGAATACTGGGCCCAAGACGCCGCCGCCATGTACGGCTACGCCGCCAACACGGCCACCGCCACCGCCACGCTGCCGCCCTTCCACTCCCCCCACACCGCCACCGGCGCGGTGTCACGAGCCGTCTCGGCGGCGACGAACGCGTTGACGGCCACGACGAACGCGGCGCCGTCGATCCTGCCCACCAATGCGTCGCTCCTGCCGGATAGCCTGACTGTTTTCACCGCGATCAGGGCCGTGGGCACGGTGATAAATTCCACCGCCAAGACGGGCTTGATCGAGACCGGGATCATCGGGGCCGAGGACAGGTTGGGGATTCTGCCCGACCTCGGGGCGGCAGCGGAGGCAGCGGAGGCGGCGCCCGCGCTGTCCGCGTCGAGCCTGGGCGGCGGCCCGCGCCTGGGGAGCGTCACCGCAGCCCTTGCCCGCGCGGGCACGATCGGGTCGATGTCGGTGCCGGCGAGTTGGGCGACACCGGTCGGCGGCACGGTCACGGCGTTGCCGGGCACCGATGTCTCGGCCACGGCGACGGGCGGCCCGGCTCAGCCGGCTTCCGGTCTTCCGGGCCTCCCCGGGGTGCCGGGCGGCACCGGTTCACGGGCCACGTTGGTCGTCCCGCGGTACGGCGCCCGGCTCACGATCATGTCGAGGCCGCCGGCGGCCGGGTGACGGGGTGGATTTCGCTTTGCTGCCGCCGGAGGTCAACTCCGGCCGGATGTACGCCGGCCCGGGCTCGAGCTCACTGATGGCCGCCGCAGGCTCCTGGGACGTGGTGTCGGCCGACTCGACATCACCGCCGCTATCGCAGCCACCGAAGCCCAAGACGCCACCGCCATGTACGCCAACGCCGCCAACGCCACGCTGCCCGTTCAGGTCCCCGCGGCAAACCACCAACGAGGCAGGGCTCACCGCCCGGTACGGCGCCGTCATCCGAGCCGTCGACACCGCCGCGGGGCCAATGTCACAAGCCGTTTCGGAGGCACTGTCGGCAACTGAGGCGACCGGGTTCGCCCCCACGGTCTTCGATTCCGCCGTGGCCATCGATACCGTGACGAGCCAGCTCGACAACTACTCGGACTTTCCCGCGGGCGTCGTCGACGTCATGAACAACTTGAGGGTGTTGCCCGACCTGGGGGCGGAGCAGCCTTCCGCGCTCGGGGGCGCTCTTCCCGGCTTTGCCGGGCCGCCGAATCCGATGGTCGCCAGCCTGGCCCGGGCCGGCTCGGTCGGGCCGCTGTCGGTGCCGGCGGGTTGGGCCCAGCCGGCGGGCCGCCTCGTTTCGCCGTTGTCGGACAACGCCATTGCCGCCGGCATCCGGTACGCTCCACCGAGCTGGCTCGGGCCTGCCCGGGATGCCCGCCGGCAGAACCTTCCGCCCATCGATCGTCGTCCCGCGCTACGGCGTGCGGATCACGGTGATGAGCCGTCCCCTGACCGGTGGCTAGCCCCCCGGCGGCGGCTCGGGCGGCTGGGGCGGGTCGGGCGGTGCCAGCCTCCAGTTGTCGGGATTCTTGGGCGAGTACACCACCGGCAGCAGCTGACCCATCGTCGGCCATCGCTCGACGTTGACTTCCATGCGCTGATAGACGGCGTGCTCGGCGACGGTGGGCCCGTTGATGACACCGGCGATGGTGACGTACTGCCTACCGGTGGCGTCCGGCCGCGGACTGACGCCGGTCACCAGCAGTGTGCCGGCGAGCGACTCCCCGCGCGGGCCGCGCGAGAGAAATCGCTGGGCAAGGAACACCCCCAGCACCGCCACCAGGATGAGCAGCACACCGAATTCCCACACGGGGCCAGGTTAGAGGCATGGTAGGACTGCTGTCATGAGCCCCCCGGAGGATCTGGCGCTGGCGCTGACGCTGGCCGACCGCGCCGACGCGCTGACCCGCACCCGGTTCGGTGCGCTGGACCTGCACGTCGACACCAAGCCGGACCTGACGCCGGTGACCGACGCCGATCGCGCCGTCGAGACCGACCTGCGTGAGCTGCTCGGGCGCGACCGGCCGGACGACAGCATCCTGGGCGAGGAGTTCGGCGGGACAACGACATTCCGCGGGCGGCAGTGGGTGATCGACCCGATCGACGGGACGAAGAACTTCGTCCGCGGGGTGCCGGTGTGGGCCAGCCTGATCGCGCTGCTCGTCGACGGCGTCCCGACGGTCGGTGTGGTGAGCGCGCCGTCGTTGCGGCGCCGGTGGTGGGCGGCCCGCGGCCACGGCGCGTTCGTCGGGTTCGACGGTGACCCACCCCGCCGGCTGTCGGTTTCGGCGGTGGCACAGCTGGATTCGGCCAGCCTGTCGTTCTCGAGCCTGTCGGGGTGGGCGCAGCGCGGCCTGCGCGACCGCTTCATCGAGTTGACCGACGCCGTATGGCGGGTGCGCGCCTACGGCGACTTCCTGTCCTACTGCCTCGTCGCCGAGGGCGCCGTCGACATCGCCGCCGAACCGGAGGTGTCGGTATGGGACCTGGCCGCACTCGACATCCTGGTGCGCGAAGCGGGCGGGGCTTTCACCGGCCTGGACGGGGTGGCGGGCCCGCACCGCGGCAGCGCCGTGGCAACCAACGGCCTGTTGCACGAGCAGGTGCTGGGCAGGATTGTTGTGAATTAGATAACAGGATGCAGGATCTATCTTACTCCACAGTAAGATAGGGGTATCCGCACTGCCCCAACGACAGAGGCTGCCGACATGACCGCAACTCGTTCCGGTTCACATTCCGATTCCTCCCGCCGACCCAGACGGGGCGGGGGCGTCACGGGCGTCGGGATGCAACCGCACAAGCGGACCGCCATCGACATCGCCATCGCGCTGATCACCCCGCTCGTTGGCCAGGACTTCCTGGACAAGTACCGCCTGCGCGGCCCGCTCAACCGCGGTCTGGGCTACGGCACCAAGACGATCTTCTCGACCAGCGCCGCCGCGTCCCGCCAGTTCAAGCAGGTCCAGAATCTGCGCAGCGGACCGACGCGGCTGAAGTCCAGCGGCAAGGACTATTTCGACCTGACGCCCGACGAGGACCAGAAGCTGATCGCCGAGACGGTCGAGGAATTCGCCGAGGAGATCCTGCGCCCGGCCGCGCGCGACGCCGACGAGGCCGCCGCCTACCCGCCCGACCTCATCGCCAAGGCCGCCGAGCTCGGCATCACCGCGGTCAACATCCCCGAGGACTTCGACGGCATCGCCGCGCACCGCTCCAGCGTGACCAACGTGCTGGTGGCCGAGGCACTCGCTTACGGCGACATGGGCCTGGCGCTGCCGATCCTTGCCCCGGGCGGGGTGGCCGCCGCGCTGACCCACTGGGGCAGCGCGGACCAGCAGGCCACCTACCTGCCGGAGTTCGCGGGCGAGAACGTGCCGCAGGCTTGCGTGGCCATCGCCGAACCGCGCCCGCTGTTCGACCCCACCCGGTTACGGACGACGGCGGTGCGCACCCCGGGCGGCTACCGGCTCGACGGCGTGAAGTCACTGGTTCCCGCCGCGGCCGACGCCGAGCTGTTCATCGTCGGTGCGCAGCTGAACGGCAAGCCCGCCCTGTTCATCGTCGAGTCGTCCGCCGCGGGCGTGACCGTCAAAGCGGACCCGAGCATGGGAATCCGGGCCGCGGCGCTGGGCCAGGTCGAGCTGTCCGGGGTGTCGGTGTCGTGCAGCGCCCGGCTGGGCGAGGACGAAGCCTGCGACGACGACTACTCCGAAGCGCTGGCGCTGTCCCGGCTGGGCTGGGCGGCGCTGGCCGTCGGCACCTCGCACGCGGTGCTGGACTACGTCGTGCCCTACGTCAAGGAACGCCACGCCTTCGGTGAGCCGGTCGCCCACCGCCAGGCCGTTGCGTTCATGTGCGCCAATATCGCCATCGAACTCGACGGCCTGCGGCTGATCACCTGGCGCGGTGCCGCGCGGGCCGAACAGGGCCTGACGTTCACCCGCGAAGCGGCGCTGGCCAAGCGGCTCGGCGCCGACAAGGGCATGCAGATCGGCCTGGACGGCGTGCAGCTGCTCGGCGGCCACGGCTACACCAAAGAGCACCCGGTCGAGCGGTGGTACCGCGATCTGCGGGCCATCGGCGTCGCCGAGGGCGTCGTCGTCATCTGAGCCTTTTCCCAATCGGATCCCGTTCAACCCGAGCCGAAAGTTCAATCATGGCAATCAATCTGGAACTTCCTCGCAAACTGCAAGCGGTGATGGACACGACCCATCAGGGGGCCGCCGAGTTGATGCGGCCGATCGCGCGCAAATACGACCTGAACGAGCACGCCTACCCCGTCGAGCTGGACACGCTCTTCAGCCTGTTCGAGGGCGCGTCCTCGGCGATGGCCTTCGCCGGCGCGGACGCGCTGCGCGACGAGGAGGAACGGCGCGACACCAACCACAACGGTGCCAACATGGCCGCGCTGCTTCAGACCCTGGAGGCCAGCTGGGGCGATCTGGCGATGATGCTCTCGGTCCCCTATCAGGGGCTGGGCAACGCGGCAATCTCCGCGGTCGCCACCGACGAGCAGCTGGAACGCCTGGGCAAGGTGTGGGCGGCGATGGCGATCACCGAACCGGGCTTCGGATCGGACTCGGCGGCGGTGTCCACCACGGCCAAGCTGGACGGCGACGAGTACATCATCAACGGCGAGAAGATCTACGTCACCGCGGGTTCTCGCGCCACCCACATCGTGGTGTGGGCCACCTTGGACAAGTCGAAGGGCCGCGCGGCCATCAAGTCGTTCATCGTCCCGCGCGAGCATCCCGGCGTCACGGTCGAGCGGCTGGAACGCAAGCTCGGCATCAAGGGCTCCGACACCGCGGCCATCCGGTTCGAAAACGTGCGCATCCCGAAGGAAAACCTGCTGGGCAGCCCGGAAATCGAAGTGGGCAAAGGCTTTTCCGGGGTGATGGAAACCTTCGACAATACCCGGCCGATCGTCGCGGCCATGGCCGTCGGGGTGGGCCGTGCCGCGCTCGAGGAGATCCGCAAGATCCTCACCGAAGCCGGCGTGGAGATCTCCTACGACAGGCCCTCGCACGTGCAGAGCGCCGCGGCGGCCGAGTTCCTGCGGATGGAGGCCGACTGGGAGGCCGCCTACCTGCTGTCGCTGCGCGCGGCGTGGCAGGCCGACAACAAGATCCCCAACTCCAAAGAGGCGTCGATGAGCAAGGCCAAGGCCGGCCGCATGGCCAGCGACGTCACGCTCAAGACCGTCGAACTGGCCGGGACCACGGGTTATTCCGAGCACACGCTGCTGGAGAAGTGGGCACGCGACTCAAAGATCCTCGACATCTTCGAGGGCACCCAGCAGATCCAGCAGTTGGTCGTCGCGCGCCGCCTGCTGGGCTTGTCGTCGGCCGAGCTCAAGTAGCGAGCGCGGTCAGCCGCGCCGAGCGGGTGGCCAGTTCCGTACGAGGGCGTGGCGATCGGCACCGCCGGCTTCACCGCGGCCATGAGCGGGTGGGCGCTGATCGACTGGGGCGTCGCGGCGGATGCGAGACCGGTCGTCGTCACCGGCACCTCCGGCGGCTTCGGTGCGCTCCGGCCGCGCGGTGGTCCGGGTCGCCGGCGGATTCTGAGGCGCAAGTAGGCTGATCGGCACCGACGATGGAGGTGGCATGCGCGCTGCACAAGTGACTCGGCTGGACGGTCCGGACGCGATCGAGGTGACCGAAGCCGAGGAACCCCGAGGCGACGGCGTGGTCGTCGACGTGCACGCCGCCGGGGTCGCGTTTCCCGACGCGCTGCTCAGCCGGGGCCTCTACCAGTACCGGCCGGATCCGCCATTCGTGCTGGGCGCCGAGATCGCCGGGGTGGTGCGGTCGGCGCCCGAGGGCGCCCATGTGCACGCCGGTGACCGGGTGGTCGGGCTGACGATGCTGTCCGGCGGCATGGCCGAGGTCGCGGTGCTCTCGCCGGACCGGGTCTTCAGGTTGCCCGACAACGTCAGCTTCGAGGCGGGCGCCGGCCTGCTGTTCAACGACCTGACGGTGTACTTCGCGTTGACGGTCCGCGGCCGGCTGGCCCACGGCGAGACGGTGCTGGTGCACGGCGCGGCCGGGGGTATCGGGACCTCGGCGCTGCGGCTGGCGCCGGTGCTCGGGGCGGGGCGCACCATCGCGGTGGTCAGCACGCCGGAGAAGTCGGAGATCGCCACGACGGCGGGCGCGACCGACGTGGTGCTGGCCGAGGGATTCAAGGACGCGGTCAAGGAGTTGACCGACGGGCGCGGGGTCGACGTGGTCGTCGACCCGGTCGGCGGCGACAGGTTCACCGACTCGTTGCGCTCGCTCGCGCCCGGGGGCCGCCTGCTGGTCGTCGGGTTCACCGGCGGGGAGATCCCCACCGTGAAGGTGAACAGGTTGCTGCTCAACAACATCGACGTGGTCGGTGTCGGCTGGGGCGCCTGGACCGGCACCCACCCCAACGCGCTGGCCGAGCAGTGGGCCGGCCTCGAGGAACTGCTCAGCTCCGGCCGGCTGACGCCGCCGGAACCGGTGGTCTATCCGCTCGACGAGGCCGCCGCCGCGGTGGCGTCGCTGGAGAACCGCACCGCCAAAGGGAAGGTCGTACTCCGGGTTCGCGATCGATGACGGGGCGCTGACCACCGCGCGGTCGCATCTGACCCACCGGCCTCCGGCGCGTCTCCGCCCGGCGGCGACTGCCGTGGCTCGCGCGGCTCGCAGGAGCCCTTGTGCGCGACAGAAAAGAAAACTAATGTCACTTTTAGTTTCGCGCCCTGTCCACACCCCGGAGTCGCCTCATGGAATCCTTCGTTCATCTGCGCAAAGGCAGGACGCCGCGGCGGTTGCACGCCGACCTCGACGGGCTGAAAGACGACGAGCTGGGCCGCGGAGGGTTCACCGGCCGGACCGCCAATCTCTACCGCCGCCACGACCCCACCGCCTACCGGGCGACCAGCCCGCTGCGGCCCGTCGACGTGGTATCCGACGCGCTGAAACCCGGCGATGCCACCGATGCGCGCGGCGGTCCGCTGCTCATGTTCGACAACGACGACTGCCGAATATCGTTGAGCCGCCGCCACGAACCGATGCCGTTCTACACCCGCCACGTCGACGGGGACCTGCTGTGCTTCGTGCACCGCGGCTCCGGCCTGGTCGAGACCGAGTTCGGGCCGCTGAGCTACCGGGAGGGCGACTGGGTCTACCTGCCGAAGGCGTGCACCTGGCGCCAGGTGCCCGATTGCGAGACGACGCTGCTGATGGTCGAGACCACCGACGAGCTGCGTGTCCCTCCCCCGGGCGCCCTGGGCAGGCACTTCCCTTTCGACCCCTCCCAGGCCACCATCCCCGAACCCGCACCCGTCGAGGACGACGGCCGCGACGAATACGAGGTCCGCCTCGTCCACCGGCCGGTCGCCGGTGTCGGCACGACAACTCTTTATTACCAACATAATCCGCTCGACGTCGAGGGCTGGCGCGGCGACAATTTCGCGTTCACGTTCAACATCGCCGACTACAACGTCGTCACCTCCGACAGCGTTCACCTGCCGCCGACCGTGCACCTGTTCATGCAGGCCGCCGGCGTGTACGTGATGAACTTCCTGCCCAAGCCCGCCGAGGGCGTCCCCGGCACCGAGCGCACCCCGTGGTATCACCGCAACGTCGACTACGACGAGATCGCCTTCTTCCACGGCGGCTCGCTCTACGGCATCCCGATGCCCCCCGGCCTGATCACCCACGCACCGCAGGGAATTCACCACGGCGCACCGGAAAAGGCGCGGGAGCGGGCGCGCCGCAAGTTCGACGAGTATTCCCGGGTGGACTGGCAGGTGATCGCCGTGGACACCCGCCGCCGGCTGACCCCGTCGGCCGAGGTGCTGGCCCACGACCTGGGGCAGCACTGACGATGACGACCCGCCACGACTACGACCGCATCCCCTATCTTGTTGCTTTCCAGAACAATTCCAGCGTCCGCGACGTCTACGGCGGACTCGCCGAGATCACCGTGCTGGAGAGCTATCTGCTCAAGCCGAAGGACAGGCCCTCGGATACCGTGCTGGTGTTCATGCACCCGATCGGCGGCGGCGCATACCTGCCGATGATCAACGCACTGGCCCGGGCCGGGCATCACGTCATCTACTGCAACAGCCGGTTTCGCGGCACGGATTCGGGCCTGCTGATGGAGAAGGTGGTCGAGGACCTCGGCGAGTGCATCAAGGACGCCAAGAACCGGCTGGGGTACACCAAGGTGGTGCTGGCCGGGTGGAGCGGGGGCGGTTCGCTGTCGCTGTTCTACCAGCAGCAGGCCCAGCACGCGACCATCACCTCGAGCCCGTCGGGCGACGGTCCCGACCTGACGGCCCTGGACCTGCCTGCCGCCGACGGCATCATGCTGCTGGCCGCGCACATCAGCCGCCACGGCACGCTCACCGAATGGCTGGACGCCTCCATCCTCGACGAATCCGACCCCTCCAAGCGCGATCCCGAGCTGGACCTGTATGACCCCGACAACCCCAACCAGCCGCCCTACAGCCCGGAGTTCCTGGACCGCTACCGGCAGGCCCAGATTCAGCGCAACCGGCGCATCACCGCGTGGGTCAAAGAAAAGTTGGCCAAGCTCGCCGCTGACGGGCGCCCCGACGACGAGTTCTGCTTCGTCGTGCACGGCACCATGGCCGATCCGCGCTGGCTGGACCCGACGGTCGACCCCAACGAACGCGCCCCGGGAACCTGCTACCTGGGCGACCCCCGGGTGGTGAACATGAGCCCGGTCGGGCTGGCCCGCTTCTCCACGCTGCGCGGCTGGCTGTCGCAGTGGAGTTACGACGACGCCCGCGGCGACGGCGTGACGTGCGGGCGCGACATCGCCGTCCCCGCGCTGGTGATCGGTAATCTGGCCGACGACGCCTGCACACCCAGCCACACCTGGCGGCTATTCGACGTGATCGGACACCATGACAAGGAGATGCACGAAATTCCTGGAGCCACACATTATTACGCGGGACCCGAGCAGCGCGACAAGCTGCGCGCGGCCGTCGACATCGTGACGGACTGGCTGGTCCGCCACGACTTCGCGGGGCGCTGATGACGGCTGGACCGCTCGACGGCATCCGGGTGCTCGAGCTGGGCACCCTGATCGCCGGGCCGTTCGCCGGGCGCTTGCTCGGGGACATGGGCGCCGACGTCATCAAGGTCGAACCGCCCGGCGCCCCGGACCCGTTGCGGACCTGGGGCCAGGCCGAGGTCGACGGGCAGCACGTCTTCTGGACGGTGCACGCGCGCAACAAGCGGGCCGTCACGCTGGACCTGCGCCGGCCGCGCGGCAGGGAGCTGTTCCTCGACCTCGTGGAGAAGTCCGACATCGTGGTGGAGAACTTCAGGCCGGGCACCCTGGAGAAGTGGGAGCTGGGCTACGACGCGCTCAGCGCGCGCAACCCGGGCGTCATCCTGGTCCGGGTGTCCGGCTACGGGCAGACCGGCCCCGAGGCGCACAAGGCCGGTTACGCCTCGGTGGCCGAGGCCGCCAGCGGGCTGCGGCACCTCAACGGCTTTCCCGGCGGGCCGCCGCCCCGGCTGGCGATCTCGCTGGGCGACAGCCTGGCCGGCATGTTCGCGGCGCAGGGCGCGCTGGCCGCGCTGTACCGCCGCAGCGTCACGGGGCGAGGCCAGGTGGTCGACGTCGCCCTAACCGAATCTTGTTTGGCCGTGCAGGAATCCACCATTCCCGATTACGACGTCGGTGGTGTGGTGCGCGGACCGTCGGGCACCCGGCTCGAGGGCATCGCACCGTCGAACATCTACCGCGGCGCCGACGGCTCGTGGGTGGTGATCGCCGCCAACCAGGACACCGTGTTCGGCCGGCTGTGCAAAGCGATGGGCCGCCCGGAGCTGGCAGGAGACGACCGGTTCGCCACGCACGCGGCCCGCGGTCGCAACCAGGACGAGCTCGACGCGATCATCGGCGACTGGGCCGCACGACGCGACCCAGCAGACATCATCGAAACCCTCAGCGCCGCAGGCGTGATCGCTGGGCCGATCAACACGGTGGCGGAGGTGGTGCGCGACCCGCAGCTGCGCGCCCGCGGCATGCTGGTCGAGCACTACGACGAGCGGCTGCAGCGCGACGTGCTGGGGCCGGGCGTCGTGCCGGTGCTCTCCGAGTCGCCCGGCGGCGTCCGCAACGCGGGCCCCGCGCGTCCGGGGCAGCACAACGACGACGTCTACACCGGGCTGCTGGGCAGGACTGCCGCGGAGCTCGACGAATTGAGGGCGGAGGGGGTGCTATGACCGCACCGGCGACGATGCAGAGCGCAGCGATGAGGAGGAGCGGTGCCATTGACTGAGCACGTCGCCATCCGCGAGGTCGCGCTGCGCGACGGCCTGCAGATCGAGAAGCCGATCCCGTTGCCGGCCAAGCTGGAACTGCTGGCTGCGGTGGCCGCCACCGGGGTTCGCGAGGTGGAGGCGACGGCGTTCGTCTCCCCGTCGAAGGTGCCGTCGATGGCCGACGCCGCCGAACTGGCCGCACACCTGCGCGACTACCCCGACATCGAGTTCTCGGCGCTGGTGGCCAGCCCCAACGGCGCCAGGCGGGCCGTCGCGGCCGGACTGGGTTCGATCGAATACGTGGTGGCGGCCAGCGACGCGTTCAGCCGAGCCAACGTCGGGCGGTCGACCGCCGAGGCCACCGGGCAGATCGGCGAGATCGTCGCCATCGCCCACGACGGCGGCATCAGCGTGGAGGTCATCGTGGCCACCACGTGGGACTGCCCGTTCGAAGGCCCCACCCCGCCACAGCGGGTCCTCGACATCGCCGCGGCCGCCGGCGAGCAGGGGGCCGACCGGTTCTGCATCGCAGACACGATCGGCACCACCACCCCGGGGCGGGTGAGTTCGCTGATCGCACAACTGCGTCCGGTGCTCGGCGACCTGCCGCTGGGCGGGCACTTCCACAACACCCGCGGCGCCGGGCTGGCCAGCGCCTACGCGGCGGTCAGGTCCGGGGTGACCCGCCTGGACGCCTCGGTCGGCGGGCTGGGCGGCTGCCCGTTCGCGCCGGGCGCGACCGGCAACATCGCCACCGAGGACCTGGTGTACCTGCTGACCGACAGCGGGATCACCGTCGACGTGGACCTGCGGGCCGCGATCGCCGCCGCCGGCGTCGCGAAATCGGTTGTCGGCCACGACCTGCCGGGCGCCCTGCTGCGCGCCGGCGACCGGATCCGGGCCTGATGCCCGCCGCCACCCTGACCGCCAAAGGCCGCCAGACCCGGGCGGCCATCGAACAAGCTGCCCGCAAACTCTTCGCCGAGCGCGGTTTTCACGGCACCACGCTGGCCGACATCACCTCGGCGGCCGGGAAATCACCGGCGGTGTTCTACCGGTATTTCGCCGACAAGGAAGACCTGCTGGCCTTCCTGGCGGAGTCCTTCCTGCACGACGTGGTGACACCGTCGGCGCTGCGCGTCCAGTTGCCCGACGCCCCGGACGACGACGCGTTCTTCACTTCGGTGGTCACCGGCTACTGGAACATGTTTAAGCAGAACATCGGCATCATGATCGCGGTCGCGCAACTGGCGGCCACCCAACGCCGGTTCGCGCACCTGCAGAACGAGTTCCGGCGGTTCGGCATGGACATCGTCGCGGCCTCCGTGCGCCGGGCGCAGGAGCAGGGCCACGGGACCGACCTGCACCCGCAGCACACCGCCGCGGCCATCGCGTTGCTGTTCGAGAACTTCACCACCGTGTTCGTCGGCACCTCGGGCCCCGAGGGCCTCGGCCTGAAGATCAGCGACACGGACGCCATCGCGACCCTGTCGACGGTCTGGAAGAAAACCCTGTACGGCACCTAAGGAGACCCATGGATTTCACTCTCCCAGAACATCTTCCGGGACTGCTCGCCGAGATGGACGCGTTCATCGAGGCGGAGATCAAGCCGCTGGAACGCGACCACATCCAGTACTTCGACAAGCGCCGCGAGCACGCCCGCACCGACTGGGACAACGACGGCATCCCGACCCGGGAGTGGGAGGACCTGCTCGCCGAGATGCGCAGGCGCGCCGACAAGGCGGGCTGGCTGCGCTACGCGCTGCCGGCCTCGCTGGGCGGCCGCGACGGCACCAACCTCGACATGGCCGTCATCCGGGAACACCTGGCGCACAAGGGCCTGGGGCTGCACAACGACCTGCAGAACGAGTCGTCGATCGTCGGGAACTTCCCGCAGGTCATCATGATGGAGCGGTTCGGCACCGACGAGCAGCGCGCCGCCTGGTCGGAGGCGCTGATCACCGGGGAGCGCTCCATGGCGTTCGGTCTGACCGAACCGAAGCACGGTTCGGATGCCACCTGGCTGGAAACCCGCGCCGTACCCGACGGGGACGACTGGGTGATCAACGGCTCCAAGCGGTTCAACACCGGCGTGCATCGCGCCACCCACGACCTGGTATTCGCCCGCACGTCCGGGGAGCCGGGGCAGGCGCACGGCATCACCGCGTTCCTGGTCCCCACCCACGCCCCGGGCTTCGGCGTGCCGTACTACTGGTGGACGTTCAACATGCCCACCGACCACGGCGAGGTCGAACTGACCGACGTGCGCGTACCCGCCGACGCGGTGCTCGGCGAAGTGGGCCGCGGCCTGGAGGTCGCGCAGACGTTCCTGCACGAGAACCGGATTCGGCAGGCCGCGAGCAGCCTGGGCGCCGCGCAGTACTGCATCGACCGCGCCGCGCAGTACGCCGGCGAGCGCACGGTGTTCGGCAAACCGCTGTCGGTCAACCAGGCCGTGCAGTGGCCGCTGGCCGAACTGCAGACCGAGGCGCAGATGGTCCGGCTGCTCGTCCAGTACGCGGCATGGCATCTGGACCGCGACCACCACATGGAGGTCTCCGACAAGGTGTCGATGGCCAACTACCGCGCCAACCGGCTGGTCTGCGACGCCGCCGACCGCGCCATGCAGGTCTTCGGCGGCCTCGGCTACAGCCGTCACGAACCGTTCGAGCACATCTACCGCCACCACCGCCGGTACCGGATCACCGAGGGCGCCGAGGAGATCCAGATCCGCCGGGTGGCGCAGCGGTTGTTCAGGTTCGGCAAGCGGTGACGGCCGAACCGGAGCTGCTCGGCAGGCTGACGGGAGTGCTGGCGCAGGTGCTCGGCGCCGGCACCGCCGTCGAGAATCTGCGCGCGCTGACCGGTGGCGCCAGCCGCACCACCTGGGCGTTCGACGCCGTCACGGCTGGCGGGCGCCGGGCGCTGATCTTGCGCATCGGTCCCCCCGACGACGTGCACGCCGGCATGGAGCTCGAGGCCCGCGCACAGGCCGCGGCGGCCGCGGCCGGCGCACCGGTCCCCCACGTTCTGATCGCCGACGATTCGGCTGCCGCACTCGGTAATCCGTTTCTCGTCTGCGACGAGATCAAAGGCGAGACGATCGTCCGGCGCATCCACCGGCAACTCG
Source organism: Mycobacterium sp. HUMS_12744610 (assembly GCF_041206865.1). Taxonomy (NCBI): domain Bacteria; kingdom Bacillati; phylum Actinomycetota; class Actinomycetes; order Mycobacteriales; family Mycobacteriaceae; genus Mycobacterium; species Mycobacterium servetii. Next base: position 4,630,225 of record NZ_JBGEDP010000001.1, read on the forward strand.
ACGCCGGCGGCCACGGGTACGAGGCCCGCACCGGACTGCTGCATCAGTGCGCGCGGGCGCTGGCCGCCATCCACCGGGCCGACCCCGACCTGCCCGGATTGACCCAGGAGGACCAACTCGCTCAGTGGCGCGAGCGCCTCGACGCGATGGGTGACACCACCGCCACGTTCGAATGGGCGTTCCGGTGGCTGGCCGCCCGCCGGCCTCGGCCGTCGGCGCGGGTTCTGGTGCACGGCGATTTCCGGATGGGAAACCTCATCGTCAACGGCTCCGACCTGGCCGCGGTCCTCGACTGGGAACTGGTGCACGCCGGGCAGGCCTACGAAGACCTGGCCTGGTTCTGCATCCGGGCCTGGCGGTTCGGCGCCCCGGCCAGCCTGGCCGCGGGCGGCCTGGGCAGCATCGAGAGCTTCCTGCGGGCCTACGAGGAAGCCGCCGCAACTACCGTCGACCGGGTGGCGTTCCACTGGTGGCTGGTGCTGGCGACGCTGCGCTGGGGGGTCATCTGCCGCTACCAGGCGGAACGGCATCTGAGCGGGCAGTCCCGCTCGGTGGAGCTGGCGACGATCGGCCGCCGCGTCAGCGAGACCGAGTGGGACCTGCTCGACCTGCTCGAGAGCCCGGAGTCGAAGGTGTGCTCGTGATCGGCGCCTATGGCCGCCCGCTGGCGGCCGAACTCGTCGCCGCGGTGGCCGAGTTCCTCGAGTCCGAGGTCCGGGAGGCGACGACCGGACGGGTCAACTTCCACGCCCGGGTGGCCGCCAACGCGTTGCGCATCGTCGAGCGGGAACTGCTCGACGAGAGCGAGGCGGAAAGCGGTGCGGCGCTGGCCCGCCTGGGCTACGCCGACGAAGACGCGCTCGCGGCCGCGATCCGGGCCGGCGACCTGGACGGGCGCGCCGGGGAGGTCATCGCCTGCCTGCGCACCCTGGTCCGCCGCCGGCTGGCGGTCGCGCACCCGGGATACGACGAGCCGGACCCGGACACCGCATAGACAGCGACCAGGAGCCTGCCCATGCCGAGCCCGACGCCGAAACCATCATCGACGTAGCCGATCGCCTGTTCGCCGCGATCGAGGGCGGCGACAGGGCAACGGTGGACCGGCTCTGGCGCGATGACATCGCGGTGTGGCGATCGGGTGCGCGCCGGGATGACGACAAGGCCCGGCGCGGTCCGCATCGCGGGCCACACCCGGGTCGAGCGGGCCCGGTTCGGCTTGGGCTGGAACAAGTTCGGCATGATGGCGGCGACCGCGACGGCGGCGGCCGACGCCGTCTTCGTGCGGGTACCCCGTTAGGCGCGGCGCCGCCGCAGTACCATCTGCTCGTGCCCGCCGCGAATACCGACTCCGCCGTCGCCCTGCGCGTCCTCGTCTACAGCGACAACGCCGACACGCGCCGGGAAGTGATCCAGGCGTTGGGCCGGCACCTGCACCCGGATCTGCCCGAGCTCAACTACATCGAGGTGGCGACCGGCCCCATGGTCATCCAGCGGATGGACGAGGGCGGCATCGACCTGGCCATCCTGGACGGGGAGGCGACGCCGACGGGCGGCATGGGAATCGCCAAGCAGCTCAAGGACGAACTCGAGACGTGCCCGCCGATCGTCGTGCTCACCGGGCGTCGCGACGACGCGTGGCTGGCCAAATGGTCTCGCGCCGAAGCTGCGGTGCCGCACCCCATCGACCCGATTGTGCTGGGCCGTACGGTGCTGGGCCTGCTGCGAACCCCCGCTCGCTAGCCGGGCGCAGCGGGTCGCCCGCCCGCACCACATCAGGGTGCCGTGGCTGAGGTAGGGGCCTCCGGTCGGATCGTATTGGGATTAGCCGGCGTCGACGAGGGGCGTCAGCGCGTTGTTCAGGCCGCTGACGATGGGCGCCGCGACCCCGATCTGCTGCAGTGGCATCAGGAGGGGTAAGGGTCGTGGTCGGCACCATGTACGTCGTCGTGGTGCACCCGAGCGCGTTCGCGACGGATGACACCTGAACCACCTGCGACGGCGCGACGAGTTCGGTGCCCATCTCGACGGGCCGATCGCGGCCCGTCGCGGCCGCGGCAACGGTCCGCGAGGCACAAAAGCATAAGCACCGCATGCCCCAGGTCGGGCTGACAATCTGCGGTTCCACCGAAGTTGAGCGGCCATCCCGGTCACGGGCCCGGCAACCGATCGGATAGCCCACCCCGGGCAAGCGCCCCGGCCGTCGCGACGCTATGTTGTAGGTCACTGCGACCGGACAAAGACACTGTCCGTCACAGCAGCCCGGCCACCGCCCGGTCGCCGCCCGGCGGCCCGTACGACGGATCTTGGAGCGAGTTGAACGCCTACATACCCATCCTGGTACTGGGAGCCATTGCCGCCGCCTTCGCCGTGGGCTCGGTGGTGATCGCGAGCCTGGTCGGTCCGTCCCGATACAACCGTTCGAAGCTGGCCGCCTACGAGTGCGGGATCGAACCCACCGAAAGCACCGCCCACACGACCGGCGGCCAGCGGTTCCCGGTGAAGTACTACCTCACCGCGATGCTGTTCATCGTCTTCGACATCGAGATCGTGTTCCTGTATCCCTGGGCGGTCAGCTACGACGCGCTGGGGACGTTCGCGCTGGTCGAAATGGTCGTGTTCATGCTCACGGTTTTCGTGGCCTACGCCTACGTGTGGCGCCGCGGGGGCCTGACGTGGGATTGAGGTAAGACGTGGGCCTGGAAGAACAGCTGCCCGGTGGGATTCTGCTGTCCACCGTCGAGAAGGTCGCGGGCTATGTGCGCAAGAACTCGCTGTGGCCGGCGACCTTCGGGTTGGCCTGCTGCGCAATCGAGATGATGGCGACGGCCGGACCCAGATTCGACATCGCACGCTTCGGCATGGAGCGGTTCTCGGCGACACCGCGGCAGGCCGACCTGATGATCGTGGCCGGGCGGGTCAGCCAGAAGATGGCACCCGTGCTGCGCCAGATCTACGACCAGATGGCCGAGCCGAAATGGGTGCTGTCGATGGGCGTGTGCGCGTCCTCCGGCGGGATGTTCAACAACTACGCAATCGTGCAGGGCGTCGACCACGTGGTCCCGGTGGACATCTACCTGCCCGGCTGCCCGCCGCGCCCGGAGATGCTCCTGCACGCAATCCTCAAGCTGCACGAGAAGATTCAGGACATGCCGCTCGGCGTGAACCGGGAACACGCCATCGCCGAGGCCGAGGAGGCGGCGCTGGCGGCCCGGCCCACCATCGAGATGCGCGGGCTGCTGCGATGAGCTCACCGGACCAGGACCCGCAGGAAGCAGTGGCCCGCGCCGACGAGGAAGTGATCGATGTCCGGCGCGGCATGTTCGGGGTGTCGGGCACCGGCGACACGTCCGGATACGGCCGGCTCGTGCGTGAGGTCACGTTGCCGGGCAGCAGTTCCCGGCCCTACGGCGGCTACTTCGACGCGGTCGCCGACGGCCTGGCCGAGGCGCTGGGGCGCGCCGGTGTCGATTTCGGCACCGCGATCGAGAAGGTCGTGGTCCACCGCGACGAACTGACGCTGCACGTGCGCCGGGAGTCGCTGCCGCAGGTCGCCCAGCGGCTACGCGACGAACCGGACCTGCGGTTCGAGATGTGCCTGGGCGTCAGCGGCGTGCACTACCCGCACGAGGCCGGGCGGGAACTGCACGCGGTCTATCACCTGCAGTCGATCACCCATGGCCGCCGCGTGCGGCTGGAAGTTGCTGCGCCGGAAGGTGATCCGCACATCCCGTCGCTGTACGCGATCTACCCGACCAACGACTGGCACGAACGCGAGACCTACGACTTCTTCGGCATCATCTTCGACGGGCATCCGTCGCTGACCAGGATCGAGATGCCCGACGACTGGCAGGGGCACCCGCAGCGCAAGGACTACCCGCTGGGCGGAATCCCGGTGGAATACAAGGGCGCGCAGATACCCCCGCCCGACGAGCGGAGGGGCTACAACTGATGAGTCAAACCGAAACCCTCGTCGTCGCCGGCGGCCAGGACTGGGAGCAGGTCGTCGACGCCGCCCGCAAGGCCGACCCCGGTGAGCGCATCGTCGTCAACATGGGCCCCCAGCACCCGTCGACCCACGGGGTGCTGCGGCTGATCCTGGAGATCGAGGGCGAGACCGTCACCGAGGTCAGGTGCGGAATCGGCTACCTGCACACCGGGATCGAGAAGAATCTCGAATACCGCTACTGGACCCAGGGCGTCACGTTCGTGACCCGGATGGATTACCTGTCGCCGTTTTTCAACGAGGCCGCGTTCTGTCTGGGCGTGGAGAAGCTACTCGGCATCACCGACCAGATCCCGGAGCGGGCCAGCGTCATCCGCGTGATGATGATGGAGCTCAACCGGATCTCCTCGCACCTGGTGGCCCTGGCCACCGGCGGCATGGAACTGGGCGCGATGACCCCGATGTTCGTCGGCTTCCGGGGCCGCGAGATCGTGCTCAAACTCTTCGAGTCGATCACCGGCCTGCGGATGAACAGCGCCTACATCCGGCCCGGCGGCGTGGCGCAAGACCTCCCGCCCAACGGGGTCGACGAGGTCGCGGCCGCCCTCGAGGAATTGCGTCATCCGCTGCGTGAGATGGGCGCCCTGCTCAACGAGAACGCCATCTGGAAGGCCCGCACCGAGGGCATCGGCTACCTGGACCTGACCGGCTGCATGGCGCTGGGGATCACCGGCCCGATACTGCGGTCCACGGGACTGCCGCACGACCTGCGCAAGAGCGAGCCGTACTGCGGATACCAGAACTACGAGTTCGACGTGATCACCGCCGACACGTGTGACGCCTACGGGCGCTACATGATTCGCGTGAAAGAGATGTGGGAGTCGATGAAGATCGTGGAGCAGTGTTTGGACAAACTGCGGCCGGGTCCGACGATGGTCGAGGACCGCAAGATCGCCTGGCCGGCCGATCTGAAGGTGGGCCCCGACGGCATGGGCAACTCGCAGGAGCACATCGCCAAGATCATGGGCAGCTCGATGGAGGCGCTGATCCACCACTTCAAGCTCGTCACCGAGGGCATCCGGGTGCCCGCGGGCCAGGTGTACAGCGCGGTCGAATCGCCCCGCGGCGAGTTGGGCGTGCACATGGTCAGCGACGGCGGCACCCGCCCCTACCGGGTGCACTACCGGGACCCGTCGTTCACCAACCTGCAGTCGGTCGCCGCGATGTGCGAGGGCGGAATGGTCGCCGACCTGATCACCGCGGTCGCCAGCATCGACCCGGTCATGGGCGGGGTGGACCGATGACAGGTGCCCAGGGGCAGCCCGTGTTCATCCGGCTGGGCCCGCCGCCCGAGGAGCCCAACGCGTTCGTGGTCGAGGGCGCGCCGCAGTCCTACCCCCCTGAGGTGCGGGCTCGGTTGGAGGTCGACGCCAAGGAGATCATGGGCCGCTACCCCGAGAAGCGCTCGGCGCTGCTGCCGCTGCTGCACCTGGTGCAGGCCCAGGATTCCTACCTGACTCCGGCCGGTCTCGAATTCTGCGGTGAGCAGCTGGGATTGACCGGGGCCGAGGTGTCGGCGGTGGCGAGCTTCTACACGATGTACCGTCGCGGACCCACCGGCGACTACCTCGTCGGGGTCTGCACGAACACGCTGTGCGCCGTCATGGGCGGCGACGCGATCTTCGAGAGCCTCAAAGAGCACCTCGGCATCGGCAACGACGAGACGACGGCCGACGGCTCGGTCACGCTACAGCACATCGAGTGCAACGCCGCCTGCGACTTCGCCCCGGTGGTGATGGTCAACTGGGAGTTCTTCGACAACCAGACCCCGGAGTCGGCGCGCGAACTCGTGGACTCGCTGCGCTCGGGCACGCCGGCGCCGCCGACCCGCGGCGCCCCGCTGTGCGCCTTCCGGGAGACGTCGCGCATTCTGGCCGGCCTGCCCGACGAGCGGCCGGACCAGGGGCAGGGCGGGGCCGGCGCCGCGACGCTGGCCGGGCTGAAGGTGGCGCGGGAACTGGGCATGGAGGCGCCGGCAGCGTCGGAAGGCCAGTCATGAGCACCCCGCTGACCCCGGTCCTCAGCCGCTTCTGGGACGACCCCGAGTCGTGGACGCTGGACACCTATCTGCGCAACGACGGCTACCAGGCGATGAAGAAGGCCCTGGCGATGGACCCCGACGCGGTGATCGCCACCGTCAAGGACTCCGGGTTGCGCGGGCGCGGTGGCGCGGGCTTCTCGACCGGCACCAAGTGGTCGTTCATCCCGCAGGGCGACTCCGGGGCGGCCGCCAAGCCGCACTACCTGGTGGTCAACGCCGACGAGTCGGAACCCGGTACGTGCAAAGACATCCCGCTGATGCTGGCCACCCCGCACGTGCTGGTCGAGGGCGTCATCATCGCGGCGTACGCGATCCGTGCCCACCACGCGTTCATCTACGTGCGCGGGGAGGTGCTGCCGGTGCTGCGCCGCCTGCAGAACGCGGTGGCCGAGGCCTACGCCGCCGGATACCTGGGCCGCGACATCAACGGCTCGGGCTTCGACCTGGAGTTGGTGGTGCACGCCGGGGCGGGCGCCTACATCTGCGGTGAGGAGACCGCGCTGCTGGACTCGCTGGAGGGCCGGCGCGGCCAGCCGCGGCTGCGGCCGCCGTTCCCCGCGGTGGCCGGACTCTACGGCTGCCCCACCGTGATCAACAACGTCGAGACGATCGCCAGCGTGCCGGCGATCATCCACCACGGCGTCGAGTGGTTCCGGTCGATGGGCAGCGAGAAGTCGCCCGGCTTCACGCTGTACTCGCTGTCCGGGCACGTCACCCGGCCCGGCCAGTACGAGGCCCCGCTGGGCATCACGCTGCGCGAGTTGCTCGGCTACGCCGGCGGCGTGCGGTCCGGGCACCGGCTCAAGTTCTGGACGCCCGGCGGGTCGTCGACCCCGCTGCTGACCGACGAGCACCTCGACGTGCCGCTGGACTACGAGGGCGTCGGCGCGGCCGGCTCGATGCTGGGCACCAAGGCGCTGGAGATCTTCGACGAGACCACCTGCGTGGTGCGCGCCGTGCAGCGCTGGACCTACTTCTACAAGCACGAGTCCTGCGGAAAGTGCACGCCGTGCCGGGAGGGCACCTTCTGGCTCGACCAGATCTACGAACGCCTGGAAACCGGCAAGGGTACGCCCGAGGACATCGACAAACTGTTGGACATTTCCGATTCGATCCTGGGAAAGGCGTTCTGCGCGTTGGGCGATGGCGCCGCCAGCCCGGTGATGTCGTCGATCAAGTACTTCCGCGACGAATACGTCGCGCACGTCGAGGGCGGCGGGTGCCCGTTCGACCCCAAAGACTCCATGCTGAACCCCAACGGAAAGGTGTGACCGTCACATGACGGCTGCGGCCAAACCCGAGACCGGCGGCGAGGTGAGCCGACCCGAGATGGTGACGCTGACCATCGACGGTAACGAAATCAGCGTTCCGAAGGGGACTTTGGTTATCCGCGCCGCCGAGCTGATGGGCATCCAGATCCCGCGCTTCTGCGACCACCCCCTGCTGGACCCCGTCGGCGCGTGCCGGCAGTGCCTGGTCGAGGTCGAGGGGCAGCGCAAGCCGATGGCCTCGTGCACCACGGTCGCCACCGACGACATGGTGGTGCGCACCCAGCTGACCTCCGAGGCCGCCGACAAGGCCCAGCACGGCGTGATGGAACTGCTGCTGATCAACCATCCGCTGGACTGCCCGATGTGCGACAAGGGCGGCGAATGCCCGCTGCAGAACCAGGCGATGTCCAACGGCCGCGCGGACTCCCGCTTCACCGACGTCAAGCGCACGTTCGCCAAACCGATCAACATCTCCTCGGAGGTGCTGCTGGACCGGGAACGCTGCATCCTGTGCGCGCGCTGCACCCGGTTCTCCGAGCAGATCGCCGGTGACCCGTTCATCGATATGCAGGAGCGGGGCGCCCTGCAGCAGGTCGGCATCTACGCCAACGAGCCGTTCGACTCCTACTTCTCGGGCAACACGGTGCAGATCTGCCCGGTGGGCGCGCTGACCGGGATGGCGTACCGGTTTCGGGCGCGCCCGTTCGACCTGGTCTCCAGCCCGAGCGTGTGCGAGCACTGCGCCTCGGGTTGCGCGCAGCGCACCGACCACCGCCGCGGCAAGGTGCTGCGGCGCCTGGCCGGTGACGACCCCGAGGTCAACGAGGAGTGGAACTGCGACAAGGGGCGGTGGGCGTTCAACTACGCGATCGCCCCGGATGTCATCGCCACCCCCCTGATCCGCGGCGAAGACGGCGTGCTGACGCCCGCGTCGTGGTCGCACGCGATGGCGACGGCGATCCGGGGCCTCGATGCGGCCCGCGGGCGCACCGGCGTCCTGGTCGGCGGCCGCGCCACCTTGGAGGACGCCTACGCGTACTCCAAATTCACCCGAATCGTGTTGGACAGCAACGACATCGACTTTCGCGCCCGTCCGCACTCGGCCGAGGAGGCCGCTTTCCTGGCGGCGCGGATCGCCGGCCGCCGCGACGTCGGCTACGCCGATCTCGAATCCGCGCCGGTGGTGCTGCTGGTCGGGTTCGAGCCGGAAGAAGAGTCGCCGATCGTGTTCCTGCGGCTGCGCAAGGCGGCCCGCAAGCGCGGCGTCCCGGTGTACGCGGTCGCGCCGTTCGCGACCCGCGCGCTGCACAAGATGGCGGGCCGGCTGCTGCAAACCGCACCCGGCGCCGAAGCGGCCACGCTGGACGGCCTGACCACCGGCGAGGTGGGCGAGCTGCTGTCGGCTCCGGGCGCGGTCATCATGCTCGGCGAGCGCCTGGCCGCGGTGCCCGGCGGATTGTCCGCCGCCGCGCGGCTCGCCGACGCCACCGGGGCCCGGCTGGCGTGGGTGCCACGGCGGGCCGGCGAGCGCGGCGCACTCGAGGCCGGCGCGTTGCCCGGCCTGCTGCCCGGTGGCCGCCCACTGGACGACGAGGCCGCCCGCGCGCAGATCGCCGCGGCCTGGAACGTCTCCGAACTGCCTTCCGCCCGTGGACGCGACGTGGACGGCATCCTGGCCGGCGCCGCCGACGGCACGCTGGGGGCACTGGTGGTGGGCGGTGTCGAACCCGACGACTTCGCCGACCCCGCAGCAGTGCTGGCCGCGCTGGACGCCGCCGGGTTCGTGGTCAGCCTGGAGCTGCGGCACAGCGCCGTGACCGAGCGCGCCGACGTGGTGTTCCCGGTCGCGCCGACGACGCAGAAGGTCGGGGCCTTCGTCAACTGGGAGGGCCGGTACCGCCCGTTCGAACCGGCGCTGCACGGCACGACAAAGCAGGCCGCCCAGTCCGACCACCAGGTGCTCGACGCGCTGGCCGACGAGATGGGCATCTACCTGGGGCTCTCGACCGCCGACGCGGCGCGCGCGGAACTGGCGAGGCTGGGCACCTGGGACGGCAACTGGGCCGCCGGGCCCGACGTCGCCGCGCCGACCGGGCCCGGTGAGCAGCCGGACAAAGGCCAGGCGGTGCTGACCGGCTGGCGGATGCTGCTGGACGCCGGCCGGATGCAGGACGGCGAACCGCACCTGGCCGGGACCGCGCGCACACCCGTGGCGCGGCTGTCGGCCGGCACGGCGGCCGAGATCGGCGCCGCCGACGGCGACGAGGTCACGGTCAGCACACCGCGCGGCTCGATCACCCTGCCGCTGAGCGTCACGGACATGCCCGACCGGGTGGTGTGGCTCCCGCTGAACTCGCCGGGTTCGGCGGTACACCGGGAGCTGGGCGTGACCATGGGGAGCACGGTGAACATCGGAGTGGGCAAATGACCGGCTTGAGCGCCTTCGGACACGACACGTGGTGGCTGGTGCTGGGCAAGGCGCTGGCCATCTTCGTGTTCCTCATGCTCAACGTGCTGGTCGCGATCCTGTTGGAGCGCAAGATTCTCGGCTGGATGCAGCTGCGGCCCGGCCCCAACCGGGTGGGTCCGTGGGGCGCCCTGCAGAGCCTGGCCGACGGGATCAAGCTGGCGCTCAAGGAGAGCATCACCCCCAAGGGCGTCGACTGGTTCGTGTACATGGCGGCGCCGGTCATCTCGACGATCCCGGCGTTCACCGCCTTCGCGTTCATCCCGTTCGGCCCGGTGGTGTCGGTGTTCGGCCACCGGACGCCGCTGCAGCTGACCGACCTTCCGGTCGCGGTGCTGTTCATCCTCGGGCTCTCGGCGATCGGGGTGTACGGAATCGTGCTGGGCGGCTGGGCGTCCGGGTCCACCTACCCGCTGCTGGGCGGGGTGCGTTCCACCGCCCAGGTCATCTCCTACGAGGTCGCGATGGGGCTGTCGTTCGCGGCGGTGTTCCTCTACGCCGGCTCGATGTCGACGTCGCAGATCGTCGCCTCCCAGAACCGGGTCTGGTACGTGTTCCTGCTGCTGCCGTCGTTCATCATCTACCTCATCTCGATGGTCGGCGAAACCAACCGTGCGCCCTTCGATCTGCCCGAGGCCGAGGGTGAGCTGGTCGCGGGGTTCCACACCGAGTACTCGTCGCTGAAGTTCGCGATGTTCATGCTGGCCGAGTACGTGAACATGATGACGGTCTCCTCGCTCGCCACGGCCCTGTTCTTCGGCGGGTGGCATGCGCCGTGGCCGCTGAACATGTGGGCCGGTGCCGACACCGGCTGGTGGCCGGTGCTCTGGTTCACCGCCAAGATGTGGACCTTCCTGTTCATCTATATGTGGCTGCGCGCCAGCCTGCCCCGCCTGCGCTACGACCAGTTCATGGCGCTGGGCTGGAAGCTGCTGATCCCGGCATCGCTGGTGTGGGTCCTGATCGCGGCGGTCATCCGCACGCTGCGCAACCAGGGTTACCCGTACTGGACGCCGCTGCTGGTCGTCAGCAGCATCGTGGTGGCCGCGGTGCTGGTACTGCTGTTGCGGAAACCGTTCGCCAATCCCGGTGTCCGCGCGATGGAACGGGAAATGCGCCGCCGCGAGAAGGGTCGCGGCGCCGCGGCCCTCGAGCCGGCGTTCCCGGTGCCGCCGCTGCCGATGAAGGCCCTGACGACCCCGATCGGTGCGAGCAAGGAGAAAGCGCATGGCTAAGTTGCTGGACGCCGTGGCCGGATTCGGCGTGACGTTCGCCGCGATGTTCAAAAAGCGGGTGACCGAGGAGTATCCGGAGAAGCCGGGCCCGGTGGCGCCGCGCTACCACGGCCGTCACCAACTCAACCGCTACGCCGACGGCCTCGAGAAGTGCATCGGCTGCGAGCTGTGCGCGTGGGCCTGCCCGGCGGACGCCATCTACGTCGAAGGCGCGGACAACACCGAGGAGCAACGATTCTCCCCCGGTGAGCGCTACGGCCGTGTCTACCAGATCAACTATCTGCGCTGCATCGGCTGCGGCCTGTGCATCGAGGCCTGCCCCACCAGGGCGCTGACGATGACGAACAACTACGAGATGGCCGACGACAACCGCGCCGACCTCATCTACGAGAAGGACCGGCTGCTGGCCCCGCTGCTGTCCGACATGCTCGCGCCGCCACATCCCCGGACGCCGGGGGCCACCGACAAGGACTACTACCAGGGCAACGTGACCGCGCAGGGCCTGCGCGCACCCCAGACCGCCGGGGAACCGCGGTGATTGCGTCCGATGTCCACGTCCTGGCGGCCGACGCCATCGTCCGGACCTCCACCGGTGAGGCGGTGACGTTCTGGGTGCTGGGCGCGCTGGCGTTGATCGGCGCGCTCGGGGTGGTGCTGGCGGTCAACGCCGTCTACTCGGCCATGTTCCTGGCGATGACGATGATCATCCTGGCGGTGTTCTACATGGCCCAGGACGCGCTGTTCCTCGGCGTCGTGCAGGTCGTGGTCTACACCGGCGCGGTGATGATGCTGTTTTTGTTCGTGCTGATGCTGATCGGCGTGGACACCTCCGAGTCCTTGAAGGAGACGCTGCACGGACAGCGCGTCGCGGCCGTGGTGACCGGGGTCGGGTTCGGTGTCCTGATGGTCGCCGCCATCGGCAACGTGGCGACGGGCGGCTTCGCCGGGCTGCGCGGGGCCAACGCGAACGGCAACGTGGAAGGCCTGGCGGCGCTGATCTTCTCGCGTTACCTGTGGGCCTTCGAGTTGACCAGCGCGCTGCTGATCACCGCGGCCGTCGGGGCGATGGTGCTGGCGCACCGCGAGCGGTTCGAGAGGCGCAAGACCCAGCGGGAGCTCTCCGAGGAACGCTTCCGGCCGGGCGGGCATCCCACGCCGCTGCCCAACCCCGGCGTCTTCGCACGCCGCAACGCCGTCGACACGGCCGCGCTGCTGCCCGACGGCTCGTATTCGGAGATCTCGGTGTCGCCGATCCTGCACCGGCACACCGGCGAGGGCACCGAGATCCCCTCCCGGGAAGCGAGCCCGAGCCTGCCCCAGGGAGGTGCGTCGTGAATCCGGCCAACTACCTGTACCTTTCGGCCCTGCTGTTCACCATCGGGGCCTCGGGTGTGCTGCTGCGCCGCAACGCCATCGTGATGTTCATGTGCGTCGAGCTGATGCTCAACGCCGTCAACCTGGCTTTCGTCACCTTCGCCCGGATGCACGGCCACCTGGACGGGCAGATGATCGCGTTCTTCACGATGGTGGTGGCCGCCTGCGAGGTCGTGATCGGACTGGCCATCATCATGACGATTTTCCGTGCCCGCAAATCGGCGTCAGTCGACGACGCGAACCTACTCAAAGGCTGAGAACGCCACCGTGACAAATCTTTTGGGGACTCACTACACCTGGCTGCTGGTGGCCCTGCCGCTGGCGGGTGCCGCGATCCTGCTGTTCGGCGGTCGACGCACCGACGCGTGGGGCCACTGGCTGGGCTGCGCCGCGGCCCTCGCGTCGTTCGGCGTGGGCGCCACCCTGCTGGCCGACATGCTGGCCCGCGGCGCCGACGACCGCGCGATCCACCAGAAGCTGTACACCTGGATCCCGGTCAACCAGCTGCAGGTCGACCTCGGGCTGCAGATCGACCAGCTGTCCATGTGTTTCGTGCTGCTGATCAGCGGGGTCGGCTCGCTGATCCACATCTACTCGGTCGCCTACATGGCCGAGGATCCCGACCGCCGCCGCTTTTTCGGCTACCTCAACCTGTTCCTGGCCTCGATGCTGCTGCTGGTGGTCGCCGACAACTACGTGGTGCTCTACGTCGGCTGGGAGGGCGTCGGCCTGGCGTCCTACCTGCTGATCGGGTTCTGGTACCACAAGCCGACCGCGGCCACGGCGGCCAAGAAGGCGTTCGTGATGAACCGGGTCGGCGACGCCGGCCTCGCGCTGGGAATGTTCCTGATGTTCGGCACCTTCGGGACGCTGTCCTACGCGGGCGTCTTCGCCGCCGCGCCGGCCGCGGGCACGGGCGTGCTGAACGCGATGGGGTTGCTGTTGCTGCTGGGCGCTTGCGCCAAATCCGCGCAGGTCCCGCTGCAGGCCTGGTTGGGCGACGCGATGGAGGGCCCCACCCCCGTGTCGGCGCTGATCCACGCCGCCACCATGGTGACCGCCGGCGTGTACCTGATCGTGCGGTCCAACCCCCTGTACAACCTGGCGCCCGGGGCGCAGCTGGCGGTGGTCATCGTCGGTGCCGTCACGTTGATGCTGGGCGCGATCATCGGCTGCGCCAAGGACGACATCAAACGCGCCCTGGCCGCCTCGACGATGAGCCAGATCGGCTACATGGTGCTGGCCGCCGGCCTGGGCCCGGCCGGCTACGCATTCGCGATCATGCACCTGCTGACCCACGGGTTCTTCAAGGCGGGGCTGTTCCTCGGCTCCGGCGCGGTCATCCACGGGATGCACGAGGAGCAGGACATGCGCCGCTACGGCGGGCTGCGCGCCGCCCTGCCGATCACGTTCGTCACCTTCGGGCTCGCCTACCTGGCGATCATCGGCGTGCCGCCGTTCGCGGGCTTCTTCTCCAAGGACGCCATCGTCGAGGCGGCGCTGTCCTCCGGCGGGATCCGCGGCTACGTGCTGGGCGGCACCGCGCTGCTGGGCGCCGGGATCACCGCGTTCTACATGACGCGGGTGATGCTGATGACCTTCTTCGGCGAAAAGCGCTGGGCGCCGGGCGTTCACCCGCACGAGGCACCGGCGCTGATGACGTGGCCGATGATCCTGCTCGCCTTCGGCTCGGTGTTCTCCGGTGGCCTGCTGGCCATCGGCGGCACCCTGCAGCGCTGGCTCGAACCGGTCGTCGGCGCGCCCGAAGAGGTGACCCACGCCCTGCCCACCTGGGTCAGCACCGCGCTGGCGCTGACCGTCGTCGCCATCGGCATCGCGGTGGCCTACGCCAAGTACGGAAGGTTGCCGATCCCGCGGGTGGCCCCGCTGTCGGTCTCCCCGGCGACGACGGCCGCGCGCGCCGACCTCTACGGCGATGCCTTCAACGAGGAGGTGTTCATGCGCCCCGGCGCCCAACTGACGCACGCGCTGGTCGAATTCGACGACGCGGGTGTGGACGGCTCGGTCAACGCCCTCGCGGCGCTGGTGAGCGCGACGTCGAACCGCCTACGCGGCCTGCAGACGGGTTTCGCGCGCAACTACGCATTGTCCATGCTGGCGGGCGCCACCCTGGTGGTCGCGCTGATCCTGGCGGTGAGGTTCTGGTGAACGGGGCTTCGATGAGTAACGTCCCCTGGCTGAGCGTGCTGTGGCTGGTGCCACTCGCGGGTGCCGCGCTGGTCATCCTGGTGCCGCCCGGGCTGCGGCAGCTCGCCAAGTGGATCGGCCTGGCGTTCGGACTGCTGACGCTGGCGGTGGCGGTGGTCATCACCGCCGGCTTCAAGGCCGGCGGCCCCACCTACCAGTTCGTCGAAAGCCATTCGTGGATCCCGTCGTTCGGGGCCGGCTACACCCTGGGCGTGGACGGCATCGCGGTGGTGCTGGTGCTGCTCACCGTGGTGCTGATCCCGGTGCTGCAGGTGGCCGGCTGGAACGACGGCGGCGAGCGCACGCGGGGTGTCCACGCCTACATCGCGTTGACGCTGGCCATCGAGTCGATGGTGCTGGTCTCGGTGATCGCCCTGGACGTGCTGCTGTTCTACGTGTTCTTCGAGGCCATGCTCATCCCGATGTACTTCCTGATCGGCGGCTTCGGTCAGGGTTCGGGCCGCTCCCGCGCCGCGGTGAAGTTCCTGCTGTACAACCTGTTCGGCGGGCTGATCATGCTGGCCGCGGTGATCGGGCTGTACGTGGTGACCGCGAAGCACGGTGCGGGCACCTTCGACTTCCGGGCGATCGTCGACGCGGTACAGCACGGGCGCCTGGGCGTCGATCCCGCGGTGCTCAAGGCGCTGTTCCTGGGCTTTATGTTCGCCTTCGCGATCAAGGCGCCGCTGTGGCCGTTCCACCGGTGGCTGCCCGACGCCTGCGTGGAGGCCACGCCCGCGACCGCGGTGTTGATCACGGCGGTGATGGACAAGGTCGGCACCTTCGGCATGCTGCGCTACTGCCTGCAGCTGTTCCCGGATGCCTCGACGTATTTCCGGCCGCTGATCGTGACGCTGGCCATCATCGGCGTGATCTACGGCGCGATCGTGGCGATCGGCCAGAAAGACATGATGCGCCTGATCGCCTACACCTCGATCTCGCACTTCGGGTTCATCATCGCGGGCATCTTCGTGATGACCAGCCAGGGCCAGAGCGGGTCCACGCTGTACATGCTCAACCACGGCATCTCCACCGCCGCGGTGTTCCTGATCGCCGGGTTCCTTGTGACGCGACGCGGCAGCCGGTTGATCGCCGACTACGGCGGCGTGCAGAAGGTGGCGCCCGTCCTGGCGGGCACCTTCCTGGTGGCCGGCATGGCCACCCTGTCGCTGCCCGGGCTGGCGCCCTTCGTCAGCGAATTCCTCGTCCTGCTGGGCACTTTCAACCGCTACTGGCTGGCCGGCGCGTTCGGGGTCACCGCACTGGTCCTGGCGGCCATCTACATGCTGTGGCTCTACCAGCGCGTGATGACCGGACCGGTGGCCGCGGGCAACGAGAAGATCACCGACCTCAAGGCGCGCGAACTGCTCGTCATCGCGCCGTTGATCGCGCTGCTGATCGGTCTCGGGGTCTACCCCAAGCCGGTGCTGGAGCTGATCAACCCCGCCGTCGCCAACACGATGACCACCATCGGCCAGCACGATCCCGCGCCGAGCGTGCCCCCGGGCACCGCGGCACCGGACCGAGCACCCCGCACAGCCGAAGGACCACACCGATGATCCTGCTCCCCTCCCCCAGCATCGAGTACTTCCTGCTGAGCCCGATGCTCATCGTGTTCGGCGTCGCGGTGGCCGGTGTGCTGGCCGAGGCGTTCGTGCCGCGGCGGTTCCGCTACGGCACCCAGGTGGCGCTCGCGCTCGGCGGCTTGGTGGCGGCGTTCGTCGCGGTCGTCGCGGTGAGCCGCTCGGTCTGCACCTCGGGACGCACCGCGGTGCTGGGCGCGATGGCCGTCGACCGCACTGCGCTGTACCTGCAGGGCACCGTGCTGCTGGTGGCCGTGCTCGCGGTCATCTTCATGGCCGAACGCACGCAGGCCAAAGCGGAACGCAAAGCGGCCGTGGGAGTTTCAGGGGCCGCTTCGGCGGCGGCCGGCCTGGATTCCTTCACTCCGCAGGCCTCCGCGGTGCCCGGCAGCGACGCCGAGATCGAGGCCGAACGGGCCGGGGCCGCGCAGACCGAACTCTTCCCGCTGACGATGCTCTCGGTCGGCGGCATGATGGTGTTCCCCGCGTCCAACGACCTGCTGACCATGTTCGTCGCGCTGGAAGTCCTTTCGCTGCCCCTGTATCTGATGTGCGGCCTGGCCCGGCATCGTCGCCTGCTGTCGCAGGAGTCGGCGATGAAGTACTTCCTGCTGGGCGCGTTCTCGTCGGCGTTCTTTCTCTACGGCGTGGCGCTGATCTACGGCGCGACCGGTACGCTGCTGCTGCCCGGCATCCGCAAAGCCTTTGCCGCCCAAGGTGACACGTCGATGGCGTTGGTCGGCGTCGCGCTGCTGTCGGTCGGCCTGCTGTTCAAGGTCGGCGCGGTCCCGTTCCACTCCTGGATTCCCGACGTCTACCAGGGCGCCCCCACTCCGGTCACCGGCTTCATGGCGGCGGCCACCAAGGTCGCGGCGTTCGGCGCGCTGCTGCGGGTGGTGTACGTGGCGCTGCCGCCGCTGCACGACCAGTGGCGCCCGGTGTTGTGGACGATCGCCATCCTGACCATGGCGGTGGGCACGATCACCGCGGTCAACCAGACCGACGTCAAGCGGCTGCTGGCCTACTCGTCGGTCGCCCACGTCGGTTTCATCCTCACCGGCGTCATCGCCGACAACCATTCCGGTCTGTCGGGCACGTTGTTCTATCTGGTCGCCTACAGCTTCAGCACGATGGGGGCGTTCGCGATCGTGAGCCTGATCCGCAACGCCGACGGCGTCGAGGACGCCACCGTGTCCCACTGGGCGGGGCTCGGGCAGCGCTCACCGATCGTGGGCGTGATGTTCTCGATGTTCCTGCTGGCCTTCGCCGGCATCCCGCTGACGAGCGGATTCGTCAGCAAGCTCGCCGTGTTTCGGGCCGCCGCCCAGGGCGGGGCGCTGCCGCTGGTGGTCATCGGTGTGATCGCCAGCGGGGTGGCCGCGTATTTCTATGTGCGCGTGATCGTTTCGATGTTCTTCACCGAGGCCACCGAGGACACGCCCCACGTGGTCGCGCCCGGCATCCTGAGCAAGGCCGCGATCGCCGTGTGCGCCGTGGCCACCGTGGCGCTGGGGATCTTCCCGCAGCCTCTGCTCGACCTGGCCGACCAGGCCGCCCACCTGCTGCACTGAGCCGGCCGCACGCGCTGTTTGCGCCGCTAGCCCTTGGCCGCCGCTTCCGCGCCCGCGCCAAAGCCGGTGCCCTGGTCGGCGATTCCCGCGAAGTCGTCGATGGAGTTGCCCACACCTGAGGTGTAGGTGAGGCCGCCGGCATTGGTGGCCGAATTCGCGATGCCGGAGTTGTTCGCACCCGAGTTGAACATGCCGACGTTGGTGCTGCCCATGTCGGCGATGCCGGTCAGCTGGGTACCCGAGTTGTCGATCCCGACGTTGCCGTCGCCGATGTTTCCGAATCCCGAGCTCGGCACCCCGAGGGCACCGGCGCTCGTGTTCTGGTAGCCGGAGACGTCGACGCCCGAACTGTAGAACCCGGAGACGTCGGTGCCGGAGGTGCCGATGCCGGAGACCGAGCCCGGCTGGGTGATCGCGCTGCCGATGCCGGTGTTGAGGTCCCCGGAGTCGAACAGGCCGGTGTTCAGGCTGCCCGTGTTGAAGAAGCCCGTGTTTCCCCCGACGCCGCCGCGGCCTGCAGCATCGGCGCCGAACCGGCACCGGAGAACATCCGCAGCGAATTGATCTCCGGCGGCAACGTCAGAAAACTCATCGGCCTGTCCTTCCCATGAGGCGTGGCCACACACCGTCCCCCACGGGTCTCGTGTGTCAGAACCTCTCGGCGCGGCACCCGCTACGCGACCGATGAGCAAACATCGCATCGCAAATGCGCGAGATATTGCCAAAAAGTTCGGCAAACCTCCGTTCCGAGCCCACTGGGCAGCCCAACGCGGCCGACACCAAGCCGCTATGCGGCGTTACACGATGGCAACGGCACCGCACCCGGCCCTGCTGCCCGCAAGGCGCGCGCCGGAAACCGCGCTTCGGCTATCGGCCAAACCCGCTACGTGAACGGGCGCGTAGCCAGCACGAAAATCGCCAGCGCGCCCAGCGGGGCGAGCAGCGGCAGCCACGGCAGCTGAAGCGGAAACGACACCGCAATCAAACCGGCCGACGTGAAGCACAGGGCAGCAACCCATGTCGCGCGGCTCCCGATGACCATCGCGGCCGACGGCCCGGTGGCGTGGCGGGACACCAGATAGGCTGCCGCGCAAAGCCCCGACAGGCCGACGGGCACGGGCGGTGGACCGGACAGCGCGATCGCGAACACCACGAGCACAACGGCAAACGTTGCGGCCGGCCGCAACGCCGTCCCGACGGCCACCGCGGTCAGCGCCGCCGCGCACCCGACCATCGCCGCCCCGTGCGAACCGACGGCGACCGATCCCACCATTAGCAGCCCGGATGCCACCGACAGGGCGGGGATGGCCATCCGCGCCGCGCCCGCCATGCCCGCGCTCATCCCCGCACCCGTCGCCCATGCCGCGGCAGCACACCCATGGACTGCTCCAGGGCGGCGCCCTCGGACCAGGACACGATGTCGACACCGACGGTGGCCATGTCGCGATACATGGCGGAGCGCTGCAGCCCCCACAGCTCGTCCACCAGCGGGTCGCGATCGCCCCGGAACGGAGCCCGGTCGAGGACGTCCACCGCCAGGACGACGTGCCCGCGGCGGCGGAGGTCGATCAGCGCCAGCGCGAACTCGGTGTCGAGCAGCGTGGAGAACGCGACGACGATCGCCCCGGCGGGGACAGCCGCGCGTGGCGCCAGGGTGCCGGTGGTGTCCTCGAAGTGCTCGCCGACGTCGAGCACGGTGTCGAGGACACGGAAGAACTGGCGTTGTCCGATGTCGGCGCCGAGCCACCGTGGGCGCCTGCCGCCCAGGGCGACGATTCCCGCGCGATCGCCGTGCCGCAGTGCCGTCTGCACCACCTGGGCCGCCCCGCGTACGACCCTTTCCGTGGCCTCGGTCGCCGGGCCGGCCGGCTGACGATAGGCGTCGATCAGCACCACCACGTCGGCGGCGCGGTCGGTCAGCCGTTGCGTGACATGCAGTTGGCGGCGACGAGCGCTCACCGGCCAGTTCACCGCCCGCAACTGGTCGCCCGGCACGTAGGGTCGAATGTCGGCGTACTCCACGCCCGGCCCGACGTGCCGGGTCAGGTGCGCACCGAGGCGGTCGAGCAACTCGGTCTGCGGGATCGGCGTCGACTGCGGCGGCGTCAGCGGGAACACGACGACGGCGGCGGCGTCGACGGTGGCCGTGCCGGTGAGCAGCCCCCCGCGCGCCACCACGTCCACACGTGCCCGCAGGTAATACCGGCCCCAGCGATGCGCCTTCGCCGCAACCGTTTTCGCCGCACGACCATCGGCGGCGAGGACTTCGAGCCCCATGCCCGCGACGTCCGGGACCAACAGCTCGACGGTCGCGGCCCCGGCGTCTTCGACGGTGGCCCACACCCGGAGCCGTACCCGCTCGTCTTCGAAGCATCGCTGCGACGCGGGGTTGCCGTGCACGCGGACCGGGGGCATCCGAGGCTGCCAGCTGATCGAGCACAGCACACCGAGCAGCGGTGCGGCGAACGCGATCAGCTGCCACCTGCCGCCGATCACCGCGACGGCCAGCGCAGCGCCCGCACTCGTCGCGATCGCCCGCGTCAACGGGGATGCGCGCCAGCGGAACTCGACCGTGCGCGGCTCCGTCACGCCGGACCCGCCAGGCTGTCGCCGCCGCCGGTCCGGGGCACCGGCAGGCGCCGCAACAGCTCCCCGACGACATCGGCGCCCTGGATCTTTCGCACCCACATCTCCGGGCGCAGGGTGATCCGGTGGGCGATCGCCGGGATCGCCAGCGCCTTGACGTCTTCGGGAATCACATAGTCGCGCCCCAGCAACAGCGCACGGGCCCGGGCCAGTTGAACCAGGTCGAGCTCGGCGCGCGGGCTGGCGCCGACCGCGACCTGCGGATGGTGCCGGGTGGCCGCCGCCAGCGACACCACGTAGCGCAGGACGTCGTCGTGCACGGTCACCTGCTCGACGGACTCGCGCATGGCCAGCAGATCGTGCGCGTCCACCACCTGATCGACCACCGGCTCGGACGACCCGCGCTCGAGACGCCGGCGCAGCATGGCGGTCTCGTCGCGCTCGGAGAGGTAACGCAGCTCCAGCCGGATCGCGAACCGGTCCAGCTGCGCCTCCGGCAGCGGGTAGGTGCCTTCGTACTCGATCGGGTTGTCCGTCGCCAGGACTATGAACGGTGTTGGCAGCTGGTGGGTTTCGCCGTCGATGCTGACCTGGCTTTCAGCCATCGCCTCCAGCAGGGCCGCCTGGGTCTTGGGCGGGGTGCGGTTGATCTCGTCGGCGAGCAGCAGGTTGGTGAAGATGGGTCCGGCGCGGAAGGCGAACCGGCCCGACTGCATGTCGTAGATCGTCGAGCCGAGCAGGTCGGCCGGGAGCAGGTCGGGGGTGAACTGCACCCGGGTGAAGCGAAGCCCCAGAGCGGCGGCGAAGGACCGCGCGATGAGCGTCTTGCCCAGTCCCGGCAGGTCTTCGATCAGCACATGCCCGCGGGCGAGCACCGCGGTCAGGATGAGCGTGAGCGCCGAACGCTTGCCCACCACCACGCGTTCGATCTCGTCGATGACTGCACCGCAGTACTCGGTGGTCTTGTCGGCCGGCAGTGCGGTGGGCAACGTCATACCTGCTCCAACTTCCGTAGGATCGCCTCGAGCGCCGCACGGCCGGGGCCGGGCCCCCGGTCACCGCCACGGACGACGTTGTTGGGATTGACCCATTCCCAGAGTTCGGCTCCGAACAGTATCCGCCCACTGGTGTGATACGCGGCGGGGTCCTTCGAAAGCCTTTGGCCGGTTACGAGTTCGTAGCGCCGTGCGAGCATCGGCCGCAGGTGCCGGTCCCAGTCCGCCCGGGTCGAGTCCGACCACCGGATGGTTGTCTCCGTGTTGGCGACCCAACGGCGCAGCGCGTCCCCGAGGTCGTCCGCACCGGGCTCCTCGTCGGGTTGCGGTCCCCTCCCCACGACGCGACGAACGTTGAGCAGCACCAGGGCCAGCGCGACGCCGGTGGCCGCGAGCACGAGTCCGCGGTCGGGCAGGGCCAGCGTCAGCAACTCCACACTGAGGATGAGGAATACCCCAAGGGCGACAAGCCTGTTCATGCGTGGCTCACGGACCGCAGTTCGTCGAGGACCAGCCGCAGCGCCCGGACCGCGACGTCGCGGTGAGCTTCGTTCATCACGTGCGGGCTGAACCGCGCCTCGGCGAAAAGATCGACCAGTTGGACGGCGTTGTCGGCGTGCAGCGCGTGGCGTTCGACGGCGCGGGCCAGCACCTCGGTCGGGGTGTCGAAATCCTGCGGGACGGCGCCCGGAACGTTCGCGAGCTCGCGTTCCATTGCGGCGTAGCAGGCGATGATCGCCTCGCGCGGCTCCCGGCGCAGGTCTGTCATCTCGGCCAGGCCGCGCTCGGCGGCCCGCACCAGCGAGCCCGGGTTCGGTTGCGCCGCAGCGGTTTCGCCCTCTTCCGCGGCGGTTTCGCCCGCGCCCGTCGCGCGCCACCGCCGGCGCGACTCGAGGAGCGTGCCCACGACGAGGATCGGCAGCAGGGGCAGCGTGCAGGCGATCAGGACGCGGGATATGTTGCCGGAGTCGGCTTTCGGCGGTTGCCGGGGCGGCGGGGCCCCGGTGCGCGCCGGGGGCGACACGCTCGCGGATCCCGGCGCGGGGGGCGTGACGTCGTGGCCCACCGCGACCCGGGTCAGCAGCGTCAGCGCCAGCAGCAGGCCCGCGATCACCCCGAGCGCGACCAGCACCACCCGCCAACTCGGCCGGTCGGTGCCGGTGTCGAGCAGCGCGGGCAGGTCCGGCCCGCTGGGCGCGAACCCTCGGGGATCGCGCAGCCGCGCGACGACGGCGATCGCGAGCAGCGTCACCGTCCCGGCCAGGGCCGCGACGACGGCCGTCCAGGCCGCGGCACTGCCGCCCGCCTCGGTGCGGAAGGCCCGGTCGTGGGCCGGAAGATAGCCGCGCAGCGCCACGGCGACCACGAGCAGGAGCACGATCAGCGCCACGACCCGCGCCGTGGGTTTGTCACTACCGGGCATCGGCACACCACTCGACCGGTTAACTGCCGCCGTTGCGGCTTCGGTTTTTCATCCTCGCACGTCAGGCGGCGGTTTCGCCAGGAATCCCGGCGCCGGCCGGTGCTGCGTTGTCCACAGCCCGCATTGCATCCACAACCCGGCCGAACGGGGGCGGTATTCGAACGTTTGTTCGCTACCCTGGACGCATGGTCGCGATGATCCCCGAACAGGCACGAGAGCGGATCGACGCCGCCCTCGACGCGATCGACGCCGCCCATGACGTGCTGCGTGCGACCTCCTCGGATGTGGTGGGCAACGACTTCCGGGTGGACGTCGCCGAACGGCTCGAGACGCAGCACCGCACCAACCGGGGCCTGATGTACCGGTTCTTCGCCGAGATCGCCGAGCCGCCTGACGGCGGCGAGTCCATACCGGCCCAACGCGACCGGCTGTGGGCCCGGCTGCGCATCCCGCCGCGGGAAATCCGGCGCCGCTTCAAGCTGGCCGCGCGAATCCGGCCGCGGCGCTCGCTGACCGGTCCGCCTGTCGCACCGGAGCTTCCGGAGTTGGCGGCGGCACTCGAGGCCGGCGCGGTCGGCGAGGACCACATCCGCGCGGTATGCGACGCGGTCGACGTGCTGCCCTCCTGCGTTTCGGCCTCCGACGTGGCGGATGCCGAGCGAACGCTGGTGCAGCACGCACGGAAACTCGATGCCGGCGTCGTCACCAAGCTGGGCCACCGGATCGCCGACCACCTCAACCCCGACGGCTTGTTCAACGACGAGGATCGGGCCCGTCGCCGCGGGCTACACCTGGGCGCGCAGGGACCGGATGGCATGTCCCGGTTGTCGGGATTGCTGGAACCCGAGGCCCGAGCGTACTTCGAGGCCATCCGCGCGGCCGTGCGTCCGGGACGTCACCAACCCGACGGCGCCGCGCCGCAGGAGCGCGACACGCGCACACCCGCGCAACGCTGCCATGACGCGCTGAAACTCGGTCTCAAGGCTGCGGTCTCGTCCGGTCGGCTGGGATCGCACCGGGGCCACCCCGTCACGGTGGTCGCCACGACCACGCTGGACGATCTCGAGCGAGCCGCCGCAGCGGTTGCCGACGAGTCCGTCCCGATGCCCGCACCCGCGCGGACCGGCGGCGGGTCCAGGCTGCCGATGCCCGACCTCATCCGCATGGCCGCCGATGCGATTCACTACCTGGCCGTGTTCGACGGGCACACCGGCCGGCCGCTGTACCTGGGCCGCCAGAAGCGGATCGCGACAGCCGATCAGCGGCTCATCTGCTACGCCCGCGACCGGGGCTGCACGCGACCCAATTGCCTTGAACCGGGCTATAACTGCGAAGTGCACCATTCGCCGGACTGGGCCGAAGGCGGCCGCACCGACGCCGATTCGTTGCATTTCGCCTGCGGCGGCGACCATGACGGCGCGAGCCGCGGCGAATGGCACACCGAGGTCACCGAAAACGGGCGACTCGGCTGGAGCAAGGGCGACGGCCCACCGGAGATCAACCACGCCCACCATCCCGACGAGCTTTTGCGCGGTGATCTCGATCCGCCGATTCAGGAGGAGTGAGGTGGGATCGGCCGCCGAAGTTTCGGGGCGAGTTTGCCGGGTAGCCGGAGAGAGTCCGGATCCACTCGACCCAGGTCCACTTGAGAATGGGGGAAACATCATGGACAGCAAGAAAAACCACGACAGCCACGCACTCCGCCGTACGTTGGCGGCGATCGGCGCGGGCGTCGCAGGCCTGGCCGTCAGCGCAGGGATCGCGGCCGCGACCGGCGACGCGCGCACGCAGTCCGTCGCGCACGGTTCGCAGGTGAGCTCCCTGCCCGACGAGCCGGCGCCGCCGCCTCCGCCCGGTCCGGTCGGTCCCGGTGTCCCGGGACCGATGCCGGGCGCCCCGGGGCCGATACCCGGCGGGCCGGGGCCGATACCCGGCGGGCCGGGGCCGATGCCCGTTGGGCCGGGGCCTATGCCCGGCGGACCGGGGGGCCCGGCACCGGGGTACTGAGCCCGGGCGGCTCCAGCCCCGGCCGGGCGTGCGGCGCCACCGGCGGCCAAGGCCCCTATTCGGGTTCGAACGGCCGGAAGCTGCCGTCGAGGACCTGCAAATGGCCGATCGTGCGGCCGGTGACCGCGCCCGGATCGACCAACGCCAATTCGACTGCGGCGCGCGCGAATTCGTCGACATCCGCGGTGTGGCCGAATTCGCGCGCATAGTAAGCCAGGCCCGGGGTCATGATGGGCTTGGACGGCGACAAGGCGTTCACCGCGACGTTGTGGTCGGCGAGGTCGTAGGCCGCGCACTGGGTGAGATGCTCGAGCGCCGCCTTCGATCCGCCGTACCCGGGCAGCACTCCCCCGCCGCGGTCGGGGAAGGGGCCGTCGCCGGGCAGCCGGGACGCGACCGAACTGATGTTGACGACCGCGCCCCCGCCCGCGTCGATCATGTCGGGGCACACCCGCTGCATCAGCTCGTAGGCGGCGAAGACCGCGATCTCGAAGTGCCGGCGGTAGGCGGCCAGCGGAATGCTGACGAACCCGGGCCAGCCGGGCTTGGCGCCACCCGCCTTCGCCGCGGGCTTGGCGCGGGGCGCGCCGCCGGGCGCAGGCGGGCGCCCGGGCGCGGTGAAGGCGGCATTGTTCACCAGGATCGTGATGGGCCCCAGGGCATCTCGTGCCGAATCCACCAGCCGGGAGATGTCGTCGGGGTCGGTCAGGTCGGCCCGGACCGCCACGGCGCGGCCACCCGCCGACTCGATTCCGGCGACCGTCTCGCCGATCGTCCCTGGCAGCCGCTCGTCCCACACCTGCTCGGTGCGGCCCGCGACCGCGACGGCCGCACCCTCGGCGGCGAGCGCCGCGGCGATCGCCCGGCCGAGGCCGCGGCTGCCGCCGGTGACGATCGCGGCCCGGCCGGCGAGCCGCCCCGTCATCGCCGCACCCCGTGCACGACGATCGCGGCGGTCTGCTCCACCCACGCCTCGTCGAGTGCGTCTTCCGGGCGCAACAGCATCCGCAGCATCGTCGCTCCTCCGATCAACTCGATCAACCGGTCCGGGTCCACGTCGTCATGCGCCTCGCCCCGCTTGACCGCCTCGCCCAACCGCAGGCGCACCGCGGCGAACACGTCGACGAAACGCGACATGACCCGGGCGTTGAGGGCGGGGTCGGCCGTCATGTCGGCCACCAGGCCGGGCAGGGCGGCGCGCACGACCGGCGTGGTGAACACGGCGCGGGTGGCCTCGATCATCATGCGGACGTCGGCGGCGATGTCGCCGGCCGGCGCCTCCAGCGCGGTGGGTGCCGTCGGGAAGGCCGCCTCGTGCACCAGCTCGGCCTTGCTCGACCACCGCCGGTACAGCGCGGATTTCGTGGTACCGGCCCGCTCGGCGACCGCGGCCAGGCTCAGATTCGAATATCCGATCTGCACAAGCAGTTCCGCGGTTGCCGATAGGATGGCCGAATCGATACGCGGGTCCCGCGGGCGGCCGGCGCCGGGGGCCTTGTCAAGGGCGGACGGGTCTGCTTTCATAACGCTACCTACCGTATCGTAATTGTCGCGCAGAAGTCGCAAAGAATGGGGGCACCCCGTGGCCAACGAACCCGTCCTCGACAAGGTCGACCGGCTGCAGCGCTCGAGCCGCGACGTCAGCACCCTGCCGGGGGTGATGGCGCGGTGGCTGTCCACCGTCCTGCCCGGCGGGGCGACACCGGAGGTGACCGTCGAGAGCGGCGTGGACTCCACGGGCATGTCCTCGGAAACCATAATCCTGACCGCCCGCTGGCAACAGGACGGGCAGCAGATCGAGCAGAAGCTGGTGACCCGGGTGGCCCCCGCCGCCGAAGACGTGCAGGTCTTCCCCACCTACCGGCTCGACCACCAGTTCGAGGTGATACGAAAGGTCGGTCACCTCACCGACGTCCCCGTTCCGCCGGTCCGCTGGCTGGAGTCCACCGGCGACGTGCTGGGCACGCCCTACTTCGTGATGGATTACGTCGACGGCGAGGTGCCGCCCGACGTCATGCCCTACACCTTCGGCAACAACTGGTTCGCCGACGCGCCCGCCGAGCGCCAGCGCGAACTGCAGGACGCCACCGTCGGTGTGCTGGCCAAGCTGCACGCTATACCCCGCGCCGCCGAGGAATTCGGCTTTCTCACCGAGGGCTCCGAGGGCGACACCGCCCTGCGCCGGCACTTCAACTGGGTGCGGTCCTGGTATGACTTCGCGGTGCCCGACATCGGCCGCTCACCGCTGCTGGAGCGGACCTTCGAGTGGCTCGAGGCCCACTGGCCGGCCGAGGCGGCCGCCGCCGAACCAGTCCTGCTGTGGGGCGACGCCCGGGTGGGCAACGTGTTGTACCGCGACTTCCAGCCGGTGGCGGTGCTCGACTGGGAGATGGTGACACTCGGCCCGCGTGAGCTCGACGTCGCGTGGATGATCTACGCGCACATGGTCTTTCAGGAACTCACCGGCCTCGCCGGGCTACCGGGCCTGCCGCAGGTGATGCGCGAGGACGACGTCCGCGCCACTTACGAACGGCTCGCCGGCGTCGAAATAGGCGACCTGCGTTGGTTCTACGTGTACTCGGGTGTGATGTGGGCGTGCGTGTTCATGCGCACCGGCGCCCGTCGGGTGCACTTCGGGGAGATGGAGAGGACCGACGACCCCAATTTCGCAGAATCGCTGTTCTATCACGCCGGATTGATGCGCCGTTTGATCGGCGAGGGTCTCATCGGAGAGGACCAGTAATGTCGCACAGGCTAGGCCCGCTGGACGAATTCCCGGTGCACCAGATCCCGCAGCCCATCGCGTGGCCGGGCTCCAGCGACCGTAACTTCTACGACCGTGCCTACTTCAACGCCCACGACCGCACTGGGGACATCTTCGTCGTCAGCGGCATCGGCTACTACCCGAACCTGGGCGTCAAGGACGCTTTCCTGCTCGTCCGGCGCGGCGACACCCAGACCGCGGTGCACCTGTCCGACGCCATCGACCAAGACCGCCTCAACCAGAACGTCAACGGCTACCGCATCGAGGTCATCGAGCCGCTGCGCAAACTGCGCCTGATCCTCGACGAAACCGACGGCATCGCAGCCGACCTCACCTGGGAAGGCCTGTTCGACGTCGTGCAGGAACAGCCGCATGTGCTGCGGTCGGGCAATCGGGTGACGCTCAGCGCGCAGCGGTTCGCCCAATTGGGCTCCTGGAGCGGACGCCTGGCCGTCGACGGCGACGAGTTCGCCGTCGACCCCGCGACCTGGATCGGCAGCCGGGACCGGTCCTGGGGCATCCGGCCGATCGGCGAGCCCGAGCCGGCGGGCCGCCCCGCCGATCCGCCCTTCGAGGGCATGTGGTGGCTGTACGTGCCCATGGCGTTCGACGACTTCGCGATCGTGCTGATCATCCAGGAGGAGCCCGACGGCTTCCGCTCGCTCAACGACTGCACCCGGGTCTGGCGCGACGGCCGCGTCGAGCAGCTGGGCTGGCCGCGGGTCAAGATCCACTACCGTTCCGGCACGCGCATCCCGACCGGGGCGACGATCGACGCCACCGCACCGGACGGCACCCCGGTCCACTTCGACGTGGAGTCCAAGCTGCCCGTCCCCATCCACGTCGGCGGCGGCTACGGCGGCGACTCCGACTGGCTGCACGGCATGTGGAAGGGCGAGAAGTTCGTCGAACGGCTGACCTACGACATGACCGACCCGGCGATCGTCGCGCGCTCCGGGTTCGGCGTGATCGACCACGTGGGCCGCGCTTTGTGCCGCGAGGGCGACGCGGAGCCGGTGGAGGGTTGGGGGCTCTACGAGCACGGCGCGCTGGGCCGCCACGACCCGTCCGGGTTCGCCGACTGGCTGTCGGTCGCCCCCTGACGCTGGGCATTCTCGCCCGAGTGCGGTTCACTAGACGGCGTGACGAATCCGCCGCCCCCCGACGCCGGATCCTGGAGCGTGGACGTCGTGGTGGTCGGCGCCGGCTTCGCCGGGCTGGCCGCCGCGCGCGAACTGACCCGGCTGGGCCATGACGTGGTGGTCCTGGAGGGCCGCGAACGCGTCGGCGGCCGCTCGTTCACCGGCAGCGTCGCCGGGCTGCCCGCCGACATGGGCAGCACCTTCGTCGGCCCCACCCAGGACGCGGTGCTGGCGTTGGCGGCCGAACTGCAGATCCCGACCACCCCGACCCACCACCACGGCCGGAGCATCATCCAGTGGCGCGGCTGGGCGCGCCCCTACCACGGCACCATTCCGAAGCTCTCGCTGGCGGGGCTGATCGACATCGGCCGGCTGCGCTGGCAGTTCGAGCGGATCGCGCGCGGCATCCCGCTGGCGGACCCGTGGAACGCGCGCCGCGCCCGCGAACTCGATGCCCAGTCGCTCGGCGACTGGTTGCGCTCGGTGCGCGCCTCCGCCTCCTCCCGCGACCTGCTGGCGATCGTGTCCCGGGTGAGCTGGGGGTGCGAACCCGACGAGGTGTCGATGCTGCACGCCGCCCGGTACGTGCGCGCCGCCGGCGGCCTGGACCGGATGCTCGACGTCGAGAACGGGGCCCAGCAGGACCGTTTCCCGGGCGGCACGCAGCAGATCGCCGACGCGGTGGCGGCCGAGCTCGGCCCGCGCATCGTGCTCGAGGCACCGGTGCGGCGCATCGAGCGCAATGGCGCGGGCGTGGCGGTCACCTGCGACCGCGGCCGAGCCGAGGCCGGATTCGTCATCGTCGCCGTTCCGCCCGCCCACCGCGCCTCGATCGAATTCACTCCCCCGCTGCCCGAGGAGTACGACGAACTCGCCCGGCACTGGCCGCAGGGGCGCCTGAGCAAGGCCTATGCGGCCTACTCCACGCCGTTCTGGCGGGCCGACGGCTTCTCCGGCCAGGCCCTCTCCGACGAGGGTCCCGTCTTCATCACCTTCGACGTCAGCCCCCAAGCCGACGGGCCGGGCATACTGATGGGCTTCGTCGACGCCCGCGCGTTCGACTCACTGCCCGCCGACCAGCGCCGCCGCGAGGCGTTGCGTTGCTTCGCGTCGCTGTTCGGCAGCGACGCGCTCAAACCCCTCGACTACGTCGACCATCGTTGGGGCACAGAAGAATTCGCACCGGGTGGCCCGACGGCGGCGGTACCGCCGCGGTCGTGGACCCGGTCCGGGCCGTACCTGCGCCGGCCCGTCGGGCCGATCCATTGGGCCGGCACCGAAACGGCCGACGAATGGACCGGATTTCTCGACGGCGCCATCCGATCCGGCCGCCGTGCGGCCGCCGAGGTCACGGCCCTGCTGTGAGCCGCCCCTTCAGGAGCTGATGCGCCGCAGGTCGCGGCTGACCGACCCGGCGAGCTCCCGCAGATGGCGGTTCACCGCGGCGGGCTGTTCCAGCATCGAGCAGTGACCGCCGGGCAACTCGACCAGGCCGACGACGTTGGGCGCGGTGCGCGCGATCGCGCGGGATTGGCTGATGGGCGTCAGCCGGTCGCGCTCGCTGCCGATCACCAGCGTCGGCACCGTGAGGCCCTCCAGGTCGAGGTGGCGAGACCCCAGCGAGCCGACCAGCATCCGCGCGCACCCGCCACGCCCCGCGGCCGAGGTCTGCGCGAACAGCTCGTAGACGAGCGTGGCCGCGCTCGGGTCCGCGTCCTTGGCGACCGCCAGCATCGCGACCAGGTAACGACTCGGGACGCGGGCGACGCCGGGCAGCGGGAACCCGCCGAACGCACCGATCAGCCCGCGCACGAGCAGGTCGCGGGCCGGCGACAGCCGGCGCGGCACCGGCAGCAGGCTCACCTTGCTGACCAGGTCGCCGGTCGTGGTGTTGATCAGGGCCACCGCGTCGGCGCGCCGGTGCACCTTGTGCCGGTAGCGCGCCGACCAGGCCGCGATCGTGATGCCGCCCATCGAATGCCCGGCCAGCACCGCCCGTTCGTGCGGCGCCAGTGTCGCCTCGAGCACGCAATCCAGGTCCGCGGCGAGGGCCTCGAGGGTGTAGCCGTTGCCGCGCGGGACGCCGCTGCGCCCGTGGCCCCGGTGGTCGAAGGCGATCACCCGGTAGTCGGTGGCCAGGTCGGCGATCTGGTATGCCCACGCGCGGATCGCGCAGGTGATGCCGTGGGTCAGCACGATCGGATAGCCGTCCGGCGGCCCGAACACCTCGGCGTGCAGCGGGGTGCCGTCGGCCGCGCGCACGGTCAGCTCCCGGCTGGGCGGCAACACCTCGGACAGTCCGTCGTCGCCGCGGGCGGATCGTCTGGGACTCATCGCGGTTTCCCCTCCAATGCGGCCACGCTGCCACGGTTTCGGATCCCGCGAGTCTAGCCTGACGCCGACGTCAATTCCGGCAGATTCGCCTTCGCTTTCCGGTCCTATTCGGCGGTCACCGCGCAGGAGGCCAGCAGCCGCAGCGCCTCCTCGGACCGCGAGCGCGGTTCGGCGGTGTAGCCGAACAACGACAACCCGCCCGTGCCGATGTCGAGCATGTTGCACCTGAGCACTTGTTCCCCGACGTCGGCATGGGGGAAGCGCTTCACGCCGTGGCGGTGCGCCTTGACGTTGAGCGCCGCCCAGCGGCTGCGGAAGTCCTCGCTGCGGGTGGTGAGCTCCCCGACGAGCCGGGTGACGGCCGGCGAGTCCGGGGAGCGCGCGGCCTCGCCCTGCAGTAGGGAGACGGCGTCGTCGGCCGCGATGTCCCACTCCGGGAAGACCCGACCGGCGGTGGCATCGAAGAAGATGAACCGCGCCAGGTTCGGCGTTGCCACGGCGCGGGCGAACAGCGCCGCGCCTCACCGCTCCAGCGCCTCCGCGCAGGCGTCGAGAATCGCCTCGAAACTCGAGCGCAGCACCCGGTGGCTGACCGCCTCGAGCAGCCGTCCGCCCGCCCAGGCGGGGTGGGTGTAGTTGGTGAGCCAGTCGACGTGGGTGCCGGTTCCCGCCGGGGTGAAGGTCAGCGTGCCGCCCTCGTGGCGGAACGGCGGAAATGACCGGACGATCAGGTAGGTGTAGCCGTGGGGGCCGGTCGTAGGCGGTGATCTCCTCGCGGAACCAGGTGCCGACGCCGGTGACCTCGCGCAGGCAAATCCGGCGACAGACCCGCGGCAAGGCGCGACAAAGCCGCGACGCCGCCGGCCGAGGCGCCGATCGCCATGACTCCGCGCAGCATGTTCTCGCCGTTCGCGTTGATCACCACCCTCGGCTACCCCCATCGAGCGCAGGTAACCCGGAAGGTCCTAGCTAGTGCCCCGATCGGGCATTTCAGGCGGTGACACGCCAAGTTTCGGCGGCCCGGGCGTGGCGCGGCGGGTTTTCCCGGTCGCCGGGCGGGGCATCCCCGGACAAAGACGTCACAAACACCACAGACAGGAGGCCGCATCGTGCCGTCGTCCATCAAGAACGAGAAGCTCTACGAGGATCTGCGCCGGCAGGGCGACTCCAAGGAGAAGGCCGCGCGGATCTCCAACGCGGCCGCCGCGCAGGGCAAGTCGTCGATCGCGCGCAAGGGCGGCAGGGCCGGCTCCTACACCGACTGGACGGTGCCGGAGCTGAAGAGGCGCGCCAAAGAGCTTGGCATCTCGGGGTATTCGGACCTGACCAAGGACAAGCTGATCGCCAAGCTACGCAGCCACTGATCAATCACTGATCAATCACAGAGGCCGAGCCGCTTCGGCCAGCACCACGAAGGCGGAAGCGAAGTCGTTGTCGCCGGTCTGGGACCTGATCTGTTCCCAGTCGAGCCGCTCCCGCACCGCCGGCAGCTGCGTCGCGAAGTCGCAGAAGTGCTCGTCGAGGGCGCGCAGTGCCGTTCGGCGCGGTCCAGCAGGTCCGTCCGCACCGCCACACCGTTGACGCGATGCAGGCACGTCGACGACCGCGTTCCCAGCCCGGGCCTGGAACAGCCAGCCCTCCGGGGGCGTTCGATGCCGAATCCCGCGCGCTGCAGGGCGGCCGCGGCGTCGGCCACATCGGCTTCGGCGACCACCAGATCACGTCGTGATTCGGTTCAGGCGCCCCGTGAGCCCGCGGCGCATGGCCCCGGCCAGGGCGAACCGCGGCCCGCCCTCCTTGAGCGCCGACGCCGCCGCGCGCAGCGCCTCCCGCAGCCGGCCGTCGTGCACGGGCGGGCCCGGGGATCTGTGCTGCCATGGTCACTACGTCATACCCCGCGACCCTGGCTGGCAGCCCGACGGCCCGACGCCATTGCGCCCCAGCGTTTGTCGTCTGTTTAAGCAACGGCCGGATTGGCAAACCAAGTAGCTATGCCAGCCCCAGTCCTGAGAGCCTACGACGGGGCTGCCGTCGTGATTCCCGCCCACAACGAGCGGGCGAAGCTGCCGGCGTGCCTGCGCGCGGTGCTGACCGCGGCCCTGTGCGCCCCGGTTCCGGTCACCGTCGTGGTCGTGCTCGACGACACCGACGATGACAGCGCCCAACTGGCCGGCGAGTACGGGCCCGACGTGCACTTCGTATGCGTCGACGCCCGCAACGTCGGCACCGCGCGGGCCGTGGGCTTCGGCTATGCCCGGTCGCTGCACGGGCCCGGCGCCCGGTGCTGGTACGCCACCACCGATGCCGACAGCCGCGTCGACCCCGGCTGGCTGGTCCGCCAGCTCGAGACGGGGGCCGACATGGTGCTGGGCGTGGTGCGCGTGACCGACTGGCACCAGCACTCCCCCGACGTCGCCGACCGGTTCCTGCGGGCCTACGAGGGCGGCGCGGGGGACCCGCACGACCACATCCACGGCGCGAACATGGGCTTTTCCGCCCGAGCCTACTGGCGGGTCGGCGGGTTCCGCCCGCTGGCCTCCGGCGAGGACGTCGACCTGGTCGAGCGTTTCGAGTCCGCCGGCTGTTCCATCCACCGGGACACCGGGATATCGGTCATCACGTCGGCGCGGACCCGGGCCCGCGCCCCGCACGGCTTCGCCCATCACCTCCGCCGACTGGGCACGCCGGCGACGGGGGACTGCGCGTGACGGCGGGATTGGTCAAGCACTGGCTGGAGACCGGACGGCTGGAGTTGCCGCTGCCGGCCTCGGGTCGCACCGCCGAGCGCTGGCAGGGTCTGGCCCTGCTGGCCGAGGAGGACATCGTGGCGGCCCGCATCGCCGAGGCCCACGTCGACGCCG
The DNA here is from genome assembly GCF_041206865.1 of Mycobacterium sp. HUMS_12744610. Classification (NCBI taxonomy): domain Bacteria; kingdom Bacillati; phylum Actinomycetota; class Actinomycetes; order Mycobacteriales; family Mycobacteriaceae; genus Mycobacterium; species Mycobacterium servetii. Next base: position 4,664,090 of record NZ_JBGEDP010000001.1, read on the forward strand.
TCGCCATCCTCGACGAGCTCGGCGGCAAGCCGCCCGATCCCGGCCAGCTGTGGGGCGTGTGGGCCGCCGAGGCCCGCGACGCGCTGCTGACGGCCGCCGAAGCCGGCGGCGCGTTCACCCTGAACGGCACCAAGGTCTGGTGCTCGGGTGCCGGCTTCTGCACCCATGCGCTGGTGACGGCGCGACTCGCCGACGGAACGCGCGGCCTGTTCGCGGTGTCGGCGCTCGATGCCACCGTCAAGGCCCTGCCGACCACGTGGTGGAACGCCGGGATGGCCGGCAGCGACACCCGGCCGGTGCAGTTCACCAACACCCAGGCCGTCGCCGTGGGCGGCCCCGGCGACTACCTGAGCCGGCCCGGGTTCTGGCACGGCGCGATCGGGGTGGCCGCGTGCTGGCTCGGCGGCGCCCGCCGGGTTGCCGAACCGCTGTACCGTTGCGCGGGAAGCGAATCCGCGGACGCCTACTCGCTGGCCCATTTGGGCGCGGTGGATGCCGCCCTCGCGGCCGGCGAGGCGATGCTGAGCACCGCCGCCGCCCACATCGACGCCGACCCGTTCGACCGGACCGACACCGCCCAACTGCTCGCGCGCCGCGTCCGCAGCGTCGTGGAGCACGCGGCCGACGAGGCGATCACCCGCACCGGCCGGGCCCTGGGCCCCGGGCCGCTGTGCCAGGACGGCCGGCACGCCCAGCGGGTGGCCGACCTCACCATCTACATCCGGCAGAGCCACGCGGAGCGCGACCTGGCCGAGCTCGGCAAGCTTGCGGGACAACACCGTTGACCGCGCTGACGGCCCTGCCGGCCGGCAACTGCGAACGGTTCGCGGCCAAGCCGCTGACCCGCGGCGGCACACCGCTGCCGGTGTGGCTGACCGCCCTGGGCCGCGGGCCCCTGCCGCCGCTGGACCTCACCGGGTGCCAGCGCCTGGTGGTCGTCGCCCCGCACCCCGACGACGAGACCCTGGGGATGGGCGCCACGATCGCGCACCTGGCCTACGCGGGGGTCGACGTCCAGGTGGTGTCGGTCAGCGACGGCGGCGCCGCCTACCCGGGGGCGACGGCGTTGCAGCGGATCCGCCTGGAGACGACACGCCGCCACGAGTTAAGCAGGGCGGCACGGGTTTTAGGGATTCCCCCTGCGCTGTCGCTCGGCCTGCCCGACGGGGAGGTCGCCGACCACGAGGACGCCCTCACCGAGGTGCTCGCCGGCGTTCTCGGCGCCGCCGGGCCGGACACCTGGTGTGCGGCCACCTGGCGCGGCGACGGGCACCCCGATCACGAGGCCGTGGGGCGCGCGGCGGCGGCGGCCTGCGCGCGCACCGACGCCACGCTGCTCGAGTTCCCGGTGTGGATGTGGCACTGGGCCAACCCCGCCGACTCCGTGGTGCCGTGGGAGCGCGCCCACACCGTGGCCGTACCCGGTCGCGCGGTCTCTCGAAAAAAGCTTGCCGCGCAATGCTTTCGCAGTCAGTTCGAGCCGTGCCACGGGGCGTCGGCGCCGGTGCTGCCCGGGTTCGTGCTGCCGCGGCTGCTCGCGGTGGGCGAAGTGGTCTTCCGGTGAGCACCCGGCTTCCCGACGCGTACTTCGACCGGCTCTACGCCGGCGAGGACGACCCCTGGCGGCTGTCGACGCGGTGGTACGAGGAGCGTAAATACGCGATCACCCTGGCGATGCTGCCCGGCCGCCGCTACCGGCACGCGTTCGAGCCGGGGTGCTCGATCGGCACGCTGACCGAACTGCTGGCACGGCGTTGCAACCGAGTGGCCGCGGTGGACGTGGCCGACGCCGCGCTGCGCGGCGCGGACCGGCGGCTGCGGGCGGCCGGCTGCCGTGAGCGGGTGGACCTGGCGCGGGCCTCCCTGGACGAGGCGTGGCCGCGCGGACCCTTCGACCTGGTGGTGCTCAGCGAGGTCGGATATTACCTGCAGGCCGACGCGCTGGCCGCCGTGCTGGATCGTGAATGCGCTCGGCTGCAGCCGGGCACCACCGTCGTCGCCGCCCACTGGCGCCACCCCGTTGCCGACTACCCGATCGGCGGCGATGCGGCGCACCGTGTCGTCGCGCGCACGCCCGGCCTGGCGTCGCTGGGGTGCTACCGCGACCGCGACGTCGTCGTCGAGGTGTTCGGCCTCGGCGACGGGCGGTCGGTGGCGGCGCGCGAGCGCGTGCCCGGTGCTGGCCCGTGACGTGCGTGGCTTCCCCGGCCCGCGGCTGCTGATCGGGATCTCAATCTCACCCCGGCGGCGGTGCGGCGCAGGTAGGGCATGCGGCCGCTCGCGGTCGCCGCCACGTTCCCGGCCGACACGCCCGACCGCCAGCTCGACCACATCCTCACCGACGATCCCGCCCTGCGGGCGGGCGCCACCGAGTCCGAGTCGATGCCGATCTCGACCACCGGCCGCTGGCCGTCAGCCTGGAACGCCGGGGCCCTCAGGCGCCCTGATCGGCCGGCCAGCCGAGGGCGACGAGGCGATCGCGTACGCGGTCGATGTCGTCCAGGGACGGCATCTCGTTGGTGACCCGGCTGATCTCCACGCCCATGTCGGCGGCGCCGGCCGGGACCCCCCGGCCCCGAATCCGTTCGGTGATCGCGACGATCTCGTCGTCGGAGAGCCGGCGGGGAAGCAATACGAACAACGGCACGTATCCAGTTGCCGGCACGCCCGCGGGGTAGCCCGCGCGCAGGAAGCCGACCACTCTGGACACCACGTTCGCCATCGTCAACCCGCCTCGCTCGCTTCGCCGCACGCTACCGGCGGCAGCCCTGGGCTCGGATACCGCCTCCGGCGGATTTCAAAACCCATGCCGGCGACCCCAGGTGGACGCATTGTCGCACTCCCACGACGGCGGGCCCGGCCCAACGCGCCCGACCATGCGGTCGTGCTGGGCCCCGACGTCGACACCTGGCTCAAAGAACAGGTGACACCCGGCGCGGCCGCGGCGCAAACGCCGAACTGCTGACGCGCCGAACCCACCCCAGAGCGTAAGGGATACAACATGTCTCGCACCCGTAGTCGAGACGGCGCCGGGTGCGGGGCGGCTTCGGCAAAATCGAGGAATAACGCCATCGAGTGCGGGTACCCGGCGCTTTGTGGGAAATACGAGGGCAGCCCATTCGGGCCAGACCGTGGTCGTCACCGGCGCGAGCGGGGGCATCGGACGTGCGACGGCCAGAGCGTTCGGCGCGCGCGGCGCACAGGTCGGACTGCTCGCCCGCGGCGAGGAGGGGCTGAGCGGCGCGGCTCGCGACGTGGAGGCCGCCGGTGGGAAGGCCTACGCGGTGCCCACCGACGTCGCCGACCCGCGGCAGTGCGAGTCGGCGGCCGAAGAAGTCGAGCGGGCCTTCGGGCCGATCGACGTCTGGGTGAACGTGGCGTTCACGTCGGTCTTCGCGCCGTTCTGGGAGATAGAGCCCGACGAGTTCCGCCGCGTCACCGAGGTCACCTACCTCGGCTACGTCTACTCCACCATGGCGGCGCTGCGCCGGATGCGGCCCCGCAACTCCGGAACCATCGTGCAGGTGGGTTCGGCGCTGGCCTACCGGGGCATCCCGCTGCAGAGCGCCTACTGCGGCGGCAAGCATGCGATTCAGGGTTTCAACGAATCGCTGCGCTGCGAACTGCTGCACGAGCGCAGCAAGGTCCGCGTCACCATGGTGCAGATGCCGGCGGTCAACACCCCGCAGTTCTCGTGGGTGCTGTCGCGGCTGCCGCGCCAGGCCCATCCGGTTCCGCCGATCTACCAACCCGAGGTGGCCGCGCGGGCGGTGCTGCACGCCGCGGACCATCCCCGGCGGCGCGAGTACTGGGTCGGGGGGAGCACGGCCGCGACGCTGGTCGGAAACGCCCTCGCGCCCGGGTTGTTGGACCGCTATCTGGCGCGGACCGGGTTCGACTCCCAGCAGACCAAGGACCCCCGGCCGGCCGGGCAGCCGGCCAACCTGTGGGAGCCGGCCGACGGAAGCGGCCGCCGCGACTACGGGGCCCAAGGCATCTTCGACGACCGGTCGTCTGCCCGCAGCTTCCAGCTGTGGGCGTCCCAGCACCACGGCCTGCTCGGCAGCGCGGCGGGTGGCGCGCTCGCCGCCGGGGTCGGGGCGGCGGCGCGGCTGCTGCGCCGGCGGGGCCGATGATCGCCGGTGACGGCGCCGGGTCGGCGCGCCCACGCGCGTCGGCACACCACCCGCTTTTTCGTTCGGCCACTTCGCACTAGCTAGGCCAGAAGTATTTCGATTGAGGAGGAGAACCGATGTCCAAGAAAGACGTTGCGGACTATCTGCTGGAGCGCCTGCGGGCCTGGGATGTTGAGCACGTTTTCGCATTCCCCGGCGACGGCATCAACGGGATCCTCGCCGCGTTCGGCCGCGCGGACAACGAGCCGCAGTTCATCCAGTCGCGCCACGAGGAGATGAGCGCCTTCGAGGCGTGCGGCTACGCCAAGTTCACCGGGCGCGTCGGCGTGTGCATGGCCACGTCGGGGCCGGGCGCCATCCACCTGCTCAACGGCCTCTACGACGCCAAACTCGACCACGTCCCGGTCGTGGCCATCGTCGGCCAGACCAACCGCAGCGCCATGGGCGGGTCCTACCAGCAGGAGGTGGACCTGATGTCGCTGTTCAAGGACGTCGCCAGCGACTACCTCCAGATGATCACCGTCCCGGAGCAGTTGCCCAACGTCCTGGACCGCGCCATCCGGGTGGCGATGGCTCAGCGCGCCCCGACGGCGCTGATCATCCCGGCCGACGTGCAGGAGCTGGAGTACTCGCCGCCCACCCACGAGTTCAAGATGGTGCCCTCGAGCCTGGGCGTCGAGTGGCCGTCGATCGACCCCAACGACGCCGCCATCGCGCGGGCGGCCGAGGTGCTCAACGCGGGCAGCAAGGTGGCGATGCTGGTGGGCAGCGGCGCGCGCGGGGCGCACGAGGAGGTCGCCCAGGTCGCCGACCTGCTCGGCGCCGGCGCGGCCAAGCCGTTGCTGGGCAAGGACGTGCTGTCCGACGAATTGCCTTGGGTAACCGGGTCGATCGGCCTGCTGGGCACCCGGCCCAGCTACGAGCTGATGCGCGACTGCGACACGCTGCTGACCATCGGCTCCAGCTTCCCCTACACGCAGTTCCTGCCCGACTTCGACCAGTGCCGGGCGGTGCAGATCGACGTCGACGGTCGGTTCATCGGCATGCGCTACCCCAACGAGGTGAACCTGGTCTCCGACGCGAAGTCGGCACTGAAGGCGCTGATCCCGCACCTGCGGCGCAAGGAGGACCGCAAGTGGCGAGAGACCATCGAGGCCAACGTGACCCGCTGGTGGGAAACCATGGCGATGGAGGCCAAGGTCAGCGCCGACCCCATCAACCCCATGCGGTTGTTCCACGAGCTGTCCCCACAGCTACCCGAGAACGCCATCGTCACAGCCGATTCCGGGTCGTCGGCGAACTGGTACGCGCGCAACCTGAAGTTCCGCGGCGACATGCGCGGCTCGCTGTCGGGCAACCTGGCCACGATGGGACCCGGGGTTCCCTACGGTATCGGCGCGAAGTTCGCCCACCCGCAGCGGCCGGTCATCGTGTTCGCCGGTGACGGCGCCATGCAGATGAACGGCATGGCCGAGCTCATCACGATCAAGCGGTACTGGAAGGAGTGGGCCGACCCGCGCCTGATCGTGGCGATCCTGCACAACAACGACCTCAACCAGGTCACCTGGGAGATGCGCGCCATGGCGGGAGCTCCGAAATTCACGGAGTCCCAAAGTCTTCCCGACATCGACTTCGCCGCGTTCGCGTCCAGCCTCGGCCTGGGCGCGATGACCCTGAAAGATCCCGACGAACTCGCCGACGCCTGGCGCGAGGCGCTGGCGGCCGATCGTCCGACCGTGATGGACGTCCACACCGACCCGAACATGCCACCCATCCCGCCGCACGCCACCTGGGACCAGTTCAAGGCCACCACCACCGCCTTCCTGTCCGGCGACGAGGACCGGATCGGCTTCACGATGGTGGGCCTGAAGACCAAGGCGCAGGAGTTCCTGCCGCACAAGAAGAGCTGAGAAAGCATGGCCTCCTTAGCACTGGCCGAGAAGAGCACCGCGGTCGGCGACCTGAACGTCAGCGCCTACACGATCCCGACAGACGCCCCCGAAGCCGACGGCACGATGGCGTGGGATTCGACCACGATGATCGTGGTGCAGGTCCACTGCGACGGCGAGGTCGGCACGGGGTGGACCTACGGCAGCCCGGTGTGCGCCGATCTCATCGAGGGCAAGCTCAGCGACGAGGTGGTCGGCCACAACGCGCTGGATGTTACCGGCGCCTCCGACACCATGATCAAGGCGGTGCGCAACATCGGCCGGCCCGGCGTTGCGGGGCAAGCTATTTCGGCGATCGACGTCGCGCTGTGGGACCTCAAGGCGCGGCTGCTGGGGCTGCCGCTGTACCGGCTGCTCGGGGCGCTGCGCGACGCGGTCCCGGTGTACGGCAGCGGCGGCTTCACCACCTACGACGAGCAGCAGCTGCGCGAACAGCTGCTGCGCTGGACTCAGCGGCTGGACATCCCACGGGTGAAGATCAAGATCGGCGAGTCGTGGGGCACCTGCCTGGATCGCGACCTGGCCCGGATGCGGCAGGCCCGCGAGATGGTCGGGGACGCGGTGGAACTCTACGTCGACGCCAACGGCGGATACACCCGCAAGCAGGCGGTCCGCCTGATGGCCGACGCGGCCGACCTGGACGTGCACTGGTTCGAGGAGCCCGTCTCCTCCGACGATCTAGACGGGCTGCGCCTGGTCGCCGAGGCGGTCGACGCCGACGTGACCGCCGGCGAGTACGGCTACGACCTGATCTACTTCCGCCGCATGTGCCAGGCCGGCGCGGTTGACTGCCTGCAGGCCGACGCCTCGCGCTGCGGCGGGATCACCGAGTGGCTGCGGGTCGCGGCCGTCGCCGCCTCCCACAACCTGGAGATCTCCGCCCACTGCGCACCGCATCTGCATCTGCACGCCGCGGCGGCCACGCCCAACCTGCGCCACATGGAGTACTTCCACGACCACGTCCGCATCGAGGAGATGGCGTTCGACGGAACGGTCTCGCCGCAGGGCGGGCTGATGCGGCCGGACCCCGACGCGCCGGGCCACGGGCTCAACCTTCGCGCCGGTGACATCGAGAAGTACCGGACGAGTTGAGCCGCAACGAGTTGCCGCGGGACCAGGAGGTGGCGTGACCGCGAAGTTGTTGGACGCACTGGCAGCCGACCTGCGCGACAACGTCGACGGGGAGATCCGCTTCGATCCCGGCTCGCGGGCAGCCTATTCCACCGACGCCTCCAACTACCGCCAGGTGCCCATCGGGGCCGTGGTGCCCCGCACCCCGGAGGCCGCGGCCGAGGCCGTCGCCGTCTGCCGCCGCCACGACGTGCCGGTGCTGTCCCGCGGGGGTGGCACCAGCCTGGCCGGGCAGTGCTGCAACACCGCGGTGGTGCTCGACTGGAGCAAGTACTGCACCCGCGTGGTTTCCGTCGACACCGACGCCGGGATCGCCGTGGTGGAGCCCGGCATCAAGCTCGACGCGCTCAACGACCGGTTGAGGTCGTCGGGCTGGATGGTCGGTCCCCGGCCCTCCACGCACGTGAGCTGCGCGATCGGCGGCATGATCGGCAACAACTCGTGCGGTTCCACCGCGCAGGCCTACGGCAAGATGGTCGACTCGGTGCGCCGCCTTGAGGTGCTCACCTACGACGGGCTGCGGATGTGGGTCGGTGCGACCGGCGACGACGAGTTCGCGCGCATCGTCGGCGAGGGCGGCCGGCGCGCCGAGATATACCGCGGCCTCAAGGACCTCGCGGGCGAGTACGCCGACGAGATCCGGTCCCGGTATCCGGACATCCCCAGGAGGGTTTCGGGCTACAACCTGGATTCGTTGTTGCCCGAGAACGACTTTCACGTGGCCAAGGCTCTGGTCGGCTCCGAGAGCACCCTGGTGACGGTGCTGCGCGCCGAGCTGACCCTGGTGCGGGTGCCCGCGGCCAGCGCCCTGGCCGTCCTGGGTTTCGAGGACCTGCCCGCGGCCGCCGACGCGGTGCCGGCCATCCTCGAGCATCAGCCGGCGGCGCTGGAGGGCATGGACGACCGGCTGGTCGAACTCGAGCACTCCCGGCGGCTGGCCGAGAAGGCGCTGCGACAGCTGCCGGACGGGCGGGCCTGGCTGCTGGTGCAGTTCGACGGCGACGACCAGGACGAGGCCGACCGCAAGGCCAAGGCGATGCTGGACGCGCTGCACGGCATGGCCGAGTGCGACACCACGGTGCTGGACGACCCGGGCAGCAAGCAGGAGGTGTGGGCCGCCCGCGAGGCCGCGCTGGGTGCCACCGCGTTCCCGCCCAACGGACGCCAAACCCTAGCGGGCTGGGAGGATTCGGCGGTGCCCCCGGACCGGCTGGGTGACTACCTGCGCGAGGTCCTCAAGATGCTTGACCGCTACGGCTATGGGGACGCCTCGCTGTACGGGCATTTCGGGCAGGGCTGCGTGCACACCCGGATCCCGTTCGTACTGTGGACCGCCCAGGGGCTGGCCGCCTACCGGGAGTTCGCCGAGGAGGCGGCGCGGCTCGTCGTGAACTACGGAGGCTCGCTGTCCGGTGAGCACGGCGACGGGCAGTCGCGCGGGGAGTTGCTGGGAATCATGTTCGGGGACCGCATCGTCGGGGCGTTCGAGAAGGTCAAGGCGCTGTTCGACCCGCACAACCGGATGAACCCGGGCAAGGTCGTCAATGCCTACCGGCTCGACGAGAACCTGCGCATGGGGGTGGATTACCTTCCCGCAGAGCCCGAGACGATGTTCGCCTACCCCGACGACCACCACCGCTTCGCGCGCGCCGCGGCCCGCTGCATGGGCGTCGGCAAGTGCCGCGGCCACGAATCCGGGGTGATGTGCCCCAGCTACCGGGCCATCGGAGAGGAAGAGCACTCCACCCGCGGGCGGGCGCGGCTGCTGTTCGAGATGCTGCAGGGCGACGTCATCACCGACGGCTGGCGCTCCACCGAGGTGCACGACGCGCTGGATCTGTGCCTGGCCTGCAAGGGTTGCCGCAGCGAGTGCCCGGTCAACGTCGACATGGCCACCTACAAGGCCGAATTCCTGTTCCACCACTACCGGCACCGGTTCCGGCCGATGGCGCACTATTCGATGGGCTGGATTCCGCTGTGGGCGCGGCTGGCCGCGGTGGCACCGCGCGCGCTCAACACCGTGTCGCACGCGCCCGCGCTGTCGGGCCTGCTCAAGAAGGCCGGCGGCATCGCCCCGCAGCGCGAGGTGCCGAACTTCGCGCCGCAGCGGTTCAGCTCGTGGTTCGCCGGGCGGCCGGTCGGCGTCAACGCCCCGACCCCCGGGCGGGTGCTGCTGTGGCCCGACACGTTCGTCAACAACTTCGACCCCGCCGTCGGGCAGGCCGCCGTCGCGGTGCTCGAGGCGGCCGGCTTCGAGGTCCAGGTTCCGCGCCGGACCGTGTGCTGCGGGCTCACCTGGATCTCGACCGGACAACTCGGCGTCGCCAAACGCGTTCTGCAGCGCACGCTTTCGACCCTCCGCCCGGCGCTGCGCAGCGGCACGCCGGTGGTGGTGCTCGAGCCCAGCTGCGCGGCGGTGTTCCGCTCCGATCTGCCGGAACTGCTGTACGACGACACCGACGCCCATCGGCTGGCCGATCAGACCTACACCCTGGGCGACCTGCTGGCCAACAAGGCCCCCGACTGGGAGCCGCCCCGGGTCAGCGCCGGGGCCACCGAAGCGATCGTGCAACAGCACTGCCATCAGCATGCGCTGCTGGGTTACACCCACGAGCGCGAGCTGCTCGGCGGCGCCGGGGTGCACGCCGACGTCCTCGACGCCGGATGTTGCGGCCTGGCAGGCAATTTCGGCTTCGAGAACGGCCACTACGACGTGTCGGTGGCCTGCGCCGAGGACAAGCTGCTGCCGGCCCTGCGCGACGCCGATCCCGGCACGCTGGTGATCTCCGACGGGTTCAGCTGCCGCACCCAGATCCGGGAACTGGCCTCCGGCCGGCACCCGGTGCACACCGCACAGGTGCTCGCCCGGGCCCTGCCGCCGCCCGGGTGAGATCGCCCTATCTGAGCGCTTCCCGCGCGCCCCGCAGGTCGTCGACGAACGGCGTGTAGGCCTCGTCGTGGCGGTCGCTGCGGTCGCGCAGCACCGCCGACGGGTGCACCGTCGCCACGATGGCGGGCGCCTGCCCGGGGGCCACCGCCTCCTCGACCTCGGGGGGCGGTTCCAGCACCTCGCCGCGGTGGGCGGACACCCGAAACGCCGTCCCCAACAGCGACTGTGCGGCGGTCGCGCCGAGGCAGACGACCACCCGCGGCCGCACCGATCAGCTCGCTCGAGGGCATCATCGTCTGGAACCCGTCGCCGATGCGCCCGGCGACGCGCGCCGCGCGCGGCCCGAAGGCCGAGATATACATGGCGACAGGAGCTTTGGGCAACGTGTAGATGCGGGCGTTCTCCACCGTGAAGGACCGCCCGGTGTGGCTGACCTGCTTGCCGGTGGACAGCTCGCGCATCACCTCCACCGACTCCTCCAGCATCTCCAGCCGGGTGCCCGCGGGTGGCCAGTGCTCGCCGGTGATGTGCTCGTTGAGCGCCTCCCCGGTGCCCAGGCCCAGCACGAACCGCCCGTTGCACTGCACCGCGCTGGTCGCGGCCGCCTGCGCGATCACCGCCGGGTGGATCCGCACGATGGGGCAGGTGACCGCCGTGGTGATCGGCAGCGAACACGCCTAGCGCACCGACCACCGACCACACGAAGGGACTCTGGCCCTGCTTGTCGTTCCACGGGTGGAAGTGGTCGGAGATCCACAGGCGTTCGAAGCCGGCGGATTCGGCGCGCGCGGCTTGGTGCACCAGCTCGTCGGGAGTGAATGCCTCGCAACTCAGGAAGTGGCCCAGGGACGTCATGCCCCTGGGCCTACCCCTGCCGACGGGTGCGAAACACCCTGTAGATCAACCCTTGCCGGTGATGGCGTCGCGGGCGCGGTCGAGCATCGCCGCGAACGGTCCCGCGACGAGGTTGGCGACCTGCGACTCCACTCCGGCGTGCGGCCGGGTGGGGGCGATCGCCTCGGCGAGCTTGGCGGCACGGCCCATGCTCTCGAGCTCCGCGCCGTCCAACTGCTCGCCCAGCTTGGCGAACTCGTCCTTCTCCTCGTGGGTCGCGTGCTCGACGACGGCGTCGCGCAGTTCGGTCAGCATCGTGGTGAATTCCTCGCTGTCGACGTCGAGCTTCTCCAGCTTCTGCAGCACCGTCTTGGCCTCGTGCTCTTCCTTGAGGCGCTTGTCGACGACCTCGGCGCCTTCGGCGAGCTTGCGCTTGGCCCGCGGGTGCACGATCTCCTCCTCGGCGGTCTCGTGCACGGCGAGCAGCCGCCGCAGATCGACGAAGGCCTTCTCCCGGGCCTCGCCGGAGGCCGCCAAGGTGTTGGCGAACAGCGACTTGATCTGCTCGTGCTGGCTAACGAGAAAGTCGATCACATCGGTGGGCGACGTGATGGTGGATCGAGCCATGGTGTCCTCCCCTGCATGGTCGTGGCTCGCGCGCCGGGCTGTTGGCGCGCTCCCGTTCTGGCTACCCGTCGCCCCCGATGCCAAACCTTCCCGGCGCCGGTCGCACCACGATTCGCGGACGTCCCGCGGCCGGTGCCCAGCAACTTTCCGGGAGGATCGCGGACGGATCCTTGGCGCACCACGGCCCTCCGTCGGATACATTCGCGGCAGGACCCACACCGAGGAGGGCACCGCAGTGAGCGCTCCCCACGATTCCTCTGGCTCCTACGGCCAGGCTCCCTACGGCCAGGCTCCCTACGGCCAAGGCCCGTTCAGCTACGACCCGCTCGGCCGGGTTCCGTACGCCGGCCCACCCGCGGGCCCGCCGGCGGGCCCGCCGGTGCTCCCGCCCCCGCCGGTGACCCCCTACCCGGCGCCCGTCAATGCGGTCGCCACGCTGTCGCTGATCTTCGCGTTCCTGTGCGCCCCCGTCGGCGCGCTACTGGGACACGTGGCGCTCGCACAGATCCGGCGCAGCGGCGAGCGTGGCCACGGCCGCGCGGTGGCCGGCGTGGCGCTGTCGTACGCCTTCGTCACGCTGGCGGTGTTCGCGCTGATCGCCTGGGCCACGCTGGCCGTTTCCACCTCGCACCACACCGCGGCGCCCGGCGCGCCCGCCACCACCGCCGCGCCGGTGCCCACGGTGGCGCCGAACGCCGTGGGCGCGCTTTTGCCCGGCCTGAGCGACCTGCAGAACATCACCGGCGACCAGAACCTCGTGGCCGGCCAGACGTGGGACCATCCGGCCCGCTCCGACCGGGAGGGCACCATCGACCGCCCGCAGTGCTGGGGAAGCGTCGCGCCGGGGACCCCGGACGCCTACACCGCCGGCTCCATCTTCGGCTACCGCGCGGCGGAGTTCTCCGACACGCGCAGCTTCCTCAAGTCGACGCAGGCGATCCTGGCGGTCGCGGCCTTCCGCGACCCGCCCGCGGCCCAGTCGCAGCTGGCGAACCTGCTGTCCGGGTGGCGCGAGTGCGGCGGCTCCACCGTCGCGGTGACCCTTCCCGGCGGGCAGGCGATCCCGTTTTCGCTGGGCGAGCCCGCCGACGCCGGGGACGGCATCACGACGCTGGACCTGGTGCCGCGCGGGCTGCAGGTGCGCTCCGTGCGGGCGATCGCGGCCCGGTCCAACGTCGTGGTCGACCTCTACGTGTCCTGCAGCGGCACGACCGACGGCCACATCCCGCGCCAGTCCGCGGTGAGCATCGCCAACTTCATCCTCGACAAGATCCCCCGGTAGCGCTGGCCAGTAGGGTGGGCGCATGCGATATGTCGACGTCGACGGGGTCGGACGCGTCAGCCGGATCGGCCTGGGCACATGGCAGTTCGGGTCGCGCGAGTGGGGTTACGGGGACCGCTACGCCTCCGGCGCCGCCGGTGACATCGTGCGGCGAGCCCGCGCCCTGGGGGTGACGCTGTTCGACACCGCCGAGGTCTACGGGCTGGGCAAGAGCGAGCGCATCCTCGGCGAGGCGCTCGGTGCCGAGCGGGCCGAGGTCGCGGTGGCCAGCAAGATCATGCCCGTCGCCCCCTTCCCCGCCGTGGTCAGGCAGCGCGAGTCCGCCAGCGCGCGGCGGCTGGGGCTGGATCGTATCCCGCTCTACCAGATCCACCAGCCGAACCCGGTGTTCCCGGACTCGGTGATCATGCCCGGCATGCGTGACCTGCTGGAGCGCGGCAGGATCGGCGCGGCCGGGGTCTCCAACTACTCGCTGGCGCGGTGGCGCAAGGCCGACGCCGCGCTCGGCCGCCCGGTGATCAGCAACCAGGTCCATTTCTCGCTCGCCCACGCCGGCGCACTCGAGGACCTGGTGCCGTTCGCCGAGCGCGAGAACCGCGTCGTGATCGCCTACAGCCCCCTGGCCCAGGGCCTGCTGGGCGGCAAATACGGCCTGGAAAACCGGCCCGGCGGCATCCGCGCGCTCAACCCGCTGTTCGGCACCGAGAACCTGCGCCGCATCGAGCCGCTGCTGCAGACGTTGCGCGACGTCGCCGCGCAGGTGGGCGCCAAGCCGGCCCAGGTGGCGCTGGCGTGGCTGATCAGCCTACCGGGCGTCGTCGCCATCCCCGGGGCCTCCAGCGTCGAGCAGCTCGAGTTCAACGTCGCCGCCGCCGACGTCGAGCTGCCCGCCCAGGCCCGCGACGCGCTCACCGCCGCCGCCCGCGCGTTCCGACCGGTCTCGGCCGGCCGCTTCCTCACCGGCAAGGTCCGCGAGAAGCTGGGCCGCTGAGCCGCCGCCGGCGCTACGGCTGGGCGGAGTCGGTGAACGCCGCGGTGGCGGCGGGCGCGCCGCGGGCCACCACGAGCGGCATCGACGTCGCCGCGTCCGTGCGCAGGATCGTGTGCACGATCTCGATGAGATCCTCGACGGGCATCAGCTTGCCGGGCATGCAGCCGCGGGACGCCCACAGCGGCACGGCCTTCATCGCCAGGTCCACGTCCCAGCCGATGTTCATCCCGGTCGCCGCGTCGCCCTCGCCGCCGGGGCACTCCCCCACGATGAGCGTCGTGAAGCCGATGTCGGGATGCTCGGCCCGCCACGCCTCGACGAGGCGCTCCAGCGCCGCCTTGCTGACGCCGTAGGCCCCCAGCCCCGGCCAGGGCGGCCCGAACGTTCCCGCGTCGGAGGACAGGTAGACCGCCTTGCCGGCCCCCGTGCCGGCAGGGGCCGTCAGGTACGGCACCGCTGCGGCCGTGACCAGGGCCGCGCCGATCACATTCGTGTCGAAGATCCGCCGCCACGTATCGGCGTCGGTGTCGACCATGCGGACCAGCGGCCCGACGGCCGGGGTGTAGACGAGGTTGTCGATGCCGCCGAGCGCGTCGGCGGCATAGCTGATCGCCGACCGGCACGATGCCTCGTCGGTGACGTCGCATTCCACGGCGATCGCGCCGGCTCCCGCCTCCCGAGCAGCGGCCTCGATACGCTCCCGGCGCCGGGCCAGCAGCGCCACCTGATCGCCGCGCCGCGCGAGGCCGACACCAATGCAGCGCCCGAGGCCGCTCGAGGCGCCAACCACCACTGTCCGTGACATATTCACCCTTTTCTGTAACGACACAACCACTGGCGAGAAACCTACCGGATCGCGGTGCCCCGCCCGCTCAGATGCGGATGACGGCGTTCCCCTCGGCCGATTTGGCCTGGTACATCGCCGCGTCGGCGCGGGCCGTGATCGACGTGACCGCCTCCCCGGGCACGGCGATGGTCACGCCGATGCTCAGGGTCGCCACGATCGTGCACCCGGATTCCTGGATGGGTTCGGCGGCCCGCGAGCGAATCTTCTCGGCGATCTGGGCGGCCGCGTCGATGCTTTCGATGCCGGGTAAAAGGACCAGGATCTCGTCGCCTCCCGTCCGCCCGACGGTGTCGCCTTCGCGGACGCATTCGCAAATCCGGGCCGCCAGGGTGGTGAGCACGGCGTCGCCCACGACGTGGCCCCACGTGTCGTTGATGTCCTTGAAGCGGTCGACGTCGCAGTACAGGATGCCCAGCTGCGCGCCGAGGGTCGGCGATTGCTGCAGCGCCGACTCCAGGCGGTCGATCGCCTCGGCCCGGTTCGCCAGCCCGGTCAGGTTGTCGAACCGGGCCAACCGCTCCAGCCGCTGCTCCGCCTCGACCCGATCGTCGACGATGCGCAGCGCCGCGATCATCCCGTCGGCGTTGCCGTCGGCATCGACGTAGGGCTTGGCGTGACTGTCGATCCAGTGGTAGTCGCCGTCGGTGGAGCGGACCCGGAAACGCCGCAGCACCGAGTCGCCGACGGCGGTGCCGCCCAGCACGGCCACCACCGTGTCCATGTCGTCCGGGTGGATGCACCTGCTCAGGTCCGTGCCGACCCACTGCCGCGGCGGCCCGCCCAGGGCGGCCTCCACGGACGGCGAGATCCATCCGATCTTGCTGCCGCGCAGGTGCACGATGATGTCCACGGCGTTGTCGGCGAGGAGGCGGTAGCGCGCCTCGGCGTCGGCGCGTTGCTTGCTGACCTGCTCCTTCTCGATCAGCACCCGCTGCTCGCGCTGGCTCAGGTAGAACGTGACCGCGCCGACGATCATCGTGCCCATCACGATCGACAGGGTCCACTCCGCGTGCGCCCCGAGGCCGGCCGCCAGGAACGCCGCCCGCGACAGCGCCACGACGACAGGGAACCCGGCGAGGATCCCCATCAGCCGGACCAGCGAGCGCCGGTCGGGCCTGGCGAGCAGCCAGGCGAGCGGAAACCGGTCGGGCCGGGCCGCCACCGCGGCGGTGACCACCAGTACCAGGGTCAACGCCGTCGAGATCGACTGGCCGGTCGATGGCGTGACGCCCACCAGCGACACGGCGTCGAACAGGTAGGCCACGACCGACACGAACGCGATCGCACCGCCGGCCGCCACGCACAACTTCCAGGCCGCGGAGGTCCCGCGGTCCAGCCGCATCATCCCGACGGCGGCGGCCACCAGCAGCACCGCCCACGCCGTCTGCGGGCTCGGGCGCCCCGGCCAGGACGATTGCAGCATGCGCACCGCTGCGGTGAACCACACGTCGTCCAGGCCGAACGACCGGGCGGTCGCGTACTCGGCGAGGACCGCGGCGGCGAGCACGCCCACCGCCGCGGCCAGGCCGCGCCCGGCCCACACCCGAGCGCGCGACGGCCGTCCCGATTGCGCCGCGACCGCGGCCGCCAGCGCGGCCAGCCACAGCGCGGTCCACGGCGTCATCTGCGGCCACGACGGGTTGATCCGCGTCAACGGCTCGACGCCGCTCGCCCAGCCCACCCAGTCCGTCACGGCGACGGCGAGCGCCACCGCCACCGCTACCCGGCCGTACCGGGCCAGCGACGCCTGCAGACGCGCGTCGGGGTGGGGATCCATGGCATCGACATTGTGCGGCACTCACCGAGGTCGGGGCCGTCGAACCGGGGAGATCGGTGACCTCGTGACGAAATCTCACACGGGGCGGCGGCGATGTCGCGCCGACCGGGAGGGAACGTCACGAGGGCCGTCAGGCGCCCTCCGGGGCCTGCAACACCACGGCAGCGTAGGCCTCCACGGTCAGCTTGCCACCCCCGGGAACCTCGTCGGCCGGAGTCCTCTCCTCCGGCCCGGTGAACACCACCACCTGCCAAGAGGCCCCGAATTCCTTTGACGGAAGGGTGAATTCGATCGGCTCGTGGTGGGCGTTGAAGCACAGCAGGAACGAGTCATCGACCACCCGCTGCCCCCGCGGGTCGCGGTCGGGGATGCCGTGGCCGTTGAGGAACACCGTGACCGACTTGGCGAACCCGGCGCCCCAGTCCTCTTCGGTCATCTCCGTGCCCTCGGGGGTGAACCAGGAGATGTCGGCCAGGCCGTCCTGGCCGCGCCGGCCCAGCGGCTTGCCGGAGAAGAACCGCCGCCTGCGGAACACCGGGTGCTCGGCGCGCAGCGCCGACACGGTGCGAGTGAACTCAAGCAGGCCGGTGTCGGCGCCGTCCCAGTCGATCCAGGTGAGTTCGTTGTCCTGGCAGTAGCCGTTGTTGTTGCCGTCCTGGGTGCGCCCGAGTTCGTCGCCGTGGCAGATCATCGGCACCCCCTGCGACAGCAGCAGAGTGGTCAGGAAGTTGCGCTGCTGGCGGGCGCGCAGCTCGTTGACGTCGGCGTCGTCGGTCGGCCCCTCGGCGCCGCAGTTCCACGAGCGGTTGTGACTCTCGCCGTCGTTGTTGTCCTCGCCGTTGGCCTCGTTGTGCTTCTCGTTGTAGGACACCAGGTCGCGCAGCGTGAACCCGTCGTGGGCGGTGACGAAGTTGATCGAGGCCACCGGCCGGCGCGCGGTGTGCTCGTAGAGGTCGGACGACCCCGACAGCCGGTAGGCGAACTCGTCGAGCGTTGCGGGCTCGCCCCGCCAGAAGTCGCGGACGGTGTCGCGGTACTTGCCATTCCACTCAGTCCACTGCGGCGGGAAGTTGCCCACCTGATAGCCGCCCGGCCCGACGTCCCACGGTTCCGCAATGAGCTTGACCTGGCTGACCGTCGGATCCTGTTGCACGAGTTCGAAAAACGTGGCCAGCCGGTCCACGTCGTAGAACTCGCGGGCCAGAGTCGAGGCCAGGTCGAAACGGAATCCGTCCACGTGCATCTCCAGCACCCAGTAGCGCAGCGAGTCCATGATCAGCTGCAGCGCGTGCGGATGCCCGACGTTGAGGCTGTTGCCCGTGCCGGTGTAGTCCATGTAGTAGCGCTTGTCGTCGTCGACCAGCCGGTAGTAGGCGGCGTTGTCGATGCCGCGCATGCACAGCGTCGGTCCCATGTGGTTGCCCTCGGCGGTGTGGTTGTAGACGACGTCCAAGATGACCTCGATGTCCGCCTCGTGCAGGGCGCGCACCATCGCCTTGAACTCCTGCACCTGTCCGCCCGGCGACTTCGAGCTGGAGTATTTGAAGTCGGGCGCGAAGAACCCGATCGTGTTGTAGCCCCAGTAGTTCGACAGACCCTTGTCGACCAGGGTCGAGTCGTTGGCGAAGTGGTGCACCGGCATCAGCTCGATCGCGGTGACTCCGATGCTCTTGAGGTGCTCGATCATCACCGGGTGCGCCACCCCGGCGTAGGTGCCGCGCATCTGGTCGGGGATGTCGGGGTGGGTCTGGGTAAGGCCCTTGACGTGCGCCTCGTAGATCACGCTGTCGGCGTACTCGTGGCCCGGCGGCCGGTCGTTGCCCCAGTCGAAGTACGGGCTGATCACCACCGACTTGGGCATGCTGGGCGCGGAGTCCTCGTCGTTGCGGCTGTCGGGGTCACCGAAGTTGTAGCCGAACAGGGACTGGTTCCACTCGAAGCTGCCGTCGATGGCCTTCGAGTACGGGTCCACCAGCAGCTTGTTCGGGTTGCACCGCAGCCCGTTCTCCGGGTCGTACGGGCCGTGGACGCGGTAGCCGTAGCGCTGGCCGGGTTCGATACCGGGGATGTAGGAGTGCCAGACGAACCCGTCGACCTCGGGCAGCCGCACCCGCGACTCGGTGCCGTCGGCGTCGAACAGGCACAGCTCGACTCGCTCGGCCGCCTCGGAGAAGACCGCGAAGTTGGTCCCCGCGCCGTCGTAGGTGGCACCCAGCGGGTAGGCCTTGCCCGGCCAGAGTTCACCGGTGGGCGTGGGGACGGGTACTTCGGCGCTCGTCATGGCGCACCTGATACCCGAGTGGCGCGGCGATCAAACCGGCTTACGGGAATGTCTTTGGCAGACAGGGCTTTTGCGGGCCACCCCGGGCCCCGGTCACGGTTTCAGCAGCACTTTCACGGCACCGTCCTGTTTCTTCTGGAAGATCTCGTAGCCGTGCGGCGCCTCGTCCAGGGGCAGCACGTGGGTCGCGAACGTATCCACGCCGAGCGGGTCGTCGTCGGTCAGCAGCGGCATGATGTCGTCCACCCAGCGCTTGACGTTGGCCTGGCCCATCCGCACGGTCACCTGCTTGTCGAACATGATCAGCATCGGGAAGGGGTCGGCCATTCCGCCGTAGACCCCAGCCAGCGAGATCGTCCCGCCGCGACGCACGATGTCGATGGCCGAGTGCACGGCGGCTAGCCGGTCGATTCCGGCGGTCTGCATCAGCCGCTTGGCGACCACGTCCGGCAGCATGCCGGTGGCCTGCTGGGCTAGTTGGGCCACCGGGGAGCCGTGCGCCTCCATTCCCACCGCGTCGATCACGGAGTCCGGGCCCCGGCCGTCCGTCAGGTCGCGGACCGCGTCGCCGACCGGGCCGTCCAGCCGCCCCAGGTCGACAGTGTGAATGCCGCGCTGCGCGGCCCGCGCCAGCCGTTCGGGCACCAGGTCCACCGCGATGACGCGGTAGCCGAGATGGTCGGCGATGCGCGCGGCCATGTCCCCGATCGGGCCCAGGCCGAGCACCGCCACCGTGCCGCCCTCCGGGATGTCGGCGTAGGCCACCGCCTGCCAGGCGGTCGGCAGCACGTCGGACAGGTAGACGAAGCGCGAATCCGGCGGCCCCTCAGGCACTTTGATGTGCGTGAACTGGGCCTGGGGCACACGCAGCAGTTCGGCCTGGCCCCCGGGCACCTCGCCGTAGAGCTCCGAATAGCCGAACAGTGCTGCTCCCATACCCTTTTCGCGCACCTGGGTGGTCTCGCACTGGGTGTAGAGCTGCTTGTCGCACATGTAGCAGCTGCCGCACGAGATCTGGAAGGGGATGACGACGCGGTCGCCGACCCGCAGGTCGCCCGTTTCCCCACCGACCTCGCGGACGATCCCCATCGGCTCGTGGCCCAGCACGTCACCGGGCTTCATGAAGGCCCCGAGCACCTCGTAGAGGTGCAGGTCGGAGCCGCAGATGTTGGTCGAGGTGACCTCGATGATCGCGTCGGTGGGCTTTTCGATCCTGGGATCGGGAACCGACTCCACCCGGACGTCGCGTTTGCCGTGCCATGTGACAGCCTTCATGCCTGGCCCATACCCGTCCTGCGGGCGCCGAAACTCAGGACCGCTGCAGCGCCCCGAAAAATCCTGGCGTGCAGAAGCTTTCGATCGCGCAGAGTCAGGCGCTCAGCGTCTGGTTGGGGCTCCCGCCGTAGGTCGGGCGGTAGAGCCTGGCGAAGCGGCCCTGGTGGGCGAATCCCCCGTGCGCGGCGACGGCGCCCACGGTCGTCGCGCCCGGGTCCGACTCGATCAGGTCGCGATGCGCGCGGTCCAGCCGGACCCGCCACAGGTACTGCATCGGCGTCATGTCCAGGTGCCGGCGGAACACGTCCTGCACGGCGCGCGGGGTGGCGTAGACGTGGGCCGCGAAGTTGACCGAGCCAATCCACCGGCGGTGGATGCGGGCGCGGGAGGGTTACCCGACGCCGCTGATGCGCATCGGCACGTAGGTGCGGACCAGAAACTCCTCGGTCTCCTCGAGATCGCAACTGTCGAAATCAAGATCGTCCATGGAGCCCTCGATTCGTCGCCGCCCGCGGGCAGAGCGCCCCACTCCGGCACCCGTTCGGGCCTGCCCGAGGTCCTGCCGGCGCCATCGCGACGGCAGCCGCCGCCCGGTGACTGCCCGCGAGCAGCGTCGCGACCCCGTGCCGGCGCCCACAATCGGCGGGCCCGCGCCACGGGTCAGGGCTGCGGCGGTTCGGGCTACGGGGCGGGCTCGCCAGCCTGGGGCGCGTCGCGCAGCCTGCGGTTGATGGACCGCAGATCGGTGTTGTCCGCTGACAGCGCGGCGTTGTCGTCCTCGAGCGACAGGATGCGGGCGATACCGGCGAGATTGACGCCGTCATCCACCAGGGCGCTGATGCGCTGCAGCCGGGCCAGGTCATCGGCGCTGTAGCGCCGCGTGCCGCCATCGCTGCGGGCGGGCGTCAGCAATCCGTGGCGCTCGTAGAGCCGCAGCGACTGCACCGCGACACCGGAGAGTTCGGCGGCCACGGAGATTCCGTACACGCCGCGGTCGGGCGCCGGCGCACCGCTGTCGCCAGGCTGGTCGGGCATCGGGGCACTCCTCATTTAGCTGATACAGGAAAGTTGTCTACCACAGTTGCGTTGATGTGTCGACAATGCTATACAAAATCTATGCCACATGGCATAGATAGGCAGTTTCACCACGAAAGACGAGGAGTGAGAGGTGACCGCCATGCTGATGCGCACCGACCCGTTCCGTGATCTGGACCGCTTGACCCAACAGGTATTCGGCACCGCGGCGCGGCCGGCGGTGATGCCGATGGATGCCTGGCGCGACGGCGAGAATTTCATCGTCGAATTCGACCTACCGGGCATCGACGCCGACTCGCTGGACATCGACATCGAGCGCAACGTCGTGACCGTGCGCGCGGAACGGCCGGCCCTGGACCCCAACCGGGAGATGCTGGCCACCGAGCGGCCGCGCGGCGTCTTCAGCCGCCAGCTCGTCCTCGGCGAAAACCTCGACACCGACAGGATCGAGGCCACCTACCGCGAGGGCGTCCTGAGGCTGCACATCCCGGTCGCGGAGAAGGCCAAGCCGCGCAAGATCTCCGTCGACCGCGGCGGCAACACGGCGATCAACGACAACACGGTCAAACGCGAGGTCATCGACGCCTGAACCACGGGTGGGCACGGCGGCGGCCGCATCGTATTCGCGGTTGCCGCCTGCCCGCCCTGCGCCTGAAGAGCCACGCCGACCGATGAGATGGGATCTCAACGGCGACACCGAGAACGTAGAGCAGGCCCTGGCCGGCGGCACGCCGCAACGGGTCGGCTGGTTCCGGTTCTACTTCGCCGGCCAGCGCTGGGAATGGTCGGACCAGGTGCAGCGGATACACGGCTACGAGCCCGGCAGCGTCACCCCGACCACCGAGCTGGTGCTCGCGCACAAACACCCCGACGACCGCGGGCAGGTCGCGGCGAGCCTCGACCAGATGATCCGCACGCGTCAGGCATTCAGCACCGGCCACCGGATCATCGACACTCGTGGCCGAGTTCGCTCCATCGTCGTCGTCGGGGACCAGCTCTGCGACGACGACGGCGAAGTGGTCGGGACACACGGCTTCTACGTCGACGTCACCTCCCCGGCCGAAGAGGTGAAGGAGGGTGCCGTCAGCGCGAAGCTGGCCCGCATCAGCGAGAGCCGCGCCGCCATCGAGCAGGCCAAAGGCATGCTGATGTTGGTCTATGGCATCACCTGCGACGCCGCGTTCAACCTGCTCAAATGGTTGTCGCAGGAAACCAACGTCAAGCTGCGGGCACTGGCCGAGCAGATCGCCGAGGACTTCCGCGCATCGGGCGTAGCCCCGAGATCCCGGTCGGAGTTCGACCACCTCCTGCTGACGGACACCAGCGAGCCCGCCACGCCGCACAGGGCCGCGCGGCGGGTCGGGAGACGGGTTAGCCCGTCGGCGCCGGGGCCCGCTTGCCGCGCCGCGCGCGGCTGGCGGCCACCAGTTGGGCCACCCCGTCCTCGATTCCCGCGGCGAGCACCTCGATGTCGCATGCCGCGTCGTAGTCGGCGGTGATGCCGAACACGAACGCGTCGGCGTAGCTGACCATCGCGACGCCGGTGCGCACCTGCAGGGCGATCGGCGGCACCGGCAGGATCTCCAGCACCCGCCGGCCCAGCAGCCGCTGCCGGCTCCGCGGCCCGGGCACATTGGTCGCCAGGCCGACGACGGCGCGTTGCGGCAGCCGCGCAAGCAAGCGGACCGCCCACGCCGAGAGGGCGAACGGGACGTTGCCGGCCATCGCCACCGCCGCGCTGCCGCCGTCGCTTTGACCGCTGGCCTTGGCCCGGCCGAGGCGTTCGTGCACCAACCGCAGTTGGCGCACCGGGTCCGGCTCGTCGACCGGCAGCAGCGGCAGCATCGCCGAGACCCGGTTGTCGGTGGCCGCGAAGTGGTCGGCCGTGCGGACCGACACCGGAACCAGGGTGCGCAGCGAATCGTGGCCAGGCCGTTCGCCCCGCTCCAGCAGGACGCTGCGATAGCTGTTCGTGATCGCCGCCAGCGCAACGTCGTTGAGCGTCACACCGAATTCCCGGGACACCTTCTGCAGGTCGGCCAGCCGGACCCGGGCCGCGCTGTAGCGCCGCATCGTCGTGAGCGGGCCGTTCAGCGACGACGGCCGGGCCGGACGCACCAGTCCGGCCGTCAGCTCGGCCGCACCCACGGCGGCGTGCTCGGCCGCCAGGGCGCCCCGCCCGATCTCGCGCACCCAGCTCAGCGGGTTCAGGCTCATCCGCGCCAGGCTCACGCCCGGGGGCGCTTGCCCCTTGGAGCCGGCGATGTCGGTGGCGAAGGTGCCGGCGTCGTCGTCGCTGAACCTCGTCATCATCTGCGTGGTCGCGATGCCGTCGGCGATGCAGTGGTGCAGTTTGATCAACACGGCCCACCGGTCGTCGCTGAGGCCCTCGATGATCCAGCAGTCCCACAGCGGGCGCTCGCGGTCGAGCCGGTGCTCCATCAGGGCAGCAATCATCTCGAAGAGCTCGGCGTCGCCGCCCGGATGGGGCAGCGCAGCGCGGTGCAGGTGGCGCGACAGGTCGAAGTGCGGGTCGTCCACCCACTCCGGTGGCCGCAGATCCAGCGGGTGGGTCCGCAGCACCTGCCTGCAGCGCGGGATCGTCGCCGCCCGCCGCGTGAAGGCCGCGACGAACTCGTCGTAGCGCGGAGCGGGGCCCTCGACGACCGACACCCCGCCCACCGCCAGGCTCACGTGCGGGTCGGCGTCCTCGACCTCCAGGAAGGCGGCGTCCAGGGCGGTCAGATGCTCCATCCCGTCACTGTCCACCGCGGCAGCGCCCCCGATCAGGGCCGGAAGTCCTCAGCTTGGGTGCCAAACGAAAGCTGTGCCGCGCCGGCCGCGGCCATATCGTCATCAGGTGACGCCCGAGCGGTTTCGCGGCGGATGGGCGACGACGCGAAGGAACAGATCATGACCGGGTTCACCTACATTCGCTTCTTCGAGGAGTTCGGCATCGCCGACGTGCCGCTCGTGGGCGGCAAGAACGCCTCGCTCGGCGAAATGTTCCAGAAGCTGTCGCAGCAGGGCGTCCGGGTGCCGCACGGGTTCGCCATCACCGCCGAGGCCTACAAGCACATGCTGGACCGCGCCGACTCCTGGGACGCGCTGCACGCCGAGCTCGACGAGATCGACCCGGCGGACGTCACCGCGTTGGCGCGCAAGGGCAAACGCGCCCGCGAGATCGTCTACGGCGCCGGCCTCCCCGCCGACCTGGCCGGTGAGATCCTGGACGCCTACCGCGCGCTGCAGGACGAGTACGGCGACGACGTCAGCCTCGCCGTGCGCAGCTCGGCCACCGCCGAGGACCTGCCGACAGCGAGCTTCGCCGGCCAGCAGGAGACCTTCCTCAACATCACGGGGCCCGAGAGCCTGCTGGACGCGTGCCGCCGCTGTTTCGCCAGCCTGTTCACCGACCGGGCCATCCACTACCGCATCGACCAGGGCTTCGACCACTTCAAGGTCGCGCTGTCGATCGGCGTGATGAAGATGGTGCGCTCCGACCTCGCCTCCTCGGGGGTGATGTTCACCCTCGACACCGAGTCCGGTTTCACCGACGTCGTGTTCGTGACCGGCGCCTACGGCCTGGGCGAGAACGTCGTCCAGGGCGCGGTCGACCCCGACGAGTTCTACGTCCACAAGCCGACGTATGAGGCCGGGCACCGCGCCGTGCTGCGCCGCCTGATCGGCGACAAGGCGGTCAAGATGGTGTTCGTCCAGGGCGGCACGAAACACACGACCCGCAACATCCCCACGCCGAAGGCCGACCGCGGCCGGTTCTGCATCACCGACGACGACGTGCTCGAGCTGGCCGGCTACGCGTGCGCCATCGAGCGGCACTACGGGCGCCCGATGGACATCGAGTGGGCCAAGGACGGTCTGGACGGCAAGCTCTACATCGTGCAGGCGCGCCCGGAGACCGCGGCCTCCCAACGCAGCTCGGCGACGGTGGAAACCTATGTACTGGAAGCGGAGGGCGAGATACTCACCGAGGGCCGCTCGGTCGGCGAGAAGGTCGCCTCCGGCGTGGCGAAACGGATGGATAACCTCGGGCGCATGTCGGACTTCCGGCCCGGCGATGTACTGGTCGCCGACATCACCACACCGGACTGGGAGCCGGTCATGAAGATCGCCGCCGCGATCGTCACCAACCGCGGCGGGCGCACCTGCCACGCGGCGATCATCGCCCGCGAGCTCGGCATCCCGGCCGTGGTCGGCGCGGGCGACGCCACCACGCGCGTGCCCGACGGCGAGGTCGTCACGGTGTCGTGCGTCGAGGGCGACACCGGGCGGGTGTACCGCGGCGAGGTGGGCTTCCACGTGGAGCGCACCGAGGTGGCCGACCTGTCGCGGCCGCGCACCGAGATCATGGTCAACCTGGGCAATCCGGACCGGGCCTTCAAGACGTCGTTTCTGCCGAACGACGGTGTGGGACTGGCCAGGATGGAGTTCATCGTCGGCGAATACATCAAGGTGCACCCGCTGGCCCTGTTGCATCCCGACAAGGTCGACAACGCCGCGGCGCGCCGCACGATC
Organism: Mycobacterium sp. HUMS_12744610; assembly: GCF_041206865.1. NCBI lineage: Bacteria > Bacillati > Actinomycetota > Actinomycetes > Mycobacteriales > Mycobacteriaceae > Mycobacterium > Mycobacterium servetii. The sequence goes on from NZ_JBGEDP010000001.1 coordinate 4,689,681, forward strand.
GAGCGGCTCACCTACGGCTACGCCGACGGCGCGGAGTTCTTCGTGCAGCGCCTCTCCGAGGGGATCGGCACGATCGCGGCCGCGTTCTGGCCCAAGCCCGTGGTGGTGCGGATGTCGGACTTCAAGACCAACGAGTACGCCAGCCTGATCGGCGGCCGCGGCTTCGAACCGACCGAGGCCAACCCGATGATCGGCTTCCGTGGCGCCTCGCGCTACGCCCACCCGGCCTACGCCGAGGGCTTCGCGCTGGAATGCCGCGCGATGCAACGTGTCCGCGACGACATGGGCCTGACGAACGTCGTCATCATGCTGCCGTTCGTGCGCCGGGTCGCCGAGGCGGACCTGGTGCTGGCCACGATGGCCGAACACGGCCTGCGGCGCGGCGACAACGGGCTGCAGGTGTATGCGATGTGCGAGATCCCCAACAACGTCATCCTGCTCGACGAGTTCGCCAAGCGCTTCGACGGCTTCTCCATCGGCTCCAACGATCTGACCCAGCTCACCCTCGGCGTGGACCGGGACAGCGAGATCGTGGCGTTCGACTACGACGAGCGCGACGACGGCGTCAAGGAAATGATCCGCCTGGCCGTGGAAGGCTGCCGCCGCAACGGGATTCACTCCGGCCTGTGCGGGCAGGCGCCCTCGGACTACCCGGACATGGCCGAGTTCCTGGTGCGCCTGGGCATCGACTCGATCAGCCTGAACCCGGACGTGGTGGTCAAGACGACGCGCCAGATCCTCGCGCTGGAGCAGGAGTTCGCGCGGGCGCAATAGGGCACTTAACCGCCGGAGGCCGCCCGACCTCCTTTCACCAAATAACTTGTGTCACTTCGGTTTCTGTGGGGTGTAACACGCAGCATCCTGCACAAGTGTTAGGCGGCCAGGCGGTTTAGCCGGCGCCCAACCGCCAGTTCTTGTGCGGATTCCTCGGTGAATACAGCACCGGCAGCTGCTGGCCAATCGTCGGCCAGTGGTCGACGTCCATCACCATGCGTTGATAAACGGCCCATTCGCTGGTCTGTGGACCTAGTCTGCCGAAGCTATTGACCATCGGACCGTTGATGACACCGGCGATGGTGACGTATTGCTCGCCGCTAGCGTCCGGCCGCGGGCTGACACCGGTCACCAGTAGCGTGCCGCTCGCCACCTGACCGCGCGCGCGCCACCGTGGCGCGAACCGGCCGAGGACCATCGCCGCAAGGACGATGACCAGGAACAACAGCGGACCGAAGTTCCACCACACCACCCGGCCATGGTATCGAGCCGTGATAGGGCTGCGGCCCCCACCACCGCCTCGTGCAACCCCGAGGCTGGACCATTCGCAAAAAACACCAAAGGCGACACCGAATGGATCCCACCCCCACACCTCGACCGCGCCCAACCCCGCACCAACATCTACTGGCACCCCGAAAAACTCCTGCGCGCAGACGGCGACGGGGATGAGGACAGTGGTGCGGCCTGAGCGTTATACGCCGATCGTGCTGTACGTGGGCATCTCGTCGCCGAAGTTGATCCCCATGTCGCGGGCGGTCAGCAGCGAGTCGCAGTCGAGCGGGACCCTCTTCTGCCGGCGGGTGGCCTCGGCGATCGGCACGTAGTCGACCGTCGGTGGGTTCAGCGCCACCATCACGCCGCGCTGGCCTTCCTCGAGGGCACGCACGGCGGCCGCCCCGAAACGCAGGCCGAGCAGGCGGTCGAACGAGGTGGGCGATCCGCCCCGCAGCAGGTGGCCGAGCACGACGGTGCGCGCTTCCCGCCCGGTCATCCGCTGCAGTTCGGCGGCCACTTTGGTGCCGATGCCGCCGAGCCGTTCGGCCTGCCCCCGCGACTTGCCCAGGATCGACACCTCCCCGCCGGCCGGCCGGGCGCCCTCGGCGACGCAGACGATGGAGAACTTCGCGCCGTGCCGCTCGCGGTCGGCGATCAACGCCGCCACCGGTTCGAGACTGAACGGGATCTCGGGAATGAGGATCGCGTGCACCCCCGACGCCATGCCGGCGTTCAACGCGATCCATCCCGCGTAGCGGCCCATCACCTCCACCACGATGATCCGGCCATGCGAGGTGGCGGTGGTGAACAGCCGGTCGATGCACTGCGACGCGAAGTCCACGGCGGAGTCGAAGCCGAATGTCGTCGTCGTCTTGTCCAGGTCGTTGTCGATGGTCTTGGGCACGCCGACCAGGCGCAGCCCGGCCTCGTGCAGGTGGTGGCCGATCGCCATCGTGCCGTCGCCGCCGACGGTGATCAACGCGTCGATCCGGTGCTCCTTGAAGCGTCCGAGCAGCTCCGGCGTGCGGTCCACCTCGGTCCAAGCACCGCCCTGTTGCACCGGATAGGCGGTCGGGTTCCCGCGATTGGTGGTGCCGAGGATCGTGCCGCCCTGGTGGATGATGCCGCGCACCCGGTCGCGGGTCAGCTCGATCAACCCGCCCTCGGAACCGTCGCCGCGATAGTCGTCCGGGGAAAGCAATCCGTTGAAGCCGTCGCGGATCCCGACGACCTCCCAGCCGCGGTTGCGGGCGGCCAGCGTGGCCGCGTGGATCACCGCGTTGAGTCCCGGCGCGTCGCCGCCGCCGGTGCTCAGGGCGATCCGCTCGATGCCTTCCATCACGCGCGGCCCGGCGGCTGACGGTAGAGCGCGGCACCGGCGGTGACCCCGGCGCCCGCGGCGACGAACAGGACCCGCGCGCCCGCCGCGAGCCGCCCGGCCTGCCCCTCGAACGCGGCGGCCAACGCCGCGGTGTGCATGCGCTCGTCGTCGGCGACGGCGATGCGCTCCTCCGGAAACCCGAGCCGCTCGCCCAGCGCGGCGCGAAACCCGGGCCGCGGCGGTGCGGCGACGATCAGGTCGACGTCCGCCGGCTCCACCGATGCGGCGTCCAGGCACCGGCGCGCCGCCCGGGCCGCGACGGTGGCGAACTCCTCGTCCATCCCCGGCGACTGACCGAACCGGAGCACGTTGCGGGCATCGGCGAAACCCACTGTTGCGGAGAATGTTCCGTCGTCCTCCGCCGAATTCACCCACGACACGCGGCCCAGGCCGTAGTCGTCGTCGGACCAGCCGCACAACACCGCCGCCCCGGCCGCGGAGAACGGGAAGTGCTCGCTGAGGCCGTGACCCGGGTCGGCGTCGCTGGCCACGACGATCGCGTGGCGGATGCTGCGCGCCCGCAGGAACCCGTCGACGATCTGCAGCGCGGTGAGCACTCCGCAGGCCCCGTTGGCGATGTCGAAGGAGAACGTGCCGTGCCCGCCGGCGTGCGGCTCCTCGGGGTTGGCCCCGATGTCGTCCTGGATCAGCGCCGCCAGCGCCGGTTCGCCCAGGTTGCGGTCGCGGTAGATCCCCGCGTTGACCACCAGGTCCAGCTCGGCCGCGTCGCAGCCCGCCCCCTTCAGGCAGTCCTTCGCCGCGGCGACGGCCAGGTGCAGGGCGCTGTGCCGGTGACGCCACCCACCCACGCCCTGGGGGCAGGCGATGTCGATGCGTTCAATCGTGGTGCCCATAGCGGCTCACCACCTCCTCGTCCAGGGTCAGCAGGACCACCCCGATCTCCAATCCGGAGGCCAGCGCGATCAACGCGATCGTCTCGCCGGGCGCGACGTGCCCGGCCTCCAATTCCTCGACCAGGGCTACGGTGTGCGTCGTCGACGCCGTGTTGCCGTAGCGGTCGACGGTGATCACCGCGTCGTGGCGGGGCGCGTCGCCGAAGGACTCCGACATCCGCGTCATCCCCTTGCGGATGGCCCGGGCCGACGTCTGATGGGTGATCACATGGTCGACGTCGTGGATCGAAATCCCCGCCGTGTCAAGGACTTCCTGCAGCAGCACCGGGGTGTTGTCCATGGCCGCCCGCTGGATCGCGCGGGAGTCGGTGAACATCCGCGCTCCCGGGTCGTGACCGCGCGGGTAGGCCAGACAGAGCCTGCTGTAGTCGGCGACCGTGGTGAACCCCGCCAGGCTGATGCCGGCCGAACCGGCGGGTGCCCGCTCCAGCACCAGCGCGGCACCGGCGTCACCGAGGGTCAGCGAGGCGAGTTCCTTGCTCATGATGTTGCGGATGTGCCGGGCCGCGTTGTGACCGAGCTGGGAGATGTACTCGCCGCTGACGACGAGGGCGCGCTCGACGATCCCCTGCCGGATCCAGTTGTTGACGATGGTGACCCCGGTGAGCATCCCGGCGCAGGCGTTGGACACGTCGAACGTCATCGCGTGGTGCGCCCCGATCCCGCGGGCCACCGCACTGCTCGTCGAGGGCTCCAGCCATTGGGTCAGACCCCCGCGGAACTTGGTGATGCTGCAGTTGACCACCACGTCGAGCGAGGCCGGGTCCGTCCCCGCGGTGGCGAGCGCGTTGCGCGCCGCCGCGGTGGCCAGCGTGTAGGAGTCCTCGTCGCCGACCGAGACGCGGCGTTCACGGATTCCGGTCAGCCGCTCCAGGTCGATGTGGGTGTGGTGGCGGGTGGTCGCCATCAAATCTTCGGTGGTGAGGTGGGTTTCGGGCAGATGCCGGCCGGCCCCCGCCAGCCGGGTGACGAACCGGGACCCTTCGCCGGGGTCCTCCATTACCAGCCAGTGCCGAGTCATCGGCGCTCCTCTCTCCCGGTCCCGAACGTGAGGACCTCGGTGACCAGACGCCGCTCGGTGCGTTCGGCGCGCCGGCCGTCCGACGGTGCACCCCCGACGCGGACCAGCAGCTGCGGCTGTCCCGCGGTCCCGACGATCTCCGCGATCACGGTGCGGCTCGCCGGGACCTCGGTCAGGTGGGTCACCGTGCAGGTGGCCAGGCCGGTCACGGTGCACTCGATCAACACCGCCGAGAGCGCTTCGCCGCAGCGCAACACCTCGGGGCGGTCGTCGCCGTGGGGGGTGGACAGCACCACGATTTTCGAGCGGTCGTGGTCGACCGCGGCGCGGCGCCCGGAAGCGCCCGCCGGCGGAAAGGAGCGGGCGACGTCGACGCGGTCGGCGTCGGAAGCGGACACCAGCACGCTTTCGGGAACATGCGTGGCGTCTGATTCGAATGGCGATGTCCACCAGCGCAATTCGGACACATAGGTGGTGTCGTAACGGCGCAGCGTCTCCTCGAGCGCGGACTCCTCGGCCAACCGGGGGCGCTGCTCGTCGGCCACCACGTCCAGCAGCACGTCGTAGGGTGCCACCGTGCGGCACAGCGCGGCATGCACGGCCGGCCAGCGGGGCGGCGGGTCGAACGGCAGCCGGTCGGTGCGGCGCCGCAGGATCGCGTCCGCCCGCAACCGGTCCGCCCGGGTCACCGTGTCCATCGGGCGGAACCGCACGGCGGCGAGGTGGTCGGGCTCGCCCGGCTCGGGGAGCCGTTCGGTGTCGGCGGCCCAACCGGCGGCGGCCATGGCCACCCGCAGGTGGTCGAGTACCGCGCCACAGCTCAATATCAGCTCCCGGCCGGTGCGGTCGGTCCCCGGCATCGACTGCCGGGGATCGGCCCACAGGTGCAGCGTCGAGTCCTCGACGACCCACCGCCAGGGCTGGCTGTTGTGCAGCGACGGTGCGCGACACGCAAGCGTCACTGCGTCGCGAATCGCCTCGGGCGTAAGCCCTTCCGCGGGCCCTTTCACTCCCATGCCATCACCCCGGGCGTCGTCGGAGCGTTGTCTGCTGCCAGATGCCGAGGGCCTGCGCCAGCACCTGCTCGACGGGGCGGGAGGTGTCGATGCGGTGCGCGTCGTCCCAGCCGGAATCGTGCGCGGCCAGTGCCGCGGCGATCTCCGGGGTCACCTCCGAGTTGCCCGGCCGCCGGGTCGTGATCCGGTCGGCCGCCAGGCCGGTCGTCGACGAGCACATGAGTTCGACCATTGCCGAATGCGTTTCGTCGGCAAGACGGTACGCCTGCGCACGCATCCGCGGGTCACGCCACGTGCCGTCCAGGATCACCGACCGGCCGTTGCCCAGCGACTCCCGGGCCCGCCGCAGGACCACGTTGTAAACCGTCGCGACGTTCTCCGGGCTGTACAGTCCGATGTCCAGGACGCCGGAATCGCCGGCGATGACGTCAGCCTCGCGCAGTTGGCGCCGGACGTCGTCGGTCGAGATCACCTGAGCTCCGAAGGCTTCTGAAAGCCCTTGCGCCAGAGTGGACTTGCCGGTGCCCGGGTTGCCGCCGACGAGCGCCAGCCGCACGGTGCCGTTGCGCAGGTGCCGGCCCGCGATGTCCAGGTGGCGGGCGGCGTCGTCGGCGGCCCCCGGTTTGCCCTGGGTGAACCGCAGGCATTCGACCTTCGCGCGGACGACGGCGCGGTAGGCGACGTAGAAGTCCCGAAGCTCCGCCGGCGCGGTGTCCGCCGCGTGCTCGGCGTAGCGGTCCAGGAAGTAGGCCCCGAGGTCGTCGCGGCCGAGGAAGTCCAGATCCATTGCGAGGAAGGCGGCGTCGTCGATGCAGTCGACGTAGCGCAGTTCGTCGTCGAACTCGAGGCAGTCCAGCAGCGCCGGCCGCCCGCCCGCGTAGAAGATGTCGTCGGCGAGCAGGTCGCCGTGCCCGTCGACGATGCGCCCCGCCGCGACGCGGCCGGCGAACAGGGGCCCGCGCCCCGCCAAGAATTCCTCGGCGAGGTGCCGCAGCCGCGCCACCTCCCCGGCCGCGACGCCGGGAACCGGCAACCCCGCGTAGCGGTCGAGTTCCGTCAGGTTCTCGGCCCAGCGCCGCCCGATCGCCCCGGCATCGCCCTGGGCGTCGATCAGCGGGCCGCGCTCGGCAATGGCGTGGAATCCGGCCAGGGTCGCGGCGACGGCGTCCAGCACGCCGCGGACGGCGTCGTCCGGGCCGCGGGTCACCAGCGACGCCAGCCGGTCCTCGTCGCGGTAGCGGCGCATGACGACGACCGGTTCCGCCGGCCCGCCGGCGGGGTCGCTGAGGTGGGCGACGCCGAGATAACTCTGCGGCGACAGGCGGCTGTTCAACTCGACCTCCCGGGCGCAGGCGCGCTCGCGCCGCTCCGGCGTCCGGAAGTCGAGGAAGTCGGTCAGGACCGGCTTCTTGGCCTTGAAGGCGCGGTCACCGGCCAGCACAACCACACCCGTGTGGGTCTCCCGCACCTCGACGTAGGGCATCGCGGTCGTCATCGCCGGCGCGGCAGTGGTCGCCGTATCCATGGGCTCAGCGCGGCCGCGCGACGATCACCGGCATGCGGACCGAGTGCAGGACGGCGTTGCTGACCGACCCCAGCAGCATGCCGGTCAGCCCGCCCCGGCCGTGGCTGCCCACGACGACCAGCTGAGCGCCCTCCGCCTTCTCGATCAACTGCCTTGCCGGACGGTCACATTCGACGAGCCGATGCACCGTGACATCGGGGTAGCACTCCTGCCACCCCGCCAGCCGTTCGGCGAGGCTGAGCTCGGCCTCCTCCTTGACCGTCGCCCAGTCCATCCCCGGCAGTTCGTACACCTGGACGTCGCTCCACGCGTGCAGGGCCTGCAGGTCCACGCCGCGCCGGGACGCTTCGTCGAAGGCGATCGTCACGGCGAGCTCCGAGGCCGGCGAACCGTCGACGCCCACCAGCACCGGGGCCTGCGCGGGATGGGGCATCAGCGGATCCTCGTCGCGTACCACCGCGACCGGGCAGTGCGCGCTGCGCACCACGTTCGAGCTGACCGAGCCCAGCAGCGCCCGCGCCACCGTGCCGCGCCCGTGGCTGCCCACGACCAGCAGTTCCGCGTCTTCGGACATGTCCACCAGCGTAGGCACCGGTGGCGAGCACCTGAGCTCGCTGGACACGGCGACCTTGCGGTCGGTGGGCACGGCGTCCTCGGCGATCTTGACCGCCTGCTCGAGGACCCGACGGCCCTCCCCCTCCTCCCAGGCCGACACACCCGACGACAGCGGGAACTGCGGGTACATCGGCACGGCGGCGTTCACCATGTGCACCACGGTCAGCGGGACGTGCCGCAGTGCCGCCTCACGCGCCGCCCAGCAGACGGCGGCGTTGGACGCGGGCGATCCGTCGACGCCGGCGAGGATCCCGTACCGGTTGGCGGGTCCGGACATGTAGCACTCCCCTCGTTCAGTTGAAAACGCTATGGCGGGAATGGCCGTCGGGCATGAGGCTTTAGTCCTCAACCGCGTGGACAAGGGGCCCCGATCGGCTCGCACGGGTTCGATCGGGCCCCCCGCTGTGGCATCGTCACACCGGTGACCGAATGGCCCGCCACCATCGACCGGCGCTACCACGACGCGGTGATCTTCGACCTCGACTGCATGGTCGCCGAGGGCGGGGCCGGCGCGGTGCAGGTCTGCGATTCCACCGTGCCGCTGCTGCGCCGGCTGCGCGAAGTCGGCGCCGCCACCGCCGTGTGCTCGACCACCCGCGAATGCGCAACGGCGCTGCGCGCCGCCGGCGTCGCCGAACTCGTCGACGTTCTGATCGACGACGACCTCGACGGAAAGCACCGGCCGGCGATACTGACCGACATGGCCGGTCACCTGGGCGTCCGGCCCGTCCGCTGCGTGGTGATCGGGCGCGACGCCGACGGGGTGCGGGCCGGCCGGGACGGCGGCTTCGGCCTGGTCCTCGGCCTGCAGCGTAACGGCCACGCCGATGAACTGCTGGAAGCCGGCGCCGACACCGTCGTCGCCGACCTCGCCGAGATCTCGGTGCGGCGCGGCGGCACGGACATGCCCGCCATCGCCGACGCGCTGCAGGTGTACAACCAGCTCAAGGAACTGGTCGCGACCCGCCGGCCCGCGGTGTTCCTCGACTTCGACGGCACGCTGTCCGAGATCGTCGCGCGGCCGGACGCGGCGACACCGGTCGACGGCGCCGCCGACGCGTTGCGTGCGCTGAGCGCCCAGTGCCCCGTCGCGGTGATCAGCGGCCGGGACCTGGCGGACGTGCGCGGCCGCGTCGGTGTCGACGGATTGTGGTACGCGGGCAGCCACGGCTTCGAGCTGTCCGCACCGGACGGCACCCACCACGAGAACCCCGACGCCGCCGGCGTGGTCGACGCGCTGGCGGACGCGGCCAAGCGGCTGGTGGAGACGCTCGGTGACGTATCCGGGATCATGGTCGAGCACAAGCGTTTTGCCGTGGCGGTCCACTACCGCAATGCCGATCCCGCGGACATCGACCGGATCATCGCGGCGGTCCGCAGCCTCGGCCGGTCCGAAGGTTTCCGGGTCACGTCCGGCCGCAAGGTCGTCGAGCTACGCCCGGACATCGACTGGAACAAGGGCGCGACGCTGGACTGGCTCCTGCAACGAATCGACGGCCACGGCGACGGAATCGACGGTGCCGCCGGCCCCGACGCGGTGTTGCCGATCTACATCGGCGACGACATCACCGACGAGGACGCCTTCGACGCGTTGCAATTCGACGGCGTGGGAATCGTGGTGCGCCATGACGAGAACGGCGATCGCCCGTCGGCGGCGCTGTTCAGCCTCGAAAACCCCTTGGCCGTCTGCGAGTTCCTGCGGCGACTGGCCGCGGATCTGCGGCAGAACGCCGCCACCGAGGCCGACGATCCGTGGCAGCTCGTCTATGAGGGCTACGACCCCGGCGGCGAGCGACTGCGCGAGGCGCTGTGCACCGTCGGCAACGGCTACGTCGCCACCCGCGGTTGCGCTGCGGAGGCGGCCGCGTCCGAATCGCACTATCCGGGCACCTACGCCGCCGGGGTGTACAACCAGTTGGACGACGTGGTTGCCGGCCGCGCGATCGAGAACGAAAGCCTGGTCAACCTGCCCAACTGGCTGGCGCTGACCTTCCGCGTCAACGGCAGCGCGTGGTTTCACATCGACGCCGCCGAGTTGCTCTCCTACCGGCAGACTTTCGACCTGCGGCACGCGACGCTGACGCGCACGCTGCGATTCCGGGACGACGCGGGCCAGATATCCACGCTGACCCAGCAGCGGTTCGCCTCCATGCACGAACCCCACCTGCTCGCCATGCGGACCACACTCGAAGCCGAGAACTGGTCGGGCACGGTGGAATTCCGGTCACTGCTGGACGGAGCCGTGGGCAACACCATGGTCGAGCGCTACCGGTCGTTGTCGAGCATCCACCTGACCGGGGCGGCGATCGACGAGGTCGGCTCAGGTTCGGTGATACTGCGCACCGAAACCTCGCAGTCGCGGATCGCGATCGCGGTGGCCGCGCGCAGCACCGTCTGGAGCGAGGACGGCCTCGCCGACGCGCAGTACACGGCCGTGCGCGAATCAAACCGCGGCGGTCACGACATCCGGGTCGCACTGTCGGCGGGGCAGTCGCTGACGTGCGAGAAGGTCGTGACCATCTTCACCGGCCGGGATGCCGCCATCTCCGAGCCGGCCACCAGCGCCCGGCAGTACCTCGATGCGGCCGGTCGATACGCCGAGCTGCACGAACAGCACGCCCGGGCGTGGGCCCGGCTGTGGGAACAATGCAACATCGGACTGAGCGACAACGTCGTGGCGGTGCGGGTGCTCCGGCTGCACCTGGTGCACCTGCTGCAGACCCTGTCCCCGCACACCGCCGAACTCGACGCCGGAGTGCCGGCCCGCGGGCTGCACGGGGAGGCCTACCGGGGGCACGTCTTCTGGGACTCGCTGTTCGTCTCCCCGGTGCTGAGCGTGCGCCTGCCCAACGTCGCCCGGTCGCTGCTGCAGTACCGTTACCGACGCCTTCCCGAAGCCCGCCGCGCGGCGCGGCGGGCCGGCTATCGCGGCGCGATGATTCCGTGGCAGTCGGGCAGCGACGGGCGTGAGGTGAGCCAGGAGGTGCACCTCAATCCGCAGTCGGGCCGGTGGATTCCCGACGCCAGTGCGCGCGCGCATCACGTGGGCCTGGCCATCGCCTACAACGTGTGGCAGCACTACCAGGTGACCGGTGACCGGCAGTACCTCGTCGACTACGGGGCCGAGATGCTGGTCGAGATCGCGCGGTTCTGGGTCGGTCTGGCGAAATTCGACGACAGCCGCGGCCGCTACACCATCCGGGGGGTCATCGGCCCCGACGAATTCCATTCCGGTTACCCGGGCAAGGAATACGACGGGATAGACAACAACGCCTACACCAACGTGATGGCGGTCTGGGTGATCCTGCGGGCGATGGACGCGCTGGACCTGCTGACGCTGCGGGACCGGCTCGACCTCGTCGCAAAGGTCGGTCTGCGAGCCGAGGAACTCGAGCGGTGGCAACACGTGACCCGGCGCATGTTCGTTCCCTTCCACGACACGGACGACGGCATCGTGATCAGCCAGTTCGAGGGTTATCCAGAACTGGCGGAGCTGGATTGGGACCGCTACCGGCAGCGGTACGGAAACATCCAGCGACTCGACCGCATCCTGGAGGCCGAGGGCGACAGCGTCAACAACTACCAGGCGTCCAAGCAGGCCGACGCGCTGATGCTGCTCTACCTGCTGTCCTCCGACGAGCTGCTGGGCCTGTTCGGCCGGCTCGGCTACCGCTTCGCGCCCGAGCAGATTCCCAAGACGGTGGACTACTACCTGGCGCGCACCTCGGACGGGTCGACGTTGAGCGCCGTGGTGCACGCGTGGGTCCTGGCCCGCGCCAAACGGCACCGGGCCATGAGGTATTTCGTACAGGTACTGAGTTCCGATGTCCTCGACATCCAGGGCGGCACGACCTCGGAGGGAATACACCTGGCCGCGATGGCCGGCAGCATCGACCTGCTGCAACGGTGCTTCACCGGACTGGAAACCCGCGACGACCGGCTGATACTCAACCCGCACTGGCCGGAGCGGTTGGGTCCGATCGAGTTCCCGTTCCTGTATCGCGGCCAGCGGCTGCACCTGCGGATCAGCGGACGCGTGGGCGCGCTGACCTCCGAAGCCAAGAACGCCAGACCGGTCCTGGTCGAATGCCGTGGCCGCGTGCAGCAACTGCTGCCCGGACACCGGCTCGAAGTCCAGTGATCGCGAGCCCGGCGCCGGTGACCATCGCCGGCCGATCGGGGGTCCAACGACCCTGCTGGGCGGGGAGTCCGGCGCATAGTGTCAGGCATCGGCGGCCCGGGGAATCACCCCGGCGCCACCAGATTGGGAGGACGCGATGAACCAGCCGGCACAGCGGATCGTGGTTGGTATCGACGGCTCGGACGCGGCGATCAACGCGGCCAGGTGGGCGCTCACCGAGGCCGTCGGGCGCAACATCGCGCTGCGGCTCGTGCACGCCGTCCCCGACCGGCGGGCCGACGGGGGCACCGCCGACGACGGCCTGGAGGTCGAATACGCCGAAACGTCGCTGCGCGCCGCCGACGCGGCGTTGCAGGCGCTGGGCGAGCCGGTCAAGGTCGAAAGCGACATCGTGCGCGGATCGCCCGAAAGCGCCCTGCTCGACGAGTCGCGGGGCGCGGCGATGGTGTGTGTGGGGTCGGTGGGCATCGGGCGCATCGCCAGCAAGGTCCTCGGCTCGACCGCCGACGCCTTGGCCCGCGGGGCGCCGTGCCCTGTGGCGATCATCCGGTGCGACCGCGACGCCGCCGAACCGGGCCCCGCGCCGGACCCGGGATATGTCGCCGTCGTCGTCGACGACACCCCCGGCAACGACGCGGTGCTCGAACACGGGTTCCGCGAGGCACGGTTGCGCGGGGCGCCGGTGCTGGCGATGGGCGTGTGGCGCTGGGGCCTCGGTGAGATCCCCTACCGCCAGCTCGAACACCGGCTCGGCCCCTGGGTCTCCCGGTACCCCGAGGTGCACGTCATGCCGGCCGCCGCGCGGCGGGGGGCCGCCGAGTTCCTCGCCCACACCCAGGAACCGGTCCGGCTCGCCGTCGTGGGCGCCGACGACGCCGACAAGGTCGCCCGGCTCGTCGGGCCGACGGGGCGCGCGCACGGCCACGCCGTGTGTTCGGTGCTGGTGGTGCGCTGAGGCGGGCCGATCAGACGCCGACGATGGTCAGGAGATGTCCGAGACCCCGGAAGTCAGCGACGTTGCGCGGGTAGAGCGGGAGGTCGATCGCCACGGCGGAGGCGGCGATCGGCAGATCGACGGCGCGGGGCCTCGCCGCGTCGCTGCGAAAAAGTCGAACTCCATTGGCGGAGCGCTCCCGAACGCAGCGACCGCCGCGGCGGCGCTGACGAATCGAGCCCGACGCACCGGCGAAAGCTCACCGACCCGGTCAGCGCACCACGACCACCGGGACCCGTGCCGACTGTGCCACCGCCGAGCTGACCGAACCCAGCAGCATGCCGGGGAATCCCCCGCGCCCACGGCTGCCGAGCACGACCAGTTGGGCGCCTTCGGATTCCTGCAATAGCCAATGGGCGGGCTTGTCGCAGAACAGTTTTCGCTCGACGGCCACGTCGGGATACCGCTCCCGCCAGCCGGCCAGGCGCTCGGCGAGGATCTCGCGGCCTTCGGCTTCCCGCTCGTGCCAGTCCATCCCGAGGATCGGGAACACCGCTACGTCGCTCCAGACGTGCAGCGCCACCAGCCCGACGCCGCGGCGGGAGGCCTCGTCGAAGGCCAGCGCCGTCGCCTCCTCCGAGGCGGGCGACCCGTCGATCCCGAGCAGCACCGGCGCCCCCGGGCCGGGGGCGGCATCGGAATGGATGACCGCGACCGGGCAGTGCGCGTAATGGAGCAGACCCGCGGTCACCGAACCCAGCAGCAGTCGTCCCAGCGCACTCATCCCCTGGCTGCCGGCCACGACCATCCACGCCCCCTCCGAAGCGTCGACCAGGGCCGGAATCACGCCGGAATACACCAGCTGCGTGCGGATCTCGGGCGGCTCGGCGCCGCCCGGGCCGGCGGTCAGCGCCCCGCGGGCCCGCTCGAGGACGCGCTGCGCCTCTTCCTGCTGCCATTCGGGGATGTCGGCGTACAGCTGGCCGACCGGCCACCCGACGACCACGGGCTGCACGGCGTGGAACAGGGTGACGGGCAACCCGCGCAGGGTGGCCTCGCGTGCCCCCCAGGCCACGGCGGCATCGGATGCCGCCGACCCGTCGACGCACACCAGCACGCCGAATTCCGTTGACTTGTCCGCCATGTCGAACTCCTCGCTGTCAATCCCGGGGCAACTCGATCTCCAGATGGCGGACCGACCCGTAACCGCTCGGCTCGCAACGCCATCCGAGGTCGAAGAAAACCGTGAGCATGAGATGGTTCTCGCCGAGCACGTCGGCGGCGAAGCGCTCGACGCCGCGGGACCGCGCGATCGGGGCCAGATGCTTGAGCAGGGCCGTGCCCACGCCCACGGAATGATCCTCGTGGGCGACCACGACCGCGATCTCGGCCACCGCCGGGTCGTCGACGACGGTGTAGTGCGCGACCCCGATGAGCCGGCCGGCGTCGAACGCGCCCACGGCGTAGATCCCCTCGACCGGCTCGGTCAGCCTGCCGGCGAGTTCGCGCAGCGGTGCCGGCTGCAGGGTGAAGAAGCGGAGATAGCGGTCCCGGTCGGAGAGGTGCTCGTGCAGCGCCAGCACGGCCGCGGCGTCGTCGTGGCCCAGTCGGCGCAACGCCACGACCCGCCCGTCGAGCAACCGGGCGGTCGTCGCCGATTCCACCGCGTGCTCGCTCACGATCCCTGACGCTATTACGGCGCGGCGCGGTGAAACAGGGGCCGTTGGACCCCACGCGAGGGCCATCGGTCAGCGACCGGTCCCGGTCGCTAGCTCGTCAGCGGGGCGACCCAGTGGACCCGGGCGCCGCCCTCGGGCGGGTTGGTGACCTCGCAGGCACCGCCGAGTTGCTCGGCGCGGCGTTTCATGTTGGACAGGCCGCTGCTGCGCCGGTTGTCGGCCGGGATGCCGCGGCCGTTGTCGACGACGTCGAGGACGAACATGTCGCCGACGCTGACCTCCACGGTCAGGCGCGACGCCCCGGAGTGGCGCAGGGAGTTGCTGATGGCCTCCGCGGCGACCGCCTCGGCGTGGTCGGCGAGTTCGCCGTCCACCGCGGTCATCGGCCCGTGCATGCGCACCGTGGTGACGACGTCCCGGTTCTCGGTCAAATCGGCGATCACCCGCTGGATGCGGTGCCGGAAGTCGCCGTTCTTGCCCGCCGGGGACTTCAGCTGGAAGATCGTCGTCCGGATCTCCTCGATGATGGTCTGCAGGTCGTCGAGCGTGCGGTTGAGCCGCTCGGCCACCTCGGGTGAACGCGCGCGCGCCAGCGTGCCCTGCAGGTCCATGCCGGCCGCGAACAGCCGCTGGATCACGTGGTCGTGCAGATCGTGGGCGATGCGCTCGCGTTCGCCCAGGATGGTGAGCCGGCGCGCGTCCTCGCGGGCGGACGCCAGCACGAGCGCGATCGCGGCATGGGTGGCGAAATCGCTGACCAGGCCCAGATAGCTCTCGTCGAAGGGCGGCTGGTCGGCGCGGCGGGCGATCGCGATCACGCCGACCACCTCGTCGTGGGCGCGCAGCGGCATCAAAATTGCCGACCGCTGGCCGACGTCGGTGAACGCCTGGATCGGGTATTGCAGCGTGTCCGTGATCAGCGGTTCGCCGGACCGGAAGACGCTGCCGGAAGTCGATTTGTCCACCGGGACCTGCTGGCCCATCACCTCGGCGGCATGGACGCCCACGGCGGCGGAGACCACCAACGTGTCGACCTCGTCGTCCGGGATGTCGGCGTCGCCCGGGACGAGCACGATCGCCTGCTCGGCGCCGGTCAGGGCGCGTGCGCTCTCGGCGATCAACTGCAGCGGGCGCCGGTGCGGCTCGGCGCTGGACAGCAGCGCGGTGGTGATCTCGCGGCTGGCCTCCATCCACCGGACCGCCGTGCGCTCGCGTTGGAACACCTGCGCGTTGTCGATAGCGACCGCGGCCGCGAACGCCAGCGCGCGGGCGGCGACCTCGTCGGATTCGGAGAACAGCCGCGCCGGGTCGTCGTGGGTGAGATAGAGGTTGCCGAACAGGGTCTCCCGGATCGTGATGGGCACCGCGAGGAAGGCCCGCATGGGCGGGTGGTGCTCGGGGAACCCGGCGGCGGCCGGGTGCGTGGCCAGGTCGTCCATCCGCAGCGCGGGCGTGTCCATCAGCGACAGGCTGAGCAGGCCCTTGCCGACCGGCAGGTGCCCGATGCGCGCGGCCGTCTCCTCATCGAGGCCGTCGTGGACGAACGAGAGCAGGTTGCCGTCGGGATCGCGGATCGCCAGCGCGCCGTAGGGGGCGGAGGTCAGTTCCCGGGCCGCGCCGATGATGCGGCGTAGGGTGGCGTCCAGATCCAGGCCGGCACCGATCTCGACGATGACCCGCAGCAGTTGCTCCATCTGGTCACGCGCCGCCAGCAACTCGTCGAGCTGCTCGTGCATCCTGCTGAGCAGCCCGCGCTGGCCGAGCCCGGCAAAAGCCGAACCGCGTTCGTCGCCGGACACCCGACTCGTTACCTCCACGACATGTGTGCCAACGCAGCAGCCCGTGTTGCACAGGAACGACGACGGCGCGCTGATCAACGCGGGGTTGCCTGGTTGCAGCCTAGCCGCAATTCGGCGCGCCGCCCAACCTTGCGGGCGGCGGGCTCCAGTAAACTGCGCCCGGCTCAGTCGGGCGGCGCCCCCGTCGGCGAGTGCGGCTCCCCCGAGCGCCGATCCAGCTTCGAGGCGAAAACCGCAGCCTGGGTGCGCCGTTCCATGCCCAGTTTGGCCAGCAACCGCGACACGTAGTTCTTCACCGTCTTCTCGGCGAGGAACATCCGGGCGGCGATCTGCCTGTTGGTCAGCCCCTCGCTCAGCAACCCGAGCAGCGTCCGTTCCTGCTCGGTCAACCCGGACAGCGGGTCTTCGCGCTCCGACGCGCCGCGCAGCTTGGCCATCAACGCGGCCGCCGCCCGGTTGTCCAGCAGGGACTTCCCGGCGCCCACCTCCTTGATGGCGTGAGCCAGTTCCATGCCCTTGATGTCTTTGACGACGTAGCCGCTGGCGCCGGCCAGGATCGCCTCGAGCATCGCTTCGTCGGAGGTGAACGACGTCAGCATCAGGCAGCGCAGGTCGGGATGATCCGACACCAGGTCGCGGCACAGCTCGATGCCGTTGCCGTCGGGTAGGCGCACGTCGAGTACGGCGACGTCGGGCTGCAGCGCCGGTATCCGGGCCTTGGCCTCCGAGACCGATCCGGCTTCGCCGACGATCTCCAGCTCAGGGTCCGAGGCGAGCAGGTCGGCAAGACCGCGGCGGACCACTTCGTGGTCGTCGACCAGAAACACCTTAACCATTGCGAGTCCTTCCTGCCGGCCGTGCGAGCGCGTCACCGACCGACCATCGACCCAATATCCCATATCCCGACCGGCGGCAGGGCTCACAGATGCCGCCGGTTGACCACCAGCAGCGAGCAGCCCGCGTCCTGCAACCGCGCGGCGCCGGCCGGCCCGACGAGTTCGGCGAGGCGCTGCCGATTGCGGGAACCGACGATCGCCAGCTGCACCGGCCGGTGCCCGGCCACATACTCCAGCAGGCCGCCTTGCGCCACAGCCGATTCCACCCGCAGGTCCGGGTAGCGCCGGGTCCACCGGGCCAGCCGGCGACCAAGGTCGGCCAGCGCCGAGCGGTCAGCCTGCCCCGCTGCGCCGGCCGTGTCGTCCGCTCTGCCGCGCACGACCGCGTGCAGGGCGGCGTCGCGCAGCCGGGCCTCCTCGACCGCGGCGCCCAACACGATCTCCGCGTCCTCGCTCTCGATGGACCCGCCGAGTTCGACCACGATCGCCGCGGCAAGGCCGGTGGGCGGGCGGGGCTGGTGAGCCCGGACAATCGCCACGGGGCAGTGCGCCGACGTGGCCACCGCGGCGGCGGTAGAACCGACCCTGCCCGGCTGGAAGTGACGCAACCCGACCGCACCCACGCACAGCAGGGTCGCCGACGCCGAGGCGCGGATCAGCGAGCGGGCCGCCGGCCCGTCGGTCACCCGGGTCTCCATTTTCGGCGGCGCGCCCGCGGCCTGGATGGCGGTGGTCGCGTGGTTAACCGCCCTTTCCACCCTTTGCGTGGCGTCCGGGCCCTCGCCCGGCTCGACCGCGCCGACCAGGCGCAGCGTGGCGTCGCGGCTGACTGCCTCATCGACCGCCCACAACGCCGCCCGCAGCGCCGCTTTCGAGCCGTCGACGCCGACCACCACCGACCGGGGCTGCACGGACTCGTTCATCGCGGTCGGGGGCTGCCTACTGCCGCACGACGAGCACCGAACAGTCGGGGTAACCGACGATCGGATGGCAGTTGGGGGTGGTGAGCCCGGCTATCTGTTCGCCGTCGGCACCGCCCACGACGGCCAGCTCGATTGCGGCGCCGTGGCTTTCGCCGGGCTTCGTCCCGGCGCCCGCCGCGACGGTCTGCACGGGCACGTCCGGGTAGCGCCGAACCCAGCTGTTCAGACGCCGGTCTATCTGCCGCACGGTTGCGTGGCGGAGGCGCCCCTCCTCCATCGCCCGGTGCACGACCTCGTCGTTGTCGGGATCGTCGTTGAGCACCACCGCGATCACGCCGAGCTGTGTCGGGGAGCCGTTCGGATTGCTGCGAATGACGGCCACCGGGCAGCGCGCTTGCGCGACCAGGCCGGCGGCGGTGGGCCCCAGCAGGCCGTCGGCCGCCCAACCGCGCCGCGCGGTGCCCACGCACACCAGCGCCGCGTCCTGGGATTCGTGGATCAGGACCTGCGCGGGGTCGCCCGAGAGGATCGCCGTTTCGACCTCGACCGGTTTGCCCGAACTGGCCACGGCGTGCTCCGCCTGGGACAGCGCCGTCTCGCCGCGCTCGACCTCCCACTCGGAGGCCGTCCCGGACCCGGGTTCCGCGCCGTGACCGCCGACGACGTAGACCAGGCGAAGCGGTAGTTGCCGGCTCCGGGCCTCCTCGACCGCCCACTTGGCGGCGTTGACCGCGGCCTGTGAGCCGTTGATGCCCACGACCACCGACTTCGAGTCCAGCTCGTCCATGTCGGCTCCTGACTTGTTCTGCGCCTCCATGTCAGGCTATTGCGCCGCGACGCATTGCGGAGGGGCCGTTGGGCCCCACCTGCGATGCCGTTCGTCCTCCTACGGTGCGGACCGGCGATGCTCAGACGTCCACTGGTTCGGCGGCGAGCGCGAAAAGCCTTTCCACGTCCGCCCGCTCGCACGCGGCGGTGCCGGGTGTCATGAGCATGGCCGTGCCCGCCGCGATGCCCAACCGCACGGCCTTGACGAGCGGCCATCCGCGACCGAGCGCCACCGTGATGGCGGCGACCATCGCGTCGCCGGCCCCCACCCCGCTCCCGCCGGACATCGGGATGGCGGCGAATCGCTGGCCGGCGTGCGTCGTCGCGAGCAGCGCCCCCTGGGAGCCCAGCGACACCAGCACGCTCTCGGCGCGACCGGTGTCGACGAGTTCGTGCGCGGCGGCGAGCTGGTCGGCCTCGGTCACCAGCGGCCGGCCTACGCATTCCCGCAGCTCGCGCACGCTCGCCTTGAGCAGGAAAATCCCCGAGGAGACGTGCCGCAGGCCGCCGCCTGAGGTGTCCAGGATCAGGTTCACGCCCAGCTCCCGGCACATCTCGGCGACCCGCTGGTAGTAGTCGGCGGGGACGCCGGGAGGCAGGCTGCCGCTCGCCACGACGAAGTCGGCGGCCACGGCCGCCACGCGCAACTCGTCCAGGCACCAGGCCTGTTCGAGGTGGGACAACCGGGGCCCGGGCAGGACGAAGCGATACTGCCGGCCGGTGCCGGTCTCGTTGACGGTGAAGCTCTCCCGCGTCGAGGTGCCGATCGCGACCCGCCGGTACGGCACCCCCGCCACGTCGAGCAGCGACGTGAGCATGTCACCGGTCGGCCCCCCGGCCGGGAACACCGCCTCGACCGACGCGCCGAGCACGTGGGCGATGCGGGCGACGTTGATGCCGCCACCGCCCGGGTCGTAGCGCGGTGTGTCGCAGCGCAGTTTGTCCGTCGGCCGCACCGCGTCGACGCCGGTCGTGATGTCCAGCGCCGGGTTCATAGTCAGCGTGACGATCTGCGCACGGCCCGGGGTCGGCCCGTCCGGTGGCTCCATCACAGGCCGCTCGGGTAGGTTTCCGGCGTCTCGCCGGCGACCCAGACGCTCGTGGGCTCCAGGGGCTGCAGCGCCCGGGTTCTGTCGATGTGGATCATCGCGTCGAACTGGTCCGCGGGCCGCACGTGGAAGTAGTGGCTCTGCCGTTCGGTGGCGGGCAGGTAGATCACGCCGATGGCGCGGCCCAGCCGGACGGTGCTCAGCGGTTCGGCGGCGCCGGGGGTGATGCGGGCCGACACCAGGAAGGCGCCGTTGCCGGTCTCGTGCAGGAGTTCCTCGATGCTGCCGCCCAGCGCCGGCCGCACGGCCTTGCGTTCGGCGACGCCGCCCCACTCGCTGGCCGCGGTGACCGTGCCGGTGTAGGTGCTGAACCCGATGAGCCGCGACGCCTTGCCGTATCGCTGGCGGGCCAGTTGGCCCAGGGTGAGCTGTCCGTCGGCCCACACTTCGGTCGCGCGCGCGTCGCCGACGTGAGAGTTGTGCGCCCACACCACTATTCGCGCCGGCGGCACGTCGTGGTGGCGGTCCAGGTGTTCGAGCAGCGCACCGAGGGTCTGCGCCATGTGTTTGTCGCGCAGATTCCACGAGGTGACGCGCCCGCTGAACATCGCGCGGTAGTAGACCTCCGCGTTGCGCACCGTCTGCGCGTTCTGCTGGGCGTAGAAGAGCTCGTCCTCGGCGAGCAGCCCGTCCATGCGGGCGTAGGCCAGCGCGTTGCGCTGGATGTCGACCAGCTGGTCGATGGCCTCCTTCTCGCACGACGGGCCCGCGCCGAAAGCCGCCGAGAAGCCGTACGCCTGCCCGTCGTCGGCCGAGGCGTGGTCGAAGCAGGAGTACCGGCTCCGGGCCCGCGCCGCCGCCCTGGGGTCCACCCTGTCCAGGTAGCCGATCACCTCGTGAATCGAGCGGTGCAGGCTGTAGAGGTCCAGGCCGTAGAACCCGGCCTGCCGGCGCCCGCTGGACTCGTGGCGGCGGTTGCGGTCACGCAGCCAGTCGACGAAGTCGCGGACGACGACGTTGCGCCACATCCAGGCCGGGAAGCGTTCGAACCCGCTCAACGCCTCGTCGGCGGTGGTGTCCCCGCCGGTGCCGTGCACGTACCGGTTCACCCGGTAGGCGTCGGGCCAGTCGGCCTCCGCCGCGACGGCACAGAAGCCCTTCTCCTCGATCAGCCACTTGGTGATCTCCGCCCGGGCCTCGTAGAACTCGTGTGTGCCGTGCGAACTCTCGCCGATCAGCACGACCCGCGCATCGCCGATCAGCTCCTCCAGGGCGGCCAGCGGCGGAACGCCGCCGGGGGCATCGATCGCCACCGCAGCGATCAGGTCGGCGGGGTTTTGCGCCGCAACGCTTTTGGCCGTCGCTTCGGTGGTCGGGGTGGCCAGAAGCTGACGGACCTCCTCGTCGGTGACCTGCCGGAAGTCCCAGAACGACTCCCCGACCGCCAGAAACGGCGTCGGCATGGTCGCGCAGACGACGTCGTCGACGAGGCTCTCGAACTCCCGGACCGTGGACTCGGGGGCCGCGGGCACCGCGATCACGATCTCGGCGGGCTGCGCCTCCCGCAGCGCCTGCACGGCCGCGAACATGCTCGCGCCGGTGGCCAGGCCGTCGTCGACGAGGATGACGGTCCTGCCCGTCACATCAACGGGCGGGCGTCCGTCCCGATAGGCGGCCTCGCGCCGGGCGAGCTCCCGGCCCTCGCGCTCGGCGATGTGGCGCAGCTGCTGCGGGGTGACCCGCAGCCCGCGCACGACATCGTCGTTGACCACGACACGGCCCCCGCTCGCCAAGGCCCCCACGGCGAACTCCTCGTGACCCGGCGCGCCGAGCTTGCGCACGACGAACGCGTCCAGCGGGACGCGCAGCGCGGCCGCCACCTCCCACGCCACCGGCACCCCGCCGCGGGCCAGACCCAGGACGATCACGTCCGGCCGGTCGCGGTAGGTGCTCAGGAGGCTGGCCAACACCCGCCCGGCCTCACGCCGGTCACGGAAAACCCGCCGCGGCGAGTGCCGGGCGACATCGGTTGCTCTGGTCATGGGGCACCGCTCCTGGGTCTGCGATCACCGTCGACGTCACCATCGACACATCCATCCGACCAGTCCGCCGGCGGCGACGATAGGGACCGAAGTCCCGGGCTTAGTGGTCTTGCCCGTTAATTCGTCGGGGGTCATGCGGCAGGGGTGTGGTGGTCGAGCCGGGTGAGGTGTTGGTGAAGGTCAGCGCTGGTGTATCGCCAGCGGAATGGTTCGGCGGTGCGGTTGTAGCAATCCTGGAATGTTGCCAGGCGTTGCTCGAGCACGGTGAGGTCGGGGAAGTCGTTGGGGGTGAGTACTTTCCGCTGGACGATGGAGAAGTAGATCTCGACTTGGTTGAGCCAGGAGGCGTGCACGGGGGTGTGGATCATGGTCGCATTCGGGTAGCGGGCGCTGAGCCGGTCGATCGCGGCGATACCGCGGTGTGAGGAGCCGTTATCGACGATGAAGAACACCCGCGTGGCTGATGCGTAGGGCTGGCTGGTCATGACCTGGTCGACCAGTCGGGTGAACGCCTTGATGCCGGTGGAGGTCTCGCAACGGCCGAAGACCCGGGCCTGGTGCACGTCGTAGGCGGCCAGATACGCCAGCGCGCCGCGGCGGTGGTAGTCGTGATTGACCCGCATCGGGCGCCCCGGCCGGGTCGCTACGGTGCGGTGGCACCGGTCGCGGGCCTGGATCGAGGGTTTCTCGTCGGCGGAGATCACGTATTCATCGGCTCCCAGTGGGGTGCCCTGATAGGTGCGGGCGTACAACTCGAGCACAACGGCGGCTTTGGCCTCGAAGTCGGGGTCGCGCACGAAGATCCACGGTCGGTGCTGCCATGGTTTGAGCGCATCGTGGTCCAGCCAGCGGCGCACCGTGGACACCGATGCCGCGATGCCGTCGCGGCGCAGTTGGGCGGCTAGATCCACAGCACTCCATCGCGACAGCGGCAGGTCGTGTTCGGCGGGCAGCTCGCACGCCCAAGCGGTGACCTTGGCCCGGTCGGCCGGGGTGTAGATCGGTGGGCGCCCCGAACGCGGCGCATCGGCCAGGCCCTCGATGCCCTTGCCGGCGAACCGGGCCCGCCACTTACGCGCGGTGTCCACGCAGATGCCCAGTTCCTCGGCGATCGCCGCGTTCGGCGCGCCGTCGGCGGCCAGCAACACGATCATCGCGCGCAGCACCAGTTTTTGTGGTGTGGCCCCGGCGCGCACCCACCCGTTGAGGGTGTCGCGGTCTTGGGCGCTCAGCGTGATCCGGTGCGGGCTGACCATCACCATGCCCGGGCCCCGACCCTGTCGTCACATCCATCACTCATGCCTCAACCGTCACATTTTGGCGGATCACGGGCTGGTCACGACACGCCGATGACCGGCCCGCGCCACGCTGATCGGGCACCATCGAAGCCATGCCGAAACCACCGGAATCAACCAAGAATTCACTGCGCTGGAAGCTGCGCGAACATGCCAGTAACAGGTGGCCGCAGCTGAGCGCGATCACCACCCGATTCCACGGCCAATTCGCCTACGTCGAAGCCGCCCTGCCCGACCAAGCCGTCATGCCCTTGATGCGGCTGCGCTACAACGGCTCGGCCAGCATCTGGGGATTCGCCATCTACCTGGCCAGCAGCGACAAATATGAAGACTCATTCCTGCCCAACGGAACTCCCTCGGGCAGTCCCGAAGAAGCCCTCGACTGCGCCTGTGGCCTCTACCTCGGCGACCCCACCGCATGGCAACAACCCCCGACGAATTAACGGGCAAGACCACTTAGGCGCGCACCCCGATGTAGGCCATGACCCGGTTGAGGATGAGGTTGTATGCGTCGCCGTCCTCGGTGAGACGGGTGAGAGCCTGGCGCCGGAGGAACCCGTCGAGACGCCGGTCCAGCGGCCAGTCGGCGTAGATGTCGTCGGCATAGTCCGAGTGCATGAACTGCCAGGCGAGCGCGTCGACATCGGAGTCCGTCAGCAAGTACAGACCGCTTACCGTAGAAGCCATACGAGTTCCTTTATGTGCAGGGTGGTTTCATCATTGCGGCGGCGACCACCCCGCCCATAGGGCCTGAAGTCACCTGTTGGACCGTCTCAGGCTAGTGGGTCAGGCGGCGTCCGGCACGGGGCGCCGACAAACCGCGACCTCGGCGTGTCCGGTTCGTTGTCAACCGTTTCGCGGCGATGCGCGCGCAGAATTCTTGGCGCAGGGGCTAATTCGGGGCGCCGCCGCGGCCCCCGTCCGCGCGCTCCCGGATGGCGGCCTGCACCGCGGCGTACCGCGACCGCGCCCGCTCGTCGGCGGCCCGCTGCTCTTCGGCCGTGACGACCAGCGCGTCGGGACCCGGGTAGACCGTCGCCTCCTCGCCCGTGGCGAGCCAGCGGACACGGTAGGGCGGCGCCCCGTCCGGCGAGCGCACGGTGGTGATCAACCCGCGCAACTCCGGCTGGCCGACAGTGCCGCGCTTGATGACCAGCCAGTCGCCGACGCGGGCCCTCATCAGCGGCCCGGCCGCTCGGGCCCGACGACGAGCAGCGAGAAATCGCTGTTCCGCAGCGCGGGAGCACCGTCCGGGCCGAGCAGTTGACGCACCTCGGCGGTCCGGGCGGCGCCGACCATGACCAGCTGGACGAACGCGGCATGCTCGGCGAGGTAGTCACGGAAGGGACCGCGCAGCACCGCGGTGTCGACGTGCACGTCGGGGTAGCCGTCCAGGCAGCGCACCAGGTGCGGGTCGAGTATCACGGCCGCGCCGTCGCCGCCCGGGGCGCCACCCGGCGCCGCCTCGGTCACCACCCGCAGCCGGGCGTGCCGGCGCTGGGCCTCGTTGAGCGCGAGCTCGAGAACGTCGACGTCCTCGGGCGATCCGTCCACACAGGCGACGATCCAGCGCCGGTCGGCGGCGGCCGTGCCGTCGCGCTCACCTCTGACGATGGCGACCGAACAGTGGGCGGACTGCGCCACTTCCCTTGCGGTGGAACCCAACCAGCCCTCCGGATGCTGTGCGGCGCCGGTGTCCCCGACGCAGAGCAATCCGGTGGAGCGCGACGCCGCGACGAGTGTGGGCACCGGCTCGCCTTCGAGCACCTCGGTCTCGACTTTCACCGACCTGCCCAGGGCCTCGATGGCGCTGTACGCATCCTGCACGACTTCCTCCGCGGCCGCCAATGCCGCCCTGGCTTCCAGCGGGCCGGCGCCGGGATCCGTCCGGGCGACATAGAGCAGGCGCAGCGGGACGTCGGTCCCGTCCACCTCGTCCACCGCCCACCGCGCCGCGCGAATCGCGGCCTGCGATCCGTCGACACCGACGACCACCGACTTGGGCGGGTATGAGTCGAACATCGTGAAACTCCTCATTGTCAGGGCTTTTGTGGCTTCCGCGCGCCGGCGTTTCAGCTCCGCATTTCCAGCACGTCGCGCAACGGCCGGCGCGGCGTCGGCTCCGGGAGATCTCCGGCGGGCGCGGCGCCGACCCGGATCAACACCTGCGGCACCATCGTCGGGTCGGCGAGGAGCCCCCGCACGATGTCCCGGCCGGCCTGCACCTCGGTGATGTGCGTGACCGTGCACGTCGCCAATCCGGCCATGGTGCACTCCAGCAGCACCGCCGAAAGCGCCTCCCCGGCGGCGAGCCAGTCCGCGCGGGTGTCGCCGTAGCCGGACAGGACCACGATCTTGGCCTCATCCTGGCCGGCCGGCGAATTTCCGGCATTCCCGTCGGCGGGGAAGCGGCGGTTCACGTCGACGTCGCTACCCTGCGCGGCGGAGGGCAACGCGCCCTCGGGTATTCCCTCAGATTCCCGCACCGGCGCTGTCCACCAACGTAATTCGTGGTGGTAGAGGTCGTCGTAGCGGCGCAGGACCTCGGTGAGCCGGGACGCCTCCACCAGGCGGGGCCGCGCCTCGTCGGACAGCACGTCCAGTGTGGCCAGGCCGGGGTCGAACGCGCTGCGCAGCGCGGGCTCGATCGACGCCCAGTCCTTCGGGGCGCCGAACGGGCGCCGGTCGGTCCGGCGACGCGCCATCGCCGCGGCGCGGTCGCGCTGGGCGTCGGTGACGTAGTCGGCCGGGGCGAACCCGATCGAGGCGAGGTGGTCGAGGTTGCTGGGATTGGGGAACCGGTCGACCTCGGTGTGCCAGCCGGCGGCGAGCATCGCGTCGCGGAAGTGATCGAGCACCGCCCCACAGCTGATGATGGACTCGCGGCCCGAGCTGTCGGTCGCGGTCACGATCCGGTGCGGGTCGGCGAACAGGTCGACGACCGCGCCGCCGGCCACCCAGCGCCACGGCTGGCTGTTGTGCAGCGAGGGAGCGCGGCACGCCGACTCCACCGCCCCCTTGACCACCATGGTGTCGACCGTCGTCCCGACCATTCGTCTCCCCTGCCTCTCACGTGTAACTTCGAGCCTCGGCCATACCGGCCGCCGATGCCAGGGTCCTTGGTCCCCGGGGGCGCCATCATTGGGCCGTTGCAAGTGAGTGATCTCTAGTGGTCACGCGACTTGCACCCCGTCTCCGGGTTGTTCGAAAGCCTTGCGGCTGCGTCCCTTCTTCGCTTCACAGCCACCCGCCGGGCGAGGCCCGGTCTTACGGTCGGCTCCACGCTTGACGGCGGCCCCAACTGGGCCGACGACGCTAACCGTTTCCTCGTAGCGTGCGAGGTCGATCGCGGCGTTGTCGTCACGCTGGTGCGACGCCAAGCAAGGGTCGCATAGCCACTGTTGGTCCCAGCCGATGTCGTGCACATGCCCGCAGGCGTGGCAGGTTTTCGACGAACGAACCAGCGATCGGCGACCACCAACTGCGATCCGTACCAGCCCGTCTTATAGGACAGGTGCCGGCGCGGGGTGCCCAGGCCCGCATCGGACAGGCCACGCCGGCGGGCGCGCGCCCCCGGCAGGCCCTTTTGCCGCAGCATTCCCCCCGCGTCCAAACCTTCGACAACGATGCGGCCGTGGGTTTTAGCCAAACGCGTTGTCAGGACATGCAGGTGATGGGTGCGGACATCGTTGACCCGGCGGTGCAGCCGGGACAGTTCGGTGGTGGGCTCACGATATTGTCGCGAACCTTTCACGCAGCGCGACCGGGCACGGCAGACATGCCGCAACTCGCGCAGCGCGGCATCAAGCGGGCGGGGGTTCTCAACCCGCTCGATCACGACACCGTCAGCGTCGGCGACCGTCGCCAGCCAGCGGACCCCGACATCAACACCCACCCGTGAGTCGAGCTGCGCAACCTTGGGTTGCTGGGGGCGTTGGACAAGAACCCGCACGCTGGCATCGATCCGGGTGCCGTTGCGGCGCAGGCTGATTGCCAGCACCCGCGCCCGGCCTTTGGCGATAAGACGCTCGACGCGGCGGGTGCCCTCATGTGTGCGGACAGCGCCGATCACCGGCAGCGTCAGGTGTCGCCGGTCTGGCTCGACCCGCATCGCCCCGGTCGAAAACGACACCCGATCGGCGTCGCGTCCCTTCTTATTGGGCTCTTCTGGGAACTCCGTGGGTCATGGGATGGCCGGATAGAGCTGGAGCCCGCCGAGGTGGAAGTAGATCGCGGTCTTGAAGTGCTCGCGGTTGCGGTAGCCGCGGGCCGAAACCCGGATGGCCTGGATGCGTGAGTTCAGGCCCTCGGCACCGGCGTTGGTGATGCGGTGGGCGAAGTAGGACAACAGCCCCGCCTCGTGGCGCTTCAACGTCTTGGCCGCGTCGATGATCGGCTTGAGACGGCAGTGGGTGGCCCAGAAGTACCAGCGCTTAAAGTGTTTGGCTGCCCAGCCGCGACGCTGGTAGGACCAGAAGTGCCGCAGACTCTCCTTGATCGCCCATGCCCGAGCGGTTTTCAGGTCACCGGAGCGCAGCGTGGCGAAGCGGTCTTGGTGACGGTCGGGCAGGTTCTCCGCCGAATACAGCCACAGGTACTTGCTGCCGGCCAGGCTCTTATCGCCGGCCGCGGCCAGCGCCCGGTTCTCGGCCTTGCGCACGGTGTCCACGGCCTTGGTCAGGTAGCCCATCAGGTGGTAGCGGTCGAAGACGATCTTGTTCTCGGCGTCGCTCAGGTGCGCGCGCACCGAGGCGGCGAACGGCTCCCACATGTCCATTGCCACCGCCTCGATCCCGGCCAGCTGCTCGGGGGTGAACCGGTCGAAGTAGCCGTCCAGGCTGGCCTGGCGGCGTTCGTCGGCGATGTAGTCCACCGTGCCCGCGTCCAGGTCACTGACCACGGTGATGTAGTCCTGTCCCTTCCCGGCCGCCTTCTCATCGACCCCGACGTGGGCCGGCGCCACCAGCGGTTTGGCGGCCAGGCCGCGGGCCACCGCACGGTCCATCAGGTGCCACGCCTCGTCCCAGCTGACCCGCAGCAGCCCGGCCGCGGCCGCCACGTCGCACGCGGCGAGCACGTCGATGGCCAGCCGCTCAAACAACATGGTGAACCGCGAATGCGGCTCGGCCCACGGCAGCCGCACCTGATGCACCCCGTGCTCGGGACAGGCCACCCGCGGCGGGCTGGCATGCAGGAACGTCAGAAACGCACACGAGTCCAGATGCCGCCACGCCCGTTCCTCGCCATGGTCATACACCGACAGCTCGCGCTCGCAGTCCGGGCAGGCGAACCGGGTCCGGCCCGGATGCACGACCCAGACGTCCACCCGACCTTCCTGAGCCGACAGCTCCACCCGTTGCACCTCCCACGGCGCTACCAGTCCCAGCAGATGGCGGTACAACTCGGTGTCGCGCACACAGCACATCCTGCCGCCCTGCGCCCATCACGCCCAGACCAGACCCACAGAAAACCCGGAAGCGCCCATTTTTGGCGGATCACGGGCTGGTCACGACACGCCGATGACCGGCCCGCGTGCCCGCCCGGGAGGTCTGCCAGTTCCAGTAGGCATCAACCGCGCCGTCGATGCCATCGGCGTAGGCTTCTTTCGAGTATTCCGGCCACCACACCTGCCCGGTCTCTGCGTTGACGCAAACCTCGTCCTTGACGGTGTTCCAGCGTTTGCGCAGCACCCGCAGCGACGGCTTCGCGGTCGCGATCCCGGTTACGTGCCACGCTTCAATGTCGGCTTTCAGGGTGGCCACGGTCCAGTTGAACGCCTTGCGTCGGGCGCCAAAATGCCTCGCCAACGCGCGGGCCTGGTCCTCTGTCGGGTCCAGCGTGAACCGAAACGCCTGCACACACCACCCGTCGGGCACCTCGAATCTGGCCATCAGGCCGCCTCCGCGTCATCGGCTGCAGCAGCAGCCACGGCACGGCGAGCACGGTTGGCCGCCGCGCGTTTGCCATAGAGTCGCGCACACATCGAGGTCAGAATCTCTGTCATATCCCGCACCTGGTCATCGTCAACCTCGGCCGAGTCGACCACCACCAGCTCACGGCCCTGAGCGGCGAGTGCGGCTTCGACCAACTCAGAGCCGAACCGGCAGAACCGATCCCGATGCTCCACCACGATTCGCGTCACCGCCGGATCACGTAACAGAGTAAGAAACTTGCGGCGATGCCCGCCCAGCGCAGAACCAACCTCGCTCACCACCTCATCGACGGCGATCTGCTGGGTCGTGGCCCACGCGGTCACCCGCGCCACCTGCCGATCCAGATCAGCTTTCTGATCTGCTGACGACACCCACGCATACACCGCCGTCCGTCCATGCGGGGCCGTCTCGGCTACCGCATCGTTCACCAAGATGAGCCGACCCACTCGCTGCGCCGGGACAGGCAACAACCCGGCGCGAAACCAGCGATACGCGCTCCCCCGCGCCACACCGTTTCGCTCCGCCCACGTCGCCAGATGCATGCTTCTGTTCCTACAACACACCACCGACATTGATCGTGTTCAGCCGGTTCGGGTGAGGATGGTCTTGCTCGTTCGCCGCTGGTGATGACCCTCCCACTGACTGACGTCCTGCTGGATTGTCTTCCAGTTGATTTGTCTCACCAGCGACGTGCGAGCAAGCACCGCCGAGAGCCCGGCGGGGCGGACATGACCTAATCAGGAGCCTGGCCGTTCCTCATCAATGTCTTGTCTGCCCGCCCCACCGGGTTGTCACCTACCGCACGGTTCATTGCAACGGAGAGGACACCACCATCGTGACATCCCCACACTGCTGGGTTGTTATCGGCGCCGACACCCATCTGGACACCATTCATCTCGCCGCTATCACCGACACCGGCCAACTTCTCGGCGACGCCGAATTCCGCACCAGCCCTACCGGCTACCACGCCGCGATCACCTGGGCCCGCAGCTTTGGTGAAGTCGTAAGCGCTGGCGTCGAGGGCACCAGCAGCTACGGCGCAGGGTTCACACAAGCATTGCATGCCAACGATATTCACGTGGTCGAGGTCAACCGACCCGACCGGGCCGCTCGCCGCCGACAAGGAAAGTCCGACCCGCTGGACGCCTACAGTGCGGCCCGTGCGGTGCGGGCCGGCGACGGCCTGGCCGTACCTAAAGATCCCAACACCAATGCACTCAAAGCCCTACTGATCGCCCGCCGCGGCGCCGTGAAAGCCCGCACCGCAGCTATCCAACAGATCAAAGACCTCCTGGTCACCGCGCCCGCCGAGCTACGCGAGCGCTACCGCCGCTACACCACCACACTGACACTGGTGCGGGCCCTGGCCAGGTGCCGGCCCACCACTGGCCAAGATCCGGTCACCATCGCGGTGCTGATGTCCTGCAAAGCCCTGGCACAGCGAGTCGAGTTCCTCGAGCGCCAGAACGACGAACTGACCAACGAGCTCGACACCATGACCACCGCAATCAATCCCGCACTGCGCGCCGCCTACGGCGTCGGCCCCGACACCGCCGCCCAGCTCCTGGTGACCGCAGGCACCAACAGTCACCGACTGCGGTCGGAAGCCTCGTTCGCCAGGCTTGCCGGTGTCGCCCCCGTCCCGGCCTCCTCCGGCAAAACCACCCGACATCGACTCTCCCGCGGCGGAGATCGCGCCGCCAACAACGCCCTTTACCGCATCGCCCTGGTCCGCATGTCCCACGACTCACGGACCCGCGACTACGTCACCCGCCAGACCGCTGCTGGCCGGTCCAAAAAAGAGATCCTGCGGCTGCTCAAACGCGCAATCGCCCGTGAGATGTTCAAACACCTCACCACGCCCTGCCCGATCGACGACTACAGCGACCTACGGCCGACCCGTCAAGCTCAAAACATCACTTTGACCGCCGTCGCTGACCACTTCGGCGTCTGGCCTAACGACATCTCCCGCCTCGAACGCGGCCTCAAACGCGACGACACCCTCGCCGCCAACTACCGCCAATGGCTAAACACCCAGCTCACCCACATGTTTTGCGTCTGACTTCGCGATAGAGATCGGTGTGTCGATCAGACGACATCCGACGGGTTCTCCGAGCTCTCTTGGAGGATCTGATCATGTCCGAAGCAAACTCTGGTGGCGACCGCTCGCACCGTCGCCCGAAGCGGTTCTTGAGCCCGTCGCAGAAGTACGAGATATGGCTGCAGCTGGTACGCCAGGAGGTGACGATCGCCGAGGCCGCCGCCAACCATCAGGTGGATCGCACGACGATCATGCGCATCCGCACGATCGCCAAGGAAGGTGCGCTGGCCGCGCTGGCGGCAGCCAAGCCAGGCGCGGCGGCCCGCCAACGCGACTACGAACTCGATGCCGCCAAGGCCGAGAACGCGCGGCTGTCCGAGGCACTCAAGGAGATGGCCGTGCGGCTGACGTTGGTCGAGGGAAAAGGGCGCTGGGGCTAAGTGGCCGAGTCCCACACCGTGTCGACGTGGCCACCAAGACGGCGCTGTTGGGCTTGCTCGACCAGGCGGTCGATGAAGGTTGGACACTGCGCCAGGCATGCCATGCGTTGGAGCTCGGCGAGCTGCGGGCACATCGCTGGATCGCTCGCCGAGCGATCGGCCAGCTGGTCGACAAGATCCCTGGTGGGTCGCCCATGCATGGGCTGCTCGACGAAGAAGTCAGCGAGATCTTGGCGTTGTTCGACCAGTGGGGCGAGACCGACCGCTCGCACCGCAAGCTTGCTCACCGCGGCTCTTATCTGGGCCGGGTATGGGTGTCACCGTCGAGTGTTCGTCGGGTCCTGTTCTTGGCGGACAAGCACTTTCGACCACTTCCCAAGCCTGGACGTTCTCAACGCAAGCCCTTCCCGGATTGGGTGGACTACAAGCCGAACTCGATCTGGATTTACGATACGACGCACTTCACCAGGGCGGGGATGGCAGTGTTGATCATTCAGGATTTGGTCTCGCGCAAGTGGATCACCGAGGTCGTCTCCGCTGAGGAAACCTCCACCCAGGTCGAGATCGGGTTCACCGACGCGCTCGACATCGAGGGACTCCTGCAGGCCGTTGAGCGACGCGCCGACGGCCTGGTCGATATCGGCATCGACGACCAGGCCCGGCCGATCCTGCTCGCGGTGTCCGATAACGGTCCCCAGATGACGTCGGGCTCGACGCGGGAGTTCATGGCCATGTCTGCGATCGCCCAGCACTTCGGACGCCCCGGAACGCCGACCGATCAAGCCTGGATCGAGAGTTTCAACGGGCACCTCAAGGCCGAGTTCCCGCACCTGCTCGCGATCGAGGACCCCGCCACCCTGCGCGCCGAACTTGCCGTCACCCGCCAATTCTGGAACGGAGTCCGGTTGCACGCCGGCATCGGCTATGTCACGCCCAACGACGAACACGAAGGACGAGGGGAGGCCATCCGCAAAGCACGCCAAGCCGGGCTCGAATCCGCCCGCAACCGCCGACTTGCCTGGCACCGCCAGCAAAGGCACACTCAACCCATACAGGATCCCGACGATGTTGTCTGATCAAACGCGAATGTCTATCGCAAAGTCAGAAACACCTCACACGCCGCTTGACTTTTAACAGAAATAGGAGCATCAACTACCGACCACTCAACCCGCAACAGCTAGAAGCCCCTCACCCGAGAGCCGACGGCGTGCGTCTCCATCGCGTGACGGGTCGCGCGGAAACGATGGGGCCGGCGGAGAGAACCCCGCCATCGAGAACCGGGCCGTTTCACCCGTGACGCGGGGCCGGCCATGGCGACCAGGATCGCTCCCGAAGTCGACCCTGACGGCACCCGCGAGGACGCGCTGTTGCGCATCCGGGTGGACCTCGACTCCATGGCCTGGCGCAACGGCCGGGGCGGCATCCACGGCCGGCTCCGCGTGCACATCCCCACGTGGCATACCCACGTGGGGATACCCCCGAGTCGGACCACGCGTCGCTGCGCACGCCGGCCGACGTGGTCGGAAGCGCGAAAGCCGAACGTGGCGGGGCGTCCAACGGCCCCGCGGGACGGGACCAACGTCCCTAGTCGTCAACGCTGCTGCTTTCTACCCTCGAGGGCAGGCGGGACCGGGCGAGAGGTTGACGTCATGGGCAAGACGCCGGACACCGAGATTCTCCGCGGGGCGGTGCGGTTGGCGTGCCGCGCCCCGTCGGTGCACAACAGCCAGCCGTGGCGATGGGTCGCCGGCAACGGCGTGGTGCACCTGTACCTGGATCGCCGGCGCATGGTGCCGGGCACGGACCGTTCGGGCCGGCAGGCGCTGATCAGCTGCGGCGCCGTGCTCGATCACTTCCGGGTCGCGATGCTGGCCGCGGGTTGGCGCGCGGTCGTCGACCGGTTCCCCATCCCGGGGGACCCCGACCGTTTGGCGTCGATCGAGTTCCGTTCCGTCGACCACGTCGCCAAGTCTCAGCGCGACCACGCCGCGGCGATCCTGCACCGCAGAACCGACCGGCTCCCGCTGGGACAGCCCACCTACTGGAACATCTTCGAACCCAGCCTGCGCGGCGTCATCGCCGACGGCCCCGTGCGGCTCGACGTGCTCTCCGACGACGTGCGTCCGCTGCTGGCCAGGGCGTCACAGCTCAGCGGGTTGCTGCGCCGCGACGATGCCTCCTATCACGCCGAACTCGATTGGTGGACTTCACCGTTCGCGCTGACCGAGGGGGTGCCGCCCAGCGCGCTGGCCTCCGAGAAGGAACACCGCCGGGTCGATGTGGGACGCGAGTTCCCCGCACGCGGCCACGGGGACCGGCGCCCGGAGGTCGGGGCGGACTGGTCGAAGATTCTCGTGGTGTCCTCCGCTGAGGACACCGGAAAGGACGCGTTGCGGTGCGGCGAGGCGTTGTCGACGGTCCTGCTGGAATGCACGCTGGCGTTCCTGGCGACGTGCACGCTGACGCATCTGATCGAGTTGGACGAAAGCCGCGACATCGTGCGCCGCCTGCTCGACGAGCAGGGCCAGCCGCAGCTGCTGATCCGCGCCGGGATTGCACCGCGCATGGAGTTCCCACCGCCTCCCACACCGCGGCGCCCGGTGGACGAGGTACTCGAGATCCGCTGACCCGGCGTGGGCCGCTCTTTTCGGATACGGCCCTTTTTCGGATACGGCCCCAGCGAACCAAACCGCGATACCCGATGCGGGGTGGTTCGTGGGAAACTCGTGCGCGGTAGTTGCTTACGTCGAGGCATTCGGCCACCCGGGCACTGCGTGGCAACGCCGGTCCCCGGCACCGGCCAACCGGGCGAACAACTTTGGTCCCTGCGGCGCGGGACCTTCGGCCGGCGTCCGCGGCGCACCGCGCGGCTAGCATCGGGGACACAGCCGTGTCGACGAAGGGGATGGCCGATGTCAATGATCGATGATGGGGTCAGCATCCTGCCGGAGAGCGAATGCTGGGACCTGATGGCCGGTGTGACGCTGGGGCGGCTGGTAACCAGCGTCGACGGCCAGCCCGAGATCTTCCCGGTCAATTACGTCGTGCAGCGCCGCAGCGTGCTGTTCCGCACCGCCGAAGGCACCAAGCTGGTCAGCACCGTGATCAACAACGACGTGCTTTTCGAGGTCGACGACCACAACGTCGCCGAGGGCTGGAGCGTGATCATCCGGGGCACCGCCCGGTCGCTGCGCACGAACGAGGAGATCGAGGACGCCGAGCGCGCCCAGGTGTTGCCGTGGACGACGTCGGAGAAGTCGCACTATGTGCGGGTCATCCCCCGGCGTGTCACGGGCCGCCGTTTCCGGTTCGGCGGGCCGCCCCGCCAGGACCGCTCCTGAGCCGGCGCGGGCGCGGCAGGAACTCCAGGGACAGCAGCACGATCAGCGCGGAAGGGATGTGGCGCGCGCACAGCACCACGTAGCGCCGCTCCCCCAGCGCATGGAACTTGCACAGGTAGCGGTAGAGGGACTCCAGCCGGATCAGCGGATCCAGCAGATGGATCAGGCGGTAGGCGACGCGCTGCGCCACGGTCGGGCGGGTCGCGTCGAAGATTTCCGGGAACGACGCGAAGGCCAGCGAAAGGCGTTGGGCACCATGGGCTCGCGCGTCGAGGATCATGTCGACGCTGAGCCGCTCGTCGACGCCGTTGGGCGCGTCGGGGCGGCGGTAGGGCACGTCGAGGGACACCTCCGAACCGTGCCCGGCCGTGGCGTACCGGTGGAAGGCCACCACTCGCCCGTCCCGGTCGCGGGCGACGGCGAGCCTGATCCCGGGGAAGCGGCCCTGCAGGGCCCCGTCGAGGTTCATGCAGAAGCCGCGTTCGGTGCGTGCGACGCGGTGCGCCGAATACAACACCTCGGTGAGCTGGGCGGTCAGCGGGCCGTCGAGGTGTTGTTCGTCGACGATCTCGGTGGTGACCCCGCCGTTGCGGGTGCGCTGCACCGCTTGGCGCAGGTTGCGGAATCGCCGGCCCCGCAGGTTGAACCGGCCGACGTCGACGACGACGTCGTGCCCGATCGGCACGGCCAGCACCGGCGCGCTCACCGCCCCGCCGCGCCACAGCTCCAGCCGCCGCTGGCCCGCGGCCAGCACGATGATGCGCCAGCCCCGCTCGCGGCAGCTGCGCACGAAGTCGGCGACCAGGTCGCCGAACCGGTCTTCGTCGCCGATCGGGTCGCCGCTGACCACGGCGAATCCGAGCCGGGCGCGGTAGGCGATGGCCGCGGTCTTCTCGGCGTTGAAGTGATAGCTCTTGCCCGAGTGCATGGCGAAGGGCGCCAACGCATCCCCGTGGGTGGCGTCGACCAGCGTCCAGACCTGCTCGAGCAATTCGGGCTGGGGGCGCACCGTGGTGGGCCACATGAGGGCCGCCCCGGCGCCGGCGACCAGCAGGTTGCCGGGCAGCGCGAACGACAGGAAGTGCGCGCACAGCCCGCCGGCCACCGCGCCGGCCGCCGCCCAGGCATGCCCGGTGGTGACCGGCCGGCCCAGGAAGATGCCCCGCGCGATCAGCGCGACCGCGCCGAGCAACGCCAACGACCACCCGAACCGGCCGGGGCTGACCCGGCCGTCGCCGAGGTAGTGGCGCGCGGCCAGCACCGTCGTCCAGCCGAGCACGCACGCCAGCAGCACCACGCTGCCGATGCGGGCCGCCGGGACGTCGGCGCTGACCAGCACCCGTTCCCGGCCGCGCACCGAAGCGGGGCGCCCGCCGTCCCGCCTGACCTTCATGCCGTGTTCGCTCCCCGGGTAGCCGGTGCCCGCGCACCAGAGGGTTCACGCTAATTGGCGCCCGGGCCCGTCCGCGAGAGCCGTTCGTCCTCAGGTCGGCACGTCGTGTTCGGCGACCAAGGTCCTTCCGTCGTGGGACTTCGGTCCCTCGCCCCCGGGCCCGCGCGCGTGCTGCGATGTCGGGATATGAACGCGCAGCGCGGGGGTGGAGGACCGAGCGTGGGCATCGCACTGTCGACGAGCTTGGCAACCGGATTCGACGACGCGGTGGCCCGCACCCGAAAAGCGCTGGCAGATCAGGGTTTCGGCGTGCTGACCGAGATCGACGTCGCCGCGACCGTCAAGGCCAAGCTCGACGTGGACATGGAGGACTACCTGATCCTCGGCGCGTGCAACCCGGTGCTGGCCCATCGGGCGATCGGCCTGGAACGGGAGATCGGGCTGCTGCTGCCCTGCAACGTGGTGGTCCGCGCCGACCCGGACGCCCCGGGGATCGTCATCATCGAGGGCATGAACCCGGCCGTGTTGGTCCAGGTCACCGGCAACAAGGAGCTGGTGGCCGTCGCCGACGAGGTCACCGCGAAGCTGGGCGCCGCGATCGGTTCGCTGTCGGGCGGCTGACCTCGTTCACGACCTGCTCGACCACGCGTGGCACGGCCGCCGCGACCCGGGGAGTCAGGCCGGGCCCGTGCCCGACGTCGGCGGCGTCGACGGTGAACACCACCACCGCGCCGGGCACCCGTCCGAGCGCCCGGCCCAGCGCATGGGCCCCCGCGACGTCGAGGCCGTGCGAACTCAGGCCCGCCCCGGTGTCCAGGTCGCCCAGCGCGCAGCGGCGGACGCGGCCCGGCACCGCCGGGGTGGTGACGACGGCGTCGATCACCACCGCCAGGTCCCGGCCCGACCACGCCTCGATCAGATCCATCGGGTCCGAGATCGCCGCGCGGACCTCGACGCCGGGCAACGCGAGCCGCTCGAACGCCGCCGCGGCGGCGACGCCCACGCCGTCGTCGCGCCGGTAGGCGTTGCCCAGGCCGAGCACGACGACGCCGGCGCTCACCGCCCGTCCACCGTCAGGGTCAAAAAGTGCGCCGAACACGAGATGCAGGGATCGTGGCTGCGGATCACCCGTTCGCACAGGGTGGTCAGCGCGGCGTCGTCGAGCGCGAGGTTGCCGGCCACGACGCCGGCCAGGTCGGCTTCGATCGCGGCCTGGTTCTGCGAGGTGGGCGGGACGATCGTCGCGGCGGCGACCAGTCCGTCGTCGTCGATCCGGTAGCGGTGATACAGCAGGCCCCGGGGCGCCTCGCTCACGCCGTGCCCGACGCCGGGGCGGGCGGCCACCTCGACGAACGGGCGCGCCGGGCGCTGGTAGTCGCCGATGATGCGCAACGCCTCCTCGATCGCGTACACCACCTCCACCGCTCGGACCACGATGCTGCGGAACGGGTTTCGGCATTCGCCCGAGAGACCGGCGCGGGCGGCGGCCTGCGCGGCGATCGGCGACAACGCCGCGGAGTTCAGCGCGAACCGCGCCAGCGGACCGGTCAGGTACCGGCCGCCGTCCAGCGTCGCGTGCAGGGCCGTGGAGTGGGGCACCTGGGATTCGACGACGTGGTCGCCGAAGTCGGCGATCGGGAACGCCGGGCCGGCGCTGCGCGCGATGGCGCCGTTCTCGATCGCGTAGCTGCCGGGGTCCGACAGCGCCAGGAACTCGTGGTCGAACTCCAGGTCGGGGAAGTCGAACCCGGACACCCACTCGACCGTGGCCAGCGCCTCGTCGAGCGCGCGGCGCAGCATTTCTTCCAGCGGTGTGAACTCCGCGCGGGTGGGCACCGAGTAGAACCCGCCGAGGCGCACGTTGACCGGATGGATCGCGCGCCCGCCGACGAACTCCATCAACCGGTTTCCGGCCTTCTTCAGCGACAGCCCCCGCTCGACGGCGCCCGGGTGGTCGCGCGCCATGCCGATGATGTCGGAGTGGCCCAGGAAATCCGGTGCGTGCAGCAGGTACACGTGCAGGACGTGGCTGTGGATCCATTCGCCGCAGTACAGCAGGCGCCGCAGCGCGACGATCTCGGGTTCGATCTCGGCACCGCAGGCGTCCTCGATCACGTTGCAGGCGCTGACCTGGTAGGCCACCGGGCAGATCCCGCACACGCGCGCGGTCAGGTCCGGCGGTTCGGTGTAGGCGCGGCCGCGCAGGAACGCCTCGAAGAACCTCGGCGGTTCGTAGATGTTGAGTTCGACGCTTTCCAGCGCGCCGTCGCGCAACGAGATGTGAAGCGCGCCTTCACCTTCCACGCGGGTCAGCGTGCTGACGCTGAGCGTGCGCTTGGCGGGCGTCACTGCTTGCCCCGCTCGGCCGCGAAGGCGGTGACGTTGAAGGTCGAGAACACCCGGTCGACGTCGCCGTCGGACATGCCGTCGCGGCGCAGCAGCGGGATCAGGGTCGCGGTCCTGGGTGCGGCCGACGGGCCGAAGCAGCCGAAGCAGCCCCGGTTGTGCCGGGGGCACAGCGCCCCGCAGCCGGCGTGGGTGACCGGGCCCAGGCACGGGGTGCCTTGCGCGACAACCAGACACGTCACGCCGCGTTGCTTGCACTCGGTGCACACCGTCTTGGCCGGCAGGCTGGGTTTGCGCCCGATCAGCAGCGCCGCGAGCGTGTCGAGCAGCTGGCCGCGGTCGATCGGGCAGCCATGCAGCTGGTAGTCGACCTTGACGTGCGCCGAGGCCGGGGTGGAGGTCGCCAGGGTGTCGATGTATTCCGGCTTGGCGTAGACGACCGAGGCGAATTCGGCGACGTCGGCGAAGTTGCGCAGCGCCTGCACTCCCCCCGCCGTCGCGCACGCGCCGATGGTGACGAGCACCCGGGACTGGTCGCGGATCTCGCGGATGCGTCGTTCGTCGTGAGCGGTGGTGATCGACCCCTCGACCAGCGACACGTCGTAGGGTCCGCCGACCATCGCGCTGGACGCCTCGGCGAAGGTGGCGATCCGCACCTGGTCGGCGAGGGTGAGCAGCTCGTCCTCGCAGTCGAGCAGGGTCAGCTGGCAGCCGTCGCAGGAGGCGAACTTCCATACGGCCAGCGTGGGCGGGCTCATCTACAGCTCCTTCACGGTCAGCAACGGGCCCGCGACGTCGTAGCCGACGACGGGTCCGTCGCGGCACAGCAGCAGCGGGCCGAGCTGGCAGTGGCCGCACCAGCCGACGCCGCACTGCATGTTGCGCTCCAGGGAGACCCGAATGTTTTGGGCGGCAATGCCTTTGTCCAGCAGCGCCTGGGCGCCGAAGCGCAGCATGGGCTCGGGCCCGCACAGGAACGCGGTGGTGCGTCCGGCGTCCAGCGTCAGCCGGCGCAGCGGCTCGGTGACCAGCCCGACCTCTCCGCGCCAGCCCTGCACCGGGACGTCCACGGTGACGTGCAGTTCGATCTGCGGGTCCTGCGCCCACTGCTCGAGCTGGGCGGCGAACACGAAGTCGGCGCGCGAGCGGGCACCGACGATGAGGGTGAGCTTGCCGTAGCGCGACCGCTGGGCCAGCGCGCCCAGCACCGCGGGGCGCAGTGGGCACAGGCCGACACCGCCGGCGACCATGACCAGGTCGCGGCCGGCGGCCTCGTCGAGTCCCCAGGTGGTGCCGAACGGGCCGCGCACACCGACGATCGCGCCCGGTTGGGAGTCGTGCAGCGCGCGGCTGACCGCGCCGACCGCGCGGATCGTGTGCGTGATCGAGCCGTCGGTGACTCCTGGGTCGCCGCTGATCGAGATCGCCGCCTCCCCCACCCCGAACGCGTAGAGCATCATGAACTCCCCGGGCAGCGGCGTCCGCAGCGGTTCGCCGAGCGGTTCCAGGCACAGCGTCGCCGAGTCGGGGCTCTCCACGACGCGGCTGCGCACCCGGTAGGGGTTGGGCGCCATCGGCCGTTCAGTCATCGCGGGCCATCTTGTTCATCTCTTCGGTGATGTCGATGCCGGTGGGGCACCAGGCGATGCACCGCCCGCAGCCGACGCAGCCCGACATGCCGAACTGGTCGTGCCAGGTGCCCAGCTTGTGGGTCAGCCAGTGGCGGTAGCGCGACGCGCCGGACTGGCGCACGCTGCCGCCGCCGTGGACGTAGGTGAAGTCGAACTCGAAGCAGGACGCCCAGTGCCGCCACCGCTCGGCGTGCTCGCCGGTGAGGTCGCTGACGTCCTCGGTGCTGGTGCAAAAGCACGTCGGGCACACCATCGTGCAGTTGCCGCACGTCAGGCAGCGGCTCGCCACCTCCTCCCACTGCGGCGACTCGCGGGAGGCCACCAGTAGCTCCCGCAGATCGGCCTCGGGCATCCGGCGACCCATCTTGCGGCTGGCGTCCTCGACATCGGCGCGCGCGCGGTCGATTTCGCCGCTGGCGGCGGGCCGGTGCGGTACCGCGGCGAGCACGTCGGCGCCGTCGGGGCTGCCGACGTCGACCAGGTACGTCGCGGCGCCGCCGCCGGGGCGTTCGGTGAGCGCCAGGTCGTAGCCGGGCCCGGCGGCCGGGCCGGTGCCCATCGAGGCGCAGAAGCACAGCCCCCCGGGTTCGGTGCAGTTCACCGCCACCACGAAGATCCGGCGCCGGCGGCCGAGGTAGGCGTCGTCGGGATACTCCGGGCGGCCCAGCACCCGATCGAGGGTGGCGATCGCGGCCAGGTCGCACCCGCGGACCCCGAGGAACGCGTAGCGCGGGGCCTCCTCGCCGTCCGCCGCGGCGGAGCTGTCCCGCGTGCCGGCCCACAGCCGCTGCCGCGGGGGGTGCAGGAACTGCTTCCACGACTGCGGGCCCGCGGAGTGCCCGAACGCCGCGTCGTCGTCACGCCGGCGCAGCCGGTAATGCCCCGGGGCCACGTCGACGCCCCAGCCGCGCGGCAGGTCCGCGGCCGACTCCAGCTCGGCCAGCACGATCGCGTTGTCCCGCAACGTCGGACCGATGACGCGATAGCCGCGGCCGATCAGGACCTCGACGAGGCGATGCAATGCCGCCGCGTCGAACACCGCGGCCCCGGGACCTTCGCCGTACCCGCTCACCGGCCCATCATCCGCCCTCAATCCCGTTCCGCGCCATCCAAAGCAGGCAGAAAACGGGCGTTTTCACGGTCGGTTCGTCCGGCCGCCGTCTTGCACCAGCGTTCTGAGTTCGCGCTCCCACCGGGCTTCGCGGACCCGGTCGAGCTCGTAGACGACGGCGGCCAGCAACAGGCCCAGCACCGCACTCGCGCACAGCAGCGTCAGCACAACCGTGCCGGCCGCCGCGCCCACGGCGTGCCAGGCCGGGGTCGGCGGGGCCGTCAGGTTGCCGGCCCCGTCCGCCCAGATATCGACGCCCTCACCGGGTTTGACCGGATCGTCCAGCCGCAGCGTGCCGCTGCGCTGCTCCCCGCCGGCCGCCGGCCACCGAATCTGCGCGACCGTCGCACCCAGTTCCCCGGGGTGGGCGTCGGTGACCTGAGCCCGGACGGGGTGGCGCTCGCGGGCCTGCTGGGCGTACGACCGGTCGCGTGCGCCGTAGGTCGCGGCTCCCACCACGCCGGCGACGGGCACCGCGACGAGCGCCGCGACGAGCGCGACCAGCACCACCAGCGCCTCGATCCGGTCTGCGGGGCGCAGCAACGGGTTGCGCCCGAAGACGCGGGCGATCAGCCACCGGCGCGGGTCCCAGGTGAACGTCTCCATCGCGCGGCCTATTCGACGACGTTCTTCTCGGGTCCGAAAGCCCAGTCGACGAACTCGGAGAGCTCGCGGCGCGGGGTGGCCGGCAACGGGTCGGCGTTGATCGGCGGCCAGCCGACCCGCAGCAGCATCTGCGGGTAGACGCTGCCGCCGAAGATGTCGTCGCGGACCTCCGCACGGGTGACCGGGGTTTCCAGCGGTTCGGTGACCGGGCAGCTGGCCAGCCCCAGCGACGTCGCGGTGAGCAGCACCGCGCTGGTCGCTTCGCCGGCGCGCAGCTGGGACACCCGGTCGTCGGCGCGGGTACCCAGCGCGAGCACGACGGCGTTGTCGTCGGCCGCCGAGGCGCCCGGCGTCATCGGCAGCGACGGGCCGGCGAAGAGCCGGCCGGGGATCTTCGACGCCGGGTCGGGCGCCGGCGTGTTGCGGGCCGGCACTCCGGCCACCGAGGCGTAGCGCCCGCTCCAGGTGGTCAGCTCGGCCATGTAATCGCGGTTCAGGTGATCGGCCACCGATTGCGCGACGATCTCGTGCAGCTTCTCGACATCCTCGACCTGGCAGAGCGTGACCCCGTTGCGGGCCGCCCGCGCGGCCATCAGCGCGATGTCGGCCACCGGCACCGGCCAGGAGCTGTAGTGGCGCCGGTCGGTGCGCCGGCGCGGTATCGCCGCGGCGAGCGCGATGTCGACGGCGTCGGCGGGATGGGCCGACAGCTGGATGGCGGCGAGGTGGCTGGGGTCGGCCGGATTCGGCAGCCGGGTGACCTTGGGACGCCAGCCGACGGCCGCGAAGGCAACCATGCAATGATGCAGCGCGGCACCGCAACTCAGGATCAGGTCACGGCCATCGGGGTCGGTGTTGGGCAGTTGCCGGTTCTCGTCGGCGTAGAGGTGCAGGCTCGCCTCGTCGACGCGCCAGCCCCACGGTTGCGTGTTGTGCACCGAGGGCGCTCGGGAGGCCAGTGTCAGAACGGTCCGGATCGTGCCGGCATCCGGAAAATGCGCGCTCATCGCGGTTGTCCCTTCGGGGTCGAACATATGGTCTTCATGATCACGGGATTCCGCCGGCGGCGCGAGAGCACGACGGCTCTAACCGGAGGGACTTTGGGCCAATCCGGGGGGCCAATCCGGGCGTATTACGCCGCGCGCACGACCTCGACGGACAATTGGTCGCCGACCGCGCGGGCGAGCGCCCAGTTACCGGCGCACGCCGCGCCGGCCAGGTCGTCGACCAGTGGGCTGTGCGCGCCGAGCTCCGCCAGCCACGCCGACACCATCGGCGCTATCCCCTCGGCGGGCAACCGCACGGTGCGTTCGCCGTGCAGGCGGTCGGGGACCCGGTACATCGCCGGCGCGAGGTGCCGGGGCTGACGCCCTGATGCCAAGTGCTGGGCCACTTTCCGGACGTGACCGACGTAGAAGGACGGATGGACCGACGCCGGTGACCTCATCGCCGCCTCCCCGGTCGAACCCAGGGGTCGAAGCGACCACCGTCGCGACGGCCCGCCTGTATGGCCGTGCGTCGTTCCTGCCGACGTGCGGCGGTCCCGCCCGCCTGCGTCCTTGGTCACATAGGCACGGGAGGCGCGGCCGGTGTCGCCGCGGCCGGCGCCTGCCCGCGGGCGGCCAGCGCCGCGGCGACGGTGGCGGCGGCGATCGTGAGCAGCGCGCCGAGCATCAGGGCCGACGCCTCCCCCGCCACCAGCAGGTGCTCCTGGGTGCCGATCGTGGCCGCGGCCACCGGCACGCCGAGTTGCGCGGCCGAGAGCACCCCCAGCGTCAGCGGCTGGCCGAGCAACCTCCCCACGCCGTGGGCCAGCACGGCACCCAGGCCCAGGCAGATGCCGAGCAGAATGAACCGCGGCTGCGAGCCCAGCTCGC
The DNA here is from genome assembly GCF_041206865.1 of Mycobacterium sp. HUMS_12744610. NCBI lineage: Bacteria > Bacillati > Actinomycetota > Actinomycetes > Mycobacteriales > Mycobacteriaceae > Mycobacterium > Mycobacterium servetii. Next base: position 4,733,667 of record NZ_JBGEDP010000001.1, read on the forward strand.
GAACCTGCAACGAGGCGCCCAGCCAGACGAAGAACAGCGGGCTGAAGAATCCCTCGGTGATGCCGAAGAGCTGGCGCGCCAACCGATGTGGTTCCCCGACGACCGCGATCACCAGGCCCAGGGCGAAGCCGGCCAGCAGGATCGACACGTGGGTGTGCACGGCGAGTGCGGCCAGCGCGAACAACACGACGAGGTTGGTCCGCAGTTCCAGCGCGAACCGGCGCTTCTCGGAATAGACGTGCACGCGCCGGCGCCATCCCCTGCGGTCGATGGCGCGCAACGCCACGAACAGGACGACGGCGCCGCCGGTGACCGCCAGCGCGCCCCCCGCCGCCTCCGGCAACCGCCGGATGTCGATCACCAAGGGCAGCAATACGATACACGCGGTGTCGGCGAGGGCGACCTGCGCGGTCACGGCCAGCACCCCCGGCCCGCGCAACCGCAACGAATCGATCACCGGCAGCGCCAGCGCCGCCGACGACGAGGCCATCAGGACCGCGTAGAGCGCCGCGTGGTCGATGCCGAACTCGGCCGCCAGCCCGACCGAGACGGCCACCGCGACCGCGCCCGCCGCGACCGCCCGGCCGAACGCCGCCGGCAGCATCGAGCGCAGCTCGCCGCCGCGGACGCGGACGTGGGTGCCCACCACGAACATGACCAACGCAAAGCCGATGTTGGCGAACAGCGCAAACGTCGGGTAGGTGGCGTCGACGAGCCCGAAACCGGTTCGGCCGATCACGATCCCGGCGGCCAGCTCGCCGACGACCACCGGGATCCGCAGCCGCGGCAGCGAGGCCAGCACCGGGCCGGCGAAACCGACCGCGCACAGCAACGCCAGGGTGCCGAAGTCGAACCCCGGCACGTCAGTGGTCCCTCGGTTCGACGGCCAGGTTCCCGGTCAGCACGGGTGTCATTGTGCATCCGTTGGGCGCCGCGGCGCCGCCCGAAACGCGGCGGGCGGGTGACCGCGTCGCCGGTCAGTCGTCGTCCGTCCGCGACTCGATGCCCGACAGCTGGGCGGCCAGGTCGTGGTGGCCGACCGCGGCCATGGCCCGGCGCAGGCCGCTGAGCGCACGCTGCAGCTCCGGTGTGTAGCTGTGATTGGCGGCGCTGGGCAGCACCCCGTCGCAGCTGCTCGACCGCGAACCCCCGGTGACGTGCCGAGAGCCTCGGAAGGGCGGTCGCGAAGACGTCGAGGATGGCGGCGCACCTCTGGTACTGGTGGTTGGAGCTGCTCGCCACGATGGCGCCGCTGCAGACAGTCCTACGCAAAGGTCACAGCCATGCGATGCGAATCCAGTGCTATGACGTCCGCGACCCCACCGCACCCGACACGTTCGTACCGAAGGTGTGGTGCCCCCGCAATTTCCCGGTCTTCGATCACGGCGACCTGATCGGCGTCCTCCACCACGCGAAAGAAATCTCTCCGGCAGCGCGCAACTTCTTGCCGAGGCGGCGAATTGAATCGCCCTGGGAAATGTGGAGGCTCCAGACCTTGGAAACGAGGATGGAGTCATGCCGAAAGAACAGGTGCCTGGAAAGCCGACGTCGCGTCGGTATAGCCCGGAGGAGGAAGCCGCTGCGGTGCGGATGGTCCGTGCGTTGCGCGCCGAATTGGGCACCGAGCACGGGATAGTGCACCGGGTGGCCCGCCAACTGGGCTACGGCGTGAGCCTCCGGGATTTCCAGGGCGATTCATATTGACACTTCCTCGCATCTCGTCGGCCCAGCAGTCCACCCACAAGCTTGATAGGCTGTGCTGCGTCCAGCGGGCTACCCGCTGAATGACCAATCGCCATACGCAGCGATCCTCTTTCACTACGCTGCACCCATGTTGTTCGCCGTCGCAGTTGTGTCACCTCCGAGCAATCCGACCATCGGCGGAGGATTTCGAGAGGTTGCGGAGGCGGTGCACCATGCTCTTTTGGCGCTTGGTCATGAGTCGGTGCTGACTGATCGTCTGGACCTCGACGAGCGTCGCACCATCGTGTTCGGCGCAAACCACCTCCTGCAGTACGGCTTGGAGCTGCCCAAGAACCCCATCTTCTACAACCTCGAGCAATTGGGCGACGACTCGCCGTGGATGATGGCGCCGGAATTCGTCGACCTTTTCCGGCGCTACCCGATTTGGGATTACAGTCAAGCCAACATCGAATACCTCGCTGGCCTGGGACTGCCCCGACCCACCTACGTTCCGATCGGATACGTCCCCGAGTTGACCCGGATCGCCCCAGCCCCTGAGGACATCGACGTCCTTTTCTATGGCTTGCTCAGTAAGCGCCGTTACGCCGTGCTCCGGGACCTGCACGACCGAGGCTTTCGGGTCAAATGGCTAACGGGCGTCCTCGGCGCGAGCCGCGATGCCTGGATCGCGCGCTCGAAGATTGTCCTTAACCTTCACTACTGGGACGCGAAGATCTTCGAAATCGCCCGTGTGTCCTACCTGCTGGCCAATCGGCGCGCGGTGGTCTCCGAGCGGGGTGCCGATCCGACCTTGGAGCGTGACCTGGAGTCCGGCGTCGCGTTCGCCGACTACGACGACCTGGTCGATCGCTGTGTGGAACTCCTCTCGGACGAGCGCGCGCGACGCAACCTCGCCGAGCGGGGCTACCAGGTTTTCTCCGCTCGCGACCAGATCGCGATCGTGGACCGCACGCTGTCGGCAAGCCTGGACGGTGTCACCCACCGGACCGCTGCGCAAGCCACCCCGTGCACCGACGTGCGCACCAAATGCAAAGGCCACAGCGCGGATCATCAGTTCCCCAACCGCAACCTGATCCAACATAAGTCCGAACAGGAACGCGATCAGTTGCTAGCCAAAGTCAAACGCGATCCCGAGGACGCGCAGTCGGTGTTATTCCTGGCCGAGACCTGCTTCCAACTGGGCGATTTCGTCGACGCGCGCAAATGGTATGCGCGGCGGGTCGACATGGGTGGCTGCGACGAGGAGACCTACTACGCGATGTACCAGCTCGCCGAGTCGATGCGGCAACTGCGTGAAGCGGGGCCGAACGTTGAGGATGCCTACCTGCGCGCCTGGACTTTTCGACCCACCCGCGCCGAGCCACTGCTCCGCATCGCCGCTGGGTACCGCCAATTGCAGCGCTACCGCCTCGGTTATCTGTTTGCCCAGCGTGCCGCCGAAATCCCCTTACCCGAAGAGGACCTGCTTCTCCCCACAGAAATCGCACAGGTTTACGCGTGGCGCGCCACTGATGAGCTCGCGGTGTGCGCTTCCTGGATCGGTCGGCACGCCGAGGCGTTCACACTGTGCCGGCGGCTGGTGGCCCGCTCCGATCTGCCCGAGCCGGATCGGCAACGGATTGCGGCCAACCGCGATTTTTCGGTACCGGCCATGATCGAGGCGGCCGCACCGTACCCCGAAGCCCTGGCGGCGTCCCTGGCCGCCGCTCCCGCTCACGGCGAGGTCACCGTCAGCCTGATCGCCGGACCGGACCGCCAAACCACCGAGCAAACCCTCGACTCGTTTCTGAATTGCTGCCTGGATGTGTCGCGGGTCGGGCGCTTCCTGGTACTCGATGCCGGCCTGTCCGCGCCCGACCGCGCGAAACTGCGGAGACGTTACGGGTTTCTCACCTTCGCCCGTCGCCGATCCAGCGCCAAGCCCGCACCCCAGCTGGCGCAGCTGCGCGAACAGATCCACGGACGGTTCTGGCTGCACCTGGGTGCGGGCTGGCGGTTTTTTGCCCCCGAGAACTACATCACCCGCCTGACCGCGGTCCTCGACGCCGAACCACAGGTGTTTCAAGTCGGCATCAACTTCGCCGACGCCGTAACGCTGACCGGCGCTTGCGCCGCCGAACACGCGGTGCGCCGGGCACCCGATGCCGGCCGCTACCTGCTCACCGAGGCGATGGCCACTGGCCCAGCGATGTTCGACACCACACGCCTGGATCAAGCCCGCTGTGCCCAACCCAGCGGCTCCGATACAAACCCCCAACTCGGCCGACCGGCAACCCGCGCCGCGCCGCGCACCGCCAGCCTCGACGAAGTGCACTGCATCTCAGGCCTGCACCTATATACACAACTGCCCCAAATCTAAACCGGCTTGACCCGCCCGGCGACTTTCGGACACCGCCTTGACTATTGTTGAGGCCGAGCCGAATTGGAGTCGCAAGTATGGGACGTCGCCGGTTCTCTGCCGGGTTCAAAGCCAGCATTGCACTGGAGGTTATCGAGCATTCCCGCGCGATCGCTGATATTGCACGCGAAAACAACGTTTCGAAACAGTCCGTCTCACGATAGGTCCGCCAGAATAAGCAGGAACATCCCGAGATTGGTGATACTAAGGAGTTCGTAAGTAAGTCGAGACGCGCCGGGGAAAGCCTTTGCTGGCGAACGATATTCGTCGAGAATAGGTGATGTGCGCGATAGCGATGGCCGCAAGCTTGATCACGAGACGCTCGAAGCGCTGCGGAAGCGAGCAGTGGAGCAGGTCGAGGCGGGTGAACACCCCGAAAAGCTGGCCGTGACAATGGGGTTCCACAAGAACACGGTCTATGGATGGCTGGCCAAGGTACGCGACGGCGGCAAGGACGCGTTGGTGGCCAAGCCGGTTTCGGGTCGCCCACCCAAACTTTGGTCGTAGCAGGTCTCGCGGCTCTATGAGTTGATCGTGGGCAGCGATCCGCGCCAATTGTCGTTCGGGTTCGCGCTGTGGACCCGTTCGATGATCGCCGAGCTGATTCGCCGCGAGTTCGCGATTACCCTGCGCGAGGTCAGTGTGGGCCGGCTGCTGCACACGATGGGCCTGTCGCCGCAGCGGCCGTTGCATCGCGCCTACCAGCAGGATCCCGATGCGGTGCAACGCTGGAAGCGCGAGCAGTTCCCCGCGATTCGAAAGGCCGCCAAAAAAGCAGGCGCAACCATCTATTTCGGCGACGAGGCCGGAGTCCGCTCGGACTACCATTCCGGCACCACCTGGGCACCGGCCGGCCACACGCCGGTGGTAGCCAATACCGGCGCCCGCTGGAGCATCAACATGCTCTCGGCCGTCAGCGCTCAGGGCAAGCTGCGGTTCATGGTCCACGATGGCAAGGTCAACGCATCGGTGTTCATCGAGTTCTGCAAACGCCTGCTGCGCGACGCCGCCGCCCCGCTCTACCTGATCGTCGATGGCCACCCCTGCCACCGGGCCGGAGCCACCAAGGAATTCGTCGCCTCCACCAACGGCAGGCTCAAGTTATTCTTTCCCCGGCTACTCACCCGAACTCAACCTCGACGAGTGGGTATGTAAGAACGTCAAGCACGATCGCATCGGCAAGACCGGCGTCACCAGCAAGGACGACCTGAAGAACAAGGCCACCAACGCGTTACGCCGACTGCAAAGACTCCCGCACCTGGTCCAGGGATTTTTCCGTGACCCGAATTTGGGCTACATCGCGGTGCGACTCGACCTACTTACGGCCGCCTTAGTAAGTTGAGTCACTGGTGCGCTCAGGAGCGACGCCGAGCCGGCGGTACCGATGAGTTGACTGAGTCCGAACGCCAGGAGCTTTCCGGCTTCGAAGGGACAATGCGGAGCTGGCGATGCAGCGTGATGCGCTCAAGCGCTCATGCGCCCTTTGGGTTCGAGAAGCGATGGGCCGGTAGAGATGTCGCGGTTCATCGACTCCCAAAGGGCACACTACGGCATCGCGCACGCCACGACGTGCCGCGCCTTGGGGATCTCGCAGTCATGGTTCTACAAGTGGCGCCACGGCGACGCCTCACCACGACACGCCCGCCGCAAGGCACCGACCGCCGAGATCGGGCGGCTGTTCGCCGCGCACAAAGGAAAATAGGGTCCCCACGGATCTGCGCTGACCTTCCCGACGAGGGCTGGAGCGTCAGTGTCAACACCGTCGCCAAGATCATGCGTGAGCAGGGCTGGGTGTCTCGCCCCAAGCGGCACCGCCGCGGTAACACCCGGGCGGGCAAAGGCCGGTGGCGAGCACCTGACCTGGTTAAACGCGAATTCGCCGCACAACAGCTCAACGGCAAGTGGTACGGCGACGGTACCGAAGTGCCCACCGACGAGGGCAAGCTCCAGCTGGATTCGGTGCTCGACATGGCCTCACGGCGCATCGTCGGGTTCGCCATCGGTGAGCGCCACAACTCCGAGCTGGCCTACGGCGCGTTGTCCATGGCGGTCGCGGTGCGCGGCGGAAGACACGAGGTCGCCGGGGTCATATTCCACACCGACCAGGGCAGTGAATTCACCGCCAAGACGTTCCAGGCTGCTTGCCGACGTTGCGAGATCCGCCAGTCGATGGGCCGGCCGGGCTCGGCCCTGGACAACGCCGTGATCGAATCCTGGCATTCCACTTTGGAATTCGAGCTGCGCATGCTCGAACACTTCGACACCAAGGACCAAGCCCGACACGCACTGGTCGCCTGGATCGAGAACTACAACGCTGATCGTCGCCATTCGGTGACTGTTTTGCGTCTGACTTCGCGATAGAGATCGGTGTGTCGATCAGACGACATCCGACGGGTTCTCCGAGCTCTCTTGGAGGATCTAATCATGTCCGAAGCAAACTCTGGTGGCGACCGCTCGCACCGTCGCCCGAAGCGGTTCTTGAGCCCGTCGCAGAAGTACGAGATATGGCTGCAGCTGGTACGCCAGGAGGTGACGATCGCCGAGGCCGCCGCCAACCATCAGGTGGATCGCACGACGATCATGCGCATCCGCACGATCGCCAAGGAAGGTGCGCTGGCCACGCTGGCGGCAGCCAAGCCAGGCGCGGCGGCCCGCCAACGCGACTACGAACTCGATGCCGCCAAGGCCGAGAACGCGCGGCTGTCCGAGGCACTCAAGGAGATGGCCGTGCGGCTGACGTTGGTCGAGGGAAAAGGGCGCTGGGGCTAAGTGGCCGAGTCCCACACCGTGTCGACGTGGCCACCAAGACGGCGCTGTTGGGCTTGCTCGACCAGGCGGTCGATGAAGGTTGGACACTGCGCCAGGCATGCCATGCGTTGGAGCTCGGCGAGCTGCGGGCACATCGCTGGATCGCTCGCCGAGCGATCGGCCAGCTGGTCGACAAGATCCCTGGTGGGTCGCCCATGCATGGGCTGCTCGACGAAGAAGTCAGCGAGATCTTGGCGTTGTTCGACCAGTGGGGCGAGACCGACCGCTCGCACCGCAAGCTTGCTCACCGCGGCTCTTATCTGGGCCGGGTATGGGTGTCACCGTCGAGTGTTCGTCGGGTCCTGTTCTTGGCGGACAAGCACTTTCGACCACTTCCCAAGCCTGGACGTTCTCAACGCAAGCCCTTCCCGGATTGGGTGGACTACAAGCCGAACTCGATCTGGATTTACGATACGACGCACTTCACCAGGGCGGGGATGGCAGTGTTGATCATTCAGGATTTGGTCTCGCGCAAGTGGATCACCGAGGTCGTCTCCGCTGAGGAAACCTCCACCCAGGTCGAGATCGGGTTCACCGACGCGCTCGACATCGAGGGACTCCTGCAGGCCGTTGAGCGACGCGCCGACGGCCTGGTCGATATCGGCATCGACGACCAGGCCCGGCCGATCCTGCTCGCGGTGTCCGATAACGGTCCCCAGATGACGTCGGGCTCGACGCGGGAGTTCATGGCCATGTCTGCGATCGCCCAGCACTTCGGACGCCCCGGAACGCCGACCGATCAAGCCTGGATCGAGAGTTTCAACGGGCACCTCAAGGCCGAGTTCCCGCACCTGCTCGCGATCGAGGACCCCGCCACCCTGCGCGCCGAACTTGCCGTCACCCGCCAATTCTGGAACGGAGTCCGGTTGCACGCCGGCATCGGCTATGTCACGCCCAACGACGAACACGAAGGACGAGGGGAGGCCATCCGCAAAGCACGCCAAGCCGGGCTCGAATCCGCCCGCAACCGCCGACTTGCCTGGCACCGCCAGCAAAGGCACACTCAACCCATACAGGATCCCGACGATGTTGTCTGATCAAACGCGAATGTCTATCGCAAAGTCAGAAACACCTCAGTGACCGCGCTCAACATGCGATCACCGCTGCAACGCGAACAGCAGCTCCGCGACCGCGGGTCTGCACCCCGACAGCCGTCATGAGTGCATCCAGCCCCCGCAACGGGCAGTATGGAGGTGTCCTCGCCGGCGTCAAGGCCACGCCCTGCGGGTGGCCTACGGCCAGCCTTGACCCCGGCTGCGGGCACCACCCCTCAGCAGCTGCCCGGGGCAACAGCAAACAACTTCACGACAACATCCCTACAACAGAAGCCCCCACAGAATCAGGGGAGGCTCGTCACCCTGGAGCAGGCCTCCTGACCGAGCCACTCACCGCACCAACCCACCTCACGTCAATCTTCTCGTCAGGTCAACTGCGAAGAGCCCGAAAAGCCCGGGGCAGCCCACGACCGGGGGAAACGTCAAGGCGAACCCGAACTGGCGTCAAATTCGTCGAGTAAGCCGTCGAACGCCTCGCCGCAGATCTTTTGCAGCCGTGGTTCAAGATCCCGCTTCCAGCGGCCGATCGATGACGGACCATCAGAAGATGTTCGATGTGCATTAACATCAGCGGTGGCTTCATTCCCAGCCCTTACCATTGAGTCGACGATATTCGCTGACGAGTCCAATCCCAAGGCGTCGAGCATTGCGCGAATTCGGCCGGTGGTCGACCGTACCAGGTCCTCATAGCGGATTAGCGTGCCGCGATGTGATGTGGACTTCCACGTTTGTAGAAATGACAGCGTACGCGTGCGGATGACATCGATGTATTGTTCATCCGTTTCCACCAGCTCACGACCAAAGTCATCGAAGCCGCGCCGAGCATTGAAGGCTAGTACCGAGGCCAGGGTGTCCCTCGGATCCCGGAGGAGGAATATCTCCCGGCGGCGGGGGTAAAGCTGCCGCATTGTCCAGTTGTATTGGCCTGCTTGAATGCCCTTCTGCTGGACGCTCTTCTCCGCGAAGAAGCCGGGGGTCCTGCGTTTTCTGCTGCCGGCGTACTCGCGGTAAAACGACTCGACGGCGGCCTGCGCCGCGCGGGCGAATTCCTCGACCTGATCGGTGGCGTACCAGCGGTCGACGGCCAGGTCCTCCGTTGGGGCCGAACATCCGAGATACCCGCCGAAGCAATAAGGAAACAGGGTTAGCCGTTCTGGATCCGTCCAAAATTGAGAGGATTCCACCTGCGAGGTGCCCACGGGTGTGGCTAGCAATTGTAGAAAGTGCATCCAGTAGCTGCAGACATACGTCTCGTAGGGAAATCGCTCATGGACGATGATGTCCGGATGCTCCGCGAGCATCCTCATCAGCCAAGTGCTGCCTGATCGGCCAAGAGTGTTAACGATGATTGGCTGCATGGAGGGGCTGAAGCCCGATGTTAGCTGCTGCGTGCCGCGTATTTCCGCGATCACGCGCCGGCCTCCATCCTGGAAAACAACCCTCACGTCAATGGTGAAGGCTGATGCCAGGCTGACGGTTCCGATCGCCTTCGAGAACCCCACTTGTGACGAACTGCTATAAACTTCGGCCACATCGGGCCGCGAAATATTCATCTCGCAGTTCGCAACCACGATTCCCTCGTGGACGAACTCCACCTCGGCTACCGGCGCCTTGCTTATGACCCAACCGTTGACTTCGAAGGCGTATCTGTCGACCGGACCCGCCTGCGGGGTGTCGAGCCAAGCACCGGTGATCAGGTCGTCTCCATCGCCACCCTCATAGCACCGGGTGACCCCGGATATCTCCACCGCCATGCGTCGATCCTGTCCTTCTCATTGGGCAGTGCACCTTTCGGTGCTCCACCTCCGGGGAACCGCCCAGTGGTCCTGGGTAGTAAACTGGCGCGGAAAGCCGGTGAAGATCGCCGATCCGCTTATGCCGCTCAACCGGCTCGGGCATTGCTCCCACCGCAACGGCGCTCGCATCGACACCCATCGCGTTGAACCAGCCATCGATGATGCTTTCCGCACAAGGCGGATACATCCGACGGGCCGACATCGACTCCGTCGAGCGTTGCAGCCCAGCCGCACCGCGTGAGGATCTTGTCTTCCGGATACCCGAGATGCGCGGTTACGTCGGGGACGGACAAGCGCCGTCGGGACGCGTGTCGACTCGGCGTCGTTTAGGTAGACGGCGACGTCTCGAATGAGGTGACTTGCGCGCTTATCAGATGCGACCCCAAGGTCCGCGACCCAACCGCGGAGCCGCATCGTGCGGCCAGCCACCAGTAGTTCGTCGAGCGCCCCTCGTGGAGCGCACTCATAGCACAGCTTCCCGGCCGGCCACTGGCCGTTGCAGACGATCCATACGTCCCGGAGGAAGCGCAGCGCTCGCGGTAGCCGAATCGTCTCTAATGCCTCATCAAGCCCGATTGCACCTTCAATCTGGCGGCGCACATACGGCTCCATGAACGCAAACCCGTCGTCGGGGAGATCCGTCGCGACCCGGACGGTTGCCTGGTCATGGACGCTGAAGCTCACCATTCCGCCTGGACCGACAGACGACCACAGCAGACGCAGCCACGGGGCGAACGTGCGTTCGGGCAAGTGGATAAGCGAGCACACGAACACCACGTCGTGTGTTGCGTCGACATCTACGTTATCGGGATCGGCCTCAGAGAGCAGCGTGCAAACGCCGAACTCGCGCGACTGGAATTCCAGCGCGTCGGGCTGAATCTCCGGTATGCACACGCGCTCCGTCGAGAGGTGCTTGGCCAGAAAATGCGTGCTGCGTCCATACCCGGCAGCGAAATCGAGGAAGGTTCCCACCCGGTCGAGGTTTCCGCACCTCCACTTGACGATCTGGAGCGCAGTGTCGTCGATCGAGATGCCGGCGCGGAAGTACGCCATCGCGGCAAGCTCAGGGGTCGCGCAGGTGTTGACGCTGTACGCGAACATGTCATCTCCCGGGTCGACCCGGAGTGACACGCCGGCGGGGATCGGAGCGGCCGTCTGAATCAGCCGACAGACCGCGCCCGCGGTCGGCGAATCCTCGGCGAACGTATAAGAACGCTTCGTCGTCGCGTCCGCCTCCTTAGGGCCGACCGCATTCCCCGTGGTTGCCGTTCTAGCCCTCACTGCGCAGCCGGCACCTGCGCGTTGGGCGCTCCGGTGCGTGGGCCGGTAGCGTCACACACCGCACGGCCTTCGAAACGACCGTATTCGACGTAATGGTCCGCGGGATCGACGCGCGCTTGCATGACATCTGGGTAATGGGACAGATAGTACTTAGGATCGAAGTCTTCGGGAAGCGCCTTGTAGCGCCCTTCGCGAAATAATGGAATAGACGCAATCTGTTCCGACCACTGGAACTTTTCGGGCTTTTGCAACTGGATAAAAAACTCGTGGCCCACGCTGTCGTGAAAATTAGCCACATAGAAATTGAGGAGGCCAAACACGCTCAGCCGGCGGAGAAGATTGCAAAATGACCTTGGAGTGAATACCCAACAATGTACGTCCCGGTACTCGCCAGATTCCAACACCTCAACCGCTACCCTCAGAGCTTCACGTGGATCGCACACGCGTGTCAAGTCGTGTGGGTCGACGTTATCCTGCCAAATTCCGTTGCCGTTGTGGCTTACTTCATTAGATAGCGCGTCCAGAATCTGTACGGGGGTTGGCATTGTCGCTTCCTGCAGCCATGCACCAATCCAATCGGTTGCGGTAGTAAGTCCGCGTAGCCGGTCAAAACAATAACGCTTATCTGGTATTGCAAGCGAGAGGATTCCCCCAGGCTCCATGAAACCGTAGATTTCATTGAACCAACCCAGCGGGTTCGGGATGTGTTCGATCACATGGGAGGCAAGAACGTAGCTGAATCGGCGCGATCCGACTGCATCCTTAACGCCCGAGGGGCCGAAGACGATGTCCACACCTTGGATGTTGTCATTTCTGACGAATTGGTCGCCACGATACTTGTCACGCAACTTATCTGTAGGCAAGTGATCGGCATATAAAACGCGCGTACCTTTCTTGGGCACTATTGGATTATCCAATGGGCCAATTTCCAACCCTTGCTTCTCGAGCTTCAGGTTTTTGGTGAGAATAGCGGCGCGGTCAAAGGACGCGGTCATCGGGGCACTTCCTTAAGTCGCGGGGACTCGAATACGTGATGAAGTCGCCTTGGTCGAGCGAAAGTGCGGGGTGATAATAGGGATCATGGAGTAGCAAGTCGCCCCAACACGCTCGCATGGCCTCGCATTCCTGATCATAGCGGTGAGACTTAGACGGTGTGAGGTCTGAGCCGCGGGTCAAGGATTCGTAGTGATAGAGTTCGGCGTTGGGTGTCCATACGTTGCGGTAGCCTTTCCGCGAAAGACGCAGGCAGAAATCTACGTCGTTGAAGGCGACCGCGAAGGATTCGTCGAAGCCGCGGACGGCCTCGAAACGGTCTCGCTTTATAGCCATGCAGGCTGCGGTGACAGCCGACATTTCCTGAACCAGCTGGGCACGGCATTTGTCGCCGGGGTAACCGCGGGGCTTGCGGTGGTAGGCGTGACCCGCCACGCGATGCGCTCCCAGGCCGAGAATGATGCCAGCATGCTGAATATGATCATCCGGGTAGTAGAGCATCGCGCCTACAGCCCCCACACCTGGCTGGATCGCCAGTGATACGAGCTCCCTGAGCCAGCCTGCCGTAATGATTTCGGTATCGTCGTTCAGAAACACCAGAATCTCAAAAGCGCTTTGCTTTGCTGCGGTGTTGTTCAAGCGTGAAAAGTTGAATGGTTCGTCGAAGACGATAACTCGTTGGTGCGGGCGTCGGCCCTCCCGTTCGAGCAGGTCGATCGTGTCTTGCTCGTCCGATCGGTTGTTGACGATAACGATTTCGTAGTTGCTGTAGTCGGTACGTTCCCGGATGCTGCTTAGGCAACGCCGCAGGACCTCACCGCCATTCCGGGTCGGGATGATGATCGACACCGACGGTTCCGGCTCCCGAAGCTGGTAAGAAAGGCGCGAGTTGCCGCCTCGGTCCGGGATGGGTGTGACGCAGGCCTCGACGCCCTGACGTTCGAGGTGGGCGTTGATCGACTTCATAGCCGCAACGTGCGCGTAGCTCTTCTCGCCTGGTGCGAGGGCTGTTGAACCCGTAATGGCGCGCCAGTGGTAAAGAACCTTAGGAATATGGATAATTTGTTCACGTTTCACACGTTCGATACAGCGCAAAGCCAGATCGTAATCTTGACTACCCTCCCAACCTTCGCGAAAACCACCAACATCGCGCACCAAGCGACGCGAATAAATTCCGAAGTGGCTGAACATGTTGTGGCCGCAAAACAGGACAGGGTTCCAGTCCGGCTTGAAATAAGGATCGTAGCGCCTTCCAGTTTCGTCAATTTTGTCTTCATCGGAGTAAATGAGTCGCGCTTCGGGATGTTGAACTATAGTCTGGGCAACGTGAAACAGAGCGTGCTCGGGCAGCGCATCGTCATGATCGAGCAGGGCTACATAGGTACCGCTCGCTAATTCCAGTGCACTGTTGGAGGTCGCCGATATATGACCGTTTTCCTTACGGAAGACAACCTTGATCCGATTATCTTTAGCGGCATACTTCTGCAAGACACGCCGCACGTGTGGCTTTGTCGAGGCGTCGTCGGCAATGCAGAGTTCCCAGACGCCATAGAGTTGGCTGCGGACGCTGTCCAGGCACGCGCGCAGCCATCGTTCGGGCGTGTTGTAGACCGGTAAAATGATGGATATCAGCGGCCGTTCTTCCATTGCGTCAATATCGGCTCTGATCTGTGCACGCAAGCTGTCGTCCAAAGTGTCGTAGGACTTGATCCACTCGGAATAGTCCGTTCCCTCATGCGTGTTGCGGTACAGATTCTTGAGCGCACCCCTCGGGCCGCGGTGCAGTGCCACGTAGACCTCGTGCACGCTTCGCAGCCATGTTTCGTCCCGGGCCTCCTGCGGACTGATGCGGCGAATATGCACGCTGCCTAACAGGAATTCGCTAACATCAGAGCTGTCGCTGGGGTCGAGACGCAATGCGTATATGGGACGTTCGACCTTGATGAGCACCCGATGATGGGTGGTGTTGTCGGCAAGTACAAGTATGTCGCTGTCTTGCTCTCGAAAGCCATCACCATGGTCGCGGTACAGCTTTGGACGACTTAACCGGCCTGCGGTCGACCGGAGCGCCACGCTCAGCACATACCAGCCGGGATGTATGGGAGTAGAGCCGGGCGGCAGATGCAGTTGGAAACTAGGGTCAATGCCGGTGGTCGACCAAATCTGGACATCGTGGAACGGCAGCTGAGCAACCGGTTTCACGTCAACGATCGGTATCGTCGATAGGCGTATATCGGACAATCCGTGTTTCAGAGGTCGCGCGGCTTTACTCGGGTACGCCGAGCGTGTGATCTTGGAGACCAATTGTGTCTGTGCTGGGATCTGTTGGTCCTGCTGCCTGAGGTTGGAGAGCGGTTGGATGCAGAGCACCTCGTCGAGAGTGGCAGTACATGGCTTGGTGGCGTGCGGACCGGCGGCAAGGCGGGTGGTGGCTGGGTTAAGGCGGGTTGTGTCGAACATTGCTGGGCCGTGGGCCAAGATTTCGGTGAAGACGTAGCGGCCCGCGTCGGGTGTTCGGTGCGCTAGGTCCTCGACCGCGGTGGTGCCGGTGAGGGTGATGGCGTCCTCAAAGTTGATGCCGACCTGGACTACCTGTGGTTGGGCTTTCAGTACCGCGGTGAGGCGGCTGATGAGATTTTCGGGGGCGAAGAACTGCCAACCTTGGCCTAGATGTAGCCAAAACCGTCCGTCTACTTGGGTGTGAAGCTGTGCTAGTTCGGTTCCTGGTCGGCTGGTGGATCTGCGGCGGATGAACTCGAGGAATCCGTAACGTCGCTTCAGTGAGGCGCGGTCAGGCGCCGAGAGGCCGGTGTCAAGGACCAGGAAGCGCCCGACCCGTGACACGTCGAGGCAGGAGTTCAGGAACGAGTTCAGTGTTTGCTCGGTAGTTTGGCGGTCTGGTCCGGCGATGAGGGTGACGGTGATCTCCGCATCGCCCGGTTCAGCGACCAGCAACTGCACCACGGCTTCGGGATATGGTGAGGCCGCCTCGAGCATGGCCGGTACTGAGAAGTCGCGGTTAGTCGCGATACGTTGCCGGTCGCAGTCGGGGATGTCAGGGCGGGCGACTAGGCGTCGGCACAGCGCGAACGCCTCGGCGTGTTTACCGATCCAGGCTGCGCACACCGCCTGCTCATCGAGCGCGCGCCAAGCGTAAATCTCGGCGAAGTATCCCAGACGAAGAGGTCCTCTCCGGGGAATGGGATTTCGGCCGCCTGCTGGGCAAGCAGGTAACCAAGTCGGTAGCGTTGGTCGAGGCGGTATCGAACGGCGATGGCGTGGAGGGCTTCGGCGCGGGTCGGGCGGAAAAACCAGGCGCGCAGGTAGGTGTCTTCAACGTCTGGCCACGGTTCGTCGAGTTCCGCCATCGAGGCCGCCAACCGCAACAGTGCCCAGTAGACCTCCTCGTCATTGCCGCCCATCTCGATACGTCGCGCACACCAGTTACGAGCGTTGGCGAAATCGCCTATCTGGAAATAGGTCTCGGCGAGGAATAAGACCGACCGTGCATCCTCGGGATTGCGTTGGAACTCGGCTAGCAACCGATCGCGTTCCTGCTCTGACGTATGCCTGAGCAGGTGCATCCGTTCAACGGTGTTCTGCTCGTCGAATTCACGGAATAGCGATGTCGCGAACTCAGTGGCCAGCGAAGCCAAATCCGAAGATTGACCTAGCGTTCTACGGGCAGAGACGACCTTCAGGTGGTCGTCGAGGGCGGGCTGCAGGATCGGCCAGATGCGGGAGCGTACGGTGTCGTCAGGCACCTGGATGATCGCCTTCTGTAGGTGATGGAAAGCACGAATCTGCAGCGTCGCCCGCAGCCTGGTACTGCCGATCATCGTCGCCAACATGAGCGGGAAAAGCCTGTCGTTGATGGCGATCGACCGGCCGCCCGGCGTGCCGTCCAGGATCTCGCGATCGGCCGTGACCGCGGTGAGGAGGCTTTCCACCTCCGCCTCAGACAATCCAGCACGGCAGTATTCGGTCCAGGTGGTAACGAGAGACCGGTACTGCGCATCGGTTAGTCCGGCCTGAAGGGCCTTAATGATGAGCCGACCCGGTGGAAAGTGGACTCGGCGGAAAACCCCGAAGGCAAGGAGCAGGACCGCCGGGTCAGATGGCCCTGTAGCGTCGACAATATCGGCCATCACTGCGGCTGCGCCCGCGATGTCCCCGGCGTTCATGAGATTCCGGAGATTCCGGGTCAGCTCTGCGTAACGGTGGACCGGACTCGGCTTAACTCGAAGCTCGTCGCTTACGAGGAACTCCGCCTCAGAATTGCCCGACTCGCTACCGCGCTGAGGTGTGTTTGAGTTAACGAGCCATGCGTCGCTGGAAATATCCAACCAGATCCTGGGCGTGCTCATCGGTTCTCTCCAGGGTGTGCACCGTCGTTGAGTCGACAGTATGCGATGCGGTTCTCTTGTACTTGAGCCAGTCCGTTGCGGCGTTGGGTGCGTATGGCATCACCTCGTCCTTCGTTTTCGTCGTTGGGAGTCACGGACTGCAGGGCGGCATGCAGCCTGATGCCGTTGTATTCGGTTCGCGCGAGGTGGAGTTCGCCATCCGAACAGCCCTCTCGCGGAACTCCCGGTCGTACTTCTTCCTTTTCACTGACACGGCTACTCCTTATAGCTGATGCCTCCACGGTCTGGGGGAATGCCATTAGTTGCAGGGACCTGAGATGCAGTGCACTTCGTCGAGGCTGGCGGTGCGCGGCGCGGCGCGGGTTGCCGGTCGGCCGAGTTGGGGGTTTGTATCGGAGCCGCTGGGTTGGGCACAGCGGGCTTGATCCAGGCGTGTGGTGTCGAACATCGCTGGGCCAGTGGCCATCGCCTCGGTGAGCAGGTAGCGGCCGGCATCGGGTGCCCGGCGCACCGCGTGTTCGGCGGCGCAAGCGCCGGTCAGCGTTACGGCGTCGGCGAAGTTGATGCCGACTTGAAACACCTGTGGTTCGGCGTCGAGGACCGCGGTCAGGCGGGTGATGTAGTTCTCGGGGGCAAAAAACCGCCAGCCCGCACCCAGGTGCAGCCAGAACCGTCCGTGGATCTGTTCGCGCAGCTGCGCCAGCTGGGGTGCGGGCTTGGCGCTGGATCGGCGACGGGCGAAGGTGAGAAACCCGTAACGTCTCCGCAGTTTCGCGCGGTCGGGCGCGGACAGGCCGGCATCGAGTACCAGGAAGCGCCCGACCCGCGACACATCCAGGCAGCAATTCAGAAACGAGTCGAGGGTTTGCTCGGTGGTTTGGCGGTCCGGTCCGGCGATCAGGCTGACGGTGACCTCGCCGTGAGCGGGACCGGCGGCCAGGGACGCCGCCAGGGCTTCGGGGTACGGTGCGGCCGCCTCGATCATGGCCGGTACCGAAAAATCGCGGTTGGCCGCAATCCGTTGCCGATCCGGCTCGGGCAGATCGGAGCGGGCCACCAGCCGCCGGCACAGTGTGAACGCCTCGGCGTGCCGACCGATCCAGGAAGCGCACACCGCGAGCTCATCAGTGGCGCGCCACGCGTAGACGTCGGCGTATCTGGGGACAAAGAGGTCCTCTTCGGGAAAGGGGATTTCGGCGGCGCGCCGGGCAAATTGGTAACCGAGCGAGTAGCGCTGCTCACCGCGACACCGAAAGGCGATGGCGTGCAACGCCTCGGCGCGGGTCGGTCGAAACTCCCACGCCTTGAGGTAGGCATCCTGAACATCTGGCCACGGCTCACCGAGTTCGGCCATCGACTCCGCGAGCCGATACATCGCCCAGTAGGTCTCCTCGTCGCAGCCACCCATCTCGACCCGCCGCTCACACCACCGGCGCGCGTTGAGGAAATCCTCCATACGGAAGTAGGTCTCGGCCAGGAAAAAAACCGACCGCCCATCCTCAGGATCGCGTTTCACCTTACCTAGCAACCAATCGCACTCCTGCGCAGACTTATGCTTGAACAGGTTGAAGGTCAACAGTTGGCGTTCGCGGAGATTTGCACTGTGGGCTTGGTTTTCGCGGCGCACATCGAGGCACGGGCCGTCCCGCGCGGCGCTCCGGTGGGTGGCCCCCTCGCGGCCTTCCGCCAGCGCACGGTCCACGATCGCGGCCTGGTCGCGAGCCGAGAAAGCCTGGTAGCCCCGCTCCGCGAGCTCGCGTCGCGCGCGCTCGTCGCCAACAAGTTCCACACAGCGATCGACCAGTCCGTCGTAGTCCGCGAACGCGACGCCCGACTGCAGGTCGCGCTCCAATGTCGGATCAGCACCCCGCTCGGAGACCACCGCGCGCCGATTGGCCAGTAGATAGGAAACACGCGTGATTTCGAAGATCTTCGCGTCCCAGTAATGGACGTTGAGGACGATCTTCGAGCGGGCGATCCAGGCATCGCGGCGCGCGCCGTAGGCGCCCGTTAGCCATTTGACGCGAAGACCACGGTCGTGCAGATCCCGGAGAACGGCGTAGCGGCGCCCGTTGAGCGCGCCGTAGAAAAGGACGTCGATGTCCTCGGGGGCCGGGGCGATCCGGGTCAGCTCGGAGACGTATCCGATCGGCACGTAGATGGGCCGGGGCAGGCCCATAGCAGCGAGCCGCTCGATGTTGGCTTGACTGTAATCCCACGCCGGGTAGCGCCGGAAAAGGTCGACGAATTCCGGCATTGCCATCCACGGCAAGTCGTCGCCCAATTGCTCGAGGTTGTAGAAGATGGGGTTCTTGGGCAGCTCCAAGCCGTACTGGACGAGGAGATTTCCGCCCAGCACGATGGTGCGGCGATCGTCGAAGTCCAGGCGGTTGGTCAACACCGAATCATGGCCAAGCGCCACAAGAGCATGGTGCACCGCCTCGGCAACCTCGTTGAAAGCGCCGCCGCTGAGATCATGATGGGAGGGAGGTGACACAATCGCGACGGCGAAACGCATGGCTGCAAAGTACAACAACAGGATTGGGGTGAGCTGCCTTTTAGCCAGCGAAGATGGCCGCACGCACTCAGTCCGCATCATGGACCGACGACACCGCTGTTTTGAGTCTGACTGCGGCGCAGAACCGTTGCGCCCCAAATCCCCTAGGGCGTGTCTCCCAATTTTTCGACTGTTGACCAGCCAGGATTGGCTGGTGACGCGGATTGGTGTGATTTCTGACGAGTTCTGGGCGGTGGTTGAGCCGTTGATGCCTTCGCATGAGGGCAAGCGGGGCCGGAGGTTTGGTGATCACCGGTTGATTTTGGAGGGGATTGCCTGGCGGTTTCGCACGGGATGCCCGTGGCGGGACCTGCCCGCTGATTTCGGGCCATGGAAAACGGTGTGGAAGCGTCATCACCGATGGTCGCTGGATGGCACCTATGACGTGATGTTTGCTCAGGTGGCGCACGCCTTCGGGTTCGACGCCGAGATGGCCGGCGATATCGAGAAGCTGTTGTCGGTGGATTCGACGAACGTACGGGCGCATCAACATTCGGCGGGTGCCCGGTCGGACACGCTGGCAAAAGGGGGCCCTGTCGAATTACAAGAAATCCGCCGATGAACCCGACGACCATGCAATTGGGCGTTCGCGAGGCGGGCTGACCACCAAGATCCACACCCTGACCGATCAGCGCGAAGCTGTTGTCGCGGTCCGGTTGACCGCTGGCCAGGCCGGCGACAATCCGCAGTTGCTGCCTTTGCTCGACGACTACGACCACGCCTGCGCTGAGCACGGTGTGACCGGTGGCGACTTCCGATTGCTCGCCGACAAGGCGTATTCACACCCGAGCACGCGCACCGAATTACGTTCCCGAAGAATCAAGCACACGATTCCCGAACGCAAAGACCAGATCGCCCGGCGCAAGGCCAAGGGATCGGCCGGGGGTCGCCCACCGGCGTTCGACGCCGAGCTCTACGGTCTGCGCAACACCGTCGAACGAGGCTACAACCGGCTCAAGCAATGGCGCGGTATCGCGACCCGCTACGACAAATACGCCCTGACCTACCTCGGCGGTGTCCTATTGGCCTGCGCCGTAATCCATTCCCGCGTCGGAAACAACCAATTGGGAGACACGCCCTAGTCACGAACCCACTACAACGTCACAAGAGCCCCGAAGATACTGCCCGTTTCAGAATTTTGTTGGTGCTTGAACTCTCGGTTCTCTTGTTCAAGGCCTGACAAGCCGGGCATCTGTGGTCGAGACGCCGGTGGCGCACCCACGACCGTAGCGACTCGACGCCGTACGCAAGCCCACGAGTGATCCGCTAAATCGTCCCGTGCTCAGTACCGCGACTCGGCGTGCAAGGTGCGGACCATTCGGAACGCACCGATCTTCCCTTCGGGGCTATATCTGCGCGCGGCCAGGTTCTCGTACGGCCGTTCTTTCGGATGACTACATCCCTATTCAAGGCCTGAAGTCCCAACTCACCCAAGGTGATTCACGTCGCCTAGACTTCAATCCAATCGCCGTGTCTGCTTGCGGCAGAACGGGGCAGTAACCGATAATCCCCCCATGGGAATGCTGGACTTGTGATGCCCTCAGCGACAAGCGATCCGCGATCCGCGATCCCCGAGCAACATCGACCAGGAGGGTCTACCGCTGAGATGACTCAGGATCTGCGTGCAGAGCTTTTTTCCCCGCGATACGAGTCATGGAGGTATCCAGAACCGATACAGGACCTCGAAGCGTGGACCGAAGACAATTGGGAATGGTTTGACCCCCTTCACGCTCACCCGATTTTGTGGCCAGACCGCGAATACAAGGACAACCTCGACATCTTGGTCGCGGGATGCGGAGCCAACCAGGCTGCGGTTTTTGCGTTTACGAACCGCGCCGCGAAGGTAGTAGCGGTCGACACCAGTCAACCGGCACTGGACCATCAGCAATTCTTGAAAGACAAATACGGGTTGTGGAACCTGGAGTTGCACCAGCTTCGGCTCCAAGAAGTGCGGAAGCTGAGACGTGACTTCGACCTCATCGTGACGACCGGCGTTTTGCATCATCTCCCAGACGCTGCTGCAGGCATGAGAGCACTTGGCGCTTGCCTGCGGCCCGACGGTGCCCTAGGCGTTATGCTCAACGCGAAGTACGGTCGAATAGGGATCGAGATGCTTCAATTGGCCTTCAGAAACATAGGTCTAGGTCCCGACGACGAGTCGGTCCAAAAGGTCAGAGAAATCATCTCGGCGCTACCACCCGAGCACCCCGTCCACAATTACTTCAAAATGGCACCGGTTTCGGCGCAGACCGACGCCGCCTTGGCCAGCGTATTTTTGAATGGCCACGAGCGCAGTTTTACCGTCGATGAATCTCTCGATCTCGTCGACTCAGCTGGACTGGTGTTCCAGGGATGGCTCATCAATGCTCCGTACTACCCGCATGATTGGTTTAGCCCGGGGGGCTCGCTCGATCGAGCCATGAACGCATTGCCGGAGGCCAAACTGTGGTCCGTGATCGAGGAACTCCACGTCTTGAACGCATGTCATTATTTCATTGCGTGCCGGCCTGACCGACCGAAAAAGAGCTACAAGATCGATTTTTCAGCCGCTGACGCTCTTGACTACGTCCCGCGGATGCGCATGCGTTGCGGTTTGGACGGCGAAGAGATTTATCGACCGAATTGGCGTACGGCTCTCACCCCGGCCCAGTTCCAGTTCGTGCAGCAGGTGGATGGCCGTCGAACGATTCGACAGATCGCCAAGAGCTTGGCGCAGAGCAAAGGGGCGCCACGAACCAACGCAGCCGAGCTGGAGGAATTCGGTCGCAAGCTATTCGAATCGCTGTGGCGTCTAGATTTCGTCGCGATGACCCGGAATACAAAGCCGGCCAACGGTACCTCGAATTAGGACCGCCTCGAGCAGGGTTGGTTCCTCGAGTGCCGCTTTGAGCTGAGCGCGCGGTGTCGAAAACTGCTGGACCGCTGACCATCTCATCGGTTAGAACGTAGCGGCTGCGTCGGGTGCGTGGGCGCTCCTCGTGTTCGGCCGCGCAGGTTGACCGCATCGGCGAAGTTTATTCCCGGGGCTGATATTGATAGCTATCGAACACCGCCGGACTCCGATCCGGTTACTGAGGAAATGATTTCCGCCGACGTCCCGTCTTCGCCGGGGCCTTCTTCGTCGGGGCCTTCTTCGCAACCGGTGCCGGGGCGTTGGGTTGCTGCGTGGGTCGGGCAGCCGCCTTCTTCGCGGCCGGTACCGCGGCTTTGGACTCCTGAGCCGGCCGGGAAGCGGCCTTCTTCGCGGCCCGCACCGGCGCTTTGGGTTGCTGAGCCGGCCGGGCAGCGAACTTCTTCGCAACCGGTGCCGCGGCTTTGGGTCCCTGAGCACGTCGCGCAGGCGCCTTCTTCGCAACCCACGCCGCGGCTTTGGGGTGCTGCACGGGTTGGGCAGCGGCCTTTTTCGCGACCCTCGCCGCGGCTTTGGGTTGCTGCACGGGTCGGACTGTGGCGATGCAGAACACCTCGTCGAGGCTGGCGGTCTGTAGTCCGACAGCGGCCGCCCGCCAACCGAGTTCGGCAATCGGATCTGGGTCGCTGCCCCCTATGCCGCCGGCCCGATCTAGGCGTGCGGTGTCGAACATCGCCGGGCCGCTGGCAACCGCCTCGGCCAGGACGTAGCGGCCGGCGTCGGGTGAGCGGCGCACCGCCTCCTCCGCGGCGCAGGCGCCGGTCAGCTTGCCCGCATCGTCAAAGTTGATGCCCACCTGGAATACCTGCGGCTCGGATTCGAGCACCGCGATCATGCGGGTGATGAAATTCTCGGGCGCAAAGAACCGCCAGCCTTGGCCCAGGTGCAGCCAGAACCGGCCCTGGATCTGAGCGCGAAGCCGCGCGAGCTGCGTGGCCGGCCTGTCACCGGGGCTGCAATCGACAAACTCGAGGAACCCATAGCGCTCCCGCAGCAACGCGCGGTCGGGGCCTGACAGGCCGGCATCGACCACGAGGAAGCGCCCGAACCACAGTGGTAGATCGAGGCAGCAGTTCAGAAACGAGATGATGGCCTGCTCGGTGGTCTCGCGGTCCGGTCCGGCGACCAGGCTCACGACCACCTTGGCGCCCGGACCGGCGACCAGACGCTGCACCAGCGCCCCAGGATACGAGGACGCCGCCTCGAGCATGACCGGCACGCTGACGTCGCGGTTGACCGCAATCCGCTGGCGATCACCGTCGGGGATGTCGGAGAGGGCCAGCAGGCGCCGGCACAACATGAACGCCTCCACATGGTTGCCGAGCTGGGAGGCGCAGACCGCCTGCTCGTCGAGCGCGCGCCAGGCATAGACGTCCGCACGGACAAACAAGAGATCCTTTTCGGGAAAGGGGATTTGGGCGGCGCGCTGGGCAAACAAGTGACCGGGAAGGTAGCGCTGCTGTTCGCGGTACCGCCGCGCGATGGCATAGAGCGCCTCGGCGCGGGTCGGTCGAAACTCCCAAGCCTGAAGGTAGACGTCCTGGACAACCAGCCACGGCCAATCGAGTCCCGCCATCGACTCTGCGAGCCGCAGCATCGAGTAATAGACCTCCTCGTCCAAGCCCTCCATCTCGACCCGCCGCTCATACCACTTACGAGCGTTGGCGAAATCACCCAGATCGAAGTAGCTCTGGGCCAGATAGAAGACCGCCCGCGCATTTTCGGGGTTACGTTCGAGCTCGGCCAGCAACAGGTCGCGGTCACGCGCATACTTCTGCGTGTCCTGGCTGCGGGCACCGAGGCGACGAGATTCGACGTAGTAGTTGCCCTCGAGGCGCTCAGCGACGCAGTCAGACCCCCATACGGCCGTCTCGTGGACGACGCCTTCATAGCGCACGCGCACCCCGTCGCGGAACAACTGCGGGCGCCAGTAGGTGAAGGAGGCGTCTCCGAGGCGCATGCGGTAGATGTCGGCGCTCAATTGGGTGAAGTCGGGTGTGCCCACGACGATGTCGTCGGCGTCGATGACCCAGATGTAGTCGCCGTAGCCTTGGGCGAGGTCCAGTGCCTCGGTGCGGTTATGGCCGAAATCGCGCCATGGTCGTTGGTGAAGCTTGCCCGGGATGCCCAGTCGGGCCATGTGTTTGCGGATCACGTCCTGGGTCCCGTCGCTGGAACCGGTGTCGACGATCACCCACGAGCTGATGTAGGGCGCTACCGAATCAAGCGTCTCCGCGACGACGTCGGCTTCGTCTTTCACGATCATGTTCAGGCAGACCGTGGAGTGTGCGGTTACCCCTTTGGACACCGCTCAAAGTGTACAGAGCAATCGCGTGTCGCGGACCGGGTTGCGCGCAAAATAGCAGCGGCGGTACATATTAGAGCGTTGGTCGCGCCGTTCGACGTACACGGCACCGGGTCAAGGCCCGGCGATCCGCGGCGGTTCCATCGGGCGCGTCGCTGTGACGACAGCACCGCCTGCCTGCTGCGCATCGGCCTCGAGTTACCGGCGAAAGCGCCTGTCCTGCGGAGATGATGACCCTGCTCAAGGTCCGACATTCGGAGTGCGAGGGCGTTTCCCGGGTAGAAAGGAGCGCAGACGGTGCCGCGCACTCGGGCGCGGCGGCCAGGGGCTTCGTCAGCAAGTAGTACCGGCGCCGATGCACGTAGTTCGCGCATCTGGTTCAATAACTTTCACTGCAGCCGCCGCGTTGCGCACATGGACACGGCGAGGCCATTCATCCCAACCAGCGGCGACCGCTCCCGGCCTGCGCTCCTATCGCGTTCGCGATGAGCGCTTGGGCGCCGTGGCCCGCCAGGGGTCCACGACGCAGCTCCGCGATCGGATCCGCCTGCTGCGCAACGGTTTCCTGCGGCCGCACCATCCGACCCGGCTGCCGCCGCGCCAGGCCGGAAACTGCTTACGGCACAGACACGGGTCGGCGAACGCCGCGGCGACGTTCGCGAATCACGATGCAAACCAAGTCGACACGCTCAACACAATCAACGTCGGCCAGTCAAGTCAAGCCGCATTCGGCGAATAGCTACCCGGTCGCGCCGTGAGCACCCTGAGCACCCTGGGCGCCGTGAGCACCCTGGGCACCAAAGATGCCGCCGTGCCCTCCGACACCGCCCACACCGCCGTTTCCGGGGAGACCGGGGACACCGCCCGCGGCGGAGTTACCACCGGCGCCGCCCTGCCCGCCGGCACCACCGTCACCACCGGCGCCTAAGAACAACCCGCCCCGACCGCCGGCACCACCGACACCACCGGCACTGCCGGCACCGCCATCCGGATTCAGGGCGGTGCCTGTATTGCCCGCGGCACCCGCCCCACCGGCACCACCGGCACCGCCATGGCCCATGAACAACCCGCCGTGACCGCCGGCACCACCGGCACCGCCGGCCACACCAACGATATTGGATGTTCCGCCGGCACCGCCGACACCGCCGGCACCCAACAACCACGCCCTGCCGCCAGCACCACCGATACCTCCGGCCCCGCCTAGGCCGCCAGACCCGCCGCTACCGAACAACCACCCACCGGCACCGCCGGCGCCACCTGCAGCGCCGTAACCGCCTGTTCCGCCAGCCCCGCCATTACCAATCAGACCGGCCGATCCACCAGCACCGCCGGCCACGCCTGATGCCGTGCTGGTACCACCGCTACCGCCGCTGCCGTACAACCACCCGCCGGCCCCACCCTGCGTCCCCACCCCTGCGGAGTTGGTGTATCCATTGGCGCCGTTACCGATCAGTACACGCCCTGTTTCCTGCAAAAACCACGTATTGACCGGATTCAGGATCGAAGCAGCCGCGCGGGCACCCGCAGCTTGCAACATTTGCGCGGCATTGGCCGTCTCGGCGCTGACATACTGCGACAGGCCGGTCGCCAAGTTGCGCGTGAACTGGTCATGGAAGGCCGCTGCCTTCGCGACCAGCGCCTGAAACTCCTGCCCTTGCTGGCCGAACACCGATGCGATCGCCGCCGACACCTCGTCGGCCGCCATCGGCGCCACCCCGGTCGTCGGACCTACCGCCGCCGCTTGGCCGCTGACCAGGTTGGTGCTGATGTTGTCGAGATTCGCAGTCAGCCACTGGACGACTGCGGGGTCGATGTAGAAAGGAGAGCTCATGACATTCCACCTCTTGTTCATCGCCGGCCCAGCGGAAGGGCATGATCCGTCCGCAAGTGCATTGAAGCAACCAAGTCGAGACGGTACTGCAAGCACCTCGGTGATCGAAATAAGTTTGGCGACACTGGAAATGGTCGGGTTTGTAAACTGGAAACGGTCGGGTTTCCAAACTGGAGGCGGTCGGTTTTGCAAACTGGAATTAGTCGGCTTTTACGGTCCCCTAGCGGGAGTTTCCAGCCTTTGTAGCTGATCGGCATGTCTCGCGTTGTGGTGCTTGATGTTTGCCGGAAACTCCCGCTAGGCCTCGCCGGACTCGCGATGTGAGCCTGCGGCCCGCGCTTTAGCAGCCGTGGCATGCCGGGCGTGGTTGTGGGCCAGGCACCCGCTCCACGCCGCTCCCGCGGGGTGCACAATGACTCGGACGGGGTTCTTCAGTGCCGCCGCCCGTCATAATGGCTTGGGCGCACTCGTACACCGCCGATCGCCGATTGGGGTCGCCGGAGCCGCACCCGTCGAACCGGGCGAACTGTGGGTGTGGCCGGAGCTCGCAGCGCCGATGCCAATCACTTCCGGCCGCAGTTTCGGTGAGCAGTTGAATTAAATCCGACCGCGCTGGGCCGCCGATAGCCGTTGCTCGACCCAAGGCCAGTCGATTCGTTCCTGTTCGAGGCGCACTCGTGTACCCAGCCCGTCGCCAACCAGTTCCGAATAGAGGTCATACTCGTCCGGCGTCAGGCGCGTCAGGACCGACTTCGAGGGGTGGTCTTCGGTCACCCAACGATCGCGGTGGGCCACCAGCGTGTCACGGTCCATCAGTACCGAGCGCGCCCGCGGGAGCCGCGCCCGCAGGCGGTCGAGAATGGCGAAACCGTGCGTGTCGATGTCTCCCCAGTAGAGGACGTCGGCCTGCGCCAGCCAGAGCAGCCGGCCTATGCTGTCGACTTCGAAGCCCTTCCCCCAGAACACAATTCCGTCTTCGGGGACATCGACACTCAGGTAGCTGATCTCGTTCTCCACGATTACCGCAACGCGCGGTTCGACGGTGAGCTGCGCCAGCTCCTCGGGACGCGCCGCAAGCTCAGTCAGCGTCGGCCCCGGGAAACCCAGCGAGGGCGAGGGCCGGAGCCGCACCAATCCGGGCTTGCACCGCAGACCCAGATCGGCCAGGAACCCATTGGCCGTCGCCGACACGCTAAGCATCGCGGCCAGGACCGGTCGATGCCTCTCGGCAAACTTGGTGTCAACGCCGGGCGCGCTGATCTCGCGGAGGTATCGCTGCGACTGACGATGACTCTCGAGCCAAACGTAGGCAGCGATCAACTGCGGCATCTCGGACGCCAACTCGAGCGCGCGATGCGGATGGCCGACGATCCACTCGCGGACCGCCGGATGCGGGTCCGCCAGGGCCAGGAGTTCGTCGAAGCGACGGACCATCGTCGTCACGCCCAAGAGCGCGCACGCCTGCTCCATCGAGGACACCACCGCGCGGATGGGCAGGCGGTTACGGCCGATCTGTCGGCCACCGATCGACTGCCACTGCAAGGCATATCGGGTGTCGTCACGACGGCCGGCGTCGAGGGCGGCCACCCAGTCGCGGGCCGCAGCAATATCGTCACCTACCTGCGACGGTTTGGGGCCACGCAGCGGCACTTCGATCGGCTGAAAGGAATCGCCATTGGCGTAGGCCCGCAGCAGCGATCCGTCGTCCCACCGCCGTCTCACCCTGGCGACAATGTCGTCCGGTGTGGTCCACCCCGTGCTGATAGCGCCACTCCTCCTCATCGCTTCGTCCCCCGCAAGCGGGAGGTGCCCCCCACTGCATGTCGTCGGCGCGGCAATCACGACTGCCGTGCGTCTCGGCGTGTCCGGTATTCCTCGATGGTCATCGTCTGGAGCCGCGAGAACGTTCCGGTGGGATTGTCCACGAACCCGATCGCCTTGACGTAGGGCTCGATGACGTGAACCTTCTGCAAAGGCGTGACGATGAGAAGTTGCAGCCCGAGTGTCGCGAAGAGTTGCAACGCGTAGCGCGTGGAGACATCCGAGCCGCGCCCGAAGGCCTCGTCGATGACGGCGAACCGGAAGTCGCGTGACTGCTCGGCACCCCACTCGAGCCCGAACTGGTATGCGAGTGACGCCGCGAGGATCGTGTAGGCGAGCTTCTCTTTCTGGCCGCCGGACTTACCGTCGGAATCGCTGTAATGCTCCCATTCATCACCGGTCTCGGCGTCACACTCGGACGCGGAGAAGACGAACCAGTTACGCACGTCGGTGACGCGGCGGGTCCACGTCCTGTCGGATTCGGCGTAGCCGTCGCGCCCACGGAAGCGCTCGATGATCCGCTTGACGTCGAGGAATCGCTGCTCCGAGTATTGGTCGCCGTCGAGCGCAAGGCTGTCGTTGGTCAGGTTGCGCAGATCCGAACGGAATTGTGCGACATCCTGATTCGTCGCAGGCTCCTTCCCCAGCCGGATGTAGCGGCCCGGGTTGTAGGGCACCGCGCCGAGCGCCTCGTTGATCCGATCCACCCGCTCGTCGATTGCCGAAGCCTGCCGATTGAGCCAGTTGTTGAAGCCCGCCAGCTCCTGGATGGCGTTCTTGTTGAGCTGCTCCTTGAACTCGGCTTCGAAACGCGGGAGGTCGTCGGTCGCGACGCGATCACGGAACATCAAAAAGTCTTGTCGGGACTCGACATTGGCGTCCATGTCCGCGCGAAGCTCGGGCCACCGACGCAACACCTCGCTCATGTACTGGCCGAGGTTCAACGCATGGCCGTTGAGTTGGCCGGTGAGGCGCTCGATGCGCCGATGGAGATCCGCCGACAGCGCCACCTCCGCCTCGGCGCAATCCGCCGCCCGCACCGGGCGGTTCTCCCCCAGGCGTTCGTCGAGGGCGGCGTATGACGCGCGAGCAACCACCAGCTCGTGCTCTGGCCGCGCCGCGACAAACTCGTCGTCGCGCTTCTTTGCCTGCTCTGCTTGCCTTTTCGCCACCGCCGTGGTGGCAAGCCTGCCGGTGAGATGGTCGATCGACTCTCCCACGGCTTTGGCCTGCTCGTCGTTGTCGGCGAGCGCCCGCGCGATCTCCTCCAGTCGCGAAGAGCCGGCGAGCAGCCGGACGCGTTCGGCATCGTGGTCGTTTGCGCGCGCCTGGGCCTCGTCGACATCGAGGTCGTTCCAGGAGTGGTAGCCCTCGAGACGGGCGAGGGCTTGCAGTTTTGCCTGCACCGCATCCCGCCGGGCATCGAGCCTCGCCAAGTCGGTAGCGGCCGTCGCGAGCTTTTCCTCCAGCTCGGCGAGCTCGTCGCGAAGCGCGGCGATCTTTCGCTCGTTGGCCCAGCCGAGGACCCAGCGACGGGGGTCATCGACGCGGTGCCGGTCGTCCTTCTCGTGGCGCTCACCCGAACGCACCTGACCCTCGCGAGTCACCGCGCGCCGCTGGCCGCGGAACTCCTCGAGGCTCAGCGCGCACCAGTAGTCGGCCCGCTTCGTGAGCTCGTCGGTGAGGTACTGATGGAACGGCCCGTCCTTGACCTCGATGCAGTCGGCGAGCCAGAGCCGCTCGTGCCCGGGTTGTTGGAGCGGAACCCGTTGTCTGGCAACCCTTTCGTACACAAGCTTGGCGCCGACCGGCTTACCGCCGCGCCCATGGAACGTGAGCCTTCGCCCGTTCACCCATCCGGCGACGGCGTCGTAGTGCTGCTGCTGCACCAGCAGCGACAGGGCGAACCCCCGCAGCACCCGCTCCGCGGCGCCCCGCCACTCAGCGTGCTCCTCGGTCACGTCGAGCAGTTCCCCCGCATACGGAAGGTCATCCGGCGTCAGCCCCAGAGCCGCACACAGCTCCGCGCGCACCTCGACCTGCTCGACGGGCAGGTTGCTGGTGCGTTGCTCCAGGCTCGCGAGTTCCTCGGAGACGAGGCCGCGCTGCCGTTGGAGATCCCTCTCGCGCCCGATCGCGTCGGCAATGGCCGCATCGAGCGCTCCCTTCTCCGTGGTAAGCCGCGACCGCTCGGTAGAGGCCAGGGCGGACAATTCCGCGAAGTCCTCGCTCCCGGCGACCGGTTCCAGCCCGGCTTCGGCGACGGCGACATCGAACCGCGTCCGGGCCTGAAGACGGCTCTGGGCCTGGGCACGCGCCTCTTGGGTGAGTCGCTCCAACTCGCCTATGCGGTCCCCGCCGGCCCTGGCGCGCTCCTCGATAAGAGCGTCGTGTTCGTGTTTGAGCTTCTGCTCCTTGGCTTTAGCGGCGTCCTGCTCCTTCAGCAGGCCCAAACCCTCGGCCTCCAGCTGCGCAATCTCGTCGCCGAGCAGACCGGAACGAAGCTCGGCGACGAACAGCCGGACCGCGGATCGCTCGCGCTCCAACGACTCACGCTCCGCGAGCGCGGCGTCGTACTTTGCCGCGGTCTGCGCGACGGGCTCGAGCGCCTCGAGCTGCTCTCGCGCTCTCTTGACGGCATCGTGCGCCTTGGTCAGGTCATCGAAATGGGCAATGATGTCTCGAACCCGCTCGGTCGAGTCGCTCGGTTCGAGCATGTGGTCGCGCACGAAGTCGTTGAGGTTGCCGACCGACTTCATCGAAACGGTCTGGTGAAACAGCTCGAGCGCCTGCTCCGATCGGATTCCGAGCAGGCGGCGCAACGAGGTCCCGTACTTGGGGAATTCGTCGAAGATCTCCGCCCCGGTAGCGCGCAGCCGCTTGCGAGATCGCGCAGGTCAGTGCCGAAGTCGGCGAAATCGGTTGCGATCGAGAGCGCTTTGGTTGCGGTGACGAAGAAGCGGTAGGGCTGGCCGGTGCTTTCGCGCTGCTGGAAGACCTGCGCCAGGGTGACCGTCTCGTCGTAGCCGTGGTTGGTGAACACCCCGAGGACCACGGAGTAGGTCCGCTTGTTCTCGCGCAGGCCCTTACCCCGTGACCGTCCGGTGGCCTCGTTTCGCTCGGACTTGTAGTGGCCTTCGACGTAGGACCGCAAGGTGCGTTCCTTGGCCTCGGCGCCCGCGGCCTTGTTGTAGGCGGCCTTGTGCGACGGCATCAGCAATGTTGTGAGCGCGTCGACGAACGTCGACTTGCCGGAGCCGATATCCCCGGTGAGTAGGGACGTCTCGGTGCCGGGAGTGAACCGCCAGATCTGGGAGTCGAACGTGCCCCAGTTCAAAACTTCCGCAAACTGGAGCCGGTAGCCGGCCCTTCGGGTATCCCCGAGTCCGACCATCGAGAAGAGTCCGTCACTCATCGCCGGCCGCCGCTCCGGCATACTCCCGCAGCTTCGCCGCGAAGTCGGACAAGGTCTGGGCGTCGACGTAGGCCTTGAGAATGCGCCGCACCTCCCAATGGTCGCTTTGGCCACGCAGCTGCCGCAGGAACCCGAGTTCGCGCGCCTTGTTGATCGTCGTTTCGGCCTGGTCGACGACGCGCGCATCGTTGGTGGACTCGGCCTGAAAGAGCCTCAGCATCTCCACGATCTGATCGGTGGACAGGACCAGCCTGCCATCGCCGCCGCCCGTCTCGAACTCGACGAGCCGCTTGCGCAGCAACACCAGCAGCAGGCTGACGTTGTAGGTCAGGGCGCGCCGTCGCACCAGGCGCGGCAGCGCCTCCCGTGCATCCTGGCCGTCTTCCTCGGGCCGGGATCGAAGGTAGGCGTAGCCCTCGGCGTCATCGACGACCACGTCGACCCCGATGGTGGCGAAATGGTCTCGGACACCGGCGCCCAGGCGTTCCAGCGTCAGCCAGGTGTCCTCGTCCGATTCTCGGTAGACGACACCCTGCATCAGGCGGATGATCGCGCTGGCAACCGCGTGTTCGTTGCTCATCTGCGCCGCTCCTCCTCGTCGCTACGCTCCGCATCGTCGCCATCGCGGCTCATCTGCGCCGCTCCTCCTCGTCGCTACGCTCCGCATCGTCGCCATCGCGGCTCATCTGCGCCGCTCCTGCTCGTCGCTACGCTCCGCATCGTCGCCATCGCGGCTCATCTGCGCCTCACCGTCACCTTCGGCAGCCTCGCTCGCTTGGTGACCCCCCGGTCGGCGGGGTCGGTGTATTCCAGCAATGTCTCGTCCGTGTCGTCCATATCGACCGTCACGTCTTCGTCATCGAGGGCGAGGTAGCCGACGATCTCCGCCGCGCCCTGCTCGATGGGGTGCATCGCGATGACGTCGGTCAACAGAGCCGTGGAGCTCTGGGGCAGAACGCTTCGCACGATCTCGACCAAGCGCGCCGGGTCGACGAACCTCTGGCTGAAAAGGAGCTCGGCGTCCACCTCCTCGGTGGCCTGCGCGATTTGGCTCTCAACCGCCACCGCCGGAGGCGATTGGTAGAGCGGGCGCTCGAACGGAAGCGCTATTTCGATGCCTGGCAGATCGACGTCGAGCCCGAAGGTGGGGGGATTGTCGCGCAGCTCGAGGGCAACGCCTTCCACCGAGCGAACCAGGTCGAGAACGCGCCGGTTCTCCATCCAGACCTGGTCGTCGAGGAAACGGCGCAGCTGCTCGGAAATCTGACGGACCGTGCGCTGCGTCCGATCGGCGGCCTCGGACCAGTCGTGGTGGATGCCGCGAATGCGGTGATCGACTTCAATCACCTCAAGGGCTGACACCTTGGCGAGCAACTCCGCCAGTTCGGTTTGACGCGATTCCGAGAGAAGGAAATCGTAGAACGACTGGAAGCTGCGCCCCTGGTCCGAGCCGGCGATCTGGGAGCGGCTTCCGACCAAGTTGGCCAGCAGTTCGCCCTTGGAGCCATCCCATACCGCAATCTTTTCTCGCGCGGCACGGTCGAGAAGTCGGAAGTTCTCCTCAACCTCGCGGAAGTCGGCGAGCAGTTCCCGCGCCGTCGCCGACAGCTGCTGGTAGCGGTCGCGGACCCCGGTCGCGTCCAGCACGGTGATGAAGCCGGCTTCGACCGCCGCGATCTCGGCGTCGAGTTCGTCGCGGCGGCGGCGCAGTTCGGCCAACCGGACCTCGGGTTCGACTTCGGTTCCGTGCACGATCTGTCGTAGTAGCTCGACCACGGTGTGCAGCCTGGACTCGGTCCCCACGAAAGACCTGCCCCGCAGGCTCGTCACCCACGCATAGGCCTTCTCGAACGCCGGGGTGACCTCGTAGTGCACTTCGTCGTCGCCGGGCGGATAAAAACGCCGCAGATACGCGGTGTCGGTGGCCGCCCAGTCCTCCAAATAAGACCGCGCGTCCTTAGGAAACCGCTCGGAGCCGTCCTCGGTGGAGATCTCGGCATTCAGCGCATGGAGGTGGTCGTCCAGCTGCGCCGCGACCTCACTTGCCGGGCGGGCGCCGCGGTTGCCCTCGACGAAAAACTCTCCGAGGAAGGCCAGGATCAGGGCGGAGTTGCCGGCGCGCAGCAGTCGCCAAGCGGGGTGTCGTTCCCGCAGCGCGTCGATCGCCGCATAGTCCATCACCGAAAGGGTAGAGAATCCCACCGACAGATTCCGGCACGCTCGCCGGGAAAGACGGCCTCGTCCGGATCTGCCGACGAAGGTGCAATTGCCTGGGTCCTCTACTCGCGCCGGACCGGCGCTCGCCGTCGCGGGGCCGGTTGCAGCGGCGCTGCACCACGACGCAGTGGTTGAGTTGGCGCCGCTTTACGATTCACTGTCCACGCTGCAATACCCCGAACTGTCCGCGACCGCGGGCAGCAAAATCAGTGCGCAGCATTCGCTTGCCAAGGTGGATCGGCAGGCGCTTTTCGACGAGGCGAGGGCCATGGGCCTCCCCGCTCGCGCAGTCGGGCAGGCGCTCGACGAACTCTCTACGCACGTCCACTCAGGCATAGAGAACCTGCCCGCCGAGATCACCGAAGGCTGGCCGTCGCGACACGTGATTGAGGCGGGGCTGGAGCGATTGCATCGACCTGAGACCGGACGGCCACTCGGCGGCGTCAAACGATCATCGCGGCGGGGCCGAACGCCGGACACGATCACCGCGGATAAACGCGGGGCCGCCCCACGGATGAGAGGCTGAGCGGATGGGTGGATCGAGTTACGCGACGTTGGATGCCTTGATCGCGCAGGCGACAGTCGACTGCTACAACGACAGCGAGTGCGTGACCGGCCTATACACCACGCTCGACCAGCATCTCGCCACGCCGTTTCAGACTGTGGTCCTCGGCGTGGACGTCACCGTGGCGGGAGTCGACCTAACCGACGACGAGCAGATCGTGGCCGTGTGCACCCGCGGCCGGTCGACACAGCGCATCCCGATCCTGAACCTTCCCCTGCCGACACCGCACCCTGACGGCGCGCAATGGATTGAGGCGTATCGCCGCTGGGTGAAAAGAGCGTGAACACCGTCGACCACCTGCGCGATGTCGACGGCGAGCACCGGGTGCGGCTGACGCAGGCCGAAGCCCTCACCAACCTGCGCACCGTGCTCGAGCTGTGCGCGGCCGGCGAGGTGAAGTGCAGCGCCAAGACGGGTCGGCCCTCGGCAGCGACCATCCGTGCCGTCGATACGCACCTTGCGGACGGCGACTTCTACGCCGGCGAAGCCATCGCCAGCTTCGCCTGGCCGCTGCTCATCCAGGCCGGCGGACTGGCCAAGCTCGAAGAAACCCGGCTCCAACCAACCACGAGGGGCCTTGCGGCGCCGGGTAAACCACCGGTGGAAGTGGTTCGCCACCTATGGCAACGATGGCTCACCCACGCGCCGATCGACGAATTCAGCCGGATCGAGAACATCAAGGGCCAGCTGCCGCAACGTGCTCACCGCGGCCAAGACCCGCCGCCAGCTGGTCGGCCGGGCGCTGACCAGCTGCCCGCCAGGCGAATGGATCGACGTCGACCACCTGTTCAGCAGGATGCGCCGCGGCAACATGAGCCCTACCATCGCCCGCAACGAGATGGCGCTGTGGAAGCTCTATCTGGTCGATCCGCAGTACGGCAGCCTCGGTTATGCCGGGCACCACAACTGGGAGATCCTGGAAGGCCGCTACACCCTGGCCGTTCTGTTCGAGTACGCCGGCACCCTGGGCCTGGTCGACCTCGACTACATCCATGCGGCCGGCGCCCGCGAGGACTTCCGGGACAACTGGGGCAGCGACGAGCTGGATGCCCTCAGTCGCTATGACGGCCTGCGGTCGATCCGGCTCAATGAGCTCGGCGCTTACGTGTTCGGCTTGACCGACACTTACCGGCCGGTCGACTCCGACGCTGCCGACGGTGCGCCGCTGAAGGTACTGCCCAACCTCGACATTGTCGCCACCGGGGACGTCACCGCCGCGGACCGGCTCTTGCTCACCGCTTACGCGAAACAGACCGCCGACCGCGTCTGGACGGTCTCGACCGCCAGCCTGCTCTCGGCGATCGATTCCGGGCGCCGACTTTCCGAATTCA
The DNA here is from genome assembly GCF_041206865.1 of Mycobacterium sp. HUMS_12744610. Classification (NCBI taxonomy): domain Bacteria; kingdom Bacillati; phylum Actinomycetota; class Actinomycetes; order Mycobacteriales; family Mycobacteriaceae; genus Mycobacterium; species Mycobacterium servetii. Next base: position 4,769,022 of record NZ_JBGEDP010000001.1, read on the forward strand.
CCACGTTCCTGACCGCTCGCACCGCGCACGAAGTCAGCGCGCTGGACACGCTGGTGGCCGACGTCCACCGCCGAGCCGGGCAGCTCGCCGACCTGGGCCATGCCCGCTTGATCGAATGCGCCGACCCCGCCACCGCCGCTCTCATCTCGCGCGACCGTAGGCTGCGCCCGCTGTGCCGCCCGATCGGCGACAGACATCTCGCCGTCCCGGTGGATCAAGAGCTGAAGTTCCGCACCACTCTGCTCCAACTCGGCTACGTCCTGCCGGGACAAGCGATGACGTGAGACATCGCCCTGACGGCCGACTCGCCGGTGCCGCAACGGGCATGAAAATGGCTCCCGGAGGAGTCTCCGGGAGCCATTTCCGCTGGTAGCGGGGACAGGATTCGAACCTGCGACCTCTGGGTTATGAGCTACGGGCCAGGGGTTTCGGGTGTTCGTGTGGTCTCATTTGCGCAGGTCAGCTGCGGTGAGGTGTCCGACTGGTTGCACCTGGTCGCACCGATTTGGGGCGGTTTCGCGGAGTTTTGTTCCCAAATTTGTTCCCAACCTTGCGGTCACCGACGCGCAGAAGCCGGTCGGCTCACGCGACGGATTTACAGTCCGCGGGACGCCCTGCGAATAACGACGAATCCCCCGGTGCATGCCCCGGGGGATCGCGGTCACCATTCTTTGCGCAAGCACCCCACGAATCCTTCCGGCTCCTAAAGAGGGACGCTCGGGAGGGGCGGGATGGAGCGTGAGGTCCCGCATAGGAAGCCAGTTCGCAGCAAACCCGCCGAACCTCGGTAACATCTAGGATGCTACCCCTAGATCAGCCCGGCGGTCGAGCGTCTCAGAGAAGCGATGTCGTTTGCAGCCGGTTGGTTGGTCGTTAGCGCCTGGTATTATGTAATGTCTACATCAGTTTGCCACCATCGGCACACAAAAACGGGCGGTGCACAAAGCCATGACTCTCCAGTCCTCAGCAAAACGAAACTACGCTGCGCAGCAGTTCGCCGCCACACTAGGCGGGCACGCTGGCGTACCGATACGACACTCGTTCGTCCGCCGCATCGATGACCATCTCTCTCCACTGGAACTGTTGATGAACTCCGCCAAGGGGGGTGCGGGCGGCGGGCGGGGCGGCCGGACACGGTTAGCGTTGCTACTGACCCTCTGGTGGGTCATAGCAGCCCCGCCCTACACTGGCAGTCGGCCCGCGGCAGTGTGGTCCGACTTAATGGGTATGGGTGACAATGCACGCGGAGCTCGAACCGTCACCGCCAACCTTCACGAACTAGCCCGCCGCCGCATCATCACGTTGACCGCCGGGGGTGCCGGCATGCCCAACACGATCACCCTGCTCGACGAACAAGGCAACGAACAGCCATACCGCCGCCCCGCTGGGCCGGCAGACGGCGGGTCCTACTTCCGGGTCCCCGAGGCCTTCTGGACAACTGGCCTGATCGGGGAGGTTAGCGGTCCAGGCTTGGCTATGTACTTGATCCTGCTGTACTACCACCGCCGCAGCGCCGCCTCGACGGGCGCGCGCGATTTTGCGGAGCCGACACCAACATGGTTTTCGGAAAACAGCTTTCGACAACGGCACGGACTTTCCGAAGACACCCGACTTGCTGGGATTCAGAACCTTCGCGATCTCGGGGCTATCCAGGTCAATACCGTGTCGATCGACTCATCGGGCGGCAACAGCCAGCGTCGGTACCAGCGCCGGCACGTGACCCTCAACCCCCGCTATGAGCCCCCGCCGCGGGGCGAGAAACCGGACACCGGAGCGCGTAAATCTTTGGTTGAACTTCCCTCGTCCGAGACCGCCTTTTCGACGCTCCGGGATCGGCTAAAATAGCTGACCGCAAGTTCATTTCGAGTGAACTGGACAAGCGGCGCGATCGCTGCTGGGGGCCGGCAAAGAACTATCGCGACGCTTGCACCGCGTCTTGGTTCTGGCTTGACCGACGGTCTCATGCACGGTTGACCTAAGCGCCACGCCGAGTGTAGCGGCGGCCTGAATCAACTGCATCACTGAGTATCGTCCTATGTGATGTACGTGAGCGCCCTTCGAGCCACTGGCTACCGCAATCTAGAGGGCACCGTCGAGCTTTGCAGCCCGCTCGCGGTGCTGGTCGGCGAAAACAATGCCGGCAAGAGCAACGTTATCGACGCGCTGCGAACCGTCTTGGAGCCAGAGGCCGGTCCGCGCTCTCGGCGCTGGTTGCGCGCGGAAGATTTCACCCACGACGGACACGGAAATCTGACCGCTGACGAGCTCGAGCTCGAGGTTCGGCTCGACGGTCTAGGCGCCGGGGAGCAGGCACGGATGGTGACGTGCCTCGCCCCCAGGATGGGGCCGGGTGTCGCGAAGATCCGGCTTAAGGCGACGTTGGGGCCGACTGGTCGTGTCCGAACCGAGTGGTTCGGCGGTGACTCCCAGCAGCCGGACATTGAGCACCACGCCCGAGACGCGGTCAGATTCGTGTATCTACATCCGCTGCGCGACGCTGCCGCCGACCTGAGGCCGGGGCGCGATAACAAGCTGATTCCACTAATCGGTTCGCTTGCCCCGCCAGACCATCCCGATCACCAGGCGATCATCGATGCAGCCAGCCTTGCTAACAGTGCGCTCGATGGAATCCAGACGATTATCGACGCCCGCCACCACGTCGCCAGCCGCTTGAACGCGATGACGGGACCGGGCCGCTTCGCACAGCAGAGCGGACTCGCGTTTGAGGACCCGAAGTTTGAGCGGGTCGTAGGCGCGCTGCGCGCTAAAATCGGCCACCTTGCGGCCCTCGAGATGGACGAGAATGGCTTGGGCTACAACAACTTGTTGTATATGGCGGTCTTGCTCGCGGCGATCGCCGACGCACCGGTGGCAGCTGAGGAACCGACACTGCGCGTGTTATTAGTCGAAGAGCCCGAGGCGCACCTACACCCGCAACTGCAGGACCTGCTCATGCGCTTCCTAGAGAGCGAGGCGGTCGGCCCGACCCAAGTCATCGCGACGACGCACTCGCCAACCTTTGCATCATCGGCGCGGGTGGAGCGGCTTACCGTACTTGCGCGAGGCGACGTACGCGCGAAGCCCGTCGCCCGCCTACCAAGAGATTTCGGCCTGGACGACAAACAGCTTGCCTATCTGCGCCGCTTCCTGGACGTAACGAAGGCGTCGCTGTTCTTCGCGCGCGCAGTGATTCTCGTGGAGGGCGTTGCCGAGCAGCTGCTGGTGCCGGTCATCGCCGAACGAATCGGACGGCCGCTGGCATCGAACGGCGTAGCCATCATCAATATCGGCGGCGTCGCCTTTCCTCCATTCACAGACCTCTTCGGCAATGACAAGTTGCCATACCGACTCGCGGTTATTTCCGACAGTGATGGTCAGCCCTCGGCCGACGAGCTGGCAGGAGAGGATGAAGCACTATCCCCACGCGCAGCCGCGCTGGCGAACCGTGCGGGCGATAATGTGATCGTCCGGCTCGCCGAGAAGACGCTGGAGTGGGACTTGGCGATGGTCGGCAATAGTGCAGTGATGTTCGACGCGCTGGCACAGGTCAAGCCGATCGCCGGGCCACGGCTGAGAGCCGAGGTTGACGATGCGAACGAGGTCGAGCGGGCCAACGGAATCCTCGACAAGGTCAAAAACGTGAAGGGCCGTTTCGCACAGGAACTCGCTGAGCTGCTAGCAGACGAGGATCAGCCGCTCCAGGTTCCCACATACCTGCGTGAGGCAATCGAGTGGGTGACAGAGCCGGAAGCCGCCAGGCAGGACGAGCGTGAGGCCGAGATCAGCGTGAGTGGCGCGGCCGTCGGTGAGAGCGATGAATGATTCTTACTAGCCAGCAGCAGCTGGTGGTCGACGCGGATGGCAACTTCCTCCTACTGGCATGTCCCGGTTCGGGCAAAACGCGTTCCGCTGCCGAAAGGACTGCCCGGCTAGTGCGCATGCCCGGTGTGAAGGTCGCGGCGTGTTCCTACACTAATGTGGGCGCTGAGCGGCTGGGGGCGGTGCTCGCGAATGACCTTGGAATTGTGCTGTCACACAATAATTTTCTTGGCACTATCCACAAGTTCCTACTTCGGCACGTTGTCCATCCATTCGCCCACCTGCTCGGAGCAGAGCGGGGACCGTTCATTCACGAGGGTGACAGCTGGCCACAAGTCCGCGTTTACAACGACAACGTGCAGCGCATCGGCATCCACTGCTTCCGTCGCACACCTGATGGTGGACTCGTTGTGACAGATAAACCACGCACCGTAAGAGGAGCTTCGGACGAGATCGTGGCATCGGTGCGCCAAGAGGTGTTGCGGCGCAAGGGTGACATCTTCCGGCGGGCCGGCCTGCTCACCGCTGATGATGCGATGTGAGCCTGTCACGATTTCTGTGTAAGTCAGAGGTGATTTGACTACGAGTTGTATTCTAGCACAATGGGATTCGCCCAGGGAATAGTCTGGCGAGTGTGTTGAGCGCCACAGTCCAGTTGTGCGTTCCAGTACCCGAATAGCCTCCTCTCTCGCTGGAGATGTTGCGCAGCCCGAGGTACAGCAACTTCATCGCGGCGTCCTTGTCCGTGAAATGACCACGGTTCTTGGTGATCTTGCGCAACTGGAAGTTGATCGACTCGATCGCATTGGTGGTGTAGACGATCTTGCGCAACTCCACCGGATAGTCCAGGAACGGAACGAATTCCCCCCAGGCGTTGTGCCACACGTCAATTGCACCCGGATATTGGGCGCCGAATTGCTGGTCGAACTCCTTGAGTGCGAGTTCGGCTCCATCGACGGTCGGCGCACTGTAGATCGCCCGCATCGCGGTGGCGACCTTCTTGCGGTCCTTATAAGACACGAAGCGCATCGCATTCCTAATGACGTGCACGACGCAGGTCTGCACCACGGTATCGGGATAGATCGAGCGGATCGCATCAGGCAGACCGGTCAGCCCGTCGCAGCAGGCGATGAGGATGTCGCGCACCCCGCGGTTGCGCAGGTCGATGACGACCTTCTGCCAGAACTTCGCCCCCTCGGAGTCCTGGATCCAGCAGCCCAAGGCGTGTTTGCGGCCCTCCAGATCCACGCCAATGGCCAAATAGGCGACCTTGGTGGTGATGACCCCGTTGTCGCCGATCCGCAGCCGCAGCCCATCGATGTAGAGGATCGGGTAGACCTCATCGAGCGGGCGGGCCTGCCAGGCCTTGATCTCATCGACCACCACCTCGGTGATATTGGAGATCAACTCCCGCGACACCGACGCCCCATAGACCTCCTGCAGGTGGGCTTCGATATCGCGGGTGGTCATTCCCCGTGAATACAGCGACAACACCACCGAATTGATGTTGTTGAGCCGGCGGGTCTTCTTCGGCACAATCGCCGGCTCAAACGAGCCGTTGCGATCACGCGGCGCATCGATCTGCACCGGGCCGTTGACGGTGGTCACCGTTTTCGGCGTGGTGCCGTTGCGCGAATTTCCCGATCCGCGTCCGGCCGGATCGCCGGCCTCATAGCCCAGATGGTGGGTTAGCTCCGCATTCAGCGCCCGCTCCAGCACGGCCTTAGTCAGCTGGTTCAGCAAACCGTCCGCGCCGTCGATCGGGGTCCCGGTCTTCACCGCATCCTTAATCAACGAGTCCAGCGTCTCTTCGGTGAACATCTCGGCCAGCCGCCGCGCCGCGGTCGTCTCCTCAGCCGGCATCTGCATGGTCTTGGTCACAAAACACTCCTTCTGTCCGCCCAACGGCGGTCCGATGATGGACCACCCCGGACTTACACAGATGGAATGACACGCCCTGCGATGTGGGTCGCACTGCGCCTACTACGAGAGCACCCACAAGTGTCGGCGGCAGTCGCCGCCCGCTTCACCGAGATACTCCTCGACGAGGCGCAAGATACTTCCGAGCTACAACTGGCCTGCCTTGAGGTGCTCCATACAACAGGCAAGCTAGGGTCGTTAGTCCTGGTTGGCGACCTCGAGCAATCTATCTACTCCTTCCAAGGCGCGAGCGCCGCACGCTGCCAGAAGCTTGCCGATGACCGCGGCCTACAGGTGTTGACGCTTACCCAGAATCACCGTTCCTCGCAACGAATTTGCGATGTAGCGGTCAACTTCTGCAGTCGTACGCGACCGGATACGGCAGTCGGACCCCATGCCAACTGTGAGATCACGCCTGAAGTGGCGCTCTACCCGCCCAACGACCCCGCCGCGTCAATGGAAATCTACCGCGGGCGGCTTGCTAAGCATGGCCTCGCGGTCGAGGACGCTACGGTCCTTGGCCGGAACTGGAAGGTCGTCGATGTGCTAAACGGCCAGACGTCACTATTTAAGTCAAGCGATCGCCAGTACGTCATCGGACAACTCGCCGCGCGAATTGCTGCCGGGACGCTGACTGCTAGCCACGTCCGTAAAGCGGAGCGGCTCTTGGCCTATTGCGCGTGGGATACTACTGCGATCGCAGGCATAGCCGACAATGAGCGATCTGCGTTGAGGCGAGCCGCGTCTGACCTGCTCAATCGGCTGCCGGCCTTGGAGGGCGATCTGCGTTCTTGGTTGATCGCGGCACGTACCGTCCTGCACGAAGTCGCGACGACGCTCACCGCTGAGCTCAAGCACACCGGAGGACGCGCAATCACAGTCAATGCCGGATTGGCGGATTACCAAGCCGCCGAGGTGTTCACGCCGGCACCCGGCGATCTCCGAGCGCGGACGGTGCATTCATTCAAGGGCGAGGATAGCGATGCGGTCATGGTCGTGGTCCGCCGTCCACATGCAAGTGACCCGACTTCCCAGATGGAACTTTGGGAGGCTGCCGTTGCTGGGAGCGAAGTCGATCCCGAGAAGGAGGAGGAGCGCCGAGTACTTTTTGTCGCCCTCACGCGAGCGCGACGTTACTGCCTGGTGGCCCTTCCGGACGATGCGCGTGGACGGGCAGTAGCAGCCTCATGCGATGGTCTCGGATTTCAATCGGTGCGTGGCTGACCTCCCGACCACTGGTCATGTCGGGGCAGCATCTCCGTTCGCGGTGGCTTCTAGCGGGAGTTTCCAGCCTTTGTAGCTGATCGGCGTGTCTTGCGTTGTGGTGCTTGATGTTTGTGGGGCTGGAGTGTATTACCCATATATGGCGTCGATCGTGGGTAAGCGGCGCGGCAAGCAGACCTATTACTACCTGGTGGAATCGGCCCGCGTGCAAGGTAAGCCGCGCATCGTTTCGCAGCAGTATTTGGGCAGCGCGGAGGAGGTGATGGCGAAGCTGTCGGCGACGCCGGCCGGGCAGCCGATCCGTAGCCAGCACAAGCAGTTCGGGGATCTGGCTGCGGTGTGGTCGATGCTGGCCCGGCTGGATGTGGCCGGCATCGTCAACGACGTGGCGCCCCGGTACGCGAACGCGGCCGCACCGGTGGGCACCTATGTGGCCCTGGCGTGCGCGAACCGGATTGTCGACCCATGTTCCAAGCGTGGCTTCGCCGACTGGTGGGCCACCACGGCCGGGTCACGGTGGGTGAAGCTGGACCGGGCCGCGCTGGATCATCGCCGGTTCTGGGACGCGATGGACCGCCTCGGCCAGACCGAACTGCGTGAGATCGAGACCCGGCTGGGACGGCGGATGGTGACCGAGTTCGGGCTGGATTTGACCGGGCTGGCGTTGGACATGACCAACTTCGCCACCTTCATCGACACCGGCAACGACCGCGCGCCGATCGCGCAGCGGGGCAAGGCCAAGCAGAAACGCACCGATCTGCGGTTGGTCGGGCTGGCCCTGGTCGTCACCCGCGACGGCGGGGTGCCCGTGATCAGCCACCCCTATCCCGGGGACCGGCCCGATGTCACCCAGTTCAGCACCGTCGTCGACGAACTGCTCACCCGCTACCGGGACCTGGTCGAGCACGTGGAGTCGCTGACCGTGGTCTATGACGCCGGGCAAAACAGCAGCGACAACCATGCGGTAGTGGAGGCGCACCGGATCGGGTTCGTCGGTTCGCTGCCGCCCAGCGATCACCCCGAACTGCTGCAGATCCCGACCCGGGACTACCGGCCCGTGGACGACGACCGCTACCCCGAGCTGAGCTATGTCGACACCACCGTCACCGCGCTCGGCGTCACCCGCCGAGCGGTACTCACCCACTCGGCGAACCTGGCGGCCAAACAATCCCGCGGCCTGGACCAGACCCTGGCCAAGGCCCGGCGCCGCCTGGCCGAGCTGGCCGCCCGCCTCGCGCGCGGCCGCACCCGCCGCGACCGCGACCAGGTCCAGGCCGAGATCACCGCGATCCTCAAACCCCGCTGGGTCGCCGACATCATCACCACCACCCTCACCGGCGACACGCCCGCCCAATTGAGGCTGTCCTGGCGCACCGACACCAAGGCCCGAAAGCGCCTGCAAGAACGGCTGTTCGGCAAGCGCATCCTATTCACCAACCGCGACTGGCCGGTACCCGACGTGGTGGCCGCCTACCGATCGCAATCCGACGCCGAATTCGGGTTCCGCCAACTCAAAGACCCCCACGTAGTCTCGTTCAGCCCGATGCACCACTGGACCGACTCCAAGATCCGGGTGCACGTGTTCTACTGCGTGCTCGCCCTGGCCGTCGCCCACCTGATGCGCCGCCAGACCGAGCACGCCGGGCTGCACCTGTCGGTACGCGAACTACTCGACGAACTCTCCGGCATCCAAGAGACCGTGTTGATTTACCACGACGGCAGCAAGGGACGGCCCCGCGTGCAGCGCATGCTCACCGACACCAGCCCCACCCAACAGCGACTCGCCGACCTGTTCGCAATCCACCAATACGCACCCACCCGCTGACCAACAACGCCCAACACAACGACTTGGGTAATACACCAACCCTGCCCAAAAACCCAACCCCACCAGGGCAAATCAGGCCGTCGATCAACGAAGGCCGGAAACTCCCGCTAGGGCTGCCGCGACCGCCTCGAACTCCGCGAGTGCGGCGGTGAGGTCTTCGACGATCTCTCTGGCGATGATCTCGGGCGCTGGGAGGTGATCGGCGTCGTCGAGCGACTCATCACGCAGCCAGGTGATGTCGAGGTTGACCTTGTCGCGCGCAACGAGTTCGGAGTAGGTGAACGATTTCCATCTTTCCGACTCGACACGTTCGTCACGAGGCTTTCCGCTCAGATAGCAATCGACGAACTCGTCGAGATGATGGCGGCGCAAAGGGTTCTGCTTGAGAGTGAAGTGCCGGTTGGTACGCAGGTCGTAGACCCAGAGCTTGGTGCTCCATGGCTGCTCGGAGGCCGGCTTCTTGTCGAAGAAGAGCACGTTGGCCTTTACACCTTGAGCGTAGAAAATGCCGGTGGGCAAGCGAAGTATCGTATGTAGGTCGAAGTCGTTCAACAGCTTTCGTCGCAACGTTTCGCCGGCGCCGCCCTCGAAGAGGACGTTGTCTGGAAGGACGACGGCGGCGCGGCCGTTGATGTCGAGAATGGTCATGATGTGCTGCAGGAAATTGAGCTGCTTGTTACTGGTCGTCACGACGAAGTCCTGCCGTTCGATCTCGACGTCCTCGCGCACCTCCCGACCATCGGCACCGACCATCGTCAACGACGACTTGCGGCCGAACGGCGGGTTGGTCAGCACCACCGACCACCGCCGGCCAGGGTCAGAGATGAGCACGTCACGAACCTCGATCAGTGAATCGCCGTCGGCGGTTCCGATGCCGTGCAGCAGCAGGTTCATCGCAGCCAGGCGCGCCGTTCCGTCGACGAGTTCGTATCCGGTGACGAAATCGTCACGCAAGTGCTTGCGCTTTGTCGGGGTAAGGTTCTCGGCCCCTTGCACGGCGTGTTCATGAGCGACGAGGAGGAACCCACCCGTGCCACAGGCCGTTATGTGCTCTCTCTGGGCGTGTCTCACGGACCAAGTAGCCCCCGGCGAATACGGTGGGGCGGATTGATCAGCGGGAGGTGACACGTTGCAGCTGTACTTCGCGGATTGGGCAGCGGTCGAGCAAAGCGAGTATCAGATCGATGTTGGCCCGGCCGACCGTCGGCTGGCCTGCGGCACTCCCATACTCGTCGATGACGCGATGCGGCCAATGGAGCCGTGGTGCACCTTCTTGCGGCTGTACTGCCAGAACCTGCGGACGAACTCGATTTACGCGTACGCCCGTGATGCGTTGGAGTTCGGACGGTTCTTGGACACGAGAGGCATCGGGGTGCTTGATGTCTCAGAGCCCGATCTCGTTGCATTCCGCAAGCACCGACTCGCCAACGGCGTGTCACCCAGTTCTTGGTCTCGACATCTTGTCGTCATTCGGGCGCTATTCACCTACCTGTACGAGACTGGCCAACGCGACAGCCTGCCCTGGATCCAGGTCGGGAGCAGGTCAGTCGTGACGCCCAGGACGCCACGCACGGAGATGGACGTCAGAGCGCTGTCACATTCGCAATGGCTGGCCCTGCGCAATATCGGATTTGGTGGAGAGCTGCCCTCAGGAGAGGTCGACCGCTCCTATCGTGGTCAATCGACCGTCCGCAACGTGTGCGCGGTCGACCTGGCCCTGACCACCGGCATGCGCCTCACCGAGTGGTCCACGCTGCTGGATGCCGAGATCCCGTCTTCCGACGGCGGCGCTTCGCTGGTGCTGGAAGCGTGTGCGAAGAATGCGCGCCGCCGGCGGGTCTATATCCCAGCCTCGACCGTCAAGGCAGTCGAACTCTACCGCGCCACAGAACGTAAATCCCTTGTCCGCAAAGCTCAGACCGCTCTGCGGCGCAGGCTGCCGACGCTGGCAGTCGCCACCCACATCGACCCGACCGCGGGCAAGCTCACATACCGTCAAAAAGGGATCGACACGCGGGAGGACTTCGCTGCGATCCCTCCCGAAGTGCGACGGCTCCTGGTCAGAGTCGACGCGGCTGGGTATATCGAGCCGTTGTCGCTATTTGTGGGTAAGGGCGGGCGCCCGCCGTCGCAGCGGCGCTGGCATCAATACTTTGAGGACGCCAACGACCGCCTTGCCGCGTTCGGGAGTTCCCCACCCACCATGCCTCCCGCGGTCACACCGCATGACCTGAGACATACATTCGCTGTGGTCATGCTGCGCAGCCTGCAGCGACGCGCGATGCTACTCGAACAGTCCAGGACGAGAACAGGATTCGGTACGATCAGCGAACACATCGTCCACAACCCGCTCTTAACTCTACAGCGTCTACTCGGCCACGCGAGCCCGTCTACGACTATGGTCTACCTCCGGTTTGTCGATGAGTCAGATGAGCTGATCCAGCGGGCGTTTGAATCCTGGAGCGACGATACCCGCGACTACGCCACCTACGTTCTGGACGAGCTGGAGCTGGAGGCGCAGTCGTCGTGACGCCCGCTGACCGTGAACCGCGCATGGTGCTCTTCCCGCCCGGCGGACCGATGAAGTCGGCGCGCATCGACCCAAGTAAGTATGTCGCCACACGGCTGGTCGCCGAGCTGGCCGACGCCTGGAAAGAGGCCGCCGAACATCTCGACCTGACCCCCGGAACAATCACTCGTCAAGGCGGGGTCATCAGACGAGTTGGCGAATTCTTGACCGACCGCGCCGACCGATTTCTCACCTTGTCTGGCGACGGCGGGGAGGTTGCGCGACGACTGCACGACTGGGAATCGGCAATGGTCCTGCGTTTCCCGCCTCCCAGCGTGCACGCGAAAGACCTCGGCATGGAGTTGCGCAATCACGTCGCCCGATATCTCCAATCACACGGGGTGCACGACGGTGTGCTCGCGGACTGGACCAGCGGATGGGTCTTGGACGGCAGCGCATGGGAGGGCTTACCGCTCGACGAATTCAGCAACGACGAACGACTCCACCTTGAGCAGACATGCCGAACGATCGTGCGCGACACCGAAACACGCCTCGCCCGCGGCAACACCTTGCTGAACGCCGGAAGGGATCCCCGCAGCCACGGCTGGAACCAAGTGGAGAACGTCCTGTGGGCCCTGCGGAACCTGCCCTACGACGAATCGTTCCACGTTCATCTGGCCGGGCCGCGTCGAGCACTGAACGGATGCGACGTCGACCAAGAGTCCGGAGTCAACCGCGATGCCCGATTGAAGGCACGCCCGCTGGTGACGGCCATAGGCGCATACCTCACCCCAGAGGACGAGTACCTTCTCGCCATCAGAGTGCTGCTCCACCTACAAACGGGGTGGGCACCTGAGGAGAGCCGCCGACTTCTGCGCAGTGACATCGAGATCGGCGACTCCTCCGTCCGTGTCCGAGCGACCAAGCTACGGGCCCAACGAATCCGCTGGCACACCCTGTCCTCAACGCCACAGCCATCCTGGGGATGGAAGGCCGGCGACCTGCTTCGACGCGCCGCACACGCGATGCAGCACGCGCACGCGCTCACTCCCGACGAGCCACTCTTCTGGGTGACAGGGGTCCGCTCTGCACGGGACCGGCGCGACGACGAGTATCCCCAATATGTGATCCGTGCAAGACATTTCGGATGCCCCAACTCGCTCAACAAGCTCATCGAGCGCCACGGACTGACGATCAGCGAACCGCACGATATGCGTAGGATCCGCAAGACGGTGAAAAGCGCGCGGGCCGCATTGCTCGGCACCCTCAACGGCGCCGCCGGTGACGACCACTCCGTCGAAGTCTTCCGGGGCCACTACGCCCAAACCACCACGGTTCACACCATCGCGGCACAGACAGTCCTGCGCGCCCAGCGCAAAGTCCTCGAACGCGCATCAAACGGACCGATGTTTATCGACGCGACGGCCGCCGACGTCGCCGCTGGCCCAAATGACTCCGATGTGGCCGCCCTCGCCATGTCGGTGGCCGAAGAATCACCCACAGAGCAGCAGCTGACACTTGCAGCATGCCGAGACCCCTACGATCCGCCGGTCGGGCAGACAGGATCGTTGTGCCACGCCTCGCCGTCGCTGTGCTTGCAGTGCCGAAACGCGGTCGTCTTCCGCGACCACCTGCCACGCCTCCTCATATACCGCAACGTGCTGGACGGCATCGAAAAGACCATGCCCCCAATCCAGTTCAGCGAAGTCTACGGCCAGCAACGCATCAACGTCGACGCCATCCTCACCGAATTCACCAGTGACCACATCGAAGCAGCGCGCCAACAAACCGCTCACCTTCATCGACCGTTCGGACAAAGGGCTGAACAGTGACCCGCCAACTCACATCACCGATAGCGGCGGCGTGGGATCCGCCCTTCGCTCCCGACGAACCCGTGCTACCGGCGGCTCGCCGGATCGCACCCGGTCCCGAGCTGCGATTCGACGATATGCCCCGCTGGGATCTGACCGCCGGCGGAATCGCCCCTAACCTGAGCGCGTCTCGTGCGCATCTGCGTTTCGATGACCTCCCCGAGGCCTGGGTGTCCATCGCCAAGACGTTGGCAATGGCGATGCTGCAACCAACCCATACCGTCCTTCGTGAAGCGCACGTCTACCGGTCCAACCGGCCCTACAAGATCAAGTCGATCCAGCACGCCCTCGCCGAGCTGCGGTATCTCGCGAAATGGGCTGAGGACCGTGGTTACACGGCCGACCTGTCGCTATGGACCGATGACGACAGCGAGGCGTATCTCGCATCGGTTCGCGCCACCCGCGCAGCCACCGCCGAGAAGTCAGCGAACGATCTCCTGCGCCACCTGGTGGCGTTCGGGCCGCTGATGCACAACGGCGGCCTGCGGGTACCGGTGGGGCGTTCCAAAACTGGCAGCTCGGGCGAGATCAAGACACCGGTCATCCCTCCAGACACATTCTGGCCACTGATTCGCGCCTGCTGGACCTATATCGACGTATTCGCCCCTGACGTTCTTGCCGCCCGCGACGAGATCGACACACTGGATGCCAGCCCACCTCCCGCAAAATGGCCGGCGGCACAAACCATCGACCGCGCAATCGACTCCTGGCTCACATCACCCGACGGTTTCATTCCGCTGCACATCTACACGCTTGGACGCGGAAAAGCCGGCGAGATCAACTGGGACGGCCTGGCGCTATGCACCACGCCGCGGATCCGGGCAGTCAACTTCTACAACGGCAGCGGAGCAGCCCGACGGCAACGAGTCCGCGACGCGATCGCCGCCGGCTTGCCCACCAAGTTCGGCTACTCCGCCGTTCCACCCACGGTCGTCGACCGACCCGACGGGACACGCGGACCATGGATCAGCGGATTCGACCGCGTCATCGTAAGCAAAGAACTCACCCAAATGCGCAACGCTGCTTATATTTTCGTCGCAATCATGACGATGATGCGGGACAGCGAAGTCCAAGGACTCGCCGCCGGAGCGATCGGCACGCACTATGGCGCCCCCGCGATCACCAGCAACCTCCATAAAGGCCAGACGGGTGCGGGTACACCACAGCGCTGGTGGGTAAGCCCGCCGGTCGTTCGCGCCCTCGAAGTCGCAGAACGCATTACCCGTGACCCAGGCAGGCTGTTCGGCAGTGTCCGCACCGGCGTCAACCGTGACCTCGCCGGGTTCGACCAGCACGAACAGATTCGGTCGTTCATCAACTGGGTCAATGACCACTCACCCCGTAACGGGCTGGAGCCGATCCTCGCAACAGCGTTGGCGCCGCATATGTTTCGCCGAACCATGGCCGTCCTCACCGCCAACGAACCCGACGGAGAGATCGCCCTCGGAATCACCCTCAAGCACAACGCCACGCGGGCACTGGCCAACGCGACCACCAGCGGTTATGGGGCACCGACACCAGAGTGGGCCAAAGAGTTCGAACACCACGCCAAGGAGGCCGCTGCCGGAGAGCTCGTCGCCGACTGGGCACGGCACGCCAACGGTGACCGAGAAGTGCGCGGCCCTGGCGCCGCCACATTCGTCAACAGCCTCGACAGCGTCACCGACCGTGCGAGCAGCACCGCCGCGGTAGGCGACGAACGCATGCTCCGAAACCTGCTGCGCGACGAGTTTGCCACGATCCGCCTGGGCACCCTCAACCACTGCCTCGGCGACCCGAACAAGGCACTCTGCCTGGAAGGCGCGTCCGCCGCAGTTAAAGCTGGCGGACCCATCCCGAGCATGTGCCAACCCGCCACCTGCCGAAACTCAGTGATCACCGACAAACACTTCCCGGTCTGGCGCCACGAGGAGGCCGACCTCGTCGAGAAACTCAAGGACAAGAAGATGGCCACCGTCCACCGCCAGCGCCTCGAAGCCCAACTCGCCGATGTCCGACGAATCACCCAGCAGGACCCCAAGTGACCGCCGTCAGCCCTGCGTCCGAGAAGAAGCTGCGCGACGCCATGCAGCGACTCCTCACAGGCCAATCCAGACGGACCGACGGGCGGCTCACCAAAGCCAACCTGCACGTCGAAGCCGGTGTCAGCCGCGCCACCATGAACCGGGCCGACGCCGTCCTCGCCGACTGGAATACCGCTGTCGGCGCCCGGGTCGCACCGCGCGACTCCCAGATCATCGAGTTGCAGGGAATAGTCACCAAGCTCAAGCAGACCATCGCGACGTTGCGGCAAAGCAACACCGACCTCGAACGAAAGAACCAAGCCGCGGTAACCGTGATCGCCGAGCTCCACTCACAGCTACAAGCGAGTCGCGGTGCCGTGCCGCGCGGAACCGTCACTCCGCTGCAGGGCCGTCATGCGCGACGGCGGTGGTGATCACAGGCTGACTTTCCGACCTCGACAGAGTCGGTTGAACCCGCAAATACACGGTCTAAATCGGTTCATCCCGCTAAGATCGACCAGTCGGCACGCAGGGGGTCGATAGTCAGGAGGTTGCCTGTGGCTGAGCCGTGGCTGTCAGCCGACGACATCGCCACCCACCTCGGCGTCACCAAGGACACGATCTACAGCTGGATCGCCGAGAAGGCCATGCCCGCTCACAAGGTGGGGCGCCTGTGGAAGTTCCAGGCGGCTGAGGTCGACGATTGGGTTCGTCGTAACGGGGCGACGGCCGCGGAGGACTGAACATGCACATCATCGACAACGTCAACGACCTCCTCGGCGATGATCTCAAGGCTGAGGTGCAGGCTGGGTCGAAGCTGCGTATCGCTGCATCGACGTTTTCCATCTTCGCGTTTGAGGCGCTGCGCAAGGAGTTGGAGCGCGTCGAAGAGCTCGAGTTCGTCTTCACCTCGCCGTCGTTTGTCGCCGCGGCGGCTACTGATCAGCTGCCCAAGGAACGCCGACAGTTTTTCATTCCGCCGGGGTCCAACGGGGAGTCGTCGCTTTACGGTTCGCAGTTCGAGATCCGTCTGCGCAACAAGCTGACGCAGCGGGCCATCGCGCGTGAATGCGCGGAATGGGTGCGCCGAAAGGTTCGCTTCCGGTCGAACCGGACCGGTGCCCCGATGCAGCAGTTCGTCGTTGTGGATGACAAGGTCGCCTACCAGCCGATCCAAGGCTTCACCTCCGCCGACCTTGGCTATGAGCGTGGGAACGCCGTGTCGAACGTCGTGACCAAGCTCGACGATGCTCCCATGGCACGGCAGTACGCCGCCCTGTTCGATCAGATCTGGAACAACCCCACGCAGCTCGAAGATGTTACCCAAGCGGTGTACGACCACATCGCGAGCGTGTACGCCGAAAACTCACCGGCGCGAATCTACTTCCTGATCCTGTACAACCTGTTCTCGGAGTTCCTCGACGACATCAGCGAGGACGTCCTGCCGAATGATCGCACCGGCTACCAGGAAACGCAGGTCTGGCAGAGCCTGTACAACTTCCAGCGGGACGCGGCGACGGGAATCATCAATAAGCTGGAGACCTACAACGGCTGCATCCTCGCTGACAGCGTGGGGCTCGGGAAGACCTTCACCGCGTTGGCAGTGATCAAGTACTACGAGCTGCGCAACAAGTCCGTCCTGGTGCTTGCACCGAAGAAGCTTGCGGAGAACTGGACCAACTACAACGCCAACCTGACGACGAACATCTTCGCTCAAGACCGGTTCAACTACGACGTCCTCGCCCACACCGATCTTTCCCGCACCAAGGGTGAATCGTTGGGGCTGCGGCTCGACCGAATCAATTGGGGCAACTACGACCTCGTCGTTATCGACGAGTCCCACAACTTCCGGAACGCGGACTACGCAGAAGAGAAAGAGTCGCGCTACCAACGGCTGATGCGTCAAGTCATCCGCGAGGGTGTGAAGACCAAGGTGCTCATGCTGTCGGCCACACCGGTCAACAACCGCTTCAACGACCTGAAGAACCAACTCCAACTTGCCTACGAAGGAGAGTCGGAGAACCTCAGCCAACACTTGAACATCTCGACCACGGTCGAGAAAGTGTTCAGCGACGCGCAGCGCGTCTTCAACGAGTGGTCCAAGCTCGACCCCGAGGCGCGCACCACCGACCGTATCCTGCAGATGCTCGACTTCGACTTCTTCGAACTGCTCGACTCGGTCACCATCGCACGGTCCCGCAAACACATTCAGGCGTTCTACGACACCACCGAAATCGGTACCTTCCCACAACGGCTCCCGCCGCGGTCCATTCGTGAGCCGCTCTCCGACCTCCCCGATGTGCCCGCATTCAACGAAATCTTCGGACAACTTCAAGCGCTCACCCTGGCCGTCTACACGCCGCTGTCCTACGTATTCCCAAGCCGAATCGGCAAGTACGAAGACCTCTACAACGTCAAGGGCGGCACGGCGCGCTCCAACATCGGGCAACTCGGCCGTGAGCAGGGCTTGAAAAAGCTCATGACGGTCAACCTGCTCAAACGTTTGGAGAGTTCGGTCGAGGCGTTCCGGCTCACCCTCGCCAAAATTGAAGGCGCGGTCGACAACACTCTTATCCGAATCAAGTCACGAACAGGATCCTTGAACGATCTGAGCGTCGATTTCTCCGGCCTGGACCTCGATGTCGACGACGAGGATGACGCCAACGTCGAAGCGCTCTCGTTTGGCGAGAAGATCAAGATCGACCTCGATGACATCGACGTAGAATCCTGGCAGCGTGATCTGTGGAACGACCGTGAGACCCTCCGCGAGCTACTCGACGAGATGCGCAGGGTCACACCAGATCACGACCTCAAGCTGCAGGCGCTCAAACGACTCATCGAGGACAAGGCCGCCAACCCCCTCAACCCGCTAAATCGCAAGGCACTGATCTTCTCGGCGTTCGCCGACACTGCCGAGTACCTCTACAAACAGCTCGCGCCCACATTGAGCAACTCCGGGCTACACACCGCCCTCGTCACCGGCGGTGCCCACGCCGCGAAAACAACGCTGGGGACCGGCTACGACTTCCAGCAGGTCCTGACGCTGTTCTCGCCAAGGTCCAAGCAACGCCACCTCACCATGCCCAAAGACACCGGCGAACTCGATGTGCTGATCGGCACCGATGTCATCAGTGAAGGCCAAAACCTCCAGGACTGTGACTATCTCGTCAACTACGACATTCACTGGAACCCAGTACGGATCATCCAACGATTCGGCCGCATCGACCGCATCGGCTCGACCAACGCCCAGATCCAGCTCGTGAACTTCTGGCCCGACATCTCCCTCGACGAATACATCAACCTCAAGGAACGCGTCGAGAACCGCATGGTCATCGCCGACCTCGCCGGCACCGCCGACGACAACGTCCTCACCCTCGAAGGCAGCGACGCCGCGTTCCGCAAGGAGCAGCTCCGCAAGCTCCAAGACGAAGTCATCGAACTCGAAGACGTCCGCACCGGTGTATCCATCACCGATCTCGGCCTCAACGACTTCCGAATGGACCTGCTGGGATACCTCAAGAAGGCCGGCGACCTGGCCACCGCGCCGAAGGGACTTCACGCAGTAATCCCCGCAGACCCCTCCAGAGGCCTCCACCCCGGTGTGCTGTTCGCGCTGCGCAACGTCGACGCCAACGAGAACATCAATCGGGGCAACCGGCTGCACCCGCACTACCTGGTCTACCTCGACGACAACGGCAACGTCATCGCCGACCACACAGAGGTCAAACACCTTCTCGACCTGATTCGCGCAGGATGCCGGCCCCACGAGGAACCCGTCACCGAGGTCACCCGCGTCTTCAACGCTGCCACCCGCGAAGGCGCAGAGATGGGCAAGTACTCCGAATTGCTCACCGCAGCAATCCGATCCATGATCGACGTCACCGAAGAACGCGACATCGACAGCCTCTTCAGCGATGGACACACGACCGCCCTCACCCAGGCAATCGCCGGCCTCGACGACTTCGAACTCACCGCATTCATCGCGATCGTCGACGCCTCCGAAGGAACCACATGACGGCCCTGCTCTACCGCTGGCCCGCCGCCGCCAAATTCGGTCGTACCGTCCCGAAAACCAAGTTCTACGAACACGGCACTGTCTCCGGTGCAGTACGTGACAAATTCGTTTCCGAAGTCCAGCGCATCACCTGGGCCTACAAACTCGCCCAAGCCACCATCAACCTGCCCGGCAACACAGACGTCCCCGAGATCCAAGTTTTCCAGATCGACACAAAGGGCGACGATGTCAGCGAGTCCGTGCTCGCCGCCATCGACAAAGCGGTGAAGACCCCCATCATCTTCGAGATAGTCACCGGCGAAGGAGACGAGCAGCGAGTCCGGATGGCTGCATCGCACAAGCAGGTCGGCCCCGCTACGCCCAAGCTCAGCGCCTACTACACGACCGACTGGCAAACCCCGGATGCCGAGCGGCAGCCACTACCAACAGCGATCAGCCTGCCATCCCTGTACACCGCACTCCTCGCGCCGCTGACCCCGGTATCAGCACGGCCAGGAGAGGAATTGTCAGACGTCGCTGCCAGACTCCAGGCCGTGCGCAAGCTCGAACGCGAGGTCGCCTCCCTGGAGCGCAAACTCCGCGCCGAGCCGCAACTCAACCGCAAGGTAGAGCTTCGGCGCGCCCTGAAAACGAAGCAAGCAGAACTGGAACAGCAGAGGTAGCAGGTGGAGAAACTTCGCATGACATCGCCCGACTTGACCGAGGCCAATATCGAGAAGCTCGCCGAGCTGTTCCCCAACGTCATCACCGAGACGCTCGACGCCGACGGCAATCCCAAGAAGGCCATCGACTTCGACCTGCTGCGCCAGGAACTGTCGGATCATGTTGTCGAAGGCCCGCAGGAGCGCTACCGGCTCGACTGGCCCGGTAAGCGCGAAGCGGCATTCGCCGCCAACGCGCCGATTGCAAAGACTCTCAGGCCGGTTCGCGAAGAGTCGGTTGACTTCGACACTACCAAGAACCTGTTCATCGAGGGCGATAACCTCGACGCATTGAAGCTTCTTCAAGAGTCGTACCTGGGCAAAGTAAAGGTGCTGTTTGCAGACCCTCCATACAACACGGGTACCGACCTCGTTTACCACGATTCGTTCGCGGTCTCGCCGCCCACCTACCTAGCTCAATCAGGATTCGTTGACACCTCCGGCGCCAGGTTGGTCGCGAATCTGTCGACTAATGGGCGCTTCCATTCTGACTGGTTATCGATGATTTACCCGAGGATTCGATTGGCACGAAACCTGCTGACCGATGACGGCGTGATGTTCTTGACGATCGGAGATCAGGAGGGCGCCAACCTTAGAATCGTCATGGATGAAGTATTCGGCGCGAAAAATTTTGTTGCGACAATCATCTGGCAGTCCCGCACTTC
Organism: Mycobacterium sp. HUMS_12744610; assembly: GCF_041206865.1. Classification (NCBI taxonomy): domain Bacteria; kingdom Bacillati; phylum Actinomycetota; class Actinomycetes; order Mycobacteriales; family Mycobacteriaceae; genus Mycobacterium; species Mycobacterium servetii. The sequence goes on from NZ_JBGEDP010000001.1 coordinate 4,789,574, forward strand.
AATATCTGACGACCAGGAAATCTCCGCGAACCACAATTACATTCTCGTGTATGCGCGAAACCGCGAACTCTTAACTTTCTGGGGTGAGCCCCTGCGGGCAGACGAGTATTCGAACACAGACTCCGATCCGCGAGGTCCGTGGAAGCTGGTCCCACTTGATGCCAATAAGCCAGGCGGTGATACACATTACGAAGTAGTTAATCCGGCCACCGGACAGGGTTTTTGGCCACCGGCTGGCCGATCCTGGGCTATCAACCGTGTATCTATGCAGCAGCTCATGGAGGACGGCCGAGTCAAGTTCGGGTTGAGGGGCGACTCAGCGCCAAAACGGAAGCTGTTTCTAAACGAGCGGGTCGAGCGCGGCGACACGCGGACACCCAGCTCGATTCTCCTCGACGCTGGGACCACGAAAGATGGTAGCGAGGAAGTCGCAAAGATGCTGGGATCGAAGAGGATATTCGACTATCCAAAGCCCGTCGCGTTGCTGAAACGCCTTATCCGGTACGGATCGACCGGAGCGCGTGATTGCCTAGTACTTGATTTCTTTGCCGGCAGCGGTACGACGGCCGAAGCTGTCATGCGGCTCAACGCTGACGATGGTGGTTCTAGGCGATTCGCAGTCGTTCAGTTCCCCGAGAAGGTTGCGCCGGAGTCGGCTGCAGGCAAGGCGGGTTTTGGTTCTATTAGCGAGATCGCTCGCCAGCGGATTCGGAAAGCTGGCACCGAAGTAAAAGACCGTGCAGGCTTAACCGCACCTGACATCGACTGTGGATTCCGAACATTCAAGGTCGATACAACAAGTATGGCTGACGTGTTGCGGGCCCCAGACGAGACTGGCCAGCAAGCACTCACTGAACTTGAGAGCAGCGTGAAGCCAGGTCGATCCGCGGAGGATCTGCTTTTCCAGGTGCTGCTGGACTGGGGTCTCGAACTGACCATGCCGATCGTGGTCGAGAAGCACGAATGCTACGACGTCTTTGTTGTTGAAGACGGCGCACTTATCGCCTGTTTCGATTCAGCAGTGAGCCCGGAGTTGGTGCGAACCATCGCCAAGCGCGAGCCACTGCGGGCGGTGTTCCGCGATGCCGGCTTTGCATCCGACGACGCTCGGATCAATGCGGAGCAGATCTTCCGTGAGATCTCGCCGGCGACGGATGTGAAGGCCATCTGACACTGATGAAGCTTCAGTTCAAGATTCAGCAGTATCAGACCGATGCCGTGGACGCGGTTGTCGACGCCTTCGCCGGACAGCCGAAATATGATGGCGTCTCTTATCGGATCGACCCGGGCAGGGCGAAGCCGGCTACGGCACCGACGCTGTTTGACGCGAGCTCGACCTCCGACTCGGGTCTACGAAATGCCGAGATCGCGTTGACACCAGAGCAGTTGCTAGAGAACGTTCAGCGCGTTCAACGGCTGCGAAACCTGCCGCTGTCGGACAAGCTGGTGGACAGCAAAGCCGCTCCGGGTGCTCCCAATCTCGACGTCGAGATGGAAACCGGTACCGGAAAGACCTACGTCTACATCAAGACGATCATGGAACTGCACAAGCGGTACGGCTGGTCAAAATTCATCATCGTAGTCCCGTCGGTCGCGATTCGCGAGGGCGTGAAGAAGTCAATTGATTTGACGGCCGAGCACTTCCAGCAGACGTACGGCAGCAAGCCTCGGTCCTTCATCTACAACTCATCTCAGCTGCATGAGTTGGAGCGATTCAGCTCGGACGCCGGGGTGCAGGTGATGATCATCAACATTCAGGCGTTCAATTCGACGAGCAAGGATAATCGCCGCATCTACGACGAACTCGACGACTTCCAGTCGCGACGTCCCATCGATGTCATCAGCGCAAACCGTCCCATCGTGATCATCGACGAACCGCAAAAGATCAGTGCACCAAAGTCATTAGAAGCGCTGTCGCGGTTCAATGCACTCATGGTGCTGCGCTACTCGGCAACTCACAAGGTCGAGCACACCAAAGTTCACCGCCTCGACGCCCTCGATGCGTACAACCAGAAGTTGGTCAAGAAGATCGCGGTGCGAGGCATCACCGTGAAGGGGCTGGCCGGCACGACGGCCTACCTGTATCTCGATGCCATCGAGATCGCCAAGGGCGCAAAACCGCGGGCCCGCGTGGAGATCGAGGTACAGACCAAAGGTGGGTCGATCGCGCGACAGGTCAAGCGCCTCGACGTGGGCGCCAACCTCCATGACATCTCCAATGGCATCGAGGCGTACAAGGGTCTCTTCATCACCGACATCGACGCCAACCGCGACATCATCGAACTCAGCAACGGTGATGTCGTCATCGCTGGACAGCTCTCCGACCGTGACGTCACTGAGGAAGCCAAGCGCCGCATTCAGATCCGGGAGGTGATTCGGGCGCACCTTGACAAGGAACGCGAACTGTTCACCCGAGGCATTAAGGTTCTATCGCTGTTCTTCATTGATGAGGTGGCGAAGTACCGCGATTACGACCGCGAGGACACGCTCGGTGACTATGCCCGGGTCTTCGAGGATGAGTACACCGCGATCGTCGATGAGGTTCTTGGGGAGCTGGAACTGGATCCCGCAACAGTGGCTTACCAGGCTTACTTGCGACGCGATGCCGTCCGAGCAGTGCACGAGGGCTACTTCTCGATCGACAAGAAGACCAGGCATGCGGTTGACGGGCCGGTGCACGCGACAGGTGACGAGAAGGGTCAATCCAAGGACGTCGACGCCTACGATCTGATCCTCAAGGACAAGGAGCGGCTGCTATCGCTGGCCGAGCCTGTTCGCTTCATCTTTTCCCACTCCGCCCTTCGGGAAGGCTGGGACAACCCCAACGTCTTCGTGATGGGCATGCTCAAGAAAAGCGATAACACCGTATCTCGGCGGCAAGAGATCGGCCGCGGCCTGCGCTTGGCCGTCGACCAACACGGCGAACGTATGGACAACCCCGTCACGGTGCACGACATCAACGAGCTGACGGTCGTTACCGATGAGTCCTACACCGACTTCGTCGCCGGGTTGCAAAAGGAAATCTCCGACTCGCTGGCCGCGCGGCCGCGCAAGGCAAGCGTGAAGTTCTTTGCCGGCAAGACAATTCAGACCGAAGACGGTGAGTCGGTGGTCGAGGAAGCCCTTGCGCAGGCCCTCTATAGGTACCTGATCAAGAACGACTACCTGAACGACGATGACACCCTTTCTGACGAGTACAAGGCAGCGAGAGAGGCTGGCACCCTGGCAGAGCCGACATCAGAGGCCCTGAAACCGGTGCTCAAGTTCCTCTTGCCCTTGGTCGACTCGCTGAACATCGACGTGCCGATCCCGACCGACGACCGCAAGCCGAAGAAGATCCCGCTCAACGAGGCCAACTTCGCCAAGAAGGAGTTCCAGGCCCTGTGGCGCCGGATCAACCACAAGGCTGTCTATCAGGTCGAGTTCGACTCATCCGAGCTCATCGCCAAATGCATTCACGCACTCGACAAGCATCTCAAGGTCGCCGCGATGCAGTACGTCGTCCAGGCGGGCACGCAACGCGACTCGCTCGAAGCTGACGACCTCACCAGCGGTGCCGGATTCGACGTATCCAGCACCGCCACCCACACAGCGACAGTGTCGGCCGCATCCCAGGTCAAATACGACCTACTCGGTGAAATCACCGAGAAAACGCAGCTGACCCGTCGTAGCGCGGCAGCTATCCTCAGTGGAGTCACACCGGAGACGTTCGCCAAGTTCCGGCTCAATCCGGAGCAGTTCATCACCGAAGCTGCCCGACTCATCAACGAGCAGAAAGCAACCGCGATCATCGAGCACCTGACCTACGATGCGCTCGATGACCGTTTTGACACAGCGATTTTCACCGAGAACCAGACCAAGCAGGACCTCACGCACGCCGGCAACAAGCTGACGAAGCACATCTACGACTACGTCGTAACCGATTCCAAAGTGGAACGGAAATTCGTCACCGAACTCGATACCAGTCAGGAGGTTGCCGTCTACGCGAAGCTGCCACGCGGATTCTTCATCCCGACCCCCGTCGGTGACTACAACCCAGACTGGGCCATCGCGTTCACCGAGGGAACCGTCAAACACATCTACTTCGTCGCCGAAACCAAAGGCTCACTCTCGTCGCTTCAGCTCAAAGGAGTCGAGGACGCGAAAATCGAATGCGCCCGGAAGTTCTTCGCGTCGCTGAACGAGAAGAATGGCGAGAACGTCAAGTACGAGGTTGTCACCGACTACACCGAGCTGATGCAGCTCGTAACGGTGTGAGCCGGGGGGAGTCACGTGAAGGACGAGGGGCTGGAATCACAGGCTGTCGACGTCGAGGGGCCGCGCCCTCCCGACCCGCGTGAGACTCTCGCGACGTGGGCGAATGAGCAGGATGAATGGGTCCGCTCAATCGTCCGACGTGTACTGGGCACTGGTCGAGCCCTGTCAAGCGACGACATCGACGATGTGTACTCGCTCTTTCGACAAGAGAAAGGACTTGATGAACGAACCCTTCCAACGGAGCCTGGCCTTACAGCGGAGGTGTCGGAAGAGGACGCTGAACTCCCGCTTGCCATCACCAGACTTTCTGAGGTAACCGGCGTCAACGCGATCGTGACGGGTTCTGTGATCGAGCCGCATGCCGGAATGACCATCTTGTTTGGCGAGAACGGCACTGGGAAGACTGGTTACGCACGAATCTTCAAGGCGCTCGCAGGAAGTCGCACTGCGGATGCAATCCTCAGCGATATCACCGTGACCGAAGTTGCACCGACTTCGGCGAAAGTTGAGTACACGGTCGGACCTGAAGTCAAGGAGTTTGCGTGGACTGGTGAGCACGGACAAGCGCCCTTCACACGGATGTCGATCTTCGACAGTCCCGCGGTGCACTTCCACGTGGACGACGATCTGGAATACGTGTATGTCCCGACTGTCCTTGCCCTGTTCAATCATGTGAACACAGCCATCAAAGGCGTGCAGGAGCGCATAAACCAGGCCGTCGTGAACCTGTCGTCTGGCTCAACCACACTGCTGAATCGTTTTCCGCGAGATTCGGCAATCTATCCGCTCGTGGAAACACTCGGCGCGTCTACGGACCTCGCCGAACTCAACGCGCTGGCCGACAGAGGCGCTGACGTGGACCAGCGGATCGATGTCCTGCGCCGAGCAGTCGCCGCGCTTGAAGCCGACACCATCACCGCTCAGATCACAGAGCGACAGAGAGACGAGCGAGTGTTGCGGCAAGCAGTGCTTGCTATCACCACGCTCGGCTCACTAAACGTTGAAGAGCTCAATGCGCAGATCCAGCAACTCGGCGAGCTCCGAGCCGATTATCGCAGCTTCCGCACCGACCTCTTCGCAGCTGCCGATCTCCCGGCAGCCCCCGAAGACACCTGGGATGCGTTCGTTTCAAGCGGCGAACGGTACAGGATGCACCTGGAATCGCTTGGCGTGCACGATGCGGAGCGCTGCCTCTACTGCCGCCAGCCGTTGGCGGATCCAGCCAAGGCCCTTGTCTCAAAGTACGGTGAGTACCTCACCGACAAGATCAGCTCCGACATCGCCTCTGTGGAACAGAGCATCAAAAGTGCGACGGCACCGATCCTGGCGATCCAACTCAACGAGATCAACGCGTTCATAGATGATCACGGGACTGGAGCCGGCCAGCCGTCATACGACACGGCACTATCCGGCATCAGAGACGCCGCTATTGCTGCGGCGGAAGCGATTCGAGCGTTAGGCCCCATAGACACCTCCAGCATGGAGGGTCTGTCGGCCCTCAGCTCTGACGTGTCGGCGGCACACGCATCCGTTGAGGCAGAGATCGCGGATCTGAAGACACAGGCGGAGAACCGCGCCGATGCTCTTCGCGAGAAGACACTTGAGTTAGCGGAGCTGACGGCGGCCGCGGAGCTGACGAAGTCCTGGACAACGATTCAGGCCCAGGTAGAACGGGCAAAGGAGTCGGACAAACTGCGTGTCTTGGCCGGCAAGTTCTCCTCTTTGGGTCGGTCGGTGACGGAGCTCGCAAAGGCTGCGAGCGACCAGCTCATCAACCAGAGCTTCGACAAGCTCTTCGCTGAGGAATGCGACGCACTGCGGGCACCTGGGCTCCAGGTTGAGTTCGTCGGCCGGCAAGGGCGAGCGCAACGTCGCAAGACCCTGGCGGGTCAGCACAAGCCTTCCAAGGTTCTGTCTGAGGGAGAACAAAAGGTACTGGCGCTTGCCGATTTCCTTGCTGAGGCTCGCCTGGCGGGGATCACAGCACCGGTCATCTTCGATGATCCTGTCTCCAGCCTGGACCATAGGCGCATTAACGAGGTTGCCCGCCGGATGGCGAGCCTTGCCGAACACAATCAGGTGATCGTCTTTACGCACGATGTCTTCTTTGCGGCCACGTTGTTGTCTCTCTTCGAAACGTCGAAGCGATGTGCCTACTTTCACGTGACTGATGAGGACGGGAAGGGCAAGGTCACGAGAGCGTCTGGCCCGCGCTGGGATTCACTCGGAAACCTTAGATCTCACATCAACAAAACGATCGAGGCCGCCCGCGCTGTGGATGGCGAAGCACGCGCAGCGTTGGTCCGCGAGGGTTATAGCTGGATCAGGTCGTGGTGTGAAGTGTTCACGGAAACGGAGCTGCTGAAGGGCGTATCGCAGCGGCTACAGCCCAACATCCGAATGACGACGCTCCGCGAGATCAAGGTAGGCGCACTGCCGGCCGCCTCCGAGGTTGTGACCCGCATATTCGAGGACGCCTGCCGATACACCGAGGCGCATTCCCAACCACTACCGACCCTTGGAGTCGGTCCGAGCCTGTCCAGTCTTGAAACTCATTGGAAGGAACTGCAGGATGCGCGCAAGCAGTACCTAGAGGCGACCGAGTAACACTGTGGTTACCGTGAAACGCTGCGTGCGTCAAGCGAACGTAGATGCAGCTTGCCGGGAGCTCAACCGTTCACGGTGCACAGTGTCTCGTGAGACATAGAAATTTCGCATAACGGCTGGGTCGACGACCATGTCAGCGGGCGTGGGATCGATGACGTCGACGATCGCCCGGATGAGGTCACGTGGGGTGAAGTACTGGCCTGCACCCGACCCCTTGTCGGAGGCGCCTTTGGAAAGCAGCGCCTCGTAAGCGTCGCCCTTGAGATCTGTGCCCGAAGCCGACCAGTTCTCTTTGTCGATCAGATCCACGATGAGGCGTTTGAGCTTCGCGGGGTCCTGAATTCTGTTCTGCGCCTTACGGAAAATCGTGCCAAGCGTGCCCGGTTGCTGCGCCAGCCCGACAAGGATCTTCGTGTATTCGACCTCAAGGTCCGTTCCCTCGGCGTCCAGGAGCTTCTGCCAGGAGTATTCGTTGGGAACGATCTGCTGCGGGTTGAGCTTTCTAGTCGCCCGCTCGTGTGCCATCTTCAGGAACAGCAAGTACGTGAGTTGCTCGGTGTACTCGATGACGCCAACGCCGTCGTCGCGCAGCACATTGCAGTACGCCCAGAGTTTGTCGACGAGGCGCCGGGACTCAGACACGGTGGTTTGCCCTTCTGGTCAGCTATGCACGACGAGGCTTGGCGCGCCCTGATAAATCGCGTCTCCGGCCAACAGATCAAGCCCCTTGGCGATGGCGCAGGCAGCTACCCATCGATCACCGGTGTGCTCCCTGGCCTGTAAGCCGTGGCCGAGCCTGCGGCACTCGGCAGCTAGCTCTGCATACGCGTCCACCACTTCGTTATCAGGACGGATCGTGGGCGTACGGTCAAGAATCTCGATCGCTTCGGCCATCCGCCGACCACCCCACTGGGCGCTTCGCGCGCCCGCAAGCACCTCAGCCCGGGTCTGAAAGGAAATGAGCACACGCCGACCGGTCAGGTATTCGCGCCAACCAGCGACCCGCGAATCACTGTTAGCGCGGCGTAGATACATCAGGCTGAAGACGTCGGTATCGACCACCGTCGCCGCTACCTGATTCACGAACGCGCCGCCTCAAGAAACGCCTGGAATTCGTCGTCAGTAAGGTCGAGTCCGCCGTCGACGTCTGGTCCGGGGGCGCCGGCCAGGATCTCGTCGAGGGCCGTGACGCTGCGGTCCATGTGCTCGGCTGCCGGATCGTCGACACGCGAGATGCTGGCATTGTCCAGCACGACAAGCCGACCCGATTCATGCAACACCGCATCGCCCCGAGCAACCACCCACTGACCCACCAGTTGCGCTGCGGTGGTATCGCTTTGGACATGCTTGAGGTCCACCGTTTGATCGACGTCATCGCGGACACGAAACTCGTGTGACCGTAGATCAACTTTCTCCAGTCGCCCGGTGGCAGTCATGATGCCTCCCGGCTGAACGCGTATGGGCGTCCACGTTTCGACGTGCACCGCCGACGAGACAATCCGCACGTCAGGCCGCGAAGGCGAACACAGGACTACGGTGGGCGCTGCGGTTTGAATGGCGTTGACCAACTTGCCGGCACTCTCCGCGATCAGGTCGGTTGCCCACTCCGGGCGACGGTCCTCGCCCATAGCCTGCACAATCTCCCAAAAGCGGTCATCCGCCGTGGCTTGTTCGGGCAAGTCGACGTCGAGTTTGTCGGTCGGCCCCTTGCTGAATCGGAGGAGAGTGCTTCCAGGTCCGACCGCATGAAGCCGCAGTTGCGAGAGTTCCTCCATGAACTGCCGCGTACGGCCAGGCCCGGGCGTATTGATCACGTCGCGGCTGATTCGAGTCGTCAATTCCTGCAGAGCAAGCGCGAGGGCGGCTAGGTCCTTGACCGCAATCTCGCCGCTGGGGGCGGGAGCGTCAACGAGACGAAGCTCGATCTCCTTGATCATCGCAGCTACCTCCTTAGTCCATGCTCCAGCGAGTCGTCACCACGGTATAGCGCGCGACGTCCAAAACAATTCTGCCCTCACCAGCGAGGACGCTCTCACCGATGATCGCAGTGGTCCCCGACACGTCTCGTCCTGCTTGACCAGCGCGGCCACGTCCGAGCGGCTGCCGACAGAAGATAACAGTCCAGTTGGTGATCTCCGCCGTCGTCAACCCGCCGAGCGTGCCACCGATGAGAAACAGCTTTATCTGCTTGCAGCTCATGCGCCGATCAGCTCTTCGTTGAGCGACAAGTGGGATTTCGGCGCAGTCAAACGTCCGGAAAAAGCAGCGGTGAGGATCGACGATCGAAGCCTTGCGGCACGCGAGCGGGTAGCAGCGATCGACGCCGCTAAACGAGATGCATCGAGCTCGATCCCGACAACACGTTGAATGCCAGCGTCTTGAGCCGTGGTGGATGGCACGGGCAATTCCAACCGGTCGAGCTTACTGAGACTTAGGTTGTGTTGGCCTGCACTTGACGCCGCCAATGATTCGATCCGGGCGCGAACTTGTGGAGTGCTGAGCATAATTTGAACCCAGCGCGGCCGGACCACCTCATCCCGCACGCGGTATCGAATCAGATACGAAGCGAAAGCGGCGTCGATCCCCGGCTGGACGACGGCGGAGCGCCCGATCAGATCAACAGATCCATTGGTACGTACGATGAGCACATCGCCTGGAGCAAGCATGTACGCCGAGATGTCCGCTTCCGCGTTAAGCATGCGCTTCTCATCCGACAGATCAATCTGCCCATCGACAAGATTTGGAATACGAACCACTGCAGCACCCAGGCCATTTGGAACGCATTTTTCCGACGTTCCGTAGCCGGAGTCGACCGCCAAAGCCCCTAACGGGAGCGGTTCACCCGCGTGAAGTGAAGCAAGAGCGCTGGCTTTCAAAGCTTTCAACTTCTTCAACGCATTACGCAGGTAGGACTCCGCTGCATCGAGACGAGAGAGGTGATCTTCGAGAATGTCGACGATGCGGCCCTCACTTTCGGCCCCGAACCGCGGCACGCGGAACGCTTTAATGCTCGTCAAGGTCACGTGCGGAAGTTGTGTGCCCGTTGCTGAGCCTTGCAGGTGCCGCATGAATTCCTGGGACGTCAGCCAGTAGTAGAGGTATCGATCGTCGATGTTTTTCGGCCGGATACGTGCGACCCGCTGGACCAGCAAGGCAGGCAGATCAGCTTTCGTTACTCGTGCAAGTTTGAGTCCAGTCGAAATGACAGGGCGGTCCATGCCTAGGATCAGGTCGCCTTCGTGAACAGCCAGATGCTCATAGCCTTCGAGTAGGTCGAGAGGCCAGGTCTTGGTTCGCGTCCAACGGAGTGATCCGGGTTCGATGTTGTCGCCACGCAAGAGCCGGATGCCAGCGCCCTGTTCACCAAAGTGTGCACTCTTGAATGCTGGCCCCGAATCGACTGTTGCTACGTCCTCTACGGTCACAAATTCGGGGACGCTCACGGCGGTCAGCTCCGCGTTGAGCTGCTCGACGAGATCGCCGGCCCTATCCCCCAAATCCCGCAGCGCCCCATCGGTTCCCCCCCGTTCAATGAAGGGCGCGTCGTCAAGGTCTTCCACGCGGATACCGGCGGAGTTGGCGATCACCGACACCATGCGGTCCAGCCACCAGCGCTCGGTGTCGTTGAACACCACACCAGCCTGTTCCTGTTGCGCCAACCACGCCGCGTATTTCTCATGCACCCGCTCACCGTAGGGAACGAGTTCGTCGTCGACGCCGGTGGCGTACCGGATCAGCGAGACCAGATCGGTGAGGGTGTGCGTGGCACAATTTCGCACCTTGGGCGCGTCGATCGCGGCGTAGGCGTTCCAGATGATGTCGGGCGTCCAGTTGTGCGGTGGCCGAGCGATGCGGGCAGCAAGTCCCTGGATGTAGGCGAAGTCGATTCGATGCTCACCCGCCTCATACGCAACCTGAATCGCAGTGATTTCGTCGCGATGCTCATCAAGGTAGGCCCGCCACGACTCCACGATCGACCGGGCGCGATCCGTGTTGACCACTCCCCCGGCTTCGACGAGTTCGTCGCTGCTGACCTCGTCGATGACCCGATCGTGGGCGGCGCGGAGTTCGAGTATGCGGTTGCGCAGCTCAGGGTTGGCCGCGATCGGCTCGATGGCCCGCTCGATCGCGTCGGCCGATCCAGTAGACGGATCAACAGCGTCCACGAGCGCCCTGACGACGTCGCGGACAGGTTGGCCGGCGACCTCGTCGAGTTCCTGCCGTTCCTCATCGGTAAGCGCAAGTTCGAGTTTCGCCAGCCGTGACGCCAGAGTTGCCGCTTCGTCCTCGGTAAGCGTGAGGGCGGCAGCCTTGTCCAGGAGCTTCTTGAGGCTGACCGACTTCTGCCGATTCAGCGGTGGCTCTACGAAGGGGTGCTCGGTCACGCCGATCGCATCGACAATGACGAACCGAGTCTTGTTTTCCGCGTCGGGCGTCACCGCCTGGAAGTCGGCCGAAGTGATCGTGCGCGCGCCACGGCCCTTCATCTGCTCGAAGTACTGGGCGGAGCGGAACGTGTCAAGGTCGGTGAGACAGTTTCTTACGCGGATTTGATGAGTGCTTCCGGGGTTGGTTGGTTGATCCAGGCGACGGTGGGCAGCTTCGGTGGAGCGGGCCGTCGGTGCCGGAATCTAGCGGGGTTAGCGGCGTAGGCCGCATCCAGCGTGGCGGCACGTTGGGCCTGGATCTCGTTTGCGGTGCCGTAGTGCACCGATGCAACGGTGTGTAGGCCCACGCCGCTGTGGCGATGCTCATGGTTGTAGTAATCGAAGAATGTCGTGCAGAAGGCGCGGGCATCTTCGATCGAGCCGAACCGGCCCGGGAACGCCGGGCAGTACTTGAGGGTCTTGAAATTAGCCTCCGAGTAGGGATTGTCGTTGGACACGTGCGGGCGGCTGTGGCTGCGGTCCACCCCCAGGTCGATCAGCAACTGGGCGACCGGCTTGGAGGTCATCGAGGTGCCGCGATCAGCGTGCAAGGCCAACTGGCCGCGGGCGATGCCGTGACGGGCCATGGTGTCGGCGATAAATGCTTTGGCCAACTCACCGTCCTCAACTTCTGCGATGATCCAGCCGACGACGTAGCGCGAGAAGATGTCGATAATCACATAGAGTTGATAGAAGATACCCCGTTGTGGCCCTTGCAATTTCGTTATATCCCAGGACCAGACCCGGTTTGGTGCGTTAGCGATCAGCTCGGGTTTCTTGCGCGCCGGATGGGTGCGCTGGCGACGCCGCTCGCGGTTCTCCCCGGCAATGGCCAGTAGCCGGTACATGGTGCGAATCGAGCACAGGTAGACACCATCATCAAGCAGTCGCGCCCACACCTGCGCCGGCGCCAGATCGCAGTACTGCTCTGAGCGCAGCACCGTCAGAATCTGCTGGCGTTCGGCCTCGGTGAGCTTGTTCAGTGGCTCGGGCCGCACCCGCCGTGCCGGCCGTGGTGGTGGGTTGCGGTGGCGGTGGAGCGTGGCCCGCGATGCACCCAGCAATTCGCACGCCCGTTTGGTGCTGGTTGCGGCCTCCAGGTCGGGCAGGTGCTCGCCGATCACGGCTTGGACTTCGGCTCGAAATCCGCGCTCTCGGAGAGCATCTCCAAGAGCGCGTGTGCTTTTCCCGTGATCTCCAGCGCTAGCTTGGTCCGATCCAGCTCAGCCTGCAGTTGCGTGGTGCGCCGCCGCAGCTTGTCCAACTCGACCTGCTCAGCGCTGCGCTTCGGCTTGCCCTTCGCCGACAAACCCTCCCGAGCGCCGGCATCACGGGCCTTTCGCCATTCGGCGATATGCGAGCTGTACAGGCCTTCACGGCGCAGCAACGCACCACGCTCCGACGAGCCCACCGACAGCGCGTCGTACTCGTCGAGGATGCGGGCCTTGTACTCGGCGGTGAACGTGCGCCGCCGCGCCCGAGCACCTGGATCGGGCACGTTGTCCACTTGGTCATTATCACTGCACCCGTCCAGGGATGCGATCGTCATAGTCACGGAAAATGGTGATCCTGTCTCGCCCTGTAGCGATGATTGGCTACTGCTGCTGTCTCACTTAACCCTGTCACACAGGGGAGCGCACATCACGCATAAAGAACACGCACTCCAGCGGTTTGACGTCGGTTCCGGTGGCGATCATGTCGACGGTCACCGCGATACGCAGCGACGGGCTCGTCCGCAAAGCCTGGAGCTGTTCTTTGGCGTTGCGGACGTTGTACGTGATCTTTGCCGCGAAATCGTTGCCCTTGCCGAACACCTTGCGGACCTGGGTGACGATCTCCTCCGCGTGGTTGTCGTCCTTGGCGAAGATTAAAGTCTTTGGCACGGTGGAGCGTCCCGGGAAGATCTCGGTGAAGAGCCGATCGCGGAAAGTCTCTAGAACAGTGCGGATCTGGTCGGTGGCGGTCACCGCGCGGTCAAGGAGCGCAGCACCATAATCCAAATCCTCGTCGAGGATTTCGAGTCTCTGTTCCCGGGTGCGGCGATCGACTTTCGGCACGATCGTCCCGGCTTCGATCCGAGAACCCTCTTCGCTGATCTGGGTGCGGATGCGGTAGATGTCGAAGTCCACGTTCACGCCGTCCGCGACTGACTCAGGATAGGTGTATTCGGAGACGAGATTCTGACGGAAGAACCCGAAGGTCTGCTTACCCGGTGTAGCAGTCAATCCGATGACGTGAGCGTCGAAATACTCAAGGACGCCGCGCCAGACCCCGTAGATACTTCGGTGGGCCTCGTCGACGATGACCAGATCAAACGTTTCCGGCGGAAATGCCTCGCTGTACGACACGGTGACCGGGACATCCGGGGTGAAGTCATCGAGGTTGGGGTCGTCGGCGTCGCTGACTTCACCGTCATTGAGGAACTTGTAGACCCTCTGGATCGTCGAGATCACGATCTTGCTCGACCCGAGTAGCCCAGCGCTGGACAGCTTGGTCACGTTGTACAGCTCGGTGAAGCGACGACCGTCGTCTGGTGTGCGGTAATTCTGGAACTCCGCCAGCGTCTGATCGGCCAGGTTGTTGCGGTCGACCAGGAAAAGAATCCTGTTGAAGCCACCGTATTTCAGCAGCCGGTACGACTCGGTGACCGCGGTGTACGTCTTGCCGGCCCCAGTCGCCATCTGCACCAATGATCGGTCGAAGTGCTGATCGGCAAGGCTCTTCTCGACTCCATTGATAGCTTCGACCTGCGCTGGGCGCAGCGGGTCGGCATCCAGGGGCGGGAGATTTCGGACCTTGGCGCGCCACGTCGGGCGCTCCGGCGCGGCATCGGCATCACGCAGAATGCGAGCCAACGTTGCCGGCTTGGGAAAGTTGAAGATGAGACGCGCCCGCGGCTCGGGATCGAACCCGTTGGTGAAGTGCGTCTCCACCCCCGATGCCTCGAACACGAACGGCAGCCGGCCGTCCCGGGCCTTGGCGGCGAGACGCACATCGGCCGGAAGCCCGTCGGCGTACATGGCCGACTGCCACTCAACGCCTGACAGGGGCGTACCCACTGGTTTGGCCTCGATGACGCCGACCACGGCCTTCTCCACGTACAGCAGGTAGTCGACCCGGCCGTGCCCAGGCTTCATCACGACCTCCCGCACAGCGATGCCCTGTCCCGCGAACAGATTGAGATCCTTTTTGTCCTGGACCTTCCAGCCCGCTTGGGTCAGTTGCTGGTCGATACGCGCGCGGGCACGCGTCTCCGCGGGGAGAACGCTGGCACCGTCCTCATTACTCATGGCGTGACAAACGTTACCGACACCGCCCCAATCTTTGCCGATCATTCATCGGCTGTATGTTCTCCCTCGATCACGGCAACCTGCCAGCGGCAAGCACAGTCGCCCGTCGACACTTAGGTCACCCTAACTCCATCACTTCCCCGGACATCACACCTCTTGCACTCAGGTCACGAAACGATAACGTAATTTCGTCCGTATCTAACTAGTAAGGCATCCCTTACCATCAATTCATGCCGACGAAACGATGCCCGAGATGTAGCGCGGAGATGCCCGGTAGCGCCTGGCCGCCCAAGCCCGGACGTCCCTCGATCTGGTGCTCCCAACAATGCCGGCGAGCGGCCTACGAGGAGCGCCGCGCGGCCAAGAACGGCGCGGTTTCGGTGCGGGTCGAGGTGGTCGAGAAACCCATCGAGCGGATCGTGGAACGCATCCGCATCGAGGAAAGGGCGGTCCATTCCAGTCCAGCCGAGGCCGCTCAGATCGTGCTGAAGTCACCTCGCGCGTGCCGCACTGTTTTGGAGTCGTTGGCCGCTGAAGCGGACTCAGGACGGTTAAATGCCGCCACGTTTGCCCCGACGCTGCGCGCCGCTCAGCGCTTGCTCGATTCGCTCAGGCGGGCACGACTCATCAATGGCTAACGCGGAGCCATCCAACCATTCCGAGCCTTTGCGGCCGATGCCAAATTAGCAGGGCCAAGCGGAGCAAGGGGGCCGTCGATGATGGCGCTCTGCTCAGCCACAGCCCGGTACGAGTGATGCCGTTGTGAAGCAGCGGGTTTCACGTTGTTTCATTGAGTTTCGTACGTAGCGGTAATCGTGTGTGTCGCAGCGGAATTCGACGAATCTATTTCATACGACCGTCGCATAGCGCGATTAGGTGGCTTACCGTTCTAGACATGAAACGACGCGAGACGGATCGCCGGGAGGCGCAGCCCGCCGAGACGGCTGTCGGTGAGCAGTCCGTGATCAGCGCTTCAACATGAGTTGGGAAGCCCTTGCCTGGGCGAAAGACTCGGACATCGCACATCCGGTCGCGAAGTTCATTCTCGTCCTGTTGGCAAACAAGGCGGACGAAAACTTCTCGTGCTACCCGTCAATTCGCACACTCATGGCCGAATCCGGTGCCGGCAGAAGCACGATCTTGCGTGCGCTGAGCTATCTGGAGACGCGCGGGTTGATGAGCCGGCGTCCGCAATTCCATGACTCCGGGGCCCGGCGTTCAACCCCCTGTGTGACAGGGTTAAGTGAGACAGCAGCAGTAGCCAATCATCGCTACAGGGCGAGACAGGATCACCATTTTCCGTGACTATGACGATCGCATCCCTGGAGGGGTGCAGTGATAATGACCAAGTGGACAACGTGCCCGATCCAGGTGCTCGGGCGCGGCGGCGCACGTTCACCGCCGAGTACAAGGCCCGCATCCTCGACGAGTACGACGCGCTGTCGGTGGGCTCGTCGGAGCGTGGTGCGTTGCTGCGCCGTGAAGGCCTGTACAGCTCGCATATCGCCGAATGGCGAAAGGCCCGTGATGCCGGTGCTCGGGAGGGTTTGTCGGCGAAGGGCAAGCCGAAGCGCAGCGCTGAGCAGGTCGAGTTGGACAAGCTGCGGCGGCGCACCACGCAACTGCAGGCTGAGCTGGATCGGACCAAGCTAGCGCTGGAGATCACGGGAAAAGCACACGCGCTCTTGGAGATGCTCTCCGAGAGCGCGGATTTCGAGCCGAAGTCCAAGCCGTGATCGGCGAGCACCTGCCCGACCTGGAGGCCGCAACCAGCACCAAACGGGCGTGCGAATTGCTGGGTGCATCGCGGGCCACGCTCCACCGCCACCGCAACCCACCACCACGGCCGGCACGGCGGGTGCGGCCCGAGCCACTGAATAAGCTCACCGAGGCCGAACGCCAGCAGATTCTGACGGTGCTGCGCTCAGAGCAGTACTGCGATCTGGCGCCGGCGCAGGTGTGGGCGCGACTGCTTGATGATGGTGTCTACCTGTGCTCGATTCGCACCATGTACCGGCTACTGGCCATTGCCGGGGAGAACCGCGAGCGGCGTCGCCAGCGCACCCATCCGGCGCGCAAGAAACCCGAGCTGATCGCTAACGCACCAAACCGGGTCTGGTCCTGGGATATAACGAAATTGCAAGGGCCACAACGGGGTATCTTCTATCAACTCTATGTGATTATCGACATCTTCTCGCGCTACGTCGTCGGCTGGATCATCGCAGAAGTTGAGGACGGTGAGTTGGCCAAAGCATTTATCGCCGACACCATGGCCCGTCACGGCATCGCCCGCGGCCAGTTGGCCTTGCACGCTGATCGCGGCACCTCGATGACCTCCAAGCCGGTCGCCCAGTTGCTGATCGACCTGGGGGTGGACCGCAGCCACAGCCGCCCGCACGTGTCCAACGACAATCCCTACTCGGAGGCTAATTTCAAGACCCTCAAGTACTGCCCGGCGTTCCCGGGCCGGTTCGGCTCGATCGAAGATGCCCGCGCCTTCTGCACGACATTCTTCGATTACTACAACCATGAGCATCGCCACAGCGGCGTGGGCCTACACACCGTTGCATCGGTGCACTACGGCACCGCAAACGAGATCCAGGCCCAACGTGCCGCCACGCTGGATGCGGCCTACGCCGCTAACCCCGCTAGATTCCGGCACCGGCGGCCCGCTCCACCGAAGCTGCCCACCGTCGCCTGGATCAACCAACCAACCCCGGAAGCACTCATCAAATCCGCGTAAGAAACTGTCTCACCGACCTTGACACGTTCCGACCCGCTACTACCTGAATCATCCTCGGGCGCCGCATGTTCTACCCGGTCCCGATCCGGGACCTCCCCGTCCCGCAGCGGGACGGGGGCCGTCTCGCAGTGAGACGGAGACGGCGTCAAAGCGGCACCCCCCGAGGGTCCCGCAGCGGGACCCCTTGAACCCATCAACCGAATCCTTATCCGAACCGGGCGACGCCGCGATACTGGCACTGGAGTCTGTGGCCAGGGCGTGGAAGCTCGGGACCCACGACGCGCGCAGTCTTCGACCGGCCATCGAGTCTGCCCTGGCGCGCGGCTGGCCGCCCTCAGATCTGACCGACCTTCTGATCCGGAACCCGAATGGGGCGCGTGATCCGGTTCGGGTGCTGGCCCGGCGCCTTGATCTCGGACAGCCACCTCAACCGCCCGTAACCAACGTGCCGTGGTGTGGCGAATGCGAGGACGCGCATTCTCGCACCATCACGGTCACCGAGCCCGACGGAACAGAAGCAGCACGGTTTTGTCCACAGTGCAGCCCGCAAGTCCACAGGACCCGATCATCCGAATAACAATCCGTCCAAAATTGTGGAAAGGTGGTGAATTATCTTGGAGAACAACGTGTTCAGTGACCTTCCCCTGCTGCTCGCCGTGCCCCGCGCCGCTCAGCTGCTCGGCATCAGCCGGGCCGCAGCCTATCGGTTGGTGGCCTCCGGCGAGCTGCCGGTTCGTCGGCTCGGCGGCCGCATCTACGTTGTGACCGACGGCCTGCGCGAACTGGTCGCATCGTGAAAGGCACGGTGCTTCAGCGCGGTTCGGTGTGGTATTACAAGTTTCGCCTCCCCGAGCGTGACCCGTCGACCGGGCGGTATCCCTGGATCACCAAAGGAGGGTTCGACACCGAGCGCGAGGCCTGGAAAGCCTGCCGAGACGCCATGCGCGACGCCGACCGCGGCCGAGTCGTCAAGCCGTCGACCCGCACGGTTGCGCAATTCCTCACCGAATGGCTCGCCGCGGTCGAACCTGCACTCGACGCCACGACATGGCGCAGCTGGAGCGACTACGCGCGCACTTACGTCATCCCCCACATCGGCGCCGAGCGTCTGCAACGACTCGACGAACCCCAGCTACTCAGGCTCTACGCCAAGCTGCTCACAGAGGGCCGCGTTAAGCGCGACAACGACTCCGTGATGTACGCGTACTGGTCAGAACGCAACGCCGCTGGCAACCCGCCCACACCGCGGCAGCTGTCAGAAGCGTGCAATACAACGATCCACGCGGCCCGCACCGCCGTGCGGCGCTACCGGGCGGGCATTGTGCCCAGACCGGTTCCGCCGGGTCTGGCGCCGAAGACCGTCCGCAACGTCCATGCCTTCTTACACCGAGCACTCGTCGACGCCGTGGCGTGGAAATACATCACCGACAACCCGGCCAGCAACGTCAAGCCACCGCGCCGGCCGCGAACCCGCCGCACGGTGTGGAAGCCCGAGGAGATCCGGACCTTCCTCGCCTCAATCCGCGACGACCGCTTCGCGGCGCTGTTCTTGCTGGAACTGACCACCGGTATTCGACGCGGCCAGGTGTGCGGCCTGAAATGGTCCGACGTCGACCTGGACGCAGGCCAGATCACCGTGCACGACAATCGCGTGGTGGTTGGCGGGCGGGCGCTCGACAAAGCCGGTGGCAAGACCCGCAATGCGGACCAGACAATTTCCATCGACCGCGCCACCGTGGCGGCGCTACGCCGTTGGCGCCAGCTCCAAGACAGCGAACGCGAATTCTTCGGCGACGCCTACCATCCCGGCGACTACCTGTTCACCTACCAGGACGGCCGGCCGCCACATCCCGACACGATCCGCCAGCGCTTCGACAGACTGGCGGCCGCGGCGGGCCTATCGCGCATCACCTTCCACGACCTGCGCCACTCCTACGCCACCGGCGCGCTGCGGGCTGGCATCAGCCCGAAAGTGATCAGTGAGCGCATCGGCCACGCCAATGTCGGGTTCTTCCTGGAGACCTACGCCCATGTCCTGGGAAACGACGACCGCGAGGCAGCGGAGCAGGCGGCCGAATTCCTGCTCGGCGACGCGTGGCAGAACGGCGAAGGCTCGGGATGACTCCCCATCGCTGTGGACAGTTGCATATAACTCTGGTGTTATATTAACGATGTCCTGGGTTGTGATCCTGCTCGAGGAGGTCGAAGCCTGGTACTTCTCGCTCGACGACGACGCGATGGCAGCGGTCACCGGAGCCGTCGACCTGCTAGAGCTGGAGGGACCAACCCTTGGCCGGCCGACGGTGGACAAGGTCAAGGGATCGAAGTTTCACAGCATGAAAGAGCTACGGCCAGCCGGCACCAGCATCCGGATTCTGTTCATCTTCGATCCGCGGCGTCAGGCGATCCTATTGCTCGGCGGCGACAAAGCGGGCAACTGGACAAGCTGGTACGACAAGAACATTCCGATAGCTGAGCGACGCTACGAGGACTGGCTCGCGACTGAGGGAGGTGAATGAGCATGGCACGCAACTGGCGTGATATCCGTGCCGACGCCATCGCGCAGGGGCGCCTGGACCCCGCCCGCGCCGATGCCGCGCGCAACGAGATGCACGACGCCGTCCAGGCACAGCGCCTTGCCGACATACGCAAGGCGCATGGACATGCCCGCCAGGCCGACGTCGCCGCTTTGATGGGGGTGTCACAGGCACGCGTGTCGAAGCTCGAAAGCGGCGACCTGTCGCACACCGAGCTAGGAACGCTGCAGTCGTATGTGGCCGCGCTGGGCGGAAGCCTGCGAGTTGTTGCGGAATTTGGCGAGAGCACGGTTGAGCTCACCGGGTAATCCCGCGCAGATTCAACATGGTGAAAACCAGTACCGCATTGTCGGTTCAAGCCGTTACCGTTTTCTCATAACCTTCGGCATGCCTTGGCCATGTACTGAACACACCCTCGACCGCCGTAATGGTGACTGGCGGCCTGCTGCATACTTCGACGCGGGCTGGGACTTAAACCCGATATTTGCCAACGCCCGTCGCGATTGGCTGTAAACTGAAATCATCATGGAACCTGGTCCGCCATTAACCGGCGCTGAACGAAGATGCGAGAGATGCAGCAAAACGCCCGAGCGGCCCCGCGCATATTGGCCAGAGGTCGCGGGTGGTGATCTTTATATAGGTGAAATCACTCAAGCCAGAATAAATGCGCAACAGGTGCATTTACTGTGCAACCCTTGCTGGGCACGTATGTTGCAATGGAATGCGCAGCTGGGTTTCGATATTCATACTCACGCGTTTGCCGAGACCTGCACGCCGAGGTGCCTGACGAAAAAGAACGGAAGGCTGACACAATTTGCCAGCCTGAGTGTAATAGACAGGCGGAGAGGTTTCGAACTCATAAAGGCAATCGATGGACAGCCGCGAGTCAACGGTACTCAAGCATTATTCGCATCCAGACTGACCTACTTCCGTGGAGGTGCGTACGCGAGACAGATGTACTACGAGTCTATCGCTGACCCCTCGGACGTAGCTCTGCAGTTAACACTTAAACAAAATCTTGGGCGCCTCGGAGTGCCATATCATATGCGCGACTCCCACCTTATGGTCGTCGAGTGGTTTGAGGCGTCATATGAAGCGCCGGGCGGAATCATCCGATTGCCGGCCCAGGGCGAAAGTTCAATCGGACTTCACGCAATCCCGGTCTACGGCTACAACCCAGAAACTGAAACTTTTAGCTTCTGGAACTCGTGGGGATCGGGCTGGGGTGATCGTGGCTACGGGACAATGCCGCTGGATTATGTGCGGCGCTATCATCATGAAACATTTGTTACACGCCATGCCCGGTGGGGACCATCGCCAGCCAAGTTGGACCGCATGAATAATGCTGTCGACAACGAGAAGGAAATTCGGAGACTGTGGATTATTGAGAATCCGCGTTTTGGGGAAATCATTCGAGGTAAGGCTCGCAAGGTGGTGATCATTTATTACTACACAATGTCGCCCATGTCGGCTTTTCCTGTGTCGTGCATCGAATTAAAGAATGGGTTCGGGCTACGCATAGGATGGCTATTTTTACGGCATTGTTCAGGCGCAACAAACTACAGTGAGATAACGGAACTATATGTGTGGCCCATCTACCGGCGGATGCACTTGGGCACTTCGCTGGAGGGCCTAGCGGTCGAAGAAGCGCGAAGCCACGGTAGCTCCGAGATCCGGCTGCTAATGAATGAAGCTGATTGCATCATTGGACCTCCCCGAGCTGCGGGACGAGAGTTTGCGCAGACATGTGGCTATGACTTGCGGTGGAGGACCACCCAAGCGCCAAGAGCCCGCATGACCGGCGTCAAGTCAGTCTGATGGCAGAAGCTCCGTCGACAAGCGCCCGCGGTCCGGCCAATTGGCGCCACCGGGCCCGCCGTACATCGGCGCCGGTCCAGCGGGAACGCATCCACGTAAACACTCGGCGACCAGCACGGCGCGCGCCGCGTACCGATGTCCTCGACATCGTTCCCAACGGAATCGCGCAGTCGTTAGCTTTGCGAATGTTCCCAAAAGTGTTCCCATCGGGCATGAAAATGGCCCCCGGAGAAGTCTCCGGGAGCCATTTCACCTGGTAGCGGGGACAGGATTCGAACCTGCGACCTCTGGGTTATGAGCCCAGCGAGCTACCGAGCTGCTCCACCCCGCGTTGGTGAATGCAAGGTTACCGAACGCGTGTCACTGCCGCCAAATCGCCAGGCGCGAACGCCGGGGCGGCGGGCACCCGGGTCGCGTGGCCTGGCGTCGCGGCTCGCTCGGCGGCGCGTCACAGGCGGCACCTCGGCGGCGCGCTCACCGATCACGAGAGCCGGCGACACCGGGCTGCTGCAACGCGAGCCGCTACTCCGGCCAGGAGTTGCGCAGGATGGTCTCGACGAAGTCCTCGCGCACGAACGCGGGATCGAAGTGCGCCAGGACGTCGGCGTTGACGGTGCCGAAGGTGCTGTGCGGGCGATGCTTCATGCCGTCGTTGAAGGCACCGACGATGCGCCGCTTGAAGTTCGGGCGTGGATGTGCGGCGGTGACCGCGTCGAGAGCGTCCGGGGACAGGTCGTCGCGGCCGATGCCCAGCACGTCGGTTTCGACCCCGGCTGTCACCAAGGCGATCTCGGGCCCCATGAACTCCGGGATGCCGGGACTCGGGTGTAAGGCGATGCTCAGCCAGACCTTGTCGGCGTCGGCCTTGTCGATGCCGCGCTCCAGCAGAAAGTCCCGGGCCGCGTTGGCGCCGTCCACCTCGAACCGCAACGTGGATCCGCGGTACCCCGCGGTCAGGCCCAGGTCGTGAAACATCGCCCCCACGTAGAGCAACTCCAGGTCCGGGTGCAGCCCGCGGCGAAGCCCCTGCAGCGCCCCGAACAGGAACACCCGCCGGGAATGGTCGAACAGCAGGTCGTCCTCGGCGGCGCGGACGAAGTCGGTGACGTCACGGGGTGTCGGGCACGGCGACGCCGGCAATGGTTTCGGCCGCCCGGATGGCCATGATCGGATCTCCTTCGGTTCGCGTGCGATCAGTGTGCCGCGCACCGCGCCGATCCGGCCCCGGCCATTGAGCCGTCCACCCCACAGATTGCGACACGACCGTCTTGTGCCGGCTTGGCCGAGGCGACACGATGAGCGGGTGGCGGATGCCGACACGATCCCCCGGGTGGTGGTGGTCGTCGTCGTCGACGGCGTCAAGCTGCTCGACGCGGTGGGCCCGGCCGAGGTGTTCGCCGAGGCCAACCGGTTCGGGCGCGGTACTCGCTGCAGATCGTCTCCGTCGACGGCCGCGACGTGCGAACCTCGATCGGCACGAAACTCTATGTCACCGGCGATGTTTCGTCGATCGAGGCGGCCGACGCCGTCGTCGTGGCGGGCAGCGACGAACTGATCTCCCATCCGATCGACCCCGCGCTGGTGCAGGCGCTGCGCGAGCGGACGCGGCGGCTCGCGTCGGTGTGCACGGGCTCGTTCGTCCTGGCGCAGGCGGGGCTGCTGGACGGCAAGCGCGCCACCACGCACTGGCGCCACACCGCACGCATGGCGCGCGCGTTCCCCGAGGTGGGGGTGGAACCCGACGCGATCTTCGTCCGCGACGGCGACGTCTTCACCTCGGCGGGCGTGTCGTCGGGCATCGACGCCTGGCCCTGGCGCTGGTCGAGATGGACCACGGCACCGAGCTGGTCCGCTCGGTGGCGCGGTCGCTGGTGGTGTACCTCAAACGCACCGGCGGGCAATCACAATTCTCCGTCCTGGTCGAGGCGGACCCGCCGCCGGGGTCCGCGCTGCGGGCGGTGACCGATGCGATCACCGCCGACCCCGGCGCCGACCACAGTGTGGGCAAGCTCGCATCCCGGGCCAACCTGAGCACCCGGCAGTTCCAGTCCGAGCTCGGCATGACCCCGGCCCGCTACGTCGAATGGGTGCGCATCGACATCGCCTGCGCGGCAATGGAATCCGGCCGCAGCGTCACCGAGACCGCCCGCATGGGCGGCTTCGGCAGCACCGAAACCTTGCGGCGCGTTTTCCTCAGCCACCTGGGCATCAGCCCGAAGGCCTACCGCGACGGGTTCCGCACCGCGGCGCGCAGCTGACGACGGCGTGGTCCGCGGCTACCGGCTGCCGGAGGACATGCAGCTCAACGGGCGTTCCCGCAACTGCCTGCCCTGGGACCTATTTGGCGTTGTTGTACTTGGTGATCGCGTCGTCGAGGCGCTGCAGCGCCGCGCCATAGGCGGCGAAGTCACCCTTCTTCTGGGCGTCCTTGACCGCGCTGAGCGCCGTCTGGATGTCCTGCAGGGCGGCAGCCTTCGCCGGGGACAGGGCCACCGACCCGTCCGGGGCCGGCGGCACCGCCTGCGGCGGCGAGGGGGCCGAACCCGGCGACCCGGGCGTCCCCGCCGGGGCCGGCTGACTTGCGGGAGGGCTTGCGGCGCCGCCGTTTTCGGTGGGCTGTATCCCAGTCGCGGCCGCGGCCGCACCGGGTCCGAACAATCCGGTCAGCGCATCGCCGACCGTGGGGCCGTAGCCGATCTTGTCGTTGTACATCATCGCCACCCGGATGAGTCGCGGGTACGACGAGGCGGCGTCGCTGGCGCCCGGCGATGCGTAGACCGGTTCGACGTACATCAGCCCGCCCTGGCCGATCGGCAGCGTCAACAGGTTGCCCCAGCGGATCCGGTTCTGGTTGTCGCGCCCGATCACGCCGAGGTCCTGGGACACCACCGGGTCGGTAGTGATCGCGTTGTTGGCCAGCTTGGGTCCGTTGACCTGCCCGGGGATGGTCAGCACCGTGATCTTGCCGTAGGTGGCGGGGTCGGAGCTGGCGCTGATGTAGGCCGCCAGATAATCGCGCTTGAACCGGTTCATCGCGCTCGTCAACTGGTATGACGCCGAATTATCGTTCTTGGCAATATTTTTCGCAACGATGTAGAACGGCGGCTGGTAGCTGCTGGCGGTGGGGTTCGGATCCAGCGGCACATCCCAGAAATCCGAGGTGGAGAAGAACGTCACGGGGTCGTTGACGTGGTACTTGGCCAGCAGCATGCGCTGCACCTTGAAGAGGTCCTCGGGGTAGCGCAGGTGGTCGGCGAGCTCGGGGGTGATCTCGCTCTTGGGCTTGACGGTGCCGGGAAACACCCGCATCCAGGCCTTGAGCACCGGGTCGTTCTCGTCGTGCTGGTACAGCGTGACGGTGCCGTCGTAGGCATCGACGGTGGCCTTCACCGAGTTCCGGATGTAGGAGACCTGCTTGTCGGGTCCGAGTCGGTTGAACGCCACCTCGTTGGAGTCGGCGGTGGCCGACTCCAACGAGGTGAGCTGAGAGTACGGGTAGTTGTCCAGCGTGGTGTAGCCGTCGATGATCCACACCAGCCGCTTGTTGACCACCGCCGGGTACACCGCGCTGTCGGTGGTCAGCCACGGCGCCACCGCCTCGACGCGTGCCGCCGGGTCGCGGTTGAACAGGATTTTGCTGTTGGAGCCGATCACATTGGAGAACAAGAAGTTCCGCTCGGCGAACTTGGCGGCGAACACGCTGCGGGAAAGCCAGCTGCCGATCGGCACTCCGCCGAGGCCGGTGTAGGTGTAGTTCTTGGTCTCGTTACTGGTCTCGTAGTCGTATTCGCGGTCCGCCCCGTTGCGACCGACGATCGCGTAGTCGGCGGACGTGTTGGCGATCACCGGTCCGAAGTAGATGCGCGGCTGGTCCAGCGGGGCGGGCCCGTCGGATATCACGGCGCCGTTGGCGCCGACGACGTTGACCAGGAACTCCGGGTAGCCACCGTTCTGGTTGGGGTCGTTGGCGATGCCGCGCACCGTGTTGGCCGGCGAGGCGATGAACCCGTTGCCGTGGGTGTAGACGGTGTGCCGGTTGATCCAGTCCCGCTGGTTGTCGATCAGCCGGTCCGGGTTGAGCTCCCGGGCCGCGACCACATAGTCGCGCAGCGCGCCGGTGTGGTCGATGTAGCGGTCGACGGACAGCTGGTCGGGAAAGTAGTAGAAGTTCTTGCCCTGCTCGAACTGGGTGAACGCGGGGCTGACGATCGTGGGATCCAGAAGCCGGATGTTCGACGTGGTCGCGCGGTCGGAGGCGACCTGCTGGGCGGTGGCCCTGGCGTCGCCGGAGTAGTTGCGGTACGTCACGACATCGGAGGTCAGGCCGTACGCCTGGCGCGTCGCGGTGATGCTGCGGCTGATGTACTCGCTTTCCTTCTGCGCCGCATTGGGTCGGACGCTGATCTGCTCGACGATCAACGGCCAACCGGCACCCACGATCAACGACGACAGCAGCAACAACACC